>JASBTM010000003.1 GCA_030148425.1 Hyphomicrobium sp. | reverse complement strand
GATAAGTTTATGGAAGATGCAGGCGCGATTGGCCGAATCCGCCTGGAAGGTGCGGATAAGCTAGTAGGCCTGCTTCGCCAGTTCCGTCTCGTCATATTCCGCCTTCATCAGTTCGGCGCGGTTGTACTTGCTGACATCCTTGCCGGCGGCCTTCATCTCGTCGAACACCTGCCAGCGGAAGTTCAGCGTCCAGTTGAAGGACGGCGAGTTGTTGTAGGCCAGCTTCGCATTCGGCACGACCTCGCGAATGCGGTCGACCATCTTGGCGATCTGTTCGACATTCGGCTTCTCGGTCTCGATCCACAAAAGGTCCGAGCCGTTCTGCAGCGAGGTGATGCAGTCGAGCACGACGCGATCTTCACCGGTGCCGGGACGGAACTGGTAGAGATTGCTCGGCAGACGCTTCGGACGCATCAGCTTGCCATTGCGGGTAATGACGACATCGCCATTGCCGATGTTCGATGCATCGACTTCCTCGCAGTCCAGGAAGCTGTTGTACTGGTCGCCGAGATCGCCCGGCTTGTGGCTGACGGCGATCTGCTGGGTCAGGCCTGCGCCGAGCGAGTCGGTGCGGGTGACGACGACGCCGTCTTCGACGCCGAGTTCGAGGAAGGCGTGACGGCAGGCGCGGATCTTCGCCAGGAAGACCTCATGCGGCACCGTGACCTTGCCGTCCTGATGGCCGCACTGCTTCTCGTCCGAGACCTGGTTCTCGATCTGCAGTGCGCAAGCGCCGGCTTCGATCATCTTCTTGGCGAGCAGATAGGTCGCCTCGGCATTGCCGAAGCCCGCATCGATATCCGCGATGACCGGGACGACGTGAGTCTGGAAGTTATCGATCGAAGCGATCAGCTCTTCTTCCTTGGCCTTGTCGCCGGCCTTACGGGCCGCATCGAGCGCACGGAACGTGTTGCTGAGTTCGCGGGAGTCAGCCTGACGCAGGAAAGTGTAGAGTTCTTCGATCAGTGCCGGCACCGAGGTCTTCTCGTGCATCGACTGATCCGGCAGCGGGCCGAATTCCGAACGCAGCGCGGCGATCATCCAGCCCGAGAGATAGAGATAGGTGCGGTCGGTGGTGCCAAAATGCTTCTTGACCGAGATCAGCTTCTGCTGCGCGATGAAGCCATGCCAGCAGCCGAGCGACTGGGTGTATTTGGTCGCATCGTTGTCATAGCGGGCCATGTCGGCCCGCATCTGCGCAGCCGTGAAGCGCGCGATGTCTAGGCCGGTCTTGAAGCGGTTCTGCAGGCGCATGCGGGCGACGGCTTCGGCGCCGACGCCGTTCCAGGTCGGCTGGGTCTTGAGCAGCGCAGCCGCCGCCTCGACCTCGCTCGCATAGGAGCCGGGGCCCCGGATGATCTGGTCGCTGATGCCGCGTGGCTGGAAGTTCATGGTGCCGTTCCCTCTTGTTCTCGACGAAATGTCTAACGCCGGTTGTAAGCACGGGATCGGCAGGAGCTAGACGGAACGCGGCTAACTTGTCAGACTTTACAATGATCGCATGTAATGTTGTAAACAATAACAGTTCACAGCGCATGGCTCGGGCGGGCCGTGTCACGCGCGGTGAATGAGGTATCTAGGTAGCGACATGGCGCCGTCAGGAGGTCGATCCGTCTTTATCGGGCCGCGTTTGCGGCGGCTGCGGCGCGATCTCGGCCTGACACAGGCGGACATGGCTGCGGATCTCGAGATTTCCGCGCCCTATGTGGCGCTGCTGGAGCGCAACCAGCGGCCGATGACGGCCGACATGCTGCTGCGTCTGGCGCGCACTTACACCATCGATCTGGCGGATCTCGCCGGCGACGGCGGTGCGGATTCCACGGCGCGGCTGCAATCGATCCTGAAAGAGCCGATGTTCTCGGACATCGATATCCCCTCGCTCGAGATCAGCGATCTCGCCGTCAGCTATCCCGGCATGGCCGAAGCGTTCCTGCGGCTCTACACGGCCTATCGCGAGGAGCAGCTTGCGCTGGCCGAGCGCCGCGGGCCGGCGAGTGCGGGAGCCGCGCCGGAGGAGGGAGGCGGCTATGATGCCAACGATCCCGTCGCCGAAGTGCGGCGCTTTCTGGCGGCTCGCAAGAACAATTTCGCGGCGATCGACGATGCCGCCGAACGCCTTGCACAGGCAACGTCAGGTGCGGGCGGCTTCATCGAGCGGTTGAAGACGCGGCACAGGCTGCAGGTGCGCTACATGCCACCGGACGTCATGCTCGGTTCTGTCAGGCGCCTCGATCTGCACCGCCGGCAATTGCTGCTGGAAGATTCGCTCGACACTGCGAGCCTCCATTTCCAGCTGGCGCAGCAGCTCGCTTATCTCGAATTCGGCAATGAGATCGGTGCTGCTCTCGAAGACAACAAGTTCACCAGCAAGAGCGCCGAGCTTCTCGCGCGGCGTGCGCTTGCGGGTTATGCGGCAGCGGCGATCGTGATGCCTTATGCCGCCTTCGCGCGCGCCGCGGAAACGCGCCGCTACGATCTCGAAGCGCTGGCGCGCCAGTTCGGCGTGAGCTTTGAACAGTGCGCCCATCGTATCACCACGTTGCAGCGGCCGGGCGCGGAGAAAGTCCCCTTTTTCCTCATCCGCGTCGATCCTGCAGGCAACATCTCCAAGCTGCTCGACGGCGCCGGCTTCCCCTTCGCGAAGCATGGCGGTGCATGTCCGCTCTGGTCCGTGCATAATGTTTTCCGCACGCCGCGCGAACTGGTGACGCAATGGCTTGAGTTGCCGGACGGGCAGCGCTTTTTCTCGATCGCGCGCACGGTGACGGCGGGCGGCGGCTCGTTCGGCGCGCAGCGTATCGAGCGTGCCATTGCTGTCGGCTGTGCTGCGGAGCATGCGGGCCAATTGATCTATACGCGTGATGGCGCTGGTCCGCGCGCTGATGCGCCGACGCCGGTGGGGGTCGCCTGCCGCGTCTGCCATCGTCCACGTTGCACCGCGCGCTCGGCGCTTCCCATCGGTCGTGAATTGTTGCCCGACGATTTCAGGACGCTCAGCGTGCCATTCGGTTTTTCAGCGGAGTGATGCTGCCGAGTTCATTTTAGTTTGCCGGCTCTTCACTTCGTGATATCCTGAGGTTGTGCGATGTTGGCGATGGGGGCTTCAGCGTGCAGAGGTGGCGCAATCTGTCGATTGGCACTGTCGCGTTGGCATCCGCATTCGGCCTGCAGGCTGCGTCGGGTGGGCCTTGCAACCTTGCAACGACCTCTACGGCCGAGACGCGATCACTTTCTACGGGCTTGGCGACGATCGAGCATAACGTCTTTCAGCCGCTGTCTCAGACCTTTGCGCGGCAGTTCGTAGATAAATCCACACAGTCGGGCATAGCGACGCCGCGTCTGAAGTTCGACCAAAACATCCAGCAATCGCTGCAGACGCTCGCCACCGCGGGCCACGATCTGAGCAACTTGTCCGACATGGATAAGAACCGGTTGCTCATCGATCCGCTGAGGACAAGCCCAGCAAAGCTGAACATTCCCCCGGTCGCGACCATGGTCTGGGACGGCGGCGTGGTTCGCGCCACGACCAAGAATGCGACGCCGTATTACACGGTCGGCGATAATGGCACGATGATCGTGCCGAGTCGTTCCCCCCAACCTTCCCCCGCGAGGCCGCCCCAATGCGGCCAGCAACCCGGCCGCGCCGATGATCCATCATGCTTCTTCGCGCTCCCCCCGCTTCCCATTGGAAATGTCGATCAAGCCCAGTTGAACGCCCGTCGCAGGGCAATCGCAGAACTCGCGACGGTCTTGATCTTGGTTCGAAGCGAAGACGGACGTCGGCAAGTCTGCACTGGGACACATCTAGGCGGCGGATTGCTTCTCACCGCCCATCACTGTCATCAGACCGCAGGTTTTAAAGCCATCGACTATCAGATCCTCCTGAATATCAACATGATCGATGATCCCTGGCCGCAAGGGATCACAGCCCATGCGCTTGACGGCGACGATCAGCAAGCATCTGCACTCGACTTTCTGTTTCTGAAGATGGAGACGGTGCCAGATAAGTTCGCTGGCGCATTCCTCAAATTATCTGCGCGCGATCCCTGGACGTCCTGTCAGGACGGAGCGGATCTGGAGTCCTATCTCACCTGGCATGAGAACGACTCGAAGTTCACCAAGCGATATTCTGCCGATAGTCAATGTGTCACCAAACGCACAGCCGTTTGCTATGGCAAGGAGAAAGCCAGGGTGCATTCGTGCGACACGTCGGATAGCTCCAGTGGCGCTCCGATCCTGCTACGAGGCGGTACTTCCATCGTCGCTGTGCATACCAATGGTCGAATCGAAGACGATTCAAACTGCGCGATCCCAACCGCTGAAATAAAAAACGCGCTGATGGATGGCGCAGGAAAGTTCAAATTTCCAGAAGCCGCAACGATTGTGTGGGGTGAATAGATGAAGCGCATTTTTCAGATATTGTTTGTGACACTGCTGTCGTCGTCACCGGTATGGGCGGCGGACGACCAGCCAGATGGCATGCCCCCGACAGTTTCGGCTCTTGTCGAGTCGATTGGTGCGCTCACCAAATCGTCCGCAACCATGGTCGACAGCCGGCTCGCGACTGTGCGCGCCTACAAGATTCGCCAGCAACTATCGAATTATCTGCTGGAAGGCGATCTGAACGGTGTGCCGAACTTTCCGGGCGATGAGTCCCTGTTGTGCGACCCCAGGAAAAAGCAAATCGTTTTGCAGTCGTCGATCACTTATCTGAACGCGGTCACGGCACAAGTGAAGGCGGTGGCAAAATCCGACATCACGTCAGATGTCGATGTGAACAACATCGTCAGGGCGTTCAAATCTCTTTTTGCAGACTATCGCATCGACGTCGATACGCCCGGCGCGAACATCGAGGCGAAGGTCCTAACCGATTGTAAGGCAAGTCTGGAGAATTTTGCCTTGCAATATTATGGCATCAGCCCGTCAGACGAAGCGGGCATCGTTGCGGCCTTCACGGCAATCTACGAAATATTCAAATCGGTTATCGCACCGGTCATCGTGGAGGGGGCCAAGTATATCGACGAAACACGTCGCCTCGACAAAGTCAGGCAGTATCTGAAGACGGACGCAAATCGGAAATTGATCATCGCGAATGCCGGCAACCTGAGTGACGCGATGACGAAATACGAATCTGGCCGCATGGCAGAAGCCGTCGGGCACTTTGTTGAAGCCCAATTGGCGCTCAAGAATGGGTTCAAAAAGGCAAAGGCAATAGAAGAATGCAAAAATCTGGATGCGTCGGCTGACAACCGCAAGATCGGAAGCAGCGTCTTCAGAGGTTGCTTCGCTGCGATCTGGGCGGCGAACAAGGAGAATGTGACGGCGGTGACGACGGAGGCTGCCAAATACGACCAACTCGCGGATATCGGTGTTGGGCAAGGTCTGGAGCAACTGAAGGCGATCACAACCAGCCTTGAGAAGATTGCGAAGAATGAAGACGATCCTGTCACTTTCAACAATATCTGGAAGGCCGCCATGCGGCTCATGACGATTGCTCAGAAGATTGAGGTGGCCACTACGAAGGAAAATCGGGACAAGATCACAAAGGCGGTCAAGGACGTCATTGACGCCCTTTAGGATCAGGCTATGCGTTCATTTTTCCTTCTGGCGAACGCTTGCGTTATTGCGCTCGTATCGTGGCCGGCTACTGTTCGGGCCGATGATCCCGGGCCCGTCATTTATCGTGCAATGGCACCGGGCACGCTCCTAATCCGAGCAACCGGCCCTCAAAAAGACGGCGGTGTCACGAGCATCGCTGGCACCGGTTTTGTGATCAGTCCAGAGGGGCATGTGCTGACCGCCAGCCATATGGTGCCCGACGCCTCAAGTCATGTATCGCTCACCATCACGGCCACGCGTGGGCCTTCGACGGCCGGCGCCGAAGCCTATCAATTGGAACTGGTCGAGCGCAGTAAGAGACACGATGTCGCGCTGTTGCGTATGGTAAAGTCGCCGCCTGGGCTAACGGTACTGCCGCTTCGCAAATCATCGCCGCAGGTCGGCGAGGTCGTCTTTGTGATGGGCTATCCATTTGAACTCCCGAAGACGCATTTTCTCGAAGGGCGCATTGGAAATGTCGAGACCGATGCGATCACGACGAGTGTTCTGATCGATAAAGGCAATAGCGGCGGGCCCGTTCTGGACTCCCGAGGCTGCGTGATCGGCGTCGTCTATGGCGCGATCGAGCGCATTGCCGGCGAGCCGGTCAATCAGCTCAAATTTGCAGTTCCGATTCCTGCAGTTTTCGACCTGTTGCCTGCTTCAGCCGTGGCAGCGCCGCACATGCCCGCAACTCCTCAGGCCGACGATCTCATCCATGTGTCCAACACTTTGTCGCGCACGCAAACCGATCACGGTCTGAACGAAACGATACGGTCTTATCGTGACGTGATTCCTGCTCGGGACGGATATGAGATCGAGGAGATCGAGACGGTGGGGCAGGTGAGCCTCAATCCGCCCCGGCTGCAATATCCGGTGCCGGTTATTGCGTCCGACAAAAAGTCGATGCGTTTCGATTATAGTTTGGTCAGCGGTCCCGTCTATGATCAACGCCGCGGGTGGATCGAGATGACCATCAGCACGCGGCAGCGACGGGTGGGCAGTTCACCGGCATTGGCGTTATCATCGTGTGAGTGAGGCTAATCGGATCGCCAGGACCTCTTTCGTTCATATCGGCCTTGCTGGCTTCGCTTCGCGGCGGACGTTGCCCTGTTCGGTAGACGCGCGATTTCGTTTTCTGCGCCTTGAGGTGGTGACGATTTTCCACGTTGCGATCTGTCGTTCGGATTTTCGGCGGAGTGATGTCGCTTTGCGCTTTGCGTTGCAGGGCGATTGAGGCAGCATCGGTCGCTTCAATCCCGAACGCCAGTGAGACCTTCAATGAGCCCGCGCACCCGCCTCGACGAACTGCATGCCGAAATGACCGAATGGCGCCGTGATTTTCACGCGCATCCCGAAATCGGTTTCGAGGAAGAGCGTACCAGCGAGATCGTCGCCAAGCGTCTCGCGGAATGGGGCATCGAGGTGCATCGCGGCTTCGGCGGCACCGGCCTAGTCGGCGTCATCCGCGGTCGCCATCAGGCTGCGGGCAGCAACCGCGCCATCGGTTTGCGGGCCGATATGGACGCGCTGCCGATGGAAGAGGGCAACGACTTCGCCCATCGCTCGCAGAATCCCGGCCGCATGCATGCCTGCGGCCATGACGGCCACACCACCATGTTGCTGGGGGCCGCAAAATATCTCGCCGAGACACGTAACTTTGCCGGCACCGTGCATCTGATCTTCCAGCCCGCCGAAGAAGGCCTCGCCGGCGCCAAGGCGATGATGGATGACGGGCTGTTCGAGCGCTTTCCCTGCGATTCCATCTACGGCATTCACAACAGTCCGGACCTGCCGCTCGGCACGGTGAGGGCGCTGACCGGCACAGCGCTTGCTGCGATCGATTACTTCACGATCACGCTGCGCGGCCGGTCCTCCCATGGCGCGCATCCGCAGCAAGGCATCGATACGGTGGCGATGGCGGCGCAGGTCATCAATGCGCTCAACGCGATCCCGTCGCGCCAGGTCGATGCGCTGGAATCGGCGATCATCAGCATTGGTCAGATCCATGGCGGCACGTCGAATATCGTGCTGCCGGAGACGGTGGAGCTGCGCGGCTCGGTGCGCACGCTGAAGCCCGAAGTGCGTGACCGTGTCGAGGAGCTGTTCAAGCGTTCGGTGACACTAATCGCGCAAGCCCAAGGCGGCAGCGCCGAGATCGACTACAAGCGCGCTTATCCGCCGACTATCAACACCGCCGAAGAAGCCGCTCGCGCTGCTCAAGCCGCCGAGGCTGTGCCTGGCGTCACTGAAGTGCAGCGCGAAGGCAATCCGGTTCTCGCCGGCGAGGACTTTGCGTTCATGCTGGAGAAGAACCGCGGCGCCTATCTCTTCTTCGGCCAGCGCGGCGCCGACAAAGGCGGGGTGCCCGTCCACAATCCCGGTTACGACTTCAACGACGATCTGTTGCCGATCGGCGCCAGCTATCTCGCCGGCCTCGTCGAGCAGGAACTCGCCTGAACGCCGTCAGGCCGCGCCATTCTTCGCGATGGTGCGGCCGACCACGCGCAGCAGGTCGCTGCGCACGGCTTCGATGTGCTGCGCTAGGAATCCGCAGGCATCGTCGATCTTTCCATGGCGGCACAGCGCGATCAGCTCCGCGTGTTCCTTCTCGGCAATGCCCATGGCTTCGACGGTGGAGAGCTGCATCCGCGTATAGCGATCGCTGGTCTGCAATAGGGCCATCACGATGCTCTGGGTGCGCGGCTGCCGCGCATTCACATACATCGCCATGTGAAATTCGGCGTTGATCTGTCCCCATTCGCTGCGATTGCCGGCCGCAATCGCTGCCTCGAAGCGCTTCTGGATGCCGTCCAGCACTGCGAAGTTATCGGCGGAAAAATGGGGGGCCGATTGCTGGAGCATGCGTGGCTCCAGCAGCACGCGCAGGTCGAACACGTCATTGATCTCGTCGAGCGACAGTTCCGAGACGATGGCGCCCTTCTGCGGAACGATCCGCACCAGGCCTTCGGCCTCGAGCTGGAACAGCGCCTCGCGGACCGGAATCCGGCTTACCCCATAGGCCTCGCCGAGCGCGTCCTGGCGGAGCTGCGAGCTGGCGGGATAGGTCCCGTCGAGAATGGCCTGCCGAAGCTGATCCGTGATCATGGCCGAAAGCGTGCGGTGCTTCAGCGGAGAGCTCATTGATATATCTCGCCTTTTCGCTGGGCGTGCATGCTGGTCTGTCGTCTTTTCGCTGCTGCACAAAAACGCTTCAAGCCGTCAATTTGTGCAGACAATCGTTTGACTCGCAAAATGTATAAATTATACGATCCTGAAAATCACCTCACTTTTGTGACATGCGGGGGAGCATTCATGAGTGATCAGACAATTTCGCCGGCTTCGGCGGTCGGGGTCAGCCATGTGGTGATGGCGGCATCTCGCGGCCTGCTCGCCTTTGAGCGGCTGGCCATCATGGGGCTGATGTATCTCCTGACGGCGCTGATCCTGGTGAATGTCGTCACCCGCTACGCTCAGTTCCCGATCTACTGGATCGACGAATCCGCGGTCTATTCGGTGGTATGGCTGACCTTCATCGGCGCCTCCGCGATGACGCGGCTGCGGCTCGATTTCGCGGTCACCATGATGACCGAGCGACTGTCCGCTAAAAACCAGAAGCGGTTCAAGCTCGTTGCCACCGGCATGGTGATCGTGTTCGCCGTCGGCCTGATGATCACCTGCGTGCTGTGGATGGACCCGGTCGGCATCGCGAGCGCAGGCTTCGACGCCAAGAAATTTGCCGGCGCGACGTTCAACTTTCTCTACACCGAGCGCACGCAGACGCTGAACTGGCCGACCTGGGTGCTCTATTTGATACTGCCGATCTTCGCGGTGTCGATGACCATCCACGGGACAGCCAACCTGCTCGAGGACATCGGCGTCGTGCCGCGGGTCGCGCCAAAAGGCTTCACCCTGTCCGAACTCGACGGGGTGAACTGATATGATCACCTCGGCGGCTTTCATGATCATCATGCTGGTCGGCGTGCCGATCGGCCTGTGCCTGTGCCTCGCGGGCTTCGTCTACGTCATGGCGTCCGGCAATCCGGTGCTGTTCCAGTCCTATCCGTTGCAGCTGTTCGGCGGGGTCGACAGCTACGGCCTGATCGCAATTCCGCTCTTCATCCTGATCGGCGAGATCATGAATGGCGGCGGCATCACCCAGCGCATCGTCGATATGGCGATGGCCTTCATTGGCTCCCTGCGCGGCGGTCTCGCTTACGTCAACGTTCTCGCCAACATGTTCATCTCCTCCATCCTTGGCTCGGCCACGGCGCAGGTGGCCATCATGGCGCAGATCATGGTGCCAGAGATGGAGAAGAAGGGTTATGACAAGACCTTCGCTGCGGGCCTCACCGCCTATGGCGGCATGCTCGGCCCGATCATCCCGCCCTCGGTGATGTTCGTCGTCTACAGCGTGCTGGCGCAGGTCTCGGTGAGTGACATGCTGATCGCCGGCATCATTCCCGGCGTGATCCTCACGGCGATGTTCTGCGTGATCATCGCCATCATGGGCTACATCCACAACTATCCGCGGGCCGAATATCAGACGCCGAAGCAGCGCGTCATGACCATCCTGCGCACGTGCCCCACGCTGCTGATCCCCATCGTCATCGTCGGCTCGATTCTCTCCGGCCTTGCCAATGCCACCGAGTCGGCTGCGGTCGGCGCTGTCGCGTCCGCAGTGATCGGCAAATACTGGACCAAGGAATTCCAGTGGTCGCAGCTGCCGCAGATGATGCTGCGTTCGGGCATCTATTCGGCCATCGTGCTGTTCCTCGTGGCCGCTGCCGCCGTGTTTTCGTGGGTTCTCATCTTCGGCAAGGTGCCGCAGGAAACCGCGGCCTGGATTCAGACGGTGGCGAGGGATCCGATCAGCTTCATGCTGCTGTGTAACATCATCCTGCTGGTCATCGGCACTGTGATCGACGGCGTGCCCGGCCTGATCATGACGGTGCCGATCCTGCTGCCGATCGCCACCGAGATCTATCACATCGATCCCCGTCAATTCGGCGTCGTCGTCGTCATCAATCTCGTACTCGGGCTGCTGTCGCCGCCGGTCGGTCTCTGCTTCTTCGTCGCAGCCGCCGTTACCGGCGCCAAGCCCGGCAAGATGTTCATGGTGACGCTGCCGTTCTTCTTCATCTCCTGCATCCTTCTGATCCTGCTGTCGCTCTATCCGTCGCTGTCTCTTGCCCTCATCAAGTAATTCATATCGCCAAGGAGCACTCGTCATGACCATCTCACGCCGTCGCTTCCTCGCAGCGTCCGCTGCTGCATCCGTGTTCGCCCCGTCGCTATCGCTGGCGCAGGCCAAGGAAATGCGCCTCGGCCTCATCACGCCGAACGGCCATTCTTGGAACAAGGCTGCATTGAAGCTTGCCGACAAACTGAAGGAAGAGACCAAGGGCCGTCTGACCATGACGGTGTTTCATTCCGGCCAGCTCGGCAACGAGGCGGCGATGATGCAGCAGCTGCAGACCGGCGCGCTCGATATGGGCTTCATCCAGGCCGCAGAACTCGGCTCGCGCGTGCCACATATTGCGGCCATCAACGCGCCCTACATCGTGCGCTCGACCCCGGCGGTGGCGAAATTCGTGCGCCATCCCCTGGCGGTGAAACTGTTCGACGTGCTGCCGCAGGAGACTGGCACCATCGGCCTTGGCTGGGGCATCACCGGCATGCGCGCAGTGTTCTCGGTGCGCGATCTCAACACGCTCGCCGATATCAAGGGCATGAAGCTGCGTATCAATCCGACGCCGGTCTATCGCGATTTCTATTCGTCGCTTGGCGCCGCACCGACGCCGATCCCGACGCCGCAAGTGTTCGACGCCATGTCCAACGGCCAGGTCGATGGTCTTGAAGCCGATCTCGAATTCTCGTGGAATCAGCGCTTCGACAAGGTGTCGAAGTCGATCCTGCAGATGAACGCGGTCTTCATGCCAATGGCCGCTGTCGTCTCGGGCCGCGTCTGGCAGTCGTTGCCGGCTGCTGACAAGGAGCTGATCACCAAGGCGGTGAAGTCCACCCTCGATGCGCAGATTGACGAGCTCGCGGGCGGCGAGCCGGCGCTGATCGAGAATTTCAAGGGCACCTCGGTGCCGGTGCGCCAGGTCGCGGCCAAGGACACCGAAGCCGTCATCGCCGAATTCGACAAGCTCTGGCTGCCGAAGGCGCCGGTGCTCGCCGAACTGCGCAAGGTCGGCGCCACGATCTGATTCTCGCTTGAATACTTGTCCCGGACGCGGTGCAGCGCTCTTAGCGCTGCTCCGCAGATCCGGGGCCGTACCAACCACTGGAGTTCGTTACGGTCCCGGTTCTGCGAAGCAGCGTTTCACGCTGCATCGCGCCCGGGACACGGTTTCATCATCTTCATCAGCCGGCATGCATCGCACGCGGGCATCACACGGAGTTTTGTCATGAGTCCCCGCATTTCCTGGGAAGGCGTCTTCCCGGCCGTCACCACCCAATTTCACGACGATCTGTCGCTCGACATCGATTCCACCGCGAAGGTGATCGACGGCCTGATCCGCGACGGTGTGTCCGGCCTGATCATCTGCGGCTCGGTGGGCGAGAACACCTCGCTCGAGCGCAAGGAAAAGATCGCGATCATGGAAGCGGCCAAGTCGGTCGCCAAGGGCCGCGTGCCGGTATTGTGCGGCATCGCCGAATTCACCACGGCGTTCGCTGTCGATACGGCGAAGGAAGCCGCACGCGTCGGCATCGATGGCATCATGGTGATGCCGGCGCTGGTCTATTCGTCCAAGCCGCATGAGACCGCCGCGCATTTCCGTTCGGTGGCGACGGCGACCGATCTACCGGTCATGCTCTACAACAACCCGCCGATCTACAAGAACGACGTCACGCCGGACATTCTCGCCACGCTGGCCGATGTCGAGACGGTGGTGTGCTTCAAGGATTCCTCCGGCGATACCCGCCGCTTCATCGACACCCGCAACATGGTCGGCGACCGTTTCGTGCTGTTCGCCGGTCTCGATGACGTCATCGTCGAAAGCGTCGCCATGGGCGCAGTAGGCTGGGTGTCCGGCATGTCCAATGCATTCCCGCGCGAAGGCGAGACGCTGTTCCGCCTTGCCAAGGCGGGCCGTTATGCCGAGGCGATGAAGATCTATGAATGGTTCATGCCGCTGCTGCATCTCGATGCGCGGCCGGATCTCGTCCAGTGCATCAAGCTTTGCGAGAACATCATGGGCCGCGGTACCGCCTTGACCCGCCCGCCCCGCCTCGCGCTGTTGCCGCATGAGAAGGCAGAAGTGGAAGACATCATGGCCAAGGCGCTTCGTACACGCCCACACTTGCCGGATGTCGGCCTGAAGGCCGCCTGAGCGACCAGACTGTCTTCATGCAAAACGGCGCGTCGTCACTGGTGCGCCGTTTTCGTTTGGCATCCTACGATGTCTATCGCCGTTCAAAGGCGTCCGCTTCATCGTCACGATCACGCTTCGGCGTAGCGATATCGCCATCCTCCTCGTCGTCATCGATGGGCTTTTTCGGCGGAGCCGGCTTGTCGGACTCGTTGTTCGGCTCGCCGCGGCCGGTTCGTGGTGTCATCGCGCGCTCCCCGCATTCACGTCATGCGGGTGATTGAAACAGATTTCACCGGGTAAGGGCAATCGCGCTCTGACCTGTCATTGCCCGGCCTGACCGGGCAATCCAGTACATTCCGGCCGGTGTGTACTGGGCCACCCGGTCAAGCCGGGTGGCGACAACGAGCTATGTCCGGAAACCACCCTTGCGCTGCTCGGCAAGCCAAGCTGACAGAGCCGGCGACTTCTCGGCGGGTTTGCCGGTCGAGCCCTTGCCGGACGAGGATGTCCGGCTCGATTTCGCGGCGGTCTTCTTCTTCGGCGCCGCTTGCGGCATCGAGGCTTCGCGGGCGAGGCGCAGCGCTTTCAGGCGCGCCATATTGTCGAGCACGGCCTGCGATGCGGCATCGCGCTCGGCTTTGGTGGATTTATTATCGTCTGCGGACATCAGTTCAGCTTTGTTCTGGATTTTCTGGTTCGGGTGTCAGCGCCACGGGCATCGGGGGCAGCGTCGCGCGATCGTTGCGCGGCTATATAGATGCCCGCGTTCATTCAGCCAACAGGCGATCACACCGTTGGGCCATTTCTGAGGCAAATGCGTCTCATTCGATACGAAATCGCCGCAGTTGCGCCGGTGCGGCCGCTCTGAGACAATTGGTTGGTCAATCGGACCGTTTTCTCCCCATGCTGCTCACGCTTTTCAACGATGGCGCCGACAATCTGCGCGGACGCATCATCGCCATCTACGCCATTCTCATTCCGGCAAATGTGTTGGCCTGGATTTGGGCGCTGGTCGCGTTCCGCGACCAGCCGGTGCTGCTGGGAACCGCCGTCCTGGCCTATACATTCGGCCTGCGCCACGCTTTCGATGCCGATCACATCGCGGCCATCGACAATATCACGCGCAAATTGATGCAATCGGGCAAGCGGCCGATTTCGGTCGGCATGTTCTTCTCGCTCGGCCATTCCACGGTGGTGATCGTGGCGTCGATCTTCGTGGCGCTGGCGGTATCGGCGCTGCAGGAGCGGTTCGACAATTTCAAGGAGGTTGGCGGACTGATCGGCACCGGCGTGTCTGCCTTCTTCCTGCTGGTGGTCGGCATCGCAAATCTCTTCATCCTCGCCGCCGTCTATCGTGTGTTCCGTGCCGTCAAACGTGGCGAGCGCTTCATCGAGGAGGATCTCAATGCGGTGCTCGCCCAGCGCGGCATCATCGGCCGTGCGCTGCGACGCCTGTTCGGGGTGATTACCAAAAGCTGGCACATGTATCCGCTCGGCATCCTGTTCGGTCTCGGCTTCGATACGGCAACCGAGATCGCCATTCTCGGCATTTCCGCCTCGCAGAGCGCCGAGGGTCTGTCGATGTGGTCGATTCTTGTTTTCCCGGCGCTGTTCACAGCAGGCATGTCGCTGGTGGATGCGACGGACTCGATCCTGATGGTGCGCGCTTATGGCTGGGCCTTCGTGAAGCCGATCCGCAAGCTCTACTACAACCTGATGATCACGGCGGTGTCGGTGATCGTGGCGCTGGTGATCGGCGGCATAGAGGCGCTTGGCCTGATCGGCCGCAAGCTGGACCTGTCCGGCAGCTTCTGGGAGGCTATCGAGGGCCTGAACGAAAATTTGGGCGCGATGGGTTATCTTATCGTCGCCATCTTTCTCGTCAGTTGGCTGGTCTCGATGCTGATCTATCGCATCAAGGGCTATGACGACATCGAGGTACGCGTGAACGAGGCCTGAGAAAGGCGCTATTTCGGTGCCATTTTCTCCAGCACAGCGCGTTTCCACAGGTCCCATGCGCGGCCGTGGATCTGGTCGATCACTGCGAGCGTCTTTTCGCTCTCGTCACTCTGCATGTAGTTGACCGGGCCGCCCAGCGCGAGCGCCTGTGACTGCAGCTGCGCATTGACGTTGCTGTAATGCGCGCGGAACACCACCATCGGAATGGTGGCGGCGACCACGACGCTGCCATGGCCGCGCATCAGCGCGACATTGCGATCTCCCAGCTTGGCTGCCAACGCCTTGCCGATCTGCGGTGTGCTCACCAGCATGTTGCTCACGCCGGCCGCGTCACGGATTTCAAACACAGGGACATCCGGTGCAAGGAAGGCGCCGAGATGGAAGACCGGCCGCAGCGGGGCGCTGCTGACGCTGAACGGAATGATGCCCGCTGAATGCGTATGTACGATCGCCTTCACATCCGGTCGCGCCTTGTAAATCTCGCCATGAATGAAGCGTTCGAGGAAGCTCGCGCGTCCCTTCGCATCGACAGGATTGGAGTCGAGATCATATTCGAGGATGTCATCGGCGGTCACCAGCGCCGGCGCCAGCGAGCGGCCCATCAGATAGCGATTGGGATCGGTGGGATGCCGCATGCTGACATGGCCAAAGCCGTCGATGACGTTGAGATCGGTCAGGACGCGATTGGCAACCACGAGATCCTGCATGAGTGCGGGAGCAATGGCCCCCGCAGATGCCGGAGCTGCGGTCTGGGCGCCGGCGGGATGGATTGCGAAAATGAGCGCTGCAGTCAGAAACAGCCGCGCGGCCACGCGCTTGGGCATGATCGGAATCCTCCCCGATGGCGCGGGCGATCGATTCCGCCATACGCGCTTGTTCTATGCAGGTAATACCGGGCCGCCGACCTTCTTCCAAGCGTCGATGCCGCCATCGAGATGCGCGGCATTCTGAATGCCGGCTTCCTGCGCCGCATGCACCGCCATCGCCGAGCGCTCGCCATAGGCGCAGAAGAAGACGATACGGCGCCGGGTGGCACTGGCTACCTCGCGCAGCATACCGCCGGGCTTGAGGCTGTCCGAGATCGTCGGATAAGGCGCATGCAGTGCACCGGGCAGCGTCCCGAACTTTGCCCGCTCTCCGCTTTCGCGCAGATCGACCAGCAGCATGTCGGGATCGCGAAGATGCGCGATCGCTTCCCGCGGTGACAGCACAAGGCCTTGCTTCACCAGATCGTCGGGCTTGAGGCCCACCTTCATATTGGCGGGGATCACCACGTCCATCAGTTTCGGATTCGGCAGATTGAGCTTGCTCATCAGCTCGATATATTCGTCGACCGAATTGACCTGCAGCCTCGGATTGAAGCGTTTTTCCTCACCAATGGTAGAGACTGTGTCGCCTTTGTAGTCATGCGCCGGAAACACCATGGTTTCCTCCGGCAGCTTCAGCAGGCGATTGAATAGCGAGTCATACTGTGCCCGCGCGCTGCCATTTTGAAAATCGGTGCGGCCGGTGCCGCGGATCAGCAGCGTATCGCCGGTGAAGACGCGGTCTTTCATCAGATAGCTATAGGAATCGTCGGTATGGCCCGGTGTGTACATCACATCTAGGCTGACGCCTTCGATCATCACCTTGTCGCCATCGCTCACGCGCATGGCGACGACGTCTGCCTTGCTCTGATCGCCCATGACCGTAACGCAGTGGGTGCGCTCGCGCAGCTCGGCGAGGCCGGTGACGTGATCGGCATGAAGATGCGTATCCACCGCTTTCACCAGGCGCAGGTCGAGTTCGCGCAGCAACTGGCAATAGCGATCGACCTTTTCCAGGACGGGGTCGAGGATCAGCGCTTCACCGCCGGGACGGCTGGCGAGAAGGTAGCTATAGGTGCCCGAGACGCTGTCGAAGAGCTGCCGGAAGATCATGTCGTTCACCATCGCTCGTGGTCGAATATTCCATATAATCGTCTTTCGTCAGAATAATACCCTGCCTCAAGATGTTTGAACGATTGTTTTCTGCTGTGGAATTGCTTCCGGGCGCCCGGCACCCTAATGCTGCGGCACGGAGATGCGCATGGCGGAATATGTGGTCGAGTTCGGCAAGGACGGCGGGAAAATCGCGCCCGACGGCCGTCTGGATGCTGCGGCTTTTCATCGAAATCACGCGGCGATCTGGAATGTTCTTGCGGCATCCTTGCAGCAACACAGCGGCGACGTCGTGGAGGTCGGCAGCGGCACCGGCCAGCATGTCATGCACTTTGCCGGGCAATCGCCTGGCGTCACCTGGTGGCCGAGCGATCTCAACGAGGCGCATCTGCGCAGCATCGAGGCATGGCGCAAATATACGCAGCGCGCCAATGTCCGCTCGCCCTTGCGGATCGACCTGACCGATCCCGACTGGTGCCCGGAATTGACAAATGGCAAGGGCCCGGGCGCGCTGCTCGCGGTGTTCTGCGCCAATGTCGTCCACATCGCGCCGTGGCCGGTGGCGGAGGGGCTGATCAAAGGCGCGGCGCGTTATCTGCGGCCGGATGGCAAGCTCTTCATCTACGGCCCGTTCAAGCGTGACGGCAAACATACTGCGCTGAGCAATGCGGCTTTCGATACCAGCCTCCGCAACGGCAACCCCGAATGGGGTGTGCGCGATGTGGAAGAGCTGCAGAAGGTCGCTGATGGCGTTGGCCTCGCGCTGAGCGAGATCGTCGAGATGCCGGCCAACAATCTCATTCTGATCTTTGCACGTGCAGCCGGATAGCGCGGCTGCATGGGCCGGCCGCGCTGGCGTGTGTTGATCTGTCGCAGGTGGCTCTCCATAGTCGCCGCGAAATAGCAGCCCGGATCGAACCGGGCTCCATCCGGGCGGATTTCCCCAATGAGCGAGACGACGATCCCCGAAGCTTTTGATGATGCCCGCGCGCGTGCCACGGTGTGGCGGCTTGCTGCCGCGCAGGCACTGGGCGGCGCCAATTCGGCGGTGATCTTCGCCACCGGCGCGATCGTCGGCGCGACGCTGGCGCCGAGCGTCGCGCTCGCGACGGTGCCGCTGTCGGTCTATGTGGTGGGTCTGGCTTCGGCCACCTTGCCGGTCGGTATCATTTCGCGCCGCTACGGGCGCCGCGTGGCTTTCATCATCGGCAGCGGAGCAGGGGCGCTGTGCGGCCTGCTCGGCGCCATCGCTATTTTGCAATCGTCGTTCGTACTGTTCTGCTGCGCGACCTTCTTCGGCGGCTTCTACGGCGCGGTGGCGCAGTCCTATCGTTTCGCCGCGGCCGATGGCGCGAGCCCGGCCTACCGGCCGAAGGCGGTGTCGTGGGTGATGGCCGGCGGCGTGTTTGCGGGCGTGCTCGGTCCGCAGCTCGTGCAGTGGACCATGGATATCTGGTCGCCTTATCTGTTCTCGTTCAGTTTCCTCGCGCAGGCAGCGGTCGCGCTGATCGCGATGGCGCTGCTCTCCACCGTGGATGCGCCAAAGCCTGCGCCGGCCGACATGCATGGCGGCCGGCCATTGCCTGAGATCATCAAGCAGCCGCGTTTCATCGCAGCCGCGATTTGCGGCGTGGTGTCCTATGCGATGATGAATCTGGTGATGACCTCGGCGCCGCTGGCGATGAAGCTCTGCGGCCTCAGCCTCAGCGATTCCAATTTCGGTATCCAGTGGCATGTGGTCGCCATGTACGGGCCGAGCTTCTTCACCGGCGCTCTGATCACGCGCTTCGGTGCGCCCAAAGTCGTGGCTGTCGGTCTTTTGCTCGAAGCGCTAGCCGCGATCATCGGCATGTCCGGCGTCACGGCGATGCATTTCTGGGTCGGGCTTGTGGTGCTCGGTGTCGGCTGGAATTTCGGCTTTGTCGGCGCCTCGGCGCTGGTGCTCGAAACGCATCGGCCGCAGGAGCGCAACAAGGTGCAGGCCTTCAACGATTTCCTCGTCTTCGGCCTGATGGCGGTGGGCTCGTTCTCGTCCGGGCAGCTTCTGGCGAATTACGGCTGGAATGCTGTCAACGCCGTCGTCTTCCCGCCGGTGGTGTTGGGTCTCGCGGTGCTGGCAATCGCCGGCTTTGCGAAACGCCGCGCCCTCAAACAGGCCGCGGCGTTTCCCGATCCGGCGATCTGAGTTCGCCGATCACGCGCGTTGCTGCATGACGTCGAGAACGTTCTGCCGGGTGACGCCCTGCTTGTCGAGCAGGCGCGCGGCCGGGCTTAGGTTCTCGGAGAAAATTGCGAGCAGCATGTCGCCACCCGAGACCTCTCGCCAGCCGAATTCCTTGGCTAGCAGAACGGCATGCCGGGCCACGCGTGCAAATGCTTCCGTTGGCCGGGCTTGCCCGCCGGCATCGATCGCCAGGTTCGTCAGTTCGTTGTCGACATAGCTGAGCAGGCTCGTTTTGATCGCGGCCAGATCGGCCTTGCAGGTATGCAATAGCGCCGAGGCGTCAGGATCGTCGACGAGTGCGAGCAGAAGATGCTCCAGCGTCGCATAGCGGTGATGACGCGCATTGGCATGGTCCAGCGCGCGGCGCCACGTGATATCCAGCGCGGGCGACCGCGGCAGCAACGGGGCGCCCATGGCGGCGGCGATACGCTTCAGCCGCGTCACGGGATCGAATGTCGCCAACAGGTTCTGCTTGTCGTTGGTCGGCAGAATGATGTGAGACGCGATGATGTCCGCGACGCGGCCGGGGTCGGAGGATTTTTCGAGCGGCGGCCAGATCGGCGGCAGACTGATGTCATGAACCGCCGTGTAGTTGGTGAAACGCGCGACGGCGTCCCGGATGAGGTCCGGCGCCTCGGGATGCGGCTCGTCGTCGACTTCGGAGACCTCGGCCTGATAGGCGCCCGTTTCGCCGACGAAGCTCGCGATCGTGACCCGGCGTTTGCCCTGCACCAGAACCTTCAGCGTGCCGTCATCGAAGCGCTGGACGTCGAGCAGTTGCGCCAGAATACCGACATGGTGGATGTCGTCGAAGCCGGGCTCGTCGAGCGTGCCGTCCTTCTGCACGGCGAGAGCGACCTCGCGCTGGCGATCATAGGCGTCTTGCAAAGCCCGCATGGTCTTCGGACGGCCGGCGATCAAAGGAAACACGGTTGCGGGAAACGGAACGAAGTCCCGCAGCGGAATTGCCGGATAGCTTGCGGTGGCGGTTCGCGGTTTGACGGCCGCGCCGGGCAAGCGGTGCTCTGCGTGGAGCATCGCCGACAGTGTATTCCAGTCGGCAATGCCGAGCATTCTTGAGACCAGCTCCAGACTTTCGCTGTGGCTGATATCGATCGCTTTGGTGGTCAGGGAGTCGCGCAGTGTCTGCGCCATAGCCTTGGCATCGCGAAAATCGCGCATGTGCATCGTCCTTTGCGTGAGCGAACCAGGCGTGTCAGGCGGTTGCATTGCTGACCCGGTCGCTCGGGCAAAGGGAGATGCCGAAAGGGCTGATACATTCACCGTCCCGAAAGGGCGCAACCGGCAGGTCGTATCCACCTGCACGAAGGTTCGCGCAAACGCCGTATGCTGTCAATTGTCAAATCAGCAGCCGACACAGGCGTAGCGAAATGTGACAACACTGAGCTGGGTCCGGATCAGTCCATTTCGGAGCCGCCAATCAATTTGAGTATTCCAAGTGGATGAGCGGATAGGGCCTGCCCTGTCCGTCGATTGGCGAGCGGCCCGTCCGCCTAAATCCCATGTGTTCGTAGAAGCCAATAGCTTGGTCATTCTGCTGGTTAACGTCGGTTGTCATATTTGGATGAAGCGTGAGCCCGTGGCGCACGAGCGCCGCACCAATGCCGGCCCCGCGATGAGCCGGATCAATGAACAGCGCCTCCATATGTCGATTGTCGATCATCATGAAGGCCAACGGATAATCATTCGAATCCACAGCGAGCCAGAGCGGAACTCGAGGAAGGAAGTCGCACACCATTTCGTCAATGGCCAGGCGATCTTCGCGCGTGAGAAAATCGTGCGTAGCGTCAACTGCGCCTCGCCAAATTTCGATGACGCGGTCGCCCTCATCCGGGCGGGAAAGTCGGATCGTTATCATGATCGCCATCTGAATTCGGTTCAGCACTTGATGCAGCGCGCCCGGGACACGGTTCGAAAATACTCTAATCCAATTCCAGTTGCCCCGCGGTCTCGAACGCATCGCGCGGCCACGCGATCTGCACCACGGCGCCGTGGTCGGGGAAGACGCGGTTGCTAAAAGTGACCTTGGCGCCGGTGCGCTCCAGCAGCGTGCGCGCGATGAACACGCCAAGGCCGAGGCCGCGGCGGGGGCCATCTTCGGTGTTGCGGCGGCGCGACAGATAGGGCTCGCCGATACGCTTCAGCAGGTCCGGCGGAATGCCGGGGCCGTCGTCGGAGATCGACAGCACGATACTGTCGGCATTCCACCAGGCATTCACCTCGACCTGCTCGCGGGCGAAATCGACGGCGTTCTCCAGAATGTTGCCGACACCGTAGAGGATCGCGGGATTGCGCATGCCCACCGGCTCGGGCGCGGTGGAGACGGCGATCCGTACCTTGATGGCGACGCCGAAGTCGCGATGCGGGGAGACGGACTCCTCGATCAGTTGCGAGATGCGCATGCGGTCGAACGGCGCGCCGCTGGAATTCAATTGGGTGATCTTGGACAGGATCTCGCGGCAGCGTTGCGCCTGTTCGGCCATGGTGCGGAGGTCGCCGGCGAGTTCCGGATTCTTGTCGACACTCTTCACCAGCTCGCGCGAGATCAGGAAGATCGTCGCGAGCGGCGTTCCAAGTTCGTGGGCGGCGGCGGCGGCGAGGCCGTCGATCTGGGTCAGATGCTGCTCGCGCGTCAGCACCAGTTCGGTGGCCGCGAGTGCGTCAGAGAGTTTTCGAGCCTCTTCGGTGACCTGGAAGGCATAAAGGCTGGTGACGCCGATAGCGGTCATGATCGAGAACCAGACGCCGAGCAGATAGATCTGCGGCAGCACCAGTGGATCGGCCGCATCCCACGGCAGCGGCAGGTGGAAGAAGGCCAGCACGGTGGTGCAGGTGGCGGCGAGAACACCGAGCGCAATCGTGTAGTTGGTCGGCAGCGCGGTGGCGGAGATCAGCACCGGCGCCAGGAACAGGAACGAGAACGGGTTCTGCAGGCCGCCGGTAAAATAGAGCAGGCCCGCCAGTTCGATGATGTTGAGCGCCAGCAGTCCCGCTGCGCTGATCGCTTCCAGGCGATGGACCGGATTGAACAGCGTCTGCAGCACGAGATTCAGCGCCGCCGACAGGCCGATGATCGTCACGCAAGGGATGATCGCCATGTCGTATTCGAGGCCCTGCACCACCACGAAAATGGCGGCGAGCTGCCCGAGCGCGGCCAGCCAGCGCAGGCGCAGGATCGTGTCGAGGCGCACATAACGGCGGGGGTGGCGAAAGTCGGAAACGGAAATGTCGGTCATATCAGCGTTTTAGCTGTTCCGCAGGGCGACCACAAACCGCCTCCTATGCGACCGCTTGAAGCGCTGTGGCTTGCCATCGCAGCCATGATGCCGCAAGGAACGGCATAATGACCGTCGAAGATACCAAGCAAAGCAGTATCGCGATGCGTGATCCGGACGTTCCGGCCGCGATCGAGGTTGCGCATCTGGTCAAGGTCTACAAGACCACCCGCGCCGTGGACGATATCTCGTTCACCATCGCACGCGGGAGCATCACCGGGCTGCTCGGCGGCAACGGCGCCGGAAAGACGACGACCATTGCCATGATCATGGGGCTGGTGCTGCCGACATCCGGCAAGGTGTCGGTGCTCGGCCATGCGATGCCGGAGCAATCGGCCGATGTGCTCGGTCGGATGAATTTCGAGAGTCCTTATGTCGATATGCCGATGCGGCTGACCGTGCGGCAGAACCTGACGGTGTTCGGCAAGCTCTATGCCGTCCCGAATCTGCGCGGGCGCATCGCACAGCTCGCTTCCGATCTAGATCTCACCGATTTTCTCGATCGCGCCAGCGGCAAGCTTTCCGCGGGCCAGAAGACGCGCGTGGCTTTGGCAAAAGCGCTGATCAACGAGCCCGAACTGCTGTTGCTCGACGAGCCCACCGCTTCGCTCGATCCGGATACGGCGGACTGGATCCGCCAGCATCTGGAAACCTATCGCAAGAGCCATAACGCGACGATCCTGCTTGCCTCGCACAACATGCTGGAGGTCGAGCGGCTATGCGACCGCGTCATCATCATGAAGACGGGCCGTGTCGAGGACGACGATAGCCCCACAGGCATCCTGCAGCGCTATAACCGCACGACGCTGGAAGACGTGTTCCTCGACGTCGCACGCGGGCGCAACCGGGAGGCGGCGCAATGAGTCTTGTCGAGCATACGCGCGGCCTCGCGATGCATCGCATCAATGCGATGGTGCTGCGCTACTGGTATCTGCTCCGCTCGTCCTGGCCGCGGATGCTGGAGCTGATCTACTGGCCGGCACTGCAGATCATTACCTGGGGCTTTCTTCAGAGCTATATCTCGCAGAATGCCGGCTTCTTCGCGCAGGCGGGCGGCACGCTGATCGGCGCCGTGATCCTGTGGGACATCCTGTTTCGCGGCCAGCTCGGCTTCTCCATCTCGTTTCTTGAGGAGATGTGGGCGCGGAACCTCGGCAATCTCATGATGAGTCCATTGAAGCCGATCGAGTTTCTGATCGCGCTGATGCTCATGAGCCTTGTTCGCCTGGCGATCGGCATCATTCCGATGGTCATTATCGGGGCGGTGTTCTTCCACTTCAATCTGCTGTCGTTCGGCCTGCCGCTGATCGCCTTCTTCTGCAACCTGATCTTCACGAGCTGGTCGCTCGGCATCTTTGTGTCCGGCCTCGTGCTACGCAACGGACTGGGGGCTGAAAGCATCGTCTGGACGCTGATGTTCGGCCTGATGCCACTGGTCTGCGTCTATTATCCGGTGGCGGTGCTGCCGGCGTGGCTGCAGCCGGTCGCGTGGTGCCTGCCGCCGACCTATGTCTTCGAGGGCATGCGGGCGCTGCTGTTCGATCAGGTGTTTCGCACCGATCTGATGCTTGGTGCGCTCGCTATCAATGCTGTGCTGTTCGCCGCGTCGTTTGCGGGCTTCCTGGCGCTGCTCAACAGCGCCAAGCGCGCGGGATCGCTGATCTCCGGCGGGGAGTGAGGTGTTGCTCCACTCACCCCATCCTCATCCTGAGGAGCCGCGCAGCGGCGTCTCGAAGGATGGCCTCACGCTCCAGAGACAGGCCAGCTCATGGTTCGAGACGGCGCTTTCAGCGGCGCAATTGCGCCGCTAGGCCTCCTCGCCATGAGGGCAGAGATGGATTCGACCATTTGCTGATGGAAAACAGCCGATTTTATTGGGTTCCCGGCCTGCTCGAAGGACGGACACATTGACGCTTTCTAAGTCAGTCTCCACTATACTGCAGTGCGATAACATCGCGGAATGGATGTGAGGACAGATGCCGATAGGTGAATTTGGCCGGCCGCCAGCGTCGGAAACGAGCCCCGGGCTCACTGCTCCGATGTACTGGATGTATGAGATGGCCTATGCGTCGCTCGGTCCGGCACGCGCGATGAGCGATGCCGCGCGGATGATGCTGCAGAATCCGCTCAATCCGTTCGGGCAGACCGATTTCGCCAAGCAGATCACCGCCGGCTGCGAATTGTTCGAGCGCACCACGCGCCGCTACGGCAAGCCGGAATGGGGCCTCAGGGACACCGAAGTGAACGGCGTGCGCACGCCCATCGAGATCCGCTCGGTGTGGGAAAAACCATTCTGCCGTTTGCTCTATTTTGACCGCAAGCACCCCCGCCCATTGCGCACGCCGCAGCCGCGCGTGCTGATCGTGGCGCCGATGTCCGGTCACTATGCCACGCTGCTTCGCGGCACCGTGGAAGCCTTCCTGCCGACCCATGAGGTCTACATCACCGACTGGTCCGATGCGCGCCAGGTGCCGCTCGCAGCCGGGCGCTTCGACCTGGAAGACTACATCGACTACGTCATCGAGATGTTCCACGTGCTCGGCGGCAATGTGCACGTGCTGGCAGTGTGTCAGCCGGCCGTGCCCGTGCTCGCCGCCGTGTCGGTGATGGAAGCCGAGAACGATCCCTATGTGCCGCTGTCGATGACGCTGATGGGCGGTCCGATCGATACGCGCCGCAATCCGACTGCGGTGAACGATCTTGCCGGTCAGAAGGGCATCGACTGGTTCCGCAACAATGTCATCACCAAGGTGCCGTTCCCGCATCCGGGCGTGATGCGCGACGTTTATCCGGGCTTCCTGCAGCTGAACGGCTTCATCAGCATGAACCTCGATCGCCACATGGACGCGCACAAGAAGCTGTTCGAGAATCTGGTGAAGGGCGACGGCGACCTCGTCGACAAGCATCGTGAATTCTACGACGAATATCTCGCTGTGATGGATCTGACGGCTGAGTATTACCTGCAGACCGTCGACACCGTGTTCATCAAGCACGCGCTGCCGAAGGGCGAGATGACCCATCGCGGCAAGTTGGTGGAGCCTTCGAAGATCGTCAACGTCGCGCTGATGACCGTCGAAGGCGAGAAGGACGACATCTCCGGTCTCGGTCAGACCGAAGCGACGCATGGTCTGTGCAGTTCGATCCCCGATGAACGGCGCGTGCATTACGTGCAGCCCGGTGTCGGACACTACGGCGTCTTCAATGGATCGCGATTCAAGTCTGAGATCGTGCCGCGCATCTGTGATTTCCACGCGAGCGCCGCGCATGCACGTCGTAACGCTGCTGCCGAGTGAGTTTGTTTGTGCATCGTCGCGCGCAATGGCGCGGCGATGCGAACGCATCACTTTGAATCGTGCGCTCAAAGTATGCGCGGTTGCAGGAATAAGTTGGGTAAACCCTTGAAAATTAGCGGTAAACCGGATTTTTCACCTATCCCCAAAGGGTGGTGCGCGATTCAATTCTAAACTCGGTTCTTGGCCGTATTTTTGAATCAGGATTCGAGTTCCGAGCTACATTCCGTAGGGGACAAATCACCGCGGGACCCCTTATCTTGGGCAAATGATTTGTTTTTGCGCTGAGCCGTTCTCATGGCGGCGGTTGTGGCAGACTCCGGGCGATCTTCTGACGACCGGAACTGCAGATATGGCCTTTCGCGCACTACTTTATCGCCGTCCTACGGAACCCGACACCATTGCGGTCAAGCATGGCTCGCAAATGTTCGCCATTCGCCTGCGCCGGCATCGCCGCGCGACGAGATATACACTCAGGATTCATCCAAGCGATCGCGAAGCCATTCTGACGATGCCGCCGCGCGGCACGTTGGTCGACGCGAAAGACTTTGCGCAACGTCATGGCGCGTGGATTGCCGCGCGTCTCGGTCGTTTGCCGAAGGCCGCACCCTTTCAACACGGCACAGTGGTTCCGCTGCGCGGCGTCGATCATAAGATCGTTCATCGCGCAGGGCGTGGAACTGTGTGGACCGAGGTCCGCGACAGCGGTGAAAAGATCATCTGCGTCGCCGGCGATGTCGAGCACATCGATCGACGTGTCCACGATTTCCTCAAGCGCGAGGCCAAGGCCGATCTTGCCAAGGCGTCGGCGAAATATGCCGCGCAGCTCGGCGTGAAGGTGAAGCGCATCTCGATTCGCGACCAGTCGAGCCGCTGGGGCTCGTGCACCACGGAAGGTTCGCTGTCGTTCTCGTGGCGGCTGATCCTGGCGCCGGCCTATGTGCTGGATTATCTGGCGGCGCATGAGGTCGGGCATCTGGTGGAGATGAACCATTCGCCAAAGTTCTGGCGCGTGGTCGGGCGGATCTGTCCGGCGACCGAGCGAGCGAAGAACTGGCTCGATACGCACGGCAACGATCTGCATCGTTATGGGGTGAGTGAGTAGGACACTCCGTGTCCAGGACGCGGTGCAGCGTTCTTACGCTGCTCCGCAGAGCCGAGACCTTCGCAGGCGCCGGCGTTCGACATGGCCCCGGCGCTGCGAAGCAATGCTACGCATTGCATCGCGTCCGGGGCGCGAGTCATGGGCCCGCTATCTCCCGAACAATCGCTCCGACAACCATCCATCGATCCCGCTCGCGGCTTCCGGGCGCACATTCTGCTGCTGCGCGCGCTGGCGCTGCTGGGCCGGATAATTCGCTTGTGTCGGCACGTCGTTGGGCTGTGCGCGATAGCCGTTATAGACGGGCGCGCTCGGTACATAGCCGCGCTCGGGCGGCAGTTCGCGTTGCGGCGGTTGTTGTTGCTGTTGAGGCACCATCGAATTCGTTCCCGGCAACAGCGATGACAGCGCCTGACCGATCGGGTTGGTGCTGAAGGCGCTGGATGGCGCCAGGCCGGGCACCGGCTCGGGCTGAAGTCCCTGATGGGCGACCTTCATGAAGCGCGACCAGATATCGACGGGCAAGCCGCCGCCGGTGGCCTTCCTGGTCGGCGAGTTGTCGTCATTGCCGAGCCAGACGCCGGTGACCAGTTGCGAGGTGTAGCCGATGAACCAGGCATCTCGGAAATCCTGGCTGGTGCCGGTCTTGCCTGCGGCGAACCAGCCGGGCAGCTCGGCCTTTTTGGCGCTGCCGGAGAGGATGGTCTGCTGCATCATCGTGTTCATGGCGGCGACGGCGCGGGCGTCGATCACGGCGCTCGGCGCGTCGTTGCGACGGGCATAGAGCACCTTCTTGCCTTCGACGGTGCGGATGCGCGTCACCACATAGGGCGTCGCCGCGTAGCCGCCATTGGCGAAGGGGGCGTAGGCGCCGACCAGCTCCATCATCGATACTTCGGAGGTGCCGAGTGCGATGGAGGCATTGGCTTCGAGCTTCGAGGAGATGCCCATGCGATGCGCCGTGCGCACCACGCTGGCGGGGCCGACCTCGAGGCCGAGGCGGACAGCCACGGTGTTCAGCGACATCGACAGCGCCTGCGTCAGCGTGACCGAGCCGAAATATTCGTGGGTGTAGTTCTCCGGTTTCCAGCCCTTGATGTCGATGGGCGCGTCCTGCCGGATCGTTTCCGGTGTCATGCCGCTCTCGATGGCGGTGAGATAGACGAACGGCTTGAAGCTCGAGCCCGGTTGCCGCTTGGCGGTCACCGCGCGGTTGAACTGGCTGTCGGCATAATTGCGGCCGCCGACCATGGCACGCACCGCACCTTGCGGCGTCATCGCCACCAGCGCGCCCTGCGTCACGTTGAACTTGACGCTCTTGGCGGCGAGTTCGTCGATGATGGCGCCTTCGGCAAAGCTCTGCAGCTTGGGATCGATGGTGGTTTCCACCACGATGCTCTCGTCAACCTGGCCGACGAGATCGTCCAGCACTTCGCCGATCCAGTCGGCGACATAGTTCACCGTGCCGGCACCGACCGGCTTCACATTGTATTGCGGCGCGCCGGCCGAGCCCTTGGCCTGCGCCGCGGTGATGAATTCGGCATCCTGCATCGCCGCCAGCACCACCTTGGCGCGGGCCTCGGCTCCTTCGGGATTGCGGTTCGGCGCAAGGCGCGAGGGCGACTTGACCAGGCCGGCGAGCATGGCGGCTTCGGCGATCGTGACGTTCTTGGCGCTCTTGCCGAAATATTTTTGCGCGGCGGCTTCGACGCCGTAGGCGCCGGAACCGAAATAGACGCGGTTGAGATAGAGTTCGAGGATCTGGTTCTTGGAGTGCTTGCGCTCCAGCCAGAAGGCGAGCTCCACCTCCTGCAGCTTGCGCTGCATGGTGCGCTCCTGGGTCAGGAACAGGTTCTTGGCGAGCTGCTGGGTCAGCGTCGAGCCGCCCTGCGAGACGCCGCGATGCATCAGGTTGGCCGCCGCGGCGCGCGCGATACCGATGGGATCGACGCCCCAATGCGAGTAGAAGCGGCGGTCCTCGATGGCGATAAAGGCCTTCGGCAGATAGGGCGGCAGGTCCTTGAGCGCGACATTGTCGCCGGCCTGTTCGCCGCGGGTCGTCAGCACCGTGCCATCCATGCCGACGATCTGGATGGTGGGCGGACGTTTCGGAATTTCCAGCGACTGGATCGGCGGCAGATGCGCGCCGACATAGACGATCGCGCCGCCGATCAGGATTGCTGCCCACAAGCCGAGCACCGCGCCCCAATAAACCATACGCTTGAGGCCGCGGCCAAAGCCGCCGCGCCTCTTGCTGCGGGCCTTGCTGGAGCTGCGAGTCTGGCGCGGCTTCTCAGCGGGCTCACGCTTTGGCGCTTTCTTCGGTCGATCGTCACCGCCGCCGGGCACGCGATCGTCAGCCGTGAGGCGCAGATCGGACAACGCTGCGCCGAGCCCGAATGTCGGCTCCTTGCGTCCGCCGCTCTTTTTTTTGCCCCACGCCATACGCAAACACCACACTCCGTTGCGCCAAGCGTATCGACGGCGGTTTAAAGTGCCGTAAAGCGAAGATTAACGCATCGGAAACGGAGTTCCATCTCATGCGTTGTCGTCGCAGGCGCGGAGGACCGCGCAGGAACCGATTGAACTTGCGCGCGGAATTCGCTGAAGTGAGATGCAGCACGGGAGCACTCCGCGCATGGGAAGGACGATCCGAGGTTGACTGTCGATCTGGCTAATACCGGCACAATTCCTGCCGCAGTCACCGATCCGCGGCGCCTGACGGTGTTGCATAGCTACGACATGATCGATACCGGGCCCGAGCCCGAATTCGACGATATCGTCATGCTCGCCCGCCAGATCTGCGGCGCTCCGATGGCGTTTATCTCGCTCGTCGATGCCGACCGGCAGTGGTTCAAGGCAGTATCCGGTCTCGACATTTGCGAGACTTCCATCGAGCAGTCGGTCTGCGCCCATGCGCTTGCGGTGCCGGAGACGCTCAACATTCCCGATCTGACGCTCGATCCGCGAACGAAGGACAATCCGCATGTGGTCGGCGAGCTGCATCTGCGGTTCTATGCGGGCGCGCCGCTGATCGCGGCCGAGGGCGTCGCGATCGGCGCTGTCTGCGTCGTCGATACTGTGCCGCGACCGGGCGGTCTGCTGCCCGATCAGCTTGCGGCACTGGAGGCGCTGGCGCGACAAGTTATGACGCAATTCGAGCTGCGCCGTGATCTCGTCCGCGCTTATGTGAAAACGCGCGGCCACCGCGCGGTGTCGTCAGCCGCGATCAACGACCGGCACGACGATCTGGAGGCGCGCTATCACACGCTGTTCAATTCGCTCGATGCGGGCTTCTGCGTCGTCGAACTTGCTTTCGATGCGCAGAGGGTGCCGACCGACTACAGATTCGTCGAGGTCAATGCCGCCTTCAAGAGTCAGACGGGACTGCATGAAGCGGCCGGCAAGTGGATGCGTGACCTTGCGCCGAAGCACGAGCAACATTGGTTCGACATCTATGGCAAGGTTGCGCTCACGGGGCAGTCGGTCCGCTTCGAGCAGCATGCGGAGCAGCTCGGCGATCGCTGGTACGAAGTTCATGCCTTTCGCATCGGTGCGCCCGATGCGCATCAGGTGGCGATCCTGTTCAACGATATCAGTGCGCGCCGCAAGGCCGATCAGCAAATGCAACTGATCAATGCCGAGCTCGGCCATCGCATGAACAATGCGATGGCCTTGGTGCAGGCGATCGCGAATCAGACGCTGCGCGGCGTAACAGAGCGCCATGCTGTCGATGCCTTTGAACGCCGTCTCGATGCGCTTAGCCGCGCACACAACATCCTGCAGCAGCAGAGTTGGGTATCGGCAGGCCTGCGCGAGGTGATCGCCGGGGTGTTGGCGGCTCATGCCGACATAACGCGTGTGAAGCTCGACGGGGCGGACATTGCGCTTGATCCGAAGGCGGCGCTGTCATTCTCGATGTTGTTGCACGAGCTTGCGACCAATGCGGTGAAATATGGTGCACTCGGCAGCAATCACGGCCATGTCGCCGTGTCCTGGGTAACAGATAGCGGAGCGCTGGTATTTGACTGGCGAGAGATCGGTGGCCCCGAGGTGACGGCACCATCGGGAAAAGGGTTGGGTACGCGCCTGATCGATCTCGGCATCGCAGGAGCTGGCAATGTCAGCAAGAGCTACGACGCGTCAGGTTTTCGCGCGACGTTCCGGGCTCCGCTGGAGAAGGTGGAATACAGGCCTTAATCCCTCCCCACGTCGCGCAGCTTCGCTGCGCTTGGGGGAGGGAGATCAGCAGCTTCGGCGCACTAGCTGACCCGCTACTCCAATCCCTGAACCACTGCCGGCTTGTCGCCCGTCGGCGCAGGAGTCTCCGGCTTCGCTTCGGTTGCAGGTGGAGCAACGCTTGGTGGAGCTTCGGGTTTCTCAGCAACAGGCGTTGGCGTAGCGGCCGGTGTCTCAGACGCCTTCGCTTCCGCCGGCTTCGGCTCCGTCACCGCAGACTGCTGCACCGGTGCAGGCGCCGGCGTCGCGGCCGGCTCGGCTGGCTTTTCCGCAATCGGCTTGTCGATGACCGGCGGTTTCTCCACCGCAACGGGTTTTGCCGGTGTGGCAACTGCGCGCGCAGGGGGCTGTTTCGGCAGTGGCACGGTCGCCGTGCGGCTCGCCACTTTCTGCTTCGGCGCCGGCGCGGCAGCAGAAGGTGGATTGCCGGCCGTGTTGGCCGCCGCCTTGGCGTCGAATGGCGGGCGGCGATATTGCGGCAGGTCGGGCATTGCGGCTTCCGGACCGTAACGCGCCACGACCTCCTGGTTCATCCGGTCGCCCATCTGATAGGCCGGCATGAAGCGCAGGATCCTGCCGGTGCGGGCATCGATCACCATCCGCCCGTCCTCGCCGCGGCGGTCGACGGCGGCCACTGTATAGAATAGCCCGCGCTGCTGCGGCGCGCCGAGCGGCGAGAAGCCGGCTTCGCGCAAGATCGCGTAGATTTCGTGGGGCGGCAGCACAGACGGTGCATAACCGTCGCCATAACGCGGTCCCGGAACATGAATTCGCGGCGGCATCGCGGTATAAGGGGGCGGCGGTTCGAAATCCGATACCACGGCCGCATCGCCGCGCATGGGCGGCAAGACCTGGGCCTGAGCGGCATTGGCCAGCACGAGGCCTGCCGCGGTCAGACATCCCACAGTGAATTTCATCGCATGCTCCTTCGACGCCCCCGCGCCCGGCGATAAAGTATTTTTCGACCCAGGCCGTTGTCCGCCAGTGTTCCGCGACGTTCCCGCCCCAGGCGTTAACGGACGGCGCCAACTTCGCTGCGGAATTCGGCAGGGAAAGGGCCGGATCGAGGCACCTTTGCCGCAGGACGTGGCGGTTCGGTAACACCCTGTAACAAGCGATTTGGCATGCGCTGTTGCATTGCGACGGCGGACTCCCACGCGCTTGTGTGCTAGATAAAAGTTTGGCAAGGTGATGGTTAGGACAGCATCACTGTCGCAATTTTTTGTGGCAGAACCCGCATAGGGTCTGCGACAAAAGCGGGCGCCCCGGCTAAAGAGGCGCCCGAACAAGGCAAGACGCCTTTTAAAGGCAGGATATGGGGTGGCCAGCGGGGACGATGGGCGCCACCAGTCTGAATTCTGAAAACAAGGCTCGCAAGACGCGCGAGCGGTAGCCCAAGAGGGTTCCGCGAGCGTCAAAGGTGCGCCGACAAAGGTGGCAGAGCCCCGATGTGGGGGCTGAGAGGACGAAGATGAGCGGATCAGAGCACGAGCGCCAATTGATCGAAACCGGCACGCATTCGGCGGCCCCGGCTATCAAATCGGCTCACGTGAAAGACATTGCTCTGAAAGATTCGGCCATCAAACCTGAACTGCACACCTACCGTCCGCCGGCGCTGGGTCTCTACGACCCGTCGCAGGAAAAGGACGCCTGCGGCGTCGGTTTCATCGCCAATATTAAGGGTGTGAAGTCGCATCAGATCGTGTCTGACGCGCTCAGCATCCTGTGCAATCTCGAGCATCGCGGCGCCACCGGCGCAGATCCGCGCTTCGGCGACGGCGCGGGCATTCTCGTGCAGATTCCGCACAAGTTCTTCGCCCGCAAGGCGACCGAGCTCGGCTTCGAGCTGCCTGAGCCGGGCAAGTATGCCGTCGGCGCGCTGTTCATGCCGCGCGACGTGCCGTGGCGGAAGGTTCTGCAGGGCATCATCGCTGACCAGATCAAGGCCGAGGGCCTGAAGCTGCTCGGCTGGCGCGAGGTTCCGACCGACAATGCATCGCTCGGCGAGAGCGTGAAGCCGACCGAGCCGGCCAACATGCAGGTCTTCATCGGTATCGGCAAAGCCAAGATCGCTGACGCCAGCGACTTCGAGCGCCGCCTCTATATCCTGCGCAAGTCGATCTCGCAGGCGATCTATTCGCGCCGTGAGCGCGGATTGTCGGGCTATTACGCCTGTTCGATCTCGTGCCGCACCATCATCTACAAGGGCATGTTCCTCGCCGACCAGCTCGGCAGCTATTATGCCGACCTGCATGAAGAGGACTTCGAGTCCGCGCTCGCCCTCGTGCATCAGCGCTTCTCGACCAACACCTTCCCGACCTGGTCGCTGGCGCATCCGTTCCGCATGGTCGCGCATAACGGCGAAATCAACACGCTGCGCGGCAACACCAACTGGATGGCGGCACGCCAGGCCTCGGTGGAGTCCGACCTGTTCGGCAAGGATATCAGCCGCCTGTGGCCGATCTCCTATGAAGGCCAGTCGGACACCGCCTGCTTCGACAACGCGCTCGAATTCCTCGTGCAGGGCGGCTACTCGCTGTCGCACGCGGTCATGATGATGATTCCGGAAGCGTGGGCCGGCAATCCGCTGATGGATGAGCAGCGCCGCGCGTTCTACGAATATCATGCCGCGCTGATGGAGCCGTGGGACGGCCCGGCCGCGCTGGCCTTCACCGACGGTCGCCAGATCGGCGCAACGCTGGACCGCAACGGCCTGCGTCCTGCACGCTATCTCGTCACCAGTGATGATCGCATCATCATGGCGTCGGAAATGGGCGTGCTCGACATTCCGGAAGAGAACATCATCACCAAGTGGCGCCTGCAGCCGGGCAAGATGCTGCTGGTCGATCTCGAGCAGGGCCGTTTGATCCCTGACGAAGAGATCAAGGCCGAGCTCGCTGCCAGCCATCCCTATGCGCAGTGGCTGCACAACACCCAGATGCGCCTGGAAGAACTGCCCGACGCGCCATCGACAGGCCAACGCTCCAACCTGCCGCTGCTCGCGCGCCAGCAGGCCTTCGGCTACACCCAGGAAGACGTCACCATCCTGATGACGCCGATGGCGTCGCAGGGCGAGGAAGCGGCCGGCTCCATGGGCACCGACACGCCGATCTCGGCGCTGTCGAACAAGCCGAAGCCGCTCTACACCTATTTCAAGCAGAACTTCGCGCAGGTCACCAACCCGCCGATCGATCCGATCCGCGAGGAGCTCGTCATGAGCCTCGTCTCGATCATCGGTCCGCGGCCGAACCTGCTCGACCATGAGGGCGTCGCCACCACCAAGCGTCTCGAAGTCCGTCAGCCGATCCTCACCGACCAGGATCTCGAAAAGATCCGTTCGATCTCGGATGTTGCCGATTCGCACTTCGTCTCGCGCACCCTCGACACCACCTTCCATGCCGGTCTCGGTTCGTCGGGCATGGAGCAGGTGCTGGATGAGCTCTGTGCCCGTGCCGAAGGTGCGGTGCGCGAAGGCGTCAACATCATCATCCTGTCGGACCGCATGGCCGGCTCGGATCGTATCCCGATCCCGGCACTGCTGGCCTGCGCCGCCGTGCATCACCACTTGATCCGCACCGGCCTGCGCACCTCGGTGGGTCTGGTCGTCGAGTCGGGCGAGCCGCGCGAAGTGCATCACTTCGCCTGTCTCGCAGGCTATGGCGCCGAAGCGATCAATCCATATCTGGCCTTCGAATCCATCATCGCGATGAAGGGCAATCTGCCGGTCAAGCTCGACGACTATGAGATCGTCAAGCGCTACATCAAGTCGATCGGCAAGGGCCTGCTGAAGGTGATGTCCAAGATGGGCATCTCCACCTACCAGTCCTATTGCGGTGCGCAGATCTTCGACGCCGTCGGCCTGCGTTCGGAGTTTATCAGCAAGTATTTCACCGGCACCCATGGTCAGATCGAGGGCGTCGGCCTGCCGGAGATCGCGGAAGAGACCGTGCGTCGCCACAACGAGGCGTTCGGCGAGATCCAGATCTTCAAGAATGCGCTCGATGTCGGCGGTGAATACGCCTATCGCAGCCGCGGCGAAGATCATGCCTGGAATGCCGAGACGGTGTCGCTGCTACAGCACGCCGCCCGCGGCAATTCGCAGGAGCGCTATCGCGCTTTCGCAAAGATGCTGAACGACCAGGCCGAGCGTCTTCTGACGCTGCGTGGCCTGTTCAAGATCAAGACCGCCGAGGACGAAAAGCGCAAGCCGGTGCCGCTCGAGGAAGTCGAGTCGGCAGCCGATATCGTCAAGCGTTTCGCCACCGGCGCCATGTCGTTCGGTTCGATCTCGCGCGAGGCGCATACGACGCTGGCGATTGCCATGAACCGGATCGGCGGCAAGTCGAACACCGGCGAGGGCGGTGAGGAGTCGGATCGCTTCAAGCCGATGCCGAATGGCGACTCCATGCGTTCTGCCATCAAGCAGATCGCGTCCGGCCGCTTCGGCGTGACGACGGAATATCTCGTCAACTCGGACATGATGCAGATCAAGATGGCGCAGGGCGCGAAGCCCGGCGAAGGCGGTCAGCTGCCCGGCCACAAGGTCGATGCGACGATCGCCAAGGTCCGCCACTCGACCCCCGGCGTGACGCTCGTCTCGCCGCCGCCGCACCACGACATCTATTCCATCGAAGACTTGGCGCAGCTCATCTACGATCTGAAGAACGTCAACCCGAAGGCTGACGTTTCGGTGAAGCTCGTCTCGGAAGTCGGTGTCGGTACGGTTGCTGCCGGCGTCGCCAAGGCGCGCGCCGACCACGTGACGATCTCGGGCTTCGAAGGCGGCACAGGCGCGTCCCCGCTGACGTCGATCAAGCACGCCGGTTCGCCGTGGGAGATCGGCCTCGCCGAAACGCACCAGACGCTCGTCGCCAACCTTCTGCGCGGCCGCATCGCCGTGCAGGTTGATGGCGGCGTCCGCACCGGCCGCGACGTCGTGATCGGAGCGCTTCTCGGTGCCGATGAGTTCGGCTTCGCGACCGCGCCGCTCATCGCGGCTGGCTGCATCATGATGCGCAAGTGCCATCTGAACACCTGCCCGGTCGGCGTCGCGACGCAAGATCCGGTGCTGCGCGCAAAGTTCTCCGGCAAGCCCGAGCACGTGATCAATTACTTCTTCTTCGTTGCCGAAGAAGTCCGCGAGATCATGGCTCAGCTTGGCTTCCGCACCTTCAACGAAATGATCGGCCAAAGCGACCAGCTCGATAAGGATCGCGCGATCGAGCATTGGAAGGCGCGCGGCCTCGACTTCACGAAGCTGTTCCACAAGCCGCACGCGCCGAAGGGCGTCGCGATTTTCAACAGCGAGCGTCAGGATCACGGCCTCGACAAGGTTCTCGACGTCAAGCTCATCGAGCTGGCGAAGGCGGCGCTCGAAACAAAGCGTCCGGTGAAGGCTGAAGTCGCGATCAAGAACGTCAACCGTTCGACAGGCGCGATGCTCTCGGGCGAGGTTGCCAAGCGTTTCGGCCATGCTGGCCTTCCGGAAGACACCATCTGGATGTCCTTCAACGGCACCGCCGGCCAAGCGTTCGGCGCGTGGGTCGCGCACGGCGTCACGCTCGACCTTATCGGCGAAGGCAACGACTACGTCGGCAAAGGCCTATCGGGCGGCAAGCTCATCGTGCGCCCCGATCCGAAGTCGAGCATCGTTCCGGAAGAAAGCATCATCGTCGGCAACACCGTGCTCTACGGCGCCATCACCGGCGAATGCTATTTCCGTGGCGTCGCGGGCGAGCGTTTCGCGGTCCGCAACTCCGGTGCTTACGCTGTCGTCGAAGGCACGGGCGATCACGGCTGCGAATACATGACCGGCGGCGTTGTCGTCGTTCTCGGCCAGACCGGACGCAACTTCGCGGCGGGCATGTCGGGCGGCATCGCCTACGTTCTCGACGAGAAGGGCGATTTCGAAAACCATCTCAACAAGGATATGGTCCAGCTCGAAGCGATTACCGCGGACGCTGGTTCGCTGCAGAGGCTCGCCCAGCAGGGTGGCGACGTTGCCATCGCGGTGCGCAACGTCATGGTCGACATGCGCGAGCAGGATGCCGAGCGATTGCACACGCTGATCTCCCGTCACGCGCACTACACCAATTCGCGCCGTGCCCAGGAGATCCTGAAAGACTTTGCGGCCTTCTTGCCGAAGTTCAAGAAGGTCATGCCGGTCGAATACCGCCGCGCGTTGACCGAACTCGCCAAAGCCCGCGAAACCAATCGCGAGGCCGCGCTCGAAACGGCCAAGCAATAGCGATCGCTCAGTCACACCGCGGACAGACAAGACGAAAGAAGAAATAGAAGAATGGGCAAGCCGACAGGTTTTCTTGAAATCGACCGCTCCGACCGCAAGTACCGGCCGGTAGACGAGCGCCTGAAGCACTACAAGGAATTCGTCGTTCCGCTGTCCGAGCCTGAAATCAAAAAGCAGGCCGCACGTTGCATGGATTGCGGCATTCCGTATTGTCACAACGGCTGCCCGGTCAACAACCAGATCCCGGACTGGAATGACCTCGCCTACCGTGGCGACTGGAAAGAAGCCGCTGAGAATTTGCATTCGACGAACAACTTCCCAGAGGTGACGGGCCGCATTTGCCCAGCGCCTTGCGAAGCGTCGTGCACGCTCAACATCGACGACACTCCTGTCACGATCAAAACCATCGAATGCTCGATTGCGGATCGCGCCTGGGAAGAAGGCTGGGTTCAGCCGCTGCCGCCAGAAAAGAAGACGGGCAAGAAAGTCGCGATCGTTGGCTCGGGCCCGGCTGGCCTCGCCGCCGCGCAGCAGTTGGCGCGCGCCGGACATGAAGTTCATGTCTACGAAAAGAATGCGCGCCCCGGCGGCCTGCTTGTCTATGGCATCCCCGATTTCAAGATGGAAAAAGACGTCATCGCCCGTCGCGTCAAGCAGATGGAAGGCGAAGGCGTCACCTTCCATTGCGGCATCCACGTCGGCCAGGATCTCTCCGCGAAGTATCTTGAATCGAAGCACGACGCCGTCTTGATCGCCATCGGTTCCGAGCAGCCTTTCGACTTCTTCGCGAAGTCGCCGGGCCGCAACCTGGATGGCCTGCATTACGCCATGGATTTCCTGCCGCAGCAGAACCGCCGCAACGCGGGCGAGCCGCAGAAGCCGAAGACACAGGAGATCTCGGCCGCCGGTAAGCACGTCATCGTCATCGGCGGCGGCGACACCGGCTCCGACTGCATCGGCACCTCGTTCCGGCAAGGCGCGAAGAGCGTGACGCAGCTCGAAATTATGCCCATGCCTCCGGAAAAAGAGGTGAAGGCGCTGTCATGGCCCAACTGGCCGTTGAAGCTGCGCATCTCGACATCGCAAGCGGAAGGCGCCAAGACCGAGTATTCGATTTCGACGACGGGCTTCACCGGCGAAGACGGCAAGGTGAAGAAGCTTCACTACACCCGCGTCAACGCCAATCTGCAGCCGATCAAGGGCACGGAAGGCGCTCTCGACGCCGACCTCGTGCTGTTCGCGATGGGCTTTTCCGGCCCGGTCGAAACCGACATCGTCAAGGAGTTCGCGCTCCCCGTTGTGCCGCGCGGCCGCTTCAAGGGCCTCGATGCCACGGACAAAGACTACAAGCTCGCGTCGTCGCCGAAGCTCTTCTGCGCGGGCGACATTCGACGTGGCCAGTCGCTTGTTGTCTGGGCGATCCGCGAGGGACGTCAGGCGGCGCACGCCATCGACAAGTTCCTGATGGGCTCGACCGTCCTGCCGCGTTAAGACGCCGTTACGCGAGACATAGCGCAATCGCGCCAAGACAGATGAGAGGCAGGCGCCGGCAATCCATGCCGGCCCCAGCCGGCGCATTCTCGCGAAGCGGATGACGCATCGGCGCAGCCCGCCACGCGTTCAGGCGGGAACGTACGTCAACCTGATGACGTCCTCGCCAATTCGATCGCTGGCCACAAGGCGGAGCGGCGGCCGGGGGCCCGCGAAGAATGGCTTACCGCGACCGAGCACGAAGGGGTGGAGGTACAGGCGATACTCATCAATAAGACCAAGGTCAGTCAGGCTCTGTGCCAAGTCTGGTCCGCCAACTTGTATCTCCCCAACGAGCTGCGCCTTGAGTGCGCGTATCGCCGCCTCGATGTCTTCGTCGACCAGTGTGGCGTTCGGACCGACTAACTTCAAAGAGCGCGACACGACCCACTTCTGTTGGCGCCGCCACGCAGCCGCGAAGTCGCGCCGAGCCGCATCCCACTCGGGATGATCCTCGTCCCAATAACACATGACTTCGTACAACCGGCGACCGTAAACGCTATCTATCTGGTCGCGCGCCTGCTCGATGTAATGATGGAAAAGCGATGGGCTTGGCGCATATGCCATGTGATCGACATAGCCGTCCAAGGACTGATTCATTCCAAAGACGAGCTTCGCCATGCTGCAAATCCTCCCCCCCCAACGCACAGCGCTATCGCAAAATCATGTTGGAGACGGCCGGCGAATGCGTTGCCACCCTCAACCCCGTCCCGGAACTTCTGCAGGCTTCGACTGGCTGGTGGTGTCGGGCTTCGGCGGCCACGTGAGATCGTCGGCGCGTCCCGGTTTCGGCTGCAAGCGCTCGCCCTTGACGAGAAGCCGGAAGTACGGCGCTTGCGTCGGCGATAGCCTGCCGCGGTCGCGATTGCCCGACGGCGAAATCGAACTCATCAGCGTCAGTCCGCCGGAGATCTGATCGACAAGCATATCGCCTCTCTGACCTGAAGCTTCCCGCCGCGCCATAATCGCGACGACCGACGCGGGAATAGCCGGGCGCGCGATCGGAATGGTCTGCGTTTCCTCGCGACCACTAGCGCCCACCATCTTCAAGACGATTTTGCTGTTGTCTTCCTTCTGGTCGCCGGAACCATCTCCCGCCGAAGATGCCGCCGTTCCGTTGTATCCCTTCGCACGCACGACTGGCGTTTTCGCATCGGCATCGGACCCGAGTGCGAGAGGCGACGATGGCGCGGGTGTTTTCACGGCATTACCCGGATTGATCTTCGCCTGCTCGGCGTCCGCCCCGAGCAGCGGAATATTCCGGTTGGCTTTCGCCTGAATGAGATCCGGCCGAAGCTCCTTCTCGACGAAATGCGCGAGCTTGCGATTACCTGCGTCGGTGAAGTTGGTGCCATCTCTGAGACGAAGCAGACGAATGGCACCCTCAAGGTCGGGGCCGTATGCCGAATAAGCGCCGTTCTCGTCGGTGAAGCCCTGATAGGAATCGACGTACTTATAACCGTTGAGATAAGCCCGCTCGCGGATCACGTCGTTGATGCGTTGCGCGAGATCGTTGGCGTCCGTCCGCGCGAGGTTCGGCAACCCCACCCAATAGACGGCGGCGTTGTTGGTCTTGAACGCGCGCATCAGCCTGTCGACGCGCCGCGTGTATTCGATCATCCAGGCTTCGCTTCCGATCGGCAAGCGCTTGCCGTCCGCCCCCTTGATCGAGATGCGGTCGTCCTGCCCGGTCATGACGACGGCGATGTTGAAAGGCTGCGCGGCGATTGTCTTTTCCAGCGCCAAAACCTTGCTGTCGAAATTCGGCATCGCAACGCCCGCAATAGGCGTCACCTGCTTTTGAATGTTGAGCCGGACGTCCGAGTTGAAAGCAACGATTAGCCCGCTGAGCAAACCCGGAGCAAAGTCATCGCCGAATACGCTGAGCTGATAGACATCGTTGTCCGGGAAGGACGTCAGAAAGGTTCCGGCTTGGTCGTCGTCTCCGGCGCGGGCCACGGGCATCAGGATCGCCATCAGAATGGCGAGCGCCACGAAAGATAAGCCCCAGTTGCGGAACTGCGTTGAGCGGAACTGCCTCGATAGGGCGCTCATACCGTCTTGTGCCTTTCGCGAGCCTCTGGTCGGGCGGCCTCTACGATTCCCTGGCCGGGAGCATACAGCTTCGCCACCTCCGGTCCAACACGGGCAGGCGTTGTAATAATCGGCTCAACGCCCAGCCGCGCGCGCATCCGCGTGAGCCAAGACCCGATCCGACGGCCAGCAATCGATCGCCAACCCGTTCGCCTTTTCGTAAAGCCCGATCTGCTTACGCGTATTGGACCCGATCTTGCCGTCGATCTTGTCCATCGGGTAGCCGAGTTTCTGCAGTCGCGTCTGTATTCCCTCGACGGTGCGCGTTTTCGGCTGAGCGAACGACTTCCACGGCGTCACGAACTCACCCTCGCCCCGGATCCGGTCGCCCAGATTGCCGACGAAGAGAGCATAGAGATCGGATGTGTTGTAGAGCCTGATGACGCGGAAGTTCTGGGCAGCTAGAAACGCAGGACCATAAGCGCCACCCGGCATCATCAAATACGCGTCCGACTGCAGCTCCGCCTTCGTAAACGGTCGCCCGCTGGCCTTCTTGAAACCCAACTTCACCCAATCTGCGATGGGGCGCGTGTCCGGCGGCCCTTCGAGCGAACAATCCGCATGAGCTGGTGCAACCACCTCGTAGCCCCAGCGCGCGCCGCGAACCCACCCCTTGCCTTCGAGCTGCTTCGCGGTGAAGGCCAGCGCATCCGCGACCGACCGCCAGATGTCGATCTTTCCGTCGCCATCGCCGTCTATTGCGAACTTCAAATATTCCGTCGGCATTGCTTGCGTCAGACCGACCGCGCCCGCCCACGATGATTTCATGTCCGAACGGGGAACGCCCTGCTGCAGCATGACGAGCGCCGCAATGAGTTCTTCCTGAAACTTCTCTTTGCGTTTCCCCACGTAAGCGAGCGTCGCCAGCATGCGGATCGCGTCGTTCGGCGGATGATAGGTTCCGTAAGCGGTTTCGCGCCCCCAGATGGCGACGAGCGTATAGCGATCGACGCCCGTCAGCCCTTCAATCCGTTCGAGCGCGGCTTTGTGCTCGGCGAGGAACTTCTTTCCCTGCTCCCCGAGCTTTTCGAGATAACCTTTCGAAAGATAGTCGGCGGCAGTTTTCGTGAATTCGGCCTGCCCGGTGTTATCGACCTTGGGCCGCCCAGGAATATCGAGATCGGGAATGGTGTAGTCGGGCTGCACGCCTGCAAAAGCCGCGTCGAACGTCTTGCGACTGACTCCGGCGGCTTTCGCCTGCGGCCAGAGGCTTGCAACAAAGGTTCGGAAATCCTGGCTCGGCTCCGCGCGGAGAGCCGTTGCCACGATGCCGAACACCGAGATCAGCAGAGCGGCTGCCAATACTGCATAAAATCGCGTGACGACCAGCATTACGGCAGCGCTCTCCTCAATCTTCGAGATCCATTGTCCCGGGCATGCGAAGTTTGTGCGCTTCAAGTCCCGGACCTAACGGCAGTGCTCGATTTTAACGGCGTTTTTACGGCTCAATTAGCGAGCGCGGTCGCCTTGAGCTCGTCGACCCGTCGCTCCCAATTCAGCGCTTGGGCAACGATCTGCTCCAGGTTGTCGTTCTTCGGCCGCCAGCCGAGCCGGTCACGTATTTTATCCGAACCAGCAACGATGGCCGCCGGATCTCCCGGACGCCGCGGCGATAGCACTACTTTGAAATCGACGCCCGAAACGCGCTTCACCGCAGCGACGACCTCGACCACCGAGTAGCCCTTTGAATACCCACAATTGAAAATATCCGACGGGCCGCCGTCCCGCAAATACTGCAAGGCCACCGAGTGCGCGTTGGCGAGATCGGTTACGTGGATGTAGTCCCGCACGCACGTTCCGTCCGGCGTCGGATAGTCGATGCCGAAAATCTCCATCTCGGAACGCTTGCTGAGCGCCGTCTCGCACGCGACCTTGATCAGATGCGTTGCGCGCGGCGTCGATTGTCCCGACCGACCCTTCGGATCAGCACCCGCGACGTTGAAGTAGCGAAGCGCGACAAAGCGGAAATCGTGCGCACGCGCGGCATCCGACAACATGATCTCCGTCATGAGCTTCGAAGAACCGTAAGGCGACATCGGCGCCGGTGGCGCACTTTCCAGCACTGGGTTCTCCTCAGGATTGCCATAGACGGCGGCCGTCGAGGAAAAAATGAAGTTCTTCACACCAGTTTCGACCGCCGCCGCGATCAGTCCCCGCGAATTCACCGTATTGTTGAGATAGTAGCCGAGCGGATCGGAAACCGAATCCGGAACGACAACCGAACCAGCGAAGTGGATGATCGCGTTTACGTTATGCGAATGGATCGTTTCCCTAACGAGCGCGTTATTGGCAATATCGCCAACGACGAGCGCCGCCCGGCGGTCGACCGCCCAACGAAATCCCGTAGACAGATTATCGAGGACGACGACATCTTCTCCTGCATCCAGAAGCTCCAGCACCATGTGGCTGCCGATGTAGCCCGCGCCTCCCGTAACAAGCACGCTCATAGTTGCAATGGACTCCCGAGTTCTATACCCACGTGCGCGGCTGATTCCGCTTGATGACCGCCCAGACCTAACGGAGACGGCCCTAGTGTGCAAATAGCCCATTCGGTATCTCGAACGACATCTTTCCCTCAAATACGGAATTAATCTGAGCCGTTGCAAGTCGAAGGCGGACCAGCAAAATCGCGTCGTCGGAGCTTTTTATGAACACTGTGAAGAAACCTATTCGAAAAGCCGTTTTCCCGGTCGCCGGGCTCGGAACCCGCTTTCTTCCAGCCACCAAGGCCGTACCGAAAGAGATGCTGACGGTGGTCGACCGTCCGGTGCTCCAGCATGTGGTCGATGAAGCGCGCGCGGCCGGCATCGAGCATTTCATTTTCGTCACCGGACGCAACAAAGGCGTCATCGAAGATCACTTCGACAAACAGTTCGAGCTTGAATCAACTCTTGCCGCGCGCGGTAAGAAAAAGGAGATCGAAGCTCTCGCGCGCGATCTGCCGCAAGCCGGGCAGACCAGCTTCACGCGCCAACAATCTCCGCTAGGTCTTGGGCACGCTGTTTGGTGCGCGCGCGAACTCGTCGGCAACGAACCCTTCGCGCTACTGCTTCCGGATATGCTCCATCACGGTCAGACGTCTTGCCTCGCCGACATGATCGAAGCCTATTCGAAAACCGGCGGCAATCTGATCGCCGTTGCTCCGGTTCCTGAGGATCAGACGCATCAATACGGCATCGTCGGCGTGAAAGACGTGAAGGCGAAAGTTTCCGAGATCACGAATATGGTCGAGAAGCCGCAGCCTGGCACCGCGCCTTCGAACCTTCACATCACCGGCCGCTATGTGCTGCAGCCCGAAGTCTTCGCGTTGCTCGAAAAGCAGGAACGCGGCGCTGGCGGCGAAATCCAGCTCACAGATTCCATGATCGCGATGATGAACGACGACAAGCAGCCGTTCCATGCCGTGCGCTTCGACGGCGACATTTACGACTGCGGCTCGAAGCTCGGCTTCTTGACGGCGAACGTCGCATTGGCGCTCGAGCGCGAAGATCTCGCCGACGATTTCCGGCGCGACCTGAAGCGCCTAATCGGCACAAACGCCTGAGAAGCGAATCACAACGGCAAGCTGCCTGCGTCCCTGTCCGGCAGCTTGTCGTGACGGCGAAATAACGCCATCCACGGAAACCTCCGGTGGTGCGAACGCCCCTTAAGACCCAGCGCCAGCCCGTATTTGCTTGGTTAATCAGTCGTTCTGCGACCGTCTGCCCGTGTGCTTGGCAGTCGGCAACGAGAAAAAGTGTTAACGTCCCCCTCCACCTCCCGTATGCTGGGATGATGCTGCACTCGAGCGGGGGATTAAGACCGGATGCAGAAGGTCATTCCATTTCAGCTGCCTGATGGCGAGCGCCGGAGTTCAGCAAACGAATCCGACGAAGCTACGCCGATTTCATCGGCGCTTCGTACGCTCAACCTTGGCGCGGAAGGTATCACCCAGCTCGCACGCGAACTTAGCGGACCAATGGCCGGCCCGTTCGAGGAAGCCGTGCAGCGCCTCAAGGCGGTCAGCGGCCGTGTGATCGTGACCGGCATCGGCAAGAGCGGCCACGTTGCGCAGAAGATCGCGGCAACCTTCGCCTCCACCGGAACCCCGGCCTTTTTCGTACATCCGAGCGAAGCCTCGCACGGCGACCTCGGCATGATCACCCAATCCGATCTGATCCTCGCGTTCTCGTGGTCGGGCGAAACCGTCGAACTGAAGCCGATCATTACGTATTCGCGCCGCTTCGCCGTTCCCCTGGTCGCGATCACCTCTCAAACGAATTCTGCGCTTGGCGAACAAGCTGATATCGTTTTGCAGCTTCCGCGCGTGAAGGAAGCCTGCCCGCACGGCCTGGCGCCGACGACATCCACCACCATCCAGCTCGCAATCGGCGATAGCCTCGCGATTGCACTCCTCGACGCGCGAGGCTTCACGGCTCACGATTTCAAGATCTTCCACCCCGGCGGTTCGCTGGGAGCAAATCTGAAATATGTCGCCGACGTCATGCACCCAACCGAGCGTCTGCCGTTGATCGCAAGCGGCAGCTCGATGGCCGATGCTCTCGTCGCCATGACCGAGAAAAGCTTTGGCTGTGTCGGCGTGATCGATACGAAGGGCAAGCTGATGGGCGTCATCACCGACGGCGACTTGCGCCGTCACATGGGGCCGAATTTGCTCGCCGCGACGGTTGACGGCGTCATGACTACGAAGCCGAAAACCATCGCCCCGACAATGCTGGCGTCCGCTGCGCTTGAACTCATCAATTCATCGCGGATCACAGCGCTTTTCGTCGTAGAGAAGCACAAGCCCGTCGGCATCGTGCACGTCCACGATCTGCTGCGCGTCGGCGTCGCTTAGTTCGAAACCAGCTGACAGCGCGGCTAGAAGCGGCGTGAAACGCCGCCTCAAATCCGCGTAACGACGAGCACCGTCCCATCAACGCCAGTGACCTTGACGTTGGCGCCCTTGGGGCCGTCCTCGCCTTCAGCCACCCACACCGTATCTCCGACGCGAACCTTGCCGCGTCCATTCACGATCGCATCCTCGATTGTCACGGTGCGTCCGATGTATTGCGCGCCACGCACGTTGAGATCGCGAACATCCGGATTCGACGATTCTTCGCGGCTCTTATGGCGAACCCAAAACACCGCCGCCAACGCAATCAAAGCGAATGCGACAAGCTGCCATTCCCAGCTCAGAGCCGTCGTAAGGGCGATGACGCCGACGACGAGCGCCGACAATCCGAACCAGACAAAATGCACGCCGGGAACGATCGATTCCATCACGAACAGTGCCACTGCCAGCGCGAACCAGAGCCACGGTCCGAAATGTTCAATCAGCGACGTAATGGCTTGCATTGACGCCTCTCCTCCCCTTCCTGCACCTTAGCGGATCAAGTCGTCGGCACAGACCCGGGGCGCGAAGGCCGCTGACCTACAGCCTTCGGTGCATCGCCGCCGAATGCCTCTCCAGCAATCTGCGCGATGCCACCAAGAGATCCGATCACAGACGAGGCTTCAAGCGGCATCATAATGATCTTCTGGTTTGGAGACTTTGCGAGAGCTTCGAGGGCCTTCATGTAATTGTTCGCGACGAAATAGTTGATGGCCTGAACATTGCCGCCGGAGATGGCGTCCGAAACCAATTTCGTGGCCTTGGCTTCGGCTTCGGCCGCACGCTCGCGGGCCTCAGCATCGCGATAAGCGGCCTCGCGGCGGCCTTCAGCTTCGAGCACGACTGCTTGTTTTGCGCCTTCGGCTTTCAGAATAGCTGCCTGACGCAGACCTTCCGACTCGAGAATTTGCGCACGCTTTTCGCGCTCCGCTTTCATCTGGCGAGCCATGCTGTCGATGAGATCGCGCGGCGGTGCAATATCTTTGATCTCGATGCGTGTGACCTTAACGCCCCACGACTCCGTTGCCGCGTCGACCACCTGCAGTAGTCGATGATTGATCTGATCGCGATTAGACAGAAGTTCGTCGAGATCCATCGAACCCATCACTGTGCGAATGTTCGTCATCGTCAGGTTGATGATCGAATGCTCGAGATTGTCGACCTCGTAGGCGGCCTTCGCGGCGTTCAGGATCTGGTAGAATGCAACGCCATCGACCGTAACCATCGCGTTATCGCGCGTGATGACATCCTGTCTTGGGATATCCATCACCTGCTCTTTCATGTTCAGCTTGTGCGTCACATGCTCGAGAACGGGAATGAGAATATGCATACCTGGCGTCAGGGTGCGTGTGTAGCGGCCAAGATTTTCAACCGTGAAATTCGATCCCTGCGGAACGATCTTAACGGTGGACCAAAGCCCCCAGATGGCCGCAGCCAGAAGAATGAATCCAAAAAAACCGAAACCGCCCAAATCGGACATTGCCGTTCTCCCCTAACGAGCGAATCACGATGAAAATGGGAAATTCGCTTGTCGGGTTTAAGTCCCGGAAACAAACATTCGGTAAAGATGGAGTAATATGTCGATATAAGGCGGAAAAAACCGGAAATTGAACGCGAATTAGCAATGGCGGCCTAATTCGGCCACCGCTCCTGCTCTTAAATCCAGCCCGAAAGCTCGCGTCGCACGACGGCTTCGATGGCGTCCATTCCCTCGCCGCTATCGTTCAGAGCCCGCAAATACGCGAATTTTTCTCCGCCATTTGTCTCGAAAATATGACGATTTTCGCGGTCCAGCTCTTCCAGCGTTTCCAAGCAGTCGGCCGAAAATCCCGGCGCCACGAGCGCAATTTTTTTGACGCCCGATTTCGCCAACCGTTCAATCGTCATATCGGTGTAAGGCTGAAGCCAAGGATCATTACCGAAACGCGATTGGAACGTCGTCATCCAGCGCTCTTCCGAAACGCCCAATTTCTCTCGCAATAATCTCGACGTCTTCTGGCATTGGCAATGATAAGGATCGCCCGCCTTGAAATACTTCTCCGGCATTCCGTGGAATGTCGCGATGATTTTCTCGGGCTCGAAATCGAGCGTCGCGAGCTGTGCACGCATCGACTGGGCGAGAGCCTCGATATACGCCGGATGATCATGATAGCTCGGCAGTGTTCGCACGGCCGGCTGCCAGCGCATCTTCGTCAGTGCGCGAAAGGCTTGATCGCAGGCCGTCGCCGTCGTCGCCGCCGCATATTGCGGATAGAGCGGCACAAGCAGAATGCGATCGCAGCCCTGCTCTTTAAGCGCGAGGATACGGCTCTCCGTCGTTGGATTAGCGTAGCGCATCGCCCAATCGACAACGATGCGCGGATCGTTGCCGAGCCGCAGTGTGAGTTGCTCGGCCTGGCTCCGCGTGATCGTCTTCAGCGGCCCTTCGTTACGCTCGTTATTCCAGATCGTCGCGTAGTCGCGACCCTTCCGGGCGGGACGTGTCGTCAGAATGATGAGATTGAGGATTGGCCACCACTTCCATTTCGGTTCCTCGATCACGCGGTCGTCCGAAAGAAATTCCTTCAGATACCGGCGCATCGGCCAATAGCCGGTGCCGTCGGGCGTCCCGAGATTGAGAAGAAGCACACCGATGCGCCCAAACGCGACGGACGGATGCCCCGCAGGAAATGCGGGCACTTCGCTTTCGAAGCGCTCCTGTCTTGGAACTTCGTTCATCCGCACTCCCGGCGCCTAATCAATCGATCCTGGAAGGATCAAGCCCGGCGCTGTGACGGAGCCGGTACCTCGGATTTCGCGGCGAGCCTCGGCTTTGCCGGCGTCTGCCGCTTTCCCGTGGCCGGAGCCTCAACATCCGTCAAGCCCGTGTCGACCTGATCCGAAGCATCTACTTGGCGCGGCGCGGGCAGAACTTCAAGCTGCGAATCCAGCGAACGGCTGCAGCGCCAATAGGCGGCGACACGACTGACAAACGCCTCCGGCTTCTCCACGAAAAGCCGCTTGACCTGATATTCGGCCGCCCCGCGCAGAGCCTGCTGATGACGCCGGCAAACCCCAACTGCCGCTTCTTTCTGTTCGTCCGACATCGATGTGGACCGCGAGGCCGCTTCGACCAGCATAGCAAGATCGTGATCGTCGCCGAGTTGTTGCGAGAGTTCGCGCGCGGCGTTCGCTCGGGCTGCGAACTCGTCCGGCCAGGCCTTGGAGAGTAGGGACATCTGCCGCCAATGCCACTGAACGGCCTTGCGCAGCTCGTGGAAATTTTCGTCCGTCGGCTCTTCGTAAGCGTACTTTCTCGTCTTCCGCCCATACCGATAGCTCGCCTCTAACCCTCCGGCGAGCGCAGCAAAACCGCGCTTGGCGAGCTTCGCACGCTCGAACTTTCGTGCTTCCTGCACGAGCAGCGAGCGGGCGCGCACGGCGATATCGGGATCGAGCGTTTCCGCCTCTTGTGCATCCTGCTTAGCGATACTTGCTCTCAGCGGTGCAAGCGCGGCCGCAGTATCCGTGTTTTCCTCCGAAAGCTTGGCGATAGTATCGAGCATCACCGTTTGATCGCGGCGATCCGACAGCAACCTCGCGATGCCTCCGAGCGCCTTGTTGCGGCGCCGCGCCTTGCCCTCTCCTACAGACTCGGCAGCGAGGCGCACGAGAGCACGCAGGCGCTTCAATGATTTTCGGCACTCATGAACATTCTTGGCACCAACACTCGATCCAGCAAGTTCTGCTAGTGCCGCGTCGAACTGTTCGCGCGCAATTCGTCGAAAGCCTTTTTCAACGGGCTCATTCGTCTTGAAGCGATAGGGCATACGCTAGAACGACTCTGGATTGGGGAGTTGGGGCAGGAAATCGATACCGTAGTTCCGAACCACACAAAACTGTCATAAACGATCCGCGTGCGCTCATCTAGTTAACACAGAATGAGCCAAACTATCGAGTTTGCAACTGCCGCAGCCATAGCTCGATCCGATTTTCAGGATCCGGTGCAGTTATGAAGTCAGTGATGACAGCGAGGGAATCCGCACCCGCTTCGATGACGCCGGGCGCCCGCTCCGGCGTGATGCCGCCGATCGCCACGAGCGGAATCTGGCCGATCCTTTTTTTCCATTCCTTAACTTTATCAAGCCCTTGCGGTGCCCAGGGCATCGCCTTCAGCTTCGTTTCATAGATCGGTCCGAGCGCGACGTAATCGGGTTCGGCGGCCAACGCGAGCTCGAGTTCGGCCGCATCGTGCGTCGATATTCCGATTTTGATGCCTGCGAGCTTAATCGCTTCGAGATCGGCGTCGCGCAGATCGTCTTGGCCCAAATGGATGAAATCGATGCCCGTATCGAGCGCGGCTTCCCAATAATCGTTGAGGACCAGCGTGCAGCCGTTGTCCCGGCATGTGGTCGCGGCGCGCTTCGCCTGCCCGCCGATTTCTTTAGCCGAGGCATCCTTGATGCGCAGCTGCACAAGCTTCACGCCCAGCGGAACGATACGTTCCAGCCAGCCGATATCGGGCACGATGGGATAAAAGGGATGGAGCATGATCCGCGCGCTGTTTAAACGATGACGCTCATTCGAAATCGAAAAACGGGGTGCCAGCGACGGGCGTCGAAGGCACGGCCATATCGCGTGCCGGAATAAGACCGGCTTCGAAACCAAGCCGTCCCGCCCGGATCGCAGCAGCAAACGCCTCGGCCATCCGCACCGGATCGGCGGACTTCGCGACCGCTGTATTGAGCAGCACCGCATCGTAGCCGAGTTCCATAGCCAGCGCCGCATGCGAAGGCGCACCGATGCCCGCATCGACGACAAGCGTCGCATCCGGGAAATAGGCGCGCAGGCTTTTCAATGCCGGCGCATTTGCCAATCCGCGTCCGCTGCCGATTGGCGCGCCCCACGGCATGATGACAGCGCATCCCGCACGCTGCAGCCGCTCGGCGACCGAGAGATCCTCTGTCGTATAGGGCAGCACCTTGAAGCCGTCGCGAGACAACACCCCTGCCGCCTCGACAAGGCCGAAGACGTCAGGCTGCAACGTATCGTCATTGGCGATCACTTCGAGCTTGATCCAGTCTGTTCCGAAAAGCTCGCGCGCCATTTGCGCCGTCGTGATCGCTTCCGACGCGGTCCTGCATCCGGCCGTGTTCGGCAGCACGCGCACACCGAGACCATGAATGATTTCGAGAAACCGTTCGCCGAGCTTGCCGCCAGCCGCTTCGCGCCGCAGCGAAACCGTTACGATGTCGGCACTGGAAGCCGTCACAGCACTCTTAAGCACCGCGGGAGACGGATAGCCCGCAGTCCCGAGTAGCAACCGCGAAGATACCGCCTCGCCGTAAATGGAAAGGCCCTTCGCCACGTGGAGCTTCTCGTCGCGAATGTTCATGGGTGCCGGAAAAATCCCTTCTAGCCGCCTTGGCGGGCGGAAACGATCTCGATGCGGTCGCCGCCGCCTAGCGCCGTCGTAGCACGGCGCGCCTCCGGTACGAACTGTCCATTGATCGCCGTCGCGACCTTAGCGTCCGCAAACCCTTGTTCCTCAATGAGGTCCGCCAAAGTCTGGGCACGGCTCGCCGATTTTCGGCCGTTGACGATAAGCTCGACGCCCTCGTGTTGTACCATCGCCTGATCTGACATCTCATCGCCGGACATGGGAAGCTCACCACCGTTTACCAGAGCGGCTGGCAATTTTTTACCTCATATATTCAAAATGCGCCAAATGAGGCCCGCCAATCCGCCGCATTGCTCCCTGACCATTTCACTTCCCGCATTCTGAGGATCCCTCGTCCATGTTCGTCCGCCTCTTGTCGTCGCGCCGTTTCGCACCTCTGTTCTGGAGCCAACTGCTCGCGGCGCTCAACGATAATCTTCTGAAGAATGCCCTGGCGATGCTTGTCGTCTACAAGCTCGCAATGGACAACGGGCCGGCCCTGGGGACGCTGGCGGGTGCGGCTCTCGTCCTGCCGTTTTTTCTTTTTTCCGCCCTTGCCGGGCAGCTCGCCGATAAATTCGACAAGGCCAAAGTGGCGGCCCGCGTACGCCTGATCGAAATCCCGATTGCCGTCGTCGCGGCTGCAGGCTTCCTTATCCCGTCCGTGCCATTGTTGTTCGTGGCCCTCATCCTGTTCGGAACGTTGAGCGCCTTCTTCGGGCCGGTGAAATACGGTCTGCTTCCATCGCATCTCGAAGTGAAGGAGCTGCCCTCTGGCAACGCCCTTATCGAAGGCGCGACCTTCATCGCCATTCTGATTGGCACCGTCGGCGGAAATTTCGCATCCGGCAGCCACGGAGAACTGATCGCAGTCGCTTGCGCGATCGTCGGCATTTCCGTGCTCGGCTGGTTTTCCGCGAGCCGTATTCCGCCCGCGCCGTCCTCCGTGCCGGATCTCAAGATCGACCGGAACATCGTGACGTCCACGATCACGCTGCTCAAGGATTTGCGCAGCGACAAGCGCATCTGGCAAGGCGCGTTGATTACATCGTGGTTCTGGCTCGTCGGCGCGGCGGTTCTGGCCCTGCTACAAAACCTGATTCCCCAAGTTTTAAACGGCGCACCCTCGGTTTATACGCTGGCGCTTTTCGTTTTCGCCGTTGCAGTCGCCGTAGGTTCCATTGCCGCTGCGCGAGCGAGCTCCAGCCGACCCAATCTCGCCCTCGTTCCGATCGGCGCGCTATTGATGGGGCTTTTCCTGCTCGATCTCGCTTGGCTCGCATCAGGAATGCAGCGCGCAGCGACCCCGATGACCGCCACCGATGTCATCACCTCGATCAACGGCCTTCACATGCTGGTCGATCTCGCAGGCATCGCCGTTGCCGGCGGACTTTTCATCGTTCCATCGTTTGCCGCCGTGCAGGCATGGTCACCTGTCGATCATCGATCCCGCGTCATCGCTGGATGCAACGTGCTGTCAGCCGCCTTCATGACCGCCGTCGGACTGCTGATTGCCGTGCTTCAATTTGAGAAAATTCCAGTTGCCGCGCTCTACGCCGCACTCGGCGTCGCAAACATCCTGGTCGTCGTGCTCGTCCTGCGCGCCTGGGGCACCGAAGGCATAAAGGACGTCGCCCTGTTTCTCTTCAAGACCTTTTTCGGCCTCGAAGTTCACGGGCGCGAAAATCTCCCCAAACCCGGCGAGCGCGCGATTATCGCACCGAACCACGTCAGCCTGCTCGATGCGCCGCTGATGCACGCGCTGACGCCGTCGCACACGGCCTACGCCGTAGACACCATGATCTCGCAAACGTGGTGGGCAAGACCATTTCTGAAACTCGCGCAGTTCTACACCATCGATCCGACGCGCCCGCTCGGCATGCGCAGCCTCATTCAAGCCGTGAGAGACGGCACTTCCATCGTCATCTTCCCGGAGGGACGCCTCACCGTCACCGGCGGGCTGATGAAAGTTTACGACGGCACCGCGATGATCGCCGACAAGGCGGATGCGCCGGTCATCCCTGTACGGATCGACGGCCTCGAACGCTCCCACTTCGGCTACCTCAGTAAGGCACAAACGAAAAAAGCCTGGTTCCCGAAAATCACGGTCACCATTCTTCCGCCCGTTTGGCTGAAGATTGACCCGGCATTGCGCGGCAAGGCGAGGCGGCAAGCAGCAGGCTCCGCTCTGCAAGACATCATGACCGACACCGCAGTGCTGACGACGCCCATCGATCAGACGCTGTTCGAAGCACTCGTCCTTGCCCACAAAACGCGCGATACCGGCAAGCCTGCCATCGAGGACCCGCTCGGCACGAAACTTACCTATAAGAAGCTCATCGTCGGAGCGCAGGTACTTGGCGCCAAGATCGCACCGATGCTGCCCCCCGCCGGAGCGTCCGTCGGCGTTCTTCTGCCAAACTCCGCAGGCGTCGCTGTGACGTTTTTCGCGTTGCAGACCATCGCCCGCGTTCCAGCGATGCTGAACTTCTCAGCAGGCGCAGCCAACGTCGTCTCGGCATGCAAAGCAGCGAAGGTCGATGTCGTCCTCACGTCGCGCGTCTTCGTCGAAAAGGGCCATTTGGAGGCGCTTATTCAGGCGCTCGAAGGTGTGGCCCGCATCATCTACCTCGAAGACATCCGCCAGACGATCACATTCGCCGATAAGGTCAAAGGCTTGATGCAAGGCGGCCGCCAGCAAGTCGAAGTCGATTACAACGCACCCGCCGCGATCCTCTTCACGTCAGGTTCCGAAGGCACGCCCAAAGGCGTCGTCCTCTCGCATCGAAATCTGCTCGCGAATTGCGCCCAAACGCTCACGCGCGTCGCCTGCAACGGCACCGACAAAGTCTTCAACGCCCTACCGGTGTTTCACTCGTTCGGATTGACGGCCGGCGTCCTGATGCCGCTCATCGCCGGTGTGCCGATCTATCTTTACCCGACGCCGCTGCACTATCGCATCATTCCGGAACTCGTCTATCAGTCCAACGCGACGATCATGTTCGGCACCGATACATTCCTTTCGGGCTACGCGCGCGTCGCTCATCCTTATGATTTCGCCCGCGTCCGTCTCGTCGTTGCGGGCGCCGAAGCCATCAAGGATCGCACCCGCGAACTCTATATGGATCGCTTTGGCGTACGCATCCTGGAAGGTTACGGCGTCACCGAAACCGCGCCGGTGCTATCGCTCAACACGCCGCTCGCGAACAAAGCTCATAGCGTCGGCCGCATGTCGCCGCTGATGGATTATAAGCTCGAGCCTGTGCCGGGCATCGAGAAGGGCGGCCGTCTCTATGTGCGCGGCCCGAACGTGATGCTCGGCTACTATCGGGCAGAGCATCCCGGGGTCCTCGAACCGCCTGCCAACGGCTGGCACGACACGGGCGATATCGTCGAGATCGATCCGCAGGGCTTCATCTTCATCAAGGGCCGCGCAAAGCGCTTCGCCAAGATTGGTGGCGAGATGATTTCGCTCTCCGCCGTCGAATCTCTTGCGGCCGAGCTTTGGCCGCAGCATGTCAGCGTCGTCGTCGCGCTTCCCGATCAACGCAAAGGCGAGCGCCTCGTTCTAATGACGACGGACGACAAATCCAAGCGAGAGGACTTTCAGAAATTCGCACGCCAGAAAGGCGCGACCGAGCTGATGGTCCCCGCCGAAATTCTGATCGTCGGCAAAGTCCCGCTTCTCGGCTCAGGCAAACCCGACTATGTCGCAAGCTTGGCGTTGGCGAAAGAAATGATCGCGGCCAAATCCGCGCCCTCAGGGATCGCTGAACAGAATTCCCTGACTCCGGCCGTCTGACAGGTAGCGTTGCACCTCACGTGCGATCACCGGCGCGAGCAGAAAACCGTGCCGGTACGCGCCGTTGACGCGAATCAGACGGCCGCCCTGTTCAACGATGATGCGCGGCACGTTATCGGGAAACGACGGCCTGACGCCAGCGCCCATCTCCAGCACTGACGCTTCACCGAACGCTGGATGCAGCGCATACGCTGAGCCCAGAAGATCCAGCGCCGATTTGAGCGTCATCGGCCCGTCGTCCTCACGTTCGACGACGCTAGCGCCGACAACAAACCGGCCGTCACCCTGCGGCACGACGTAAATCGGCTGGCGCGGATGTAAAAGCCGCACGGGCCGCGCGAGGCTGATGTCGTGCGTCTCGATGAGAACACGTTCGCCGCGCACGCCCCTCAAAACCTTGAGGTCGTCCTGGGCCCCTATGCCCCGGCAATCAATTACAACGTCGTCTGCGCGCCCATCCCATTTGACGCCAAAACGAACTTCACCACCAAGCACCGAAATCTGCTCTAGCAGCCACGCGAGCGCTTTTCTCGCATCGAGATGCGACTCACTCTCGAAATAGAGGCCGCGCTCGAAACGGCCTGCGAGTGCCGGCTCCATCTCTTCGATGTGCGCAGCACCAACGGCCAAGTGCCGTTCCGTCATCCGTCCGAAACGACTGAGATCACCCGCGTCGCGCCCATGCGCCACGACCAGCGTGCCGTTATTGATCGCGAACGGATATTGCGCGCGCCAAATGCCTAGCGCTTCGCGCCCCAAATCGCGAACGACTGCCGGAGCGCCCTCAGCTTCGCATTCGGGAGCGATCATCGCTCCCGCCCACCGGCTCGACGCCCGCGAGAAAGGCTCGGTGCTCTCTTCGATCAGGCGTACGGCAAAGCCTGCACGCAAAAGAGTGTAGGCCTGCCAGAGGCCAAAGATACCCGCGCCGACAACTGTGATGGATGAGCTATTCAAGGATGCAACTCGCCGGAAATTTTTCCGCCTTCCCTAGCATCAATCGCCGAGCGCGACACCCTGGCGGCGCGGATCTGCACCACCTTCGAGTAAGCCACCCCGCCGCGCGATAGTGTTGATGCCTGACGTCATCGTCGCGGCGGTTACGGCCTGGCCATAGCTCGTGAGTTCATAGGCGGGCCACAGCACCGGCAATGAAGATTCGATCAGAAACGGTCCGCCGAGGCTACCAAAATTGGTCAGAGCCACAGCTTGCTGCGCATCGAGTTCCCAGTCGATCATGCCGACAAGCGTCTTAACCACGTAAAGGATGATCTGCGAGCCGCCCGGCGACCCCGTGACGATCTCCGGCGCGCCGTCGGCACCAAAAACGATGGTAGGCGCCATCGAGCTTCGCGGCCGCTTGCCGCCTGCAACGGCATTTGCCACCGCAATTCCGTTCGCATCGACCGGCACAAAGGAAAAATCCGTCAACTCGTTATTAAGCAGAAAGCCCTTCGCCCAGAGATGAGAGCCGAACGCGCTTTCGATTGTCGCGGTCATCGCGAACGCGTTCCCCGCGTCGTCGATAATCGAAACCTGCGTCGTGCCTGGCACCTCGTAGGTCGCATCGATGCCGAACGTCTTTTTCGCGAGTCCCGGCGGCAGTCCCGCCTCTGCTTTCTCCATCGCCTTGTCGGGGTTGATCAGCTTCCGGCGCTCAGCAAGATACGTGTCATCGAGCAAGCCCGATGGCACCGCGATGAAATCTGGATCGGCGATGTAACGATTGCGATCGGCATAGGAGAGTTTCTCCGCTTCCGCGATGATGTTGAGGGCCGGCGGCGTCATGAGCGCGGACGGCCCCTGGACTTGGCGAAACGGCTCGATGAGCTTCAGCACGGCACCGACCGTCAACGCGCCGGACGACGGCGGCCCCATACCGCACACGTTCCGTCCGCGATAAGCAGCGCATACCGGCTCGCGCTCCTTGGCGACATAAGCCGCGAGATCGGCAGCGGTCATATCGCCTCGAATGCTCTTGGCGTCCTGCACCGCTTTGACGATCGCGTCGGCGATATCGCCACTATAAAATGCGTCCGGCCCCTTCTCCGCGACCGCACGCAGCGACGCCGCATACTCGGGGTTTTTCAAAAGAAATCCGGCGGCGCGTGACTTCGATCCGTCCTCGAAAAAATAGGCCCGCGCTTCAGGCGCAAAATCTTCCGGCTTCTCTTTCGAGAGCAGAATCGCAAGGCGTGGCGAAACCGGAAACCCGCCCTCCGCGAGCTTAATGGCCGGTTCGAACAGCGTCTTCCAAGGCAGCTTGCCGTGCTTCTCATGCGCCATGTAGAGCGCGCGGAGCACACCCGGAACGCCGACGCTCAAGCCGGACAGAACCGCGTCCTCGAACGCCATCGGCTTGCCGTCCTTCGTAAGGAAGCGGTCGGGCTTCGCCGCAGCCGGCGCCGTCTCGCGGCCATCGATGGTCACAAGCGCGCGCGATTTCGCATCCCAAAGCGTGATGAACGCCCCGCCGCCTAGCCCCGACGATTGCGGCTCGACGAGCCCAAGAACCATCTCGGTCGCAACTGCGGCGTCGACCGCCGATCCGCCTTTCCGCAAAATCTCGCGTCCCGCTTCCGCTGCCAGCGGTTCGGCTGCGACGACCATATGCCGTTTCGCAACGACGAGAGCCTTATCCGTCGTTCCCGATTCCGCTTCTGGCGCTGGACGGAACTCCTGGGCCGATACCGCTTGCGCGACGAGCAGGCACGAAGCCGCCAACAAAATTCGGATGGTCATTCGGTCTCCGGGGAGGCAATGCGGCGGGGAAGGAAACGCATGGGGCGGTCAATAGCTCTGCTGGACGAAGCTCTCTGGCGTCCCATCTTCAGGATTGATGAAGATGATGTCCTTCGGATCACGCCGCGGCGTATCGACGGAAAGGAACACCACCGGCTCTTCGAGAATATCGGGCAAGGCGTGTACGGTTCCCTTCTCGAAAAACAATAGCTGACCGGGTCCGAATTCCGCGATCGTCGCCGCGTCCGTCATCCAGAAGGTACCGCGGCCGGAAAAGACATAGAGGTATTCGTCGCACGTTGCGTGATAATGCGGCGGCGTCGGTTTGTAGACGCGGAACACACGCGCACTCGCCGCTTCCCGATTCGTCAAATACCGGTCGACGAGCAGCGTCTTAGCGGACGATGGGAACGAGGCAGCGACCTCGCCGATGTCGAAGCGGCCGGTCGTGGCGGTCTGACCTGCCGCGGGCTTTTCCGTCATGAAACAACTCCCTATGCGCTCGGGCACCGCCGATTTCGCGGCAATCTCCAGAAAACCCTGCAGTGGCAATTCCAGCACGCCTTGCAATTCCTTTGTTTATAGCACCCTGACACCGGCTGTCTTTCGCACGCGCTCCCGCTAGGTTCCCGGCCGGAAGACCCATTATCCGGAGGGGCAAAAATGCGCTCAATGAAACTTGGGTTCACGGCAGCTGCAGTCATGTGTGTACTTTCGGCGGCGGCTCAAGCCGGCGATTGCATTAAAGTCGCGGCGGTCGGCGATGGTCTGACGCACGACCTCGCGGTCATCATGTCGACCCACGGTCTCGCCAACATTATCGAAGCCAAGGGCCGCGCGGGCAAAGGCGAAGTTCACACGAAGTGCGAAACCGGCACGTTCGGAACCACCGAATGCACGTCTTGGCAGAACGCCTGCAAGTGATCTGAATTTTGAATCGGCAACACCATCGCACTGTTGAAGGCACGGTGGTGTTCGTTCAATGGAAATCGCGCGACTTCGGAATGATGCGCACGTTCCGGGGATGGCGCGGCTTAGGTGCTTGCGAAAAACGTGGATGGACACGCTGACCTTCCTTGCGGCTCGGATGTGCTGAGCCTGGCTCGGGGTTGAGCACCTCATCGGCATTCGCAACGGGCACGTCCATATCTGCAGCCCATTCCGACAAGCGAAGCAACCAGTCGCTTCGGTCTATCAGCCTTGCCGCCACGACATGAATAATGTCCGCGCGTTCCTCTTTCTGCTTTTGCACGCGTCCTTCGATCAAAATCAGCCGCGATGTCATCACGACCTTGCGGAACTTCTCGAGCAGCTTCGGCCAGATGACGGCATTGGCGATGCCTGTCTCATCTTCGATAGTCATAAACACAACGTTGCCTGACCCCGGCCTTTGCCGGACGAGCACGACGCCTGCCACGCGCACCCACGCCCCGTTCTTGGCATTCCCCAGGTCTGCGCACGAAAGCACGCCCTCCCGGTGGAAATCGTCGCGCACAAACGACATCGGGTGCGCCTTGAGCGAAAGCCGGAGCGTCTGATAGTCGTTGACGACGTGTTCCGAGAGCCCCATTTCGGGTAAGCGCACCTCAGCTTCCTCACCCATATCTCGCGCCTCACCCCAGACGAAGAGTGGCAACTGCGGCGCACGGGCAAGCGCTTTGACTTCCCACAAAGCCTGCCGTCGGTCGAGACCAAGCGAGCGAAACGCATCAGCAGCCGCGAGCTTTTCCAGCGCCGTAACGCGAAGTTTCCCGCGCGCAGCAAGGTCGACAAGAGTGCCGTGCGTCTCCCTCTCCCCGTTGTTCACGGGGAGAGGGGTGCGCACGCACGACATTCCTGTAAGATCGTCCTCTGAAAGACCATCGACCAGCCGCAAGCCAAGACGGAGAGCTGGCGGCCCTTCCGCCTTATCCTCCAGCGTCGAATGCCATGCAGAGAACGTGACGTCCGCATCGCGCACTTCCACGCCGTGCTCGCGCGCATCCCTGACGATCTGCGCTGGCGCGTAAAATCCCATCGGCTGCGAATTCAAAAGCGCGCACGCGAACACATCCGGATAATGGCATTTGATCCACGCCGAGACGTAAACCAGCAGCGCAAAGCTCGCAGCATGGCTTTCGGGAAAGCCGTATTCGCCAAAACCCTTGATTTGCGAAAAACAGCGCGTCGCGAACTCTTCATCATAGCCGCGCCGCACCATCTGGGAGACCATCTTCTCTTCCAACTGCCCGATAGTCCCAAGCCGACGGAACGTCGCCATCGCGCGTCGGAGATCATTGACCTCTTTGTCATTGAACTCCGCCGCGACCATGGCGATGCGCATCGCCTGCTCTTGGAACAGCGGAACACCGAGAGTTTTGCGGAGAATGGATTCAAGCTCATCCACATCCCCCCCCTTAGGATATGGATAGTCCGGCTTCTCTACACCGGAGCGGCGCCTCAGATATGGATGCACCATATCGCCCTGAATCGGGCCCGGCCTGACGATCGCAACCTCGATGACGAGATCGTAGAAAATGCGCGGCTTCAGTCTCGGCAGCATGTTCATCTGCGCCCGGCTCTCAACCTGAAACACGCCGATCGAATCCGCGCGGCAGAGCATGTCGTAGGTTTTTTCATCGTCGCGCGGCACGCTGGCAAGCGTGAGCTTCCGCCCGTGATGCTTCTCGATCAGATCAAACGCCTTGCGCACGCACGTCAGCATGCCCAGCGCCAGAACGTCGACTTTCATCAGCTTCAGCGCCGCGATGTCGTCCTTGTCCCACTCGATGAAGGTGCGATCCGCCATCGCTGCATTGCCGACCGGTACGACCTCGATCAACGGCCCGCGCGTCAGCACGAACCCGCCGACATGCTGCGAGAGGTGCCGCGGAAAACCCATCAGCTGCTGCGCGAGTTTTATCGCCGCATTGAGCGTCGGATCGGTCGGATCAAGCCCCGCGCCGCGCACATGCTTATCCGGCGGCACACCGCCCGCGTGCGTGCCCCATACCATTCCGGCAAGCGCCGCGATCGTGTCTTCCGAGAGACCGAACACTTTGCCGACGTCCCGCACGGCCGAGCGCGAGCGATAGGAAATGACTGTTGCGGCGAGCCCCGCGCGGTCGCGCCCATAGCGCTCGTATATCCATTGGATCACCTCTTCTCGCCGCTCGTGCTCGAAATCGACGTCAATATCCGGTGGCTCCAGACGTGCCGACGAGATGAAACGCTCGAACAAAAGATCGACTTCAATCGGATTGACCGCCGTGATGCCGAGGCAATAGCAAACGACCGAGTTCGCCGCCGATCCGCGTCCCTGGCAAAGTATGTCCTTCGATCGCGCAAAGGCGACGATGTCGTGCACAGTGAGAAAATACGGCGCGAATTTCAATTCGCCGATCAGCGTCAGCTCTTTCTCGAGGCTATCTCTAACTTTCTGCGGAATGCCCGCAGGAAAATGAGTTTCTGCTCCTTTCCAGGCGAGATCAGAGAGATGCTCTTGCGGCGTCTTGCCGAGCGGCACCGGCTCGTCCGGATATTCATATCGAAGTTCACCGAGCGAGAATTTACAGGCGTCGACGATATCGAGCGTGCGCTCAAGCGCCGCTTCGTATCCGCGAAAAAGCTCCGCCATCTCGCCTGGGCTTTTGATGTGCCGCTCGGCGTTGGCCTCCAGCCGAAGCCCGGCCTCCCGCAATGTCGTCTTTTCGCGAATGCACGTGACGACATCCTGCAGCGGGCGGCAGCCGGGCTCGTGATAAAGCACGTCGTTGGTCGCGACCATCGGCGTCCCGCATCGCTCTCCCAGCGCCGAAAGCGCCGCGATGCGCGCACGGTCATCTCCGCGATGCGTATGCGACGCCGCCAGATAAAGCGGCGCTCCGACCACCACCGCTTTGATCCGCCACAGCGACGCTTCGAGCATCTCCCTCTCCCCGCGAGCGGGGAGAGGGGCAATGGACTCCCCTCCCCTTGACGGGGCGGGGGTGGGGTGAAGGAAACCACCGTTAAAGCCCCCCGCCCCTAACCCCTCCCCGCGAGGGGGAGGGGAATCCGACAGGTCTCTCTTGGAGAGAAAAGGCAAAATCTTCGCACTTCGAACGTCCTCCTCGCGCGGCGGAATTTTCTCTTCCTGCACCTCCCGCCAATCCCAATTGTCAGGCGGCAGGGCGACGAAAATCTGCCCTTCTGCGTATCTCGCGACATCCGCGAGATAGAGCGTGCATTTGCCTTTGTCCGCGCGACGCTGACCTTCGGACAGCAGTCGGCACAGCCGCCCGTAAGCCGCACGATCCGTCGGATAGACAAGCAAGCTCGGCGCATCTTCGAGATCGAGCCGCACGCCGATGACAAGGCGAATTTTAGCTTCCTTCTCTCCTTCCGGCGCCCTCGCCGCTACATGCGCGCGCACGACGCCCGCAAGCGAATTGCGATCTGTCACTGCAATCGCCGAAAGCCCAAGCTCGATGCCCTGCGCGACAAGATCGTCCGCATGAGACGCCCCACGCAGAAACGAGAAATTCGTCGTCACTTGCAGCTCGGCATAACGTGGCGGCGGCTTAGGCTTCATGCGAAAAGCCCATGCAGGAACCAGGACGGTCGCTCGCTTGTATCTTCTCCCTCATAAAGGCCATGCCGGAAAACCCAGTACAGTGCGCCCTTCTGATCCTCGATCCGGTAATAGTCGCGCGTGCGCGGCTTCTTCTTCTCGTCATCGAGAGAGAGCCACCACTCGGACGCGATCCGCTCCGGTCCCTCGGCGCGCACCACGCGACGCTCGACGCGCCGCCAGATGAAACTTTTCGGCGGATCGGCAGGAACGCCCGCCGTCACCTCGATCGGCTCAGGCCGCGCCAGCAAAAACGCCGGACGCTCCAGGCGTTTCGGATAAGGCCAAGGCGGCGCATAAGAAGAAACGCGCGAAGAACTCTCGGCCGCGAGCACGTCGAGCGCCGACAGCCGGACCTCGGCCCGTTCTGGAATATGGCTGCCGTTGGGTCTGAGCACCGTAATGGCCGCATTGCCGAAACGATTGACCAGCCTGTCGATAAGCTCCGAGGGATGGCGAAACGGCGAACCTTCCCCCGCCGTGAAGCGTTTCTGAGTCGCGCCGCTTTCGCCGGCTCGAACCGCATCGAGCCTCAACAGATCGACGCCAAAACCCGCATCCATGTCCGGAAACTTCTCCTTGAGAAGCGCGAGCATGTGGCGGGCATCGTGGGACGGCGTGCTCATAGCCGCCGCGATCGACCCTGCCGTGCCGTCGGCGCGATAGAATGTCAGGCGCAAAACGCGCGCGCCGAGATCCTTCTCAGCGAGTGCCGCGGCAAGCTCGGCCGCCAGCTCTCCCGTAAAAGCCTCCAGAGCCTCCGAGGAAATCAGCGGCTCGGCGAACGCCCGCGTGACGGAAAGAACCGGCAACGGCTGCATCGGCTTGCGCGGCTCTTCCGCTACGCCAAGAGCCTGATCGAGCCGGACAAGAACGGCGGACGCCACATCGGAAGATCGAAACCGCCGGGCCACGCTATCGCGCGGAATATCGTAGAGCTGGCCAATACGCTTGAGCCCCAGCCGCTTCAGCAGCAGAACGCACGATGGGTCGAGCCGCAACGCCTCGACGGGAAGCGATGCGATCGCCTCCCGCGTTTCCATAATGGGCGACATCACCCAGGCCGCGCCGGGCGGACAGCCGAAGCGGGCAAGTGCATGCGCCGCGCCGAGCGTATCGGCCAGACCGGCCTGCACCGCTATTCCGAACGACTGCAGACGCTGAACTATGTCGTCGAGCAGCGCCTCTTCGCCACCGAAAAGATGGGCCACGCCGGTGATGTCGATCCAGAGCCCGTCCTTGCCGTCGACGTGCCGGTTCGGACCGTAACGGCCCGCCCAGCGCGCAAGCTTCAGAAGGGCGATACGGTCTTTCTCGGGCTCTGCCGGACGCGACAACAGACCGGGATGCGCCGCCCGCGCGTCGGCCAGCGAAATACCGGGCTCGATCCCGAGGCGCGCGGCTTCCCCGTTGACGGCCGTAATCGCAAAGCCATGCGCGCCGCTTTCAATGAGGGCGAACGGCTGCCGGGATGGCACCGCCGCCGACTCTGCGCGTTTCAGCCGGAAGATCGGCCACGACGGAAGCCAGATCGAAACGACGCGTTTCATCACTCCACTCCACAAGCACGGCAGGTTGCGCAGCGCTTTCGGGACGCGCCTTGCAACGTTCAAGCGCGATCGAGAACCGCGAAGCGCCCGGCGCCCGCGGATCGAAGACATGCGGCCCCGTCGGCTGACGTTTGACGCGCCAGCGCGTTGCCGTGGCAGCAGCAGGCTCGGAAGCCGGATGCGTGACGAGAAGACAGGGCGTAGCCGTCTCTCCCGCCGCAAGGCTCAGGCGGCGTGCCGGGGTGAGATCGGCTTCGTCGAGGACGCCGATCACGACCGCCAGGCTTTGCGCCCTGAGGCTCTCCTCAATGGCGTTCAGCGCCTCGCTCGCGCGTCCCGTCTCGACGATGAGGAGACGCGATGGATCGAGCCCCAAGCCGAGAAGCCCCGCCGCCGACGGCACACCGAACTCGGCCGAAAGAGAGCGAGGCCAGCACCACAGCAGCCAAGGCCGCTCTCCCCTCGCTTTCCTTTCTTGCCCGGCCAGGGCATCGATCCGGCGGATGGCGAGTCGAACGGCAAAGCCGATCCCGCTCATCCAGTCGGCAGCCGAAGCGCCTTCCTTGGTTGAAGGCGCGCCCTTGATCTCGTGCAGGGCGCCAGCCTCGAACCCGGCGGGCAAAAGCGCATCCACGGCCGGACAGCCGAGCTTCCAGCCAAGCTCCTGGCGCCCCCGCTGTGAAGCAGCGGACGGCGCCGCGCTTTCGGGTATTTGAGCCGCCGACGCCCACGCGCCCCGCCGCGGGGCATGCCGCTCAAGGCTCAGGATGCGCGAGCGTAGCCCCTCAATAACGGCTTCCCGCACGTTTCCCGGAGGCTTCCCCAACTCGGCAGATAGGTGTTTTTCACCCAAAATGACCTCGTGGTTAATAGCTGCCGCTTTTGGCTCGGCTGCTCGAAAATCAAATAATGTTCCTTATTTGTTCTAGATACAGGAGAACGCATCGTCAAGGTGGATCAGACAAAGAACGAACATCGCCATCCACCGTCATCGAACCGCAACAGGAGGGGCGAAAATTTCGAAAACCCCTGGAAAGTCAGCGACCCGAGCACAATCACTCCTGAAGTGTGACTTCCCTGCTCTGCCGGGGGTAGCGGAGCTGAATTATACCGGCTCTTCATAATTCGCAGCTCAGGATGCACCCCATTCTGCGCTTAATTGATTATTGTTTACGAAAAACTGGAGCATCCCCCGATGAGCCTGCCACGTCGCCTCAGCGGATTAGCCCTTGCAGCCCTCGTCACGGCTGGCGGTCTGATGTCCGCGGCTTCGGCCAAAGCCGAAGACCTCGTTGATTTCCTCTGGGGTGGCAGCCCAGAATACGGCGGCGGCCGCAGTGTCGTGTCGTTCGACACGCAATATAAGCCAGGTCAGATCATCGTCTCGTTCTCCGATCGCCGCCTCTATTGGATCATGAAGCCCGGTGTTGCATTGACCTATCCGGTCGCGATTCCGACGGGCGAGGCCCGCTGGCAGGGCGTCACAAGCGTGACGATGAAGCGGGTCAACCCGCCGTGGACGCCGACCCCCGACATGGTCCGCAACAATCCGCGCCTCCCCCGCTGGGTGCCCGGCGGCCATCCGATGAATCCGCTCGGCATTCGCGCCATGTATCTTGGCTCGAGCGCCTACCGTATTCACGGCACCGACGCGCCTTGGACCATCGGTCAGGCCGTTTCGCACGGCTGCATCCGCATGACCAACGAGGACGTGCTCGACCTCTATCCGCGGATCCCCGTCGGAACGCGCGTCACGGTGACGTGGCAGCAGTTCAAGACGCAGACCATTTCGGACGGCGGCAACCTGCAGCGCTATACCGATAAAGACTCGAACCCGAAGGCTGCGGCAACAGCATCGCAGTCTCCGGCAACGGCCAGCGCATCGGCATCGAGCTCGTCGAACTATTCATATAGCGCCTATGGCTCGGGCCGGGCTCAGTCCGCACGCACGGTTGCAAGCTCATCGAACGGCGGCGGGCTGGAAAGCCTCTTCTTCTGGGATCAGCCGAAGAAGCAGTCGGTTTCTGATCCGGCAGCAGCATCGCAGGATCAGGCATTCCAGGATGCCACCAAGGACGATAGCGATCTCGCCGCCAAGCCGACCGACAAGAAGGTCGCTGACGAAACTGAAAAGAAGGCGTCCAAGAAGACCCGTGAGGCGAGCGCGAACTCCAACGAGTATTGGAACGAGCCGGCCGCGCCGAAGAAGAAGGTCAGCGCTACGGCTCCTGCCAAGACGAAGCCGGCAGAGTCCGCATCTTCGCACTCGCCGTCCGATCCGGAACTCAGCCCGGCGATGATGGCTGTGCCGGATCCTGTGAAGCCGTCCCCGGCGGCGCACACGAGCGAATCGGACGCTACACCGGCCGCCACCCATGCGTCGGCCTCCGACGCCGAGATCGCCCACGTCCAGAAGGCGTCCGTGCAGGTTCAATAGACCGGCGCGAAACTGAGCGAAATTCGAGGGCGGCCAGCATATGGCCGCCCTTTTCGTTTGTTTTGCCCTCTTTCCGCGCCCATCAGACGCGCAATTGCGCCGTGTTGCATTCCCGTGATCGCCGCGAGTATGCTTGGCCCAGGTCTCTCTCAGCCTGATGGCGACATTGGCAACCCTGCTCGATATGGTCGGCTCGACGCCGCGTCCCCGCCATCCGGAAAAGGCGGCGCGCGCCGAAACGCCGTCGCTGCCGAAACCAAACTGGCTGCGCGTTCGCGCTCCTGGATCTCCAGGCTACGACGAAACGCGCGCCATCGTCCGCGATCAGCGCCTGCACACGGTCTGCGAGGAAGCCGCCTGCCCAAACATCGGCGACTGCTGGCAGAAGCGGCACGCGACGATGATGATCATGGGCGGCGTATGCACGAGAGCCTGCGCATTCTGCAACGTCGCTACGGGTCTTCCGTCCGCCCTCGATCCTGACGAGCCGAACCGCGTCGGCAACGCCGTCGCCAAACTCGCGCTCGAACATATCGTCGTAACGTCCGTCGACCGCGACGATCTGGACGACGGCGGAGCCGCGCACTTCGCTGCAACGATCCGGGCGATCCGCGCGGCCTCGCCGCAAACGACAATCGAGGTCCTTACTCCGGACTTTCTCCGCAAGGACGGCGCGCTTGAAACCGTGATCGAAGCACGACCGGACGTCTTCAATCACAATCTCGAAACCGTGCCTGGGTTGTATTTAAAAATCCGACCCGGCGCGCGCTATTTCCATTCGCTGCGACTGCTGCAGCGCGCGAAGGAAATCGATGCGAGCATTTTCACGAAATCCGGAATGATGCTGGGCCTCGGCGAAACGCGCGAGGAAGTCCTGCAAGTGATGGACGACCTCCGCTCCGCCGGCGTCGACTTCCTGACGATCGGCCAATATCTGCAGCCGACCCGGAAACATGCCGAAGTGAAGCGCTACGTCCCACCGGAAGAGTTCGACGGCATGGAGCAGGCCGGACGGGCCAAAGGTTTTCTGCTTGTCGCTGCTTCTCCACTGACCCGCTCGTCGTTCCACGCGGGCGACGATTTCCGCCGCCTCAAGGCCGCATACCTCGAGCGCCTCTCGCCTTAACTCGCCGACAGAGAAGCCGATGCCGAAATTCGCAGCCAATCTCTCGCTGCTCTTCAATGAATTGCCGTTTCTCGACCGTTTCGAGGCCGCCGCTGCCGCGGGATTCGACGCGGTGGAATTTATGTTCCCTTACGACTTCGACGCCGAGGATATCGCCGCTCGCCTCAAGGCCAACGGCCTGCACTTGGCGCTCTTCAATCTTCCGGCCGGTAATTGGGCGGCAGGCGAACGCGGCCTCTCGATCTATCCCAACCTCGTGAGCGAATTCCGCGACAGCGTCACGCGCGCTCTGAAGTACGCGACCGCGCTCGGTTGCACGCAACTTCATTGCCTTGCGGGCGTCGCGCCGGTGGGCGGCGATATTCGCGCGATGCGAAAGACCTACGTTGAAAATCTACGCTACGCTGCGAGCGTTCTGGAAAGCGAAGGCATCACGCTTCTGATCGAGGCAATCAATACCCGCGACGTTCCCGGATACTTCCTGGATACGACGGCGAAGGCAGCAGACATCATTGAGAGTGTGGAAGCCGAAAATCTCCGCCTCCAGTACGACGTCTATCATATGCAGATCATGGAAGGCGATCTCGCGCCAACCATCGACAAACACCTGAAAAACATCGGGCACGTGCAGATCGCAGACACGCCTGGCCGTCATGAACCAGGAACGGGCGAGATCAACTATTCCTTTATTTTCGACCACCTCGACCGCGTAGGCTACACCGGTTGGGTCGGCTGCGAATACCGCCCGCAGAAGTCGACGCTCGAAAGTCTCGCGTGGTTTCGCGCGCTGAAACGTTCCGTCGATTGACCGGTTACGCCCGCTTACGCATTCGCCTCGGCAGGCGCCGCTGTTCCGGCCTTGACGACCTTTTCCGTCAACTCCGGCGAGCAGAGCTCGAGGAAGCGATAGGCAAAGCCGCGCAGAAAACGCCCGCGCCTCAGCGCAATGCGCGATGTCGACTTTGGAAAGAGATGCGTCGTATCGAGCAGCGTCAACCCGGTGTCGCGGCTGGCTTCGTACGCCATCGACGCGACGATGCCGATGCCGAGCCCGATCTCGACGTAGGTCTTGATGACGTCAGCATCGAGCGCGACCATCACGATGTCAGGCGTCAAGTTCGCGGAAGTGAATGCCGCATCGATAGCCGGACGCCCCGTGAAGCCCTCATGATAGGTAATGATGGGCCACTCGGCGATGCGTTCGAGCGTCAGCGGTTGACCGTCATCGAGAGGATGCCCCTTCGGCACGATGACGCCGTGATGCCACGAATAGAACGGGAATGAAACGTGCTCGGGCGTATCCTCGAGAGATTCCGTCGCGATACCGATGTCCGCCGTCCCATCGTTCAGCATCGACGCGATTTCTTTCGGCGTCCCTTGCAGCAGAACGAGATGGACGTTGGGATATTCCTTCCGGAATGCGGAGATCGGAGCCGGAAGAGCGTAGCGAGCCTGTGTGTGCGTGGTCGCTATGGTGATCTCGCCCCGGTCCGACTTGGCGAATTGATCGGCAAGGCGTTTGATGTTCGCGGTGTCGAGCAAAATGCGATCGACGATCAGCGCCAGCTCCTTGCCGGGCTCGGTCAGCCCAAGCAGGCGCTTTCCCCGGCGGACGAAAAGTTCGACGCCAAGCTCGTCCTCGAGATCCTTGATGTGCTTCGAAACACCAGACTGCGACGTATAGAGCGCATTCGCAACCTCGGTCAGATTGAAATTGCGGCGAAGCGTTTCCCGAATAATGCGGAGTTGTTGAAAATTCACGACGTCTGATTACCGTTCTGATCTGAAAAGACGCTCAACCTGCGTCCTCTGAGTTTAACACGCTGTCCGGTGGAAAGCCCAAGCGTTTGCAGTTCCGCGCCCGGAATTTCTACCTCGAAGAAGTCTTTTCGGCCCTCGCGCGCGTCTCCATTGGCGACAAGCTCGACACGCGCAACAGAACCGCTGCCGAGAATGCGGTTAATACGGGCGGACACACCATCCTCGGACTGATCGTCCGACACAATTTCGGTGTCGTGCGGCCGGCTGAAGGCGATGACCTGCTGACCGTCTTTGAAGTCCCGCCCATCGAAATGCAGCTTCTCGTCGCCGACACGGACGTAACCGCCTTCGACATGACCGCGAAATTCGTTCACTGCACCGATGAAGCTGTAAGCGAACGACGTCGCTGGCCGGTCATAGATCTCCCTCGGCGAACCAATCTGCTCGATCCGTCCTTTGTTCACCAGCACAATTCTGTCGGAAACTTCGAGAGCCTCCTCCTGATCGTGGGTGACAAAAATCGACGAGATGTGCAGCTCGTCGTGCAGCGTGCGCAGCCAGCGCCGGAGTTCTTTTCGGACTTTCGCATCGAGCGCGCCGAACGGCTCGTCGAGCAACAGCACGCGCGGCTCGACGGCGAGAGCGCGCGCCAACGCGATGCGCTGGCGCTGACCGCCGGAAAGCTGCGACGGAAAGCGATTGGCGACCCATCCAAGCTGAACAAGATCGAGAAGCCGCGTGACCTTAGCGCGAATTTCCTTCTCGCTCGGTCGCTCGCCGCGCGGCCGAACACGCAAGCCGAACGCGATGTTCTCGAACACGGTCATATGCCGGAAGAGCGCGTAGTGCTGAAAGACAAACCCGACACGCCGCTGGCGGACATCCTTATCCGTCGCATCGATACCGTCGAGCAGAATGCGGCCGCTATCGGCATATTCGAGACCTGCGATAACGCGCAGAAGCGTCGTTTTTCCGCATCCCGACGGCCCGAGCAGCGCGACAAGCTCGCCGTCAGGAAAATTAAGCGAGACATCGTTGAGCGCCTTGAAGGTCCCGAAAGTCTTGTTGATGTGCTGAACTTCGATGCTCATCAGGCGTGCTCCTCGGATGCAGAATGCCGTGCGCGCCACTCGACATAGGTTTTCAGAAGCAGCGTGACGAGCGCGAGAAGCGCCAGCAGCGATGCGACTGCGAACGCAGCGGCAAATTGATACTCGTTGTAGAGAATTTCGACGTGCAACGGCATCGTGTTGGTCTCGCCGCGGATATGTCCGGAGACGACTGACACTGCGCCAAACTCGCCCATCGCACGTGCATTGCACAGGATAACGCCATAGAGCAGCGCCCATTTGACGTTGGGGATCGTCACGCGCCAGAACGTCTGCAGGCCGGACGCTCCGAGCGAAATCGCCGCTTCCTCTTCATCGCGGCCTTGGGCCTGCATCAGCGGAATGAGTTCCCGCGCGATGAATGGGAATGTCACGAAGATCGTCGCCAGAACGATGCCGGGCACGGCAAAGATGATCTTGATATCATGCTCGTGCAGCCACGGCCCGAACCAGCCCTGCAGGCCGAAAACAAGCACATAGATCAATCCGGCCACGACCGGCGAAACCGAGAACGGCAGATCGATGAATGTGATCAGCAGATTTTTACCGGGGAACTGAAATTTCGCGATCGCCCATGCGGCGGCCACTCCGAACACGAGATTGAGCGGCACGGACAACGCCGCGGCCAACAGAGTTAGCCGTATCGCCGACAGTGCGTCAGGCTCGACGAGCGCCTGGAAATAGGTTTCAGCGCCTTTCCGGAAAGCTTCCGTAAAAACGGCAATGAGCGGCAGCAGCAGGAAGACGGCAAAATACGTCAACCCTAACCCGATAACGACGAACTTCACCCACGGGGAGTCGCGCGTCGCGGGATTGGCTTCGAACTTTCCAGCCGTACTACTACGAGCGTCGAACGAGGCGGCAACACCAGCCATCAGACAGTCCTCCCGGTCCGCCGTGCGGTCCATGCTTGCAATCCGTTGACGATCAACAGCAGCACGAACGAGATCACCAGCATGACGGACGCAACGGCGGTAGCGCCGCGATAGTCGAACTGTTCGAGCTTGGTGATGATGATCAGCGGCGTGATCTCCGACACCATCGGAATGTTTCCTGCGATGAAGATCACCGAACCATATTCGCCGACTGCCCGCGCGAAGGCCAATGCGAAGCCGGTCAGAAGCGCGGGGAAGAGCGCCGGAAACACCACGCGTTGAAACGCCTGCCAGCGCGTCGCCCCGAGGCTCGCAGCCGCTTCCTCGAACTCCGTTTCGAGATCTTCAAGCACCGGCTGAACGGTTCGGACGACGAACGGCAAACCAATGAACGTTAGCGCGACGAGAACGCCCGGCGGACCGAACGCGATTTGGATTCCATAAGGCTCCAGCAGACCGCCGATCCAGCCATTCTTGGCGTAGATGGCGGTGAGCGCGATGCCAGCAACCGCCGTCGGCAAAGCGAACGGTAGATCGATCAGAGCGTCGACGATCTTGCGCCCGGGAAAAGTGTAGCGCGTCAGTCCCCATGCGAGCAGCAATCCGAAGACCGCGTTGATCAGTGCCGCCAGCAGCGAAGCTCCGAATGTGAGCTTATAGGAAGCCACTACGCGCGGAGATGCGACGGCCGCCCAGAATTCCGCGGGCGTCATCCCAGCCGTCTTGAAGAAGACCGCCGACAAGGGAATAAGGACAATCAGCGACAGGTAAACGAGCGTGAACCCGAGTGATAGCCCGAAGCCAGGAAGCACTCTCTTGTTGATGTTGCGTGCCATATCTCTTTCGCTTCCTAGACCAGGATCGTGAGGCCGGCGACGAAACCCGCGACGGCGATCACGCTCAGCCAAGCGAGCGTCGCGGCAAAAGGAAGGGTTTTCGGCATCATCGTTTCCGGTTTTCCGTTAAAGCGAACGGTGCGCACATTATGTGAGAGGCCGCGCCCCTCTAACGAAGAAGAGTTGCTAAGCATTTTCGATTGCCGAATGAGAGAATTGAAGAGAAGCGAGCGTCAGAGTTGCCGGCTGCGGGAGTTCGCGCCATCGAGCGCCGTCACCACCAGAAACGCCTTTGCTTCAGCCTCGCCCGTATTGTGAAAGTGATGCGGCGCATCGGCGTTAAAGAGGATGGCATCGCCATTACAGAGCCGCGCGGGAGAATCTTCTCCCACCGTCACTAAGAGCTCACCCGATAGCAGAACCAGACTTTTCTTGGTGCCGGGCGATGCCGCAGCGAACGCTTCGTCGTGCGCCGATCCGATCGTTACCTCGTAAATTTCCACGGTCTGCGGATCGCCCCAAGGAAAGAGCGCGCGGCTGATGAAGCCGCCCTCGCCCGAGGTAACGATGGTGGCTCTGTCGCGCGGTACGACGACCGTTCCAGCTGCCCCAGGATTTGAAATTAAGCTGGCGACCGATACCTTGAGCGCTTCGGCAATACGTCCCAAGAGGTTGATCGTCGGAGCACTTTTGCCCGTTTCGATTTGTCCGAGCATAGCGCGGCTGACACCTGACAAGCTGGAAAGCTGCTCGAGAGACAAGCCGTGTTTTCGGCGCAAGTGGCGGAGATTTTCCCCGACAATCAAGGACAACTTCGTCGGAATGCTCTCCGCGTTTTGAAGATGCGGGGTTTCTTCTTTTCTTGCCATCGCTATCGCCATCACACCGCCCACAGTTGCTTGAGCCTCTGTGAATACGGATAACCGACCAACGATATCGGCAGAACCAAGAAGAAGTGCTGAGCTTATGAGCCAAATGGCAGGGCTGGCGAGCGTAGCTCAAGCGGCCCGGATACTATGGAAATGGCGAGAAGGAGGACCATGTCGGTCCCTCTTCTCGCAGGAGTCTGACGGGAGGGTCAGATTTTCGTAACCGCCGAAACCGGCAGCAGTTCGTATCAGAAGTTGATCTTCGCGCCGCCGATGACTTGTGAGAACGAGGAAAGGTCCGGAGAAGAACCGTTTCCGAGCACCACGTCGCCGTCGGTGTGCTGATAGACGAGATAGAAGGTCGTCTCGGCTGCCTCGATATTCTGCGCGGCGCCAACCGCCCAGAAGTCGACGTTGGCATTCTGCGTCACGGTTGAAGGCGCTCCAGTGTTAGCGTTGATGCTAACGAAAGAACCAGCTTCGTCGCGCCGATATTCACCAAAGACGTTCGTCTTTCCGAGCGGAAGCCACTTCTTCTCGATGCCGCCCTGAAGGAACCAGGTCCGCGAGTCTTTTTCTAGAATTGCAGCATCGATCACCGGGTTGTTCGAGCCGTCGTTCTGGTCGCCATAACCGCCGTAGACGTAAAGACCTGTAGGCACGTGCTGCAGCAAGGCCGAAACGCCCCACCATTCGCAGTTGAGTGCATTGTCCGGCGCAGTGCTGGAGCCGTGGCACGGCGTCGATGCACCGTCGGTGCTCTGACCGTAGCCTGCTCGGGCGTTGAAGTTGAAATCGCCGAACGTGTTCTTGTAGATCAGGGCCATATCCCAGATATCGTCCTCGCCCCAAGCCGCTGCAATGCTGAAGCCAGCAACCGTAGGCGTGTCGTAGCGAACGATATTGCGACGCCCGTCATCGCCAGGAGTCGAGTTGTTGAAGCCGCGGAGAATGTTGCCCCATGTGAGATTGTTGCCAACCCGCGCCCCGTTCTTCTGCCTCAGGAAGAAGTTTTGGATATAGTCCGGCGCGCCTTCCGCATCGTAGAAGTTACGCGTGAGGGTCGTGTCGGCGTCATCGAGCAAGTGGTACGTGGCGGTTGAGTCCTGACCAACCGAAACCTTGCCGTAGGTGTTGCTCTTGATGAACCAGCTGCTCTTACGAACTACGAGCGAGTTCGCACCTGTGGATCCATCGGGGCTGTCCTGATTCCACCGTGAAGCGTTGGCGCCCCATACGCCGATCTCAAGCGTATAGCCCGCCGACCAATCGTTGACGATTTTAGCTTCGCCGACAAATCGGACGCGCGATTGCTCAACCGGGTTTGTGCCGACGTAGGCGTTGCTCTCGTGGCCGTCGTCCCACCACATGACGTTTTCGTTGACCCAGCCGGAAACTGTCAGGCTGACTTTCCGATTACCTTTGCGCGCCGTCGTCGCTTCCAGTTCCGCCACGCGTTCTTCAAGATCGGCGCAGCAATCTCCCCCGAGATCCGCCGCGGCGGCAGGCATTGCCCACCCTCCGATCAACAGCGCGGCGGCCCCATACCGCCACGTACCCTTCATTCCCCACACCCGATTCATTTGACTTCAGACCCCCGTCTGTTTGGACAGATTTCGCTTCTGTCTAGCGCTTTGATTTCAATAACTTTCTTTGGAACTGCCGAGTCCTGTCAATTGCTCAGCGCACCAACTGTTGGTTTCTGTCATAGTGGAGTGGCTATCTTGCAACCTGCGATCTTGGACTCTGGTCCTTCTACCGTCCAACCCGCCGAGCGCAGTAGTGCCGCCGCACGCCCGAGGTCGCGGTTGTCTATGCCTGCTCCGACGCGGCTGAGCGACTGTCGTCTACGCGTCAGCCAGTCCCGTCGAATCGGTTGAACTTGAGCCAGACTCAGCGCAGCAAGGCGTTCAGATGCCGAACGAATTTCCGCTGCACGGTGCAGCCTTTCAAGGAGGCTCAACGCCTCCGGCCAAGGACCGAAGCCCGTCTCGGAATTGATGTGCCCCACCGCGCCGAGATTGACGAGCTCGGCTCCCCAAAGCCCTGCCCACCGGCGGGCGCTGTCCAAAGACATCCAAGGGTCGTTGGTGCTCGCGACCACGATCGTGGGAAATCCCAAAGGTTTCGTCGGCAGGAATTCTTCCACCCCAAAGCGCTCAGGATCGGCTGGAGCAACCAGCAGAATACCACTGATTCGGTCTGCGTGATCGCTCGCCGCCTGTACAGTGGCTAGAACTCCGAATGAGTGCGCCGCAACGAAGATCGGTCCTTCGGCGCGCACGATCTCCCGGCGAATACGGCTCGACCAGTCTGGGAGATGCGGATCGTTCCAGTCACGCTGCGTCACGCGGATGCTGCCCGCGACACGGCGTTCGATCCAGGTTTGCCAATGCGTCGGGCCGCTCGACCTCAATCCGGGAACAATGAGAGTTGTCGACATAAAAATCGTCCTTCAAGTGCAGGGCCCTTCGGCGGGCGTGGCGACGGGTTCAATTCGCTGCTCGGCAGCGATGATCGGCGGAAAGAGGGCAGCTTCAACAACCTCTTTCCCGGTCAGGCCTTCGCATCCCCATTGCTCTGCTTTCCTTGACTTGAAGTGCCGTTCGTCAACCTGCTTCGCACGTCGCCCCATCCGACACCGGGAGGATTGGAGGAGCTTTCCGGTATCAGACGGAGCGACGCGCGAATTCAAATGCTCTTCAGGGATCAGCTTTTGTTGCCCGGCGTATAGATCTGATCGAAGACACCACCGTCGCCAAAGTGCTTCGCCTGGGCCTTCGACCATCCGCCGAACACATCGTCGATCGTGAAGGTCTTCACCGGCGCGAACTGGCTGGCGTACTTCGCCGCGACTTTCTCATCGCGCGGGCGATAATAGTTCTTCGCCGCGATCTCCTGGCCTTCCTCGCTGTAGAGATGCTTCAGATATTCTTCGGCCACCTCGCGAGTGCCGCGCTTGTCGACGACCTTGTCAACAACAGCGACATTCGGCTCGGCAAGAATGGAAATCGAAGGCGTGACGATCTCGAACTTATCCGGCCCAAGTTCTTTCAGCGAAAGATAGGCTTCGTTTTCCCAAGCGATCAGCACATCGCCGATGCCGCGTTCGACGAATGTCGTCGTCGAACCGCGAGCGCCGGAATCCAGCACCTTCGTGTTCTTGTAGATTTTGCCGACGAAATCCTTCGCGCTCTGTTCGTCGCCGCCGGGCTGTTTCAGCGCATAGCCCCAGGCTGCAAGATAGTTCCAACGCGCGCCGCCCGACGTCTTCGGATTAGGCGTTACGACTTCAACGCCTTGCTTCGTAAGATCCGGCCAATCCTTGATGCCTTTCGGATTGCCCTTGCGGACAAGGAAGACGATCGTCGACGTGTACGGCGCAGAATTGTCCGGTAGACGCTTGATCCAATCGGCAGGAACGAGATTGCCGTTCTTATGCAGCGCGTCGACGTCGGCCGCGAGAGCCAGCGTCACGACGTCGGCATCGATCCCGTCAATGACGGAGCGGGCCTGCTTGCCGGAACCACCGTGCGACTGCTTGATCGTGACGTTGTCGCCCGTCTTCTCTTTCCAGTATTTCGCGAAGGCCTGATTGTAGGCCTGATAAAGCTCGCGCGTGGGATCGTAAGAGACGTTGAGAAGCGAGATATCCTTGGCCGATGCCAAGCCGGAGAATCCGACAAGCCCCAGGCCCAGCGCGGCGCCAATTGCCGATCTGCGCGTCAGATTGATGAGTGACATAAGTAAACCTCTCAGGGTGTGCGTTAACCTGAGGGTGAACCTATCGACCGCTGCTTTCTCCAGGAACGAAGAAGAATTGCTGAGCTTATCAGACGTCGCCTAGAGCAAAATATCATCGCCGAAAAACGCTGAATATCGAGAACAGCAATCCCGTTGCTGCTCTCTCAGTAAAATTTCTTGCTCCGACTGCGGCGCGACAAGCTATTCCTTGCGCGGCGTTACGCTGTCTGCGACCAGCGTGTACCCCGCGTCCGCCAGGCCGGTAGACGCAACGGTCGTGTTAATTTTGCCCACCACCGTGACGGGATCGAATTGGCCGCCAACCTCGAATCCCTTGTCCGCCTTGACGTAAATGATTTGATTGGCCGGCGGCGGCGGCACGTGAATGCACGCGCCGACGAATGGCACGAGCAGAAACTCCTTCACGGTCGTCGAGTCGAAATCGAGTGGTACGACATACCCGCCGATCGACACGTTCTGCCCGTTGAGCTCAGGCACGATCGCCGGCGGGCGATCATCTCCCGGCTGACGCCGCTTGATCGACATGAAGTTGCCCTCGGGCAAAGGCGGAGGCGGCGGCCCCGCATCCGTGACGGGCACGGAGCCACCGAAGAACGTCTTCGACTTCAGCACGGTATTGGCGGGCATAGTCTTTGGAATGAGATCGGCCCACTTGAGCTGTCGCGTTGAATCGGCGGCAACGCCAGATGAAACCCCCGCGCCGAGCGCGAGGAGCAGCAGGCCTCTGAACAGGGTCGTTAGATGCGATGACATGTTCGCCTCCATCGAGGTTTGAATTCAAATTCTGACCATCATGCCGTCTGCGAGCGACAGCCGGTAAGCGCGCAACGCCGGAAGCAGGCCCGCAAAGAAACCAGCGACGACGATTGACACGAGCTTCAACCACTCGTCAGGACGTGGCGGATCGATCGCGAGACTGAGGCCGTAGGTATGATCGATGTAAGGCTGCGCCAGCCAGAGTCCGGCATAAAGCCCAACCGTCCCAAGCACGACGCCGGCAAGAGTCAGCAATCCGCCCTCCGCCGCCAAGAGCCCGAGCACCGTCGCGGGAGTTGCACCGACAGATCGCAATATCGCCATCTCACGTCTCCGCTCATTGAGCGTCGTCAGGATCATCGTCACCATGCCGAGGAGCGCCGTCGCAACAACCATGGCCGACACGACCGAGAGCGCAGTCTCCGCCGTTCCGACAAGACCCCAGAGTTCCTGCAGCGCCACGCCGGGCATGATCGCCGACAGCGGCTCTTCCTGATAATCGTTGATCCGTCGTTGCACCTTGAACGTCGCAAGCTTGGATTTGAGCCCAACCAGCGCAGCGGTAATCGCCCGAGGCGTGAGATTCATCTGCCGAACTTGATCCGCCGAAATGCTTTCTCCTGGCACGGGCGCGCCATTCTGCCAGTCGATGTGAATAGCCTCGATGGCCTCAAGGCTGACGTGCACCGTGCGATCGATCGGCGTTCCCGTCTTGGCCAGGATGCCCGAGACGCGGAACGGCTTGTCCGCATGCTCGACGAACGAGATCGAGCCGACGCCGTGCGCCACGACGATCTTGTCGCCGACTTTGTAACCGAGTTGTTCGGCGACATCAGCACCGATCACGGCATCGAACAAATCCTTGAACGGTCCGCCGGAAGCGAACGTCATGCTCTGGCCGTGGCGGAATTTGTAATGCGAAAAGTAATCAGTGTTGGTGCCGAGAACGCGAAAGCCATGATGGCTATCGCCGAGCGACATCGGCACAATCCAGGACACCTCCGGCATGCTGGCGATGTCCTGATAGCTCTTCCACGTCACGTTGTTCGTAGCGTTGCCTATGCGAAAAACAGAGTAGAGCAGCAAATTGAGGCTGCCGCTTCGCGCTCCGACGATCAGGTCCGTTCCCGATATCGTATCCGCGAAACTCTCGCGGGCGCCGGTGCGAACCTTCTCCACACCAAGCAGAAGCATGACGCTCATCGCAATCGCGAGGACCGTCAGCAACGCCGTCACCCAACGGTTGAGCAGCGATTGCAATGCGAGACGCACAATCATCATGAGAGCACACCCCGCTGCGATACCGCGATGTCCGTTAGTCGTACGACGCGATCGAAATGTTCTTCTAGGCTCTCGTCGTGACTCACCATGATGACGCTTGCATCGACTTCTTCGCTCTGCGTGAAAAGAAGTTTCAGAAACGCCCCTTCCGTATTGCGGTCGAGCGCCGAAGTCGGCTCGTCCGCGACGATGATTTCCGGCGCACCGATCAACGCTCGCGCGGCGGCAACACGCTGCTGCTGCCCAACGCTCAAACTCGAAGCTTTGCTCGTCGCAATCACCGTCTCATCGAGACCCAGCGCCAAAAGCATGCGCTTCGCAACAATATCGAGCGAACCTTCGCGAAGGGCGTTGTCGCGCCGCGTCTTCGAGAAACGCAGCGGCAGAAGAACGTTGTCGATCAGGGACGCGTACGGCAACAGATTGAACATCTGGAAGATGATGCCGAAGTGATCGACTCGAAACCTGTCGCGTGCCGCGCCGCTGAGCTTCGCCATGTCTGTCCCCGCGATGTCGATCCGTCCCTGGTCCGGAACGACGATCCCCGCGAGCAGGCTCAAAAACGTGCTCTTGCCACTTCCCGACGGCCCAAGAAGCAGAAGCTTCTCGCCGCGCCGAAGTTCGAACGTTTCAATCGTAAGCGTGAACGGCGACGGCCCCGGCCACGAGTACTTGACGTCCGCAAACGAAACCGCATCGAGAGGGCGAGCGCCCTCTCTCTGGGTCGTGGCTGAAGCCACCACGAGTTCGTTCATCGTTACATCACGCCCGCGAGCGAGAGCGTCGGCTTATCACGCGTCATCTGCGCCTGCGTTTGTCCCTTCGCCGTCGTGACGTTGACGTTCAAGAGCTGACCGCCGGAAAAGTCGCTGAAGTAAACCGTTTCCATGCCGGTCACGTTCTCCGGCGCCGCGCACGTGATCGTATAGGTTGCATGGAACTCGGAATGCTGCGGCTCGCCCGGCTTGTCGTCATCGTCGTCCTTTTCGCCAGGTGCGTGCGTTTCCTTACGGCTCTCGACGTTCGCCGCATCGGTCTTGCACTTCGCAGCCGCGGGCCACTTGAAGACGTTCAAAACGTCCGTCAGCTTTTCCTTGGCCTTCTCGACGGCGGCCTTCTGTTCGTCGGTGCTCGCGACATGCTCGAAGCCGACGATATCCATGCCCGGAGCGACAAGCTCCATTTCGATCTTGTTGCCCTCGATGGCAATGTCGAGTGTTCCCTGCCCATGCACGTGCGGGCCGAGGTGACGATGCTCGGCTTGATCCGCGAGAGCGGGAAACGCGACGAGAATCGCCAGAGAGGCGAGAGCAGACTTGGTCTTCATGAGTAGTTCTCCAATAGGTGACGCGTCGCTGCACGCTCGGCGTGCGCACGCTGACCGGAATGCGAACTCATGCGGGCATGCCGCAAAGTTCGAAGATATTCGAAAGGAAAAATTACAATCGCGACCGAAGCCGCAGGTGCTCAGACGAGCTGCGCGCTTGGAGGCCCGCGCGCCCGCGCTCTCTCGCGATATGCCAACCGCAGCTGCGGAGGATCGAAGGCTGTGAGCCTGATGCCAGCCGTTTCGGCGGGAGTCGGAATCTTGAACTGAGGAGGCGTTAACGACGTCGCTGCAATAGCCGCCGCCCAGCACAAAGCGCAGCCGTCGTGATCGTGAAGCGGTGGACAGGATTTATCATCCGAGGGACGGCACATCCCGGCCGTTATCGCCCTCGCTTCGATACCCGTCCCGCGGGTAATGTGATGATGGAAATCGGCGACGGCGATCTGCATGCCGAACGCAAAGAGCGTCAGCCAAAGCAGCCTCAAACGCAATCGCGAGCCGGTCATCGGTCCCCAAACATCTTGCCCAACGCAGCAATCGTCCGATCTTGTGTCACTATCGTGGCGGCCAAGCTGCACTGCCCGCGCTCGGAGCCCGTCACCAGGATAACAGTATCCTAGCAGATAGGGGAACCATTGGACCGCTTTTGCATTGTATGTGGCGGCAAATTCTAGCACCGGGCCGGCAACAAGAAGCAAATTGTGAATAATAATCATCACAGAGGTACGCCCCGAATTCGGATTCGGCCCGATTTCCTTTTTCCACAAGGAGCGACGCGCCGACTTGCTTATGCCCTCTGTCTGGGCATCCTCATCCCTTCCCTCAGCTTCGCGGCCTATTTGCTTAACGAAATGCACGCGCGCGAGTTCGGCATCCTGCACCAGTCGGTCCAAGGCCGGGCGATGATCGCCGCATCCTTCTTCGATCAGCAGATGGCCTCTCTTCTCGAAACGTTGAAGGAGCTTCCCGGAACGCCAGCTACGGCCACTGAGAATACCTATGATCACCTCCGATCCGAACTCGATCGGAAAGGCATCGTGCTGTTTACACGAGGCGCAAATCTCGACGTCCTGTCGCCTACGAGCGGCGCCAATGCCATGGTGATTAGTATTGATGGCGCCGCACGGTCCGCCGCAGCCGCCGCCTTGTCGACACTTGTTCCACAGATCACGCCTTATGGCACCGCAGCAAATCGCGGAGTGAATATTTGGCTGGCCTCGAGCGGGAAAGATAAAAGCGCTGCCCCTGTCCTGATTCAGGCCCGGGTACCAGCCGCTTACCTCGCATCGGCCTTCAAAAATTTTGTATCCGACGATGCGTGGTCGTTCTCCGTCGTCGGGAACGACGGACAGGTTTATGCCGAGACCAACAATAACGCCTTATCCGCGTTGAATACGGAAGTCGTAGACAACTCATCCCTCATCGAAGCGTTCGCCGCCACATCGCAATTCGGTTGGAAAATCGCAGCAGGCATCCCATCGAAAACACTTAATCAAAGCGTCCAACGCAACTGGATGACGTTTTTCGCGATTTCATCTTTGCTCGCCATTGCATCCTTCACCGGGGCGACATTGTTAACACGGAGCATGATCGAAGATAAAAACGTGAACCATTTGACACAAGCATCCGGAATGCCATCTCCATCGGATCCAAGGAAAACAACACCTCGCCTCCCGAAGTCTTCGGGCACGGGCGAAAATCGGATTGAGTCGGCGCTCCGGGCGGGCAACGTCGGCATATGGCAATGGGACTTGAAATCGGGCCTTCTTCGCTGTGATGCGGAGATCGCTCACATTTTGGGCCGCCCCGCGGGCAAGAAGGAGCAGTCTGCTCGCACTTTTCTGCGGTATGTGGAATCGCGCGATCGCGAACGCCTCCTGACAGCGGTGCGAGCCTGCCTGAAGTCCGGAAAACCGCTTGCCGTCGAAATTCAGGTTCGGCGGGCAAACGGCGAAGCCCGGTGGATTGCATTCCGCGGCGGAGCCACTGAGATGGACGGCGCGTACGCCAACGAGCCCACGGCGCTTTCCGGTGTTGCATACGACATCACTGATCAAAGGCTAAACCTCTCCCGCACCGATGCGCTATTGCGCGAGGTTTCGCATCGCTCGAAGAATTTGCTGGCTCTGATCCTCGCCATGGCGCGTTTGACGGCCCGCGACGCCGTGGACGTCAAATCCCACCTGAAAGACTTCACGCTCCGTGTAGCCGGCCTCTCGGCGTCTCAGGACCTCATCGTCGCCTCCGACTGGCAGACCGTTGACCTTGCCACGTTAGCGCTCGCCGAGATCGGAGCCGTGGCGCGCACTGATGCCGACCGCGTGGCTGTTTCGGGCCCTGCGGTTTCTCTGACTCCAGAGGCCGCCCAGACGCTCGGCATGGTCCTTACAGAATTGGCGCTCAATGCCGTGGAGCACGGCGCACTATCGGCCGCGACCGGCGAGGTGCGCCTGTCATGGGAACTACCCACTGACGACACCATCCGGATTTCATGGAAAGAAACCGGCGGCCCGCCGTTCATCGTCGACGGCCCCAAGGGCTACGGGACCTCCGTCGTCGAGAGGTTCTCAACTCAAGGGTTGAAGCTTTCCGTCCATGCCGCCACCGACGCCGAAGGCCTGAATTGGGTCCTTTCCGGACCGCTCGCCAACATCGGCAGCCGTCGCGACAGCGACGTGTGATCTACCGACGGTGAGCCGACAGGCGTCCAATTTATTTAAAGAGACACAGCACATCCCGAGACCGCTTGCGGTTGCGGAACCATATCCTTCGCGCCACGTTTCTCGACTCGCCGAGTAGCCAAAACGTCTTTGCACGAGAAGACGTCGAGCGGCAGTTCTTCGGCAAGCGCGCGGGGAAACATGAACATCTTGATTACGGAAGATGAGCCAATTCTAGCCGACGAGCTCGAGGCCATCGTCAAGGATTTGGGGCACGAGGTTGTCGGCATCGCCGGATCGTCGCATCTCGCTCTGAAGCTCGCCGAGGCAAGTACATGCGATCTCGCCCTGGTTGATGTTCATCTCAGCGACGGCGCGACAGGCACGAATGTCGCTCGCCATCTAAGCGAACACCATGCGGTCGTCATATTTACGACGTCCAACCCGGAGGGCGTTCCCGCGGATTTTTCGGCCGCGTGCGGTCTACTGGTGAAACCACTCTCGGAGCGGGCGGTGAAGTCGGCAATCGCATTCGTCACCGACTGTATGGAAGCGGGCCAGTCATCGCGGCCAAAACCGCGTGCACTGCAGCTCGCACCCGCCTACGCCGCCCGCTGGAAAGTCGCCAGCTAACAATCCCCATGCGTTTCTGTTGGCCGGGTCTATACCGCTGGCGTGGCGGCTTCCTGCCGAGCCGCGCAAGCCGATGAAGCATCGGGGTCGGACAACGCGATATCCGTCAATTCTACGATGACGCGCGTGCCCGGCCTCACATCGCCCAAGCGCATCGGCTCATAGGAAATCGTCCCAGCGAATTGCCGCGTCAGGAGCGCCGCGATCTTCGTGCCGAGGCCCTCGGCAATTTTATTCGAAGCGTCCCCGCCCGCCGGATCGGATGTGCTTTCGCCCTCTGCCCGCGCCACGCCGCCGAAGCCGTTGCCGTCGTCCTCGACGATGAGAATGGCGCGGGTTTCGTCCCTCCGCTCGAGGCGAACGTTGACATGCCCCGGGGCATCGTCGTCAAACGCGTGCTTGAATGAATTGACGACGAACTCTTGCGCCAAAACACAGAGCGATGTCGCGGCCTGGGCCGGGGCGAGCAGCGGCGGCACATCGACATTGAGCAGAATTCGATCTTCTCCCGCCGCTTCCACCACATCGTCCAAGACCGCCTGAATGAGCGTATCTATCCTGACAAGTTCAAGATCGTTGACGACGTTGATACGGCGCTGAGCGCTGGCGATGGCATGGATGCGGTCACGCGCGCCCTTCAAAGTTTTCAATGACCGCGCATCCGACGTGTGCCGGATGTGCAAATTGATGAAGCCGACGACCAGTGCCAATGTATTGCCGATGCGGTGCGTAACGTCTCGCAGTAACGCTTCAGCACGTTCACGCTCGGCTTCCGCCCGGTCACGCTCGACTGCGAGTTCCTCGGTGCGCAGCCGGACGCGTTTCTCGAGCGAGCGATTGGCAGACGTTAGGGTCAACGCCGTCAGTTCGAGTGCGGCAACCCTCTGCCGCTCCCGAATGAGAGCGACGAGCGCCAACGCCGCGCATGCCAGGAGCGTCGCCAGCATCGCAGCCAAAAGCCACGAACTCTTCGCTTGAAATTGATTGAGCCTGCGATCGAAAAGCATTTTTTCTTGCTGCTTCGCCGCAGCAATCTGAGCACGCAGGCGATCCATGATTTCAACGCCATTGCCGTTCCGGACAAGATTAGCGCCGCTGACATCGTCCCCTTTTCCGAACGACGAGATGTTATTCTCAATCGCAGCAAGCCGCTCACGCATTGTCTTGTGGATCGTTTCGATCACCGCGACTTGCTCGACGTTACCGCTCACAAGCCGGTTGAGTTCGTTATGAACGAGCTCGGCGGTACCCTTCGCTGATTGATAGGGCTTTAGATAATCGGGATCCTTGGTGAGCAGATAGCCAAGCTGACCCGACTCGAGATCCTGAGCCGCGCTCAGCCATTTCGTCAGCTCCTGCTGCACCAGAAGCGTATGCGTCACCCTATCGGCAGCGACGACCGTCCAGCGCCACGCGAGGATTGCGGCCAGTCCCGACAGAATGGCAATCGCGACCCAGATTAAAACTGTCCGGGCGGCGCCGCCGGCAAAGAGCGCCGAGACAGATCGGGATGCATTGGAGCGAACCATGATGTCGGCGACATTGCCGAGGTTCGCCGCCGAACGCTACGGCGAAATTTCGCTAAGCAGATGGTCTCAAAATTTTAATATCATTACGATCATTTAACCTGAAAATCGGCCGCGCATGATTTGGGTGCCGTCCTCGAACGACGGCGGCCTTCACGTGCAAAAAAGTCCAGAAATCCGGACATTTTGCAGCTCTCCGATGCGCACATAAAAAGTTGGTAACCGCTTCCGGACGCGCGGAACCCAGACTGCACGAGCACGTTTGATGTATGTGACCGTACCCAAATCCCTCCCACTCCCCCCGTGGCCCAGGGCGCGGCATCACTTCGAAGAGTTCGCGTCCGCTTTCCCCCCGAGCGGCGCGAACTCTGTTTGCGCACTGTGGGAAAATTCACCGCCCCGCGCGATCCCCAACGAACGTATCAAGCGCACTCTTCTCAATCTCCGGAACCGGTGACGTCGGCTGCACGTTCAAAATCCACTCGATCCAACTCGAAAACTCGTCGGAGATCCGAATGGGAAACCTGCTGCATTATGCCATCGTATTTTTGATAGTGGCGCTCGTCGCGGCCGCACTTGGATTCGGCGGCGTCGCAGGCACAGCCATGGAAGGCGCCCGCCTCATCTTCTGGGTGGCGATCGTCTTATTCGTCGTATCCATCATCGCCAATTTCCTGCGCCGAGCCTGAACGATCCTGCATGACCAACAAAAGGAAAACGCCATGGATTGGAATCGCATCCAAGGAAATTGGAAACAGTTTACCGGCAAAGCGAAGGAGCAATGGGGAAAGCTGACGGACGATGATCTAAAGGTCGTCGATGGCCGCCGGGAGCAGCTCGAGGGCAAGCTTCAGGAACGTTATGGCTACGACAAGGACCAGATCAGAAAAGAAGTCGATAACTGGCTTTCTTCCATCTGATCGGCCCTTCCCCGCAAAGCGTCCAACGGTTGAAATGTTCGGCGGCGTTCGCGAGACACCACTACGCAATAGCCCGTGATTGCACGTGGCCGAAAAACAAAGGGTACGAACTCAATAGAGTTCGTACCCTCACGATTTCAAAGCCACGGATATGCAGCCTTCAGGCGGCCCGCTGGCCCGCCTTCTTGGATTTCAATCCGAAGAACAGCGATTGGCTTATCATAGCCTTCACGACGGCTGGCTCGAACGGCTTCGTAATAAGGAAGACCGGCTCCGGCTTCGTACCCGTGAGAAGTCGCTCGGGAAACGCCGTGATGAAAATAACCGGGACGCTGATCGTCTCGAGAATTTCATTCACCGCTTCAAGGCCCGAGCTTCCGTCGGCGAGATGAATATCCGCGAGCACCAACGACGGAGCTTTCTTATTCACTTCCGTAACCGCTTCCTGGTGCGTGCGCGCGACACCCTGCACGCGGTGCCCGATGTCGACAACCAAAGCTTCGAGATCCATCGCGATTAGCGGCTCGTCTTCGATGATCAAAACATCGGCGGAAAGTTGTTCAGCGATTTCGGCGCCCGCCATCTGGAGAAGCTCCGTCACATGCGCCGGCGTAACGTCCAGGACCTGAGCAGCTTCGGCGGTCGAAAAGCCTTCGACCGATACGAGAAGAAAAGCCTGTCTCGGCAAAGGCGTGATCGATTCGAGACGCCGCTCCGGCAACGGTTTATCGATCTCGACCGTATCGTCTGAAAAGCGGTTGACCGCGACCGAATTCCAAACCTTCGTGAACGCACGATAGAGGGCGACACGAGCCGGTATCGATTTATCGAACGCATCGGCATCGGCAATCAACGCCTCCAGCACTGCCGCGACGTAGTTGTCGCCGGATGCCTGGGTGCCGGTTAAAGACCGTGCATAGCGCCGGAGATACGGGAGATGGGGAGCGATAGATTCAGCAATCGACATGGTGCACCTCGTAAACTCGTTATCTGAGAGACAACTGATGCGCCGTACGGCACGCAGTTATCGCAATTACGGTGTTCGGACCGCGTAGTCTAAAACTTCACCTGGCTGATATTCCGACGAATAAAGCGTGTTCATCCGCGGCTGACCGCCCGCGTGAGTCCTACGAACTCGCTATTGGGATTGATATTCTCGCCCGGTTCCAGTCCGAGCGACTTATTGAGTGCAACACGCGCGCGGTTCACACGGCTTTTCACCGTTCCGACAGCAGCGTTCGTAATTTCGGCCGCTTCCTCATATGAGAAGCCTTCGGCGCCGACGAGAAGCAGAACTTCCTTTTGATCGTCGCTCAGGCTGCCGAAAGCCTTCTTGAAGTCGACGAGATCCATATGGACGTGCTGTTCGGGCATCACCGACATACGCTCCGCGAGAGCCCCGTCCGCGTCCTCAACCTCGCGACGCCGCTTCCGGAGTTCCGAAAAGTAGGTATTACGCAGGATCGTAAACAGCCAGGCTTTTAAGTTCGAGCCTTTTTCAAATCCCTCGAGATTTGACCACGCCTTGACGAGCGTATCCTGCACAAGATCATCTGCGCGCGTCGGATCTCCGCACAGGGAATTCGCAAACGCACGAAGATTGGGAACGGCCGCAATCAACAGGGCCTGCAGGTCGTCGTCGCGTACCGTCACGACTGTCCTCCTTGCCCTTGTTCTTCGCGCTGCTTCAATTTCTGCAACAGCACGACAAACCGGTCCGGGACCGGTTCGTTGATGAGTTCTATATAGGCTTCCCTCAGCCGTTGACCGATCTGCCCCTGCAGCTCAGTCGGCATGGGTGCCTGTGTAGTGACGGATTCCCCCCGCTTGGGGTCACTCCCAGTGCCCATCGTACAAAGACCTTATTGACCGATTCCGATTAACTTCTTCTCGTACTCAGGGTTCCCGACGAACCTTCCAGACATAAATGCGCAAGCGTCTGAAAAAGTTCCGCCTCACCCCTCAGAACGTTGTATTGAGGCTAGTAGTCGCCCCTATCGATAATCTAATGCTTTTCCCGGGCGACAGCTCATTTATCGATAAAATGAAAAAATGAGCCGGTTACAAGACCACGGCTGCTGCCCCCGTCCTGTAACAATTCTCCGTCCGAATTCTTCAATTTAAATAGCGCCGCATCGGGAGAGGCGATTATTTTCGCGTAATGAAATTCATGGCCGGACAGGCATTCGCCGGGCGAACCCAGCGGACAACTCTCCAGAAGTTCCGCGCTTCGGTACCCCAAGTTCATCTTCCGCACCGCAAAAGACGTCTCGAGACCCAAAAGTCCGATCATTTCATGGCTCACCCCGTCTGCATCGACGAGGCCAGCTCCAAGGGTCATGTACCCACCACATTCCCCATGAACGGGACGTGACTGAGCGAACCTGGACATCGCGGACTTGAAGCGCCGAGCATTGGCGAGCGCGCCAGCATGGAGTTCGGGATAGCCTCCTGGCAGCCAGACGACGTCTGCGTCCGGATCCGGCTCTTCATCTGCAAGAGGCGAAAACGGGATTATCTCCGCTCCTGCCATTCGCCAACTCGTGATCACATGCGGATAGACGAACGAGAAAGCCGCATCTCGCGCCAAAGCGATACGTTGCCCTGGCGGGCGAATAATCCGGCGAGAATTCGTGGGGATATGGCCAGCCGACGCAAAGCTCAAAAGCCTGTCGATATCGACATTGGCCTCGACGAAAGCCGCAAGCGCATTGAGACGGCTTTCGATCTCCGCCGTTTCCTCAGCTTGAACGAGACCAAGATATCTCTCGGGTAGAACGACCGCCGTCTCGCGCGGTAAGGCGCCGACGACCGGAATACCCGCATCTTCCAGCGCGTCTCGCGCAAAACGAATATGCCGATCGCTTCCGGTGCGGTTCAAGATGACACCAGCAATCGCAACACCTTCGCGAAAACCTCGGAAGCCGCGAGCTACCGCCGCGGCCGTTTGCGATTGCCCGGAAACGTCGAGCACAAGAATGACCGGCCAACCGGTCTTGGCCGCGATATCGGAACTCGCGCCATTTCCCCAATGACCTGCGCGAGCGACTCCATCGAACAGGCCCATCAGGGCTTCGCATACGACGACGTCCGCCCCGCTGGCGTTTTCCGTCAAGATGGACGCAGCGGTCTCCCATCGCATCGCCCAGCTATCGATATTGAAAGAGGCACGCGTCGCCGCGACCGCGTGAAACGCCGGGTCGATGTAATCGGGGCCGCACTTGAAGGGTTGAACCGATAAGCCCCGCAGCAACAGCGCACGCAGCAGTCCCAGCGTCACCGTCGTTTTTCCGGAGCCCGAACGCGGCCCCGCGATCATGATCCCGCGCGGCAATGCCAGCGCTCCCGACATTACGCCCCGCCCCGAAAGCGACGGCGGTACTCGACGCTGTAAAGTGCGCTTTCGCGGAAATCATCGCGCCCCAACGCTTCGCCGATGAGGATCAACGCTGTCCGCTCCGGCCGCGCTTCGGAGAGTTGCGAAACGATCGTGTCGAGCGTGCCGCGAATGACCTGCTCCTCCGGCCACGTCGCCCGGTAAACGACAGCCACCGGACAATCCGCACCGTAGTAAGGCAGCACCCTGCGCACGACATCCTCGATGACGTGGATCGAAAGATGGATCGCGAGCGTGGACCGGGTCGCAGCGAACGCCTCGAGTTGTTCTGTTTCAGGCATCGCGGAAGCTCGTCCCGACGTCCGCGTCAGAACCACGGATTGCGCCAGTTCTGGCAATGTCAGCTCGCGACCGAGCGCCGCTGCCGCCGCGGCGAACGAGGGAACGCCCGGCGTGATCGTATATGGAATGCCGAGCTGTTCGAGACGGCGTAACTGCTCGCCAAGCGCGCTCCAGATCGAAAGATCGCCGGAATGGAGCCGCGCCACATCCTTCCCTTCGTGCGTCGCTTTTTCAATACGCGCTACGATCTCGTCGAGCGCCATCGGCGCGGTATCGACGATCTCGGCTGCGGGCGGGCAATGCGATAGCAATGCCTCCGGCACGAGCGAACCGGCATAAAGGCAGACGGGACATTTGGCGATGAGATCGCGGCCGCGCACTGTTATAAGATCAGCCGCGCCCGGACCCGCTCCGATGAAATGCACCGTCATGGTCTTCGCCCCTGCCCGCTAGCCGACTGTGCGGCGGCGATGGTGATGTTGCCGACGATACGGCGCGGCATCGTCAAATGTGAGCCGCGCCCTGCCCCTGCGAGTGCCGCCGCTTCCGCAATCGACGCAACGCCAAAGAGTGTAAGCGTCCGCTCCGAGCGCGTCAGGCAGTCGGCGCTTCTCTCACGTAGTGCATCAAGAGATACCGGCCTATAAACCAACGATTCCTTCTTGGCCGCGTCTCGCACATGGTTTGCAAAAATTGCCGCCTCGAAGGTTGCGACCGCATCGCATCCACCGGCGCCGAGCATCGCTTCGGCAAGCGCCGTCTCAAAATCATGCGCATGTGCGCGACTGTTGGCGCCTATTCCGACGACGATCATGATGCAGTCACCGGTTTCTTTGCGACCCACTGCATGACCGGCAATGCGGGCCGCCACGCCGTCAGCGACCCTACCGGCTCGGCGCGTTCGACGCTCAACCGCGTCAAGCTCCCGCCGTGCCCGTGATATGCCGCGAGCAAGCCAAGTTCAGACTCGATCGTCACGGCATTGGCCACGATCCGGCCTCCAGGCTTCAGCGCCGCCCAACAGGCATCAATGACTTTTCCGCCAGCGGTTCCGCAGCCTATAAAAACCGCATCCGGTTGCGGCAATCGCTGAAGCGCTTCGGGCGCCGAACCGATTTGAATATCGAGATGGGGCACGCCGAGGGCAAGGGCATTGCGCCTCGCACGCGCGCCTCGCACCTCATCGCGTTCGATGCCGATGGCCCTGTTCGCCGGGTGCGACAGCATCCATTCGATCCCAATAGAACCACTGCCCGCGCCGATGTCCCAGAGCAGCTCACCGGCACCTGGAGCGAGCGACGAAAGCGTAACGGCGCGGATCTCGCGTTTTGTCAGCTGCCCGTCGTTCTCGAGGTAACTGTCCGGCAAGCCCGCACTGTAGGCAATCGGACGCGCATCGGGGGCCGCGACGACATCGATGCCGATGATATTCAGCGGATCGATATCAGCAAGATCGAAGGCTTGTGCTTTTGCCCTGCGGATGCGCTCGCGGCCGCCTCCGAGCGCTTCCATCACGATGATTTCGCTCGGCCCGAAACCCGCCGCCGTCAACACCGCCGCCAACTCGCTCGGCGTGCCGCTATTCAACGACAACGCCAGAATACGCCGCCCGTTGTGCAGATGCCTGCGAACGAGCGGAGTAAACCCCGGCATGTTGAGGCCAAGCGTCGTCACCTCCTGCAATGACCACCCAAGACGAGACGCCGCGATCGAGAAGCTCGACGGCGACGGAACGATCAGCATCTCCTCGAGCGGAATGGACCGTGCGAGCGTCGCCCCGGCTCCGAACCAAAACGGATCGCCCGAAACGAGCACCGTAACCGGCGTGCCGCGCCGCGCCAATATCGTCGTCGCCGTGGCTTCGAGCGGTTTTTCCCACTCGGCCTTGACGCCGCGCGTATCGCCGACGAGATCGAGATGCCGTCGCCCGCCGACAACAAGCTCAGCCCCGTCGATCAAGCAATTTGCCGAGGCGCTCAGCCCCGCGCGCCCGTCTTCACCGATCCCGATGATGGACAACCACCGCTCGATCATGGCATTTGGCTCTCATGACAGTGGCGAAGAGCAACAGTCCATTGCGCATCCTTCTTCTCGGCGGCACGACCGAAGCGACGGCCCTTGCCGAGCGTCTCTCGCGCATGGGCAGTATAAAAGCCGTTCTGTCTCTCGCCGGTCGCACGGCACAGCCGGCGGAAAGCCCTCTCACGACACGCGTCGGCGGCTTCGGCGGCGTGGAAGGTCTCAGCGCCTACTTGCAGCAGGAAGCAGTTAATCTCGTTATCGATGCCACGCACCCGTTCGCGGCGCGCATCAGCACGAACGCCATCGCAGCATCTCAGGCCAGCGGCGTGCCTTTGCTCGCGATCGAACGGCCGCCGTGGACCCGTGTTGCCGATGACGACTGGATCGAGCACGATAGCATCGAGGCCGCCGTTTCGGCGCTCCCGGAAGAACCTCAGGACATCTTTTCCGGTTTGGGCCGTCAGGCCATCGATGCGCTTTGCCGCGCGCCGCAGCATCGATACCTGATCCGCGTCGTCGATCCGCTGGAGTGCCCCGCTGCCCTCGCACACGCCGAGATCATCGCGTCGCGCGGGCCTTTCTGCACCGGTGACGATGCTCGCCTCTTCGCCGATTACAATATCCGCCACGTTCTTTCGAAGAACGCGGGAGGAAGCGCTGCTTATTCGAAAATCGAAGCGGCGCGTCAGCTCGGCATCACGGTGCATATGATCCGCCGTCCCGCACTTCCCGCCCGAACAACGGTCGCCACCGCGAACGAAGCGCTGGCCTGGATCGACAAGCATCATCGCTCGCGCTCCGACCTTGGCGTATAGACCCAAGAGCGCCCATCCGCCGATTGCACCTTCCGCGTCGCCCGCGATCCGATCATGACGAGAGTTCGCATATCGCATAGCGCATCAGCAGCGCGCCCAAGCGTCGTGACATCCACATCTTCATCGGCGCGGCCGACAGCGCGGGCAAACACCACGATCGTTTCAGACGGCAACACAGTCGCCAGAATTTCAAATGCTTTCTTGATCTGCTCCGGGCGCGCCTTGGAGGCCGGGTTGTAGAGCGCAATAACGAAATCGGCCTCAGCCGCGAGACGCAGCCGCCTCTCGATCGTCGCCCACGACTTCAAATTATCCGAGAGAGAAATGGCGCAGAAGTCATGGCCGAGCGGTGCCCCGATCCGCGCCGCCGCCGCTAGCATCGCCGTCACGCCGGGCTCGACACGAATATCGACGCTGCTCGCCGACACCGGATTTTTTTCTACCGCCTCATAGACCGCAGCCGCCATCGCGAAAACGCCGGGATCTCCACCCGACACGACCACGACGCGCTGCCCGCTTGCGGCAAGCTCAAGCGCACGTTCCGCGCGGGCAAGCTCTTCGCGATTGTCGGACGCTTCAAAGATCTGCCCCGTGCGCGGCGTCAATCGGTTGACGTAAGGCGCGTAACCGAGAACTACATCGGCTTCCCCCACCGCTTCGCTCGCGGCGGGTGTGACCCAATTTTGCGGACCAGGCCCGAGCCCGACGATGATCAGCTGCCCGTTCATGCGATTCTGCGTCCCCGGCCGCCGGGTAGCAAGATGATCGAAAAATAAGGCACCGCGCACTCACCCAGCTCCGACAGCCGCGCCACGTGCTCGCCGGGCATCGTTCCGCGTTCGACATAGATCGCGTCGTCGAAGCGACTTGCGGCGCGCAGCGCCTCTTTGATCTTCTCGATGTTATGCCCGACCTTCATGATGACGGCTGCATCGGCTTGGGCCAAATGCTTGACCAAGGCCTCTTTGTCGAGCGTCCCCGGCAGTACGGTCATAACGTCATCGCCGTAAGTGATCGGAGCGTTCGCCGCGGTCCAACAACCCGACATGCCGGTGATGCCCGGGATGACCGATACAGGGTGCGCGGTTTTGATACGGTCGTACATATGCAGGAACGATCCGTAGAAGAATGGATCGCCCTCGCAGAGCAGCGCCACGTCGCGGCCGCCTTGAAGATGCGCGGCAATCGACGCTGCGCTTTCTTCGTAAAAAGCGCGGATCGCCGAGACATAACCATCTTCGCGGAAATCGATCTCGGTCGTTACCGGATATTCGAATGCGGCCTCGATGACATCCGCGCGAATGTGCGCGCTCGCAATTGTCCGGGCATGTCCCGCACGTCCAGACTTGCGAAAATGTGCGACGACGGGCGCAGTGCTCAAAACGCGCGCCGCCTTGAGCGTCATCAGCTCCGGATCGCCAGGCCCTAGGCCGACGCCGAACAGCGTGCCGGACTTCATATCGCTCATTCGGCCTCGCTCGCCAACGCATTGATAGCCGCCGCGGCCATCGCGCTCCCGCCCTTCCGGCCTTTGACAATGGCATAAGGAACGCGCGCATCGGCGGCCAGAGCATCCTTGGATTCAGCTGCACCGACAAATCCGACCGGCATTCCGATCACGGCTGCCGGCTTCGGCGCGCCTTCATCGAGCATCTCAAGCAACCGAAACAACGCTGTCGGCGCATTTCCGACGACCACGACGGAACCGGCCAGCTGCGGCCGCCAAAGCTCCATCGCTGCAGCCGTCCGCGTATTGCCGATCTCTGCCGCAATCTCGGGAACGCGCGGATCGCGCAACGTGCAAACAACGGAATTCTTCGCCGGCAGACGCGCGCGCGTGATGCCATCGGCGACCATCATGGAATCGCAAAGTATCGGCGCACCTGCCCTGAGCGCAGCTTCCGCATCGCGCGCAAACGTCACCGACATCACGATGTCACGCGCGACCTCAACCATTCCGCACGCATGAATGATGCGCACGGCCACACGCTCTTCCACGGGCGAAAGCCCCGCGAGATCCGCCTCTGCCCGGATGATCGCAAATGAGCGTGCGTAGATGGCGGCGCCGTCGCGAATATAATCCTGAACCGTCATGCCGCGCTCTCCGCGATGAGGCGCGAAATCGCGGCGCCGATGCCGTCTGCTTCTACCGTTTCAAGCACGTCCGTTGAACTCGCTGAGCCGTTTCTGATCAAATCGTAGTGTCCGCCGCGGCCGACGAACGTGAAGCTTGCGGATGTATGGCGAGCGCATCCCTTTTCGCAACCTGAAATGTGGAGCGAGCGACCATCCAGAGATCCGCCGAAGGTATCGGCGAAGTACTGCGCATCCCTGCGGGTGTCCGTGTTGGCGTTCTTGCACGCGGGCGATCCCGGACAGACATCCATCATGAGACGGATGTCGTCGTTCCGTGTAATCAGCCCAGATGAGTCGGCGCTGCGCAGAAGCGCGAGTCCATCGGCGGAACTCGTCAATGGAAAGTAAAGAACGCGCTGAGGGCTCGTGTGCACATATTCGACGTTCGCCGCACTGGCCACGTCGCAAAGCCCCGAAAGCTGTTCCGCGGAAGTCCGCCCGAACGGCAACCCAATTCCCACCGCAAAAGCCGTTCCGTTGCTCGCCAGCAATCCGACGGAAACGCGGCGGTCGCCTTTAGACGGAAGAACGTTGTCCGACACCCGCAATCCAGCCATCGCGAAAATTGCCGACGCCCCAAGGGCCGCCACCGCGTGGCGCATCCGCCGAACGTCGTCGGCCTCAGCTGTAATCTCGACAAAAACCGACGCCAATCGCCGCGCGGTAGCGACAACATCGTCGCGGCTCACTTCGCAATGCGCATCGGTCGAACCATCGAGATGAATGAAGAAGCGGCCGGCGTCCGTCGAAATCATGATGTCGGTGCTTCGCCCTCCGACGCGCGTGTCGGCGCTTCCCGAAAAACTGAAGCCGAATTTTGTGGGCAACGCCCAGAAACGATGATCCTGAACGAGGAGGCTTTCGAATTCGGCAGCAAGATCGCGCACGTTGAACTTTTCCGGATCGAGTCCGCTCAGCGGATCGACGATCACGTTGCGCACAGCCTCCGCATCCGCCGAACGATCGAGAAGTCCGACCTCGTCGAGCACCTGGAGTGTAGCCCCGAGCGTCCCTTCCGAAACGCCGCGAAGCTGTAGATTGCCGCGATTGGTCAGATCGATCTCGCCGGAACCGAACCGCGACGCGATTGCTGAAATCTCACGCAGTGCAGTCAATGAGAAAGCTCCGGCCCGCGGCCGAACCCGCACGACCAGTCCATCGCCCGAGCGCATCGGGCGAAGCGCTCCGGGACACCATCCCTTCCTGAGGTGCGCCAGCGACGTCATTCGGCCGCCTCTCGCGATGAGTCAGCTTTCTCCGCGATAGCCTCGAGATCGTTGCGCCGAGGCTGCCATAAACCGCGTGCAATGGCATCCTCGAAGCGCCGTCGCATGGCCGCCATCGCTTCCGGGTTTTCGCGCGACAGAAACGCGGCAACCGCCGGATCGCCGAGGTACGCTTCATAAAGCCGCTCGAAGCCCCCGGAATCGACAGCACCCGCCGTCGCGGCGAAGGCAAACGCAGCATCGACGCTTTGCGCCATTTCCGCCCCGCCGCGAAATCCGTGCCGCATCTGGCCTTCGATCCAGCGCGTGTTGGCTGCGCGTCCGTGTAGGACGCGTGCGCATTCTTCCTGCAGCGTCCGCATCCGCGGCGTTTCCGGATTTGCCGTGTCGCCATGATAAAGAGCGACGCGATCGTTGCCGAGAGCAGCCGCAGCTGCCGCGAAGCCACCCTCATGCGCCGCAAAATCGCCGCCGGTCAAAAGATCGATCTCGCTGTGATCCTGCACATGCACGAACGCGTCAGCCGCTTTGACGCGATTCTCAAAACCCGTTCCTGTCGTCGGCGCGCTCTCGCCGCGATAAGCGGCCTCCGAGCTTTTGAGATACGAACGGCCGAGATCGTCGCGTTCTTTCCAGTCACCGCGATCGATGTGCTGCATCACGCCCGCGCCGAAGCTGCCGCCTGCTGGACCGAAGATGCGATCGAGACGGACTTCCGATTGTGCCGCTTCGCGCAACGGATTGTCGGCGGCGTCTTCGGTTAGGCCCGCGACCAACGCAATCGCACTGTCGAACAAGGCAAGCTGAGCGGCAAACATGTCTCGAAACAGCCCCGAGATCCTGAGTGTCACATCAACGCGCGGCCGTCCGAGTTCAGCGAGCGCTTCGGTCTCGATGCCGGTGACGCGATAGGATCGCTGATCCCACACGGGCCGAACGCCGATGAGCGCCAACGCCGTCGCAAGCTCTTCGCCGCCCGTGCGTAGCGTCGCGCTTCCCCAGAGATCGAGCACGATCGCGCGCGGCCAGTCGCCATGATCGGAAAGATAGCGGTCGAGTATCGACTTGGCGGCGCGCTTGCCGTTGGTCCATGCCGTCGGCGTCGGCACGCTGCGCGGATCGACGCTGTAGAGGTTACGACCTGTCGGCAGAACATCGGACCGACCACGACTTGGCGCGCCTGCAGGCCCCGGCGCGATAAACCCGCCGGTAAGCGCGCGCACAATCGCATCGAGTTCGGTATCGTCAAGCACGTGCAGACCATCGCGAATGGCCAGCTCTTTCACGTCGCACAGAAAGGCATCGATACGCGTCAAAGCTTCGCTTGCCGCCATGCCAGCTTCAAGACCGCACCGCTCGGCGATGCCGGCGCGAATGGCAGCATCGACAATCTGCTCCGATAAAACCTTCCGCCGTCGCGGATCGAGGCCTTCCGCTGAGGAAAATTCATCGACGAGGCGTTCAACGTCGCTGAGCGGACCGGACAAGCCCGCGTCTGTCATCGGAGGTGGCTTATGGCCGAGCGTCACCGCGGTGAGACGCCGTTTCGCTTGCGCCGCTTCGCCCGGATCGTTGACGATAAAGGGATAGATCATCGGCAGCGGTCCGATGAGCGCACGCGGCGAGCAAGCCTCGCTCCCGCCAACGGCTTTTCCCGGCAGCCATTCGAGCGTACCGTGCGCCCCGAGGTGAATAAGCGCATCGATATTCGCGACGTGCCGAAGCCAAAGATAGAACGCGACATAGCTATGCCGGGGCGGCGTCGAAGGATCGTGATATTGCGCCTTCCGGTCTAGCATCAGCCCGCGCTCCGGCTGCAGACCGATGACGAGATTTCCGGCGAACGTCACACGGAAATGAAATGCGCCGTCGGCAAGGGCATCGTCGTTTTCCGGTTCGCCCCAAGCCGCAGTGATGCTCTCGCGCAAAGCCATCGGCAGAGCTGCGAACGCCGCGAGATAATCCGATAGCGGCCACGACACTGCGCGCGCCGGACCGAGCCGCTCGACAAGATCGTGAGAACCCAAAGGAAGATCGGCAATCGCAAAATCTTCGCTTTCCAGACGCTGCGCGATGAGGCACGCGCTTTCGAGGCCATCGAGCCCGACGGCGTGGGCGATCTGATCGGGTCGGCCGGGATAAGTCGAGAGAAGCAGCGCCGCGCGGATATGACGTCGCGCCGTATTGCGAAGTTTCGCCCAGCGCGCGGCAAGCTCGGCCACATGCGCGACGCTCGAGGCATATGGCTGATGCCGCAACAGCGGCATCCCGAGTTCTTTGCCGAGTTCGTCGTCTTCCTTGAACGAGACGACGCCTGCGAACAGCCGCCCGTCGAGCTCCGGCAGCACGACGTGCATCGCCAGATCCGACGCGCTGAGACCGCGCTGCGATTTCTCCCAAAGATCGAACGACGAATTCGCGAGCGCGACTTGCAGAACCGGACACCCGGCGGCATCGAGCGGCGACTCCTCCGCGCCATCGCGTGCAGCGAATGCTGTCGCATTTATGATCACGTCGGGCGCGATGGCTTTTAACTCAGCTCGGATCCACTGTGCTGCATCGGCAGCCTTGAGGCTCGGAACGTAGAGCGCTGCCGCATGAAGCTCCTGGTCTTCAAGCGCATCAATCAGCGCATCGACAGGCGCAACATCGCCCGCAAGCAAATGCGAACGATAGAAGACCACGGCTGCAGTACCTCGCACGTCGGAGCGCACCGTGCTTTCCCGATACGTGCCGAAACTTGGAATCGACTTCGGTCCTGGAATTGCGCCGCTTTCGTCGCGCTGACCCAGTACGGCATTAAGCGCCGTGCGCGTATTTTCGACGCCGCCCGTATCGAGCAGCGCCTCGATCTGCGCCAGGTCCCCGGTCTCAAGCGTCGACAATGCAGAAAGCCGAATGTCCGGGCGTCCGTCCCCCGGCACGATGGCAAGTGCGATGCCAAGCTCACGGCAGCGCTTGCCGAGTTGCTCGCCGCCGTAACGCCAGTAATCGAGGCCGCCGAGCAGACGCACAAGCACGGCCTTCGTTCCGTTGAGCGTCGCGTCGATAAAGAGATCGACCGACATCGGATGGCGCAAGGCATTCAAGTTCGCGACGCGCAGGGTCGCTAGCCGTTCGCTGCGGTTTGCACGAAACGCAGCCGCGGCCATAGCGAGATCGGAATCGGAGAAAGACAGGAAAACGACGTCGGCGGGCGCGAGTCCGAGATCTTGAGGCGCTGCCGCCTCATCGAGATCCCGGCTCTCGCGAACGACGATATGCATTAGCCAGCGCCCGTCAACGTGCGGGTGATGCTGTCACGATCCAAGCCTTTTTGGCCGATCACGACCAGTTTTCCGACTCGCTGCTCACCCGACTGCCACGCGCGCTCATAGCGCGTATCGATGCGCTCGCCGACGCCCTGCAGCAAGAGACGCATCGGCTTGCCGTCGATCGCGGCAAAACCTTTGACGCGCAGCACGTCGTGATCGTTCGCAATCGCCTTCGCCCGTGACGCGAGATCGTCAGGAGAAGCAAGCTGCGGAACCTCCACGATAAACGTCTCGAAATCGTCGTGATCGTGCTCCGGCTCGTTGTCGTGATGCGACGGCCGCGAGGCGAGATCGTCTTCGGCAGCCGCCGAAAGCCCGAGCAGGACGCTCGGCGGCACGATGCCGTCATGCGTCGCGACGATCTTGATGGCGCGCGGCAGCATACTCCGGATGTCCTCTGCGACACCCGCGGCCAGCTCCGGAGACAAGTGATCGCACTTATTGAGAACGATAAGATCGGCGCAAAGAAGCTGATCTTCGAAGACTTCTTCCAGCGGATTCTCGTGATCGACGGAGGGATCGGCTTCCCGTTGCGCCGCGACCTTCTCCGGATCGTCGGCGAAACGACCGGCCAGGACTGCCGGGCCATCCACGACAGTCACGACACCGTCAACCGTGACGCGGTTACGAATATCCGGCCATTCGAAAGCCTTGACGAGCGGCTTCGGCAAAGCAAGTCCCGACGTCTCGATGATGATGTGCTCAGGCGCGGGCTCTCGCGCCAGCAGCGCTTCGAGCGTCGGTATGAAATCGTCGGCCACCGTGCAGCACAAGCAGCCATTCGTCAGCTCGATGATGTTTTCGTCCGGGCAATTCTCGATGCCGCACGACCGAAGAATTGTTCCATCGACGCCAACATCGCCGAATTCGTTGACGATCAGCGCCAGCCGGCGGCCGTGCGCATTCTCGATGGTATGGCGCACAAGCGTCGTTTTGCCCGCCCCGAGGAAGCCCGTGACGATGGTGACAGGAACTTTGCGCGCGCTCATCGCCGCACCTCCTGCCACACAGAATTTTTAGAGGATCGGACAGCCGCGCACCGCTGTGCGCCGAATGATCTGACGTGCATCTTAACCTTTCTCGCCCCACCGGCGACGACTGGAAGCTTTTCTGGCGACGGTAGGTCTCCTGGCTCACGGGTCTTCGCATCTGGCGACCTTCCCGGACCTAAGCCCAGTGGTGATTTTCGCCTATGCTCACCGCTTACAGTTGCGGGGGCAGCTGCGGAATGAATACCGCATTCCCTTTGAACCCTCTTGCGAGGGACCGTCATCCCAATCGATAAGTGACCCCATAACCGCCGTCAATCGCCTAGCAGGTCCAATGGGCCGCCGGAAAGCTCGCAATGACCACTTCGCATCTCCCGCAGCTGACCCTCGTCCTTGGCGGTGCCCGATCCGGCAAAAGCACCTATGCCGAAGGGCTTTTAACAGCCATTCCGGGGCCTTGGGCCTACATCGCCACCGCCGAGGCGTTCGATGGCGAAATGGTCGACCGCATCAAGCACCATAAAGGCCGGCGGGGTGACGGTTGGGTCGATCACGAGACCCCTCTCGAGATTGCCGATACATTGGCAAACCGGACGGCGGAACTGCCGAGCCTGGTCGATTGCCTGACCCTTTGGGTTTCGAACCTGATGCACGCCGACCGCTCGATCCCTGAGGCGACGGACACGTTGCTTGCGGCAGTATCGAAACGAGTTGCGCCCTGTGTCATGGTGTCGAACGAGGTCGGCCTGGGCATCGTGCCGGACAACGCCCTCGCCCGGGCCTTTCGCGACGAAGCGGGCCGTCTCAATCAGAAAATCGCGGCAGCCGCCGACCGCGTGGTGTTCGTTGCTGCCGGCCTACCTCTGACCTTGAAAGGCTGAGACGTGAGCACCGAACCGACACCCGACAGCGAGGCCGAGCGCCACAAAGCCAAGATGGCGAAGCGCAAAGCGATGCAAGATTCCGAGGTTGCCTCGAAGCAGATCGAAAAGGGCGTTCTTCTCGTCCATACCGGCCCTGGAAAAGGCAAATCCACCGCCGCGTTCGGGCTCGTGCTGCGCGCGCTCGGACACGGTTGGCGCGTCGGCGTCGTGCAATTCATCAAAGGCGCCTGGAAAACGGGCGAGCGCGACGCCTTGGAGCGCTTCGGCGACCAGATCTCCTGGCATACGATGGGCGAAGGCTTCACCTGGGAAACGCAGGACAAGACGCGCGATATCGCTGCCGCCTCGCGTGCCTGGACGAAAGCCAAGGACCTCATGGCCGACCCATCCATCCGGCTCCTGATCCTCGACGAGCTCAATATTGCCCTGCGCTACGATTATTTGCCGATCGATGACGTCATCGAGACGCTGCGCAATCGGCGTAACGATCTCCACATCGTCGTCACCGGCCGCAACGCCAAGCCCGAGTTGATCGCAATTGCCGACGGCGTCACCGAGATGGCGGCGGTAAAGCATCATTTCTCGGCGGGCGTTAAAGCTCAGGAAGGCATCGAGTTCTGATGTCTGCCCGCGCGCTGATGTTCTCTGGAACCGGCTCGGACGTCGGCAAATCGTTGATCGTCGCGGGACTGTGCCGCTTATTCGCCAATCGCGGTATTCGCGTTTTGCCGTTCAAGCCGCAGAACATGTCGAATAACGCCGCCGTCACGGCGGATGGCGGTGAGATCGGACGCGCGCAGGCGCTACAGGCGCGCGCCGCACGCGTAGCCCCGTCGGTGCATATGAATCCCGTGCTCCTGAAGCCCGAAAGCGAAACTGGCGCGCAGATTGTCGTCCAAGGTAAAATGCACGGCTCGGCGCGAGCGCGCGATTTCCAATCCAAGAAAAAAGATCTTCTGCCGGCCGTGCTCAAAAGCTTCGAGCGATTGAAAGCCGACGCCGATCTCGTTCTCGTCGAAGGCGCAGGCAGCGCCTCCGAAATTAACCTGCGCGCGAACGACATCGCGAACTTGGGGTTTTCCCGCGCGGCGAACGTTCCAATCGTGCTCATCGGCGATATCGACCGCGGCGGCGTCATCGCGAGCCTCGTCGGAACCCGTCACGTCCTCGATGCGGACGACGCCGCTATGATCCGCGGCTTCATTGTCAACAAGATGCGCGGCGATCCGACGCTGTTCGCCGATGGCATGACCGCCATCGCGCGATTGACGGGATGGGCGCCCCTCGGCCTCGTGCCATTCTTCCCGGACGCCAGAAAATTGCCCGCCGAAGACGCGCTCGGACTTCGGGACCTTATGAAATCCGCGCAGCGAAATAATCCGGCGAAGCTCCTCATCGCCGTGCCGCTTCTGCCGCGGATCTCGAACTTCGATGACCTCGATCCGCTACGCAACGAACCCAGTGTATCGGTCGCGCTGATCGAGCCCGGCCATCCCATTCCCGCGAATGCCGATCTCGTTCTCTTGCCCGGCTCGAAGACGACCATCGACGACCTGACGGCGCTCCGCGCAGAAGGTTGGGACATCGACATCAAGGCGCACGTTCGCCGTGGAGGCCGCGTGCTTGGTCTCTGCGGAGGCTATCAGATGCTCGGAAAGCGCATCTCCGATCCTGCCGGCATCGAAGGCCCCACGCGGACCGTCGAAGGCCTTGGCCTCCTCGACGTCGAAACCACATTCGGCATCGAAAAAACGCTAAAGCGCGTTTCCGGTACGCTCGCCGCTTCAGGCGCAGCATTCGACGGCTACGAGATGCACGTCGGCGAAACGACAGGTCCAGATACCACGCGCTCCGTGGTGGCGTTTTCAGACGGAAGGCGCGACGGCGCGACGTCCCCCGACGGCATCGTATCCGGCTGCTACGTCCACGGCATTTTCTCGTCCGATGCCGCCCGCGCTGCATTTCTCGCGGAATTTGGCGTCGCTACGGCGGTGACTTACGAAACGGAGATCGACGACATTCTCGATCTCTTCGCCGAACATCTCGCACAGCACATCGACATCGATGAGCTGCTCAGCTTGGCAAGATGATCGCAAGAAGCAGCAGGCATCCGACCATGATGCCCCACGCCGTGGTCGTCAGCCAAAGTGCGGAATGGATATCTTCGGCCGTCGCATCGCGCCTGCCGTCGCCCATGTAGGCGTCCTCAACGCGCGCCTCGCCGTAGACCTTCGGACCATTGAGCTTAAGTCCCAGCGCACCCGCGATCGCACTCTCCGGCCAGCCCGCATTCGGAGACCGATGCTTGGAAGCGTCGCGCGAAACCGCCTCAAGCGCACCAGCGACAGAGGCGCCGGGCGTAAAGATACTGGCGACGGCCAGCAGAAGCGCCGTCAAGCGCGAGGCCGGCAGATTGAGAAGATCGTCGAGGCGCGCCGACGCCCAGCCGAACGCTTCATGCCGCGGCGTTCGATGCCCGATCATGCTGTCGGCTGTGTTAACCGCCTTATAGATGACGATTCCTGGCAGCCCGAAGATCGCAAACCAGAAGACGGGCGCAACGATGCCATCCGAAGCATTCTCCGCAAGGCTTTCGATCGCCGCGCGCGCAACGCCATGCTCGTCCAGCGTCTGCGGATTGCGCCCGACGATACGCCCGACCGCGCGACGGGCATCTTCAAGTCCGTATTGATGCAGCGCGCGCGCAACCGCCACGACATGATCGTAAAGGCTCCGGCTCGCGATCAGCGTCGACGTGATGATCGCGATGAAAAACGGACCGAACGCGATGCGCTGGAAAGCGTGCTCCACGATCCACGCGAGAAGTCCCGTAACGGCAAGCAGGATCACGAGCGCAAGAATGCCGGCCTTCTGCCGGGCATCGGCGCTTTCCGCCTCCTTGTTGAGACGATGGTCCAGGAATCCGACGAGCCGTCCGATCCACGACACCGGATGCCCGATGCGCTGATAAATCCAATCCGGATATCCGAACGTAGCTTCGAGAACGAGCGCTCCGACAAGGACAAATAGGGTCTGCGCGGCTGTCATGGCGTTCGCCTATCCAGCCACGGCGACCGGAAACAAGGACATCATATCCGCCCCGGCATCACGTCCAGCGTGGAAACGATGGCCTCGGCCTGCTCCGCCGCATCTTGGGAGGTTGCATACCGAAGCGCCTCGCCGACCATCACAAGCACGGGTCCGTCCGGATGTGCAGCATCGAGCTTTCCCGCAATCTTCCCGACCGTCGAGATGAAGACCGTCTCATCCGGTCGCGTCGCGTTGGCGACAGCGACGGCCGGCGTCTTTGGATCGAGACCATGCACCAGCGCGACCTCAGTCAGTTCGGCAAGAGTCCGCTTCGGCATGTAGATGACCGTCGTCGCGGCAGTGTCCGCGATGGCGCTCCAGTCAATGTCCTGCGGCAGATGTCCGCGGCGGTCATGTGCGGTAATGAATTGCAGCCGGCGGGCGTGCTCCCGGTTCGTCAGCGAAACCCTGAGGCCCGCAGCCCCGCCCTGTGCCGACGTCACTCCCGGAACCACGCTGATCGCAATGCCGGCGTTCTGGCAGGCTTCGATCTCTTCGCCCGCCCGGCCGAAAATCAGCGGATCGCCTGATTTCAGGCGAACGACCTTCAGCCCCTCGCGCGCCAGCGACACCATCATCGCGTTGATATCGGGCTGCTTGCAGGATTTCCGGTATCCGCGCTTGCCGACGTCGACCATCCGCGCACCGGGGCGCACGAATTCGAGGATCGGCTTAGCGACGAGATCGTCGTAGAGAACCGCGTCCGCCGATTGTAGCGCCTTCATGGCTTTGATGGTCAGAAGCTCCGGGTCGCCAGGTCCTGCGCCGACGAGCGTCACCGATCCGAGCACCGCACCAGCGACGCCAACAGGCGACGCTTCCGCCGGTTTGGCCACAGCCTCCGAATACCGCGTCTCGAAAGCCGTTCGCGGCTGCCAGCCGAAACGCTCAAGCTCGGGATCGAGATGCTCTTCCTCGGGCCAGCCGAGAAGCAGATAGCCGACGAGCTTCCAGCCCGGTGGCGCATCGAGCGCCTTGGCGACTTCGTCAGGATCGATGATTGAAACCCAGCCGAGTCCAAGACCCGCTTCGCGCGCCGCGAGCCAGAGGACGGTCACCATGCAGGCACACGAGTGATCGAGCGTCTCAGGCATCGTCTGCCGGCCGAGGCCATGCCCTTGCAAGGCTTTGCGGTCGGAAAACACGGCGAGATGCACGGGCGCGGCATCGAAACCTGCGAGCTTCAGCCGATTGTAGAGATCCGCCTGTTCGCCCGCATAAGCATCAGCAGACCGGCCCCGCGCCTCTTCGAAATTTCTGACGATCGCCGCCCGCGTCTCGAGCGAGCGCACATTGACGATCCGCCACGGCTGGCTGTTGCCAACAGACGGCGCCAGATCGGCAAGCCGCAACAGTTTATCGATCAGATCGTCCGGCACCGCATCCGCGCGAAAACGCCGGACATCGCGGCGCCAACGGACGAGTTCGTCGAGCGTGGCTCTATCGTCCTGCTGCGGATTGTGGTCACCGGGTTTGCGGAAAGTCATGGCCTCGAACGCGCTCGGCTCAAATGCGCCTTAATATATGGGCGACCTATAGCATTATTCCGCGGCGACCGGGCAAGGCCCCATTCCATGCCCAACCTGCGGCTTCTCGCGACTGGCTTATGCGAAAAATGGCCAATCGGACCGAAGCCTTAATTTTCGACGAGATCCGCGCCCTGGCAGCGAGCGCAGAGCGCGCCACTGCCCTCCCCGTCCCGCTTGATCGGAAAACCGCACCGCGAGCAAAGCCCATGGCTGCCCTCGCGCACGCCGTGCTCCAGAGCCACGCGCTCGTCGAAGACGAAGCACTCGCCGCGCCAGAGGCTATCTTCGGGCTCGATGCGCTCAAGATAGCGCAAGATGCCGCCATGCAGTTGATAGACCTGCGTGAAGCCTTCCTTGAGCATGAAGGCGCTCGCCTTCTCGCAGCGGATGCCGCCCGTGCAGAACATCGCGACCTTGCGGTTCCGGTCATCGCCCAGCGTACGCCGTACATAATCTGGAAATTCGTTGAACGCCCGCGTCCGCGGATTGTGCGCACCTTCAAAGGTCCCGACCTCGACCTCATAGTCGTTTCTCGTGTCGATCAGTAGAACATCGGGATCGGAGATAAGGGCATTCCATTCCTCGGGCTCGACCAATTCGCCCATGGCGACCGCGGGCTCCGCGCCCGGCACTCCGAACGTCACGATCTCGCGCTTTATTTTCACCTTGAGCCGCCGGAACGGATAATCCGCGGCGTCCGAGAACTTGACGACGAGATCGGTGAAACGCGCGTCGCCTCTCATCACCGAAAACAGGGCATCGATGGCGGCCGGATCTCCGGCCACCGTTCCGTTGATGCCCTCGCGCGCAATCAGGATCGTTCCCTTGATGCCTTCGGCTTCGCAAACCGTTCGCAGCGACGCCCGAAGCTCCTCCGGGTCCGCAATCGAAACGAATTTATAAAAAGCAGCGACTTTGACGGTCACGCGCGTCTTGTCCGAGATTGATGGAAATCGGCCACCCGGAGCGATCCAAAGCGATTGCGAGGGCAGCATCGCCACTCCCATAGGCGGCGCCTCCCCAGCACGCAAGGGGCGGACGGCCGCAACCGCTGGATCCGTAAAAACTGAACCTCATTTCTTGATCCGCATCAACGTATAGCAACCGAGTTGTGCTATTTTTGGCTAGCGTCAGACATAAACACCGACCGGAAATACCGAGATGGTAAACCTTCTTCTCCGCCCGATCATGTTTTTCGCCGCCATCATCGCTGGCTGGTTCGTCGCGACGGACGCCGTGAATTTCGGTGTCATTCAGATGGTCGTGGCGCTGTTCCTGATCACGGTTGTCGTCGCCGTTGCGGCATTCTGGGAAACCATTTCCGACTGGTTCGAAAGCAAAGGCAAAAGCTCGAAAACCGAGTAACACGTCTCGCGCCTCTGCTTCCTTCATTTTCGTAAAGGAAACTAACCGTCGGCGTTCTCTAATTCATCCTGGCCTGCTAGTATCGAGGCGCATTGAAACGTCGACGGCCCTGCCTGTCGGCCGACGCCTCTGAGTGGACGCCTCGTGGACCTTCCAAATCTCGCTCGCGACCTCGACAAGCTAGCATCGGCTGATGCCGTCGTCGCCGACAGCTACCTTCGCTACATTTTCAGGAAGGGCGCGCTCTATGTTCTTGCCTGCGTGCTCGCAACGATCAGCCTCGTGCTGCTCGGCTTGGCCTTGTACTGGGTTCTTGAACAAAGCATGGGGCAGATCGGCGCAACCGCTCTGGTCGCCGTCATCGGCTTCCTGGTCGCGTGCATAATCGCCGTCTTGGCGGTCCTTCAGCGTCCCGGCCGCGATTATTCGATCGCAATGGAGATGCGACGGTCTTCCATCGCGACGCTCGAACAGAATATCAGCACTCCGACGGCGGGCGCCGCCTACATCTATCCGGCAGGCGAAGCTTTGATCAGCTCCGTCATCCTGCCTCTGGTGGCGATCTTGATCAAATCCCTCAAATCCTCGCGCACCGCGAAAGCCACGGAGCCCGCTGCTGAACTCATCGAGACCAAGGCGGCGTTGCCCCAGGAGACCGCCCCGAAGGGTTAACCGTCTCCCTCATGCCGCCGCGAGCGTCTTACTTTACTGACCGGCCAGTTCCGTCAGCCGTTCAATGTCGAGAATATGAACCTCGGTGCCGCGAACGACATCGATCACATGCATGGTCCGGAGCTTCGTAATCGTCCGGCTGACCGTTTCGATGGTCAGACCGAGGAGATCAGCGATGTCGGAACGGCGCATCGGAAGCTTTACAACGGTCTCGTCGCCGGGGTTCGCGGTCCGGGCCGAGAGGCTGAGAAGAAACCCGGCAAGGCGTTCCATGGCGCTTTGCTGACCGACCGACACCAGCAGGGCCCGTGTCGCGGCAAGCTCGGCCGAAACCGCCTTATAGAGGCGAAGGGCTAATCCCGCGTCGCGGGAGGCTTCCTGCTCCAGGGCCGCTGCAGACAGGCAGCGAACCTTGGCGGCGCATGTCGCCTGGGCGTCGAAGATGTGCTCGCGCAGCGTTCCGAGGCCGATATAATCGCCTGGGTAAGCAAATTCGATAATCTGCCGCCGGCCGTCGCCGAGAAGCTTCGAAAGCGCGATCACGCCCTCTTCGATGCGGAAAACATGAGTGCGGGGATCGCCGTCACAGAAAACGTGTTCCTTCGCCTCGATACGGCGGATGGTTCCCCGTTCGAAACGGTCGACGGAAGGCTCGCTCGAAGCGAGAGCCGCCGATGCCGAGATATGAGCACCACCGTATACGTTAGCCTCGATGGCCTGCGAAGCACCCAGCATGTCCGTCCTCCTGCGTTTCCCGTTTCCGCGGTATGCCAGGAGAACTAACGGGCGTTCGTCCGCCCGTTATGCGCGTGTGGTAACGGATTGTAATAGTTTGTAACAGCGAAAAATATCGCGATAACAATGCCTTGGTCGTGAGTTACTCGCCGACTTCGGCCACTGCGCCGAGCCGCTTCAGGCCTTCCGACGCCGCATAAAGGGTGGGCTCCAAGGCGAGCGCAGCCCGGAAATCCGCGATGCTTGCGGTCCGCTCGCCCATCATCTCGTTGGCGAGCCCACGATTGAGGAAGGCCGGCGACATATCCGGAGCGAGTTCAATCGCTTTTGAATAGTCCGCAGCCGCTTGCTTCGGCTTACCGAGGTCGAGATAGACGTTGCCCCGGTTGTAATAGGCGAAATTATTTGCCGGATTGGCGTTGATGGACGAGGTGAAGTCCGCAATCGCTTTCTTCAGGTCATTGCGCTGCGCGTAGGCGATGCCCCTGTTCATGTATGCCGTCGACAGGGGGTCGCCGAGCATCGTCCGCCCGATAACGGTCGTGCAGCCCCGAATTTGCCGCGCCGGATCCGAGTCGTCGTTGCAGTCCATCACCGAGTCGGCATGAGCCGAGGCTGGAACCACCGCCAACACGAACAGAACTGAATAGACAGACAGTTTCACGAAGCTAGGCCCTGCTACTCATGGCCGGACTTTCGGATCGAAAAGCGGCCGAAACTATTTTCGCCATCGATGCAGCCTCCCGCCGAACGTGTTCGCACGTGGGGCCACCCACAGCATCGCGCGGCCTGAATGAAAATTCCATAAAGGATTGCGCCTCCGGCGAACGAATCCTTTCGATTGTGTGGAGAACTCGGAAACCGCACCATCGATCCAGCTTTCGCGCTGCGGTGCCAATCAGTCGCGCAGGCACGCTATGATCCCGCTTTAACATTACAAGTGGCCTCTGGCCGCACGCAACTGCTGGGCGGTGAAAGCCGCCCGAGGCCTTGAAACCTCGGGCGGTTATCGTCCAATCAATTATCTCTATCGATCGCAAACTCAGCCCGGGACCTTGCCCGCCACGATGCCCGGAGAATTGCTCGGAAACGTGGCGATATCCTCGACGCTGACCTTGAGGTGTTGGGCTACGAGCGCCGGCGGCGTGTGCGTGATCCAATCCGAGAGACTGATCTCCTGATAGTCCGGCACTTTGAACACGGCGAGAAACTTAAGATCCGTCTTGCCGACATTCTGTATGACGTGCCCCTGACTCTTCTTGACGTAACCGACATCGCCCGGCTTGAAATCCGCCGTCTCCGCGCGAGGACCTGCATCGAACACCGTCATGCGCCCCTCGCCTTCGATCCAGTACTGCCACTCGTCGGCGTTCGGGTGCCAATGCATTTCCCGGATCGCGCCGGGCTTCAGAATTTCGATCGCCGCTGCAATCGTCTTCGACACCTTGAAAACCGAGCTGTCCGCGAGACGAAGCTCGCCATTGGCGTTCGCTTTGATCGGCGTCGAAGATCCGAGCTTATAGGTGAACGGATTTGGCGGGGTGCCACCCGAAGCAACCGCCGCCTGATCATCGGCGAGCGGACCCGGCTCCTTGCCTTGAAAGATCCAGAGATCCTGAAGTGGGATGTTCTTGAAGACATCTTTCGAAACGCCGAAGTTCGCGGCAAGCACATCCGGCGGCGTATGTGCGAACCAATCCGTGACGAGCAGCGTGTTGTATTCCGACTGATGTCCTTCATCGAAAACGATCACGAACTCGCAGCCGTCCGGCCCGAGGCCCTGCAGCGAATGCGGATAGCCCGCCGGAAAATACCAAAGGTCTCCCGGACCGACATCATCGACGTAGGCGCGCCCCTGCGGATCGAGAACTGTGACGCGGCAGCGGCCGTTCGTCATGATCGCCCACTCGGCGGCCAGGTGCCAGTGCATCTCGCGCACGCCGCCTGGTCCGAGCCGCATGTTGACGCCCGAAACCGCTTCCGAAATCGCGAAATCCGCTTGCGTTAGCTGCCGTGCCCAGCCGCCGTTCTGAATGCGCTTTGCTGCGTTGTTGAACGAGCCCCAGAACAGCGGCATGCCGCCGACGTCCGTCGGAGGGGGACTATCGAAAGACGGAAACTGACTATTGATAATGGGGTTCTTCGGACCGGGGTCCGAAAGCGCCTTGGGATTAGCGTTGATCGCGCCTTCCGCAGGCTGATCGGGATTGCCGAACGATGCCGCCCGCGCAGCCGTCGAAGCCGCAAGCGTTCCAGTCGCAGCCGCAATGGCAAGCATGTTGCGGCGAGAAAGATCTTCCATTTGCTCGTCTCCTATTCGCATGACCATACCCACAGCGGACGAAGTCCAAGACCGCGGATCGAAAGCGCGGCGAACGTAGTTGGGCGGAAGAGGTCGTTCTTTCTGAAATGCAGCGCCATTGCGAAAGCGCACACGCCATCTCAAAAAAATAAAAGCGGCGCGGTTAAGCGGTAATCACGCCTTATGGGACGGCTTTTCTATAGAGCGCAGACCGCGGCTGCCGAAATGACGCCCGCTGATTATACCGACGTATAATACCCCGCGACCATGGTCTCGACCGCTAACGCCTTGGTGCCTCTCCGACGACCCAACGTGCGATAGAGATCGGACGGCACACGGATCAAATTACTCCCAGCTGCTTACACAGCCCGCAAGGACCGCGAGGCAGTCAGAAAAGCAAACCAGTTCCTTTTTGGGAGTTAAAGCAATGTCTATGAAGATCCTCTCACTCGCTATCGTTTCGGGCGTCCTGGCACTCTCCGGCGCTCAGGCAAACGCAGAATCTCTTCCGGCTCTCGAAGCTAACCAGATCAGCGACCGCGCAGTGCCGAGCTACAGCGGCTCGACGAGCGGCTCGGAGACCTCGGTTACACAGCAGGAAGTCGATCAGTTCGGTAATTCTGCACGCCCGGATGTCGATGCTTCCGCATCGCGCGGCCATGACGAGTCACTCGTCCGCCTCCAGTACGAGCAGATCCCTCACTAACCACTGACACGTACCTGGACTTTCTTTCGCAGAAGCCCGCCGTCCCCCCGGCGGGCTTTCTTTTTTCAAGGCCCACGCGACGGCGCAGCCGAACCTAGGTCCTAATCAGGCGAAGTTTTTTTTACTGCGGGAAATGTTGGGCAAATGGTGCCCAGGGGCAGAATTGAACTGCCGACACTGCGATTTTCAGTCGCATGCTCTACCAACTGAGCTACCTGGGCCTGCCTCCGCGGCGCTGAGCCCCGAACGACGTAAGGCGGTCCTTATAGGGGGGCGATCAGCGGTATGCAAGCGCCTAGCGCACCGCAATTTCACGCATCATCGTCATCGCCGTCCGGCCGTCTCCCGCTATCGGCAGACGCGGCGCTGTCGCCTTCGTCCTCCTCCCGGCCCGCAACCGCGTAGCTGCCCGAGAACCACTTGGCGAGATCGATGTCCGCGCAGCGTTTGGAACAAAACGGCCGGTAGGCATCGACGGCTTCTTTCCGGCAAATCGGGCATCGCAGCGGTTTGCCGCCAGCGGACGAAGAAGAGGAAGACATATCGAAACTCAATCGCGGTCGACTTCGGCGTACTTCAGCCAATTATACTGGATCGGAAACTTCTCCGAATTGAGGAGTCCGACAACCTCAGTCAGCGGCAAACCGACGACATTCGTATAAGATCCAATGAGCCGCTGCACAAAGCAGCCTGCAAGGCCCTGGATGGCATATCCGCCCGCCTTGCCCCGCCATTCGCGCGAGGCGATGTAGGATTCGAGTTCCGCCTTGTTGATGTAGCGAAACCGCACGCGCGTATCGACGATTTTCGTGCGCACGCGGTCGTCCGGCGTAATCAAGCAAATACAGGTCTGAACTTTATGAGTTCGCCCCGAAAGAAGTTGTAGCGACGCCATGGCTTCTTCGATGTGGGCGGGCTTCATCAGCACTTTTCGCCCCATGGCAACGACCGTATCGGCGGCCAGAATGTAAGAGCCCGCAAGATCGCGGTCGTTGGCGATCTGATTGCGCGCCACCTCGGCTTTGGCGCGCGCCAGCCGCGAGACGAGCGCGCGCGGCATTTCTCCGCGCTTCGGCGTCTCGTCGATCGAGGCCGGCCGCAATGCGTCCGGCGTCACCCCGACCTGGGCGAGGAGCGTGACCCGTCGAGGACTGGCGCTCGCCAGAACGAGTTGCGGCCGCTCTATTCCGGCGTTGGTGTCAGCACGTTCGCGCGCCAGGGTGCGGCGCAGCGATTCACGGCCCTGGGCGTCCGAACGGGCGAATGTGGGAAATAAACTGCTCATAAGGGTCGTTATCATCACCATGACCACGTGGGGACAAGCATGCCGGCTTAGGCTTGCCGGACAATGACGTAGGCACTGCGCCGTTAGCAAGCCCGCGCGCGTTGCAGCCGCGAACAAAACAGGGCATGAATAGCCTATTCTTTGACAGAATTGATGGCGGCAATGGCTCTGAAACCAGACCCAGCAGACATTCTCGGCCGGACGCCCCTTTTCGGCTCGCTCGACGAGGGGAGCCGAAAAGCCGTTGCCCACGAACTGAGAGAATCGGCCTACGAGCCCGGCCAGATCATCTTTTCGCGCGGCCAGACAGGCTCCGAGCTTCACATTGTTACCAAAGGCCGCGTCCGGCTATCGGTGCTGACCTCCGACGGCCGGGAATTATCCTTCGCCCACGTGGAAGCGCCTTCGATTTTCGGAGAGCTGGCCGTCTTCGATGGCCGTCCCCGCTCCGCCGACGCCACGGCCGTGAACAAGGTCGAAACGTTGATGCTCTCCAAAGCCGCGTTCCTGCGCCTGCTCGGCACGCAGCCCGCCGTTGGTGAAGCCGCGGTGCGCTTTCTTGCGGGCCGCCTACGCGATGCCGACGAACAGCTTGAGGCCATTGCGCTGCATCCAATTGAGGCCCGACTCGCACGCTTCTTTCTGGCCGCCGTTCGCCAAAAAGACCCAAACGGCAAGGCCGAGACTGTCTCCCTTCCACTTCCCATTTCGCAAAGCGAGCTTGCCCTGCTCGTCGGCGCCAGCCGCCCGAAGGTCAACGCGGCCCTTGGCATGCTTGAATCGGAAGGCGCCATTGAGCGCCGTGGCCAGCAAGTCGTATGCAATATTGCGGCATTGAGCGGCATCGGCCGTCTCGACGATAAGGAATAGTCCCTGTCGCACCATTCGCCGGGGCAATCATATGACGATCTCTGATCGGCAAAAGGAAAATGCTCGGCCGGCCACGTTTGCCGCTTGGCCCAGACGCGCGTTTGAAGGCTTTCGCGGATTCATACGCGGCATCGCGAACCTCGGCATCGAGGGCTATCCGCCAGACATTCGCCGCCGCCTCAAGATCGTCAACGTGTTCTCCGCGCTCGTCGTCGTGACGACCTGCATCTACGCCGCGCAGCTTTGGGCGTCCGGCGTGAAGGAAATGCAGCCCGCGGTCTATATCAATTTAGCCGTCGCACTCATCGTCGCCCTTGTCCCGTTCATGCATCGCTATAACGAGATCGCGGGCGGGCTTCTCCTGGTCGTTGCGGAGTTCTCCGCACTGATCGCGTTCACAGCTTTTTTCGGGCGCATGGGCGGCGCGCCCCTGCAATATGTCATCGCCGCCGCTGCGCCGTTCGTCATTTTCGAAGCGCGGCGATTTTGGCTCATCCTCACAATCGTATCTCTGGCGCTGATCCTTCATCTGTTCGTGTGGTTCACGTTCCCGATGGAAGCCGCGCAGTTTCGCGCCGACGACAAAACGATAAATTCTCTCTACGTCCAGGCGGCGGTCACTACCTTCGGCCTCATTGCCGCCTGCGTTTATTATGCCTTCAGCCTGTTCGAACGCGCCAAAGCCGAAACGGAAACCGTTCTGCGCAACGTCCTTCCCGACAGCGTCGTCGAGCGACTGAAGGAATCTCCCGGAGAGACAATCGCCGACGGCTTCTCGGAGGCGTCCGTCATGTTCGCGGACATCACTGGTTTCGTCAGCATGGCACGCTCTCTCGGACCGGATAGAACCGTCGCGCTGCTCAATCGGCTCGTCATCGCATTCGATGAGCTCGCCGATCGCCACGGCGTCGAGAAAATCAAGACGATCGGAGACGCGTATATGGTGGCGTCCGGCGTTCCGATTCCGCGCCGTGACCACGTCGAAGCACTTGCCAGCATGGGCCTCGATATGGTCGCAGCCGTGCAGCGCATCAGCACTGAAGAGAGCATCGCGATCAGCGTCCGTGTCGGAATGGCTTCAGGGCCGATGATGGCTGGCATCATCGGCAAGAACAAATTCAGCTACGATGTATGGGGAGATCCGGTAAATCTCGCGAGCCGCCTCGAACAGTCGAGCACCCCGGGATCGATTGCGATCTGCCCGACGTGCGCTCAAAGTCTGGACAAGATTTTCATTCTCGAACCACGCGGCACCATCGAGATCAAGGGCGTGGGGCCGCAGCAATCGTGGTACTTGGTCGGGCGGAAGTGATCGCGCCGATCAGCCCTTCCAATGCAACGAGCACACGAGCGTGAAAAGCCGCCGCGACGTATCTTCGTCGACCGCGATTTTCGGTTGCAGCTTATCCTTGAGAAGCACGCTTCCCTCGTCGTGCAACGCGCGTCGGCTGACGTCGATGGCTTGAATGCGCGCGGGGGGCGCGGTCCTCACCGCCTCGTAGTAGGATTCACAGATCATGAAATAGTCTTTGACGATCCGCTTGAGCGGCGTCAGCGCAATCGCATGCTCGACCGTCTCACCCTCTTCCGACGGCAGGATGTGAAGGAGCAGGCGCTCCTCCGTCAGCGCGAGATTGAGCTTGTACGGCCCGCCGTCCACGCCCTCGACGCGAAACGAATTGCCATCGAGAATATCGAAGATCGCAACTTCGCGTTCGTGCTCGATGTTCGCATTCGTGCGGGCAATCGACTTCGCGTCGAGCGTGATCTCGACGAGACGATCCCGGCTTTTCTCCGATGCGGCGACGCTTTGGTCCATAGTATTTCAGCCTGTCTTTTCGAGCCGGATCTCAACCGAGCGGCGATGCCCTTCCAATCCCTCGGAGCGAGCGAGCGTCATGGCGGCCGGGCCGAGCTTCTCGAGCGCAGCACTGTCGAGCTTCAAGATCGACGTCCGCTTCATGAAGTCCAGCACCCCGAGACCGGATGAGAACCGCGCGCTTCTGGCAGTTGGCAGAACGTGGTTCGAACCCGAAACATAATCTCCGATGACCTCGGGAGTTACGCTGCCGATGAAAATCGCCCCGGCATTCCGGATGCGCGTTGCAAGATCTTCCGCATCCGATGTCGCGATTTCCAGATGCTCGGCCGCAATCCGGTCCGCGAGCGGCACGGCTTCGCCGAGCGAATTTAAAATGATCGTTGCGCCATATGTGTTCCAGCTCTCGCCCGCGATATTTCCACGCGGCAGCGTTTCGAGCTGGCGGCGAACCGCTTTTTCGACGGCCGTCGCGAAGTCCGCATCGTCCGTCATCAGGATCGACTGCGCGGCGGTGTCGTGCTCGGCCTGCGCCAAGAGATCCGCGGCGATCCATTCCGGGTCATTGTTCTTGTCGGCGATAACCAAAACTTCCGACGGACCGGCGATGGAGTCGATTCCGACGACGCCGAAGACTTGCCGCTTCGCCGCCGCGACGTAAGCGTTGCCCGGTCCGACGATCTTAACGACTGGCTTGATCGTCTTAGTGCCATACGCGAGGGCCGCGACGGCCTGCGCGCCGCCGATACGATGGATTTCGGATACGCCCGCAATCTTCGCCGCCGCAAGCACGAGCGGATTGAGATCGCCGCTCGGCGACGGCACCACCATCACGATGCGCGGAACGCCCGCAACTTTCGCAGGCACAGCATTCATCAGCACCGAACTCGGATAGGACGCGAGGCCGCCCGGAACATAAAGTCCGACGGATTCAACAGCGGTCCACCGATGACCGAGTTCGACGCCCGCTGCATCCGTATAACGATCGTCCGTCGGGAGCTGGCGCTTGTGATGCTCCGCGATCCTGTCGCGCGCGAACGTCAGCGCCGAGAGCGTCTCTTCCGAGCACGCCGCATACGCTGCTTCGACTTCATCCGCCGTCACAGCGATGCCCGCGCGGTTCAGATCGAGGCGGTCGAACTTCTGCGTCAGATCGATGAGCGCCGCGTCGCCCCGAGCGCGCACATCATTGATGATCTCGCGCACGGCATTGTCGACGTCGGTCGACACTTCGCGCTTCAAGCCGAGAAGCTCCGTGAACCGCGCTTCGAAATCGTTATCGTTATTGTTGAGCCGCACGGGCATCGGCAATCATTCCTCGGAAAGCGGCCGCAGCGATGATTAGCTTGCGTCCTCGGGGTGCTCGGGCGAACGCTTGGTCGCCCACGCAGCGCCGAGGTCTTTCAATTCGATTTCGAGACATTCGACGCCCAGCCGAATGGCCGCGCCACCGGAAAATGTCAACGTGACATCGCCTTCGGGATCATCCGTTCCCCCGGTCGGCTCGAATGTGACGGCCAAGAGCGACAACGTCGTCCGTTTGTCCTCGAAATCGAAGCCTTGAAACCTGACGGCGTTGACACGCTCGAAGCGAATACCCGAACGACGCCGTTCGAATTGACTTCCTTCGCGCCCCTTCGCTGGCGAAAGACGCGCCGCATTCGCCCAGTCGAAGCGATTGGCGACCGCCACGAAGCGCTTCTCCTTCGGCAAGAACGCCATGTCGCCGACGCGCACCACCGCGTCTTGCAAATGCGCCGAAACGACATCGAGGTCTTCCGTATCGAACGCGATGAGCTTCAGGTCAGGCATCGGTGTCGCACGTCTCCAGGCAAGCGAGGCTTGAAAGGCCCGAGTGTTACAAACAGCGGCCGAAAGCTGCAACGCCTCGTGCAGGAGATTGGCGTCAGCCGCTCGTCAATCGTTCGATCTCGGCTCCGCACGCGCCGAGTTTTCGTTCTAACTGCTCAAATCCGCGATCCAGATGGTAAACGCGGTTGATGATCGTTTCGCCCTCGCCCATGAGCCCGGCAATGACCAGCGAAACCGAAGCCCGAAGATCCGTCGCCATCACCGGTGCGCCCTTGAGCGTCTTGACGCCTTTGATCGTCGCCGTGTCGCCGTGCAACTGAATATCGGCGCCGAGCCGCGCCAATTCCTGGACGTGCATGAAGCGATTTTCGAAGATCGTTTCGCGTATGACACTCGTCCCTGAAGCGCGCGCGAGCAACGCCATGAGTTGCGCCTGCAGATCGGTCGGAAATCCCGGAAACGGCTGCGTTTCGACCGACACCGGCGAAATGCCGCCGCCATTCCGGACGATGCGTATGCCCGTTTCCGTCGCCTCGACCGTTGCGCCCGTCTCCTCAAGGACATCGAGCGCGGTCTTGAGATCTTGGAACTTCGCGCCCTCGAGCGTCACGTCGCCGCCGGTCGCCGCGACGGCCATAGCGAATGTGCCCGTCTCGATGCGATCCGGAAGCACCGTGTGCACCGTGCCTTCGAGCCGGTCGCGGCCCTGAATGCGCAGCACTGACGTGCCTATGCCCTCGACTGTCGCGCCCATTTTCGTGAGGCACGCGGCAACGTCGCCAATTTCGGGTTCGCGCGCCGCGTTCTCGATGACAGTTTCGCCCTTGGCGAGAGCCGCCGCCAGCAACACGTTGTGCGTGGCGCCGACCGAAACCTTGGGAAACACGATGTGCGCGCCGCGCAGCCCCTTCGGAGCCTTGGCAACCACATAGCCGCTATCGATATCGATCTCTGCGCCCAGCGCCTTGAGCCCCGTGAGATGCAAATCGACCGGCCGCGTGCCGATGGCGCAACCGCCTGGAAGCGATACTTTCGCCTGTCCCATGCGGGCGATTAGCGGTCCGAGCACCCAGAAACTGGCCCGCATGCGCGAGACCATCTCATAAGGCGCCGTCGTATCGACGATATCGCGCGCGGTCAGATGAATCGTATCGCCAAGATGGACGTGCGGGCTCGAACGTTTGCCATCGACCGCGAGATCGACGCCGTGATTGCGCAAAATGCGCACCAGCAGATTGACGTCCGCGAGGTTAGGAACGTTCTTCAGAGTGAGCCGGTCTTCGGTCAGCAGGCTCGCGATCAGCAGCGGTAGAGCTGCGTTCTTGGCGCCGGAAATCGGAATGGTGCCGCGAAGCGTCTGGCCGCCGACAATTCTGATCCGATCCATGAATTCCAATCGTCTCCATATGGGAAAACTTCGCGAATCGGAGCGGAGTCCGAGGCCGCGTGATTATCCTGCATTTAATGCTGACGCAAACCTACGCCTCACGTTCGTCGCCCCGATCCCCTGGGCCGCGCCCCTCGTCAGCATGCTGGCCTGCGTCTTCCCCGCCTACGACGTCCTCTTTGTGACGGCGCGTCGCAGCCTTGCGGCGTTTCAGATTGGCCCGAAGCTCCGCTGCCAGACGCTCTTTGCGCCTCATCGCGGCAGACATTTGCCGGGAAGCCGAATTTACGGGCGGTTTGTCCGGCAGATCCCCCGCCATCACCCTGCCGCTTGCCCGGAAATGTGTCGAACGCCCTGCATTTCGATGCTCCACAATCACCCGACGTGAACTTGGCTTTACGGCTTGCTCGCCGTCAAGCCTTGTGGCAGTGTCCGCCCGCCCGAAGCAGGAGCATTTCCGCCTCGCCGTTTGGCGTGCGTGAGTCTTCTACTCGTGAGTCATCAAGGCGATACGCCGATCCAGCTGCCGTAGCTCAGTGGTAGAGCACTCCCTTGGTAAGGGAGAGGTCGAGAGTTCAATCCCCTCCGGCAGCACCATCCCGTCGCGGCTTTCAAGCCTGCTGGGACAGCCCCTTACCCACGTCCCGCGCCGCAAATTCCCCCGCGACCCACTCGATGAAAACCCGAACGCGCGGCGACAGCTGACGATTGCGCGGATAGAGCAGCGAAACCGGTGACGGCGTCGGCGGATAATCTGGCAAGACCTCCACAAGCTCCCCGGCCTTAAGCGCAAGCTCACCGCTGTATCGCGGAATTTGAATGAGCCCGAGCCCCAGCTTCGCCGCGGCGTGATACGACTCCGCAGCATTCACCGAAACAATCGCAGGCAAAGACACGGTGCGAACTTTGCCATCGACAACGAATTCCAGCGGCAGCCGAGCCCCGGTCGCGCTGGAATGAAAAGCGACCATCCTGTGCGCGCCTGGAAAATCGTCAGGATGCATCGGCATTCCGTGCATCGTGATATAGGAAGGCGACGCCAGCGTCATTTCTTCCAGCATTCCGACGCGGCGCGCGATCATATCGCTGTCCTGAAGACCGCCCACACGCAGCACGCAATCGATACCTTCGCGGACCATATCCACGAACCTATCGCCTTCGCTGATGTAGACTTCGATGTCCGGGTAGGCGGCAAGGAAAGCCGGTAATCGGGGAAAGATGAAATGCCGGGCCAGCGTCCCGTGAACGTCGATCCGAAGTAGCCCCTTAGGCTTCGCTCCCGCAAACGCACCCTCGGCGTCCTCGATATCCGCAAGAATGGCAAGACAGCGCTGGTAATAGGCTTCGCCGTCCAGCGTCGGACTGACGTGACGGGTCGTCCGCTGCAGTAGGCGGACCCCAAGACGCGCTTCGAGCTGCTTGACGGCGTCCGTCACTGTCGATCGCGGCAGACCTAAGTCTTCGGCGGCAAGAGTGAAGCTGCGCCGCTCCATGACGCGGGAAAAGACCCGCATGGCATCAAATCGGTCCATCGCTCAATTATTCGAAAGATTCGGATAGTGATGCCGGATAATGCCGGATTATCCGGAAAACGGAAAGACCTATCTCGTTTGCAGCAACGCCTCGCAAAGGAGAACGAACATGACCGAGACCCAAAACAAAGTCGCCATCGTCACCGGCGCATCCCGGGGCATCGGCGCCGCCATCGCCGAACGCCTCGCCCGCGACGGCTTCACGGTCGTCGTCAACTATGTCGGGAATGCCGCGGAAGCTGATGCCGTCGTCGGCAAAATCGAAAAGGCAGGCGGCAAGGCCCTCGCTGCTCAGGCCGACGTCTCAAAACCCGAAGATGTCCGCCGCATGTTCCAGTCGGCGGAGACGGCCCTCGGCGGCGTCGATGTCCTCGTCAACAATGCCGGTGTCATGGCGCTGGCCAACATCGCCGATTGCGATGACGCGTCTTTCGATCGCCTGGTGAGCATCAACCTCAAAGGTTCATTCAATGCCATGCGTGAAGCGGGCAAGCGCCTGCGCAACGGTGGACGCATCATCAACTTCTCCACCAGCGTCGTCGGACTTAAGCTTGAAAGCTACGGCATCTACGCGGCCACCAAAGCCGCCATCGAGACCATGACGGGCATCATGGCGAAGGAGATGCGCGGACGCGCGGTCACCGTGAATGCCATCGCCCCCGGCCCGACGGCGACCGACCTCTTCCTCCACGGCAAATCGGACGAGTTGATTGAGCGGATGGCCAAGATGAATCCGCTCGAGCGCCTCGGCACCCCTGAAGACATCGCCAACGTCGTGTCCTTCCTTGCCGGTCCGAACGGCGGCTGGATCAACGGCCAGACGATCCGCGCCAACGGTGGCATGATCTGAAGCCCGCCACCCAAACTTAAAAACCGCAACCAATGCCGGGGCAATCCGAACAGGTCTTGTCCCGGCCGAGCATACATCCGCACACTGCTCACCCAGCCGCGCGCGTCGTCAGTCTTCCGGCGCATATCTGCCAATCCAAGAAAGAGCTTCTTGGTCGATCCACGGTTCGTGCGTGGGCGGTGTATCGCAACAAACTTCGGCTTTTTCCGAGAGAAACGCGCCATTTACTAAGCGCGACCGCGCGCGCCGGCCCCCGGAGGTCCCTTGCGTTGGATCAACGCCGTCTCCGACTTCAGTCGTATTCCCTCAAACATAAACCTCAATAACCGTCCGCGCGCCGGGCAACCATTCCGTTCATCCCGTGCGCTCCCAACAAAACCGTTCCGAGAACATAGCCGGGCCTCTGAACCGAGAACGCGATAGACCATCTAGGAAGGATACAAGATGAAATTCTCATCGACGAACCCCTACACGGGAGAACTTCTAAAGACGTTTCCCCAGGCTTCGGATGCCGACATCAACCAAGCCATCGAGAAGGCACACAACACCTTCCTGAAATGGCGGGAAACCAATTTCAGCGAGCGCGCCCGCATCATGCTCAACGCGGCCAACCTTCTGCGCCGCGATATCGACACCTACGCGCCGATCCTGACGGCCGAAATGGGCAAGCTGCTCTCGGAAGCGAAAGCCGAAGTCGAGTTGTCGGCCCGCATCTTCGAATATTACGCCAAGAACGCCGAATCGCTTCTCGCTCCCGAAAAGCTTCCGGTCCATGATCCGGAAGAAGGCGACGCCACGCTCGTCTGCGAACCGCTCGGCATTATTCTTGCGATCGAGCCTTGGAACTTCCCCTACTACCAGATCGCTCGCATCATCGCGCCCCAGCTGTCGGCCGGTAACGTCATTCTCTTGAAGCACGCGGCCAACGTCCCCCAGGCAGCAGACGCATTCGAAAAGCTGATGCTTGAAGCCGGCCTGCCGGAAGGTGCGTTTATCAATCTGTTCATGGACCACCCGCACGTCGGACTCGTCCTGAACGATCCGCGCGTCCACGGCGTCGCGCTCACGGGCTCGGAATACGCTGGCTCGATCGTCGCGTCGGAAGCCGGTAAGGCGCTCAAGAAGTCGACGATGGAGCTTGGCGGCGCTGACGCCTTCGTCGTTCTCAAGGACGCCGATCTCGACAAGACCGCGAAGTGGGCGGTCTTTGGGCGCCATTGGAACGCCGGACAGGTCTGCGTTTCCTCCAAGCGCATGATCGTCGAGGAACCCGCCTACGACGGCTTCATGGAACGCTACATCAAGGGCGTCTCCGAGCTTCGCGCCGGCGATCCGATGGACCCGAATACGACGCTTGCGCCTCTTTCGTCGCAGAAAGCGGTCGACGACCTCAAGGACAAGATCCGGCAGGCCGTCGCCCATGGCGCTAAGGCTATCGAAGTCGGCCCAAGCGTGCCGAACCAAGGCGCATTCCTGCAGCCGACCATTTTGACGGATATCTCCGAGGACAACCCTGCTCGCTATTGGGAGTTCTTCGGCCCCGTCTCCATGATCTTCAAGGCCAAGGACGAGAACGACGCGGTACGTATCGCGAATGACTCGCCGTTCGGTCTTGGCGGCTCGGTCTTCACTTCGAACCCTGCGCATGGCGCTGAAGTCGCAAAGCGTATCTCCACGGGCATGGTCTTCGTCAACCATCCGACAATGGTGAAGGCGGACCTGCCCTTTGGCGGCGTCCGGCGCTCGGGCTACGGCCGTGAGCTTCTCGGGCTCGGCATCAAGGAGTTCGTGAACCACAAGCTGATCGATATCGTCGACATCGACGCAGCGTTCTAAGCCTGTAAAGGCCGAAACAAAAAGTTTACGCCCCGTGCGAGACATCTCGCGCGGGGCGTAACTGTGTTTGGCCAGCTGAAGTCCTGAGCGCTGTTTGTCAGCCAAGCCGCATCGAAAGCTCGACATCCCCGCCGAATGGAATCGAGAGATATCCCTGCGACGGCGAACGGACGCGTGCGAGATACTCGGGGCTATAATCTGCGTTGTCCGCAACCACGAGCGCACCAGGCCTGAGGCGACTTTCGAGCAGACTCAAAATCTCCGGATAGAGAGCCTTCGCGCCGTCGAGCAAGACCAGGTCGATTTGATCGGGAAGATCGACGCCCAGCGTTTGAAGCGCATCACCTTCTCGAATTTCGACGAGATCGATAAGACCGCCTGCCGTCAGATTGCCGCGAGCCCTCGCTATTTTAGATGTCTCGAATTCGCTGGTGATCAGCCGGCCTCCTCCGTTATCGCGAAGAGCCGCCGCGAGATGCAGGGTCGATATGCCAAATGACATTCCAAATTCTACGATCGTCCGCGCCTGGCTGCTCCGCGCCAACATATAAAGGAGCTTCCCTGTCTCGCGTGAGACCGCCAGAGGAAAGTCCTTCAGACGATTATATAAATCCCGGTATTCGGTCTTGCTTCCCATAAGGCGCGCACGTTCCTCGGGAGATACCGCAGCAATATCCGGGTTGCTCATCGGTGAAGCAGAGGATGCCGCCTCGAATAGACTATCGAGAAGCAGTCGGACGGGTGTTGCCATTAGTGTATTCATAGTTAACTCCAGTAAAGTCGGCTCATTCTTGAATTGCATAAAAAATACGACTAAATGCTCGCATTATCTATTCGCTTTCCGAAACCGACGATGGCACGCAAACGAAAAACCTTAATTTCCTCGCGAAAAGAGCCTCAACAGGCCAGATCGACAGAGCTCGTATCTTCCATTTTGGAAGCGGCTGTTCAGGTTTTGGCGAAGGAAGGCGCACACAGATTCACGACGGCAAGAGTGGCTGAAAAAGCCGGCGTCAGCGTCGGATCGCTTTACCAATACTTTCCGAACAAAGCCGCCATTCTATTCCGTCTCCAAAGCGATGAATGGCGGCAGACGACGGCACTCCTGCGCACCATCCTCGAAGACACCAGAATTCCGCCGCTCCGCCGGCTCCGCACGCTCGTCCATGCGTTTATTCGCTCGGAATGCGATGAGGCCGCGGTCCGCATCGCGCTTGATGACGCCGCGCCGCTGTATCGCGACGCTCCGGAAGCACGGGAAGCGAAATCATCGAGCGCCGAGACGCTAGATAGGTTCATGCGCGAAGTGTTGCCCAAGGCTTCAAAGGCAAAACGAAAACTCTCGGGCCAGCTGATCACGACGACTTTGAGTGCGGCCGGAAAGCAGTTTTCTGAAACGCCGCGCACTGCAGCCGAAATAAAAGCCTACGCCAACGCTCTGGCCGATATGTTGAGCGCCTATTTGAACGCCCTGAAAAAAGCATAACTTTCGATCTGGCAGGCTGGCGGCAAGCAAATTGCGCCTCAGGATGTGCGCACCTCTTCAACCTGAAAAAGGGGCCGGAAGCGGCGCGTGACCACCGTAACCCGCTCGCCCTCGCGCATCATCGGCTGCCCCTGCGTGACCAGCTGAACCGTAACGCCGCTATCGGTCAGCAGCTCCCCGTAATCGCTTCGCCACACTTTCACTGTGCCAGAAAACACGTGTGTTCCCGGTTCGAGAAGGTTGGGCGTCCCTGATCTGGCTTCGCTCATGTGTCACGTAAGCCTGTGCAAGAGCATCTGGATAGTGCCGGGGATTGCTCCTCCCGCGCAAGAGCGGACCACCATTCGCACACTCGATTCTTCGAGGCGGTGGCCGACCCGCCAGCCACACAGGCTATACGACCATGGAAATTTGCAGATCGCCCATCTGTCGCGCTTGACTAATAGTCGAAGACGGCCCATGTGACCCCCGCGGCTGTCCCAACTTTGACGCCGTGAATCCGAAGGAACCCAACCCTTGTCTTGCGACAGTAGTCGATTGCCCCGGCCGTCGAGGCTCGTGGACTGACCGTTGGGTCGGCTCCCGCGATCCGTGCGACGGCGGATCGGAAGGTGAGCCATGGAAAACATCCGTAACGCGTCGGGTGACGATGTCGACCCGATCGTCCTCGTAGAATTGCTCGAAGAGCACGATGCCGACATTGTTGCCCAGCTCAACGAGCAAGAGCTCGAGACTGCGGCTTCTATTCTTTCGCAGCTGCCGCTTGACCGCGTCGTCGAGATCTTCGACCGCCCGGAACTGTATCGCGCCAGCGACCTGATCCTCGAACTCCCGGAAGACTTTGCCGGGCACGTGCTGGCCGGCATGTCCGCCGACCGCGCCGCCGACCTGCTGCGCCAGATCGACGGTCCTGACCGGACGAAGCTTCTCTCGCTCCTCGATTTCGAAACCGCCCAGTCGCTGAAGCTGCTGCTCGCTTACCACGAGGGCACCGCGGGCAGCATCATGACGACGGAATTCGTCAGCGTCCCGTCGACCTTCACGGTTGCGGACACGCTGCGTCTCATCCGCGAGGTTGAGCACACGCGGGAAACTGTCTACGCGATATATGTCACCGATCCCGTATCCCGCGAGCTGGTCCGTACCGTCACGTTGCGCCAGTTGATCACGGGCGCGCCGGACCAGAACATTCTCGACGTGGCTCCGGATCGCGATCCCATCTGGGTCGAGCCCGACACGGATCGCGAAGAAGTCGCGCGCCTGATCTCGATCCATGACCTTCTGGCCGTGCCCGTCCTCAATCCGCGCCACCGCGTTCTGGGCATCGTCACGGTCGATGACGTCATCGACGCGATCCTCGCTGAAAGTACCGAAGACGTCCAAAAGTTCGGCGGCGTCGAGGGCATGGCGGAACCCTATCTCGAGATCGGCTTTCTCGAGATGATCCGGAAACGCGCCGGCTGGCTTTGCGCGCTCTTCCTCGGCGAAATGCTGACGGCAAGCGCAATGCAACACTATTCCGACGAACTTGAGAAAGCGGTCGTCCTGACGCTTTTCATTCCGCTTATCATGAGTTCAGGCGGCAATTCCGGTTCGCAATCTACGTCGCTTCTGATCCGCGCGCTCGCGCTCGGCCAGTTGAAACTCCGCGACTGGTGGCGCGTCGCCATCCGCGAAATTCCGACGGGCGTTACGCTCGGAGCAATCTTGGGCGTGATCGGCATGCTGCGCATTACAGTGTGGCAGCTGACCGGAATTTTCGATTATGGCCAATACTGGCAGCTCATCGCGCTGACCGTTGGTCTGGGCCTAGTCGGCATCGTGACGTTCGGATCTTTCGTGGGCGCGATGCTGCCGTTCGTCCTCAAGAGGATCGGCTTCGACCCAGCGAGCGCGTCCGCGCCATTCGTCGCAACCCTCGTCGATGTCACCGGACTGATGATCTACTTCAGCGTCGCGATGCTCGTCCTTCATGGCACTCTGCTTTAGCGTCTTGCGCTGAAGGATCGCCGCAGTTTGCGCGTGCGGGGGATCATTTCCCCCGCATGCAATTGCGTAGTTTTACGCAACCCGCGAATGAAACCGGCTGACCGGCAACGCGCGATCTCAACTGAAACTGAAATCGTAGTTTGGAATCATCAGCATACGATGGAGGCATTCAGGCCACTATTCGGCAGCTAAATGCTTCTTTCGCGCAATCACATGCCCTACAGTGAAACTCAACATCATTGAAATTCGAGGCTCACGGATGCATTTGGTGTGCTAACGTCAAGAGACGTCGGCGCATCATGGAAATGCGGAATTCTGTCTAATCTTCCTTCTCGCTCGCGGATTCAAAAAATGACGGCCATCATCGACATCACGCGGCGCACCTCTCCGCGCCTCTCGACCCTTGCCGTAACTTTCATGATCGCAGCTGCTGGACTTGCCAGCCACAGCGGTGCGGCCCGCGCGCAGTCTGGACCACCCGCGTTTCCGGTCACCGTCGCGACCCCTCTCGCCAAGCACATCAAGACTTGGGACGAATTTCCCGGCCGCTTCGAAGCGGTCGCCCGCGTCGAGCTTCGGCCGCGCGTCAGCGGCTACGTAGACCAGGTGAACTTCAAGGAAGGTACGATGGTGAAGCAGGGCGACCTGCTCTTCACGCTCGACAAACGTCCCTTCAAGATCGCGGTAGACGCCGCCAAAGCCGAGGTGGCGCGCACTCAAGCTCAGGTTATTTTCGCTAAGGCCGATCTCGAACGTGCCGCGCCTCTTGTCGAAACGAAGGTTTTGAGCGAGCAGGTCTTCGAGCAACGCAAATCGAGCCTCGGCGTCGCCGAGGCGCAGGTGCTCTCAGCGCAAGCCCAGTTGCACTCTGCTGAGCTTAACCTCGAATGGGCCGAAGTTCGCGCCCCGATCTCCGGCCGCGTTTCGGACAAAAAGATCGACGTCGGCAATCTAGTCATCGGCGGTCAGGTCAATTCGACCTTGATGGCGACAATCGTGACGACCGACCCGATCCACTTCGTCTTCGACACCTCGGAAGCAGATTACATCCGATATGCTCGGCTGAGACAGTCGGGTGGGCTGCCCTCCTCACGGCTTGCGCCAAACCCTGTTCGCGTCAGGCTCGCCGACGAAGCGACATGGGCGCATGAGGGCACGATGGACTTCGTCGATAACGCGTTCAATCAACGCTCAGGAACGATCCGCGGTCGCGCCCTTCTTCCTAACAAGGACGACCTGCTGTCGCCGGGCATCTTCGCCCGCATCGCGGTCTACGGCGGCGACATGGACGCGCTGCTCGTGCCCGACGCCGCCATCGTTTCGGATCAGGCCAATAAAGTGCTTTTCACCGTCACCGCCGACAATGTCATCGCGGCGACGCCGGTAACGCTCGGCCCGGTCTACGAAGGGCTGCGCGTCATCAAGAGCGGCCTGAAGCCCGATGATCGCATCGTGATCGAAGGCGTTGCAAACCCGGCAATCCGGCCGGGTACGAAAGTCGCGCCGACGGAAGGCACGATCCGGCTGCCCGAAAAAGCCACTGCGCAGAACTGATAAGCCGCCGACTTAAGCCGAAGCTTCAAACGCCGAAAGCCCGATGCGCCTCTCTCATTTCTTCATCGACCGGCCGATCTTCGCCGCGGTCGTTTCGCTGATCGTAACGATCCTGGGTTTGATTTCCGTGCGGCTTCTGCCGATCGCGGAATACCCCGACATCGCGCCGCCGACCGTCGCCATCCACGCGACCTATCCCGGCGCATCGGCCCAAGTCATCGCCGAAACCGTCGCGACTCCCATCGAGCAGGAAGTCAACGGCGTCGACGACATGCTGTACATCAACTCGCAATCGACGGGTGATGGCCAGCTGACGATCAACGTCGTCTTCAAGCCGGGAACGAACATCGACCAGGCCCAGGTTCTAGTCCAGAACCGCGTCGCCGTCGCCGAACCCCGTCTTCCCGACGACGTTCGCAGGCTTGGCATCTCGGTGCGCAAGGCGTCGCCCGACCTGATGATGGTCGTCCACATGACATCGCCCGACGGCACCCGCGACCAGCAGTACATTTCGAACTACGCGACCCTCTACGTCAAAGACGTGCTGACGCGCATCGACGGCGTCGGCGACGTCCAGGTTTTCGGCGCTCGCGACTACTCGATGCGCATCTGGCTCGATCCCGACAAAGTCTCGTCGCGCGGCCTGACCGCCGGTGAAGTCGTGCAGGCCCTGCAGGCCGCCAACCTCCAAGTTGCCGCGGGCTCGATCAATCAGCCGCCCGCATCGTCCGACGGCGCGTTCACGATCAACGTCAAGACCCTCGGCCGCCTCTCGTCTCCCGAGCAGTTCGAAAATACCGTGGTGCATGCCGAACCGGACGGTTCCGTCGTCCGCGTTCGCGATATCGCGCGCGTCGAGCTCGGCTCGCAGGATTATACCGTCAACGCCTATCTCGATAACAAGGTCGCGACGGCTCTCGTCATCTTCCAGAAGCCCGGTTCGAATGCGCTCGCGACCGCCGCGAATGTGCGAGCTGAGATGGAACACCTGAAGAAGGATTTCCCGCCGGGCGTCGGCTACTCGGTCGTGTACAATCCCACGGAGTTCATCCAGTTCTCGATCGACGCTGTGATTCACACGCTCATCGAAGCGCTTGTGCTCGTCGTTCTCGTGGTCATCCTGTTCCTGCAGACATGGCGCGCGGCGATCATTCCGATCCTTGCCATTCCTGTATCGCTCGTCGGCACGTTCTTCATCATGAGCGTGGTGGGCATCACGTTCAATACGTTATCGCTGTTTGGCCTCGTGCTCGCCATCGGCATCGTCGTTGACGACGCCATCGTCGTCGTCGAGAACGTCGAGCGTTATATCCAGCAGGGAATGTCTCCGAAGGAGGCCGCCCATAAGACGATGGATGAAGTCGGCGGCGCCTTGCTCGCGATTTCGCTCGTCTTGATCGGCGTGTTCCTGCCGACGGCATTCATCACGGGCTTGCAAGGTTCGTTCTTCAAGCAGTTCGCGATCACGATTGCCGCATCGACCGCGATCTCTTTGATGGTTTCATTGACGCTCTCGCCCGCCATGGCGGCGCTGCTGCTGAAACCCCACGCCAAGGAGCACGACAAGCAGAACCCGCTGGTCAAGGTGCTCGGCGCGCCGTTGCGCTGGTTCTTCACGGGCTTTAATTGGGCGTTCGGCGCTCTCTCCGACGGCTACGCTTGGCTGACGCGCCATTTGATCAGCATCGGCGTCGTGCTCCTCGTTATTTACGCGGGTCTTCTGTACGTCACTTACGAGCGGCTGACGGCTACACCGACCGGCCTCATCCCGCAGCTCGACCGTGCATACTTCATCACCGTCTTCCAGCTTCCGCCAGGATCGACGTTGAAGCGCACGGATGACGTCGTGCGCCGAGCATCCGAAATCATCATGAAGCGTCCCGGCGTCGAGCATGCGGTCGAGTTCGTCGGCTTCGACGGCGCAACGTTCACCAACGCCCCGAATACCGGCGTTGTCTTCGTCGGATTGCAGCCGTTCGAGAAGCGTATCGCCAGCGGTCTCAGCAAAGATGCGATCCTCGCCGATCTCCGCCAGCAGATGGCGGCGTTCAAGGACGCCTTCATCTTCGTGCTTGAACCTCCGTCCGTCCCGGGCATCGGCACCGGCGGCGGTCTCAAAGGCTACGTCCAGGACAAAGCCGGTCACGGATTGCCTGCACTTGAAGGCGCGGCATGGGCAATGGCCGGAACGGCGGCCCAGACGCCAGGCTTCACCCAGGCGTTTACGCTCTTCAACGTGCGCACGCCCGAAGTCTACGCCGACATCGACCGGACCAAGGCCGAGCAGCTCGGCGTTCCGATCACGCGCGTCTTCGAGACCCTGTCGGTTTATATGGGCTCGGCCTTCATCAACGACTTCAACATCCTGGGCCGCACCTATCGCGTCACGGCCCAGGGCGATAACCCATTCCGTCTGTCGCTGCGCGACGTTTCCAACTTGAAGACGCGCAACGACGACGGCGACATGGTGCCGATCGGCTCTGTCGCGACCTTCCAGGATACGACCGGCGCCTATCGCGTTCCGCGCTATAATCTCTATCCGGCGGCCGAAGTGCAGGTTCAGCTCGCGCGCGGCTTCTCATCCGGCTCCGGCATCGCCGCGATAGAAGCCATTGCCGACAAGGTCCTGCCGCAGGGCTTCGGCTTCGAATGGACGGAAATCGCGCTGCAGGAAAAATTGGCCGGCAATACAGCGATCTATGCCTTCGGACTTTCGGTTGTGTTCGTGTTCCTGCTGCTCGCAGCGCTTTATGAGAGCTGGCTGTTGCCGCTGGCTGTCATCCTGATCGTGCCGATGTGTATTCTCGCCGCGATGATCGGGGTGAACATCCGCGGCCTCGACCGTAACGTCCTTGTCGAAATCGGTCTCATCGTCCTCGTCGGCCTTGCCGCCAAGAATGCGATTTTGATCGTCGAGTTCGCCAAGCAGGGCGAAGACAACGGCTTGTCGCGCGTCGAGGCGGCTATCGAGGCGGCTCGGACTCGTCTCCGGCCCATCCTGATGACGTCTCTGGCCTTCATTCTCGGCGTGGTACCGCTGGTGTTCGCTGAGGGCGCAGGCGCCGAGATGCGCCAGTCCCTCGGGACCGCGGTGTTCGCTGGCATGCTCGGCGTTACGGCCTTCGGCCTTATCTTCACGCCGGTGTTCTACGTGCTCGTCCGGACGCTGGCGCCGAAAAAGACCGAGCATACCGACCCGCATCAGACGCCCGAGGCAGGGACGCCAACGGCCTGACGAGGCGAAATTAACTTGTTAACGCCCCGGTTCGTACCCGGGGCGTCGACAAATCGGCTCATCGTCACCATCTAGGGGCGGCAACAGGTGTTTGCCCTCCCGAATCCGATCGGTCTATAAAGGCACCTCGCCTGACCGATCGGCGTGACCATCCCCCTTCACAACAAGCCAGTGCACTCATGGACTCAGAAAAGAAGCCGACGCGCGCCGAAGTCGAACATGCCGTCAAGACCATCATCCGCTGGTCGGGGGACGATCCCGCACGGGACGGCCTCATAGAAACGCCATCCCGCGTCACCAAGGCCTTCGAGGAGTGGTTCCGCGGCTACGCCGAGGATCCCGAAGCGATCCTCAACAAGACCTTCGAAGAAATCGAAGGCTACGACGAGATGATCGTGCTGCGCGGCATCCGTTTCGAAAGCCATTGCGAGCATCACATGGCGCCGATCATCGGCCGCGCCTGGGTTGCCTACATCCCGAACGGCCGCGTCGTCGGCATCTCGAAGCTGGCACGCGTGGTCGATGCCTATGCCAAGCGTCTTCAGATCCAAGAGAAGATGACGGCCCAGATCGCGAATACGATCCAGGATGTGCTGCAGCCGCAGGGCGTCGCGGTCGTGCTCAAGGCCGAGCATCACTGCATGACGACGCGCGGCGTGCACAAGCCCGGCACCGACATGGTGACGAGCCGCATGCTCGGCGTCTTCCGCGACAATCCGATCACGCGTCAGGAGTTCCTGGCGATGGTGACGGAAGATACGAAGCCGTACTGACGTCGCCGCGCGGATAATCGACCGCCACAAGATAGAGGCCCGACGCTGGCGCGACGGGCCCGCACGCCTCGCGGTTTGCAGCCCGAAGCGCCGCTTCGAGATCGCGCCGCGACCATTTCCCTTCGCCGACGAGCTTCAGACTGCCGACCATCGAGCGCACCTGATGGTGCAGGAACGAACGCGCCGAAACCGTGCAGATGATTTCGTCGCCATCCGGCGCGATCTCGAAACGGTCGAGCGTTTTCACCGGCGACGCGGCTTGGCATTGCGCAGCCCGAAACGTCGTAAAATCGTGCCTGCCGACGAGCGCTTGCGCCGCCTCGTGCATCGCGCCCGCATCGAGTTCCTGCATCGTCCACCACACCCGGTTGCGCTCGAGGATCGGTGGCGCGCGGCGGGTCAGCAGCCGGTATTTGTAATGCCGCTTGATCGCGCTGAAACGCGCATCGAATTCGGCTTCGACTTGCGCGCATGCGACGACGCCGATCAGGTGCGGCCGCAAATGAAAGTTCATCGCGTCGCGCACACGGCCCGGCGACCACTCCTTGCTCAGATCGAAATGCGCAACCTGGCCCAGCGCGTGGACGCCTGCGTCGGTGCGCCCGGCGCCACGTACCCCAACGCTCTCCTGCGTGAATTTGACGATCGCGTCCTCGAGCAGGCCCTGGATCGACAAGCCCTGTGCCTGGCGTTGCCAGCCGACGAACGAGGTGCCGTCGTATTCAATGGTGATGCGATAGCGGGGCATTCAAACTCGGCGGTGACGGATGATTGCGCCATCCCTAACCGTTCCCAACCCGCAGCTCAACATTCGGACAACTATTCTTCCTGCTGTCTCTGGGGCTTCGCCTTGGGAATAGTCTTTGCGATCGGCGCGCCGGGAACGCGATAGAAGGCAGCGCCATGATAAACGACCCCGCCGGGTATCTCGGTCTCGTCGTCGACCACCCACGCGGGATCGAACGGCACCGGACGGATAACTCTGACGCCCGCTTCCATCGTGACGTAAGCGCCCGGCACGGTTCGCCCGCCGGCTGGCCCTCTCGACGACCCGAAATCCGCAGCCATTGCCGCGCTTTGAAGAACGGCCATCGAAGTCAGAAAAATGCAGATCCGCCGAAACATCATCGTACTCGCCGCCACCAACCGCTAAGTTGTAGCCTCAAGCGCTAGATTTTGCAGTCCTAATACGCGAGATCATTAACAGCTAAAGCCGCGTCCCGGCGGCGATGCGGGTGCCGCGAAGAAAATCTGCGGTCAGCATCGGCTGTTTCCCGGCGCGTTGCAGCTTCTCGACGCGAATGGCGCCGCTGCCGCAGGCAATCGTCAGTTCGTCATCGATGAGCGTACCGGGCTCGCCGGAGCCGCTCACGACTTTTGCGGCGAGCACCTTGATCCGCTCGGGCTTCGCTCCAAGCGTGATTTCGAACCACGCGCCCGGAAACGGCGAAAGCCCGCGAATGTGATCCGCGACCTCTTTCGCCGCTCGCGAAAAATCAATCCGCGTCTCGCCCTTGTCGATCTTCGCCGCGTAGGTCGCGCCCTCGCTCGGCTGCGGCGTGCACTGAAGCGTTCCCGCTTCGAGCTTTGCGAGCGCTTCGACCATCAGCTCGGCACCGGCTTCGGACAGCGCATCGTGCAGCTCACCTGCCGTCATATCGCTGGAAATGGGAACGTCACGCCCAAGGCACACCGGCCCGGTATCGAGTCCCTGCTCCATGCGCATGACGTCGACGGCCGTCACCGTATCGCCCGCCATGATCGCCCGCTGGATCGGCGCCGCACCGCGCCAGCGCGGCAGCTTCGAAGCATGCACGTTAAAACACCCGAGCTGCGGCGCATCGAGAACTGCCTTCGGCAGCAGAAGTCCGTAAGCGACGACCACCGCCGCATCGGCACCGAGTGCAGCAAAGGCCGCGCGATCCTCATCGCTCTTAAAGTTCAGAGGTGTTCGCACCGGGATGCCGAGCGTTTCCGCGCGCCGATGCACCGGAGATTTGACTTCCGCCATCCCGCGCCCCGCCGGACGCGGCGGCTGGCTATAGACCGCGACAATCTCATGCCCCGCCGCCACGACCGCATCGAGCACGGCCACGGAAAAATCAGGCGTCCCCATGAATACGATCTTGAGCGGCATGAGAGTCTTTTGGTTGGCGCGAGCGACTCCGCTTCACGGAGCCGGCCGCTCGCGCGGGCCTTATGTCCGCGCGTGCTTCTTGAACTTGCGGATGATCATGTCGCGCTTCAGCCGCGACAGGAAATCGATAATGAGCTGGCCATCGAGATGATCGATCTCATGCTGGATGGCGGTCGCGAGCAAACCGTCGGCCTTGAGTTCCTGCTCTTTGCCGTGCCGGTCGATATAGCGCACGGTCACCTCGGCAGGGCGCTCGATCTCGACGCGCACGTCGGGAATGGACAAGCAGCCTTCCTCGTGCAGCCGCGTCGTCGAGCCGAGTGCCACAAGCTCCGGATTGGCCATCGCAAGCGGATTGGGTGGCTCGCCGTCGTCGGCGGTATCGATGACGACGACGCGCTTCAGCACGCCGACCTGCGGCGCGGCAAGGCCGACACCCGGCGCCGCGTACATCGTCTCGAGCATGTCGTCCATCAGCTTGACGACGGCATCGTCCACACGCTCGACCGGATCTGAGATCTTGCGCAGGACGGGATCAGGAATGGTGATGATAGGAAGTACGGCCATGGCGCCTGACATATGAAAGGCCGCCGCCGCGGTCAATGGCGTGCGTCTCTATATCGTTCTCCAGCCTGATCTTTACCAGCATCTTTGCCGGCTTGCCGCACCGCGGCGGAGGAAGCCGAAAGAGCCTCAGCGGCCCCTTCCGGCGGTGCCCACCCGATCCGCCTGAGCCGCGCGGCGTCGGCGACGAGATCGCCCGTCAGCCGGTCAGCGAAGTCGCCTTTGCCGATAAGCCTCAACATGCTCGCGAGCGACGTATCCGGTACAGGCAACAGCAATTCGGAGCGCCCGAGGCCCCGCCTCAGCGCCCGGATGATCTCGGCCATCGTCAGAACCTCGCGGTCCGCGACGATAAACGCTGAATTCTCAGCCGTTTGCGTCTGGAGAACGTACTGCACCGCACTGATCAGATTGCCGATACTGACGAGCGACCGGCGCGCCTTCAGCGCCCCGAAAGGCAGGGGCACGGGGAGCGCAGCGACCCTCATGAGCGCCGCCATGTTGCCTTTGACGCCCGGACCATAGACCAGCACCGGCCTGAGCACCGTCCAATGCGTGGAAGAGCCGTCGAGCATGTTGGCCATTACCGCCTCGGCCGCCTTCTTCGACCGTCCGTAAGCGTCCGTCGGCTCGGCGGGCGTCGCCTCGGTCACGATCTCCGGGTAAGTTACCCCAACCTGCGCCCGGACCGACGACATCAGCACGAACCGTTTCACCCGCGCCGAACGCGCCGCCCTGGCCAACTGCCGGGTTGCATCAACATTGATAGCTGTATATGCGGCCGCCGGAAGATCCGTTCGCGCCGATGAAAGCCCCGCCGCGTGAATGACGGCGTCGACGCCCCGCACAAGAAATTCCGCAGCAAACGACCGCGACATGTCTCCGACGGCGACGCCCTCGACGCGCGGGCTATCAAACACGATCGGATGGCGCGCCGCCGCCCGGACGCTATAGCCGCGCTCAGCCAGCACACGCACGATGTGCTGGCCGATGAAGCCTGACGCTCCCGTCACGAGAATGCGTTGGGCAATGCCCACATCCTCTCTCCGTTTTGCAAATCGCAGGGCACAGACAGACTCGAACTCTGATCTAGGACCCTCTCGCCCGAAAGTACAACGCCGCGCCCGCTAAAGTTTCAGCGTTTTCCCAAGGCGCGCGATAAGACGATACCCTGCCAATATGGCAATTAATCCAAAGGCGACGCCGCCAACCATATTGCCAGCCAGAACGCCCTCTGCCCCATAGAGCTTTCCGCCCCAGATAACGAACGGCACCGTGCCGATGGTCGCGCGGCCCCAGTTCAGAAGCGTCGAGAAATGCGGACGTCCTAACGTGTTAAAAACGGCGTTGGAGATGAAAACCGCGCCGAGGAATACGAACAATGGCGCAAGCCACCGGCAGAAGAAGACGATCAGCTGACGGACGTCTCCGGTAGCGTTGAAAAGGTCCGCGAGCGGATGCGCCGCGACCGCAAGGATGACCCACGCCAAGGCCGTGAACGCCGCCATCGTCAGAAGCGACAGCGTATAGGCGTCTTGCATCCGCGTGTGGGAACGAGCGCCGAAATTCTGGCCGAGGATCGGACCGACGACGCCTGACAGCGCGTAGATGGCGCCGAAAGCCACCGGCGTGATCCGCCCTATGATCGCCCACGCTGCCACTGCCGCGTCGCCAAACGGCGCGATGGCGTAAGTGATGTAGGCGTTGCCGGCGGCCGGGGCGATGTTCGTCAGCACGGCGGGAAACGCGATCCGCCAGTAGGGCGAAACGTCTTGCTTGAGCGTCGCGATCTTCGCGTGTCCCATCAGATCGTGCACGCGCATGACGCCGCAAAGGCCGACAGCCATCATCACGAGCCGCGCCAGCAGCGACGAGAATGCCGCGCCTTCGATGCCAAGACCAAAATGCACGATGAAAATCAGATCGAGGATCGTGTTGACGACGGCTCCCGACAACGTGACGTTCATGGCGCGTCGCGCATCGCCGACCGATCTCAGCACCGCCGCCGACGTCATTCCCAGCGAAAGAACCGGCAATGTCGGCAACAGAATCTCGAGATACACGCTCGCGAGTTCGAGCGTCCGGCCGCTCGCGCCGAGCAGGCGAAGCAGAGGCTCGATGGCGAGCCAGAGCGCCAAGCTTGCGATGGCCGAGAAGACGAATCCAAGCACGTGCGCATTAGCGGTCAGCCTTCGTGCCCGCGCGCGCCTGCCCGCCCCGAGCGCAGGAGCCACAAGCGACGTCGCTGCAATCGAAAGTCCGATGCCAATCGACGTCGAGAAGAACAGCAGCGAGCTTGCATACCCGACCGCCGCGACGACCGCATCGTCTCCAGTCCGCGACAGGAAATAGATGTTCGCCAGATCGCCGACGAAGATCGCCATCAGGCCGATGGCGCCCGCAGCCGTCATTGCCAGGATGTGACGCAGCAATGAGCCCGTGACGAACTTCGGGGTACCCCCGCCCGGTCGGACGATTTCAACTTCCGTCATGCGCTTGACGTTTCCCTGGCCTCTTTCCCGCGGGCCATTCAATCAGGACCGTCATCCACGCGTAGGCGGGGATCAGTCCAAGTAGTCCTAGCTTACATTTTGCCTGAGCAGATCCCGGCCTTCGCCGGGATGACGAAACCAAAATCCGTTTTTCTATATTTTCCGCCGCGCTTTGAATGCGGCGGCCAGTGTTCCGTCGTCGAGATAGTCGAGTTCGCCACCGATGGGAACGCCCTGCGCGAGGCGCGAGACAGTAACGTCGGTTTCGTGAAGCTGATCGGAAATATAATGCGCCGTAGACTGACCCTCGACCGTAGCGTTGAGCGCCAGCAGAATTTCCTTCACGTCCGGGGACTTCGCGCGGAGGACGAGGTTCGCGACGTTGAGCTGTTCCGGCCCGACGCCGTCGAGCGGCGACAGATGGCCGCCGAGCACGTGATAGCGCGCAGAGACGATGCTTGCGCGTTCCAGCGCCCAGAGATCGCCCACTTCCTCGACGACGACGATCAGGCTCTGATCGCGTCGCGGATCGGCGCAAACGCTGCACGGCGAAACCGTATCGAGGTTGCCGCACACCGGGCATTCGGCGATTTTCGCAATCGCCTGCTGCAAAGCATCCGCCAGCGGCAGCATGAGATCGTTGCGCCGTTTCAAGAGTGCCAGCACCGCCTTGCGCGCAGAACGCGGTCCGAGCCCCGGCATCCGCGCCAGGAGCTGCACCAGCCGCTCGATTTCAGGACCTGCGGTTTTGCGGGACATATCTCAGTTCATGATTTTGTAGCGCGCGGCTTCTTCGTCATCCTCGACCGAATGAGCGAAGCGAGTGATGGTCGGGGATCCAGCGCGAAACCGCCGAAGGCTCTATACGGTTTTTGTGCCTACGGCGAGTCTTGCGCTGGATCCCCGAACGGCTTGCAGGATCGCCGTTCGAGGATGACGGGAGTAAAAAAACTCAGAAAAGCTTCATGCCCGGCGGGATCGGAAGGCCGCCGGTGATCTCGGCCATCTTCGACTGCATGACGTTGTCGACTTTTGCCTTCGCATCGGTCGCCGCCGCAACGATGAGATCTTCGAGGATCTCGGTTTCTTCAGGCTTCATCAGGCTCGGATCGATGCGAACTTTTTTCAGTTCGCCCCGGCCGTCGACGGTAACATGGACAAGACCGCCGCCCGACTGGCCCTCGATCTCGGCCTTCTGCAGTTCGTCCTGCATCTCCTTGAGGCGAGCCTGCATCTGGCCCACCTGCTTCATCATTCCCATAATGTCTTTCATACTGTCCTCACGGCAGAGAGCCGAATTCGATTGAAGGTTTTAGACGGCTTCACTTTCGCTGTCCGTATCCGTCTCGCGGCCTGCAATTCGCCGCACCTCGGCGATCTTCGCATCAGGAAATGCTTCGAGCACGGCGCGCACCGCCGGATGCGCCTTGAGCGATTCGAGTTCGGCGGCTTCGCGCTCCCGGCGCACGACGCCAACCGGCTTTGCGCCTTCGTCCTTCGAAAGAACGACGACCCACTTCCGCGTGGTCCAAAGATTGAGTTTTTCGCGGAGATCGTTCGCAAGCTCAGGCGGCGCTTCCGGCAATAGAAAAAGATCGATCGACCCGGCGACGGGATCGAATTTCACGAGGCTGACGTGATCTTCGAGATGGAACTTGAGCTTCGCATCGCGCTTCTCGCCCGCAAGGGCCACGACTTCGGCAAAGGAGCGCGGATCGGACTTCAGCGGTACGCTCGTGACCGGCGAAGCACCTTCGTCTTCGCCGTCGTCATCTTCGAGCGGTCCGCCGTCGTCGAATTCGAACGCATCGGCTAAATCACCCAGATCGCCGGGCTCGTCCTGATCGTTCTGCGCGACCGGCACCTCGGTGCTCACATTGAGCGGCCCGCGCTGGCCAGCCGGTGCATCACCCGCAGGAAGAGCCGGACGGCGCTGAGGCACTGCCCCGCCACCCAGCGCCTTGATCAATTCATCCGGTGTCGGCAGATCGGACGTATAGGCGAGACGGATCAAAACCATCTCGGCGGCGACACGCGGATTAGGCGCGCGCGAAACTTCTTCGAACCCTTTGACGAGCATCTGCCACGCCCGCGCCAAGTATGGCATTGACAGTTGCGACGCGAGGCTCGCGATGCGCGCTTTTTCTTCCGCCGTCAGAGCTTCGCCCGCAGGTTCTTCTCCAACAGCCTTCACGCGCGCGATGGCGTGAACGGCTTCTGCGAGATCCGACACAATCTCGGCCGCTTCCGCGCCGTCACGATGCAGCGATTCCAATCCGCGAATGGCCGCCGCGACATCGCCTTTGAAAAGCGATTCCGCGAGATCGAAAATCCGCCCGCGATCCGCGAGCCCGAGCATGTCGCGCACCTTCACCGCCGTGACATGCCCTTCGCCCATCGCGATCGCCTGATCGAGAATGGAAAGGCCATCCCGCACGGAACCTTCGGCGGCGCGTGCAATCAGTTGCAGGGCGTCGGCATCGGCCTCAGCACCTTCAAGTCCGACGATCTTCTGGAAATGCTCGGCGAGCACCGGCTGCTCAACGCGGCGCAAGTCGAAACGCTGACACCGCGATAGCACCGTCACCGGAACCTTGCGGATTTCCGTCGTCGCGAAAATGAATCGGACATGCGACGGCGGCTCTTCGAGCGTCTTCAGCAGCGCGTTGAACGCGCCCTTCGACAGCATGTGGACTTCGTCGATGAGGAACACTTTGGTCCGCGCGACGAGCGGCGTGTACTGCGAGCTTTCGATGATCTCGCGGATGTTGTCGACGCCGGTGTTCGACGCGGCGTCCATTTCGAGCACGTCCGGATGACGTCCCTCCATGATGTCCTTGCAGTGGACACCAAGGCCCGGCATGTCGATGGTCGGCTTATCGTAGCCCGGCGCCTCGTAGTTCAAGGCGCGCGCAAGAATACGCGCCGTCGTCGTCTTGCCAACGCCGCGCACGCCCGTCAGCATATATCCTTGAGCGATGCGCCCCGATGCGAACGCATTGCGCAGCGTCGTCACCATCGCGGACTGGCCGATCAGATCGTCGAACGTCGCGGGACGATACTTCCGCGCCAGCACGACATACGGCTTCGCCGGCTCGCTAGCGGCCCCCTCGGTACCCTCGGTGTCTGATTTCTTTTTCGCCATTGGTCCCGGAGTTAGCTGACTTTCGCCCAAAGGGCGAGGGGAGCAAGGCGACCCGCGGCAAGCCGCGCCCCCGCGGAGGGCCATTGGCCCGTGAGCGAGTAAAAAGTGAGCGCAATAAAGAGGCTGGCGAACGACCCGATTTCTGATCGTTAGGGCTGCTTCCTTCCGGACCTGACCCGGTTGGCGACGAACTCGTCCGCCGCCAGCCAGATCATATTATGGGCTGCCACGACGAAAACTACAACCCTCTGCCTGACGACGCATCGCAGGCAGCAGGGGATTGATTTTGCCGCGATAAAACGGCTCAGCCGGGCAGGCTCGACCGGCGTGCCGCCATGGCCATGAGGAACTGCCAGACACCGAACTTCCGCAGTTGCGCGATCTGGCCCAGAAAATACTCGAGCGGAGCAGCAGCCCAGTGCGCCCGCCGAGCGCGCTTGCCGATCGTCGAAGCGATAAGCTCCACCTGCCGCGACGGTGGCGGCACGACGCCGTAGCTATCCCAGTCCATCCCGCAGCTGTAATGCATATCGACGTCCACCGGCCGGAAGCGCCGGCGCGGACTGAGCAAGCGCAAAGCTCCATTGTAGCTCAGAAGGTAGGCGCCGAGCCCCTTGGGAGCCCGGAAGAACTTGACGAGCCTGCGCGAGCCCACGGTGCCGACGGCCTTGTGGATACCTTTCCCAAGGCGAGCGCCGCACAGGCTGATTTCATCCCAACCCGGCGGGCATTGCGCGATGGCGCGTTCGGCCACCTCGAAAAAGTCGAGCCCGACTTCGACGTCGTCTTCCATGATGAGAGCGAAAGGCAGCCCCCTTGCGACGATCTGTTCCGCCGCAAGCAAGTGGCTCGCATAGCAACCGATCTCGCCGGACGTGAGCGCGGCGGTGGAAGCGAATTGCGGAGCGAGCCGCTCCGGCACGGCCGCACCAACGACGGCGTCGATGCGTTCGAAACGCTCGCCCAGCTGGCCCTTCATGAAGGCGAGCCGGTCCCCGCACCGCGCGAGATTTATGACAAAGACTTGCATGCGCGATCTGCTCTGGCGTTCGAACGTGTCCGAGCGTGTGCGCGAAAGGATCCCGGGTCGGAATGTTTCAAGCGAGAAAACAAGCCCGAGCAAATCTCACTGCGATGCACGCCGCCCTTTTCCGCAGTCGCGTTTCCGATGCGCGTCAAATCAATCGAGAGAAATTCCTTCGATTGAACGCACACCGAAGAGCCAACACAAAAAAGGGACGTGCGCAAACTATCAGCCGGATGGGTGGCTGCTCAATCAACGTCAAGCGCTAAGCCATCTTGCCGAGCCCGGATCAGCCAGGACGCTTAATTGGCACGAGTCCGTTCGCCGCGAGTTCCGCCGCTTCCTTGCGATAGGGACTCGCGGGATAGGTGCCGAGGATTTGCGTCTGCGTCGAGAAAAACGACAGTTCCTCAAGCGCGAGTTGCACAGGCCGATCCACCGGATGCCCTTCGATATCCGCAAAGAAGCGCGAGGCGTTGAACGTGCCCTCTTCCTGGTAGCTCTCGAGCTTCGTCATGTTGACGCCGTTCGTCGCGAAACCGCCAAGCGCCTTGTACAGCGCCGCCGGCACGTTCCTGACGCGGAACAGAAACGTCGTCATGACCGGACCGTTGCCGGGCTCCGCATCGTCCGGATCCTTGGCCAGGATGATGAAGCGCGTCGTGTTGTGAGACTGATCCTCGACATCGCTTTTGAGGATCTCGAGCCCGTAGATCTCGGCCGCGAGCCGCGAGGCGATCGCCGCCGTCGTGAGATCGTCGCTCTCCGAGACAAGCCGCGCCGAACCTGCCGTATCGGCTTCCGGAACCGGCTTCATTCCGAGCTTCCGGAGCGTCGCCCGGCACTGTCCCAGCGCCTGCGTGTGGCTCATCACTCGCTTGATGGTCGAAAGGCTCGCGCCCGGCTTCGCCATGAGCTGATGGCGCACCCGCAGGAAGTGCTCGCCGATGATGTAGAGCCCAGCCTCCGGCAAGAGATGATGGATATCGGCCACCCGTCCTGCGACGGAGTTTTCAATCGGGATCATCGCGTACTTGGTTTCGCCGGTTTTTACCGCGGCCAGCGCGTCCTCGAACGTCGGATAGGCGACGCTTTCGTCGTTCGGGAAGACCTCACGCGCCGCAAGATGCGAATTCGCCCCCGGCTCGCCTTGATACGAAATTTTGACGGCTCCGGTTTCGGAGCCTGAAGAATTTGACATGGCAGATCGGTTGTCCGGGAGAAGGCGTTAAGATGCGATGAGGCGGCGGGCGCGCTCGAGGTCGGCGGGAGTATCGACACCGAGTGGAACGGTGTCAACGACGCTGACGTCAATGCGCATACATGCCTCAAGCGCCCGTAATTGCTCAAGTTTCTCACGTTTTTCAAGCGTGCCCTGAGGCAAAGATACGAAGCGTTCGAGGCTGGCGCGGCGGTAGGCGTAAATGCCGATGTGGTGATGGAGCAGGCCTTCACCGTAAGGCGCCGTCGCCCGAGTGAAGTAAAGCGCCCGAAGCCTGCCTTCGCCAATCGGCGTGCCGACGACCTTGACGACGTTCGGATTGGTCTTTTCTTCGTCCTCCGAAATGACGGCTGCGAGGGTCGCGATATCGGTGGCCGGGTCGGCGAGCGGCGCGATGCAGTCCGTGACCAGTCGGGGGTCGAGCGTCGGCAGATCGCCCTGCAGATTGACGACAATCCCGGCGTTTCGTGCGGGATCGAGCGTCATGATGGCTTCGTAAATGCGATCCGAGCCCGAAGGATGATCGGCGCGCGTCAGTACCGCGTCGCCGCCCGCCCTTTCCACCGCTTTGAGGATCTCGGAGCTGTCGGTCGCGACGACGACGCGCCCCGCTTTCGCTTCCATCGCGCGACGCCAGACGTGCACGATCATCGGCAGTCCATGGATGTCCGCGAGCGGTTTGCCTGGAAGGCGGGTCGCGTGCATCCGCGCCGGTATGAGGATGAGAGTTTCTTGTGGCACTGCGATCGAATTCTTTTGTTCGGTGACAAATCGCCCCAATGCCGCTATCGACATTCAAACAAAAACGACGACGTGCTTGCAGGGCGGCCGAGCTTATATACTGCAAATTGATCTCGTCACCTTGAATTGCGCGTCATGGGGAAGATGACCGTCCAGGGAGCGGAGAGATGATGGATAGTTTCGAGTTCACGAAACTAGCCGGCGCGGTTTTGTCGGCACTACTTTTGATTTTTGGCACCAAGACCGTGATCGAGATGACGGTCGGTCATTCGCCGGAAAAGCCGGGCTTCGTTCTGCCCGCCGCGCCGCCCGCCGAAGCGGCCACCGCGCCTGCCGGTGCCCCAGCCGCGCCTGCGGCGAGTGGAAGCGGCGAGGATGTCGTCGCACTCCTGCCCAAGGCCAACCCCGAAAACGGCAAGGCCATCTTCAAGAAATGTCAGGCTTGTCACGTTTCCGAAAAGGGCAAGACCCCGACCGTAGGACCGAACCTCTGGGATGTCGTAAATCGCCCGAAAGCGAGCTATCCCGGATACAAATATTCCGAAGCGATGCAGAAAAAGGGCGGCGATTGGTCATTTGATCAGTTGGCGCATTTTCTTCACGGCCCGAAGGCCTTCGTCCCCGGCACAAAAATGCTGTTCAACGGCCTCGGCTCGCCCTCCGACGAAGCAGACGTCATCGCCTATTTGGCGACCCTTGCAGATACCCCGGTTCCGCTGCCAAAATGACGGCGTTTTAACTCGCTATGGGTACAAAAGTTTGCGACCCTGCCAGCGTTTGGCGGGGTCGTTTTGCGTGTGGCCCCAGACTTATCCCCGCGTGCTGGCGCTGTGTTAGTCTTTCGCCCGAATGTGCGAATTTGGAAGGACGAAGTTGAATATGCAGATGCGCCTGACGCCGATTATCGTTGCCGCGCTGGCGTTCATGAGTTTCTCCCAGCTGCCGACTTCAGCAGGCGCCCAAGACGCCCCTCCCGCCGCCGACGCCGCAAAGCCCGCCGAAAGCACTCCGGCGGCAGATGCGCCGAAACCTGCCGAAAATGCTGCCCCGGCCGAAGAGCCGAAACCCGCTGAAGCAGCTGCACCTGCCGAAGCGCCGAAGCCGGCGGAGGCCGCCGCCCCCGCGGAACCACCGAAGCCGTCCGAGGCGGCTGCACCCGCGCAGGCCACTCCCCCCGCCGAACCGCCGAAGACCGCCGACGCGCCGGCAGCTGCGGACGAACAATGCCATCACGCTATCTCGCTTGTCGGGAAGCCGAAATACGACGCCGATTTCAAGAATTTCGATTGGGTCAATCCCAACGCGCCCAAGGGCGGCACGATCCGGCAGTGGGCGGACGGCACGTTCGATACGCTCAATCCGTTTTCAGACAAAGGCGTCAAGGCCGCCGGGCTCGGATTGATTTTCGACACCCTCTTCACCCCGAGCCCGGACGAACCTTCGACGCAGTACGGGCTGATCGCGGAGTGCGCGTCGTATCCCAGCGATTTCTCCTCCGTGACGTTTAAGCTCCGCCCCGAAGCGAAATTCCACGACGGCACGCCCGTCACGCCCGAAGACGTCATTTTCTCGTTCGAGCAGTCGAAGATCGTCAACCCGTTCTACGCATTCTACTACAAGGATGTCGTCAAGGCCGAAAAGACCGGCGACCACGAGGTGAAATTCACCTTCGCCAAGTCCGGCAATCGCGAGCTGCCGATGATCGTCGGTGAGCTGAATGTCGTCTCGAAGGCTTACTGGGAAGGCAAAGGCGCAGACGGCACTCAGCGGAACCTCGGCGCCACCACTGTCGAGCCCCCACTCGGCAACGGCGCTTACAAGATCAAGTCGGTCGATACCGGCCGCAAGATTGTCTACGAACGCGTCCCCGACTATTGGGCTCAGAATTTGCCGGTGATGAAGGGCCAGCAGAATTTCGACGTGCTTGAATACACCTATTACCGCGACCGCACTCCGGCGTTCGAGGATTTCAAGACCGGCACCATCGATGTCTGGGCGGAGAACCAGGCTGGCGCCTGGGCAACGCAGTATAATTTCGATGCGTTGAAAAAAGGCCTCGTGAAGAAAGAGGCGATTCCGGTTCAGCGCGTCGCCGCGATGCAGGCCTTCGCCTTCAACCTGCGCCGCCCGCAGTTTCAGGACCCGCGCGTTCGCCAAGCCTTCAATCTTATCTTCAACTTCGAAGAGACCAACAAGAAGCTGTTCTACAATCTCTATAAGCGCGTCGGCAGCTTCTTCGAAAATTCAGATCTGCAATCGACAGGTCTGCCGCAGGGCCGCGAGCTCGAGATCCTGAACGAAATCAAATCTGAGATTCCGCCTGAAGTCTTCACGACCGAATACAAGAATCCGGTCAACGATCAGGAAGGCGACTATCGCAAACACCAGCAGGAAGCCTTGAAGCTGTTCGAGGCGGCAGGCTGGAAGATCAGAAGCGAGTCCGTCGACGACCCTCATTGCGGAACGTGGTGCAAGATCAAGCAATCGATTGGACTGTCCTCCGCCTCGACCGCGCGCGTCCTGCGCAATGAGAAGGGCGAACAGATGAAGGTCGAGTTCCTGATCAACGGCGACACGTTCGAACGCATCATTCTGCCGTATGTCCAAGGCCTCGAAGCGCTCGGCATCAAGGCGACCGTGCGCAACGTCGACGACGCGCAGTACAAGCAGCGCGAAGACAACCGCGACTTCGACATCATCATCGACAATTTCGCTCAGTCGAATTCACCCGGCAACGAGCAGCGCGACTTCTGGGGCTCGGCAGCCGCCGACAAGCCCGGCAGCCGCAATACCATCGGCATCAAAAACCCAGCCGTCGATCACCTGATCGACAAGATCGTCTATGCCAAGGATCGCGCCGACCTCGTCGCCGCCACCCACGCGCTCGACCGCGTTCTGCTCTGGAACTACTACGTCGTGCCGCACTGGTATTATCCCTATGAGCGGCTCGCTTATTGGGACATTTTCGGCCGACCGGACAAGCTGCCGTCGCAAACATCAGCCTTCACGCAGGTGTGGTGGTACGATGCGGATAAGGCGAAAGCCGTCCAGGCCGCGAAGGGAAAGTGACCCTGGTGCTAGGATCTCTCCGATCACGCAAGATGGACGGAGCCGCGCTCCCTCTCATCGCTGCGTTCGCGATGCTCCTGTCCGGAGCAATCCCGGAGCGCGCCGACGCCGAGCCGAGCCACGGCCTGTCGATCTTCGGCGAATTGAAGTACCCGGCGGACTTTCAGCACTTCGCCTACGTCAATCCCGACGCGCCGAAAGGCGGCCGTATGGTGACGATGGGCACGGGTGATGTGAATACCTTCGACTCCTTCAATCAGTTCATCGTGAAGGGCGACGCAGCGCAGGACCTGGACTTCCTCTACGATAGCCTGATGGTCCGCGCCCAGGATGAGCCCGACGCCGTCTACGGCCTCGTTGCGAAATCCGCCGACGTCGCGCCAGACCGCATGTCGGTGACGTTCAAGCTTCGTCCCGAAGCGAAGTTCGCGGACGGCACGCCTGTAACCGCCGACGACGTCGTCAACACGCTCACTCTCTTCAAAAGCACGGCGACGCGCCCGCAATATTCCCAGCCGCTTCGCGACGTCGTGAAAGCCGAAGCGCTCGACCCGGAGACAGTTCGCTACACATTTCAGGGAACGCTCGTGCGTGACCTGCCGGTTCTCATCGCGCAGCTGCCCGTTCTTCCGAAAGCCTACTACGCGACGCAGCCCTACGATCAGACGTCCTTGAAGCCGCCGCTCGGATCCGGTCCATATCGCATCAAAACATTTAACGCCGGAAGCTCGATCACCTACGAGCGCCGCGACGACTACTGGGCGAAAGATCTGCCCGTGAACAAGGGCCGTTTCAACTTCGACGAAATCCGCCTCGACTATTTCCGCGATCGCACCATTGAGCTCGAGACGCTGAAATCTGGCGGTTTCGACTATCGCGAGGAATTTTCGAGCCTCGGCTGGGCGACGCAATACAATATCGCGGCCGTGCAAGACGGCCGCCTGATCAAAGAGCTTCTGCCCGACAATCGCCCTTCCGGCGCGCAGGGATATTTCATCAACACGCGGCGCGAAAAATTCAAAGACCCGCGCGTGCGCGAGGCACTCGATCTCGTTTTCGATTTCGAATGGTCGAACAAGAAGCTGTTCTACGGGCTCTACAAGCGCACGACGAGCTACTTCGAAAATTCCGACATGAAGGCCGTCGGACCGCCGACGAAGGAAGAGCTGGCGCTCCTCGAACCCTACAAGGATAAGTTATCGCCCGAAGTCTTCGGCGAACCCTATACGCCGCCAATCACCGACGGCAGCGGCAACAATCGCGACAACCTGAAGAAGGCGCGCGACCTGCTGATTAGCGCTGGCTGGAAGCCGGGCCCCGACGGCAAGTTGCGCAACGCCAAGGGCGAACCGCTGACGATCGAGTTCCTCGACTTCGAGGCGATGTTCGAACGTATTACGCTGCCCTATACGGAAAACCTGAAACGCATCGGCGTCGATGCCTCTTGGCGGCTCGTGGATCCGGCGCAATATCAGCAGCGTCTGAAGTCGTTCGACTTCGACGTCACGACGCAACGCTTTTCTCTTGGGTTGACCCCCGGCGTCGACATGCGTTCGTTTATAAGCTGCGATGCCGCTAAGGCTGAAGGCTCGTTCAATCTTGCAGGCATCTGCGATCCAGTTGTGGACGCCCTGATCGACAAGATCGTCGCCGCCAAATCGCGCGCCGAGCTGACGACTGCAACTCACGCCGTAGACCGCGTTCTACGCGCCGGCCATTATTGGATTCCGCACTACTATAAAGCGGCTTACTCGGTCGCCTACTGGAACAAGTACTCGCGTCCCGCCATCCAGCCGAAGTATGATAACGGCGTGCTGGATACGTGGTGGTACGATGCGAAGAAAGCCGCCGCCCTGAACCCAGGCTCGACTGAAGCCCAGTCCAAGCAACAACCGGCGAAACGCTGATGGCCTATTATCTTTTGAAGCGCCTGCTGCTGGTGATTCCGACGCTCTTCGGCATCATGCTGTTCTCGTTTATCATCATTCAGTTCGCGCCGGGCGGCCCGGTCGAGCGCATGATCGCGGAACTGTCCGGACAATCCTCCTCCATCGTCAGCCGCATGAGCGGTGGTGGCGGCGACACGCTCGGCAACAGCGGCATGAACAGCCAGCTCGGAGTCGGAGGCGACTCGATCACCTCGAAATATCGCGGCGCTCAGGGCCTCGACCCGGCCTTCATCAAGAGCCTCGAAAAGCAGTTCGGCTTCGACAAGCCGGCGCCCGAGCGCTTCTACCTGATGATGAAAAATTTCCTCACCTTCGATTTCGGGAAGAGCTATTTCCGCGACGTCTCGGTGCTCCAGCTCATCAAGGAGAAACTGCCGGTCTCGATTTCCCTTGGCATCTGGATGACGTTGCTGACGTACCTCATCTCGATACCCCTCGGCATCCGCAAGGCCGTGCGAGACGGCGAGCCGTTCGATACCTGGTCGAGCGCAATTCTTGTCGTCGGCTACGCGATTCCGGGCTTTCTGTTCGCCGTTCTGCTGTTGATCTTGTTCGCCGGCTCGTCATTCTTCCAGTGGTTTCCCTCGCGAGGACTTTTCTCCGACAACTGGGATCAGTTGAGCTTCTTCGGGAAGGCCACGGATTATCTCTGGCATCTCGTGTTGCCGATGATCGCGATGGCCGTCGGTTCGTTCACGGCGATGACCTTCCTGACGAAGAATTCTTTCCTCGATGAAATCCGCAAACAGTACGTCGTCGCCGCGCGAGCAAAAGGCCTGACCGAGAACCAGGTGCTTTACGGCCACGTCTTCCGCAACGCGATGCTGCTCGTCATCTCGGGTTTTCCGTCCGCCTTCATCAGCGCCTTTTTCTCCGGCGCACTTCTGATCGAAACGATCTTCTCGCTCGACGGCCTCGGCCTCTTGTCGTTCGAAAGCATCGAGAAGCGCGACTATCCAGTCGTCTTCGCATCGCTTTATATCTTCTCGCTCGTCGGTCTGTTCGTCGGCATTCTTTCCGATTTCGTCTACACTCTCGTCGATCCGCGCATCGACTTTGAATCGCGCGAGGTATGACGATGGACCAGAAAGCCGACAACGCTCCGGCCCCTGCGCCAGCCACCGACGAAGCCACCGCTAAGGCCAAGAAATCCTGGTGGACGCGCCTGTTTCGTCTTTCGCCGGTCAACCGCCGCCGGTGGGAACGGTTCAAGTCGCACAAGATCGGCTATCGTTCGTTTGTCATCTTTTCGATCCTGTTCGTCGTCTCGCTGTTCGCCGAATTCGTCGCCAACGACCGGCCGCTGATGATCAGCTACAAGGGCGAGATCCTGTTCCCTGTTCTCGTCGATTATCCGGAAGAGAAATTCGGCGGCTTCCTCGCGATCACCGATTATCGCACGCCCGACATCCAGAATGAGATCAAAGCCAATGGCTGGATGCTGTGGCCGCCGATCCGCTATTCCTATTCGACGATCAACAAGGACTATCCGGGCCGGGTCGGCGACAATGGCGTCTGCCTCGGCTATCCCGCGCCGCCGCCGTGGTCATCGTCGCTCAAGCTTTGCGAGGCGCCAGCCGACCAGCTCGCGCGCTATAACGAATTCGGAAATACCAACTGGCTCGGCCTCGACGATCAGGGCCGCGATGTCGTCGCTCGCATCATCTATGGCTTCCGCATCTCCGTTCTTTTCGGCCTGATCCTGACAATCGTGTCGTCCGCGGTCGGCATCGTCGCGGGCGCCGTGCAGGGTTACTTCGGCGGCCGCGTCGACTTGATCTTCCAGCGCCTGCTCGAAATCTGGAACTCGATCCCCGAGCTGTTCGTGTTGCTGATCCTGTCGTCGCTGTTCGTGCCGGGTTTCTGGACGCTGCTCGGCATCCTGATGATCTTCTCTTGGACGTCGCTCGTCGGACTCGTACGCGCCGAATTCCTGCGCGGCCGCAATCTCGAATATGTTCGCGCCGCCCGGGCGCTCGGCCTTTCAGACTGGCAGATCATGTTCAAGCATCTGCTGCCGAACGCCATGGTCGCGACACTCACCTTCCTGCCGTTCAAGCTTTCGGGCGGCATCGCCGCGCTGACGGCGCTCGACTTCCTCGGATTGGGCATGCCGCCGGGCTCGCCGTCGCTCGGCGAATTGCTGCTTCAGGGCAAGAAGCATCTCGAAGCGCCGTGGCTCGGCATCTCGGGCTTCATTTCGGTGTCGATCATCCTGTCGCTCGCGATCTTCATCGGCGAAGCCGTGCGCGATGCCCTCGATCCGCGCAAATCCTTCAGGGCTAAAAACTGATGGCCACTCCCGTGCCTCTCATCGACGTCCGCAACCTCTCCGTCGCGTTTGGCGACGGCCCCGATGCGACCCGCGTCGTGAATGGCGTCTCGTTCCATGTCGACAAAGGCGAAACAGTCGCGCTGGTCGGAGAATCGGGCTCCGGCAAGACGGTCTCCGCAATGTCGATCCTGCGGCTTCTGCCCCCGGCCGGCTCGCACCCTTCGGGCGAGATCCTGTTCGGTGGCACGGACATCCTGAAGATGGACGGCTCGCAACTGCGCGAAATTCGCGGCAAGCGTATCTCGGTCATTTTTCAAGAGCCGATGACATCTCTCAACCCGCTTCACACGATTGAGAAGCAGGTCGGCGAAATCATCAGGCTTCATCAGTCGTTGCCGGAAGACAAAACGCGCACGCTCGTGATCGAACTCCTGACCAAGGTCGGCATCCGCGATCCCGAGAAACGTCTGAGCGCTTATCCGCACGAGCTTTCCGGCGGCCAGCGTCAGCGCGTGATGATCGCCATCGCGCTCGCCAACCGGCCGGACTTGCTGATCGCGGACGAGCCGACGACCGCGCTCGACGTCACCATCCAGGCCCAGATCCTCGAGCTTCTGCAATCGCTGCAGAAGGAGATGGGGATGGCGATGCTGCTCATCACCCATGATCTCGGCATCGTGCGGCGCATGGCCGAGCGCGTCTACGTCATGCGCAACGGCGATATCGTCGAGAGCGGCACGTCGGAAGAAATCTTCACCGCTCCGAAGCATGCCTACACCAAGCATCTGCTCGAAGCCGAGCCGAAGGGCATGCCGCCCGCGACCGATCCCTCGCGTCCCGTCGTCGTCGAGACCGACGATCTCAAAGTCTGGTTTCCGATCAAGCAAGGACTGCTGCAGCGGACGGTTGATCATGTCAAAGCCGTCGATGGCTTATCTATGAAGCTGCGCGCCGGAGAGACGCTCGGCGTCGTCGGCGAATCCGGTTCTGGCAAGACGACGCTCGGCCTCGCCATTCTGCGCCTCATCTCCTCGCAAGGCCCCATCGCTTACGTCGGCAAGCGCATCGACAGCCTGACGAACAAAGAGATGCGTCCGCTGCGCAAGGAAATGCAGATCGTCTTCCAAGATCCTTATGGATCGCTCTCACCGCGTCTGACGGTCGGGCAGATCATCGAGGAAGGCCTGCTCATTCAAAATCCCGAATTCGACGAAGACCAGCGCCGCGATCGCGTCAGCGCCGAGCTGAAGGAAGTCGGTCTCGATCCGGCGTGGCAAGATCGCTATCCGCACGAATTCTCCGGCGGCCAGCGCCAGCGCATCGCCATCGCGCGCGCCATGGTCCTGCAGCCAAAATTCGTCATGCTCGATGAACCAACAAGCGCTCTCGACATGAGCGTTCAGGCCCAGATCGTCGACCTCTTGCGCAATTTGCAATCGCGCCATGGGCTCGCTTATCTCTTCATCAGTCACGATCTCAAGGTCGTGCGGGCGCTGTGCAATTACGTCATCGTGATGAAGAACGGCAAGGTCGTCGAGGAAGGCCCGGCACGCGATATCTTCGAAAAACCGCAGGACGAATATACGAAGGCCCTGCTCGCCGCTGCTTTCGACATCAAGGTCGCGTATAAGGGCGCGCTCGCAAGCTAATAGGGAGCCTCTCATGGCGACGCCGACACTCGTCCATTATCACACCCCCAACACGCGTTCGTTCACAATCCGCTGGCTTTTCGAAGAATTGGGCTCGCCGCCGCACGAGCTGAAAATTCTCGACATGAAAAAGGGCGAGCACAAATCGCCCGCCTTCCTCGCGGTCAACGCGATGGGAAAAGTCCCGACGGTCACGGCCGACGGCGTGCCGGTCACGGAAGTCGGCGCCATCGCTATCTTTCTCGCCGACCTTTTCCCGGAAGCAAATCTCGCTCCCGGATTGAGCGATCCCGCCCGCGGAACCTATCTGCGCTGGATCGTCTTCAATCATGCCGCCGTCGAGCCCGCTGTCATGGACAAGGCCCGCAACACGCCAGCGGGCCTGCCGTCGTCAGCGCTCTGCTACGGATCCTACGACGACACCGTGAGCGCGCTCGCCGGCGCGGTCGAAAGCGGACCATACATTCTGGGCGAACGCTTCTCAGCCGCCGACGTCGTCATCGGTTCGGCCGTCCGATATCTGACGATGTTTAAGCTTCTCCCCGCAAAACCCGAATTTTCGAGCTACCTTGAACGGGTGACGAGCCGGCCCGCCTTCAAAAGCGCCTTGGCGAAGGACGAGCAGTTGGTGCAGTCGCGCGCGGGCTGACTTGGGTTATGCTTTGGATCGCCCGAATCGCTGTCGTGAGATCCAAAGCATGCTCCCCGATGACGTTTTTCGCGACCGCCTCGAACAGACGCTCGTCGAAATCGAAGCGGCCGTTGCCAAGGTCCGCGACTTTGCCGCCGTCGACATCGCTGCCAGCCCGGCCTATTGGCGCCTAGTGGTAGTGCCGGTGGAAGAAGCCGCTTGCCCATTCGAGCTGATGATCCGCGCTGACCAGACGTTCAGTCTGAAGCTCGCGGATGAGACCGCCGAGAACCTTCCGATCGAGCGCTTTGAATTCTTTCCGCATCTCGTCCGCGCCATCGAAGAAGGTCACGTCGAAAAGATTTCGAAACATAGCACGCTGACGGACGCGCTCGTCGCCGTCGCGATGCGCGTCGCACTGACGCCGGGTTGGGATTGGCTACATGAGCGCCGTATCACGCCGGCGACCTCAGAAGAGGAATGGCGGACGCAACCCTATCTCCCGTACCGCCGGCGTTCCGGCGAAACGCATCGGCATCACCCGAGCGAATAACCCGGCAGACGCTTGATCGCCGTGATCTGACTTCCGGTTTTCGCGATCCGGAGCGCGGCTTCCGGCAGCGTCTCGACGGACGTGAGCATATGATAGCCGTTGGCGTGAACCATCAGCACGCCGTCGAGCATGATGCCAACGTGGCCTTTCCAGAAAACGAGATCGCCACGTGTGAGCCCATCGAGATCATCCGCGACGAGCACATCGTCTCCAAGCTCGGCCTGCTGCATGTCGCTATCGCGCGGCGCGGGAAAACCGGCCGCCTGAAGCGATGTCTGCACGAGACCCGAGCAATCGATGCCAATGCGTGTACGGCCGCCCCACAGATACGGTACACCGACGAAGCGCTCCGCTATCTCGACGAAGTCGCGCGCGAAACGATCTGCCGGCGCAGCATGACGCGCGAAGATGAAGCCGCCGATTTCGAGTTCGAGAAAGCGCTCGTCGCCGCCACGCACGGCGATGGGCGCATTGAGCGGCAGATGCATGATTGGTGGCGACTTGATGTCGGGCGCGCCATAGAGAAACGTACCGAGCGTCTGAATGCGATGCGTGGCATGCAGGACACCGGGCCGGATCGCATCCGACGGCACATATCCGACATACCCATCGCGCGCGAGCTGCACCCAACTCCATCCATTCACGTCTTCGAAGACGGCAAGGTTTTCGCCGAAGAGAACTTCGGTTTCAAAACCGCGCGCGGGATCGGGAAATTTGCGCAGCGGCACTGCTGCACGAATGACGAAGCCCGGTTCCCCCGCAACGTAGCGCTCGGCGCGAACTTCGCCTTCGAGCGACTTCGCCGCGAGGTCGGGGCGAAATGCATTCCTCCGCGGATCGAGCGAACCCTGCGGCCGTTGCGAGACTCCAGCAGTCACGAAGTCAGCTCTCGCTTCAAGTGTTCCATCACGGCCCTCGCCGTTTGTGGTTCGCCGCCTTTCGGGCCTAGAGGCCGCGCGGCAGGACGCCAGCCATATAGATCGAAATGCGCGAAACGGCGAGCCTTGCTGACAAACCGCTTCAGAAATAATGCCGCAGTGATCGCGCCGGCGAAGGGCGACTCCCAGACGTTGTTAATGTCCGCGATGTCGCTGTCGAGATTGCGACGGTAGCCCTCCCACAGCGGCAAATGCCACAGCGGATCGCCAATGGAAGCGGCGAGCGGCGGCAGGCTTCGCGCGAAATCTTCATCATCCGTGAAGAATGCCGGTAGATCCGGACCAAGAGCTGTTCGCGCAGCGCCTGTCAGCGTTGCAAAAACGAAAATGCTGTCGGGCGCGTCGGCATCGGCAAGAGCAAGCGCATCCGCGAGCACAAGGCGGCCTTCCGCATCCGTGTTGCCGATTTCGACGCTGAGGCCGAGTCGGCTCGCGAGAACATCGCCGGGACGGAACGCATCGCCTCCGACCGAATTTTCTGCGGTGGGAATGAGCACGCGCAGGCGGCAGTTCAATTGCTGCCCCATGATCATGTGCGCAAGTGCCAGCGCGGTCGCCGCGCCACCCATGTCTTTCTTCATCAGCAGCATGGCGCTTGCAGGCTTGATGTCGAGGCCGCCCGTATCGAAGCTGATGCCTTTGCCGACGAGAGTGATCTTCGGCGCACCAATCGGCCCCCAGCTCATATCGATGAGACGTGGAAGACGCGGGCTCGCGCGCCCCACGGCATGGATCAGCGGAAAATTCTTCACCAGAAGATCGTCGCCAACGATGACGGAGATATCCGCGCCATGGCGATCCGCCAGCACGCGCGCGATGTCCTCCAGATCGGCAGGCGCCATGTCGGACGCCGGCGTATTGATGAGATCGCGCCCGAGCCAGATCGCTTCGGCCGTGTTGATGATCCGATCAGCGTCCGCGCCTGCCAGCCGAAGCTTGGCGCGCGCCCCGTTGGATTCCTTGTGGCGATAACGCGAGAACGAATAGCCGCCGAGCGCCCACGCAAGCGACGCCAGGTCCGGGGCAGCCAATTCCGAAGCGATACGATACGTGGCTGCAGGAAGCCCGGCACCCAGCAATCCCGTCAACAGCTCCGACGGTCCGCTTGGCTCGCCCTGCCGGCCGTTGCCGGTTCCAAAGGCGACCGCCGCGATCTTGCCTTCGCTGTTCGGAATGAGAACCGAGCGTTTCGCGGCGCCGGAAAAGCCTTGAGCCGAGAGCCACGCCTGCTGCGCCGCATCGAACGCGTCGTTCTTCCCTGCGCTTTCGGAACCCAGGAAATGGATCGGAATATCGGCCGCTTCGGGCGCGCCGAGCGCAAAGGTTTCCGCTGCCGACCAGGCCGTCGTCTCAACCATCCGTCTCTCGATTCTTTACCGTTGTATCCACCGATGTCGGGCGCCGCCCGGCCGGAATTCTCGAAGTGCAGCCAGGAACAACCCTCCAGAGTTTTTCAGCTATCACAGCTCTGAGGCAAACCTTAAGCGTTTGTTGACCCCTGAACCAGAAACTGACGGTCTCACCGTGATTCGCCGAGTTCTCCGCGAATCACTCCTACGGAGACTGTTATGACGCCACCTGAGCGCCATCGTTCGCTTGACTCGACACGCCTGCACCGCCTCGGAACCATCACCGCCCTGACCGCGTCGCTGCTGCTCGGAGCCTGCTCCATGTCGACCGACATGCTGCCGAGCATTGCCATGAAACCGTCCGACACGACGACCGGCGCCACGGCCGACAACAACAGCGCGCCGATGTCTCCTCAATCCGAGTTGCAGAAGGCGACGATTTACTGGGGTAAGGAGTACGCCAAGAAGCCGTCCGAGCTTCTCCCCGCGCTCAACTATGCCAAAGACCTGAAAGCGCTTGGTGAAAAGGACAAGGCCTTCTCTGTCCTGCAACAGGCATCGCTACTGCACGGCAACGACCCCGAACTCGCAGGGGAATACGGTCGCCTGGCGCTGGAGATGGAACAGGTCGGCGTCGCCAATCAGATGCTGACCATTGCCGACAATCCGGAAAAGCCGGACTGGCGCGTGGTCTCAGCGCGCGGCACCGTTCTCGCGAAGCAGAGCAAGTATTCCGAGGCCATACCGTTCTACGAGCGTGCCCTGACGCTTTCGCCAAACAATCCGAGCGTCATGAACAACCTCGCGATGGCTTATGCGATGACAGGCGACGCTCAAAAGGCCGAAGGCATCCTGCGGCAAGCGCTGTCGGCGCCGGGCGCGACTCCGAAAGTCCGCGAAAACCTCGCACTCGTCCTCGGTCTTCAGGGCCGGTACGATGAATCGAAGTCCATCGCCTCTGGCGTTCTGAACTCCGACACCGCATCGGCAAACGCCGACTACCTGAAGCAGATGGTGAAACTTACCCCGAGGACGGCGATGCCTGACGCCAACAGCTTCGCAAACAACACGTCGGTCAGTCCGTCGTCCCAGCCTCGCCTTGTGGTTCAAAGAGCGTCCGCGAACAGCGACCAGCTCCCAGTGAGCCAGGGCGTGTGGCAGACGACGACGGATGACGCCGCTCCCGTCGCCCACTAACGCACCCGTCATATCGATCCACGCGACAATCTATTTTTGCCCGGAGCCAGCCGCTCCGGGCATTTTCATTTGAGCACCGAAGCAGCGACGCAAAAGATCGAAAACGAAAGACCCCGGCCGTTCAATAACGACCGGGGTCGACGCGACACAACTCTGATAGCGGGCACAGCTAATTCTTCATCGCCATATAGCTGATGATCGCCGGTCCAAGAATGACGATGAAAAGAACCGGCAAGAAGAACACGATCATCGGAACGGTCAATTTCGGAGGCAGCGCGGCGGCTTTACGCTCGGCTTCGGATTGGCGGATTTCGCGGTTTTCCTTCGCCATCGTGCGCAGCGCCTGCCCTACCGGCGTACCGTAGCGTTCGGCCTGAACGAGCGCCGTCGTTACGGCCTTCACACCGGGCAGACCCGTCCGCTTCGCGAGATTTTCATAAGCCTGGCGGCGATCCTGGAGATACGACAACTCCGCCGTCGTCAGCGCCATTTCTTCGGCGAGTTCGATCGATTGGCTCGCAACTTCCTTGCCTACCTTCGCGAACCCCGCTTCGACCGACATGCCCGACTGCACGCAGATCAGAAGCATATCGAGAGCATCCGGCCACGCTTGCTTGATCGCCATCTGCCGCTTCTGCACACGGTTGGAGATGAACATGTTCGGCACATAAAAGCCGAGAAACCCCGCCGCCAGAGCGATCAAGAAATTGACCGACGGTGGAAAGCCGCTGTCGTAGAGGACGAAGAGATAGAAAATCGCCAGAAAGAAAATGACGATCGGCGCGACGACGCGGAAAAACATGAAGGCGACGATGTTCGCCTGACCGCGTAGACCGGCACGCTTCAGATTTTCGCGCAGCTCCTCATTATCGAACCGCTCGCGCAGCTTCAGTTGATCGACGACCTGCTGCATGAAGCCTTTGGGCGTATAGCGAAGCTTGCTGTTGCCCTGCTGACGATCCTTCGCAGCCATCTCGGCAATTCGCACCGAACGCATCTTGCTGCGCTCGATCGCCATTTCCCGCATGCGGCGGTTCATTTGATCCCGCTGCAGCATCGGCAGAGCGACCGTCAAAACCGTCGCAAAGACGCAGACGGCGGCAAGCGCTGTCGCGATGAATTGCGGGTTCATGATCGTATCGACAAAAGACATCATCGTAATTCTGCCGCGCCTGTTCGCCGGAAAATCCTAGAATTTGAAATTGATCATCTTCCTCATGATCAAAACGCCCGTCAGCATCCAGACGGCGCCGAACGCGACCATGAAGTGTCCAACCGTCGTAGTGAAAAGCGGTTTGATGTAATCCGGCGACGAAAGGTAGACCATCGTCATCACGCCCGGCGGAAGAGACGCGAGCACAGCCGCCGAAGCTTTCGCCTCGGCCGCCAGCGCCTTCACTTTCATCGCCAGCATGTGCCGGTCCCGCAGCACCGATGAGAGATTGGAAAGAGCTTCCGACAGGTTGCCGCCGGCTTGCTGCTGAATGCTGATGACAATCGTCAGAAAGCGGACTTCGGGAAGCGGCAGACGATCGCACATGCGCTCCAGCCCGTCGCCAAGCGATACGCCGAGCTTCTGTTGCTCGACGACTTCGCGAAATTCTCCCGCCAGCGGTTCCGGACTCTCGCGCGCGATGATGTTCATGCATTCGTTGAGCGGAAGGCCGGACTTGATACCCCGGACAATGACGTCGATCGCATTGGCGAGCAGCGACGTAAACTTCTGCTGCCGGCGCGCGGTCATCTTATTCAGTATCCAGCGCGGAAGGCCAAAACCTCCGACGAACGCCGCAACGATGCCCGCCGCGGGCGGAAACCCCATCAAACCGACAGCCACCGCCGCGAGTAGAATGCCGACAAGCGCACTGATGACGTAGAAATCGCGTGGCTTGCTTTTCAAGCCGGCACGCACAAGGCGCAGGCTCATCGTGACCTTCTTGTTCGCCTTTTCGCGCGTTTCCATCTCTTTCAGAGTTTCAGCGACCGATTTCTTACGGCTGCTCTGAATATCAAGCGTAGCATTCGCCCGCCGCTCCCGCGCACCTCCGACGACCTCGACGCGCTTGTCCTTATGACGCTCGTCAGAAAAATACGGATACGCGAAAGAGAACACAACGCCTGCGAAGGCGAGCGCAATAAGAATGGGTGCCAGAAATCCGAGATCGAGATCAGCCATTTCGGTCACCAAGCGGACTGCCGTGCACGTCCTCGACTTCCGATTTCACGAGCGCGTTCGCCAGTTTATCGGTCTCGTTGTAGTACTCCGCACGTTCCCAAAAGCGTGGACGAACGATGCCGGTCGAACGATGCCGCCCGAGCAATTTGCCGTGGGCATCCTCTCCCGTGATCTCATAGACGATCAGGTTCTGCAGCGTGATCGTCTCTTCTTCCATGCCGAGAACTTCCGTCACGTGCGTAATCTTGCGCGAGCCGTCGCGCAGTCGAGACGCCTGAATAATTACGTCCACAGATCCGCAGATCATCTCTCGGATCGTCTTGATGGGCAGCGCGTATCCGCCCTGCATGATCATCGATTCAAGTCGGCTCAGGGCTTCACGCGGACTGTTCGCGTGCAAGGTTCCCATCGAACCATCGTGGCCGGTATTCATCGCCTGAAGCAAATCGAACGCCTCGGGTCCGCGGACTTCGCCGACGATGATCCGCTCGGGCCGCATACGAAGGCAGTTCTTGATGAGATCGCGCATCCGGATCTCGCCCTCGCCTTCGAGATTGGGCGGCCGCGTTTCGAGCCGCACCACATGCGGTTGCTGCAGCTGAAGCTCGGCGGAGTCTTCGCACGTGATGATGCGCTCGTCGTGATCGATCGAACCTGTCAGGCAGTTGAGCAGCGTCGTCTTGCCCGAGCCGGTACCGCCGGAAATGATGACATTGCAGCGAACGCGGCCGATGATTTCGAGAACCGTCTTGGCTTCGGGCGTGATCGACCCGAACTTGACCAACTGCTCGAGTTTGAGCCGGTCCTTCCTGAACTTTCGAATGGTGAGCGCCGGACCGTCGATCGCGAGCGGCGGTGCGATGACGTTGACACGCGAGCCATCGGGCAAGCGCGCATCGCAAATCGGGCTCGATTCATCGACGCGCCGTCCGACCTGGCTGACGATGCGCTGGCAGATGTTCATCAGCTGCTGATTGTCGGCGAAGCGGACGCCGGTCTTCTGAACCTTGCCGCCGACTTCGATGAAGGTCGTCGCGGCGCCGTTCACCATGATATCGGCAATGTCGTCTCGCGCGAGAAGCGGTTCGAGCGGGCCATAGCCAAGAACGTCGTTGCAAATGTCCTCGAGCAGTTCTTCCTGCTCGGAAATGGACATGACGACGTTCTTGATCTGAATGATCTCGCTGACGATGTCGCGGATTTCTTCGCGCGCGGCAATGCTGTCGAGCTTCGAAAGCTGGGTCAGATCGATCGTATCGATCAGCGCGTTGAAGACCGTCGTTTTGACGTCGTAATATTCTTCCGAATGTCGCCGCTGGGGAGCTTCCGAAGGCTCCGCGCGCTTTGGAGCGGACGCGGGAGTGGCAGCGGGCTGAGCCGCGGGCATACGAGGCTCAGCAGCCTGAGGCGCGGCCTGCGGTTCCGCGGCGCGCTGTGGTGCACGCCGATCTGACTGTGGCTCGTTCGAGCGCCTGCCGAACATAACAATAACGTCCTCAACGCTTGAGCTTCAGCTTCTCTAGGATAGGCGCGATGGCCGATAGCGCCGAATTCGGCTTTTCCGCCCTCGTATCTTTACGGCGCGTTAGTTTCATCGCCACGTCGTGAAACTTTTCGATGGCCTTTGCCTTCGAATTAAGTTCTTCGAGCATCTGACCGTTATTCGCCGCCTGGCTGAATGTCTCACTGTCAAAGTCAATGACTGCCAGAACTTTGAGATCGAGCGCCTGTTCGAATTCCCGAACGCTGATTTCCTGCCGCTTCGGCACGTTGGCCATGTTGAGGATCAAGAACGGCTTGACGTCGTTCTTTCGCGTCGCCTTCAAAAGATCGATGATGTTCTTCGCATTCCGAAGGTTCGCGAGATCGGGAGCGGCCGTAATGACGATTTCATCGGCCTGCACGAGAAGCCGCTTCGACCAGTGCGACCACCCGTGCGGCAGATCTATCGCGACGAACGGCACGTTTTGGCGCGCAACATCGATGACCATCTCGCACGCTTCGGCCGAGAAATCGAAATCGCGATCGAGAACCACGGGAGCCGCAAAGATCGACAGGTGTTCCGAGCATTTCGTCAACAAGCGATCGAGTAGCTGATCGTCAAGGCGTTCCGGCGCCGACAAGGCTTCCGCGATGCCTTGAACCGGATCCTGATTGAAATCGAGGCCTGTCGTTCCGAACGCGAGATCGAGATCGGCGATGGTGACGTTGGTCTTCAGAAACTCCGACATCGTCCACGCCACGTTGTGGCAAATCGTGGACGAGCCGACACCGCCTTTAGCGCCGATAAACGCAAAGACGTGCCCGACGGGATCGGTATCGGGGTTGTTATAGAGATTTGAAATGCACTCCATCAGATCCATCGAATCCGCAGGAGCAACGAGATATTCGGCGACGCCTCGCTTCAGAAGCTCGCGATACAGCATGACGTCATTGTGGCGGCCGATCACGACGACCTTGGTTCCGGCATCGCAGCTCTCCGCGAGCTGGTCGAGATCCACAAGCAGCTGGCCGCCCTTGAGCGCGCTATCGATGATGATCAGGTTAGGCGTCGGGCTTTCGGCATAATGAGCGATGGCAGCAGCGATACCGCCCATATGGACGCTGACGTGCGCCTTGCACAGACGGCGATCCAACGCCGCGTGCTGTACGGCGTCGGCCACGCGCGTGTCGTCGCAAAAGGCTTGAATTGAAATGCGCGGAATGGGGCGAGCCCGATCGCTGGGATGAGCTCCATCCCGGACTTCGTCCTCGAAGAAAGGTTCATCGATGTCGTTCGTCTGCACAGACATGATCTATCGTCTCCGAGTGCTCACTGACCGGTTACGTTCTGAATGGTCTGAGCTTCCTTACTCGCGCCGAGGGCGTCGCCATTGACGTACTTCTTGTACATGTTGTCGCGACGGTTGGAGTCGCGGCTCGTCATCGTGCGTGGTCCGAGAAGATCCGCAGGGTTCGCAACTTGGACCGCGAGGTTGCGCTGCGCGGCGCAGCCGAAATTCGGATACGGCGTATTTTGGTAGTTGCGCGCCAGATTCTGCGACCAGTCCTGGCCACACTCCGGAGCCTGGGCCACATAGCGCATATAAGAGAGCCGCAGTGGAGCATCGCGGCCGGAAGCTTGATAGGCTTCGACGGCGATTTTCGTCTCCGAATATCCGGTATTGATCAGCAGCTGCCGAACCTCGTCGGCGCCCTGCATCGCCGATCCTTCGTTTTGCGATCCGCTCGGCGCCGAAATCACGATACGGCTGTTTCCGGCATCCGACGCAGAGCTGTGGCTTGCGAATTCCAGCACGCGGGCACGCTGCGCCGGCGTCAACCCATCCGCACTTGGCGAAACGCGGAGAGAGAGCGAGGCGGGTTGTTGCGATACGAGGATCGGGTGACGTTGATCCGGATCTATCAATGTCCAACCCGCGACACGCGAACCATCCGCTCCATCGTGCTTGCATCCGGCGGCGAGCGTCGAGAGCAGCGCAACGGTTAGGATCCTCGCAACGCCAAGCCCGAGCCTTACGGGGCGGTCGGCATTCGTGCTTCTCATCTGCATGACGCGTGTCTCGCCCCGGTTATTCGACAATGAAGCCGTAGTCACCCTTGAGACCGCCGGAAGGCATACTCTCGCCTTTGCCGTAGATCCGGTTCAGATGACCGAGAAAATCCGCCTTGAGATCTGTCGCAGGCGCCAATCCGTCGGCAGGCGTTGCCAGCTGCTGACGCGACGTCGGCTGTACGACGTAGGGCGTCACGATCACGACAAGCTCGGATTCCTGGTTCTGGAAGTCGCGGCTGCGGAAGAGCGTGCCGAGGATCGGAATGTCCTTCGCCCCTGGAAGACCGTCGATATTCTGCTGCGTCTTGGTATTGATCAGACCCGCAAGGGCAAGCGATCCGCCCGACGGCAACTCGACGACCGTCTTTGCCTGCCGGGTGTCGAACACCGGATTGTTGGCGATGAACTGCGAGATATCGCTGACGCTCGTATCGATCTTGAGGCTGATGCGGCCTTCTGAAAGAACGACGGGCGTAAAGCTCAGCTGCACGCCGAACTTCTTGAAAGCAACCGAGCTGACACCCGACTGCGTATCGATTCCGGTAACGTAAGGAACTTCGCCACCCGCCAGGAATTCGGCGGGCTCGCCCGAGATGGCGGTGAGGTTCGGTTCGGCAAGCGTGCGCACCAAGCCGTCGCGTTCAAGCGCACGGATCGCTGTTTGAACCCGGTTGCCGCCACTCCCAAACTGCGAAGTGACGCCGCTGTTTTGAAACGTACCGCCTGCACCGGGATTGACCGAGCAAAGTACGCCAAGTGTACAACCCGCGGCCGTCGCGGTTCCGATACCGATCTGAGGCAGCTGGCCAAGCCCTTGTGCGGACGTGATCGGGAGAGCATTCTCAGTCAGAAGCTGCGTCGCGAAGCTGCCCGACTGCACCATCGCACCGACGTTCACGCCGAGCTGCTTTAGCGCCGTACGCTGAACTTCCGCAACCGTGACTTTCAGCATCACCTGCTCTTCGGCTTCGACCGAGAGCATGTTGATGACGTTTTCCTTCTCTTGGCTGGTCTGCGCCGTCCCCATCGCGACGCCTTCTTTTGCGCTCACCGACACGGCCGTCAGCTGCTGAGAAATGAACTGGTTGGAGATGTCGCCGGCGCGTGTGGAATCGATGGGGCTCTTGACGGTGCCGGTCAGGATCACCGTCTGATTGAGCATCTCAACTTTGATCCGCGCACCGGAAATGATGCGGTTGAGCAGCGCCTCTAGACCCGCCGTTTCGCGCTCGACATACATTTCCATGGTCGCGAACTGGCGGCCGGACGTATCGAAGAAGAAGACGTTTGCTTCGCCGATGCTGCCTTTCGATAGCAGGAACACCCGGTTGGAGCTCAACACGACGGCATCGATGACTGCCGGGTTGGAAACCATCACATCGCGCACGTCGCGAGGAAACTCGATCAGCACCGACTTGCCGAGGCCGAGCTTGAGATTCTTACGGATCGGACCGCCGGTATCCTGGATACGGATTAGCGACTGGTGCTGCCCGCCATCGTCATTGTCGCCATAGACCTGATCGACCGCCCTTTGCGGCTGCGCCATCGCACCGGAAAACGCCAATCCGATGCCGATAGCAAGCATCGCGGCGCGCGCCAGCGAACGCCCGAAAAAACATAACCTAGTGCACATGAGGTCTTGCCCTATGACGACCACTGATAACGATTACTCAGTTCACGCCATACACACGCGACTTCGCTCCGTACCGAACGACACGCACGGAGTTGTCTTTTACTTTGAAATCGAGACCGCCTGCGCGGGCAGGGTCCGTACTCAGATCGGCGACGCTGCGCAGCGTGAGCGTGATCTCACCCATCGAATTCGCGAGCGCCATCATCTCCGCCTGCCGGGGCGTCAGCTCGAGCGTCGCTGTTGACGCCGACACGTCCGCCGCCTTCTTGCCTTCCTTGGTCTGAATCTGCTGCCCGATCGCCATGACGCGCACATTGCGGAACAGCGTATCGACGACGTTCTGATCCTGACCGCTACGGTCCCGCACATGGCGGATAAGGATGACGTCGACATGATCGTTCGGAAGGATCAGGCTGCCCGCCGCAGTTTCCGCGCGAATTTTCGTCGAGATCGCGCGCATGCCTTGCGGAAGGATGGCCGCGAGGACCCCGCCCTGACCGGCCTTGATGAGTTTCGTCTCGGTGACCGGTTCACCCGCAAGCATCGGCGCGCGCGCGACAGAGCCCGACAGCTTGTGCAGCATTTCTGCGCCGCCGCGCTTCTTGGTGATATAGGTTTGAGACGCAGCTTCCTCCGGCCACGACATCCAGCGGAAACTGCCTTCGTTGACGATCTCTCCGACCGGAATATCCGTCGCCGCGACAAGCACATCGGTGCTGTCGATCTTTTTCTCGACCATTATGGGTGCGGGCGGACGCACGAGCACGCTCGCGACGTAGTATGCGAGCACGGCGGCAACGAGTGCGACCGAAAATCCGATAAGTTGTGCCCGCTTCATTCGTCCCGCAGTCCCTTGAGACCCAACGCGATCCCGCAAATCGACGATGCCCCGGCAATCGTCAATTTGTAGTTAACCGGCGTCTCGAAGCGCGACTAAAGGACGGAACATTGTAGCGGCAATTGTCGCTCGGCGAACAACCGCGTCAGCTCCACACAGGGTTTCGCAGCCGCGAAAATCGTCTCAGGTCATCAAGGACAGAAAGAGACTGGTCTTAGGAAATACGACGAGCGCGCCTGCCGCGATCGCGATGCCGTAGGGAATGGGACCTTTATCGATGTTCAACCTTTGCGCCCAGCCCGGGAAGCCAAAGGCCGCCGCTGGCACCCATTTGCGATAGCCGAGAATGAGAAGAGAGAGCGCGCCACCGAATAGGGTGATGAGGAGAAGATAATCCATGATGTGCTCCGGTCCTATCCAGACCGCCCCGGCCGCGACAAGCTTGGCGTCGCCGCCACCGAAAAGGTTCAAAGCGAAAAGCGTGAAGGTCGCGGTCAAAACGGCGAACCCGACCGCGACGTGCATACCGAACACATCGAGCGGCATGCGCGACAAAAGCGCGACGATGACGAAGCTCGCGAAAAGCGCAAGCGGGATGAGATTGGGGATCTTCATTGTGAAGAGGTCGTTGGCGGCGGCGAATGCCATCGCCACGGGGAAAGCCATCAGCGCCAGAGAGGCGAAGGTCGTCATTGTCCGATATCCGATTTTCTGCCGAAAACGCTGATACTTTGCGCGCTCGAGGTAAAAGGCCGCCTAATGTGGCGCTCGTAGCGTCACGGAGTTTTCAATGACCGTTGGCGGTGAATGCGTCGTGGACCGATTTGAACATCGCCTGCAACGACGTCGACGCGCTTGTGAGACTCACAACGATGGAGATGCTCACGATGCTCGCGATCAACGCGTACTCGATCGCGGTTGCACCACCCTCGCTCGCGAGGAATGCTTGTACCTTTTCTCTCATCGCCCTAACCCCTTTTGCCGTCTGTGGCGGAAAGACTATGAACATCATCGGCGTTAAAATCTGGTGCCGAAGTACAGCTTTTGAGCACTGCGCAACCCGGCCGCATTCGTAATCCTGAAGAAACGAAAATGCGCCCGGAGATTTCTCTCCGAGCGCATTCGCACATGCCTCTCAGAGGCCGAAAACCAATTATGGGGCGGGGGGGGTCGCACCGGTGCCCTTCAGACCGTCGGAGACGCTGGTGAACGTGTCCTTCAGGCTGTCGCGGACGCTACCGAGGGCGGCGATGATGCCGACGCTGACGATAGCAGCGATGAGGCCGTATTCGATTGCCGTAGCACCCGACTCGTCCTTCACAAAACGCGAAAACATATTCATTCGAACTCTCCCAAAACTCAAACTAACGCTGATCCGATCCATGTTCCCTCAGGGTCTGCGCCCTCCCGGAAACTAAGCGGACAATAATCGTGAAAACTTAAAAGCAGGTAAAACGCCAAAATTCCGCGACAAATATGTATTAAAGCGCAGTTATCCATCATAGACCCAGCAATAAAAACATTTAAAATCCACGAAATTCATGGAACAACATTATTACTATTGCGCAAACATGCGCTTCGAACCGGAAAATACCACAGTATTTCAGAATAAATACTTTTAATAAACAAGAATACATCGGATTAGTTTCATGCAACGCACGCACCAATGATGCTGCGCACGTCACCACGCGATCCAACTATACCGCCCAGAACTTTGGCCAGTTGCGTCTGGATTGTGACGCATGCGGAACAATGCAAACAACTTTATTGATTTCATCCGTGGACCCGGCACAGGGAAACCGCCCCTCACTTCAGGCGCCGTTGCATCGCTTCGGAACGGCCGTTTGCACATCCTTCACCATTTTCCGCAGTAATGGCGACGGCCGCCACCTATTCCGGATTCCAGAGATGCCTCACAGAGCAAATTTCGCCGTCGCCTCCTCCAAAATGATGAGAGCGATCGCTTGCCTCGGCCTTCTCGCTTTGTCCGTCATCCCCACGAACGCGGCGGACCTTGTGGTTCGCTACGATCAATCGCAGCTGCTTCGCCTTCCTCGTCCGGCGTCAGAGATCATCATCGGTAATCCCTCGATCGCCGATGTCGCGCTGCAGGACGGCAATCTTCTCGTGGTTACGGGCAAGACGTTCGGCGTCACCAACATCATCGCGCTCGATGCCAATCATAACGTCATCCAGGATCAGCGCGTGATGGTCGAACGGGACGACCGAAAGATCGTCAACCTTCATAAGGGGACCCAGCGCTTCACGTACGCTTGCACGCCGAACTGCGAGCCAACGCTGACAATCGGCGACGACGAAGACTTCTTCAACCGCGTGAAGTCCGCCAACACCAGCAAAACCGGCTTCTCTACTAGCACGTCGGATAAAGGCGCTTCGTCGAACAACGCGCAGTAGCCCGGCGCACATCGCACCGCTTAACGTTTCTTAAACCGATGTCGAAAGAACCATCTTTCAATAAATGCGCTCTTAATCTTGCGCGTTTAGGACTGATGACGAGAGAGTAGACGTCGTCAGGAAGCGGAGCGCTTGCCCATGTCCTCACCGGAACCGGCAACGGTCGTTCGGCGACCGATTTCCAGATCCGCAATTTTCCGCCGGTTCGGTCGCAACGATCGAGGCGCGGCTGCAGTCGAATTCGCGATCGTCGCGATTCCGTTCTTCATGTTCATTTTCTGTCTGATGGGCTGCTCGCTCTATTTCTTTATTGTCAGCGCTTTGGAGAAGGGCACGGACGACGCCAGCCGGCTAATCCGGACGGGCGAAGCCGTCACCGCCAAGATGACGGTCGGCGGTTTCCGCCAAAAGATTTGCGATGGTGCGGGCCAATGGATCGATTGCACAAAGGTTCAGGTCTGGACCCAGCCTTTCGACGACTGGTCCAAGATCGGCAACAATGGCGACGTCAGTGTGGGCGATGACGGCGTGCACAATTGCTTGGGCCAGAACGAAACCGTTCTCGATAACTCCGCGAATTACGGAAAGCTCATCGCCGTGCAAGCCGGCACAGCCAGCAGCGTCGTGATCGTGACCGTCTGCTACCCGTGGGACTTCGCATCGAAGGTTCCGTTCATGCATTTTCTCACCATGCAGAACGGCTCGATGATGATGCAAACCTCGACGGCGTTCCGCACCGAGCCTTATCCGGGAGCCAGCAGCTGACATGGCTCACGCCTCACGCGATAGAACCTTATTTTCGCTTCTACGGCGGCTCAAAACGGACATCGCCGGCGTCGCCGCCGTCGAGTTCGGATTGCTCGCGCCGTTACTACTGTTGATGACGTTTGGAACAATTGAATTATCCCGCGCGCTGATCATCCATAAGCGCTTTCAGCGCTCAGCATCGATGGTCGGCGATCTCGTCACGCGCGAAAAGCAGCTTTGGCCCGAAGATATGGCTGACGCAAGTTGGACGAAAGCAGTTTCGACGGGGTCGCTCGCAGGAATGATGTCCGCCGCCCAGCACGCGATGCGGCCTTACAGCACCACGCCACTTGCCGTTCAAGTCTATCAAGTTTGGGTTGACCCCACCAAATCGCCGCCAGCAAAAGTCGAATGGTCGTACGGAAAAAACTGGACAACCCAAGCCGTGTCGTCTCCGAATTGCGGTCAAGCTCCCCCATTCGCTGTCGACAAAAACATTCTGCCGAATGGTGGCCGCGTCGTCTTTGCGACCGCCGAATATTCCTACACACCGTTACTGACGAACCTTCTCCCCAGCATCATCGGCCCCATGACCTGGCACTATGAAATTGCGATGATGCCGCGCAACGTGCCGTCCGTGATGTATCTGCCCGGTTTGAACAACGGCAAGACATTGGATCAACTCAATTCAAGCTCTGACGCTTGCAAATAAGCTGAGTTGAACGTCAAAAAAAAATCATTCCGCTTTCGCGAAGCCAATGCCTCAATAGTCTCTATAAAGAGATTTCGGTACCCAACACTTGCCAATGGGACGAAAAAAATCCCGGATTATGAGGCGCTTCTGGTGACGAAAAATTCCTAGTAGGAAACTACCCCCTAGGAATTCAAACCCAGAGTTCTATATTTCCTTGTGCTGTAATAAACCTTGGGTACAGTTAAGCCCATAGATTGAACAACACTGTTTTGGGGTAATGGAAACCTATGGGACGGAGATCCGTTCACTCGCCGGAAGAACTGAGACAGCTCATCCTCGATGCGTCTCAGACCATTGTCGAACGCAATGGAATTACTGGTCTTTCGGCTCGCGAAATTGCGCGGATGATTGGTTATTCGCCGGGCACGCTCTATAATATCTTCGAGAACCTGGACGATGTTCTGCTGACCCTTCAGGTTCAATTGATGGGACGCACCGTCGAGCATCTGAAGCGCGTCCCTCTCGGCCCGGACGGCGAGAAAAACATCGAAGACCTAGCGCACGCCTACGTCGACTTCGCGCTCGTCAATCGTCGGATGTGGAATTTATTTCTCGCCCACAATCTCCCTGCGGGCAAAACAGTCCCCGCGCCTTTCCATGACTACACGACGAGCCTCGTGGAAATCGTCCACGGCGCACTCGCTCAGATTGCGCCGGAGCTCACGCGCGATGAACTCGGCACCACATCGCGAGCCTTCCTTGCGGGCCTCAACGGCATCACCGCCTTCGCCGCAACGGAGAAGGGCGTCTACATCACTCCGGTAACGGCGCAGACGTATGCCAAAGAGTTGACGTCGACCTTCCTCAAGGGCTTGCGCTGCCGGGCGGCTCACGCGTCGTAACCGGCGCCGCCTCCGGCGTAGGCTGAACCGGCGTGGCTGGTTCGGCCTCTTGTGTCTGCACCGCTGCTTTTTCCGGCTGGGCGGGCGTCGCGGCATGTCCCGGCACGGCGACGCCATTGGCCGACGAAGCGCCAATCGACCCGGTCGTTACGGCATTTCCGGCTTCCTGTTTGCGCGCGGCAAAGTGGGGTGTCTCGACGAGACCGAACCACTTGTCGGTGGGCAGCAGGCGCTGCTCTAAGCCCGACCACATGTCGTGCGAACTCAGGCCGTTGACGAACGTCGCGGTCTGCGGCGACAGCATGATTGCAAGCGCAGTTGCGCCCGCCATGGCGGCCGACGCCGCGAGGTGGCGGCGATCGAAAAGCTTCAGCGCCGTTCCAAACGATGACTTGATCCGCGTGTCCATGACATCGACTGAATAAATCTCGTCGAGCGTCAAATGCGTGATGTAGCCGACGAACATGAACGCGGCCGCGAGCCACGACACACCGTCGGGCTTGTCCAGCAGATAGCGGAATACGATTGCAGTCGCGACTGAGCAAAAGACCGCCGCCAGGATCGAATGCCAGATCCCGCGGTGGACCGCAAGCCGATGAAAGACCGTGTGCAGTCCGTACCGTACCATGAGCAACGTACCGAGCCACAGCAGCCAAAGCTCGGCGATCGAGAATTTCGTCGCCGCGTTGAAGAGGACGGCGAAAGAAGCGAAGATCGCAAGGCCCGCGAACATTGCACGGCTCGGCCGGGAATCCTTCAGATCGATATCAGGCAGCACTGAGCCCAAAGCGCCTGCAAGCGTGACCGCGACAAGGTTCTGCGGCGCGACGACGTCCGCGGCGAGCGTCAAAGTCGCCAAGGCGCCCGAAACGACGGTGCCGATTGCGATGTGGGTGGTGAAATTTGCCATGGATGCTCCGATCCGCGTCTCGGCGTGCACATGCCGGACTTAGGGACTTGGCAGTCTTTGTTGGACTAATGGAGCATCAGATTCGCGCTGTCGCGGCGAGGGCGCGGCGCATCCGCTCATGTGGATAAGCACCGCAGAAAAACTCCGATAGCGCACCGCCGCACCGGTGGAATCGGCAGAAGGAATATGCGACCTAGTCCCGGCCACCAACGGAAACCGATAGTTGTATGCCTACAGCATCTGAGCAAAATAATCGGATCGCCCGCGTCGCCGCCGTGAACATCGGGGTCGCGCTGGTCGTGATCACGCTGAAATACATTGCCTACGCAATTTCGGGATCGGTTGCTCTTTACTCCGACGCCCTAGAAAGCGTCGTCAATGTCATGACAGCGATTGCCGCCTACGGCGCGGTCCGGATAAGCGCCGTGCCGCCAGATTCCGATCATCCGTTCGGTCACCACAAGGCCGAATTCCTGGCCGCCATGTTCGAAGGCGCAATGATCGCCGTCGCGGCCGTCCTCATCATGATCAAAGCCTATTCCGGCTTGACCGAAGGCGTAACGCTGGAGCACTCGACGCTGGGCCTAGCCATTAACGCGTTCTCGTCCGCCATAAACGCCGGATGGGCGTGGGCGATGATACGCTGGGGAACGGCATGGCGTTCACCCGCCCTTGTCGCCGATGCACCTCTTCACCGACGTGATTACGTCTGTCGGCGTTATCATCGGCTTGGCTTTCGCCGTGTTGACCGGCTGGCACATTCTCGATCCGCTCATCGCGGCAGTCGTCGCCGTCAACATCCTGATGATGGGCTACAAGATCGCGACGGATTCGATGTCGCGCCTGATGGATCAAGCCGCAAGTCCCGAGATGGAAGCGCGCATCCGTGGCGCCATCGAAGCGAACGGCATCGGCGCTCTTCAGGCGCACGACATCCGCACGCGCCAAGCCGGCCGCGCGCTCTTCATCGAATTTCATCTGGTGGTGCCGGGAGCGATGTCGGTCGACGAAGCGCATGCCATTTGCGACCGCCTGGAAGATTCCATCGAAAAGAACATCGAGGGATCTGAGGTCGTCATTCACGTGGAGCCGGAATACAAGGCAAAACCAGAAGAATCCGGCGTGGTGCCGCTTTAGATTCTCGTCATCCCTGGCCGTCGACGGGCTTCGCACCGCTTGGCCGAGAATGACGAAGTAAGCAACCTAAACCACACGTTCGGCCCAGAGATCGTATTCGTCGGCTTCGATAACCTTGGCGCGCACGATGTCACCGGATTTCACATCGCCTTCGCCGTTGAGAAACACGTTGCCATCGATCTCCGGCGCGTCCCACTTCGAGCGGCCAATGGCGCCGTCCTCGTCCACTTCGTCGATGATGACATCGATTGTCATGCCGATCCGCCCGCGCAGCAATTCGGCGCTGACATCCTTCTGCGCCGCCATGAAGCGGTGCCAGCGCTCTTCCTTCACGTCTTCCGGCACTGCGCCTTCGATGTCATTCGCCTTGGCGCCCTCGACCGCCTCATACTTGAAGCAGCCCGCGCGGTTGATCTTCGCGTCCCGGAGCCATTGCAGCAGAAGCTCGAAATCTTCGTCTGTCTCGCCCGGAAACCCGACAATGAATGTCGAGCGGATCGCAAGATCGGGACACACATCGCGCCAGCGCCGGATTCTCTCAGCCGTTTTCTCCTGCGACGCCGGACGCCGCATCGCTTTCAGCACTTTAGGCGACGCGTGCTGAAACGGAATGTCCAGGTACGGCAAAATCTTGCCTTCCGCCATCAGCGGAATAACGTCATCGACGTGCGGATAAGGATAGACGTAGTGCATCCGGACCCAAGCGCCGAGATCGCCCAGCGCCTGCGATAAATCGAGGAAGCGCGCCTTGAGCTGTGATCCCTTCCACGCGGACTCGGCGTATTTGAGATCGAGCCCATAGGCGCTCGTATCCTGGCTGATGACGAGCAGTTCCTTCACGCCAGCGTTCACCAACCGCTCCGCTTCCGTCATCACGTGATTGGCAGGCCGGCTCGCAAGATCGCCGCGCAACGACGGAATGATACAGAACGTGCAGCGATTGTTGCAGCCTTCCGAAATCTTCAGATAGGCGTAATGGCGAGGCGTGAGCCTGAGGCCTTCCGGCGGCACGAGATCGACATAAGGATCATGCAGCGGCGGCACGGCTTCGTGCACGGCTTCGACAACCTGCTCGTATTGATGCGGTCCCGTAACCGCGAGCACGCCCGGATGCGCCTCGCGAATGCGCCCCTCTTCGACGCCGAAGCATCCGGTCACGATCACCCGGCCGTTGCCGTTCATCGCCTCGCCGATGGCGTCGAGACTTTCCTGCTTCGCGGAATCGAGAAAGCCGCAGGTGTTGACGACAACCACGTCCGCACCCGAATACTCGCGCGCAATCGCATAGCCTTCCGAGCGAAGCTTGGTAATAATGCGTTCGCTGTCGACCAGCGCCTTCGGGCATCCGAGGGACACGAAGCCGACCTTGGGCGCGCGCGATTGCGCAGCCGCCGCGCCATGCGCCAGCCGCCGTACCTTCGCACTTGCCTTCGCCTTGATCTTGACCGAGGGTCTCGCCATCTTCGGGCTTCTAGCCTCGGGGCTCCCGAAGCGCAATCGCGACACTGTGGCAACCAGCTGAAGATATCGCCGTGACCGACCTCCAAACGACCGAAACGCTCTCAAAATCCGACGCGCCGTTAACAAATCCGCGAGCGGCCGCCAGGGCTTGGCTCGAAGCCGGACGCCCGGTCGCCATCGCAACCGTGATCGATACCTGGGGCTCGGCTCCAGTCCGGACGGGCGGCCAAATGGCCATCGTTGACGTTGACGAATTTCAGGGCTCAGTGTCCGGCGGATGCGTCGAAGCCGACGTCATTGCCGCGGGCCTAGATGTCATCGACACCGGAAAGCCCGAAATATTGAGCTTCGGCATCGCCGACGAAACGGCGTGGCGGGCCGGACTCGCTTGCGGTGGAAAGATTCGCGTTCACGTCGCAAAGCTGGACCCGGCGACGGACCTAGAGTTCCTGCGAAAGCTTGACGACGCCGCCACCGCGCGTGAGCCAATCGTCGTGACGACCCGCCTCGCCGACGGCGTTCGCGAAATCCACGATGGCGCAACCTCGACGGATCCTATCGTTGCCGAAGCCATCCGCCGCGCCCATAGCAGCGTCGACAAATCCGGCGAGACGTTCGTCCACGCCCTGACACCCCCGCCGCGCATCATCATCGTCGGCGCGACGCACATCGGCCAACATCTGGCGACGATGGCGACCGCCGCAGGCTACGATGTGAAGGTGATCGATCCGCGCACGGCCTTCGCTAGCCCAGCGCGCTTCGATCCCTCTCAGCTTATCGCCGGCTGGCCGGAGGAATGCTTCAAGAAGATGGCCGCCGATCCGTTCTCGGCCGTTGTCACGCTGACTCACGTCGATCACATTGACGACGAAGCGCTGTCGATCGCATTGAAAGCTCCGTGCCGCTACATCGGCTCGCTGGGCTCGCGCCGCACCCACGCCAAACGCGTCGAGAGGCTGAAGGCCGCCGGCTTTACCGACGCCGACATCGCTCGCATTCACGCGCCGGTCGGCCTCGACATCGAAGCCGAAACGCCGGGAGAAATCGCGACGTCGATCCTCGCACAAATCATCGCAGCGTTCCGCAAAGCCCCGGCAGCGTGACCGTCAGCGCCGTCATACTCGCCGCCGGACGCTCGTCCCGTTTCGAGGATGGCCACAAACTCTTGGTCGAGATCGATGGCGTTCCCATCGTCCGCCGCGTCTGCCTGGCGCTCGCCGCTTCCGATATCGAAGACATCGTTCTCGTGGTGCCCGAAGCCGGTGGGCCTGTCGCTATCGGCGCTGGTCCCGGTCGCTGGCGCATCGTCGAAAATCGAGAAGCACGAGACGGCCTGTCAACGTCGCTGCGTATCGGCTTGGAGAACATCGCGAGCGATGCCGATGGCGTTCTCGTTGCGCTCGCCGATATGCCGGGCGTCACGACCGCTCTCGTGACCGCATTGGTCGCCGCCTTCTCGGCCGACCAAACGGCCATCGTCTTCCCGGTCGCGAACGATGGCCGCCGCGGCCACCCGATCATCTGGCCGAAATCCCTGTTCGCCGTGCTCAAAACCGTGACAGGCGATGCGGGCGGCAAGACAATTCTCGCGGCCTATGAAGCGCTGTGGAAACCATTGTCTTGGGAAGGAATCGGCCCTTTCGCCGATATCGACACACGCGCCGACGTCGCCGCTTTCCTCCAGCGCGACTCCAGCCAATAAGCGCGACGCGGTTTGTACCGTTGCCACAAACGGAGCCGCAAGGCCGTCCGCACCCGCCGCCAACCATATCGAAACGCCGCCACACGCACGTAGATGAATACGAACGGCCAGGGATCGAGGTGAATGGCTTCGAGATAATCCTCTCGCCGGATCTGCCCCGCCGCGATGAGGTCCTTGGCCCACTGTTCCGTAGATCTCAGCATTTCTACACCCAGAGACTAACCGTTCCTGAGCGTGGTCGTATGATGATTCGACTCTTGCAATGGGGCGCGCTCTTCCCGGCTTTATCGAAATGCGGGAATAAACAGTGTACACCTTATTCGACGCGCCGACGCATGTGCGAAATGCGACGGAGCGCTTAGATACGTCGCAAATGATTGTCGAACGCGATATCCTGCAGCTCGTGCTGGGAAACCGTCGTTGCGCGCGCCGTCTCGTATCGGATCACGCCGAACCCCGATGAGGCCGCGAAATCTTTTTCGCCTTCCGGCGCGAGCCCGCACACGTCCTTCAGATCGCTCAGTCCGATGATAGCCGCCGTCTCCGTATCGACGTAAACGACATGTCCGGCCTTCGGCGCGCTCGCCGCAATGAAGCGACCGTCGTTGCTCACCGCCATCGCGCCGATATAGCCCTTAAGATCGTCTCCGCCTTTCCCGCGCGGCTCGATCAGCTTCGGCGCGCGGTCCAGTCCCGCGCTGCCGACGATTTGCGGAGGCGTCTCGCTCGGGTTTCCTTCCCATTGTCCGCCGAACCAGATGACGCCTTTCGCGTCTTGCGTCACGTGCCGGATGGAAAGCGACCGCAATTCACCCGTCATCTCATGCTTGGCGAGAAGCCCACCGCTTTCCGCATCGACGAACGTGAGCGAAGGCTGCATCGACTCGACATTGAGATTTTCGCGACCGCCGTCCGGCGTCGTATCGAGACCGCCATTACCGGCCGCAATCGTCTTGCCGTCGGCCAGAAGCATGATCTCGTGCGGCCCCATGCCGAATGTGGAATGCTCGCCGATCTTTTTGAAACGACGTGCAACGTCGTAGATGCCGATCACGCCCATGCCGGTGATGACGTCGTTCTCCGACGCGTAGAGCAAACGCCCATCCTGCGAAAAAGAGCCGTGACCGAAATAGTGCCGCCCCTCGCCCGGCGTGAACACATGCGGCGCCGTCTTGTTTCCGATCTCGAACGACACCGCGAATGCGCCCGGACGACGCGCAAAAACCACGACGCGCCCCGTTGACGGATGAATCGCGATGTCATGGCCGCGCGCGGAAAGCGGCACCTCGCGCAAAATCGCACCATCCGCACCAAGCAGCAGAATTCCGAACGCGCCACTCGCGAGACGCGCGGCAGTCACGTAGGCAACGTCATTTCCTGCCGCCGTCGCGAAGCCAGGCCGTAAGCCCGCCGCGCCGACAAAGGCCAACGTGCCGAGCATCATGTGCCTGCGATCAATCACCGTCGAGTTCATTGAATCCTACCGTCAGCTTGGCGGCTATCGATAGCCTGTTGGCCACCATGTTGCGCAGTCCGTTCGTACGGTCGAACACTTCGCGCGGCGTCGGTACATCATCGCGCTCGGCGTGAGCCGCCTTGCCGCCGAAGCCGTCACTCGATTCAAGCGCGCGCCATGTGCCGAGCGCCCAATCCTTCATCCAGAGTCTGTCGGGCGGGAGCCAGCTTTCAAGATCGACCGTATCGTAAAGCTGATGCAGCGCCGTGATGCTGGCCGCATAGTACGCTTTCTGCAAATCCGACTTCTGATAAGGCGGCGCGAGCTTTATTTTGGGGTCGATCTGCGGCTTCAACTGCAAATCGCCCGTCAGCCCCAGGCCAACGATCAACGCCTTGACGATCTCGACGGCCGCCTCACTCTCGTTCTTATACGTATCGTTGTTCGGGCCTGGATGAAGCAGCTTGTCGGCCCAGCCGTCGGGCTTTTCCCACCCGTCCGACACTTCGTTCGTCAGCCGCACGATGTTGGCCGCGATAGCGCCCGCAACGATACAGCGATAATGCGCGGCTTCGCCGGGACCGAGCGGAGTGTCCTTGTCACGCATCAGCGCTTCGAGCGCCGGAAGCCCTTGAAGCGCCGCGCTTTGCTTTGCAAGAGCGCCCGGCTCGGCAATCTTCTCGTCCTTGCTCGACAGCAAAAGCCTCAGCTGCCGCGCAACGAACCCGCGCGGATCGGGCCAAAATGAGATCTGCTCGCGCCGCCCTTTTTCGAGCATCGGACCGAAGCGCAGAAAGTCGACCTCTGCATAGGCGACGACGACTTTTTCAAAGCGTTCGTCTAGGTCTTTCTGAGCGGCCGGCGTTCCGGTCTTGCAGACATTTTCGACCGCCGTCGGCAATTGCTCCGCCGCTGCTTTCAATCCGTCGATATGCGGAATGATGTACGATGTGATCGCTGCCTTAACCATCGCCGCATGACTTAACGGCTCGGGCCGCGCCGCACCAACCGATGGCGCAGGCGCAGCGACCGCATCGTCACCCGCCTCGGGCGAAAGATCGGCACCAGCTGCTTGAACGGCAAAGGCGAACGCCGCCAAAATAAGAAATATCGCTCTCAGCACCATCACAACCCATTCACGTAATCGACCAGACGCGTCTTGTCGTCGGGCCGCAAGGCTTCAAAAAGACCACGAGCGTGTTCCGCTTCGCCAGAGTGCTTTTCGATGGCTTCAGCCACCGTCGCCGCCGATCCGTCGTGCAAGTAGCGCCGCCGCTCGGGCGGAACTCGGCCGCTGATGAGCGGCGCCGTCCGCCACTCGAACGACTTGACGCCTGGCTCGCCAACGCCGTCATCGAGCCCTCGACCCATATCGTGAAGCAGAAGATCGGTGAAGGCCGGAATTTCCCGGCCGTCCTTCGTCCTTAACGTCGGGGTATGGCACGACGCACACCCGGTCGCCGCGAAAAGGCGGGACTCTTCGGTGACCGGACGCGCGCGCAAAGACTTCAGAAAGCTTGCCACCACACCGATCATTTGAGACGAAAGCTCCCGCCCCTCGAAGTCCGGACTTTCGCCGTTCGGCATGGCAAGACACGTCGTCTCGAGAGCCGTGCAGTCGCCATAAGGCAGCGGAAACAGCGGACTCGAAAGGCCGATATCGAACGCGAATGCGTGCGCGACCTGCTCCTCCAGGGAAACGTGCGCAGCCTTCCAGCCATAGCGGCCGACACCTCGCGGCGTAACATTCGCGCGTCCCTTCACCGGACCCGCATCGCGCGCATTCGCCGCCGCGCGCTTCAAGATTTCATCATCGGGCACATCGTTGAACGCGCCCTTTCCGAACAGCGGCAACGCGAGGCGCACGCCCGCATGAATACCCGCGCCGAGCGCAGGTCCATTGAGAGTGTATTTGAGTTCGGGAAGAAAATGCGCGCTGCCCTCCGGCTCCAAACCCGGCACCGCGTTCGTCTGCAATTCGAGGCCATAAAACGGATCCGTAATTCCGTCCGCCTTCCCGAAACGAACGACAGCTCCCACGATGTCCTGCGTGCCGTCCTCACGTGTCGCGACGTGAGCGCCATCGCTGCGAGCGTGGCAACCCGTACAGGACCGCGACACAAACAGCGGGCCCAATCCGTCCGTCCCGTTGGTGGACGACGGTGCTGGAATCCACTGCCTATCGAAAAGCGCTTTGCCCACTGCCGCATCGAGCGGATCGGCGCGAACCGCAGATGACGCGAACCCGGCCGCCAGCAAGATCACAATCGAAGCCCGCGCGAGCATCCTCACACGACCTCGATGTAACCCATCATGCCAGCTTCCTGATGTTCGAGGATATGACAATGAAACATCCACTTGCCCGGCAGACCGGCGACGAGCCCGACCTGAATACGCTCGTTCGGGATCAGCAGCACCGTATCGCATCGAAAGCGTGGAAGCTTCCGTTTGCTCGAATTCAAGACCTCGAACGTGTGTCCGTGAATGTGGATCGGATGCGAGCGCGGCGTCGTGTTATCGAGTTCGAAAATATAGCTCTGTCCGGACTTTAAAACAGCAAGCGGCGGCCCGAGATCGCGATGACTATTTCCGGGCCATACTTGCTTGTTGATCGCCCAGAAGGTGCGTTTTGCGAGACAAAGCGGGCCTATCTCTATGCCCGGCCCCGCTCCAATCGCAGCGACGGCCGCACCCGTCGGCGTCGCCGAAAACTCGAACGGGATGATCTGCGCATTCGCTTCGTCGAGCTTGGCGAACGGCATGACTTTGAGCGGCGTCGGATCGAACGCATCCGTTCGTTTCGGCGGCCCCTCCGACTTGAATTCCGCCAGAACGACAGGCTCGGGCGCAAAATAATCGTAGAGCTTTATCGACTCGCCCGGCGGCGCAGTGCGCAGCAGGATATCGGCGCGCATCGCCGTACCGAGCCGCCAGGATTCGAACGTGAACGGCGGCAATCCATTGCCGTCGAGCGCAATGATCGCCGCTTCGGCGCCTTCGAATCCGATTTCGGAGATACGCGACGGATCGAGGTTGTAGCAGCGAATGCGAATATTCGCGGAAGACGGCACCGGAATGACTGGTGACGTCGCGCCATTGACCGACCGCACCGTACCCGCCGTTCCGCTCTTCGCTGCACCTTCGTCCGTCGAGAACGGCAAGAATTCGCCATCCGGACCGATGCGCCAGTCTTTCATCATCAGCACGACTTCGCCGTCCGGCGGCGTGATCTCATCGCCCTCGACGATCAGCACGCCCATCAACCCGCGGCCGAAATGTTCGACCGAATTGCAGTGCGTGTGAAAGAAGAACGACCCCGTATCGGGCGGCACAAACGAATAGCGCCCTTCCCCGCCAGGCGCGATTGGCTGCTGCGTCATGTAGGGGACGCCGTCCTGCTCGTTCGGAATCCGAAGGCCGTGCCAATGGATCGACGCGACCTCGCCCTCCCTCGGCAGGTTATTCTTGAAAACAGTATCGAGCCGTTCGCCGAGCTTCATGCGCACAACGGGGAAAGTCGTGTCGGCTTCGAACGTCCAGAGCGGCAGCGTCTTGCCATTGAAGCACGGCAGCGCGGTGGGCCGTTCGGCAAGATCGAAGGCGATCGACTTCACGCCGTGACCAATCGGCTCCGCGATGACCTCTCGCGCCTCGACGCGCCGGCCGACAGACAAAAAGCCTGTACCGGCGCTTCCCGCAAAGGCCGCAGCCCCTATCATCAGGTCGCGGCGCGTTACCATGCGAACACCTCATCTGAGCACGAAACGAGGCCGGGCGAAGACCACAAGTTACTTCGCCTTGGCGACCTTGTCGGGATCATCGAGGCTGTCGGAACCTTCGATCTTGACCTTAAGATTAAGGCCAGCGACGACCGCCTCGATTGCGCGCGCCTGAGAGACGAGAGCATCGACCGCATCAAGGATCATCTTGTTGCCGACATCGTTTCCGGCTGCGAGCATTTGATCGTAGGCCATTTCACCCGAGTCGGCCTTGACCTTGATCGCTTTGATCTTCTCGAGCGTAACGGCCATGGCGTCGTCGACGCGCTTGGCGGCGTCCGGCGCTTTCGCGCGGGCGAGTTCCGCGATGCTTGGGCCGCTGACCGGCGTCGCCCCATCGTACTTGCCGTTCCAGATCTCCATCATGCCGACCTGGTCGTAGTAGTGGCTGTTATGGGTGTTGTCCGAGAAACAATCGTGCTCTTCCTCGGGATCGTGCAGCAGCACGCCGAGCTTCATCCGCTCGCCCGCTAGCTCGCCATAGGAAAGCGAGCCAAGACCCGTCAGGACTGTCGCCAGCTGTACGCTTTCATCGCCGGCGCTCAGCGCTTTGCGGGCTTTGCCGTCCGGCTTCCAATCCCCGGCCATTTCCTCAAGATCGTCGACGAGAAGCCCGGAGGCCGCCTTCAAGTAATCGCGGCGGCGGTCGCAGTTTCCATGCGTGCACGACTTGAGATCGTAATCGCTCGCCGGCCGCTCGCCTGCTCCGGGGCCGGTTCCATGGAGATCCTGCCCCCAGAGCAGAAACTCGATGGCATGATACCCCGTACCGACGTTCGACTCGACGTCGAGCGCGCTATTGAGCTTGGCGATGACTTTCTTGTCGATCTTGCTTGCGTCGAGCATCTTCGGCCCGAGCCGGAATTTCTTGTTGGCGATAATATTGGCGGTGTAGAGTGGATTCTCTTCCTTACTGTCGCCGTAGCTGTCCTTGTCGACGTAATCGATGAGACCTTCGTCGAGCGGCCAGGAGTTTACCTCGCCTTCCCAGTCGTCGACGACCTTGTTGCCGAACCGGAACCCTTCCGTCTGCATGTAGGGAACGCGCGACGCTTTCCATGCGTCGCGAGCCGCGGCGAGCGTCTCGGTGCTTGGAGCCGCCAAAAAGGCATCGATCGACTTGTCGAGATCCTTGGCTTTGGTAAGCGCATCGGAGTACATCGCCTCGGCGAGATCTCCGTAGTTTTTCATGATGTCTTTGGTCGCTGGCGGTCCCGCAAAGACCGGATTTGCGCCGAGTGATGCCGCCACCGTCACGGCAAGCAGGAGTTGAGCTGCGCGGCCGCGCGCGGACGATTTTCTCGACATCTCGGGTCTCCGTGCCAATTGCCCCCTTGGCTATCCGCAAGATGCTCGAGCGGAATTGCCAAGTCCAAATATTTACTGTGAAGGTATAGAATGGCCGCCCGCGGAACTGTCAAGTGAACTCAGGCCAGTCGCGCCCCTTGCCACCCGGACAAGATTTGTGAAACAAGCAGGGAGAGATTTTTTCCGTCGCGGCCGCGCGGCCCAGGTAGCTAAAACATGCGCTTGACGAAGCAGACCGGCCACGCGATCCGCATCCTGATAGAATGCACGCTCGCCAAAGACCAGCTGGTGAAGGTTGCTGATGTCTCTGATCGCCTCGGCGTCACCAAGCAAAATGTGTTCAAGATCGTCCATATTCTTTCGCACGCCGGATTTTTGGCGGCTGTCCGCGGCCCGAACGGCGGCGTCCGGCTGGCGAAGCCTGCGACATCCATCAAGATCGGTGACGTCGTCCGCGCCATCGAAGTGACCCGCGTGCAGGTCGAAGGCGGTGGTGGCACGCGCGGGTCCGATGCGGACCCCGGCAACATCAACGCCATGTTCGACGACGCGCTGATGGCATTCATTTCTGTTCTCGATCAGCACACCCTCGCGGAGCTGGCCGTTAAATCGCCGATCGGCTTCACCGAAACCGAGCCTAACGGTGAAACGGATCACGGCACCAAGGTCCGGAGCAAAAAACCGGCTGCGCGCGGCTCGCGGCGAAGCTGAATTTGCTGGCTAGCTTATGGCGCACATCAGGATTACTCCAGCGGGCATGACCCGTGATAACGCTCGCCCAGGTTTCGCGGCGCTCTGCGCTGTAACGTTTGTCGTCCTCGCATACCTGTCGATGTGGGCGAGCGGGCCACTGCGCGACGGAATTTTGTTAGCTTGTGGATTGTGTGTGGCCGCTGCAGCTTTATTTGCATGGCCACGCGGTACGCTCGATAAAAAAGCGAGTGACATGACTGGCATCGGCTCAAGTTCGGAAAATATTTTGACCTGGATCGATCTCGCTGCGGCGATGCCCGATCCGGCGATTGTCCTCGACGAAATGTCCGTCATTCTAAATTACAACGCAGCCGCCCGCAGCCTGTTCGACAGGCTCAGGCCCGGCGTGCCGCTGGAACATGTCAATCGCGATCCCGAGCTGATTGCGGCGGTTACAGGCGCTCTCCAGAACGGCGAAAAAGGTACAGCCCGCCTCGTGCCGAGGGGAAGCGCAGGCCAGCGGCTCATCGCAACGGTAGCGCCGCTCGGCGCCGCGAACCAGCGCCCTCCGATAGCCGCGCTCATTACGATCCACGACGAATCCGAGCAGCATCGCCTACTCGAAATGCGCACCGACTTCATCGCCAACGCGAGCCACGAACTGCGCACGCCTCTCGCATCGGTGCGCGGCTTCATCGAAACACTGCAAGGCCCGGCGCGAAACGATGAAAAGGCGCGCGAGAGATTTCTTGCGATCATGGCCGATCAGGCCGAGCGCATGACGCGCCTTATCGACGATCTGCTTTTGCTGAGCCGCGTCGAAGAGAAAGCAAACTTGAAGCCGACTGGCCGCGTCGATCTCAACGACCTCATGGAAGACGTTACGCGATCCATTTCTGTCTTCGCAGAGGAACGCAACATATCGATCGACGTCGATGCGCCCGAAAATGCACTCATCGTTGCAATGGGTGATCGGGATGAGCTTTTTCAGGTTTTCCACAACCTCGTCGAGAATGCAGTCAAATACGGCCGCGACGGCGGCACGGTGAAAATCTCGCTAATGAAGAAAACCGGCGCGCGAGACGAAAGATTTCCTGCTCGCGCGTTCGTTTCCATCGTGGACAATGGTCCGGGCATTGCGCCTGAGCATTTGCCGCGTCTCACAGAGCGTTTTTACCGTGTCAGCGCCGAACATAGCCGCCGAATTGGCGGCACGGGACTGGGTCTCGCAATCGTCAAACACGTTTTGAACCGCCACGAGGGCGAACTCACGGTCCAGTCGGTGGTCGGAGAAGGCACGACATTCAAGGTTGTCCTGCCTGCGTGCAAATAAAATTTATATAAATCAAAATGTTGAACTGTCACATTTCCATTGCGTGGAGTCGTTAGAACAGGCTCCGTGATTGATGACGGTGTCATGACTGCCAACCCCTTGCGGATGGCGTAGGCCAAAGCACCTAACTCTTTCGCATCACGCGACCGGCGGGGGGCGTTGTCGCTCCGAAAGTTGTTCTCTCCGAGAGCACGTTTTTCGGAACCGTCGGAACAAACCTGATCGCACGCACCATGAAACGGTTAACAAGCGAAATAAAATTCCGCCAGAACAATAAGTTAACGTTTCACAAAGGCGTGAACTAACTGGACTAGAGAGTGCTTGCCGGGCTTTCCCGGCAGATCGAGTGGCGAGGCCTCAAGCCCCCGTTCAACAAGGAGACCACGAGTGAAACAGTCTTTTCTGGCGCTTTTAGCGGCGTTTGCGGCGACAGCCGCTGCGACCGCTCCCGTAAAGGCCGACATTTCCGGCGCGGGTGCCACGTTCCCGTATCCGATCTACGCCAAGTGGGCCGACACCTATAAGAAAGAGACCGGCGTTGGTCTGAACTATCAGTCGATCGGTTCTGGCGGCGGCATCAAGCAGATCATCGCCAACACGGTCACGTTCGGCGCTTCGGACAAGCCGCTCAAGGGCGAAGAGCTCGACAAGGAAGGCCTCGTTCAGTTCCCGACCGTTCTCGGCGGCATCGTTCCGGTTGTGAACCTTGACGGCATCAAGCCGGGCGAAATCGTCCTCGACGGCGCGACGATCGCCAAGATCTATCTCGGCGAAATCAAGACCTGGGACGATCCGGCCATCAAGAAGCTCAACCCCGAGCTGAAGCTCCCCTCCGACGCCATCGCCGTCGTTTTCCGTTCGGACGGATCGGGCACGACGTTCGTTTGGACGAACTACCTCTCGAAGGTCAGCGAAGAATTCAAGTCGAAGATCGGCTCGAACACGTCGGTTCAGTTCCCGGTCGGCATCGGCGCGAAGGGTAACGAAGGCGTTGCCAACAACGTGATGCAGACGAAGGGCGCTATCGGCTACGTCGAATACGCCTACGCTACGCAGAACAAGCTCGCATTTTCGAAGATGATCAACAAGGACGGCAAAACCGTCTCTCCGGAAATCGCTGCGTTCCAGGCTGCTGCCGCCAGCGCTGACTGGGCTTCTGCTCCCGGCATGGGCGTCATCCTGACGGAACAGTCCGGCGCCGAGAGCTGGCCGATCACGAGCCCGACCTTCATCCTGATCCACAAGAAGCCGAAGGACGCGGCCGCTGTTAAGGACGCACTGAAGTTCTTCGACTGGGCTTACGCCAATGGCAGCAAGGCTGCGGAAGAACTCCACTATGTTCCGCTTCCCGAGAACGTCATTGCTCTCATCAAGAAGAGCTGGGCCGGGATCGTCGACGGCGACAACAAGCCGATCCTCTCGAACTAAGTGATCCAAGGCCGGGAGGCGTTCGCACTGCGAACGCCTCCTGACCGGTCTCTCGACTATTGCAATGATCCTAGCGTGGAGCGGAAACTTGACCTTCATGACAGATGCCAATTCCCAAGCGATGGCCGCCGCGGCAGCCAGACGCAAAGTGCTTGAAGGTCTAAAGACGACAGACAATCTGTTCCGCTGGCTGACGCAATCGTCTGCCTATCTCGTGCTGGCCCTCCTCGGCGCCATCTTCGTGTCGCTGATCCTCGGCGGCTGGCTCGCGGTCAAAACCTTTGGCTTCAGCTTTCTAACGACCGAAGTCTGGAATCCGGTAACCGAGCAGTTCGGCGCACTGGCTCCGATTTACGGTACGCTCGTCACATCCGCGATCGCCATGCTCGTCGCCGTGCCGATCTCGATCGGCATCGCCGTCTTCCTGACCGAGCTTTGCCCGTTGTCGCTCCGCCGGCCCATCGGCATTGCCATCGAGCTTCTCGCCGGCATCCCGAGCATCATCTACGGCATCTGGGGCTTGTTCTTCTTCGCACCCGTCCTCCAGCGGTACGTGCAGCCCGAACTGATCGCATTCTTCAAACCCTTCCCCATTCTGGGCGACCTCTTCGCAGGTCCGCCGTACGGGATCGGCATTCTGACCTCGGCTCTCATCCTCGCGATGATGGTGCTGCCCTTCATCACCGCCGTTTGCCGCGACGTATTCGAAACCGTTCCGCCTGTCTTGAAGGAAGCCGCCTACGGCATGGGTTGGACGACCCGCGAAGTCGTCAGCAACGTCGTCATCCCGTACACACGCGTCGGCATCATCGGCGGCGTGATGCTCGGCCTCGGCCGCGCTCTCGGTGAAACGATGGCCGTGACGTTCGTCATCGGCAACGCCCACCGCATCTCAGAATCGATCCTCGCGCCCGGCACGACGATCTCCGCCACGATCGCTAACGAGTTCACGGAAGCGGTCGGCGATATCTACACCTCGTCGCTGATCGCACTCGGCCTCATCCTCTTCTTCATCACCTTTGTCGTCCTGGCTCTCGCGCGCCTCATGCTGATGCGCATCGAGAAGAAGGCGGGAGCATAAACATGGCCCTGGACCTAGCAAAATACCGGCGTCGCCGGCTGCACAGCTCGATCACCGTCACTCTATGCTGGGCCGCATCGGCTCTCGGCCTGACGATTCTAGCAATTATCCTCGCGACGCTGCTCTTTAAGGGCCTCGCGGGCCTGAACCTCAAGGTCTTCACCGAGATGACGCCGCCACCAGGCAGCGACGGTGGACTGTTGAACGCCATCGCCGGCAGTTTGGTCATGACGTTCTTCGGCGTGATCATCGGCACACCGATCGGAATTCTAGCTGGCACATATCTGGCGGAATACGGTCGCTTCAGCAAAGTCTCGTCGGTAATCCGCTTCATCAACGACATTCTGCTCAGCGCCCCTTCGATCGTAACCGGCTTGTTCGTCTACGAAGTGCTGGTTCGGCCGATGGGTCACTTCTCGGCGATCGCCGGAGCCGCAGCGCTGGCCGTCCTGGTTATCCCGACCGTCGTCCGCACGACCGAGAACATGCTGCTGCTGGTTCCGAACCAGCTGCGCGAAGCGTCCTCGGCGCTCGGAATGCCGCAGTCGCTCGTCATTCGCAAGGTGGCCTACAAAGCTGCCCGCGCCGGTATGCTCACGGGCGTTTTGCTCGCCGTCGCGCGGGTCAGCGGCGAGACCGCGCCGCTCCTCTTTACGGCTCTTAACAACCAGTTCTGGAGCTCCGATATAAATGCTCCGATGGCGAGCTTGCCGGTCGTCATCTTCCAATATGCTATGAGCCCATATGAAGACTGGCAGCGCCTCGCTTGGACAGGTGCGCTGCTCATCACCGCGGCGGTGCTCTCGCTCAGCATCGTGGCACGTTATCTTGGTACTTCGAGGACGCCCAAATGAACGTAATGTCAAAAGACGTCGACACCGGCCTGACCGAGAAGATTTCCGTTCAGGACCTGAAGTTCTATTACGGATCCTCTCTGGCCCTTAAGGGCATTTCGATGCCGCTCTACGAGCGGCAGGTGACCGCCTTCATCGGTCCGTCCGGTTGCGGTAAGTCTACGCTGCTCCGCGTCCTCAACCGCATGTACGACCTTTATCCCGGCCAGCACGCCGAGGGTAAGATCATGTTCGACGGTGAAAACATCCTCGACATGAAGGATCTGAACCTTCTGCGCTCTCGCATTGGCATGGTGTTTCAGAAGCCGACGCCGTTCCCGATGACCATTTATGAGAACATCGCGTTCGGTCTTCGTCTTTATGAACGTCTGCCGAAGTCGGAAGTCGATGCTCGCGTCGAATCCGCGCTTGAGAAGGCAGCTCTCTGGAAGGAAGTGAAAGACAAGCTCCACGCGAGCGGTCTGTCGCTTTCCGGCGGTCAGCAGCAGCGCCTGTGCATCGCCCGCACCGTCGCGATCCGCCCGGAAGTCATTCTCTTCGACGAACCCTGCTCGGCGCTCGATCCGATTTCGACGGCCAAAGTTGAAGAACTGATCGATGAGCTGAAGCACGAGTTCACCATCGCGATCGTCACGCACAACATGCAGCAGGCCGCCCGCGTCTCTCAACGCACTGCATTTATGTACCTCGGAGATCTGGTCGAATTCGGCGACACCAAAAAGCTTTTCACAAACCCAACGGATAGTCGGACGCAAGACTACATCACTGGCCGCTTCGGCTAGTGGTGGCGTTGAGGCCAACGGATTTCAGGATTACGACGATGAACGAACATACCGTGAAGTCATACGAAGATGAATTGAAGCTTCTCGACCGTCGCATCGCCCAGATGGGCGGCTACGCTGAAAAGCTCCTCGTTCAGGCGATGGATGCGCTTGAGCGCCGCGACCCCAAGCTTGCCGAAAAGGCGGTTGCCGACGACGTTATGGTCGATCAGCTCGAGCGCGAGCTGCAAGACCAAGTCATCGTCATGATCGCGCGTCGTCAGCCGCTCGCCAACGATCTTCGTCACATCATGACGGTGGTCAAGATCGCGGGCGATCTCGAGCGCATCGGCGATCTCGCCAAGAACATCGCCAAGCGCGCTCTCACGATTGCGGGCGAAACCTATCCCAAGCCGCTGATGACCGGCATGCGCCACATGACCGAGATGGTTCAGACGCAGCTGAAGGACGTGCTCGACGCGTTGACCTCGCTTGACGCTGAAAAGGCAATGCAGGTCTGGCGCAACGACCAGCAGGTCGACGCGATGTACAATTCGCTGTTCCGCGAACTCCTCACCTACATGATGGAAGATCCGCGCAACATCGGCATCTGCACGCACTTCCTGTTCGGCGCCAAGAACATCGAGCGCATCGGCGACCACACGACCAACATCGCCGAGAACGTCTACTACCTCGTTCACGGCGTTCCGATCGCGGACGACAGGCCGAAGGGCGACAGGACCTCTTCGACCCTGATTACCCCGCGCTGATGACGAAGCGACTCTGAAAGCAACCTGATCCAAAATCATGCCAGCCAAAATTATCGTTGTCGAAGATGAAGCCCCCCTGGCCGAGCTGCTGAAGTACAATCTTCAGTCGGAAGGCTACGACGTCGTGCAGGCGGCCGATGGCGAGGAAGCGGAACTTCTGCTTTCCGAGCAGAGCTTCGATCTGGCGATATTGGATTGGATGATCCCGAAGATATCGGGGATCGAGTTGTGCCGGCGCCTGCGCAATCGCGCCGACACTCAGAGCTTGCCTATCATTCTGCTGACCGCACGCGGCGAGGAAACGGACCGCGTGCGGGGCCTTACCACAGGCGCCGACGACTACGTCACGAAGCCCTTCTCCGTGCAGGAGCTGATGGCGCGCGTGAAGGCGCTGCTGCGTCGCGCTTCGCCGGAGCGGATGAGCGATATTCTCATTTCCGGCGAGATCACGATGGACCGTGGCGCACACAAGGTGACGCGCGGCGTTCGCGAGGTCCGGCTCGGTCCGACCGAATACCGGATGCTCGAAGTCTTCATGGAAAGCCCGCGCCGCGTGCTCTCGCGAAGCCAGCTTCTCGATCGCGTCTGGGGCCAGTCCTCGGAAGTCGACGAGCGGACAGTCGACGTCCACATCGGCCGGCTCCGGAAGTCTCTGATTCGCGGTAACGAGAGCGACCCGATCCGCACGGTCCGCGGCGCCGGATACGTCTTCGATGGCCGCGAAGCCGAGGCCCCGGCCTAATATTGGCCTCCGGTCCGAAGCTGCCTAGCTTGGCGCCGTAAGGCAGCCCGCCAGATTGCGCGCGAGCCCGCGCATCAAGTCGTCGTAAAGGCCCGGACCTGCGGACAACATTTGCCCCTCGGCATCGAGCGTCCCAGAGCGCGCGTGCGTGCCTTCGGTGACGGCGGCGACGAGATTGGGCTGAAAATCAGGCTCGGAAAATACGCAGACCGCGCCCAGCGCTGAAATTTTGCTCCGGACATCCGTCAGACGCTTGGCGCTCGGCGGGACATCCGGACTGACCGTGATAGACCCCGCAGCCGCGAGCCCGAAGTGGCGCTCGAAATATTGGGTCGCGTCGTGGAAAACGATGAACGGCTTGCCATGCGCAGCCTTGAGACCTTCGGACAGCTCGCGATCGAGCGCGTCGAGATCGGCGTCGACGGCAACTTCGTTCTGATGAAGCTTATCGGCATACTGCGGATAACGCGCTGCGATGACTTTTGCGGACGCCGCGACGATGGCCTTGGCGTTCGCCGTATCGAGCCAGATATGGCCGTCTTTTCCTTCTTCGTCGTGGTCATCGTCGTGGTGTTCTGCTTCATCGCCATGAACGTCGTGCCCGGCCTCTTCATGACCGTGCTCGTGCTTTTCGAATGTTCCGCCATGCCGCTGATCGACAAGCTTCACGCCGTCCGCCCCCACAAGCGTCAAAACCGTGACGCTCGAAGGAAGCGCCGAAACGATCTTCCGGGTGAACGGCTCGAGCGTATCGGAGACGCGGATGAACACATCCGCTTCGTTGATTGCCCGCGCGGTGGACGGCTTCAACGTGAACGTGTGCGGCGAAGCCGAGCCATCGACCACCAGACCCGGTTTTCCGATGCCCGCCATCAGGCGCGCGACGAGAGAGTGAACGGGCTTGATCGTCACGACCACCCTTGGCGGCTCTGCGGCATTGGCAGCCACCGCCATATGACCAAAAACGATAAAAGCCCCTACCAACCCAAGTCCGACACGATTCATTCGCCACCCATTCCATTAAAAGAGTATAATATAACTATCGAAACGTGAGGGCAACCCAACCGGCGAAATGTCCTATGGCATAGGCTCCTCGGATTCGGCTCCGCGTCGAAATCTCGCCACGTTCCCTGTGCGTGTCCTTATTGTGAAAGTCCGGGAACCTCCCGGTTTGCTACATCGATTGCTTCGAGGCGCTCTTGACCAAACAAATCCGGGCATTCTGGCTGCTGGCAGCCGCTCTGACGCTCACGCTGTTCGCTGCGCCAGCGTCCGCCCACCCCCATATGTGGGTGACTTACGAAATGACGGTCACGTACGACAAGGGCACCGTCACCGGCGTCGATCACGTCTGGAGCTTCGACGATGCGTACGCCGCGATGGCGCTCGAAGGCCTCGATACCAATAACGACGGCAAATACGATCAGCACGAGCTGGAGCCGCTGCTGAAGGTCAACATGGATGGCCTCAAAGAGTTCAATTACTTCACCGTCGCAAAACTCGGCGAAGAGCAGCTAAATTTCTCGCCTCCTGAAAAAGCCCGGCTCGACTACACGAATGGCGTTCTGCACCTCTCGTTCCATCTGCCGCTCGTCAAACCCGTGCTGGCCGATGCCGAAGGCCTGACCATCGCGGTATTCGATCCCTCTTATTTCATCGACTTCGAGCCCGAGAAGACCGATGCCGTCAAGCTTGCATCAGCGCCCAGCGGCTGCTCGGCAACGATCCTCGATCCCGACGCCGAGAAACAGGACGAGCAAGCGAAGAAACTCGGAGCGGCAATGGCACAGCAATTCGGCGCGGGCTCCGTCGGCTTCGGCTCCTACAAAACCATCGCTGTAAGCTGCAAAAAGCTCTGACTGTCTCGTTCCGGTCCAACCGTTAACTAGCGATAAACGTTTCGTCCGCCGGGCGTCGCGCTTGGGTTAGAAGGAGGAAGTTTCTTCGCGAACCCGAGGCGAGACCATGGGACCGGCTCTTCGCACGATATGCCTAGTCGCACTTCTGTGCGCCCCTCTGGCAGCCTCGCGCGCAGGCATCGACGCCGACGCAGCCACACCGTCGTCGGGGCTCGAGCTCATCGTCGTCGAGGCTGAAGGGTGTATCTACTGCGAGCTTTTCCGGCGCGATCTCCTTCCCGCTTACGAAGCTTCCAAGCAGGCGCAGGGCCTGCCCGTGCGGTTCGTCGACATTAACGATATCAAGGCGGACCACCTCGAACTCGACACGGAGGTCGAGATGGTGCCGACGTTCGTGGTCGTCAAATCGCGGCATGAGGTCGGGCGGATCGCGGGATATGTCGCGCCCGACACCTTCTTTCACTCCATTGACTACCTCTTGGCCTCGGTCCCTTGAGGGGGACAAAGATCGTCCGAATTGCCCCAAAAGCCGCCGAAAAGGCCGCCTGTACCCGAGAGGCGACCATAAGTCCTGGATTCCCGGCCGATTGGGGCGAGAAACGCTTGTAAAGCCCAGCGCGCTCCTGTACCGACGCGGTTTCCGTTTTCGGGGCATTTGGACGCCATCATGAGCCGGATCAAGCCGCAGGTCGGCATCATCATGGGAAGCCAGTCGGACTGGCCGACGATGCAGCACACGGCTGACGTCCTGACGGAGCTTGGCGTTCCGTTCGAGACCAAGATCGTCTCGGCACACCGCACCCCCGACCGGCTCTATGCCTACGCCAAGGGCGCCAAGGCGGCCGGCCTGAAGGTCATCATTGCCGGAGCAGGCGGCGCCGCTCATCTCCCCGGCATGACCGCCTCGATGACCACGCTGCCCGTTCTGGGCGTACCGGTCGAATCCAAGGCCCTCAAAGGCCAGGACAGCCTGTATTCGATCGTCCAGATGCCGGCCGGCGTCCCGGTCGGCACCCTTGCCATTGGCGAGGCCGGAGCCAAAAACGCCGGCTTGTTCGCGGCCGAGATCCTAGCGCTATCGGATGAAGCGCTGGCCACGCGCCTCGAAACCTGGCGCAAACAACATTCGGCCGACGTCGCCGAGACGCCCGTCCAGGGTTGAAGACCATCGCAATGACGACATTCCCTCCCGGCTCCACCATCGGCATTCTTGGCGGCGGACAGCTCGGCCGCATGCTGGCGATGGCCGCAGCCCGACTGGGATTGAAGTCGCACATCTACGCACCGGAAACCGACAGTCCCGCCTTCGACGTCGCCGCCGCATACACGGTTGCCGCCTATGAAGACGAAGCGCAGCTGGCGAAATTCGCGAGCACCGTCGATGTCGCGACCTACGAATTCGAGAACATTCCCGTCCACACCGTCGAGTTTCTAACGGCGCACATTCCCGTCCGCCCCGGAGCGAAAGCTCTCGCATGCGCCCAGGACCGTATGAACGAGAAAACGCTCGCGCGCACGCTCGGCGCAGCGACAGCCGAGTTTGCGGCTATCGATAGCCTGGCCGGTCTCTCCGCGGTTCTCGACAGCGGCTTTCCGATTCCCTCCGTTCTGAAGACGCGCCGCTTCGGCTACGACGGCAAGGGACAGGCCAAGATCTTGAAGCGCGGTGATGCCGAAGCCGCCTGGGCGGCGATGCGCAATCAGCCGTCGATCCTGGAAAGCTTCGTCAATTTCCGCGCCGAGGTTTCCGTTATCGCGGCACGCGCAATCGACGCCTCGTTCAAAGCCTTCGACGTGACCGAAAACGAGCACAGACACCACATTTTGCATCGTTCCGTGGCGCCAGCCGCGCTTAGCCCAAGCGTCGCCGCCGAGGCTGTAGCTATCGCGCAAAAGATCGCCGAAGAACTCGATTATATCGGTGTATTCGCCATCGAGTTTTTCCTCGTGCCCGATAACGGCCGCGACCGGCTGTTCGTCAACGAGATGGCGCCACGCGTTCACAACTCCGGGCACTGGACGATGGACGGCGCGCTGACCTCACAATTCGAGCAGCATATTCGCGCCGTCGCCGGTTGGCCGCTCGGCTCGCCCGCACTCAAGGCTCCCGCCGCCGAGATGATCAACCTCATCGGCGACGACATTCTCGCCTGGGAAAAGATCGCGGCCGAGCCCGGCGCGTTCTTCCACCACTACGGTAAGAAGGAAGCCCGTCCCGGCCGGAAAATGGGACACGTCAACCGGCTGCTGCCGAAAGCATCTGCTTGACGCGCGCCGTTCGCGCTTGGCTCTAAAGTTGCGAACTTTCGAACGGCTGATCGAGCTTGCGTTCATCGCCACCGAGCGTGTGCTTCGCGATGCGCCAAGCCCCATCGACCAGAGCGAATTCCGTCGTAAATCTTCCACCCAAAAGATCGCGCGTGCCTTTCCGCGCGCCCGTCACACGGTACAGAATAAAACCCGTGACGACGGCGGAATTGCACCCCGGCGCAACCTCGCTCGACACGACGACAGGCTGGGGATGGCGCGCGAGCAATCCAACGTAATAAGCGCGGATTGCTGCTTTGCCTTTTATTGGCTCTCCCGCCTTTCCGACTGAGAGCGTCGCATCGTCGGTATAGAAATTGACAAGTTCGTCGGCATTGCGCGAAGCAACGGCAGTGCGCCACTGATGGAAGACGCGGGATACTTCCTGCGGCTTGGGCGTGATGCATTGAGAATCGGCATGCGCATAATGCGCGCCAAGAAGAGCTGCAGCCACGAAGATGGTCATATGCAGACGAAACGCTGCAGATTTCAGGATGGTATCGATGTGCAGCGAGGAGGTTGAGATCATGACGATGCGTTCCTTTCTTCCCCCTGAAGACCTTTCCCGTCGCAACTCCAGTCGAATGATCGGCTAACGCTCGCCAATACTCCCACAAGCCAATTTCGCACTGAGCTAAATCAACCGGCCGAATTTGAATTAGTTTTTAACTTGGCGGCTAATTCCGAATCTTCCGCTCATTGTCTTTTTCGACTGCGCGGCCATCACGGCTTCAATTGCACTTTAGAACGGCTTAGCCCGACACTTACCCGCCGATATCCGCGCAGATTCCGACTCTCGTCGCATGATCTAGCGAGAGCGAAATATGCAAATTGGGATTCGGAAAGCGGAATAGACAATGGCGCGATTTCTTTCACGGCGATGGACGCTGAAAGCACCGACTGCGCCTGCCCTTCGCCATGGCGCTTGCATCGCTTGATGCCGATGTCACCGAAGCGCCCGCGGCGTCTTCCAATCTCATTTCAAAATCTGACGCTCGTCAGGGCGCGCGCAACTTGAGGTCAGAAGTTGCATAGCGGACTTATCGTCGAAATCCATCGCAGGATTGGAATTCTTTCGTTCAGTTCATCGGAGGTTAATTGTGTGTCCGGTTTCTGGGAACCGCAGCGATTGAACGCCGTTGAGCGGATATCGCTCGTGTTGGCGCGCGATGCTGCTGTTGCACCCCTAAAAAAACCCAAGGAGCCACAATGAGACGCATACTCATATTCGTGATGGCGATGATGACGGCATTGGCGATGCCGGTCGTTGCCGAAGCGAGGCATGGAGGCGGCCACCACGGCGGCGGTCATCACTTCGGTGGACACCGTGGCGGCGGCCAGCATTTCGGCGGACATCGCGGCTTCCGCGGTGGCCAGCACTTCCGTGGCGGACGCCATTTCCGTGGCGGGCGCAACTGGAACGGTGGACGTCACTGGAACCGCGGTCGGAACTGGGGCCATCGCGGCCACTGGCGTGGCCATCGCCGCTACTGGCATGGCCGCTGGTGGGCCTACGGCGTCGGCAGCTGCTGGCGCTGGTCGCCGTACAACGACCGCTTCGTCTGGGTCTGCTACTAAGGTGCGCTGAGCACCCGAGCCCAAGCACAATTGAAAGTCTCGACGGCCTCGCTTCGCGCGGGGCCGTTGCTTTTTTGCGTTCGGCGAAAGCGATCTTCGACACGCCCCAAGCATCGCAAATCCGCACCCTTGACACGTCATCGCCGCCATGGCGATTGATGCGCTAACGTTTGAGTGCATGACCTTAGGAGCCGTGGGCGATGGATACCAAATCACTGATTATCATCATTCTCGCCATCGCCGTCGCCGTGCTTGGCTACATGCTCTGGGACGCGAACCAGACCAAAGTGCGCGTCGATCTGCCGGGCATCAAGATCGAGGGACGTTGAGCATCGATAGCGTCATCTGGTCGAAGACCGGAATTTGTCCAAGCCGCGAAATTCATCGCCAAAAATCAAGCCTGGACAGATCCCGGCCTACGCCGGGATGACGGGATAAAAGTTGGCGTCCCCACAAACGTCATCCCCGCGAAGGCGGGGATCCGTCCAAATCGGGAATTGGGTCGAAATCCAAATTCGGATTATCGACTGAACCAAAAGCAATCTCTCCGGAGCTCGGCTCGAACAGGTTTCGCCACTCTGGATTCATTTGTTCGATAAGCCGATACTTCCATTCCCGGCGCCAACGCTTTAGCCCTTTCTCTCGCGCGATAGCGACGTCCATCGCAGCATGCATTTCGTAATAGACGAGAGTCTTGATCTCATATTTCTTCGTGAAACCTTCGATGAGACCCTGCTCGTGCTGCGCGATACGATGGGCCAGATCGCTCGTCACGCCGACGTACAGTGTGCCGTATGGCTTACGGGCCAGAATATAGACGCAGGGCTGCTTCATGGCTCAATCTTACGGACATCCAGCCGATACGCCATCCCGCGAACTGAACCGTTCCTCAATATATGCACCAGGATAAATCCTATCCCGCGCCGGGATGCTGGGAAAAAATTAGCATCCCCCACAAACGTCATCCCCGCGAAGGCGGGGATCCGTCCAAGCACAAAGTCCTCGCAAAACTCGAGCCCGGGCAGATCCCGGCCTGCGCCGGGATGACGTGAATTTACGCTCGGGCGTTACCCCAACCCCCTCGCCTCTTCCTTCACTTTCACATCCGCAATGATACGATCCAGAAGCAGGCACGTCCGCTTCCACAAGTCCGATCCCTTCCGATAGTCCGCAGTCGCGTAGAAATCGCAGCGTCCCGCCTTGAAAAGCTCGACGCACTTCGTCGCGTTTTCATCCGGCCCATGCACCGCGATCGCGTGGCCGCCGTTCTTCTTCAGGAGCGCCATTGACGGCACGTCCGTATCGCCATCACCGAAGTAGATGAAGTTCGAGAACGGAATAGGCCGCTCGTCCTCGGGCATGTGCAGATTAATGCTCTGCCCCAAGTCCTCGATGCCCTTGTTGATGCGAAACAGAAACTGCGTCTTGCCGGTGTCTGAAATCACTCGCTTCGGAAACGGTAGATCGTAGGCGTCGAACCAGTATTCGCTCGCGAAGACGTTGGCGAAATGCCGGTAGATCTTTGTGCCCTCAATGATCTCCGTCAGACCCGACGACACGAGGTAATGCTTCACCGTGATGCCCTCGTCGCCCGAGCGCTTTTTCACGTAAGCATGCATCGCGTCGAACCAAGCCTCGACGCCCGGATAGAGCTCGACGGTCTTTCCCTGCGCGACGAGATCGGCGCGGTCAACGCGGACGCCCTTCTCTTTCGCCTTCTTGTACATGAGGTGCATGTAGGTGATGAGCACGTCGGCGCGCTCGGCCTTCGAGACGCGCGCGCACTCGGCCCAGAATTCCTTCGGCTCGATGCCGAGCTTCGGCAGGAAGGCATATTCCTGCATCGGCCGCGGCGACAGCGTGCCGTCGAAATCGTAGACGAGTGCGATGACTCTCTTGTCTGGCGCTGGCGGCTCGCCTGCGGCGCCCCGGCCGCCGGCACGAGATTTGGTGCGCTGTCCGTCCGACGCAACCGCTTTGCCCCGCTTAGCGGAGTAGGCCGCGCCCAAAGACTTCACCCGCTCGACCATCAGCTTCGTCTCCGCCTTCGACTTGTAGGGCGGAGAGAACCCTGATTCGGGTGGCCGGATGAAGATCACACTTGGCCAGCAACGCGAAAAGCACGGGTCCGGCGTTGGCGGCCGGCTCCCGCACCGGGTTTTAGCCAACGCCGATTAAAGACTAGTGCTTGCAGTCAGGTCCGTGGACGTGCCCCGGCAGACCATGTGCGATGTTCGCACCGTGATCGTGGTCATGATCATGGCCGTGGTGATGATGGTCATGATCGTGATGATGGTGCGCGTGATCATGCCCATGGTCATGATCGTGACTGTGATCGTGGCCGCAGCCACACCCGTCGCCATGATCGTGATGATGCGCTTCCGGATCGACCAGCGCCGCCGCCAGCTTGCGCTCAAGCGCAATCGACATCTCGCGCGGGCTGTCCTTGTCTTCGATCAGCAGCGCCATCACTTCCGCGCCGAGCCGGAAATCGTCGACCGCGCCGAGGTAGTGGCGGCGCAGGCGGCCCTGCCTGTCGAACAGAAGCAGCGCGGGCGTACCCTGCAGCTCGTAAGCCTTCATCGTCTCCGGCAGACCGTCGCCGTTCGGCTTGTCGAGCGCCACGGGAATGGTGATGCCGTTCTCGCTAAGATACGCTTCAACCTTCTCCGGCGTCTGCTCGTCGAGACGCTCGAACGCCATGTGGAGCCCGAACACCGTCACTTCGCCTTCTTCGAACGCGCCACGCAATCGCATCGCCTGCGGTAGGCCGAACTTCTGCGAGCCGGGGCAGACAAGCTGCCAGATCGCGACGACGACGACTTTACCCTTCTCAGCCTTCAGCGTGCGCTTGCCATCGGAGTTGAGCCAACGCTGCGCGACGATTTCGGGCGGACGTTCGGGATTGAACATGTGACCGTGATCCTTTGCGTGATTTCGCTTTATATAGCACTGGACCGCCCGCTGCGTAGGGGGCCGCCCTGCGCTAGTCGCAGTTCCCTGACTTTTCAAAGCCGATAGGCGCCGTTTTCTCCGAGCATTTAAACTCGGACGGAACGGTGCATGGCTCTGCCGGATTGGGAGAATAAATTCGGAAATACAATGGGCAGCCGCGCATAACGTTATAGACGGAGACGCACGCCGTGGGTTGCGGTAGGCGGTCCTGCGATTGTGATTGCAGGGTCCAGTTGGTCCGCTTCGCCCAGCGGTCTTCGACGATCGAGAGCACCGGCGTCTTCGCCGTCGCATTCGCGGCAAGGGCCTCAGGCGTCTGCCGCTCGGGCGGTATGGCGAGCAGGAACCGCCCTGACGGCTCGCGAAATCCGACGAGCAGCGCCCCATCCTTGGGACACGCCTCAATCGCCCTCGCAATCATTTGTGCCGGCCAGATCTTCTCGGCACTCGGAAAAACGACGCCCAGAAGCGTCAAGCCGAAAAGGCCAACTGCGGCTGAACCGACCGCCGCCCAGCGCCTGAGTTGCCCTTCGCGCCCGAGTTGTCCCGTCCAGATGAAAAGACAGGCGACGAGCGCGATAAGCAGAAGCGCAATAATGCTCGGAAGCTGCCCGACGAAAAGATAGACCGCTGCAAACACCGCAAGCGGCAACGCGCAAAGCGCCGTCGGCCAGATCCAGAATCCGCTCCATTCCGGTTTTTTGCCTTCTCCGTGTTCGCGCGTGACCATGATCGCGACGCCAAGCGCAAGCGCCGGAAACATCGTCTGCACCATGTACGTGCCGGGCTTGGACGACAGCACTTCGAGATAGACGAGATATCCGATCACCCAGGCGAGCAGAAAGCGAGGAAGACGCTGGTCGCGCTCCGCCCAAAACCGCTTGAACGCCGTGCCGACGAGCATAGTACCGGGAATAAATCCGAGCAGCAGCGCGAGAATGAAAGTGCCGGGAAACGCGCGAAGCTTCATGTCCTGCGCGCCGCCGAGCGCGCCGAGAAATTCCCGAACGCTCATATCCGAGAACGCGGTTCCATCCTGATGGATGCGCACCAGAATCCACGGCGCGCCGAGCACTAGCGCAATCGGGGCGCCAATGAGCGGCTTCAGGCGCTTCAGCCACGTCCAGTCGCGATCGAAAATGTAAAGCGCGATGATGGTCGCCAGAACGAGAATGGGAACCAGGAGCGCGTTGATCAGAATACCGAAGCCGAGCGCGATCCAGAACAGCACCACCGTGCCGATCGGCTCCTTGTCATTCGTATATATGCGCACCAGCGCCAGCATCGCGACCGTCGCAGGAAAGAGCGATAGCCCTTCGGCGATGGCAAGTTGCGAAACGAGTATCGTCAGCGGCGCCACCGCGAAAAGCGCCGACGCAACAAGCGCCGTCTCCGCTCCGACCAGTCCGCGACTGAGCCAAAACAGGGCCAGCACCGCCAGCATCACCGCAAGAAACGACGGAATGCGATAGATGACGATATTCCGGTCTTGCGAGGCTCCCGCTATCCAGCGCGCCGCGCCCTGCGCCCAGAACGTCCCGATGGGGCGGTATTGGTGAACGGCATTGCCAAAGCGGGGATCGGTCCAGTCGCCGCGCTCGACCATGTCGCGGGTCGTCTCGGACCAGATCACCTCAGTGCGGTCGAGGGCCGGCAGGCGCAGCATGCCTGGGAGATAGACGATGGCGCAAAGCGCCGCGAGCGCCAACACGGCTTTCCACGGTTTGGCGGCCAAATCCGCCCACCCGCTCCACAACGTGCGCTGGCGCTCCACCACAAATGCTCCCTCGAAACTTGACATGCTTTCGGAAGTCGGCTGTTTGCGCATCCGAACGAAAAAACGCAAGGGCCAACGTCCGCATGCCAGGAAAATCGGCTGACCACAGCGCCCGTAGGGCACGCCTCATCGATCTCATTAAGGCGCGATCTTTCCAGGAGGGGCCGGAGTTCAAGCTCGCATCCGGCAAAACATCGACGTTTTACTTCAACATGAAGCCGACGATGCTCGACAGCGAGGGTGCCTATCTCGTCGCATCGCTGATTTTGGACCAGCTTCAAGGCGTCGACGCCGACTTGATCGGGGGCCTCGAAATGGGCGCCGTTCCGATTGCTTCAAGCGTCGCCGCAGTTGCCTTCACCGAGGGGCGCAATCTCCCCGCGTTTTTTGTCCGCAAACAGGCGAAAGAACACGGCACGCAGTCGCTCGTCGAAGGGCTGGCTAAGGGCGAGAGCATGGCGGGCAAGAAGGTTGTCGTCGTCGAGGACGTAACGACGACCGGCGGATCGGCGTTAAAGGCCGCCGACGCGCTGAAGGCAGCAGGGGCCGACATCGTCCGCGTCATCACCATCGTCGACCGCCTCGATGGCGCCGACGAAGCTTTTGCAGCCGCTGGCTTCAAATTCGAGCCGCTGCTGACGCTGAGCGATTTCAGGAGTTAGTGCTCGTCCACCGTCATCCCCGCGAAGGCGGGGATCCGTCCAAGCAAATGTTCGGGCCAACTTTCGGCCTGGACAGATCTCGGCCCGCACCGGGATCACGTACCAATGCCTTATCCGATATGTGTCTTCAAGAACGCGCTTGTGCGGTCCCAGGCAAGCTCCGCACAGTGACGATCATGCACGGAGCGCTGCTCGTTCATGAACGCGTGGCTGGCATCGTAACGATAGAACGCGTACGTCTTGCCTGCGGCTTTGAGGCCCGCCTCGAACGCGTTGACGTTCTCCGGCGTGATGAAGTCATCGCTATTCGCGAAGTGTCCTTGCAGCGGGATTTTCACATCCGCGGCCGTCGCCACCGTTTCCGGCGGCAAGCCATAAAACGAAACCGCAGCGGTGAACTCAGGCACGCGTGCGGCAGCGAGCACAGTCACCGCGCCACCCATACAGAATCCCGATACCGCAACTTTCGGGCTGGACTTCAGCAGAAATTGTGCCGCTCCACGCACCAGCTGATCGCACGCATCGAGAAAATTGAGCGACTGCATCTCGCGCAACGCCGCATCGCTGTCGTGGTAAGGAATGACGGTCCCGGCGTAGAGATCCGGAGCCAACGCGTCGTAGCCGAGAAGGGCAAAGCGATCGCATAGGCCCTTGATCTGCTCCTGCAGACCCCACCATTCCTGAATGACGACCACACCCGGCGCATTCGCCTTGCCGGCCAGCGAGAGATATCCCTCGGCGGCTTTTCCGTCGGGTCGGGTGAAAGGAATACGGGTGCCCATTGTCTGACGCTCCAGTTTAAGCCGGCGCGTCTTTCTAGGCAGAGTGATCGCGATGATCAACGTCCGAGGCGACGCACAGCGCCGCTTCGGATGGATGCCTCGAACGCAGCGGGGCTATTCTGCTGCGACGCCGGGATGTACGACGGGGCTCGCCTTCATCACGTCGGCGTCGACATACGCCGCGAACTTCGCGAAGTTGTCGTGGAACATCTGCGCGAGCTTCGACGCCATGGCGTCGTAAGCTTTCGGATCGCTCCAGGTCTCGCGGGGGGTAAGCAGCTCTTCGTCAATGCCGTCCATTGCTACCGGGACAGAGAAACCGAACACCGGATCGATCCGCATCGGTTGCGTCTTGAGCTTGCCCGTCAGCGCCGCGTCGAGCAGCCCGCGCGTTACCTTGATAGGCATGCGCGTGCCTTCGCCGTACTTGCCGCCCGTCCAGCCTGTGTTGACGAGCCAGCAGTCGACGCCGTGCTCGGCGATAAGCTTGCGCAAGAGATTGCCGTAAACGCTCGGATGGCGCGGCATGAACGGCGCGCCGAAGCATGTGGAGAAGGTCGGTTTCGGCTCCGCGCCCATGCCCTTTTCCGTGCCCGCGACCTTCGCCGTGAAACCCGAAAGGAAATGATACATCGCCTGGCTCGGCGTCAGCTTGGCAATCGGCGGTAGAACGCCGAAGGCATCCGCCGTCAGCATCACGATATTCTTCGGATGGCCCGCCGTCCCCGTAGAGCTAGCGTTCGCGATGGCCTCAAGCGGATAAGCCGAGCGCGAATTTTCCGCGAGACGGTTGTCGTCAAAGTTTGGAACGCGCGTCTGCGGGTCGATGACAACGTTTTCTAGAACCGTCGCGAAGCGATTGGACGCGGCCCAGATCTGCGGCTCCGCCGATTTCGACAGGCGAATGGTTTTCGCATAGCAGCCACCCTCGAAATTGAAGATACCTTTCTCCGACCATCCGTGCTCGTCGTCGCCCAGAAGCTCGCGCGCGGGATCGGCGGACAGCGTCGTCTTGCCCGTGCCGGAAAGGCCGAAAAACACGGCAGAATCGCCATCTTTCCCAACATTCGCCGAGCAGTGCATCGGCATGACGTTCTTCATCGGCAGCAGATAATTCAAATACGAGAAAACGCTCTTCTTGATTTCGCCTGCATAGCTGGTGCCGCCAATAAGGACGATGCGCTTCGTGAAATTGCAGGCAATGACGGTCTCGCTGCGCGTGCCGTGATAGAGCGGCGCGGCGCGAAAGCTCGGCAGATCGACAACGGTGAATTCCGCGGCGAAATCTTTAAGCTCGCTTGCATCTGGTCGTCGCAAAAGATGGCGAATGAACAACGACTGCCACGCATGCTCTGTCACGATGCGCGTATTGAGCCGATGCTCCGCATCCGCGCCAGCATAGAGATCCTGGACGAAGATCTCCTTATGCCGCGCATAACTGACGAAGTCGGCCAGCAATCGATCGAATTGCTCCTCCGACATCTCCTTGGCGTTGTCCCACCAAATGGCGCCGTCGGTGGCAGCGTCGCGGACGATGTATTTATCTTCGGCGGATCTGCCAGTGTGCTGCCCCGTCTCGACGGCGACTGCTCCACTCTCGGCCAGCCGGCCCTCGCCGCGCCGGATGATGAGTTCCATCAACTCCGGTTCGCGAAGATTGCGGTGGACTTTCTGTGACGGCTGGGTCGGGAACAGTTCGGTCATCTATGGTTGCCTTCAGGAAAAGCGCCGGGGTGAAATGCATGCGATCTCAACGGCACAGCCAAGAACGCCTGACGCGCTTTTTTGTGCCGCACAAATATGGCCGCTTCCGCAGTCCCTATCGCTGTTGGCGAACCGGGATCCAAAACTCAAGCTATTCTAAGGTCCTAGAAAGCGATAAGAATGCGCAAAATCCAGTAACAGGATGTTACCGCGAAACAATCCGCGGACTCGTCTTCATACGGACCATGGTTCGAGAAAATGCGCTAAACAAGCGGAAATGTGCAATTGTGAGCATAGAAATCGGGCCCTCTGCTTGCTGTTGAGGGCTCGGTCGCCTATTCAGGTGGTATTCAGCCTCCGGAGCCCATTGGACGGAGCGCCACAATTGCTACACCATGCCGCCATATGCGCCTGATGAGGCGCGGTGCGCATCCCGCCGCGGCCGAGGGGCAGAAGAGGAAAAGATGAAGGAAAAGAGCACCATCGCACTCGTCGATGACGAGCGGAACATCCTGACCTCGTTGCGGATGGCGCTGGAGGCCGAGGGGTACAAGGTTCGCACCTACGGAGACGGCGTCTCTGCGCTCGAAGCCTTGACCGAAGAACCGGCCGACCTTGGCATCTTTGACATCAAGATGCCGCGCATGGACGGCATGGAACTCCTGCGCCGGGTCCGCCAGCAGTCGGCGATGCCAGTCATTTTCCTGACCTCGAAAGACGAGGAAATTGACGAGTTGTTCGGCCTCAAGATGGGCGCCGACGATTATATCGCGAAGCCCTTCTCACAGCGCCTCATCGTCGAGCGCGTCAAGGCCGTGCTCCGCCGCGTGTCGCCGAAAGACGGCACGACGACCGAGGACGAAGCCAAGCGGGTGCTCGAGCGCGGCAAACTTAAGCTCGATCCGGAGCGCCACACCTGCCATTGGGACAACAAGGGCGTGACGCTGACAGTCACCGAATTCCTGATCTTGCAGGCACTCGCGACACGCCCCGGCGTCGTCAAGACGCGCGACGCCTTGATGGATGCCGCTTACGACGATCAGGTTTATGTGGACGATCGCACGATCGACAGCCACATCAAGCGGCTGCGCAAGAAGTTCAAGCAGGTCGATGACGATTTCGACGTGATCGAAACACTTTATGGCGTCGGCTACCGCTTCAAGGAGTAAGCGGCCGATCAGCCACCGGGGACTGGATGGCACTAGACAGCAACGACATCGCATCAGCGGCGGCGCTCGATAGCCCCGCGAGCGAAATCGCTGCGCCCGAAGCAGCCAAGACGCGGCCGAAATTCGACTTGCGGAGCGTCTTTCTGCGCGCGGCCAACGGGGTCGGCAGCTGGTTGGCGAAAGGCTGGATCGCGCGCGCCATCGGGAAAAACCTGAGGCGCCGCATCCTCCTTGCGAACCTGCTCGGCTTGGCCGGCCTGCTCGGCGCGATGCTCTATCTCAGCCTCCATCACGGCTGGCTGCTCGACGCGAAGGTCGACGTCGTCAAGACGGTCTCGCGCATCACCGCCGAAGCCATCGCCTATCGCGCCGTCAACGAGCGCGCGATCTTCGATCCCAATCGCATCCCCGAAAAGACGCTGCCCCGCGCCCAGCGCGACGACGCCTTCGCCGCCCTCGAATTGCCGATCGACCCGCATCAAGCCGTCGTCATCTTGAGAAAGCTCGTCGGCCCGGCCGATCTCAAGGCGCGTATTTATTCGACGAAGGGCACGCTCATTTTGAACGGCGACGCGCTGTTTTCGAGCGGCGAGGCCACGGATAACTCCATCGACGCCAACGACCCGACACCCCGCCTCAAGAATTTCTGGACCCGGCTGCATTACTGGGTGATCAACAAAGAACTCAAAGTCTATCGTGAGCTCGGCACGGCCAATGGCTTCCTTTATCCTGAGGTTCGCAACGCCGCCGAGAATGGCATAGAAACGCCGATCCTCCTGCTCAATCGCCACGGCCAGCAAATCGTCTCGATGGCTGAGCCGATCAAGCGCGGCAACAAGATCCTCGGCGTGCTGTTGATCTCGACGAACCCCGGCGACATCGACGACATCCTGTGGGACGAGCGCTGGCTGATCCTGCAGATCGCCGCGATGGCACTCCTCGTCGCGATAGGAAGCTCCCTGGTGCTGGAGCGTACGGTTGCAGGGCCGATGCGCCGGCTTTCCGACGCCGCCAACCGCGTTTCGCAGAATATTTCGGCGCGCGAACAGCTGCCCGATTTGGCCGCGCGCCGCGACGAGGTCGGCCAGACCGGCCGCGCCTTTGTCGCCATGACGAACGCGCTTTACCGGCGCATCGAAGCAAGCGAGAAGTTCGCGGCCGACGTCGCCCATGAACTCAAAAACCCGCTCGCCGCCGCACGCTCGACTGCCGAAGCCATGGCATACGCGAAGTCCGATGCCGACCGCACCGCGCTCGTGCAGGAAATCCAGGCGGAGCTGAAACGCCTCAACCGCCTGATCAACGATATTGCAAGCACGTCGCGCCTTGACGCCGAACTCGCACGCCAGGAAATGCAGCCGATCGACATCCGGACCGTGCTCGAAAGCGTCAACAGCCTCTTTACCGACATGCTGGCGGATGACAGCCGCAATATCCGCCTATTCGTCGAGCCCGGCTCGATGGCGTCGTACATGGTGCGCGGAAACGATAGCCGGCTAGGCCAAGTCTTCACCAATCTCATCGACAACGCCCTGTCGTTCTCGCCCGAAGGCGCAATGGTGACAGTTCGCGCCCGTACGAACGGCAGCAAGGTCGAGATCACGATCGAGGACGAAGGTCCGGGAATCCCGCCAAACAAGCTCGGTCAGATCTTCGACAGGTTCTACAGCGACCGGCCGCTGACGGACGCCAAGCGCGGAAAGAACTCCGGCCTCGGCCTTTCCATCTCCCGCGAGATCATCGTCAGCCACAACGGCGAAATCTTCGCGGAAAATCGCGGCGCGAACGACGATCCGTCGCGCAAGGGCGCACGGTTTACGGTCCGCCTTCCACTCTCGCCTATAGTAGGAACCGGTCTTGTCTGGCGAAGCTGAGCGCGTGCACGCGACGGCGATTGCCGTTGGCACTCGCGCCGCCCTGATCCGCGGCCCCTCAGGCTCGGGCAAATCCGATCTGGCGCTGAGATGCCTGGGTCTAGCCCCATCCGCAATCGTCCAGGACGCCGTCAGACTGGTCGCCGACGATCAGGTGCTACTAAAGGAGCAAAGGTCCGCGATTGTCGCCAGCGCGCCTGCGACGCTCAGGGGAAAGCTTGAAATCCGCGGGGTCGGCATCCTCGAAATCCCCGCGATCCCCGAGGCGGAGGTCGTTCTGGTCGCAGACCTTATCCGCGGCGGCGCCATCGAGAGATATCCCGATCCGTGGCCCGTGGCCCGCATTCTGGGCCTCGATATCCCCCTGCTGCGGCTGTCGCCGTTCGAGAGTTCCAGCGCCTTAAAACTTGTAACAGCCATTCTCATGGCTCCCCAGCCACGTCCCTCATCAAAGGCCTGAGGCCGGTCGAGAAACCGCTTGCACCCGCGCCAAACACTTGCCACTTTCCGCGCCATACGGCGTAGGTCAGTCGACCACGCCGGATGGTAATGAAATGGCCCGTCGCTCATGATCGGACTTGTCATCGTCTCCCATGGCGGGCTTGCGCAAGAGTTTCGCAACGCGCTTGAGCACGTCGTCGGAAAACAAGCGTCGCTTGAAACGATCGCCATCGGACCTGATGATGATATGGAAGCGCGCCGGCTCGAGATTCTAAATGCCGTACAAAGCGTCGACGGCGGCAAAGGCGTCATCATCTTGACGGATATGTTTGGCGGAACGCCGTCCAATCTCGCAATTTCCGTCATGGATGAAACGAAGGCGGAAGTGATCGCCGGGATCAGCCTGCCGATCCTTGTGAAACTCGCGAGCATTCGTGGCGAGACACCGCTGGACCAAGCTGTCATTATGGCGCGCGACGCCGGCAAGAAATACATCAAGGTTGCTAGTCAAGAACTCTCCGGCGGCTGAGAGCGACACATGCCAGAACTGGCCAATAGCCTGAAACCTGAAGCCGTAGTCATCATCCGCAACATCAAGGGCCTGCACGCCCGCGCATCGGCAAAGTTCGTCAAGTGCGCCGAATCTTTCGATGCGACCGTCACAGTCACCCACCATGGCAATTCGGTCGGCGCCACATCGATCATGGGCTTGATGATGCTCGCCGCGGGGCCGGGCTCGGAATTGCACATCGTCGCTGAAGGCCCGCAGGGACCCGAAGCCCTCCAGGCGTTGGTGCAGCTGGTCGAAGCAGGCTTCGACGAGGAATGCGTCGGCGACGCTTGAAACTATCTTCGTGCTTGGCAGCCGGCTCCGCGCAGCGGAGTCGCCAAGCACAAACAAAAAGAGAGACGCCGAAGCGTCCCCCTTTTGGGAGTGCCCGTTCGTGCCGCCCCTTATTGCGAGAGATAAAGGGTCGAAATCTTGAGCGCGATGTCCCGGAACGCGGCCTTCAAAGCATCACCCGTCGACGAATTGTAGAAGTGGTTGGCGTCCGTTGCGCAGCCCGACAGCGTATTGATTGCAAGCTGACTGCCGCCAAGCTGGAAGCCGACAGTATATACTTCGATCCCGGCCTTTTTCATCCCATCGCATTGCTTGAGCGCCTGAGCAGCAGAACAATCAACGTTGGCCGCATTTTTACAGGTCACTTTGGTGCCATTGATCGACTCGCTCACCGGATAACCAACCGACGTGTAGGACGTGTTGTATTCACCGTCCGTCATGAGCACGGCAATTTTCTTCAGCTTATCTGTTCCGTAAGCAGCTGCAGCCGAATTCGGCCAAAGCGACGACCAGTTGGGGGAAAGCATGTACCATGCCCAAGCGGTTCCGACTTGGCCCGCAGTGCTACCAGCCGTCTTCAGCCCTGAAATCTTGCTCAACAAAGTTGTGGTGTTGCTCGTTAAAGGAAGAGCCTCTGCCGCCGAGGGCAAATCGCACGTCGGCGATACCGAACTGCTGGAAGAGCTGTGCACCATGACGTACTGCCCCGATTTCGGAGCTGCGTCTGTATACTTCTGGCTACCTGTGCGCTCTACGACGCACGGATAGTTCGTTTTCGTGTTCCCGGTCGCCAACTTAAAAGCATTGTTGGAAGTTGTCGGCAATCGAACATCATAAGCAAACGGCACGATCGCGATCTTCGACGTGTATTCGCTCTGGTCCTTCCAAACGACGATGTTTACCAGATCGCTCGCGGCCGCCTTCATATCGGTCAACTTCTGACCAGACATCGACCCCGTGATGTCGAGCATCAACGAGACTTCAAGGTTCGTCTGACCATTGCCGCCAACCGCGAGAACAGCCTTGGAATAGTCCGTGCCGTTTGAGTGCAGCAGCGGCAGGGTCTTCATCTGGTCGGTGCCCAGGAAGCCGAGATGCATAAAAGGCGTCGCGATGCTGGCATTGCCATCCGCGATCATCGCCGTGCCGTTGTCGGTCACGAGGAATTTGATGCTGTCGGAGGCCAGCGGGATGCGATCCTTGATTGCCTGCTGATAATAGGTCATCGCGACGTCCTGCGCCGCAGACTGGTTGCCGCCATTGGTCTGCAGCGCGCGCGCCCCGGCCAACACGGCTGCGTCGGTGGCTTCGATGGTTTGGTTGCGCGCGTTGACGAAGCGACCGAAATCGACAGCAAGCCCCACCATCATGAAAAGCACAAAGATGGCGAGACCGAAAATTATGACCACGCTGCCACGTGTGTCGTCGCCAAAGGCATTCAATCGCGAGAGGCCGCGAGCCTTGGCCGCCGCTAAGCGGCGCACAACTTCATCCCTGCCCAGAGCACGCAATACAGACGCAATACTCATCGTTCCGCTCCACGGAGAAATACATCCCTGGACCTTGGCGGCGGTAGATTTAAAAGCAATTAATGTGATAATTTTTAATTTATCGCGAGATTAATGGATGATTACTTCTATATATATAAATCAAATCAATAAAATTCGCGCGAATACATGATTTCATAACCACGAAAGCTTTGCCCTTCGCGGCCTTCCCACCTCGCATGCGACGCGATGAAGACATAAAGACTTGCTTATATGTTATTGCGTCCGCCGCCCGACTTCGCTATACGAGCCGCGGAACAGGCCTCCGGGAGCCACTTCCCTAGCCGGGCGAGACGAACCGCATCGGCACAGCGCGAAACCGCGCGACGTCCGGTGCATCTATGAGGAACCAAGCCGCATGAGCACAAAATTCTCCGATTACATCGTCAAAGATCTCGGCCTCGCCGAATGGGGGCGCAAGGAAATCTCCATCGCAGAGACCGAAATGCCGGGCCTCATGGCGACACGTGAGGAATACGGTGCTTCCAAGCCGCTCAAGGGCGCGCGCATCGCCGGATCGTTGCACATGACGATCCAGACGGCAGTTCTGATCGAGACGCTGGCTGCTCTCGGCGCCGATATCCGCTGGGTATCGTGCAACATCTACTCGACTCAGGACCATGCTGCTGCAGCCATCGCGGCTGCCGGCATCCCGGTTTTCGCCTGGAAGGGCGAAACGCTGAAAGATTACTGGGACTACACTGCCAAGCTGTTCGACTGGAGTGACGGCGGCGCGCCGAACATGATCCTCGACGACGGCGGCGACGCGACCATGTTCGTGCATCTCGGCCTGCGCGCCGAGAAGGGCGACACCATGTTCCTCGATCAGCACAACAGCGAGGAAGAGGAAATCTTCTTCGCGCTGATCAAGCGCATCCTTAAAGAAAAGCCGAAAGGCTATTTCCAGAAACTTGCCGACAGCATCAAGGGCGTCTCGGAAGAAACGACCACGGGCGTTCATCGTCTCTACGACATGCAGAAGGCCGGCACGCTGCTGTGGCCGGCGATCAACGTCAACGACAGCGTCACCAAGTCGAAGTTCGACAACCTGTACGGCTGCCGTGAAAGCCTCGTCGACGGCATCCGCCGCGGCACCGACGTCATGATGGCCGGCAAGGTCGCGATGGTCGCGGGCTTTGGCGACGTGGGCAAAGGTTCCGCCGCCTCGCTTCGCAACGCGGGTTGCCGCGTGATGGTGTCGGAAATCGACCCGATCTGCGCGCTGCAGGCTTCGATGGAAGGCTATGAGGTCGTGACGATGGAAGACGCCGCGCCACGCGCCGACATCTTCGTCACTGCGACCGGCAACAAGGACATCATCACGGTCGAGCACATGCGTGCGATGAAGGACCGGGCGATCGTCTGCAACATTGGCCACTTCGACAACGAGATCCAGGTCGCTGGCCTCAAGAACCTCAAGTGGAACAACATCAAGCCGCAGGTCGATGAAATCGAGTTTCCGACCGGCCGCCGCATCATCCTGCTGTCGGAGGGCCGCCTCGTGAACCTCGGCAACGCCATGGGTCACCCTTCGTTCGTCATGTCAGCTTCGTTTACGAACCAGACGCTGGCGCAGATCGAGTTGTTCACGAACCAGGGCAAGTACAAGCAAGAAGTCTACACGTTGCCGAAGCACCTCGACGAAAAGGTCGCGATGCTTCACCTGGCGAAGATCGGCGCCACGCTCACGAAGCTTCGCCCCGACCAGGCTTCCTACATCGGCGTGAAGCCCGAAGGACCGTTCAAGGCCGACCATTACCGGTATTGATGGTCGTTCGGCCCTGCCGAATCAGCAACTTTCGCGGCGCCAGGGAAACACTCTGGCGCCGTTTCATTTTGCGTCAGCCTCTCGCGGTAGCGGCCGCCGCTCCGGCACCGCATACTCAATGTGATTCGTATCGAGAGATTCGGGAAGCGATCGGGCATGTCCGCACCGGACCGGCCGATCGATCCTACGCGCAATGGAATGCAATGCCCGTCACGCCTCCATCCGGTCGACGTTCAACGACCAAGCTGCAATTGGCGCTTCTGCTCGTTGCGGCCATGGCCTGCGTCGCGGCAATGCTTGCCATTTTCGTCGGCGGCAGCCGCCTCGAACCGGGTGCGTTGAACATGCGCCAACTGGCCGCCGGCGGGCTCGTGGCGGGCGCGATCTTCATCGCTGGACTGATCATCTGGCACATGGCGAACGTCGCCCGGAAGGAGACTCGCAAAGCCAAGGCCGAGAGCCAACAGCTTCGCCGCAATCTCGCGTCCGCTGAGGCGATCATCCGCGCCGAGCCCCAGGTTCTGATCTTCTGGGAGCAGGGAGAGGCCGTCCGCATCGTATCTCATACGCTGACGGGCATACGTGGACTTCCCGAGCAGCACGCCGAAATCCTGCGCTTCGGCCAATGGCTGGCAGCAGACTCCGCCGATGCCCTCAAAACCTCTCTCGACAAACTTTTCGCCAACGGACGCTCCTTCAGCCTCATCATGAAGACGAATGCCGGCGACAGGCTCGAAGCCGAAGGTCGCGCGGCCGGTGGACGAGCGGTGCTGCGCTTCAAGGACGTATCGACTTATAAGGCCGAAATCGCCCGCATCGACGAGCACCACACGGCGCTGGCGCGCGATATCCGCTCAAGCCGGGCGTTGCTTGAAACATTGCCGATGCCCGTCTGGCTGCGCGATCACGCCGGTCGCCTCATCTGGGTCAACACGGCCTATGTCAAAGCCGTGGAAGCCGACAGCGAGCTTGAAGTGCTCGAACGCCAGATCGAGCTTCTCGAAACACGCCAGCGCCGGCACATTGCCAAGGCCGTGACAGCAGGCGAAAGCTACAAGGCTCGCGTCCACCTCATCGCGGGCGGCCAGCGCAAGCCGCACGATATCGTCATTCTGCCCGTCGACGGCATGACGGCCGGAGCAGCCGTCGACGTCACCGACATCGAAACCGCCCAGGGCGAACTTGACCGGCAGGTGGCGGCTTATGACCGAACGCTCGATCGCGTCGAAACGGCGGTCGCCCTGTTCGACAAAGAGCAGAAACTCGTCTTCCACAATGCGGCCTTCACGAAACTCTGGTCGCTCGACCCGGAGTGGCTCTCCGCTCGGCCATCGGACAGCGAAATCCTCGACCGCCTACGGGCAATCGGCGTTTTGCCGCCCGTCGTCAGCCATCGCGATTGGAAAGCGCAAGTGCTCGCAAGCTCGCGTGCTGGCACGTCGCTTGAAGACACCTGGCATTTGACGGACGGCCGGATCGTCAAGGTCATTGCCGAGCAGCGGACAGACGGCGGTGTCACCTATCTCTTCGTTGACGAGACGGACCGTATTTCGCTCGAAAGCCGCTATAACGCTCTGATCGACGTGCAAAGTGAAACCCTCGATAGCCTCAAAGAGGGCGTCGCGGTGTTCGGCACTGATGGACGGCTCAAGCTCTTCAATCGCGCGTTCTGCGATATCTGGCAGATTCCGCCGCGCAAGCTCGGCGAGCTGCCGCATATCGGCGAGATCATCGCCGCGGTCCAGGCGCTCTTCCCGGACGCCGGTACGTGGCTGCGCATCGGCCGCGCCGTGACCGCCTTCCAGGACGAGCGCGAGACTTTCTCAGGTCAGATGGATCGCACCGATCATCTCGTCGTCGATTACGCACTGATGCCGCTGCCTGACGGCGCCACGCTTCTGACGTTCGCCAACGTGACCGACGTCAGGCTCGCCGAGCGCGCCTTGGTCGAACGCAACGAAGCTCTGGTCGCAGCCGACCGGCTCAAGACCAATTTCATCGGCCATATCTCGTATGAGCTCCGGACGCCGCTGACGACCATCATCGGTTTCTCCGATATGCTCTCGAGCCCCGCGATGGGCGACCTGAACGCAAAGCAGCGCGAATACCTCGCCGACATCATGTTCTCGTCGAAGACGCTGCTCGCCATCATCGACGACATCTTGGATTTGACGACCATCGAAGCCGGCGGCCTCGAGCTGAAGCTTGCTCCGGCGGGCGTGCGCGCCATTATCGACGCCGCGATCCTCGGTATCCGCGAGCGCGCCGTCCGCTCTCGCCTCACCATCGACATCGCCGTCGCCGACGACGTCACGGAAATCATGGTCGACGAGACGCGCATGCGGCAGGTGCTTTACAATCTCCTGTCGAACGCAGTCGGCTTCTCGAAGGTCAACGGCACCGTGCACCTCGCCTGCTGGCGCGAAAACGGCACCATCAACTTCCGGATCGACGACGAGGGCATCGGCATCCCGAAAGACCAGATCGGGCGCGTCTTCCAGCGTTTCGAGAGCCGTAGCCGCGGATCGGAGCACCGGGGGGCCGGGCTCGGCCTTTCAATTGCCAAAAGCCTCGTAGAACTTCACGGCGGCACTATCGAAATCACCTCGGAAGAGGGCCGGGGAACCCGCGTCATCGTACGCATTCCCGAAAACCCCGTCGCTCAGACGACGGACAACGGCACGAGCGGGGTAAGCGCAAATCGGCTGGCGGGCGGCTCGCGCGCAGCGTAAATACGGGCGCGATGACACAGACGGTTTATTCATTCCCCCACCTGACCGAAAGCGATGTTGCGCGATTGGCGCAGGAAATGGCCTTCCTGCTGCAGCCGGGCGATACGCTCGCCCTCGAAGGTGACCTCGGCGCTGGCAAATCGACATTTGCGCGCGCCCTGATCCGCGCCATTGCCGGAAATCCCGACCTCGAAATCCCGAGCCCGACGTTCACGCTCGTGCAGTCGTACGAGACGCCGCGCTTCGAGATCGCGCACTTCGATCTCTACCGCTTGGGTGACGCGAGCGAAATCGATGAGCTTGGCCTCGATGCGGCGTTGGCGCGCGGCGTCGCCATCGTCGAGTGGCCCTCACGCGGCGACGGCCGCATCCCCGCAGACCGGCTGACGTTGCGCTTCGATGAAGCGGCATCCTTCGACCGGCGAAACGTGATGCTCGGGTCCGCAAGCGATCTCGCGACCCGCGTCGAGCGCTTCGCAGCAATCCGCTCTTTCCTCCAGCGCGCCGGATGGGGCGACGCGGCTACAGCGTTTAGCTATTTGCAAGGAGACGCTTCTCCTCGCCGCTACGCTCGCCTCGTGAAAGCAGACGGCACGCGCGCCATTCTGATGGATTCCCCCCAACGCCCCGACGGCCCACCCATTCGCGACGGCAAATCCTACAGCGCCATCGCGCATCTCGCGGAAAGCGTAAAAGCCTTCGTCGCCATCGACCGGACGCTCGAAGCATGCGGCCTATCGGTGCCGCACATCCTGGCTGAAGATCTTTCCGAAGGTCTTCTGCTGATCGAAGATTTCGGCGATGAAGTCTTCGGCTCCGAAGTTAAAAAGGGCCGCGACCAAGCCACACTTTGGCAGCGGGGCGTCGATGCCCTCGTCGCCGTGCAGAGCACACCTCCCCCGCCGAGCATTCCACTCTCAGACGGCTCGCAGTTCGAATTGCCGGTCGCGGACGAAGGCGTTCTCCAAATCGAGACCGAGCTGCTGCTCGATTGGTACTGGCCGGCGTTGCGCGGCCATCCGGCGCCGAAAACGGCGCGCGATGATTTCACCGCTCACTGGAAAGCCATCCTAGACCGCGTCCTCGCGCAACCGAAAACTTGGCTTCTGCGCGATTTTCATTCGCCCAATCTCATCGCCCTCGATGATCGCCCTCGTCCGCGTGACGTCGGCATCATCGATTTCCAGGACGCCATGATCGGCCCCGCCGCGTACGATCTCGTGTCTCTCCTGCAGGACGCCCGCGTCGATGTGCCGGAAGGCTTAGAAAAGCAATTGCTTGCCCGCTACATCGCGGCCATGTCCGCGCGCAATCCGGCGTTCGATGGCAAGGAATTTTCCTTCGCCTATGCCGCACTTGGCGCCCAACGAAATACAAAAATCCTCGGCATCTTCGCCCGCCTCGCGATCCGGGACGGAAAACGCCAGTATCTCGCACATTTGCCACGGATCTGGGGGTATCTCGAACGCGATCTGCAGCACGAGGATTTGAGCGCCCTCAAGGCATGGTATGACGAGAACCTGCCTCGGAGCCTGCGCGGGGAAGCCTTGAATATCTAATTCGAATTTCGGAGACGCATCGCTAATGACGTCCGCCAAGCGCCCAACGAGCGCGTTCGTTCTCGCCGCAGGCATGGGCCAGCGCATGCGCCCCCTGACGGACACGATCCCGAAACCCTTGGTCCCCTTGGGCGGCAAACCTCTTATCGATCACGTTCTCGACCGCCTTGCCGCGGCCGGCATCAAGAAAGCCGTCGTCAATCTCCACTATCTCGCCGACAAGCTCGAAGCCCACCTCGCCCATCGCACCCAACCGAAAATCGTCTTTTCCAATGAGCGCAAGCATCTGCTCGACACCGGCGGCGGCGTGCTCCATGCACTCCCGAAGCTCGGCAACGGACCGTTCGTCATCCACAATTCGGATTCCGTCTGGATCGAAGGCTTGGGCTCGAACCTCGACCGCTTGCTCTGCACGTGGGACGAGGCGACGATGGACAGCCTGATGCTCGTCGCGCCTCTCGCAGCCAGCATCGGTTACGACGGCCTCGGTGATTTTCAGATGGATGCCACCGGACGGCTCACGCGTCAGACCGGCCCCAAGATGGCGCCATTCGTTTTTGCGGGCGTCTCGATCGCCCATCCGCGGTTATTCGATGGCGCGCCGGAAGGCGCGTTTTCTTTGAACAGGCTTTGGGACCGGGCAATCGAAAAAGGCCGCCTTTATGGGCTTCGCCTCGAAGGCGTCTGGATGCACGTCGGAACGCCCGACGCACTGTCTGAAGCCGAAGCCGCCCTCACCGAGCCGCTGACGACGAGTTCCGACTGATGACGCCGAACGTCTTTACACTGCCGCTCGGGGTGCCGTTTTTGGAAGCGCTGGCGCGCGCCATCCTGAATGGCGATCTACCCCGCCCCGGCGGCAAAGCTCCCGACATCCTGACGCTGCCGAAGATCACACTCCTGCTCCCGACCCGCCGCGCCGCCCGCGCCGCCCGCGAAGCATTTCTGTCGGTCGCCAAGACGCGCGCGCTCATCATGCCGCGTATTCAGCCGATCTCCCAAGGCGATGGCGACGGCTCGCTGATCGCAGAACTGATCGAATCCGGCGCCTCCGGCATTGATGCGCTCGAACAGAAACCTGCGATCAACGCGCTCGATCGCACACTCGTCCTGATGCAGCTCGTCGGCCATTGGCGAAAGTCTATGGCGGAGACAGCGCCAGCATCTCAACGAACCGGATTGGGTTCGACTCCCGCGCAAGCCGCCCAGCTCGCCGCCGAATTGGCCAAGCTTATGGACGACATCGAGCGCGAGAATGTTTCGCTCTCTGGCATTCAATCGCTCGTTCCGGAAAATTACTCGGAGCACTGGAAGAAGACTGTCGACTTCCTCCAGATCGTCACCGAGTTTTGGCCCGCCTATCTCGAAGTCAACGATCTCGTATCGCCGGAAGCGCGCCGCAATGCTTCGATCCTGGCCGAAACCAAGCGCATCGCCAAGCTCCGACCGGACGAGGTTGTGATCGTGGCCGGCGTGACCGGCTCCATACCCGCAACCGCAGACCTCATGCTCGCCGTCGCAACTCACGTATCGGGCGCAGTCGTTCTGCCCGCGCTCGACCTGGCACTGGACAACGATAGCTGGAACAAGATCACGCCGGGCCATCCCGAGCATCCGCAGTTCGGCTTGAAAAAATTGCTCGACACCCTCGGCGTTGAACGCGCCGATGTGCGGGAAGTTGGCGGCACCACGCCCGACGCTGCCCGGCGCACGCGCTCCGCGTTCTTCAGCGAGGCCATGCGCCCCTCCGCGACGACGAATCTCTGGCACGATTTCACCACCCGCGCCGACCGGACAGAACTCAGCAACGCACTATCATCCGTCTCGTTGATCGAAGCGCCATCGGCTCAGGACGAAGCCGAGACGATCGCGCTGATCCTGCGCGAAGCGATCGAAACTCCGGGACGAACAGCGGCTCTCGTCTCGCCGGATCGTGTCTTGGCGCGCCGTGTCGCGATCCGCCTTGAAGCCTGGGGCATCCGTGTCGATGATAGCGCCGGACGCCCGTTCGCGAAAACCGTTCCCGGCGCTTTTCTCGCGCTCGTCATCAATGCAGCCGTCGCGAAATTTGCGCCGGCCGAAACGATGGCGCTGCTTCGTCATCCCCTATGCCGGATCGGATTGAAGACATTCGACATCCGCCGCTTTGCCCGCGCGCTGGAAATCAGCGCCTTTCGCAGGCCATACCTCGGCCGCGGAATGGAGGGCATCGTTGCCGCGCTCGATCACGCCGACCTCGATGAAGATCAACGCAAGCACGCCGCCGCCGAGCGGCTCTGGACGGAGGATACAGAAGGGGCTCGCTCCATCGTCACCAAGATGGCGGAGGCGTTCAAGCCGCTGACCGATCTCTATGGCAGCGACGAGAAGCACACGCTTGCTGAACTCGCCCGCGCCCACGCCACTGCGGCCGAAGCATTGGCGACGCTTCCCGACGACGAAAGAAACGCTGCGGCGCAATCCAATCCCCTTTGGCAGGGCGAAGCCGGAGAGGCTGCGTCGCTCTTTTTCTCCGAGCTTATGAAGCCGGAAACGCCGAGCGTCGAGATTCACGCCGCCGACTATGCCGATCTCTACGCGACGCTTCTCGCCCGCGAAAACGTTCGTGAGCGCCGCCCCGTCCATCCGCGCATCGCCATTTGGGGTCCCTTCGAAGCCCGCCTTCAGCAGCCCGATGTCTTGATCGTCGGTTCGCTCAACGAAGGGACATGGCCCGAAGCCGCCGAGCCCAGCGCATGGCTGAACCGGCCGATGCGCAGTGAACTCAAACTCCCTTCGCCGGAAGAAGAAACGGGCCGCGCCGCCCACGATTTCGTTTCACTGCTCGGCGCCGAAACGGTCTATCTCACTCGCGCCGAAAAGGTCGATGGCGTGCCAACGGTGCCCTCGCGCTGGCTGATGCGAGTCACCGCTCTTTTGAAGGGCATGGAATTAAAGGACGTGCTCCGCCCCGAAAAGCCCTGGCTTGCCTGGGCGCGCGCACGCGATCACATCGACGACCGAAACCGCCGTACGATTCAGGCGCCCGAACCGCGCCCGCCGCTCGACATGCGGCCGCGCAAAATGAGCGTGACCGAAATCGAGCGTTGGACGAGCAATCCGTATGCGATTTTCGCGCGCCATATTTTGAAGGTCGATCCGCTGCCAGAGCTTGGCGCAGCGCCCGATGCCAGTCTGCGCGGCGGCCTCGTTCATCAGGTCGTATCCGAGTTCGCGCAGGCATTTCCCGATGCGCTTCCGGCAGACCCCTCGATCGAACTCGAACGCATCGCGCGGCGTGTGCTCGAACGTTTCACCGGACATCCGCGCATCGCCGCCTTCTGGCTGCCGCGCCTGAAGCGCTTTCTCGACTGGTTCGCACTGACGGAAACGGCGCGCCGCAAGGACGTGAACACGATCATCGCCGAAACCTCCGGCCGTCTCGTGCTTGACGCACCCGGTGGTCCCTTCAGGCTGAGCGCGCGAGCCGACCGCATCGACGACAAAGGCTCATCGATCATCATCACAGACTACAAGACGGGCGCCGCGCCGAGCGACAAGGCCGTCAATTCAGGTCGATCTCCGCAGCTTCCACTGGAGGCAGCCATCGCAGCGAGCGACATCGGCTTTCCCAACCTCGCCGGACGCGCGGTCGAAGCTTTGCGTTACATACGCGCCTCGGGGAGCGAGCCAGCCGGTGAAGAGCGCATTATCAAAACCCCCGATGTCGCGGCTCTCGCCGCCAATGCCCTGGCGGGTCTAGAGCAGCTGATTGCGACGTTCGACAATCCCGAAACGCCTTACCGGGCCATCCGGCGTCCAAGATATAATTACAATTACGACGCCTACGCCCATCTCGCGCGTGTCGCCGAATGGTCGGCTCACGTCGAAGGCGAGGACGCGACATGATGAACCTCGAAGTCAAAAAGATATCGGTCGAAGATATCCAGCGCGAGACGAACGGCTATCAGAGCGCCGCATCTCATCCGTTGAATTCCGCCTGGGTCAACGCCAACGCCGGAACCGGCAAGACGCACGTGTTGACGTTGCGCGTGCTGCGGCTGCTGCTCGCTGGTACGCAGCCGGAACGCATTCTCTGCCTCACCTTTACGAAAGCCGCCGCCGCTGAAATGTCGAAGCGCGTGTTCGATCGTCTCGCCGGTTGGGTGACGATGGACGAAAAGGCGCTCCACGCCGAGTTGTGCGATGTGACGGGCGAGCCTGCATCGAATGAGCTATTGTCGCGCGCCCGCACACTTTTCGCCAAGGCCATCGAGACTCCCGGCGGCCTGAAGGTGCAGACCATTCACGCCTTCGCCGAACGCCTGCTGCAGCGCTTTCCGCTCGAAGCAAGCGTACCGCCGGACTTCAAGATCCTCGATGACGTCGCGGCGGGCGATCTCAAGGCCGACGCCATCGAGAAAGCTCTCACCGCTGCAACAAACCATCCGAATTCGCCGCTCGGAAAAGCGCTCGACGTCATCATCCGTTACGCCGCGGATTCGCAGTTCGATCAGCTTATCTCGAAGGCGGTCGAAGAGCGCAAATGGCTCGAGGTGGCGGCACACGTCAATCCGGGCGAGTTCGCTAGCAGTCTTCAGGCGTTGGACGCCTCCCTGCGCCGTCAGCTGAACGTGCGCATGGAGATCGCCGTCACCGATCTCCACGGCCAATGCGCAAGCGTCCTTTCCACCGACGAATTACGCGAGCTCACCGCATTACTCGCGCAAGGCGGAAAAACCGATACCGGTCACGCGACAAAGCTCGCGGCCGCTATCGCGGAAACGGATCACCGCCGCAGGTCCGATATTCTCTCCGATTATTTCCTGATCGAGAAAGGCGAAGCCCTCCGCAAAAGCTTGATGACCAAGGCGCTCATCCAGGAGAAGCCCGGTTTTCACGATCGCTGCCAGCGCGCGCAGGAAAACTTTTTCAAACTGACGCAAGAGCTGCGGGCCTTGACGCTCGTCGAAGCCTCGCTCGCGCTGTTTCAGATCGCGGGCCACGTCCTCCGCCATTACGCCGCCGCGCGCGATGCCGCGGGCGCACTCGATTTCGACGATCTCATTCTGAAAACGCGCGACCTGCTGACGAGCGAGAACGGCCAAGCGCAATGGGTGCTCTTCAAGCTCGACGGCGGCCTCGATCATATCCTCGTCGATGAGGCGCAGGACACCAGCCCCGAGCAATGGGACATCGTCTCCGCACTTGCGAGGGAGTTCTTCTCCGACATGGGCGTAGGTGCCGTCACGCGCACTGTCTTCGCCGTGGGCGATGAGAAGCAATCGATTTATTCGTTTCAGGGTGCAGCACCCGAAATGTTCGCCAAGATGGGCCAGAATTTTGCCGATCTCGCGAAACAGGCCGAGCGCACATGGAAGCGCGTTCCCCTGACGCTGTCATTCCGAACTGTTGCCCCGGTTCTTTGGGCCGTCGATCAGGTGTTCCTCGATTCGAAGCGGACACCAGGATTGACCGCAGGCGATACCACCATCAATCACGTAGCCAAGCGCGTCGGGCACGCGGGCGTCGTCGAAATCTGGGACACGGAAAAGCCCGAAGACATTCCTGATGCCGATCCTTGGCAGCCGCTGTCCGACACGAAAGAGCAATCGCCCGCCAACCGCCTCGCCGATCGCATCGCGGATACCATCAAGTCTTGGATCGACCGCGGCGAGCGGTTGCTCTCCGAGAACCGGCCGATCTCGCCAGGCGATATTCTAATCCTCGTTCGCAAGCGTATGCCGTTTGCCGTTCCGATGGTTGCAGCCCTGAAGCGGCGCGGCATCCCTGTCGCGGGTTCCGATCGCATCAGGCTGCTGGATCAGATCGCCGTGCAGGACTTCATGGTGCTCGGCGATTTCCTGACACTGCCTGAAGACGATCTCGCCCTCGCGACGGTTCTCAAAAGTCCGCTCTTCGATCTCGACGATCACGATTTGCTCGACATCACCCGAGGTCGCGGACAAAAGACGCTCTGGAAGGCGCTGATAGAAAAAGCGGGCGAAAAGCCCGAATATACATTCGCTGCCGAAACGCTGAAGCGTTGGCGCTCGAAAGCCGATTTCGTACCGCCGTTCGAATTTTTCTCCGGTCTTCTCGAACGCGACGGCATGCGCGAACGCATGCTCAACAGGTTGGGCCTCGAAGCGGCCGACGTAATCGACGAGTTCCTTGACCTCGCATTGTCGTATGACGATGGCGATCCTCCATCGCTGACGCAGTTCCTGGCGAAGCTCCGCGCTGCAAACCCGGAAATCAAACGCGACATGGACCATGGCCGCGACGAGGTTCGCGTCATGACCGTTCATGGCGCGAAAGGTCTTGAAGCTCCAATCGTCTTCCTACCCGATACCTGCACGACAGCCTCCGGAGAGAACGCGACATCGCGGCTCGTGAAGATCGGCGACGCCGGTTCGTCGGACGGCCCGACCGAGTCGCTTGTCTGGATCGTCAAGGGAACGTCGAAAGTCCCGGCCGTCGCGACTGCGGTGGCAAACAAGACTGTACGCGAAGGCGAAGAGCGCAATCGCTTACTCTATGTCGCGATGACGCGCGCGCGAGACCGTCTCTACGTCGCGGGTTTCGAAGGCTCGAACGGCAAAGCACCGGGCTGCTGGTACGACGTCATATCCCAGGCCCTCGGTTCCCGGATGCAAGAGATCGTGCGCGAGAATGGCCAGAAGATCTGGCGCATCGAATCTCCGCAGATTGCCGATCACGAAGTGCCGAAGCACGAGAAGGGCGGCGCGGGAAAATCCATCGCCCGCCCGGAATTCGCCAACGCGCGCGCGCCCGCGGAGCCAAAACTTTCCGTGCCACTCGCACCGTCTCGGCTCGAACCCTATGCGCCGGACGCAGAGGGCGAGCCGGTCGCGCCGCAAAAGCGCGACGCTGCCTCGACGAACGATAGTCCATCGCCGCTCGCCGCCGGCGGCGCCAATCGCTTTCTGCGTGGCACGATCACCCACGCCCTGCTGCAGCACCTGCCATCAATCGAAGAGCAGCGGCGGAGAGAGATCGCCACGGCATTCGTCGAACGGCGCGGCGCAGCGCTTGGGGCGAAAGTCCAGGCCAGCATCGTCAACGAGACGCTCGCTGTTCTGAGCGATTCGTCATTCGCAGCGATCTTCGGACCGCAAAGCGTTGCAGAAGCCCCCCTCGCAGCCGTTATTCCGCGCGCATCCGGCCATGGGCCTGCACTCGATCTCTCTGGCCAGATCGACCGCATCGCGATCACGGACTCGGAAGTTCTCATCATCGATTATAAAACCAACCGGCCCCCGCCCCTTGCGGTGCAGGGAGTTGCGGATGCCTATCTTTACCAACTCGCGGCATACCGCCTCGCGCTCAGCGAAATCTACCCTGGCAAGGCCATCCGCGCCGCCTTGCTCTGGACGGATGGGCCGCGACTCATGGAGATTCCACCGGACGTCCTCGACGCCTATACCGCCCGCCTTTGGGACCTCGATCTTGGCAGTCTTGACGCTGTTTAAGCCAATCCCTACTTGTTGGGTCGGTTTTCTGGATTGCCCGCAACCGAGGCAAACGGGACCGGCACTTAAGTCCGGCCCCGGAAATGGAGAATAATCAAATGTCTACCGCAGTGACAGATGCCAGCTTCGAAACTGAAGTCCTGAAGTCCAGCGAGCCCGTAGTCGTTGACTTCCATGCCCAGTGGTGCGGCCCGTGCAAGGCCATGGCTCCGGCGCTCGACCAGGTCGCCAAGGAAATGGTCGGCAAGGTCAAGGTCGTGAAAGTCGATGTCGACGAAAACCCCCAGGTGACCGGCCATTACGGCATTCGTGCCATGCCGACACTGCTTGTCTTCAAGGACGGCAAGGTCGCGGCGCAGCACACCGGCGCTATCGTCCAGAAGAAGAAGCTGGAAGACTGGATCAATTCCAGCGTCGCCGCTTCTGTCTAATAAGACAGACGATCTCTACGAATACGAAAGCCCCGCTTCTGGCGGGGCTTTTTGTTTGTCTGCCGGGCCGCGCCTAGTCGGAAATTTTGTCCGCCGACGGCACGACCACCGCAAAAATATCGTTGAGCGCAGCCAGGCTCGCAGCCTGCAGGTCTTTCGCTGCGATCACGCCGCCCGCCGGATTGGGAAGTGACCGGGTAGCGGTCGCGTTTCCAACGACCGTCGCCCGATAGCCACGATTGAAAGCCGCCCGCGCCGTCGAATTTACGCAGCAGTGCGTCATGAACCCGACGAGCGTAAGATCCTCGACGCCAAATCCCTTGATAACATCGGCCAAATTGGTGTGCTCGAACGAGTTCGGATAATTCTTCACGACGACCGGCTCGCCGGGAAGCGGGGCGACTGGGTCGGAGATCGCACCGATGCGATCCCGAATGTCATACGGCGAGCCTTCGCCATCCTCATGCTGGATATGAATGACCGGGCGCCCGGCATCGCGATAGCGCTTCAACAACTTTTGGCATTCGACTAGCGCCGGTTCGACGCCCTCGAGCTGCATCACGCCTTCGCGATACGTGTTCTGACAGTCGATAAGAATGAGCGCGGAATTGCCGATGCTCGCGGGCGTATTACCCATTCCCGCAATATCGCGCAGCGTCCGTGAGACCGGCATTGGATCAACCCTCTGATGTTTTGAATGAGCGATTAAAGTGGAGGATGCTCGACGCCGGTCGGCGGCGGACCCAGCGCATCCAATTCGTCGTTTTCGGCGTCCGTATAGATGCGCGAGCGCGTGAGAAAGCGAACGCCTTCCGGACTTTCAACCGAAAACCCCGAGCCGCGCCCCGGCACCACGTCGATGATCAGATGCGTGTGCTGCCAGTATTCGAATTGCGAGCGGCCGATGTAGAACGGCTGCCCCCCGATCTCGCCCATGTAGACATCCTGCGCGCCGACTTTGAATTCGCCGCGCGGATAGCACATCGGCGCACTGCCGTCGCAGCAGCCCCCCGACTGATGGAACAACAGCGGACCGTGCAGCCCCTCGAGCTTCGTGATGAGCTTCAGCGTATCTGGCGTCGCGGTAACGCGATTGACCATCGGAAAAAATCTCCTCGCGTAAAGCAGAAGGGCACGCACCGTAAGTACGACGCGTGCCCCACAAGTCTCAAACGCTAGCAGCGCATCAGAAGAAGCCCAGCGCCTTCGGGCTGTAGCTGACAAGCATGTTCTTGGTCTGCTGATAATGGTCGAGCATCATCTTGTGCGTCTCGCGGCCGATGCCGGACTGCTTGTAGCCGCCGAACGCCGCGTGCGCGGGATAGGCGTGATAGCAGTTCGTCCAGACACGACCGGCTTTGATCGCGCGGCCCATGCGATACGCGCGGGTGCCGTTACGGGTCCACACGCCCGAGCCGAGGCCGTAGAGCGTGTCGTTGGCAATGGCGAGAGCTTCCTCGTCGTCTTCGAACGTCGTCACCGAGACAACCGGCCCGAAGATTTCTTCCTGGAAGACGCGCATCTTGTTGTGGCCCTCGAGAACGGTCGGCTCGACGTAGAAGCCGCTCGCGAGTTCACCACCGAGGCTGGCCCGACGGCCGCCCGTTAGCACGCGCGCACCCTCGCTCTTGCCGATCTCGATATAGCTCAAGATCTTTTCGAGCTGATCGTTGGAAGCCTGCGCGCCAATCATCGTCGAAGCATCCATCGGATGCCCCTGCTTGATCTTTACGACGCGCTCCAGAGCCCGCGACATGAACTTCTCGTAGATCGAACGCTGAATGAGCGCGCGACTCGGGCACGTGCAAACCTCGCCCTGGTTCAGCGCGAACATCGTGAAGCCTTCGAGGCACTTGTCGAAGTATTCGTCGTCCGCTTCCATGACGTCAGCGAAGAAGATGTTCGGCGACTTGCCGCCAAGCTCCAGCGTGCACGGAATGATATTTTCCGATGCATACTGCATGATGAGGCGGCCAGTCGTCGTCTCGCCCGTGAACGCGATCTTGGCGATACGCTTGTTCTGGGCCAGCGGCTTACCGGCTTCGACGCCGAATCCGTTGACCACATTGATGACGCCTTCGGGAACGATATCGGCGATCAAATCCATAAGGACCATGATCGACATCGGCGTCTGCTCTGCGGGCTTCAGGACGACGCAGTTGCCGGCAGCGATGGCGGGCGCAAGCTTCCAGACGGCCATCAGCAGCGGGAAGTTCCACGGGATGATCTGGCCGACGACGCCGAGCGGTTCGTGGAAATGATAAGCGACCGTGTCGTGGTCGATCTCGGCGATCGAACCTTCCTGCGCGCGGATGCAGCCTGCAAAGTAGCGGAAATGGTCGATGGCGAGCGGAAGATCGGCGTGCGTCGTCTCGCGGATCGGCTTGCCGTTGTCGATGGTTTCGACAAGCGCCAGAACATCGAGATTTTCTTCCATCCGATCGGCGATCTTCGCGAGCACGCGTGCACGCGTCGCCGGCGAAGCATTACCCCACGACTCACGCGCCTTGTGTGCCGCGTCGAGCGCCAGTTCGATGTCTTCCGCCGTCGAGCGCGCGATCTCGCAAACCTGCTGACCGGTGATCGGCGTAATATTGGAGAAATACTGTCCGCGAACGGGCGCGACCCATTTCCCGCCGATGAAATTATCGTAGCGCGGCTTGATGATCTGCCGGCCTTTTAGCTTATCCATGGCTACGTGCTGCATATTCATCTCCTCCGGAATGACGCCTGATCGGCGATCTTATTGCTTTGGATGGTGACAGTAGCGTGCTCTTGCTGGCGATCTGAACTCCGCTCGTTTTTTCGGTCCGCGGCTGGTCCGCATTACGACGACGTTTGGATCGATATAGCTAGACCAACCTAGCGCATTTTACGGCTGTCCGAAGCCCAAAAAAACGCCGAATACAGACCACTCGCTTTGACTTGGCCCAAAGTCGAAGGCCGCTCAACGCCAGCTTATTCGAGGCCAAGCTGAAGGGAAAGAACGTGACCCGCTAAATAGAGCGAACCGCAGATCAGAACGCGCTTCGGACCGACCGAAAGACTGGCAATCGTCTGCAGCGCGTCGATCACGTTTTTGCGATCAAGCGCCTGCATACCGGCCCCGCGAGCAACCTCGGCGAGATCTTCCTCGCTGTGGGGGGCCTCATGCGCGCCCGGGATCGGCACCGTATAGATGGCACGGACTAGCCCTCGGAACGGAGCCAGGAAGCCGAGCGAGTCCTTGCCTCCCATCATACCGACCACGAGATAAACGGGCTTCGGCGACTTCTCGTCGAGCGAAGCCAGCGTGTCGGCAAGCATATCGCCCGCTGCCGGGTTATGCCCGCCGTCGAGCCAAAGCTCGGTCTCCTCTCCAAGCAGCTCCGGAAGCGGACCGGCGGTAAGGCGCTGCATCCGTGCAGGCCACTCGACCGTTTTGAGCCCGGTTTCAATCGCGCGTTCATCGACCGCAAGCGCGGACACTTTCTCGCCAAGGACGAGCGCGGCCGCGACCGCAGTTCCGGCATTGATGATCTGATGACGGCCGATCAGCGCTGGAAGCGGCAGATCGAGAAGCCGGTCTTCGCGCTGCACGATCAGGCGCCCGGCCTGCTCATACGCATCGTAATCCTGACCCCACACCGTCAACGGCGCGCCGACCGTACGCGCGCGTGTTTCGAGCACGTTCAGCACTTCGTCGGTTTGCTGCGAAATAATGCCCGGGACGCCGCGTTTCAGGATGCCCGCTTTCTCGAAGGCGATCTTGCCAAGCGTCGGCCCAAGCTTCTCCGCGTGGTCCATGGAAATCGGCGTGATAATCGTGAGGGCCGGCTCCTTGACCACATTGGTGGCATCGAGCCTACCGCCGAGCCCGACTTCCAAGAGCAGCACGTCTGCCGGGCGCTCTGAGAACGCCAAGAAGGCCGCAGCCGTCGTGATCTCGAATTGAGTGATGTCGTCGCCGTCGTTGACGGCAAGAACACGCGTCAGCACATCGACGAGAGACGCTTCGTCGATCGCACGCGATTTGCCGTCATCCCCCGCGAGCGCGATACGCTCATGAAAGTGAACAAGATGCGGCGACGTATAGATATGTACGCGCTTGCCCGCTGCTTCCGCGAAGGCGCGAAGGTAAGCCGTCACCGAGCCCTTACCGTTAGTCCCGGCGATATGGACGACGGGCGGAAGCTTCTTCTCCGGATGCCCGAGCTTCCCGAGAAGACGCTCGACCCGTCCAAGCGACAGGTCGATTAGCTTCGGATGCAAAAGCATCATGTCAGCGAGAAGTGCGTCGCTGGTCAGCCGTTTTGTGGACGAGGTCATACTCCGCGCGCCCCGCGTATTTTTTTCTTTGAACTCTTAGGCGTTTCTCGGCGCGTCTTTCTGCGAAGATGCGCCGCCGTCATCGCGCTTCGGCTTCTCGGCCTTGCCGGGATCGAACCGCTGGCTGTTGGGAACTGCCTCGGGTTCGATAACGCCGCTCTCTCTCGCCGCTGTTTCGATGACCTTGCCGTCGACGGACGAGCCGTTGGCATACGGCTTTCCATTCACCTTGCGCGCCTCTTTCGGCGCGGCAGCACCGGCGCCGCTCATCAACAGTCTGCATACGCGCGCCAACGTCTCGCGGAGCTGGTGGCGATGCACGACCATGTCGACCATGCCATGCGACAGGAGATATTCAGCCCGCTGGAAGCCGTCGGGCAGTTGCTCGCGGATCGTCTGCTGGATGACACGCGGACCGGCGAAGCAGATCAGCGCGCCAGGCTCTGCGATGTGAACGTCACCGAGCATGGCATAAGACGCCGTAACGCCCCCCGTCGTCGGATCGGTCAGAACGACGATATAAGGCAGCCGGGCATCGCGCAGCTTCTGCACGGCAATGGTCGTGCGCGGCATCTGCATGAGCGACAGGATGCCTTCCTGCATGCGCGCGCCGCCGGAAGCCGCAAAGAGGATGAACGGCGTCTTGAGTTCGACCGCCCGCAACATGCCCGCTATGATGGCCTCGCCCGCCGCCATGCCAAGCGAGCCCGCCATGAAACGGAAATCCTGCGCAGCAGCGACGACTTGAAGCCCTTCGAGCTGCCCTTCGCCGACAAGAACGGCGTCCTCGAGCTTCGTCTCGGCCTTAGCGTCTTTCAGGCGGTCGGTATACTTGCGGCCGTCGCGGAACTTGAGCGGATCCTGTTGGACGGACGGAACGGCCACCGTGCGATATTCGCCGGCATCGAAGAGATGCTGCAACCGTTGTTGCGAGCCCATGCGCATATGAAAGTTTGAGCCAGGCACCACGAACTGGTTCGCCTCAAGGTCTTTGTAAAAGACCATCTGGCCCGACTCCGGACATTTCACCCAGAGATTGTCCGGAACTTCGCGCTTCGCCGTCGACAAAAGCCCGCTGATTTTGGGGCGGACGACGTTATTGATCCAATTCACGTCCTGTTGGCTCCTCATAAGCCGCTGTACGGCCGTGCGTACCGCATCCATGTGCGGGCACGATGGCACCCTCTCGAGGTCCGCTCGCTCTCATCAGCGCGTTGCAGCGGACCGGCGCGAGGACACTGCCCAGAACAGGGTGCAGAAGGCTGTATTCAATAAAGCCTCTCAGGCCAAAGCGCTAGTCGGCGCTTAAGGCCGAGCTTAATTCGCGCACAAGCGCGGTGACGCGCTCTCGCGTTTCTGGTGTCGGCTCGCCCTTCGATCCTAAAGTCTTTTCGATTGTGGATACAATAGCAGATCCAACGACCACGCCATCCGCACCCTTTGATATCGCCTTCGCCTGCGCACCAGTACGGACGCCGAAGCCTACAACAACCGGAAGGGGTGTTTTTGCCTTTATTTTCCCCACCTGGTTGTGAACATCATTCACGACTGGCGCGGCCGCCCCGGTGATACCGGTGATCGACACATAGTAAACGAAACCCGACGTGTTCTGCAGAACCGCAGGGAGACGCTGCTCGTCCGTTGTGGGCGTCGCAAGGCGGATGAAGTTGAGCCCGGCCTTCAATGCGGGCAGGCAAAGCTCGTCGTCGGCCTCGGGGGGCACGTCCACGACGATCAGACCGTCGACACCCGCTGCCTTTGCGTCCTTGATGAAGCGCTCGTTGCCGTAAACGTAAATCGGGTTGTAATAGCCCATAAGCACGATCGGCGTTACATCGTCGTGCGCGCGAAAATCCCGCACCATCTGCAGCGTCTTGATCATGTTCTGGCCGGCCTTGAGCGCCCGCTGCGATGAAGCCTGGATCGCCGGTCCGTCCGCCATCGGATCGGAGAACGGCATGCCGAGTTCGATGATGTCGGCTCCGGCTTTTGCTAGATCGTCCAGGATCGCCTTGCTCGTTTCGAGATCGGGATCACCCGCCGTCACAAACGTGACGAGCGCCGGACGCTTCTCTTTCCTCAGCGCCGCGAAGCGCGCGTCGATACGTGTTTCGTGCTTGGTCATTTGAACCTCTTCTCCCTCTCCCCGCCCGCGGGGAGAGGGCTGGGGTGAGGGGCGGCATCGGGGCAAACCGCTGCGTTATCCAGAACAGACATGATCGTATCCAGTACACCAGTTAGATTGGCAGCCACATCTTCGTTGCCTATGCGCAAAACCTGATAGCCCTCTCTTCGAAAAAAGGCATCCCGCTCTGCGTCTCGCCCGATTTCAGATTTTTCCCCATGTGTTCCGCCGTCAACCTCAACGACCAATTTTCGTTCTCGGCAGACAAAGTCGGCAAAGAAATTTCCAATTGGCTCTTGGCGAACAAACTTAAATCCAGAGAGCCTTCTGTTGCGTAATTCCGACCACAAACGCCGCTCTGCTGGAATATCAGCAGCACGAAGCACTCGAGATCGGTTCGTTAGCCACGGCTGTGATCGCCTCATAGTCCTATCTTAGGCCGCCCCTCACCCTGACCCTCTCCCCGTGAAAAACGGGGAGAGGGAAGCCGAACTAAATCTTCATTCCCAGATGCTTCGCGACAGTATCGAGATCCTTGTCGCCACGGCCCGAAATATTGACGACGAGCAGATTGTCCTTCGGCAGCTTCGGCGCGAGTTTCATCACGTGCGCCAAAGCATGGCTCGACTCCAGCGCGGGAATGATGCCCTCGAACTTCGTGCAGAATTGCAAGGCGGCAAGCGCCTCTTTGTCGGTCGCCGGAACGTAGGTCACGCGGCCGATGTCCTTGAGCCAGGAGTGCTCAGGTCCGACGCCCGGATAGTCGAGCCCCGCAGAGATCGAATGCCCTTCAAGGATCTGTCCGTCCCTGTCCTGCAGCAGATACGTGCGATTGCCATGCAGCACGCCAGGCGAGCCTCCGGTCATCGACGCGGCATGGCCGTTCTCGACCTCTAGTCCGTGACCGCCCGCTTCAACACCGAAGATCGCGACGTCCTTGTCATCGAGGAACGGATGGAACAGCCCGATCGCATTCGAGCCGCCGCCGATGCATGCAACGAGCGTATCGGGCAAGCGCCCCTCGGCTTCCATCATCTGCGTGCGGACTTCATTGCCGATCACGGCTTGGAAGTCGCGGACCATCGCAGGATAGGGATGCGGGCCTGCTGCCGTGCCGATGAGATAATAGGTATCGCGAACGTTCGTCACCCAATCGCGCAGGGCTTCGTTCATCGCATCCTTGAGTGTGCCCGCACCCGACGTGACCGGATTGAGCTTCGCGCCGAGCAACGCCATGCGCGCAACGTTTGGTGCTTGGCGCTCGACGTCCGTTGCGCCCATGTAGATCTCGCACGGGATACCGTATTTCGCACAGACGGTCGCGACCGCAACGCCGTGCTGGCCCGCGCCGGTCTCAGCGATGATGCGCGTCTTGCCCATCCGCCGGGCCAGCAGGATCTGGCCCAGGCAATTGTTGATCTTGTGCGAGCCGGTATGGTTCAGCTCTTCGCGCTTGAAGTAAACCTTCGCGCCGCCAAGCTCGGCCGTCATGCGCTCCGCGTAATAGAGCGGGCTCGGACGTCCGGCATAATGAAGGCTGAGATTATCGAGTTCGCGTTGAAAGGCCGGATCGGCTTTCGCGGCCTCGTAGGCGCGCTCCAGTTCTAGAATGAGCGGCATCAAAGTCTCAGCGACGAAGCGGCCGCCGAAGATGCCAAAAAAGCCCCTGTCGTCCGGCCCCGTTGCAAAACTGTTGAGTGCGGCTTCCGCCACTGTCTTTGATTTGGTCGCCATAAGGTTTCTCTCTGCGCCCCCCTCCCCGCGTGCGGGCAGAGAGAACTCTCTCAGGTGTGCTTACCGATCTTTGCCGCACGAAGAAAGCGACGGATCCGCTCGGGATCCTTGATGCCGGGCGCTTTTTCAACCCCCGACGATACATCAACGGCGAAGGGATGCGTCCGCGCGATTGCCGCGACGACGTTGTCGGGATCGAGACCTCCGGACAACATAAACGGCATCGCGCCCGCTAAGCTATCGAGGGCCGCCCAGTCGAAGGTCCGCCCGTTACCGCCCGGCAAATCCACGCCGGCAACGCCCTTGGCGTCGAAAAGAATGAGATCCGCGACGCCGCTGAAATCGCGCGCTTTCTGGGCGTCTTCGGCCGTCGCGACTGCAATAGCCTTGAAGACCGCACGCCCAAACTTCCGTTTGATCTCAGCCACTCGCTCCGCCGTCTCCGAGCCGTGAAGCTGCAAAGCGTCCGGTGCCACCTCGTCGACGATCTCCTGCAAAGCCTCGTCGCTTGCATCGACCGTCAGCACGACGATCTTTACGCGGCCGCGCGCGAGCCCGGCAAATTCCTTGGCACGGGCAATATCAAGATGGCGGGGACTTTTCGGAAAAAAGACAAAACCAATGTAGTCGGCGCCGCCTTCGATGGCTGCATCCAACGCCTCAGGCGTCGTTATTCCGCAGATTTTCGCAACAATGCTCATCGAGCTTCACGGGTTAGGCCGCGGGGATACCAGTGAGACGCCGCTTTTGCCAGCGCTTCATAATGACGAAGGTCCGCCACCATTCGATCAATCCGGACAGCCACGCGCCCCGGAGAAATCCATAGATTGAGCCCATCGCGCAAGCCGATACGCCAAGGGACAGCGGCGAAGCAGCAGAGCGTCAGAGCGCCGAATGCGATTGCAAGCTTCGTCCGGTCAGCGGCCGGAGATCGCGAGGGACTGCCCCACCGGCTGGCTGACGGCGTCCTGCTCACGCACAAGGCGGTCGGCTTCTGCTTGCCAACGAGCAGCGCGACGGCCCTGCGTACGCGCTGTTTGACGCCATCGACTCTGTCCCATCCACGTCGCGACGCCGCCAAGCACGACGCCAACGACCAGCGCTGCCATCAAATAGATGTAGAATGGCAGCTCGATAGAAAGCGCGGGCGTTTCCGGCCGGAATGGATCGAGGATCAGATCGACGGGCTGGCGATTAGAAACCGCGATCGCCACGAGAATGATGCCGATCGGAAAGCCGATAAGCAGCGATAGAATACGCCGGAACATGCTCGACCTCACTTAGGCTTTCAACGACCAGCAAGACTTTCGTTCAGTGCTGTCCGCCGTTGAGTTTGTTCAGTCGGTCACGGAGTTCCTTGCCTGTCTTGAAGAACGGCACGAACTTCTCAGCGACCGCTACCGTAGATCCCGTGCGGGGATTTCTTCCCTGCCGGGACGCGCGATGTTTCACCGTAAATGCTCCGAAACCGCGAAGCTCGACACGATCGCCGCGCGACAAGGCATCAACGATCTCGTCGAAGATGACATTCACAATGCGCTCGACGTCTCGATGGTAAAGATGCGGATTGGCAGTGGCGATCTTTTGCACCAGCTCGGATTTGATCACGTTTCGCTCCCCAGCACCGATAGACATTTATCCTTATTTTTCAGAAGGGTGCCAAACTGAAACGAGACCGTCAAGCCCGAGAGTAGAAATCGTCCGATCACGAAGCAAAAAATTTGCTGCATCTGCCGCCGTCTGCCCGAACAGCCAGCCCGCTACCCCGGCCGACATGCCGGCAAAGCCGTAGTTGCTGCTCGTACCGGGCTTCCAGTCCGTCACTTTGGCATCCTGAGGCACGCCTTTAGCGTCCTTCAGCCATTTGACGGCTTCATCCTCACCGCCGATTTCATCGACCAGTTTGGACTGAAGCGCCTCACGGCCCGAGAAAATCCGGCCGTCTAGCAAGCCCGGTATGTCCGCCGCCTTCACGCCACGCCGCGTCTCGACCAGCCCGACAAACCACTTGAAACCATCGTTGACCATATTCTCAGCGACTTTCTTACTGGCGTCGTCGAGCGGCTCGAAGGGAGAGGGCGAGGCCTTCAGCGGGCCGCTCTTTACTTCGTTCACCTTCACCCCGAGTTTGTCGAGAAGCTGGACGAATTCCGGCCACTGCACGATGACGCCGACCGAGCCCGTGATGGAGTTTCCGCGCGCCACAATGTGGTCCGTCGCAAGCCCGGCGATATAGGCCGCGGACGCCGCAACCGTGCCAAACTGGGCGACGATAGGCTTCTTTTTCGAGAGTTCCCGAAGGCCTTGATACAGCGCTTCCCCGCCGGTCGTGGTGCCGCCGGGGCTGTTCACGAACATCAAAACGCCGGCCACGCTGTTGTCGTCGGCGATGTCCTTCAGCATTTTGAGCTGGTCGCGATCTTCCGAGATCGTGCCTTCGATCGAAATGCGCGCGATCTGCTTTTCGCCCGCCAGCGACGCAAGCTTGTTGTTTCCGAGAGCCAGAGCGCCAAGCGCTATCGCGATCGCCGCCAAACCGGCGCCGCGCCAGAGTGAAACCGACCTGCGAAGCCGCCGGCGGTCAAGAACTGTTTCCGTTTCGAGCATGGGGTGAGCCTCTCCCTCGCCGCTGCTGGAAACCGGGGGGCGCCAGTGCAGCTATTCTGGCGCGACCGTAGGCAAGGTTTGGTCCGCGGGCAACGGGGGACGCTGCCGCGTCTCGCACAAAAGTTAAGCGCGCGGCAATGGCTTGCCGCGCGCTCGTTAATCTTTCGTCTAAGACCCGTCGCCGGCCTTACTCGTTGTCGTCGGCGCCTTCACGCTTCTTGATTGCGGCCTTGAAGATGTCGCCGAGCGAAGCGCCCGAATCCGACGAGCCGTACTGGGCAACCGCCTGCTTCTCTTCCGCAAGCTCGAGAGCCTTGATCGAAACCGCGATGCGGCGTGCCGCCTTGTCGACGGACAAGACTGCAGCATCGATCTTGTCACCGACGTTGAAGCGCTCCGGACGCTGCTCGGAACGGTCGCGAGAGAGATCGGCACGCTTGATGAACGACGTCAGCTCGCTGTCCGCAATCCGAACCTCGATGCCGGCTTCGCTGACCGAAGTCACCGTGCTGGTTACTGCATCGCCCTTCTTGTACTTCGCCATCGCGTCGGCGGGATCGCCGGCGAGCTGCTTGATACCGAGAGAAATGCGCTCCTTCGAGCCATCGACGTCGAGGACGATAGCTTTGACGTTGTCGCCCTTCTTGTAGTCCTTGATGACCTCGTCGCCCGCCTTCTGCCAGTCGAGGTCGGACAGGTGGACCATGCCGTCGATGCCGTTGTCGAGACCGATGAACAGACCGAATTCCGTGATGTTGCGGATCGGACCTTCGACGACAGAACCCTTCGGGTGCTGCGTGAGGAACGAATCCCACGGATTTTCCTGCGTCTGCTTGAGGCCGAGTGAGATACGGCGCTTCTGCGGGTCGACTTCCAGGACCTGCACTTCGACCTGCTGGCTCGTCGAAACGATCTTGCCCGGGTGCGTGTTCTTCTTCGTCCAGCTCATTTCCGAGACGTGGATGAGGCCTTCGACGCCCGGCTCCAGCTCGACGAACGCGCCGTAGTCGGCGATGTTCGTGACGGTGCCCTTCACCTTGGCGCCGATCGGATACTTGGATTCGATCGAAGACCACGGATCAGACTGCAGCTGCTTCATGCCGAGCGAGATACGCTGCGTTTCCGGGTTGATGCGGATGATCTGCACCTTCACCGTATCGCCGACGTTGAGGATCTCCGACGGATGGTTCACGCGGCGCCACGCCATATCGGTGACGTGCAGCAGGCCGTCGATGCCGCCGAGATCGATGAACGCGCCGTAATCGGTGATGTTCTTGACGAGACCGTCGATGATCTGGCCTTCGGCGAGACGGGCGACGATTTCAGTACGCTGCTCGGCACGGCTCTCTTCGAGAACCGAACGACGCGACACGACGATATTGCCGCGACGGCGGTCCATCTTGAGGATCTGGAACGGCTGCTGCTGATGCATCAGAGGTCCAATGTCGCGAACCGGACGGATATCGACCTGCGAACCCGGAAGGAACGCCACTGCGCCGTCGAGATCGACCGTGAAGCCGCCCTTGACCTTGTTGAAGATGACGCCCGTGACCTTCTCGCCCTTTTCGTAAAGACGCTCGAGACGCGTCCAGCTTTCTTCACGGCGAGCCTTGTCGCGCGAGAGCACCGCTTCACCGAGCGCATTCTCGACGCGCTCCAGGTAAACTTCGACGGTGTCGCCGACTTTGAGCTCGCTCGGCTTGCCGCCGATGCCGAACTCTTTCATTGCGACACGGCCTTCCATCTTCAGGCCGACGTCGATGATCGCCATGTCTTTTTCGATGCCGACGATCTTGCCCTTAACGACGGACCCTTCGAACAGGTCGTCCTTGGCAAGGCTTTCAGCGAGGAGGGCGGCAAAGTCCTCGCGCGAGGGGTTGAGTTCTTTAGTAGCGACTTCGGCGGACATTAGGTCTCCTAGGTTGATGACAGCATGCACGGCGCGAAGGCCGGACAAATTGCGTTGAATGGTTGAAAACGCCATTCGGCCGACCCGCGCGAACGCGATGCCCAGCTTATTGGCGCCGATATCTGGAATAGAAATCGCCGTGATGGGCCGCAGCCCTACCGGTCAGAATTCGGGGCCCCTATAGGGCGCCCAACCGGCAAATCTTCCTCATGACTACCCGACGGCGACGTCGAATGGGGCTGGATATAGCCAAAGGCTTCTAAGAACGCAAGGGTTGCAACGGCCTTAATTCCTCGTCTTGGGTGGCTTCGGAGGCATCAAGTCAGTGCAAACGCCTTCAGCCACCTCGGCCGCCATCCCGACGGATTCCGACAGCGTCGGATGGGGATGGATCGTCTTCCCGATATCGACGGCGTCGGCCCCCATCTCGATAGCGAGACAGATCTCGGAAATGAGGTTTCCGGCTTCCGTCCCGACGATAGCTCCGCCGATGATCCGCTCAGTTTCCTCATCGAAAAGCAGCTTCGTGAAGCCCTCGTCGCGACCATTGGCGATAGCACGGCCCGACGCGGCCCAAGGAAACACCGCCTTTTTATAAGGAATTCCCTTGGCCTTCGCCTCGGTCTCGGTCAAACCGGCCCACGCGATTTCCGGATCTGTATATGCGACCGACGGGATCTGCCGCACATCGAAGAAACTTTTTTTACCTGCAGCGTTCTCGGCCGCCACATGCCCCTGATGCACGGCCTTGTGCGCCAGCATCGGTTCGTCCGCGATATCACCGATGGCGAAGATATCCGGAATGTTCGTCCGCATGTCTTTATCGACCGGAATGAAGCCTCGATCCGAAACAGCGACACCCGCGTTCTCCGCTCCGATCGCTTTTCCATTGGGCTTTCGGCCGACCGCGACAAGCACCAGCCCATATCGCTGCGGCTCGGACGGCGCGTTCTCGCCCTCGAACGTGACATGGATACCGTCAGGCTTCGCTTCCGCCCCGACGACTTTCGTCTTCAGCATCACCTTATCGAAGCGGCGCGCATTGACCTTCTGCCACGTATTGACCAGATCGCGGTCGGCGCCCGCCATCAGGCCGTCGAGCAGTTCGACGACTTCCACGCGCGCGCCAAGCGTCGAATAGACCGTCGCCATTTCAAGCCCGATAATGCCGCCGCCGATAACGAGCATCTTCTCCGGCACTTGCTGAAGCTCCAGCGCTCCGGTTGAATCGACGATGCGCGGATCGAACGGCATGAACGGCAGCGCCACCGCTTCCGATCCCGCTGCGATGATCGCCTTCTCGAAACGCACCGTCTCTTCATGACCATCGTCGAAGCGCACCGTGAGATGATGCGTGCTCGCGAACGTGCCTGTGCCCCGCAGCGTCGTCACCTTGCGTGCCTTCGCCATCGACGCGAGACCGCCTGTCAGCTTGCCGACAACGCCGTCTTTGTAAGCCGCGAGCTTCTTCAAATCGATCTTCGGCGCGGCAAACGTCACGCCGTGCTTGCTCATCGCAGTAGCAGCATCGATGATGAATGCCGTGTGCAACAGCGCCTTCGACGGAATGCAGCCGACGTTAAGGCAGACGCCACCGAGAGCCGGCCAACGATCGACCAGGATCGTCTTCGCGCCAAGATCAGCCGCGCGGAACGCTGCCGAATAACCTCCCGGACCCGCGCCGAGAACAAGAACTTCGCACACGTGATCGGCGGCGCCAGAGAACTCTTTTGCTGGACCAGCGGCGACCAGCGGCGCCTTTTCTTCCTTGGCGCCCGGAGTTTCTTCAGCTGCGGCAGTTGACCCGGCTACGTCGAGCGTGAGGATCACGCTGCCTTCGCTCACCTTGTCGCCGACCTTGACCAACACATCGACGATCTTACCCGCCTCGGGTGCCGGAACATCGAACGACGCCTTGTCGCTCTCGAGCGTGATGAGCGGATCTTCAGGCGCAACGGTCGCGCCGGGCTTCACATGCACTTCGATGACGGGCACGTCTTGAAAATCGCCGAGATCGGGAACGCGGATTTCTTTTTTGCTCATGTCTTTCGGCCTACAGAACCAGCTGCCGAACATCCGCGAGCGCATCGCAGATTTTGCGTAGGAAGCGCGCGGCGAGCGCACCATCCACGACGCGATGATCGTAGGAAAGACAGAGCGGCAGCATCAGTCTCGGCTGGAAGGACGAGCCGTCCCACACGGGTTTCATCTGCGCGCGCACCGCCCCGAGGATGGCGACCTCAGGCGCGTTGACGATAGGCGTAAAGTTCGTGCCCCCGATCCCACCGAGACTCGAAATAGAGAACGTTGCGCCTTGAATATCGCCCGGCGCGATCTTGCCATCGCGCATGCGCGCCGAGACGGCCGTCAGTTCCTGGCTGAGTTCCAGAATACCCTTGCGGTCGACGTCCTTGATCACTGGCACGACCAAGCCGTCCGGCGTATCGACCGCGACCCCGATGTTGTAATAGCGCTTCAAGATCAGCGCATCCTTACTCGGCGAGAGCGAGGAATTGACGTCGGGATATTCCTTCAACGCCGAAACGGACGCCTTCAGCAGAAACGCGACGAGCGTCACGCGATAGCCCTTCGCTTTCGCGGAGACATCGAGTTCCTTGCGATAGTCTTCGAGGTCGGTGATATCCGCGTCATCGGAATTGGTGACGTGAGGAACGTTGAGCCAAGCACGATGAAGATTAGGCCCTGTCAGCCGCTTCAAGCGCGACATCGGCTTCGTCTCGACCGGACCGTACTTCGCGAAATCCTGCGGCGGGATTTCCGGAATGCCGGTCGCCGTGCTTGATGCCGCTCCGCTCGTTGCAGCGCCACCGCGCGAGAGGAAGGCTTTCACGTCTTCCTTCGTGACGCGGCCCTTGTCGCCCGTGCCCTTCACCTTCGTCAGATCGACATCGAGTTCACGGGCGATGCGCCGAACCGAGGGGCTCGCAAAAACGGCATCGAAATCGGCAGGCGGCGGCAGCGCGCTATCGTCGGAAGGCTCCGCCGCGCGCGATTTCTCCGCCGGATTGGATTTCGCCGATGTCTCAGTCGTCTTCCGATCTTTACCGTTCGACGCCGGCTCCGTCTTTCCGCCTTCCGACGTGTCGAGACGAAGAATGGCGCTTCCCTCGCTCACTTTGTCGCCGATGGAAACGAGAATTTCAGCGACCTTGCCTTTGACAGGCGACGGAACGTCCATCGCCGCCTTGTCGCTTTCGAGCGTAATCAGCGGGTCGTCGGCGTTGACCTCATCCCCTGCCTTCACCTGTATCTCGATGATCGGCACACTTTCAAAATCACCGATGTTCGGAACCTTGACGTCAACGAGCGGCATGGAACGGACCTATGTTATCAGCTGTGTGCCGGGTTGGGCTTCTCGGGATCGATCCCGTACTTCGATATGGCTTCCGCCACTTTGATCGACGGGATCTTGTTCTCGTCCGCCAGCGCTTTCAGCGCGGCAATCGTCACGAAGTGGCGGTCGACCTCGAAGAAATAGCGAAGCGTCCGGCGATAATCCGACCGGCCAAAACCGTCCGTTCCCAGCACCGAATATTTGTTCGGCACCGACGGACGCACCTGATCGGCATACATCTTCATGTAGTCCGTCGATGCGATCACCGGCCCTTCGCCGCGTTCGGAGATCATCCGCGTGACATAGGGCACGCGCGGCTTTTCGGTCGGATGCAGCAAATTCCAGCGCTCGGCGTCGCGGGCTTCGCGTGCAAGCTCCGTGAAGCTCGTCACGCTCCAGATGTCCGCTTCGATGCCCCAGTCACTGCGCAGAAGATCGGCCGCTGCGATGACCTCGCGGAGGATAGCGCCCGAACCCATCAACTGCACCTTGTGCCCTTTGGCGTTCTCCGCCGCGCGGAAAAGGTACATGCCCTTGATGATGCCATCTTCGACGCCCTCGGGCATCGCCGGATGTTCATAATTTTCGTTGAGCAGCGTCAGATAGAAGAACACATCCTCCTGATCCGTCAGCATCCGCTTCAAGCCGCTTTGAATGACGACGGCGACTTCGTAGTTGAAGGTCGGATCGTAGGAGACGCAGTTCGGCACCGTCGCCGAGAGTATGTGGCTGTGCCCATCCTCATGCTGCAGGCCTTCGCCGTTGAGCGTCGTGCGCCCCGACGTGCCGCCGAGCAGAAAACCGCGCGAACGCTCGTCGCCCGCCGCCCAAGCAAGATCGCCGACGCGTTGGAACCCAAACATCGAATAGAAAATGTAGAATGGCACCATCGGCACGTTCGACGTCGCGTAGCTCGTCGCGGCCGCAATCCACGACGCCATCGCACCAGCCTCGTTGATGCCCTCTTGAAGCATCTGGCCGGATTTGTCTTCCTTGTAGAACATCAATTGGTCGGCATCCTGCGGCACGTAAAGCTGCCCGACCTGACTGAAGATGCCGAACTGGCGGAACATACCTTCCATGCCGAAGGTACGGCTTTCGTCCGGCACGATTGGCACGATGCGGCGCCCCAGCTCCTTGTCGCGCATCAAGGCCGTAAGAATGCGGACGAACGCCATCGTCGTCGAAATCTCGCGGCCATCCGAACCTTTGAGTTGAGATTCGAACAGCGACAGCGGTGGCGCTTCGAGCGAGATCGACTTCCGCCGCCTCTGCGGCAGATACCCGCCGAGCTTGTCGCGCATCGCATGCAGATAGTTGTCTTCCGGAGAGCCTTTAGGAAACCGAATGAAAGATAGATTCTCGATCTGCTCTTCGCTGACCGACACTTTCATGCGATCGCGGAACTGCCGCAGCGTATTGACGTCCATCTTTTTAGACGAATGCGCGAGCATCGTTCCTTCGCCCGCGGCGCCCATGCCGTAGCCCTTCACCGTCTTGGCCAGGATGCACGTCGGCTGATCCTTGTGTTCGGACGCGGCTGCGTAAGCGGCATAGACTTTCGACGGATCATGTCCGCCGCGCGTCAGCCGCCAGATTTTCTCATCCGACCAGTCCTCGACGAGCGCTGCCGTCTCTGGGTAACGACCGAAGAAATTCTTGCGAATGAAAGCGCCGTCGCGCGACTTGAAGACCTGGTATTCGCCGTCGACGCACTCTTCCATCAGCTGGCGAAGCTTGCCTGTCGTATCGCGCGAGAGAAGCTCGTCCCACTGCGGCCCCCAGATGACCTTCAGGACGTTCCAGCCCGCGCCACGAAAGTTGCGTTCGAGTTCCTGGATGATCTTGCCGTTACCGCGAACGGGACCGTCGAGCCGCTGCAGGTTGCAGTTGATGACGAAGATCAGATTGTCGAGCTTTTCGCGGCCCGCGAGCGCGATGGCGCCGAGGCTTTCCGGCTCATCCATCTCGCCATCGCCGCAGAACACCCAGACTTTACGGTCCTCGGTATCCGCCAGACCGCGCGCATGCAGATACTTCAAAAAGCGCGCCTGATAGATGGCCATCAGCGGCCCGAGGCCCATCGAGACCGTTGGGAACTGCCAGAAATCCGGCATCAGCCACGGATGCGGATACGACGAAAGTCCATGCCCACCGACTTCCTGCCGGAAGTTCAAAAGCTGATCTTCAGAGAGACGGCCTTCAAGAAATGCGCGCGCATAGATCCCCGGCGACGAGTGCCCCTGAATGAGCACGAGGTCGCCACCATGTGCGTCAGACGGCGCATGCCAGAAGTGATTGAAGCCGGTTTCGTAGAGCGTTGCTGCCGATTGATAACTGGCGATATGCCCGCCGAGCTCGGTCGACTCCTTGTTGGCGCGCAGCACCAATGCCGCCGCGTTCCAACGTATCGCTGCACCAATGCGCTGCTCGATCTCCCGGTCACCCGGAATCGGCGCCTCGTCCTTTACGGAAATGGTGTTGATGTAGGCGGTGCTTGACGCAAAAGGAATTGCCGCACCACTTGCGCGCGCGCGCTCCACTACCTCGCCCAGAATGTCGTCGGCGCGTCCCGTCCCTTCGTAAGCGATGACCGATGAGATCGATTCCCGCCAATCCTGGATCTCCAGATCCTCAGGCTTCAGGGACTTCTGCTCATTTTTGCCCATGACAATCCTTGCCCGCCGACATTACGGCGATCCTGTCGAAGAGTGGTTTACCACAAACGCCCGAACGCCGCTTATGCCCTTAAATTGAAGTGGTTATGCAGATCCCTGTTTACGAGCACCTCTTCGTTGAAATGCTCCGCATTGCCTCACGATCCGGAACTTTGCATTAAGAATTCCTGTTGTGCTTTGACGCTCGATAAAAACCCTCAGGGAGGTGCCCATATGCGACCCGCGCAAGCGTTAGCACTCGTTGCAGCCTTCGGCCTGGCAGGAAGCGCAGCTGCCTTTGCCGATAACGACGTCCCAGGAGCCGATTGGATGCCCCAGGAGCAGGTCATTCAGAAGCTCGAAGCCGCGGGATATTCCAACGTCACAGGGATTCACGCCGATGACGGCCATTGGGAAGGCAAGGGCGTCAAAAACGGCCAGATCACGGAATTCGAAGTCGATCCGCGCTCGGGAAGTTTCCTGAAGGAAGAGATCGACAGGGATTGACGCTCGCTGCCGAAAAATTCGGACGCCGTCTTAGTTTCCCGCTACGCGCGCTGCGATGAGCTGCATGATGGCTTCGAACGCCTGATCGGCGTCGAGATGCGTCGTATCGAGGTGAAGGGCGTCAGCGGCTGCCAGCATCGGTGCCGCCGATCTGCCGCTGTCGCGCGCGTCTCGGCGGCGAATGTCGGCCAGAAGATCGTCGTATGAAACGGCTTCGCCCCGCCCCAGATGCTCGAGAAAGCGCCGTTGCGCCCGAGCTTCGTCAGATGCGGTGACGAAAACCTTCACGCGCGCATTCGGACAGACGACCGTGCCGATATCTCGCCCATCGAGCACCGCGCCGGCCTCCTGCGCGGCGAAGGCACGCTGATAGTCGAGAAGCGCGGCACGCACTTCCGGAAATTTCGCGACGATCGAAGCGGCATCGCCCGCCTTTGGCCCGCGCAATCCAGGATCGTCCAACGATTGCGCCTCGATGACCCGCGCGGCTTCCGCCGCGGCTATGACATCGTCGAGATCTCCGCCGTTCGCCAGCACATCCCGCGCCACGGCACGATATAAGAGACCCGTATCGAGCCACGCGAGGCCGAAATGCGCCGCGATACGTCTCGCAAGCGTGCCTTTGCCGGACGCCGCCGGCCCGTCGATGGCAATGATCAACGTCATCGCGCCGCCTCGTCGAAACGAGCGCCGAGTTGTTCCATGATCGGACGAAACTCAGGAAAGCTCGTCGCAATCATCGTCGAATCGTCAACGACGATGGTCGTATCGCTCGCAAGACCGGCCGTGAGAAAAGCCATCGCGATGCGATGATCGAGATGCGTCGCGACGATGCCACCGCCCTTCAGGCCGCCCGTCCCGGTCACCGTCAGCGTATCGCCATCAATGTCTGCCTTCGCCCCGTTCGCGGTAAGTCCTGCGGCGGTCGCCTGCAAACGATCGCTCTCTTTCACCTTGAGTTCCGCAAGCCCATCCATGCGCGTCTGCCCCTCGGCGAAGGTCGAGATCGCCGCAAGTACGGGATACTCGTCGATCATCGACGGCGCGCGTTCCGCCGGCACATGGACGCCCTTGAGGCGCGAAGCCCGCACGCGAATGTCGGCGACGGGCTCGCCGCCTTCCTCGCGCGCATTTTCGAATGCAATGTCTCCGCCCATTTCCTGTAACGAGAGATAAAGCCCGATGCGGGTCGGGTTCGTCAGAACGCCTTCGATCGTGATATCCGAACCTGGAACGATCAACGCCGCTGCCGCCAGAAATGCGGCCGAAGACGGATCGCCAGGCACGACGATATCCCTGCCGGCGAGTTCGGCATCGCCGTCGACGGTTATGTATGTCCCGTTGCCCTTCGTTTCTGTAGTCACGGTTGCGCCGAAGTGCCGGAGCATGCGCTCGGTATGGTCACGCGTCGCCTCCCGCTCGACGACGGTCGTCTTCCCTGCGGCGTGAAGTCCCGCGATCAGCACCGCACTCTTGACCTGCGCCGATGGCACGGGAAGCCGGTAGACGATCGGCATCAGTTCGCCCGTACCCCGGAGGGTCAGCGGCAGCGTCTCTTTCCCAGGCTCCAGGATCTCGAGCCCCATCTCGAGGAGGGGCGCCAGCACTCGGCGCATCGGCCGGCGCGAAAGCGACGCATCTCCCGTCATCGTCACCGTGATCGGATGCCCCGCGACGACACCCATCATCAACCGCGTGCCCGTGCCCGAATTGCCGAAATCGAGAGGGCCGTCCGGCGTCCGGAGCCCGCCGACGCCGCGGCCCTTGACCACCCAGATATCGCCCTGTTTTTCGGCGCTGGCTCCTAGGGCCTCGACCGCTCGCGCCGTATTGATCACGTCTTCGGCCTCGAGCAGGCCCCGGATCCGCGTCGTGCCGGTGGCAAGCGCCCCGAAAATGAGCGCCCGGTGAGAAATCGATTTATCACCCGGGACACGGACTCGGCCCGTGAGCGGCCCCGCCTTGACCGACGACAGCGGTTTCGATGTTGATTGAGCCTTCAAATCGGACATCCCAAGCCGTTGGAAATCGGGGCGGATAGCTTATTTTCCGGGAATTGAGGCCGGGATAGAGACTGGTCCGCGATGCTCTGTCAACGGCACGCGAGGGCTGAGGTCAAGCATTCAGTCGCTGAAGACCTTGCCGCATCCCCAGATCCTCCCACCTTTTCGTTTTGACAGGCAGCACTGCCTATGGCAGACGGCTCCCTTGAATTTCCGATAACCGAGGCACGATCAATGGCGACCAAGCAAGAGCGCGGGACGAAGCGCACCTGTCAGAACTGCGACGAGCGCTTCTATGATTTGGGTCACGACCCGATCATTTGCCCCTTCTGCGGCACCAAATACGTGATCGCATCGTCGCCGGCGGCGCTCGCCGCCCTTCAAGCCGAACAGCGCGAACTCGCTGCCAAGAAGGCTAAAAAGGCTGCGGTCGTTGAGGATGCGGACGGCGAATTGCCGGTAGTCGAGGGCGAAGAGGCCCTGGCGGACGTCGAAACGGATGACGCGGGCGGCGCCGAAGACGACGAAACCTTCCTCGAGGAAGAAGAGGAAGAAGGCGGCGATGTCTCGAACATCATTGGCGGCCCGGCGGGCGAGGGCGACGAAGAGCCCTAATAAACGCGTCGAACGTCCTTGCAGTTTTCGCAAAGACGACTTATCAGGCGGATCTTCGGCGGGAACCAGCCCCGCCGATGACGGTGGTTCGGGGCTATAGCTCAGCTGGGAGAGCGCTTGCATGGCATGCAAGAGGTCACCGGTTCGATCCCGGTTAGCTCCACCAATCTTTGTTCCCGCGCATGAGTTGCGCCCGTGTGCCTCCTCGACTCGGCAAAACCGCAGGGACGAAGGCTGCATCCGAGAAATATCTGAAATCTGGATCCGCTCGCGCCTTTGCCAAAAAGCGCCCATAGCCGCGCACCGCTAGCCACTCTCGGCAATTTATGTAGGTTCCCTCTTTCGGCGCATTGCGAAACCTCATCGCGAACGCCAAGGGACGGAGACGATGACGATCAAGAGCAAGATGATTTGGACGGCCGTCGCCGTTCTCGGCGCGATTTCACTCGGAATCGTGGCGCTGTGGCGCGGCGAGTCGATCAACGCCATCTGGCTCGTCCTGGCGGCGATCTGCTCATATATGCTTGCCGAGCGTTTCTACGCGCGTTTCATCGCTACCAATGTGCTGCAGCTCGATGCGACTCGGCCCACGCCTGCCCAGCGCTTCAACGACGGCCTCGACTACTGCCCGACCGATAAAACCGTCCTCTTCGGCCACCATTTCGCGGCGATTGCCGGTGCCGGCCCCCTCGTTGGCCCCGTGCTTGCGGCGCAGATGGGATATCTGCCTGGGACGCTCTGGCTGATCGCTGGAGCGGTGTTCGCAGGCGCCGTCCAGGATTTCGTCGTGCTCTGGGCGTCCATCCGCCGCGACGGCCGTTCTCTTGGCGAAATGATCCGCGCCGAGCTCGGCGCCTTTGCCGGCACCACGGCGATGATCGGCGTGCTCATCATCATGATGATCCTGCTCGCCGTCCTCGCCCTCGTCGTCGTCAAGGCGCTGACGCATAGCCCGTGGGCAACTTTCACCGTCGCCATGACCATTCCCATCGCCGTTCTGATGGGGATTTACGGCCGCTTCTTGCGTCCCGGCCGGATCGGCGAGATGTCAGTGATCGGCTTCGTGCTGTTGATGCTCGCACTCGTGTTCGGACGTCACGTTGCCGAAGATCCATCTCTCGCGCCGTTGTTCGATTATTCCGGCGAAGAGCTGTCGATCATGCTCATGGCGTACGGATTCTTCGCATCCGTCCTGCCGGTATGGGCTTTGCTCGCGCCTCGCGACTATCTCTCGACGTTTCTTAAAATCGGCACGATCCTCGGCCTGGCGCTCGGCATCTTTGTTGTATTGCCCGATCTCAAGATGCCCGCCGTGACGAAATTCATCGATGGCAGCGGGCCTGTCTTCGCCGGCTCTCTCTTCCCGTTCCTTTTCATCACGATCGCCTGCGGCGCGATTTCGGGATTCCACGCGCTTATCTCCTCCGGCACCACGCCAAAGATGCTCGACAACGAGATCGACGCCCGCGCCATCGGCTATGGCGCGATGCTGATGGAGGGCTTCGTCGCGATCATGGCCATGGTCGCGGCAACGACACTCGAACCCGGAATTTACTTTGCGCTGAACAGTCCAGCCGCGCTTATCGGCACCTCTCCCGAATCCGCCGCAGCCGCGATCTCTAGCTGGGGTTTCACGATTACGCCGGACCTGCTGAAACAGGCCGCAACCGATGTCGGCGAAGCGAGCATTCTATCGCGGACCGGCGGCGCACCGACGCTCGCGGTCGGCATGGCGGAAATTCTATCGAGCGCCATCGGTGGCAAAGCCCTGATGGCGTTCTGGTATCACTTCGCGATCCTTTTCGAGGCGCTCTTCATTCTGACGACCATCGACGCCGGAACGCGCGTCTCGCGCTTCATGATCCAGGATCTGATCGGCACCGTCGTGCCGTCCTTCAGGGCAACGAAATCGTGGGGCGCCAATATTATCGCGACCGCTATCGCCGTCTCGGCTTGGGGTTATTTCCTCTATCAAGGCGTCGTCGATCCGCTTGGTGGCATCAACACGCTTTGGCCCTTGTTTGGCATCTCGAACCAGATGCTCGCCTGCATCGCGCTGGTGCTTGGCACCGTCATTCTCTTCAAGATGAAACGTGAACGTTATGCCTGGGTGACGCTCGCCCCCGCAGTCTGGCTCGGCATCTGCACGCTGACGGCCGGCTGGCAAAAACTGTTCAGCGACAATCCCGCCATAGGCTTTCTCGCGCACGCCGAAAAGTTCGCGAGGGCACTCGAAACAAACCAGATCTTGGCGCCCGCCAAATCTATCGCCGACATGCATCGCGTCATAGTCAACGACTACGTCAATGCCACGCTAACCGGCCTCCTCGGCGCGCTGGTCATTATCATGGCCTGCTTCGGTACAGCCGCGATCCTGAAGGCGCTCGCCGAGCCCAACATCTCGGCGCGCGAAACCGCCATCGTACCCGCGGAGTAAGCCGATGCGTAACCCCTTTAAGATTTCGGCCGCCAGTCTCGCCCGCAGCCTCACCCGGACGGCCCGCCTGATGGTCGGCATCCCGGACTATGAAGCGTACGTGTCCCATCGCCGCCAAGCCCATCCGGGCGAGCCGATCATGAGTTACAGTGACTTCTTTCGAGACCGCCAAGCGAGCCGCTACGGCACAGATGGCGGCAAAATCGGCCGATGCTGCTGACCTATCCGCGCAGCCCCTAGGTTGCGATTGATCCGGCTCACGTCCACGGCTAGGAGGTGCTCATGGCACCTCCTCTGATAACGCTCAAAGATATCAATCTCACGTTCGGCGGCACACCGCTGCTCGAAGGCGCGGAATTAACTGTCGCGCCCGGCGACCGCATCTGCCTCGTCGGCCGCAACGGCTCGGGAAAGTCGACGCTGCTGAAAATCGCGGCAAACCTCGTCGAGCCCGACGGCGGTGAGCGCTTCGCGCATCCCGGCGCCAGCATTCGCTATCTGCCGCAGGAAGCCGATTTTACTGGGTTCGCAACGGTACGCGCCTACGTCGAAGCGGGGCTCGGCCCGACCGACGATCCCTACCAAGCGGAATACCTTCTCGCCGATCTCGGCCTTTCTGGCGACAGCGAGCCCCAGCATCTCTCTGGCGGCGAGGCACGCCGCGCCGCTCTTGCCCGCGTGATCGCCGCCAAACCCGACGTCCTTCTCCTCGACGAACCGACCAACCATCTCGATCTGACGGCCATTGAATGGCTCGAGACGACGCTGCTCGGAATGCGGTCCGCGCTGCTCCTCATCAGCCACGACCGTCGCTTTCTCGAGAACCTCTCGCGCGCCACCGTCTGGCTCGATCGCGGCAAGACTCGCCGTCTCGAACAGGGCTTCAGCGCATTCGAGGACTGGCGCGACAAGGTACTCGAAGAAGAAGAGATCGAGCGCCACAAGCTCGACCGCAAGATTGTTCGCGAAGATCAATGGATGCATGGCGGCGTCACCGGCCGCCGCAAGCGCAACGTTCGCCGCGTCCGCGAGCTTCGCGCCATGCGTCAGGAAGTGCGCGAGCAGCGTAACGTCGTCGGCACCGTGCGCCTCGATGTTGCCGAAGGCAGCGTCTCCGGCAAGCTCGTCGCGGAAGCTACCGGCATTTCGAAAAGCTACGATGGTCACGACATCGTCAAGGATCTCGACCTTCGCATCATGCGCGGCGACCGGCTCGGCATTGTCGGTCCGAACGGCGCCGGCAAAACGACGCTCATCAAGCTCCTGATCGGTCAGATCGCGCCCGACAGCGGCACGATCCGCCACGGCGCCAACCTCGAGGTCGTGGCTCTCGATCAGCGCCGCGACGAACTCAATCCGAATTGGACGGTAGCCGATGCGTTGACAGGCGGCCGCGGCGATCAGGTCGTCATCAACGGCAAGGCGCGCCACGTCGCGAGCTACATGAAGGACTTTCTGTTCCTTCCCGAGCAACGCCTCTCTCCGATCCGCGTCCTGTCGGGCGGCGAGCGCGCGCGTCTGATGCTTGCACGGGCGCTGGCAAAGCCGTCGAATGTTCTCGTGCTCGACGAGCCGACGAACGACCTCGATCTTGAGACCCTGGATTTGCTCCAGGAACTCCTATCGGATTACCCAGGCACGATTTTGCTCGTCAGCCACGACCGCGATTTCCTCGATCGTATCGTGACGAGCGTATTGGCGCCGACTGGAAACGGGCATTGGACCGAATACGCTGGCGGATATTCCGATATGCTCGCCCAGCGCAAGGGAGATGCGCTCCGGAAAGACCGGAAGCCTGGAACGGCCCGGACCGAAAACGCGTCGGCTCAAAGCACTGCCACGATGACGGCGGCGGCAAAGCAGAAGCTTTCTTTCAAGGATAAGCACGCACTCTCCAGCCTACCCGGCGAAATCGCGAAGCTTGAAGCGGAACTTGAGAAACTCGGCGCAAAGCTCGCGGATGCCGAGCTGTTCACCCGTGATCGCCCCGCCTTCGACAGGGCGAGCGAGCGCCTGCAGGAAGCCCAGCAACAGCTCGAAGCCGCTGAGACGCTTTGGCTGGAACTGGAAGAAAAACGCGAAGCTATCGAGAACGCGGACTGAGCTTCGCACAAACAAAAGCGACGACCGAAATATTCGGCCGCCGCTTCAAAGTTCGACCTAAGCCGACATCATCCGATTTAGATGACGTCGATCTCAGCCGGGAGGTAGCTGGTCACTTCGAGACCAACTTCCTGCTCGCGAACTTCGGGCTTCGACCACGTCTTCATGGTTTTTCCTCCAAGTGTGGTTAGTCCACGCTTCACAACGGAAGCCTACCTATAGGCGCCGGATAATCAGTGCCAATCGTATTTACAATAACCGCTCATAAGCGACCCTAATAACAGTATAACAGTTCACGCCCGGCCGCTTTGATTTGGACTGTCACTGTTTCGCAGCCCATTGATCTTTCACCTCGTCGCAGCGCTTGCCGACGAACATGTTCACTTCTTCGACAATAGACCCCGACAGAACGTTCACGGTATTGTCAGCAGCCGTCGCCGTCCAAAGTGCGCTCTTGATGAGCGTCGGAGCTTCGATCTTGCCCCAATGGGCCTCGGCTTTGACCGCCTTGCCGTTCTCGAACATCACCTTCGGCGCGAGTTCGAAAGAGAAGTCCGTCGAGCCGCTCTTCTCGCTTGCGATCGAACAGGTGACCTTGTGCTGAGCGAGTTGCAGCTCCGCCTTAGGCTCACTCATGGCCTTTACCAGGTCGGAGCGCTTGATGTTGAGATCCGTCGAGCAATGGGCACCCTCGTAGGGCCAGCTCACCTTGATTTTTGCGACCAGCTTCACGAGCTGCTCTTTCCGCCAGCTCTTGATGACGTGGCAGGCGATATCGCTGCCTGCGGCCTCCTTCGAATGGAAAGCCCGGCACAGATCGACCTTACAGGCCTGCCTTGCCTCTTTTTCGGCCTTCTCTTCGGGCGTCAGCGGACCGTCCGGATCACCCAAAACCGTGCCGGAATCGCCGGCCGGTTTGGCCGCCTCTTCCGCAGCTGCGATTTGGATCGAAAAGGGGGTAATCAAAGCAAAGATAGAAGCAAAAAAGATGGATACCGGCTTCATGGCGTCCCCACGCGGAAAAGGAGTTAAAACGGCTGAGCGTCTTCGCGACCGAGGCAGGCAGTACTAAGGCGGAAATCCGGACTCCCTCTAATTTCCTGCCTCTGCGTCCCCGGCGACACGCCGCCTTGCCATGCCGCTTGAAGAGCCGCCGCCGGTTCCCATATCTTGGCTGAGCCGCCGGTCAATTATGACGGCGGTTTGGATGGCCGAAAGGCATCCGACGGAAGACAGCGTTGGTCGCTTGCTTAAGGACCTTCAAATGACGCGTGTGACTGCACTTTCAAACCCCTTGCTCTTGGGTTTCGAGGAAATCGAGCGGCTCGTTGACCGCGCCACAAAAGGCGGCGACGGCTACCCGCCGTACAACATCGAGAGAATCGTACAGGACGGCGATTCTGGGGAGCTTCTCCGTATTACCTTGGCGGTCGCCGGATTTACCCGCGACGAGCTGGAGATAACGCTCCAGGACAAGCAGCTGTCTGTTCGAGGCAAGCAACAGGACGACAAGACTCGCGACTACCTCTACCGCGGCATCGCATCCCGGCAGTTTTCGAGAACATTTGTACTCGCGGATGGAATTGAGGTCAGAAGCGCGGAACTTGCAAACGGCCTGCTCGCTGTCGATCTACAGCGGCTCGAACCGGAGCGTCTCGTTCGGCGAATTGAGATCGAAACAGCCAAGACCACAAAAAGCCGCCCCTAAGCTGAGTCTTTCGCGTCACAGCGCTGGCGACCGAATCGTCGGAGGATCGGAGCTGACGAGCAGATCGGGGAGCCCTTCCAAGGGCCAGGAATTCCCGACCCGCGATGAGAGCCCGGCCTCGACACCAGGAGGAAGAGCGTCATGAATACCAAGTTCACCGTAAAAACCACGGATATCCACGATGCCGTCGCGCCAGTCATGAGCGAGCTGGAACTCGCACGGCTCGGCGGCGGCGAGGTTGCCTACATCAAGACTTTGACCTCGGACGAAGCCCTGGAGATGTTTCCCCAGATCGAAGGTCTGCCGAAAGGCATCGCGCTGTTCTCGCTCCACGCGGCGGACGGCACGCCCATCGCTCTGACGGACACGCTGCAGGCCGCCATCGGACACGCACAAGAAGACGAGTTGTCGATCGCACCTCTGCATTGAGGTCAACGGTAGGTCGAAATGAACAGAGCCGCCCAACGATCTGGGCGGCTCGTAAAACCGGCGCTGAACGAAGCGCACGCCCTGTCGAAACGTTAGGGGTGGTAGCTCGCGTATTGGCCACGAGGCCTAAAACGCTCGAGATAGCCCGGGACAATCCCATCGATCGAAGCGGGGTGGGGAACATCCAACGCAGCAATAGTCCGGCCATCCCGCTTTGCAGCATCCGACACGACATTATCAGATTGCAGCAACCTCACCTGATCCACGGTCATCGGACGGATTGCGTTCGGTAAGGGCCAAGTCGCGATGGCCATCAACTTCGCCGCCCAGAAGGGTAACGGCAGCAACAGCCGCTTGCGTTCCGTGTAATCGAGCGTCGCCTTTAGAAGCTGGCGGAAACTTAAAACTTCCGGGCCTCCGAGCTCGTAGATACTGCCCGGGACGCCCGCGCCTGTAGCGGCAGCAACGGCGGCGTGTCCAACGTCTCCCACATACACAGGCTGAAACTTGGTTCGGCCACCGCCGATGAGCGGCAGAAACGGGCTGATCCTGGCCATCGCTGCAAACCGATTGAAGAACTCGTCCTCCTGTCCAAAGACGATCGAAGGCCGCAAAATGATTGCGCCTGGAAACTCGGAAAGTGTCGCTTCCTCTCCCAACGCCTTCGTCTGCGCGTACTTAGCGGACGAGGCCTTGTCGGCGCCGATTGCCGAGATGTGGACGACCCGCTTCGCGCCGGCCTCCTTGGCAGCCTTGGCGACGCGTTCGGCACCTTCGGAATGAATGGAAGCGAACGTCTGCGCACCGGTAGGAGCTAAAATCCCGACCGCGTTGATGACGATCTCCGCTCCTTCCACAGCGCGCGCCACCGACTCCGCAAATCGAAGGTTGGCCTGAACGGGCATGATTTGGCCGACGGCGCCCATGGGTTGCAGATAACCCGCCAGGTCCGGCCGTCTGACCGCCGCGCGGACCCGGTAGCCCCTGCGCGCCAGCGACCAGACGATATGCCGCCCGAGGAACCCGGAGCCCCCGAAAACAGTCGCTAGCTTGCCGTTTTCTGCCATTGAAACCTCGCTGTAGTCGCCAGCCGGCGGCCCAAATCGTAATTCACATCTAACGGCGATCGGTGACGGTGTGAAGCTCGCTGGCGCCGCCCAGATCGGCAATCCGCCGCTGATCAGAGGAAACTGTCCCCCGCGAGCTTATTGGCCGCGTTTGTCACTCAATTGACTTCCGTCGCAGTACAATTTACCTGACAGCGGCAAGCCCAGATGGCGGAATTGGTAGACGCACTAGTTTCAGGTACTAGCGCTCACAAGGCGTGGAGGTTCGAGTCCTCTTCTGGGCACCATTTACCTGTTCGCAGGCGTCCACAGGCGTCCGGCAGGATTTTCCATCCTCACATAAACGGCTGATACACGGGATTTTTCCGCCCATTGGCTGAATTTCTCGTCCATGGACGTCCACCACAATCCACGCTAAAGCGGTGGGGAAATTGTGGGGACAGAGGAATGTCGAACGCTAAGCGGCTCACGGCACTTGAAGTCGGTAGGTTGACCAAGCCCGGCACGTATGGCGACGGGCGAGGACTTATGCTGCTTGTGAAGGCATCCGGCACTCGCTCATGGATTCTGCGCCTACGCTACAACGGCAAGCGCCGCGATTTCGGACTCGGCGGATACCCGGCCATTTCACTGAGCAAGGCACGCGAGGTGGCAGAGGAATATCGCGCGGCCATTCGCGAGGGACGCGACCCGCTTGCGTACAAATTCAAAAAACCTGAGCGTCAGACATTCCGTGACGCGGCAGAGGCGACTCTCACCGGCCTCGCGGGCGATAAGCTGGGCGAGAAGACCATCTCCAGAATGCGCGCGCGACTTGAGATGCACGCCTACCCCAAGCTCGGTCGTCTTGAAGTCCAGAGCATCGACGCAGATGTGCTGGCCGAAGCGCTCCGCCCTATCTGGGCGCAAAAGCCAGAGACTGCACGGCGGGTTCGCCAATATATAATCCGCGTCCTGCGCTTCGCGCGCCCCGATGGCCACTTGCTCGAACGCGCGCTTGCTAAGGCTGTTACCGACCGGCTGCCAGCGCAGAAGGCGGGCGAGCATCATGCGGCGATGCCGTATAATGAACTGGCCGCGTTCATGGCGAGATTAGCGGCAAAGGACAGCAAGGGTTCGCTCGCGCTCCAATTCACGATCCTCAATGCGGCACGGTCAGGGGAAACACGCGGGGCGACGTGGGATGAGATCGACCTAGAGAAAGCAGTCTGGGAAATCCCGGCCGCGCGCATGAAGATGCGGCGACCCCATCGGGTGCCACTGTCGCCAGAAGCATTGGCCGTTATCGAGAGAGCAGCCAAGTTCAAGCGACCTGACTGCGATCTGCTATTCCCGTCAGACGCGGGCACGCCGCTTTCAGACATGACCCTAACGAAGGTCTTGCGCGACATGGCCCTGCCATACCGCGTCCACGGCATGAGGTCGACGTTTGCGGATTGGCGTGCAGATGAGACGGATTATCCGGAAGAGATCGCCGAAGCCGCGTTGGCTCACGAAGTTCCTGATGATGTGAAACGCGCCTATCGCCGAACGGATTTCTTTGACCGACGCCGCGACCTCATGCGGGACTGGGCAGTCTTTTGCACAGGCGAAGCCGCGCCATCGCCTGTGGCCGCGCCAGTCGCAAGTCCGACATCCCCGCCAGCATCAACTATGAAGGCAACCGCCGCTGCCAAGCGTGGAAAGAGCAAATCCGGGATCGTGCCCGACCAAACTATGCTGGGATTCAAGTAGCGGGAGCGCTGAGATCGCGCGCAATCGAATTCGCGATCACGACTATCTCAGACTCGTGCCAATCGTTTTGAATCGCGCGAGTCAGGCGACGCACTTTCCATGCGAGCGCCTCGGGGGTGTCGGAGCGAATTGCGATGAGATGATTTCCGAGCGAGTGCACGACGGCGCTGATGGAGTCATCAGGCGCGCCGATGCGTTCCCCGTGGGCTTCGTCCAGTTCGTCGAAAGATGCGATCAGTGCTGCTGCCATGATTGTCTCCGGCTCGAAGTGACCGGCGCATCATGTCATGCGCATCGATGTTCGGCCGGAAATCATGACGGCGTGGCTAAAAAACCGTGGCCGGATAAATCCGTTGGCGTGACGGAAAATTCCGTTGGTTCCCGGCGATGATCGACTCGACCGGCCTCACTTTTTCACTCCCTTGCAACCCGCTGCGATGATCGCCGCCGCAATGCTTTCCGCTTCCCTCCGCTCTGCCAGTTGGACCGCGAACGCATCGGGCGTTGTTCCTTCGGCAATCGCAGTGGCCAGCAACGTCTCATCAGCTTTCCAAGCCCCAGCCAGTCGGGCCAGCCGCTCTTCTCGCGTGCCGGTAGGGCTGGCAGGCTTTTTGGGTACTGCAACCGCTACGGGCCTCTGCGAGGCGACAGCGGCAACAGCGACCGGAGGCTGTACTAATGGCGCTCCTTGCGCTTCCAGACGGGCCACACGGCGACGGTGAGATTCAAGGTTCTGCTGAACATACGGCCCGCCCTCGCCAGCGGTGGCCTTGGCCTCGGTTTCGGCCAACAATTCACGCGCCGTGGCCAGCGCCTTCAGATCGGTCATTATGTGATGCTCCTTCGCGCTGCGATGATACTGGCGCGGTCATTGGCGGTGAGGCGTGCCACCTGTGCGAGTGACAGGCCGGTGCAGACTGCCATAAGGGCGTCGTCATCTGCCCCCTGAAGGGCTTCCAGTTCTTCGACGCGCAGATTGCGGACTGGCACGTACAATGTGTCGGGGATGCCCTTGAAACCGGACGGGAGTGCAAATTCTAGGCGGACCATGCTCATACCGAGCGCTCCAGCCAGTATTTGCTGCGATAGTCGATTTTCGGCGCTTTAGTCGGGCCAACGTGCGGCTTGGGCGTGGAGGCAACATAAGCCAGTGCGGCGGCCAGCACTTCGTCGTCGGATCGGAAATGCTGGCCGATATCCTCGATCTTCGCTCGTACCTCGTCCGGCAGTACATCGAGCGGGGGTGTGGGCGTCAGTTTCCAATCAAACGCGCCAAGCACTGCTTCGATGGAGCGGAGGGATGGAATGTTCCTGCGCCTCCACTCCTTCACCGACTGCACGAGGACTCCGCTCCGCCAACTCAGATCGGAGTAGGTGGTGCCTGTAGCCTTCATAAGTTCAAAGGTCAGGCGAACGAGATGATGGCAATGCATCGGTGTGGTGACGCGCGATGGTCTGGCGGGCCGGGTGATGGCGTGATGAAGCATGCCGTTACGATGGCGGGTTTTCCCAACCTAAGCGGGACGGCTTCGGTGGCTACTTTACATGCTTTCCATCAACACCGGCCGGAGGCGCAATTCGAAATAAGGCCGGGAATTGGGAATTTTATATTCATTTTTTTGCGGGCTACCTGTCAATTTTTATCCGGGTGGAAACAACAATCAAAAATTTCAAATTATCTAGAGGATGTCCTCGCTGTCGACCGAATGCGCACTGGGGGTGGCCTTGGGAGGACCCGGACCGAAAACAGGGGGTAGGCGCGGCTACGTCTCACCCCTTCTCCGACCACTGGCGCAGCAGCTTTTCATACACCGTTGGAAACTCGCGCTTCACAGTCCTTTCCGTCATTGCGACTGCATCGAAGCGGGGTTTGATGCTGACGGACTTGCGCAGCACGCCAAGCACCTTGATCGAGTCTCGGTCCTTGCTCATTCGGCGCAAGATCATATCGCGCACGCGGAACGTCTTGCGCTTGGTCCGGTCGGCCCGGCGCAGCATCGCCCTGATTTGGGTGTGCGTGCCTTGCTGTTCAATCGGCTGCACCGGCACGAACAGGCGTCCCCCCTCCGCCTTCTTTGGCGTATCCAGCCCCTTGACGTGCCGGTCTAGGTACTTGTCTTTGTGATAAACGGCTGATTGCAGCCGGTTCGGCGTTGCGACTTCCACACGCGCGCCCGTGATGAGCCACTTCCTCCGGAGGTGGAACATGGTCGGGAAAGACGCGCGCCACTCGTCGCGGGCCTTGTACGCCACGAACGTCAGGCTCTTGGCTGCCATCATCCGATTCGCTTTCAACAGCGTGCGGAACTTCGCGAGGCTGCGGCGATCAAGGGTGACGTTCAACTCAGCGGACATCGGCTGCTTTCCTATTCGAGATACGCCTGCATTCGACGCAGGCGGAAGTGGGCGACGTGTATCTGAGGCCCCCATGACCATGGCGGCAATCGGGACCGCGCCAGATGCGCTCTCCGGCTATTAGTGCCGCAAGGCGGTCAGGATGAGCGGGAATGTTGGGACGTGCCCGGCGCTCGGCTTCAGCGGCCTCGCGGGCGGCAATGCGCGCCGCGCGCACCTCTGGCGGTATCTTGCGGCGCTCGTGCTCGCGCGCGGAAACGCGGCTGCATTCGATACAGCGACCCGATGAGGTCCACCGTTCTGTCGCGCCGTGATGAGGACATGACGGGCCTGTCCAACGTAGGCCGCCGGATGCCACGGCGGCGATGCGGGCCGGATGATTGGCAAACTGCATAGGCCAATCGTAAAGATAAAAGATAGAGGCGCGGGCTTGTTTCGGTGGCTTGCTCTGTCAGGCACTCAAATAGATATGCAGAAGCCGCCCATCCGCTTGCACGACGTCAACATTTCTGGTCTCACTCGTCCCATGCTTGTTGATATTTTTGCACGACGCTATCAGGAAGTACCGCTTCGTGCGGTCATCGAGCAGCGAGATATTAGGCTGCTGACGCAAGCATTCCGAATTCTCGCAGAAGACCTTTGCCCCTACTATCAGGGCGGCAAGGAGGATATGCAGGCGGTGCAGTTCTGGACCGACCTCCACTCCCGCTTGTCGCGCGAGCTAGGGCTTAAAGAGCTTTCTCCGTTATGGTTTTCCTATACGCAGAAATGGAACGGGGTCGATCACATCCAAACGCACAAACATACATTGGTTCAGGTTTGTGAAAACTGGTTGATGCTGCCTGCCGTTGGTTCTGTGGACGAATACGTCAAGGAACGGCTGAGCTTGATTGAGTTGGGATTCAGGGAGCGTGAAAAGAAAACCGCCGCCATGAATGCCGCTGAATCAACGAGCGTGGATGCGCTCATGAGCAGTTTACGTATATCGGGTAATCCCACCGAAGGCGGGCTGACGTGGAGACAGCAGAAGACTGCTGCGTTTCAAGCTGCCGTAGACGAGTTGAATACCCGCTTCCTCCAAGCCGACTATCCGCTCCACTATCACAACGGCTTCATTCAATTTTCCACGGATAATGTCGTGCAACAGGAGGTCGAGAGTCCTTTCTGGTCGGCCGTGTCCGATCCAATTTGGAAGAACGTCGACCTCGATATGAAAGAGGCGCTGGACTTGCGGGACTCAGACGGTCGCGATCCTGCATTCTATGCGGCGCGTGCGCTGGAGAGCACTATCAAGATCATATCGGATAAGAAGTGCTGGACCACCGGGAATGAACGGGGTGCTAGCAACTTCATCGACAATCTGGCTGCCAAGAAAAATGCGTTCATTGCGCCATGGGAAGGTCAGTCGTTGAAGTCGTTCTTCAGTGATGTGCGCAACCCGCTGGGGCACGGCGCGGGCAGCGCGGAGATGCCGTCTCTTACCCGGCCGCAGACGGAGTGGGCCATCGAGTTTAGCATGATCTGGATCAAGGCGCTCGTGCGCAGACTCTAGCTGAGGGTATGCTAATCTTTTTCCCGCTACAGTCTCGCCGAACTGTTGTGACCGTTCAGACGGTGACGGGTACGCATGAATGATACCGAGCGCGAAATCATCACTCTCAAAACCGCGTGGGAGATGATCGACGACATGGTGAACTGGGCCATGTTCGTGAAGACCGACAAAGCCGAGCTTTCCAATTTGATTTTCGTTACATCTCACAGCGCCCGGCTGTTCGCGATCCTGCTTGGCGATTTCTTATCGGAAATCCGTTCCTACAAAGGGGCGCTCCCGCCATTGGGTTTCAAGCCGGTGCCTAGTGGTGTCCGGCCATCCGATCTAACGATGCTGTATCATTTGCGTCAGGTTTGCTCGAATCCGATGCTCGGAGGCGATCCCGTTCCTTTAAGCGCGGCGACGGAGGCGTTCGCAGATTGGCTTGAAGGGGAATTTATCGCCGAAGGCGTCAACCTGGGCGAAATCGATGTGGTCGCCGACATCACCGTGTCGCGTTTGCGCTATCTCAAAATGTGCGGCGACATCGCCAAGCATAACATTGCGAGGCTCTCGACCAATGTCGGTCATCTTCGGGCTTTGCTGGAAAAGGCGGGCCACCCGGTTAGTGAGCAGGAGGCCTACCTAGCAGTCGACGATTTCGGAAAATGGTTCTTGAATGGCATATTCTCTTATCATTCCAGCCAGATTTGCGAGTATCTGAACAATATTCGCTGGACCATATACGATTACCTGCAACCGGAGTTTCGTCGTTCATGGCATTTAACCGAACACGCGACGAAGGACTTCCGACATTATGCGTACCGGGTTCCAGCCGCCATCAGGGAGCCGGTCGCTGTGGCGATGTATTGGGACGCGATGAATAGGTCGCGGCGTTGCCCGTATGTGCAGCGCTTCACGATCCCCGGCATTTACAAAAAGCGATACTGACCAGTTGCGGAAGTCCTTGGCGCGGCCGACTGGAGGTCGCAGTCCCGTCGAATAATCCACAGGCTTGTTCGCTGTCAGCGAACTTTTGTCGTTGCTCGCGGACCCCGAATCACGAGATCACGTCCTCAGCCGAAGTAGCAGAACGACAAGTCGTCATTCTCTGAGGTCGGTGACCTTGCGGTGGGCGAAAGCTCACCAAATTAGGCCGCAGTACGCGGCCCCCGCGCGCGCCGACGACAGCGCGCGCGGAAAGGGTATCAGTAGGGTAAAGCGTCCCCCGTTCCGTTCCTGTTGCACGACGACATGGCTGCGCATGTGGCGCATCCAGCAGCGGGAGGCATGCAATTCATGCGCACGCGCACGAAAAGCTTCGGCAGGGGACGTAAGCGGTCTAATTGGCGGAAGAAGTTCTGGCAATTGCTGGGACGGATGATGCTCAAACTTCTGATTGTTGTGCCGTACGTCACAAAGTTTGTGGATGCGGTTATCGAGATCGCGAAGTGGTTCAAACATTAGGCGCGCGCCCTACCGCTATCCCCCCTTTTTTAAGGAGGCCACAATGATCGGCGCTGCCTTGCGCTGTATTCGAAAGTTTCACGATCTCAATCAAAATGCAGCGGCGGAAAAGCTCGGAATTTCGAAATCCTATCTCAGCGAGATCGAGAGCGGTTCAAAGGAACCGACGCTTCAACTGGTTCAGAAGTATGCCGAAGCGTTCAAGATACCGGCGTCGTCAATCCTGTTTTTTGCAGAGAACTTCCAAGCTCCCGGCCGCCGTGCCAGCGCCCAAAGGCTCGTTGCCGGAAAGGTATTGGCGTTGATGCAATTTTTGGAGGCGAGGGCCGAGGACGCATGAAGGCACAAAAATATCATGCTCTGGAGCAATCATCGTTGTTCCGCATGCCGACGAAGCGCAAGCTTGCCGAGTTGCTCGGCATAACGCTCAAAGAACTTCATCACCTGAGCGAGTCGGAAAATCTCTATTCGCATTTCCCCGTCCCGAAAAAGAACGGGACGACCCGCATCGTCGACAATCCGAACGCACAGCTAAAAAGAGTGCAGAAACGCATCGCAAAGCTGCTTGGCCGCATATTGCCGCCGGATGTGTTGTTCTGCCCCGTCAAGGGCCGCTCATATGTAGACAACGCCAGTCGGCATCGGCATGCCCGCGTCGTGCATTCGCTCGATGTGAAGCAGTATTTTCCGAGCACGACGCGCCGCCGTGTCTATTGGTTTTTCAACACCATCATGGGATGCCCCAAGGACGTGGCGGCGATACTGGCCAATCTCGCGTGCTGTGACGGGCATCTCGCTACCGGGAGTCCGGCCAGCCCGATATTGGCGTATTACGCCCATGTCGATGTGTGGAGAAAGGTCGCGGCGCTCGCGAAGGAAGCGGGTTGCGTGCTGTCGATCTACATCGACGACATTACCATGAGCGGCAAACGCGTGCCGCAGGAGTTGGTATGGTCGGTGAAGCGCGCCATCCACGGCGGCGGCCTGCGGTATCACAAAGAGAAGCGCTCCGTGGACCGCCCCTGTGAGATTACCGGCGTGATCGTGAAAGGCGGCAAGCTGCTCGCGCCCAATCGCCAGCACAGGAAACTCCGGGACGCCAAGCTTGCTGTAGCGCGGAACCGCAACCCGCGCGAAAACGCAAAGGTCACGGGCAGGCTTGCGGGCCTTGCTGGGCAATTCGGGCAAATCGAAATGGCGAACCGTCCTGCCAGCCCCGGCGCTGGCGAAGCATTGCCGTGACAAGGCATTTCACGGGCCGATGAAGAGTGAAGGCCCCAAATCCCTTTCGTCCCCGCCCTATCATGGTCGACCGGGACAGACGGGCCAGCGGGCACAGATCATTCGCAAAATGACCAACCTAATTGTAAAAATCGAAACCATGGACGCCTTCGGCGCGGGCGGAGCAATGGAAATGGACAATGCCCAAGACTAAGAGCGAAAACCCGAAATGGACCAAGGCGGACTTCGCCCGCGCCAAATATGGCGATGATATGCCGGACGCGATCAAGAAGGCGTTTAAGGTGCGCCGTGGCCGCCGGGGTCAGGTAGGGCGTGAAATTTGATTTTAGTGTGGAGTGGGCGGCGTGGGCGGCGGGGCCTCGTGGCTAGGCGCAGGGGCAACGCCTCGCAATACGCGGCCGGGCTAGCTGGAGAAATAGGGAGAGCATGTCTCGTCCGCCCATCCACCACCGCACACCATCCGGCGCACACACGCACACCCCTAAAGGGGTGTGTGCTGTGCGTGCGCTTCGCACATTGGTCTCGCACAACGTGCGCACAATGTGCGAATGATGTGCGTTATGGACCCGTCGCTTCATCAGAGGTTTCGGAAAACCACAGAAAAACGCTGTGTTCGTCGGTCTCGATGCGCCCGTCTTCTATCGCGCGGCGCAACGTGCGTTGCCACGCCATGCGCCGCGTGCTCTCTTTCGCATCCGGTCGCCCCGCATAGAAGCGCAGCCGCACTTCCTCGGCTTTCGCACGGTCGCCCCCGCTCTCGACAAGCGCGGCTCGCACGACGGCCATCAATTCCTTGTCGGTCTTGCTGAGGCCATCATCGGCAAGCTTCGGCGCGTGGCACGGCTCGACACGGCACGTCGTGATAAGGTCGCCGTCCTCGTCGATTCCCATTTCGACCACGGGGAGGCGGTAGCAGAATTCGCCACCAGCTTCTCCGTCGCGCATCTTGGTTATTGTGGCGCGGCGCATCGCGTCGGACGGCTTACCCTTAGCCCCTTCGAAGCCGGGGACCGTGACGGCGATGATTGCGTCAGCAGCCGCAGGCAGGGCATTCGATCCGCGAGCGCCGCGTTCCGAATCCTTCCCCGGATGGTGGACGATCAAACAGTGAAAGCCACCGGATTCCGCTGCATCGCGCAGCGGCTTCAAGGCTGAGCCAGCATCTGCGGCGGAGTTTTCATCGCCGCCACCGAGTGTCGCGTGCCATGTGTCGATGACGACAAGCGCCAACGGATAGCCCGCTTCCTCAAAATCATGCGCAGCATCGGCGATAGTGCGGAGCAACGCTTTGGGGTCACCATCGCGCGAGAGGTCGGGAGCTTCGGTCACGATGCGAACCGGCGCGCGCCGGGGACACTCTCCCGAAAGCCGTGCCGCCGCGACTGCCGCACCCATGGCATCGTTGGCCGCACGAAAGCGCCCGGCGACGCTTGCTCCACCCTCGGCGGCAACATACAGCACGCCGCCCTGCTTCACCTTCTTTTCAAACAAGGGCTGGCCCCAAGCGACGCACAACGCGGCATGGATCGCGGCAAACGATTTACCGGCCCCGCTTTCGCCGAACAGCAGGCCGATGCCCTTGCGAGGCAAGAGTCCCTTCGCTAGCCACGAAGGCGGCACGAACTCGGCAGTTGGGTCAAAGTCTATCGTCGCGAGTCGGCGGCCCAAATCCAGCGTGCCGCTCACTGGATGGTAGCGAGGCTTGGGCGCGAGCGTTTCTTCCTCGCTGACATCCTTAGCGGGACTCTCGGCAAGCTCGGCCGTTGGCATGGCTTCCTCGCCAACGCGCAAGTGGATGAGATTGCCGTCCCGCTTCATCGCGCCGCCGGGGACGGGCCGCCATTTTGGAGGATCGTAAAGTGGGCGCGGTTTCCAATCTCCTGCCGCCAGAGCCACGGCGAGCGCGGCCCTGTAATCCTCTTGCGTGCCGTCCGGCCCGATTGCTGTGACAGCGACGATTTCCGGGCCGAGCTTGACGCGCGACGTCGCGATAATTTCTGCGGCGCGGGCCGCTGCGCGTTCCACGCTCATGCTGCTGCCCCCCGAAGATATTCGCGCGACTTGTCGGCTGCGATCATCGAGCCAATTAAAAGCTTGCCACGCGCGGCGAGGTCGTCGGCGTGTTCAACGAACCAACGATGGACTCCGGTAATCTGATCGGAGCGAAGACGCGCGGCGTGAATGTCCCCGGCCACCGCAGCGGCACGAGAAACTTCCTCGACGGCGAGCCACGCGTCACCGTCGAGGATGCCAAAATCCGCGCGGATTTCGTCGGCGAGATTATCTAGGTCGGCCGTTGCGGCGAGCCGGATTGAGGCGGCCTCGCGGGCGTCTGCCACGCGAGCGGCATAGACTGGATGCGGAGCGGGGCGCGGCGGATCGTCGGCCATGCCACAAGCCGTCCGCCCCTCGTTGAAGGCATTTTCCATCGTCTGGAGCAGCCATTCAAGAACTGGGGGCACTGGCCCATCGGTGAGGCCAAGGAAGTGGCACAGCGCCATCTCGCAGTCGTGCCGCCATAGAGCGCGATCTTTTCCCGCCTTGCCCTCTTCGAAAGACAGCACACGAATTCCCGATAGCACACGGGGCGGCGCTGCCTCGACAAACGTCAACAGGATGGGCATTGAGCGGATCGCGTCGCCCCATGTTTCGCTAATAAATTGATCAACCGCATCGTCGGCCTCAGCATCGGGCAAGCGGGCTATGGCGTCGGCCACGGCAAACCCGTCAACCTGTTCTCCGTCCTCAACGGCTTCTAGCCATGCCTCGCGCACTGGGAACATGGTGGCAGGAACATCGGACGCGGTTGCGGATAGAAGGTCCATAGCGGTCATTTCGACCGCCACGCGAACGGCTGGCGGCAGGGCCGGTTCAGCGGTAATCTTCATATGCAATTCCTCTTGGGGCGGCTCTTTCCGGGCCGCCCTTTTTGTGTGGAGACGGGGATTATTGGCGGGGGAGCGGGAGCGCGGTCACAGCGCCCGCCCTTCCAAATCGACCAGCGTGAAGGCCTCTGCGAAGCTCTTGGGCATCGACGCAGACTCAACCGTTTCCGGCCGCTGGACTATCTCGACCTCTCGCCATTGGTATGTGCCGCCATCGCAAGGAACCAATCTGCCGGTGCCGTCGTCACGAAGCTGCGAAGGGCGATTGCCGTTTTCATCGAACCACCCCGTGGCGCGCTGAGTGACGGCCGGAATGGTCCGCGCAGGGCACTGACGCACACGCTCCTCGGCGTTCCGGATGTAAAGGCGAGAGCCGCGCTTGGCGTTTGTTTGCGCCGTCCGCTCAAGGCTCGCGCGTAGTTCATCGCGCTTGGCGGCCAGCTTGCGGGACAGCGCGTCCATTTCGCGGACGATTTTCTCATCGGCACGGACTTGTCGTTCCTCCGCAGCGCGCCGGGCGTCTTCATCCGCAGTCCGCTGCGCCTCTGCGGCTTCAGTCGCCTTCACCTCTGCCCACGCAAAGGCCTCGCGGTCGCTTTCAACGCGATCTTCGAGGTCGCGCCGCTCACGCTTCCACGCGAACAATTTGTCGGCATCGCCATTGTCCGGTCGCGCGGCGTCATGCTCGGCAAGGCGACGTTCCGAACGCCCAAGAGCGACGCGGTTGCGTTCGACCGCTGCGGCGGCCTTCTGCGCATAAGATTGCACGCCGATCATCGCGCAGCCTCCGCGAGCGAGCGGGCCATGCGAACGGCGGCGGGGCTGTATAGGGCACAGCGCCCTTGCCGTTCAGGTTCAGGCAATAGTCCGGCGCGCATCCAGCGCCATAATGTGGTGCGGCCGATACCGAGATCGGCCGCGAGTCGATGAGCTTCCATAGTTCACTCCGAATGGAATTGAGGACGGAGAGAACTATGGGGTGGAACGGATCAGGTTTGGGGGCGGGTTCGGTGGCGTCGGCGCCCTCCGCTGCAAATAACGCCAATTGACAAACAAGATAATTTCAACGGTGCGGAGTCGTTGCGCATGAAAGTTTCATGCGTCCGATCTGCTTGCGCCTTTACATCCGGCGACTCGCCAACAGCAAACCCGAGTCGCTGCCACTTGCCCGCGCGCCAGCAATGGCCAAGACTAGATCGCGCTACAAGGGAGTTGGAAGAGCGCCCCCTTAATAGGCGGAATTTTTCCAGCCATTACGGTATAGGTTGGGAAATTGTGGGGATGGAAATTTCTTTGTCATAAAAATTATGATATTTTCATTTAATTTCATAAAGTTATTAAATTGAAGTTCGAGTCCTCTTCTGGCACCACCCACTTGCTAAGCCTAAGATAAATAAGGCTTCGATCGGTGGAGAGTGTCCCACCTGGGATCAGGGTGGGACTTCTATGCTCACGCATTAGCCCATCCTTGCCAAGCCACCAGCAAGCTATTCCGCTCTGCCTCGCACGTGTAGACATCCGCTTGTTTATTAGATCTCCAATCGAACCACGCCATGAACTCGCGCGGCGTTGCGTGAGCGAACGCCGTACGGCGAGTTCCGGCTAAGACGGCTGGCCGAGTACATGAGCGAGCCACGAAAGGCTCGCCTATCGCTTAAACAGGGAATCCACGATCTTCGTAGCGCCCATCAGCACGTCGAGCCGCGTCTTCATGAAATTGCGTCGTTGCTCGATCCCGTCGGGTCCAAAGACGAGCGTGCGGTCCCTGAACAACCGGTCGTCTTGCCAGACCGGGCCACCGGCAAGAGCTGGCTTACCGCTGCTGGCAAACTCAACCATGTAATTCGATACTCTGCGAGCAAACTCTCGGTCGCGCTCGGCATAAGTGCTATCGACGGTGTCGAGGAAATAGATGACTTCGCCGCCGTGCGGGACGCCATCCTTCCAATTCGGTTTATCCTTGGCCGCGACATAGTCGAAATAGTAACGCCATGTTGGCGCACGTTTGGAATGCCGATCAGCAACCCAACGCGTGTTCATCGTGAATACGATATCGCGCAATGCCTGACTGGCGATCTTGTCGGCGGGCACGCCTGGGTAGAGCAGTTTCAACGCTATGCCCGCCGCGCCAAGCTTTTTCATTATCTCGTCTGGCGAAACCCCGAATGCCGCGATGACGCTGGCATCGTCGCTTGTGTTGCCAATTATAAGCGGTAGGCGCGCCTCGCCACCTGCCTGAAAGGTGTCAGCGATCGAACGCGGAAGCATCGCATCTCCGACGATGCCAACCGGGCCAAGCGCAGCATCCTTGTCGGCGATGTCAAAGAACCTTTCAGGAGGGACCTTGCGCAGATCGTTCAGCGAAGCATTCCCGCCGTCGAGGCCGACCGCGTTCGCAATCTTGACGGAAACGTCGCGAGCTTTGGTGAGGGTCGCATCGGGCAGAATGTACACGCTTTCCGCGATGCCTCTGTGAAACAGTCCGCGCGACAGAGGCGATGCGAAATGCCAGAGTACGCTCTTGCCGCCGGCAGACTGCCCCATGAGCGTGACGTCGGCTGGGTCGCCCCCGAACTTAGCAATGTTCGCTTTCACCCATTTCAACGCCGCGACCTGGTCGAGCATGCCAAAATTATACGGTCCACCAGATGTGCCACTATCGAGCCCTGGATGAGCAAAGAAGCCAAGCGGCCCGAGCCGATAGTTGATGGATACGAAGACCGTGCCTTTTTGCGCAATGGCGGTTCCATCATAGATCGGAACGCTCCCCGCCCCGAAGACGTAAGCGCCGCCGTGAATCCACACGACAACGGACAGCTTCGCCGATGACGACAGTGTTGGCGTCCAGATATTGAGGGTAAGACAATCCTCACTTAGTTCTCCCGGATCGCCACCATTCTCTGCCGACAGGCCGGGTTTTTGCATGCAGGCTTTGCCGAATGTGTCAGCCCGGCGCGTTCCGGACCACTTCGCAACAGGCTGCGGCTCGCGCCATCTGAACTCCCCGACTGGCGGAGCTGCGTAAGGAATTCCTTTAAATGACGTGACTCCGCGGCTCTGGACGCCTTGGACTAAACCGGCGTCAGTACTCACCACCGTGCCGCGCGACTTGGCGCCAGCGGCCGAAAACGGGAGGCAAAGCAATAATAAACAGCTTGCGACTTGGCCGACGGCCCTCAACACGATGCCGATGTTCACAATAATCCCCCCGTACGATCTATCGACAGCCTAGCACCAAGCAACGACACACCGATGGAACTTTTACAAAGTTTTTGGGGAGCCCTACGTGGAGCGCCTCTCAGCCTGAAATCGAGGTCACTCTGCTTTCCGCAAACGTTGCACTGATTTTCAAATGATATTGGCAGACTTTGGAAACGTCATGCCAACACCGGATTAAACTTGATCCGGATGGGCAAAAGCGTTGTCCACGAATATTACCTATAAGCCTCACCGGGCGGGCGCTGCCGAGGAAACGAGGCATAACGGTGATGAAAAGTCTTTATGGGCTTTGGCTTTACCTCGCTTTTCTCTTTCTTCTCATGACAGGGGTAGCCGCCGCCGCCGAATATGCGATGCGTCGCGCGGTTCCGTTCCTCACGTTCGCGCCTGGGACCTCTGGCCCATCGCGCGTGGAACTCGCTCTTCAAAAGAGTGGGACCACACCGCGTGCAGTGAAACAGGCCGCCTACGTTCCATCCCTCCCGCAAACCTCTGAGCTTTCTTTGGCGCGTCTCGCAGTCGCCTTGGATGAATCGGAGGACGCCACGTTGCCGTCCCTTCCACGCCGGTTGGTCAAGCCTCGTCCGAGCCAATCTCCCTTAAGCTTCACGTTGCATTCCTCCGCGCGCCCAAAGACGAAAAGAACGAAGTCGCGCCCGACGACGGCGACGCCTCACGATTATGTGCTAAGAAATCTCGCCAACATCACTTCGCTGCCGCGCGGGTAGCCTATGGCGGGTGGAATATCGCGCGCCTCCTTTGCAATTTTCCGGAAGACGACACCCACCGAAATTATCGCGGACGGCAGACCTATAAAAAACTTGGATTCCCAAAATGAAGGCGCTCAACCGCGACGGGGTCAATCTTTGCTTCGAAATTGCGACGGGCCCTCTCACGCCAATACTGTTTGTACACGGCTGGTGTTGCGACCACACATACTTCGCACCGCAGTTCGATCATTTTGCGGCCTGCGGGCACACCGTCCTTACCGTCGATCTTCGCGGACACGGAGAGAGCGGCAAACCTCGGCAGGAATATTCAGTTGCCGTGTTTTCCGACGACCTCGCCTGGATTGCGGGCCAACTAAAGCTTGAGCGGCTTATATTGGTAGGTCACAGCATGGGAGGCGTTGTCGCTTTCGATTTCGCAGTTCGTCATCCCGATCTCGCAAAGGCGATTGTCATGATAGACTCGCCCGTAGCCAGACCTGCTGCGTCTCGAGCGGCCATGCCAGCATTCCTCGAAGAGCTCCAGGGCCCCAACTATCGCTCCGCGCTTTCGAAGTACATCGAAGAAGCATTATTTTTACCCTCCGACGATGCCAGGCGAAAAGCACGCATACTTGCACAAATGTCAGGAGCAGAACGCCACGTAATGGTCGCCGCCTTTCGAGGGATGCAAGATTTCGACCCGGTCATCGCTCGGAATTTTGTACGTTCTCCAAGCCTATATATTGCGGCTAATGATCGGCCGTTGTCCGACTGGGAACATTTGCGTTCGCTCGCGCCCCAGACATTATTCGGGCAAACGGTTGGCTCAGGTCATTTCTGTCAACTCGAGGTGCCCGATCAGATCAACGCAATGATCTCGCGCTTTCTCACTCTTCAAGATTGAATCTAGTCTTGATGATGTTGCCGCAAGGGCTTTGACCAGCGTAAGCGCAGGTTATCCTCCGCTTGCAGCAGCCAAAGCCCCGGTTCCTATACCTTCTAGACCGCGCGCAAAACGCCTGTCTTCGGATGGCAATTGATGTACTCGAAATACTGATTTGAAGCGTCGAACACCGACACTTCGTGATAAAGCGTCAATTCCTTGAACTTCTTCGCAAGTCGGTTGAACGTCACGAAGATCTGCAGGTGCGTATGATGCGACGCTGCCCAGGTCTCAAGATTGGAAATCGATCGCCACAAGCTGTACCCGAAGCCCTTTTCCTGCAGGTTTCCGTTTTCGTCCATGTGATGGACATAGCGATTGCAGTAACAGCCGACTTCCAGACCGTCGTCACGCAGATAGTTCATGCCTTCATGCAGCACAGGCTCTATTTCTTCGAACCAGGTACGGCGCTCCTCCCCTTCCGTCAGGCTCCAATCCTCGCCGGAGCGAATGAGCGCGAGATTGTCGTGTCCCTTGACGATGACGCGCCCACCGAGCGCAGGTGTTCCCTGCTGGACTGAAAGCTCTCCCTCGGGATCCATTACGCTCGTTTGCGACAAGGGCAGACGATCGCGCATCGAGCCCCAGTAGCCATGCTCGATGATGGGCTCGCTCATCGAACCCATCAAAATGCTGACGCCCTCGAGCGGACCATGCGCATGCGTAAAAATGGTTTCGAATTGCTCTATGCGCGGACGCAGGATCTCACGGAAATAGCCAACACCCTCGTTCAGCCGATCATCCGATGCCCACCAATCCGCGACGATTGGATTTTTGCTCCAATTTTCATATTGGACTGGATCGATCCAATATCCGACAGCGATGAGATTGAGATAGCCTTCGCCGTCGACAAACTGAACGAGGTCGTGACGCGCGGGACCATCCGGTTGCTTGAAGCTCGCCAGGATTTTTTGAAACGCCGCACACGCGGCGCCTTTGTTCTCATCACCCTTCGACTGGACTCCGAAGTACGACATGACGAGATTTTCTATGGATTCAGACCCGCGTGCAGAGAAGGCACTAATCGGGGGATTCCACTTGTCGCTGACCTGCCGCGTTCTCGTGCGCGGACAACGCAAATGGCTGGGAATCGATGAATCCAATGGCATGACGTCTTCCTCCCGGTTTTATGATTGGCTGCATAACAGCGTCGACCGCACCGATCCGCAGAACGTCACAAAAGAGCGGGACTAGCTTCCGGATGCAGATCTTTGCAAGGACTACTGCCGCACAGGCTGGACAACCAGAGCACGGTGCCCTTGCGATCCCGGGCAAAATGCCCGCTCAGCCGCTATGGGAGACGATATGGTCAGTTGGAATGAGCCCCGCGGCCAAAGCGAGCCAAACGAGATGAGCGTCATTCTCGGCGCCGATTTTTGCCTTCACCGCATAATGGATATTGCGCACGGTCTTGAGGCTGAGATTGAGCAGATTCGCGATCGCGTCGCTGCTGAGCCCCGTCGCCACCAATCTCAAGACTTCCATCTCGCGCGGCGATAGTTCGTCGATCGCCGGACGGCCTCCACTTAGGCGATCGGCGGCAAGCGCACGCGATATATCTTCGCTCATGGCGCGGCCGCCTTCGGCAATAACCTCAACCGCGCGAATGAGTTCGCTCGGCGGGCTGCTTTTTGTGACGTAGCCGCGCGCACCGGCCTCGAATGCCTTCAACGCGAACGCGCTTCCCGAATGCATGCTGAAGATCAGAATCTTCGCGTCCTTGTCAAACTCGCGTATGCGGCGCAAAGTTTCGATTCCGCTCACACCGACAAGGGACAAATCCATGATGACGACGGACGGCCTATTCGCTTTGTAGGCCGCGTACGCTTGGTTGGAGTCCTCCGCTTCTCCGCAGACGGTAAACCGAGGCCGCATTTCCAGAAGCCTGCGATATCCCTCCCGCACGATCGGATGATCATCGACGAGCAAAATGGAAATACCGTTCATGCCGCAATGCCTTCGCCGCCGAGCGGCACAAGCGCGAGGATGCGAACGCCTTTAGGCGCATCCGCAATCGATAGTGATCCGCCTAGCCCGGCCAGTCGCTCGCGAATGCCGAGAATGCCGTGACCCGAGCTCGTGTGAACACGGCTGATGCTGCCGCCGCCGTCGTCCTCAATGGTCAAAGCGACATGCGGATCTCTCGTGGCGCGATGCTCCAACTGCACGCTCACTTCGGTTGGGCGCCCGTGCTTCGTCGCATTCGTCAGACACTCCTGAACGATCCGGTAGACATCCACCGCGATCCGCTCTTGCAGTTCGGCCAACCGTCCCGCCATTTGCAGCCGATAGACGGTGCCTGTCTTCGATTGGGCGTTAAAGTCAGTGATGAGCTGGCGGAGACTTGCCTCAAGCCCGATCTCCTCGATGCTCTGAGATCGCAATCGAACCAGCGTCGTCCGCAGTGCGCCCATCATGCGCTCCTGAGCATGGGCAATAGCGCGAGCATCTTTGACGATGTCCGGCCGATCCGGCATCGCGTTGGCTTCTATGATTGTCGCAAGAGCGGTCGTCGCGGTCAGAGCTTGACCGAACTCATCGTGAAGGTCTCGCGCAATGGATTTTCGCTCCTCCTCTTGCACCTGAAAGAGCCGCGCAGTGAGCGCCAAGCGTTCCGAGTTCGTTTGCCGGAGCGTCGCGGCCAGCCTGTTGACGGCGGTCGCAATGTGATTGAATTCGGTGCTCTTGAATTTGCCGAGCTGCAGACCGAGTTGGCCGTCCTCGAGCTTTTTCAGCGCGACGATAATCGCCCGCGCCGGAAGCAGAGCGTGGCCGATCATCAGGGCCGCTAGAACAGCAATTCCTGCTGCCAACATAATCGCAACGTCAACGACGGTGGATATTTCGCGCCATGCGCGCCGCAGCGCCGCGTCTGGCTCCACGCTCGTAACCACCTCTCCCGCGCTCTGATCGCGAATAGAGAGTGATCGCACAATGGGAACATAGTTTCCGAAGAAAGCGAGATAAGTCGTCGAAAACCATGCAGGCGCCGGCGGTCCCAGCGCTTCGACTTGACTGCAAAGCGTACGGCGCTCCATACCCGGAAGGCCGAACGCGACGCAGACGCCTGGAGATATGATGCTTTGCGTCTCGACCGTGTCCCAATCGGGCAGAGGAACAAGAGCACCGCGCTGCATCCCGTTGCGCCACAGCAAATGTTGCCAGTAAAGCGCTTGCAGCCGCTGATTGACGCGTGTGGCCGTCGAAGAAACGTCCGCTTCGATGGATCGGTGCGCGTCCCAGACGAGGCAGCCGACAGCCGCGGCCAAGCAAAACAGCACGACCAACATGAGCCGCATGATCAGCAACGTCAGCAGCCGCATGGTTTCCTCCCCTTTTTTCCGAGAGTGTGCATCCTTCTGGTCAGAAATTGAAGAGCCGTTTCTCTTACGCGGGCAAAATGCCCGAAATTGGCGGCACGTCGCGCAAGGTATTATTGCGACGGCAAATAGTCCCCAACCGCCCTCAGCCAGCGTGCGCGCCATTCGCTTCCGCAAATTGCCGGGTAGGAACCGGCCACAACAAAAAGCCCGGAGACAGCGTACTGGCTCCGGGCTTTTTTCCGATCACGCCAACTATTGAGCGGCGGTGCCGGTCTGCTTGTCGATATTCGCGCGATGAATGACGTAAGCGCGGATAGCGGTCGCATCGTCCCGATTGAGAACGCTGGCGAACGACGCCATCCCGGCGTTCTTCAAGCCGCCCTTAAGCAGGATGTCATACCAGGCATCATCCTTCAGAAAACGCGATGCGCGGAGATCCGGATTGACTCGCCCGCTGACGACGCCGCCGCCATGACACACCGCACAGAACTGATCGAACAATGCTTCGCCCTTCGCAACCGTCTCGCGACTTGCAGTGTCGGCCGGAGGATCGAGCACGAATTGTGCTTCCGGTGGAAGCGGCGGCAGCCTGCCGGTTCCACCGACTTTGAATACCATCAAGCGGCTGATATTACGCAGATTGCCCGAAGCGGCTGAATTGACGCCTTCCATCAGCGGGTAAGCACCGCCCCAACCAACAAGCACGGCGACGTACTGCACTCCATCGACTGCATAAGTCATCGGCGGTGCGATCACCGGCGACTGCGTATCGAACGTCCAGAGTTGCTGACCGTTATCGGCGCGATAGGCATTCACGTCTCCTGCCGCGGTGCCCTGGAAAACGACGTTTCCGGCCGTCGCCAGCGTTCCGCCGTTCCACGGACCCTTGTGAGGTACGCGCCAGGCTTCTTTCTGCTTCACCGGATCCCACGCTTGCAGATAGCCTTTCACAGGCTCGTCAGGCGACGCACCGGACGCGGTCGCGAGATTCCAGCCCTGTACTTGCGTTTTGTAGCCCTTGTCCGGGCCGTAGAACCACGGAATTTCTTGCGTTGGGATATAGACGAATCCCGTCTTCGGGCTGAACGACATCGCCTGCCAGCTATGGCCGCCGAGTGGTCCGGGCAAAATCGTCACTTGCTTGCCGGTCTGGTCGTAGCGGATTTCCGGGTTTTCGATCGGGCGGCCAGTGCGTATGTCGATCCCCTTCGCCCACGTCTGTGGAATGAAGTTATGGGCGGAGATCAGTTTGCCGGTTTTGCGGTCCAGGACGTAGAAGAAGCCGTTCTTGTTCGCCTGCATGAGCACCTTGCGGTGCCGGCCGCCAATCTTGAGATCGGCTTGCATCAATTGCTGAACGGCGTCGTAATCCCACTCTTCGCCTGGCGTCACCTGATAGTGCCAGACATATTCGCCGGTGTCGGCTTTCAGCGCTATGATCGACGATACGAAGAGATTGTCGCCCTCGCCTTTGCTGCGCGTCTGATGGTTCCACTCAAGTCCGTTGCCTGTGCCGAAGTAGACGTAATTCAGCTCGGGATCGTAGGAAATCGCATCCCACACGGAGCCGCCGCCGCCGACTTTCCACCACTCGCCGCTCCAAGTCTTGGCGGCCATTTCCATGGCTTTGTTTTCGAACGGCTTCGAGGGATCGCCGGGGATCGTATAGAAACGCCAATCGAGTTTTCCCGTCTCGGCGTCATAGGCCGAGATGTAACCGCGGATGTGATATTCCGCGCCGCTGACGCCGAGGAAGACCTTACCGTTCGCTACGCGAGGCGCTTGCGTCAGCGTCATTGGAGCCTTCGGGTCGACCGTCAATACGCTCCAGACCGGCTTGCCCGTCTTTTCATCGAGCGCAATGAGACGGCCATCGAAGGTCGCGATATAAATTTTACCTTTCCAGGCAGCGACGCCGCGATTCACGAAGTCGCAACATCCATCGACTCCTTTTTCGCGCGGCACCAGAGGATCGAATGACCAGAGCAGCGCGCCGGTCTTACCGTCATACGCTTTCACGATGCTCCAGGCTGTAGAGACAAAAAGCTTGCCGTCGAGCGCGAGCGGCGTTCCTTCCTGGCCACGATTGGTCTCGAGGTTTGCGAACCACGCGAGGCCCATGTCCTTCGCATTCTTATCGTTGATGCTGGTCAACGGGCTGAAGCGCTGTTCGCTATAGGTGCGGCCGTACGTCAGCCAATCACCCGGCGTTTTGTCGGCATTGAGAATACGCGCAGCATCAACTTCGGCGGCAACCGCCGAGACTGCTCCTGCCAAAAGCGAAGCCGATGCAGCGCACGCAGCCAGCACTGCGAACCAGCGAAAGCTCTTCCGTGCCGCGCGGAAGTAAGAGAAAGATCGTATCTCAGGCATCAAGGTCTCTCCTGCCCGGTACCTCGTGGCATGCCGGTGCGATAGGTCCCATATGCGGGACGTTGCGAACTTCCCCACACGGGGCGAATAGGTCTGCAGCGGTACTTTCGTCGTGCATCCGTCTGCATTCACGGCTTGGTCGCGCTAAAATAGATGGCGATCGCATGCCGATCTTCGGGTGTGAGATTTCCCGCGATGTCACGCATCTGTCCGTCGAGGTCGTTGTGCCTCAAGCCGGTAGCGAACGCGACGAGCTGTTGCTCGATGTAAGCGGCATTCTGTCCGGCGAGCGGCGGCGCACCCATCTCGTTCCCTTTCGCCGTATGGCAGGAGGTGCACGGCGGAATGCCTTTGTCGGCGTTGCCTTCCAGGGCGAGCTTTCCGGCCGGGCTCGCGGGATCACCGGATGGCTCTTTTCCCAGTCCGGGAAGGGAAGCCCAGTAGGCCGCGAGATCGGCCATGTCCTGCGGCGAAAGCAAACGCGAAATCTGATTCATATCTTTCCAAGGCCGCCGGTAGCCGTGGAAATCTTGAAGCTGCTTGTATGTCGTCAGCGGGTTCATGCCTGCGAGCGTAGGCATCAAGCCTGCATCGCTTAAACCAACCCGGCCGTGGCAAGCCTTGCACTGAGTTGCGAGCGCGGAGCCGCGAGTTGCATCTCCGCTCTTAACAAGCGCGAGCGTTTGATCGTCCCATGTAACGGTAGATGCCACTTCTTCGGCACGCGACGTGTTGGAACCCAGGGATATTGATGTTCCGATCGCAATTGCGATGACCGCGATAGTTGACACACGTCTGGCACTCCGCCGGAGTATCCCGTCGGCCGCGCGCTCCTGTTCGCACGTCATGCTTGCTCCTAATAACTGCTCAATTCGTCGGCACTGGGAAAACACGTATCGTTCTCGACGAGCGGAAGTGCTCGACTGAAAAACGAAGCGGAACTTTCAAGGATCTCAGGACTCCGGCGTGCCTTTCTCGACCACCGAAAACGCTAACTGCACCGCGCCGAGCGAAGAGCTCGCAACGCACTATACTTTCCAGAGCTTCTGAAAAGTCGCTCCTTCAGCACAGAAAGAGCATCAGTAGAGCAAACCTCCGAGATCAATCCGACTAAAGTCCAAGATCGATGTCGCGGCGACGTGCATTGTTTTCTCGCAAAATCGAATGCCGGGAGGGCCGATTTTATACCATTTTAATAAGGAATTTTGACTCAGCGTCACCGCGCTCCATTAAAGTCATGAGATCGCCGAGTGCAGCGTCGAAGACGTTGCGCTGACCGCGTGTTGCATCGAGACGTCGCCACGCGATCTCTCCGAGATCAAAGTTCATCTGAGAGCGAACGACATTGGAGGTCGCGTCCGAAGCATCACCTTGTCTCGCCTCCACACGCGCAATCAATTGCTCCTCGGAGGCATCGAGCCAAAAACCAATAAATTCTGCCCCGGCACGCGACGCCGCGTCCGCGATGGAGATCCGCTCTTCAGGGCGCGCAAAGACTGCATCAATCACGACCGAGTGTCCGGTGGACAAGATTGCTTGAGCCGTTTTCTCGAGATGCGCGTAAATCGACCGTGAAGCTTCAATCGTGTAGTGTTCGGGTCCCAAGCGTTCGAGTTCGTCACGGCCGGCAAGGCGCTTTCGCTCGACGTCGCTGCGCAAGTGGACAGCGCCAGGCGCCCGGCCAATGGAGGGCGCAAGCGAGCGCCCCAAGGTTGACTTCCCCGAGCCGGACAACCCACCTATCGCGATCGCGACTGGCGACGAGCGCTCCATAAAGCCGACGGCAGAAGAAAGAAACGACGTCGCCTTAGCAAGAATCTCGTGTGAGTCGGACGGGTGCTTCTGCGTCGCCAATTCGAACGTTACGACCGCTCTGACTGCCGCACGACATGCCAAAAAAAGTGGGAGGCACGCGAGCCCGCCAATTTCCGAACCGAGCGGCGCCGCTACGACATATCCATTGAGAACAGCGTTGGCTTCAGGGCGCAATCCTCGATGATCCAGATCCATCAAAAGAAAAGCAAGATCGTAGAGAACGTCGACCGTCGCCAAATCTTCGCTGAACTCCAGCGCATCGAAGGGCACCGGTTCATCGCCCATCAATACGATGTTGCCGAGATGGAGATCACCGTGACACCGCCTGATGGCACCAGACGCAGCTCGAACATCGAGCAATTTCGTCTGTCCGCTGAGATGGCAATCGGCGAGAACGCTGAACGTCCGAGCCGCTTCCATGGCAGTCGCGCCGCCGGTTGATAATAGCCCGGCCGTTAAGCCCTCGACGACCTTGCGTACACGATTGGCCCCGTCCGTAGTCGCGTGAACGTTAGATCTGCGGTGATATTCGGCAACCATTCTCGCAAGCTTCCTCGGAAGCGCTTCAGGTAACGCTCTTGCATCGGCCATGCGATCGAGCACAGAAGCTTGATCGAAGCGCCGCATGTGCACGGCCCAATCTACCGTCTCACCGTCGCCAGTAAGATTCAGATGCCCATCCGCGCTTCGCGATAAGCGGATAAGTCCGAGATAAATGGAAGGAGCGTAGGGCTTGTTGAGATCGATTTCCCGCTGGCACGCGGCAAAGCGCTTTTCGAGCGTTGTGAAATCGAGAAACGAAAACTTCACCCTCTTCTTGATCTTGTAGACGTCGTCTCCCGCGAGAAAAACGCGGGCACAATGCGTCTCGATCACCTCGATCGCATGGACGCGCTCACCGCGCAGGCTATGCGTTTCCGGATTGGCGAGAAATGCGCCGATCTCGGCCTCTTCATCCGCTGATGTGTGCATCACGACTCATAAGGCGCCACATCCCTAAAGTGTTCACCGTATATACGAAGTGTGGCCCGCGTGCTTGAGCTGAATCAAAGGTATCGAAACCGGCAACGCCTCAAAAAGGCACGCAGCTCTGGCTCCTCGATACTGGCCAAATGAAGAAGCTGGAATTTCGAAAATAAACTCCGGCGCCCAAACAAGAAAACAATCCGTAAGCCGCACGATTTATGACCGCGAAGTCCGCGAAGTTAAGCTTGATCCCGGCCCCTGTCATTTTGAGCTTGAAATTTCAGTGCGAGATACGTCCCAAGTTTAGCGATAAATGTCCATCGCAACGCGCGACGAGCCCACAGGGAGGCATTTGATGAATTTTGATCCATTGATCGGTGCGGGAGTTTTGGTAGCTACAGCCGCAACCGACGCAGCTTACGTCAAGTTCACGGCGTCCGTTGTGGCAAGACGCCCTCTTTCCGCAGCTAACTGGAGCGGCGTCTGGTACATGCTTTCGTCGTTCGCGGTGATTAGCTACACGAACAACTGGCTGTACGTCGCATTTGCGATTGTTGGCTCGTGGATCGGCGCGTATGTGACGCTCAAATACTTCCACAAAGAACCAGCCCATCCCCCCGCCCCCTTAAAGCCGGAGGCCTGATTGGACGGGCAGGTTCCCAGATTACGTAACAGCGGCCGATGAAATGAGACGGGCGATGGCTTCGTCGGCATAGACTTCAAGTGCAGGCAGCAGCACGACGCTCTCCTGTTCGTTGGGATCGGTGCGCGCAATGATAGCCGAGATAGGCTTATCGCTTATATTGATCGGCAAATGCGGGACACCCGCCGGAATATAAAATAAGTCTCCGGCTTTCGTGATGGCGTGATGCTGAAGTCTCTCGCCATAAAGAGCGATCGCTTGACCTTCTAGAACATAGATCGCGGTCTCATGATTTTCATGCATATGCGCTTTGGCTCGACCACCCGGCGGGATCGTCAAAAGATGCATGCAAATGCCCTTCGATCCAACCGTCTCGGCAGCAATACCGCAAAAATAGGTCAAGCCTTGCTTGCCATCGTAAGTATCGTCAGGACGAACGAGGCGGCACGTCGATTCCGAAAACTCTCCCACAGAAGCATCTCCCTGTCGTACGTTCAGTCGGCTCCAGAATGACTCTAAGTGGCCGCGCTACATTTTTCCAGTCCGGTAGGGGTAGATCCGAGCCATCCGAATAAAACCGGCCGATACCGAAAAAAGGTGTCGCGGTGCAGTCACCTTCTCGATATGCAGTCCGGCATGACGCCCAAATCTGACGAATTCGAAATCTTCCTCATTGTTCCGCCAGGACTCGAAACCGCACTTTGCGATGAGGCGCGCGCCTGCGGGTTCAAGAAACCGGCGATCGCTGATGGCGGCGTCACGGTGAAGGGCGGATGGCCTGACGTATGGCGCGCAAATCTCGAATTGCGTGGTGCGAGCCGTGTCATCGCACGCGTCGCATCGTTCAGGGCATCGCACCTTTCCGAACTCGATAAGCGCGCGCGGAAAGTGGAGTGGAGCAGTGTCCTGAGGCGCGACCGGCCGTTCCGCGTCGAAGCATCATGCAAGAAGTCGAAGATCTATCACTCGGGCGCAGCCGAGCAGCGCATAGAAAGAGCAATTCGCGAGGAGCTTGGCGCTCCGCTCGATGCCGATGCCGAAGTTTGCGTTCGCGCACGCATCGAGAACGACGTCTGCACCATCGGCATCGATACCTCCGGTGACCTGTTGCATAAGCGCGGCCATAAGCAAGCAGTCAACAAAGCGCCCATGCGTGAGACGCTTGCCGCGCTCTTTCTGCGCATGTCCGGATATAGCGGCAACGAACCGGTCCTCGATCCAATGTGCGGATCAGGTACGTTCGTCATCGAAGCCGCTGAAATAGCCGCCGGACTGAAGCCTGGTCGCGCGCGAAACTTCGCTTTCGAACAGCTTGCGAGCTTCGACCCCGCGGCATGGGCGCAGCTTCTAAACAGCGGCAACACGCGAAAGCCCGACGTGCGCTTCCACGGCAGCGATCGCGACGCGGGTGCCATCGCGATGAGCCGCGCCAATGCTGCGCGCGCTGGCGTCACAGACTTCACCGATTCCGAGCAACGAGCGATCAGCGATCTTGCACCGCCCGAAGGGCCTCCGGGCTTAGTGATCGTCAATCCGCCCTACGGAGACAGAATCGGCGACAAGAAGCAGCTCGGTTCGCTCTACCGCGCCTTGGGACACACGTTGCAAACGCGCTTCGGCGGTTGGCGCGTGGGCCTCATAACAAATGAGACCTCCCTCGCATCAGCTACGGGATTACCATTCGTCGCCGCGAAGGGGCCGGTCTCTCACGGCGGGCTTCGCGTGACGCTGCATCTCACCAAACCTCTGAAGATATAGCACATGACAAACGGTGCCCCACGCGGGGCTGCCGATAGACCTCATCGAGATCCCGCGCCATGTCATCAAAGGTGCGCTGCGGTTTGATGTTTCGGCGAAGCCTTGCGAGTTGGCCGGGATCGTCGAGAAGCCGTCTTACGATAGCCGCGAGTTCCGAAGCGTCACCTGGGCGAAACAACAGTCCGTCGACATCGTGCTGGATGCGCTCTGCGATGCCACCGAGACGACTTCCGATAACTGGCACTCCCGCCGCCATCGCTTCATAAACAGCCAGCGGCCCCGTCTCAAGCCATATAGACGGGACCAGACAAGCGTCATGCTGGGCTAGCTCATGCAGCATGTTCTCATTTGCAACCGAACGCGGAGGAAGAAGGCGAGTATCATTAGCGAACGGTCGAAGTAGATCACTGCCGTACGCCGTATCCCAGCCCGATCCGATGAGCGAGACTTGCACAGGAGCCGAGCGCGGAAGAATTTTCAAAGCGGCGAGGATCGTCTCGATGCCCTTTACATCGATACAGCGCCCGGCAAACACTAGCCGAAGCCGGAGCTCGTCACTGAATGACACCGAGCTCCGTTCCGCAATCGCGATTGCCGCTTGGGAAACGCCCATCTCTACAAATGCCAACTTCGCATCGGGGACGCCGTTCGCACGCAACACATCTCGAATCCATTGCGATTGGATATGAAAAACATCGATCAAATCTATGGTCTCATGAAATGAATTCAGGAAGACGCGCGTCATGGATCGCGACGACATCATTCGCCCGAACAGCGAGTCACCTACGTCATCGTCGCGTGCGATACCGATGCGCGCCAAAAATTGGGCGAGCGCCGACGGCATGCCACGATTGACAAAACGGCAACGTGTGCAGCGCGAGACCTCCAGTCGGCCGTCGCACGGAGTCTTCCCGTTCTCAAGCAACCCCGTTTGTGGGCAGGAAATCCCGCCGGTGTGGTAGGTCACGACGGTTCGTGCATTCGCAGCTTTCGCGGCTCGGAGATGAAGTAACCCCGCCGACGAATTGAGCGTATGAAAATGCACCACCGAAGGCCGCAACTCGTCAAATAACGCGACGACTCCCGGAGCAGCCGCGGGACGGCGTGCATAATAGGCCCTCCGATCCGCACCTTGGACGGCTGGCAGCATCCGGATATCGAAGGGCTCGCCGCCGACTGCGGCCTCTCTGCGGCTCGAACGCGTTGAAGACTTATCCCCCTCAATCTCGCTCAGCACGACGACTGGATCCCACCCCAACGCCCGCTGGCGCAGCGCTAATCCTCGAATGAACGTATTCGATCCGCCACCACCCGCGATGCTCGACGCGCCGACCAAGTGAAAACACACGGGCCGCTGCGATGAAGACGCCAAGATTTCATCCGCTGATATCACTTCGGCTGCGCATATAGATATCGCGGAAATTTGCCGTGAAGTCTGGAATACTCAGACTTCGAACGTTCAAAACGAAGGCGTTGCACGATATGATAGACGCGGCGCTGATCGTTCGTCAGCAGCACCGGCAGTCTAAGTGCCGCGACAAGTGAGAGAAACGAACCGCGATTCAACTTTCCCGACAGAGCGTGCGTCGCAATACGCCCGAAGCCCACGATCGATACTCGCCAAGGACGGTCGAGCGCCTCCGCGATAATGCTATAATAGCCTGTAATTTCGAATCCGGACGAGAAATTCGCTAAAAGCTTTTTCGCATAAGCGGGATCGATGCGCTCCGCAGAAATATCGTGCCGAAATCTCAACGCGGTGCTGAAAACCAACTTGTATCCAGCGCACGCAAGACAAGCACACATCTCGAGATCTTCTCCCGACAGCAGCGCTGCGCCCTGCCTGCCGCTCAATGCCGGAAATCCGGGAAGCGCAAACAGAAACTCGAGTACTTCTCGTCGCACGACAACACCGGCCCCCCACACCGCTGAAATCGGTAGCTCCGTATTGGAATCGCCCGGCAAGACATCGATCTTGTTGAACGGCACGCCGACCGCATAGCCCCAGGAGAAAGTGTAGAACCATGGCGGAAGACGTCCCGGGTTCGTCGGAGTCGAGCAACCGCCTGCTGCGCCAATGGATCGATCCGCCATGATCCGCCGCGCCTGTATAAGGTAGTCTTCATCCAGCCAATTATCATCGTCGCAGAAAACAATGACATCGTGAGAAGCGGCCCGTGTTCCCGCCCTGCGAGCGTAAGCCAAGCCGGCGTGAGCCTCCCGCACGACAGAGAAGGCGAAAGAGGAGTTTCCCACCGCCTTCCAGATCTCCGCATGCCGCATGCCGAGTATCGCGCCGTTGAGATAAATGTTCTCTCGCCCCGTAAGCTCGGGATGAAAGCCCGTGCCTACCTCAAGAAGGCTCGCGACCCGTCCAGAAATTTCAATTCGTCCGCTGCTTGGTTCTGTAATTCGCGACAAGACTTTTAGAAGTGTCGATTTCCCCGCGCCGTTACGTCCAACGATTCCGATCACGTCCCCGCGCGAGACATCGAACGAGACGTTGCTCAAAGCCAGAAATTCCTCGGCCGTATTCTCGAAGATAACGCGCCGCCCCCGCAAGGCATTGAGTCCTGCCGTCACCGAACTCTTCGCCGTCCTCGAGAGAACATCTCTTAATGCGAGATAGCGCTCTCGCTTTCGTTGGTGAGCGATGACGTAGGACTTAGAGAGTCGATCGACGCGAATAACGGTTTCGCTCATTCTAAGTTTTTTCCGAGCGATTAAATGATATCGGCGAACGAGCGTTCGGTTCGGCGAAAATAGCGTGCGCCAAGCCAAAGCATGAAAAGGCTTGTACCTGCCCCTATCAGCAGGCCGGGAATGTAGAGCTCGCTGGCGCCCCCAAGCAGGCACCAGCGAAATCCATCGATGACTCCGACTACGGGATTGAGGCTGTACCAAATGCGAATATCGCCAGGGATAATCTCGCTCGAAAAACCTACCGGCGACACATAAAGCCCGAATTGAATGATGAACGGGACGATGTATCGGACATCACGGTATTTCACGTTGAGCGCAGTGATCATAAGCGCCGGTCCTAAGCTCGCCGCGACTCCGAAGAGAATGAAGAACGGCAGCAGAAGGATATGCGAACTCGGCGCGTATCCGTACCAAGCCATCAGACCAAAGAAGATCATCAAGTTCGCCGCAAAATCGACCAGCGCGACGACTCCTGCAGACACCGGCACGATCAGGCGCGGAAAGTAAACTTTACTGATCAGGTTCGCATTGGCGATGAGGCTGCTCGATGCCTCGCTGAGAATGGCGGAGAACAGAAACCACGGCAGCAAGCCCGCAAACACCAAGATGGGATACGGCGCCCTTCCCTCACTCGGCAGCTTGGCGAGTCTCTCGAAAACGATGGTGAAAACCACCATGGTCAACAATGGGCGGATAACTGCCCAAGCAACGCCAATGACAGTCTGTTTGTACCTGACCGAAATATCGCGCCACGCAAGAATGGCGAACAGTTCGCGATAATGCCAAAGGTCAAACCAGTAGTTACGCTCTGCCCTTCCGGGCTCAAGAATAAGCTGGCGCGAAAAGCGATCGGTGGCGCTAATTGGCGGGGTCTCGCTGATCGAGCGTGGCGGATCGGAGAGGCGCGGTGAGCGCGGTAAGTTGCGCTATGCGGCGACCGAAATCGCGTCTCGCAAAGAATGGAAAATCTACCGAACGCCGGGTGAAACATCCCCCAGCCACATCCAGTGGTTGCACTTGTTGCAGATGTTCGCCCAAAGCGTCAAACGATTTTTTGCGGCATCGATGTACCGCTCTCTCCATCACGTGGGGAGAACACGGAAGCAAAGGCCGCGCTGCCTTCCCGACTTCCTATCGAAGTCGCCGTTTAACCAACGGACCACTCCCAACTCGCACGCGGATACATCCCGATACATACTATCTGTATACGGCACATTAGCCTTACGGATTCTGCTCGTCCGAGGGACACGAGGAAAGAAATCGTCAACTCTGCTGGGCGATTCGTCTGTGCGGAGCTCATGGTCAAGGTAAGGCATCACGAGACGTTCGAATTTTCTCCTAATTTACTCACGAATTGAGCATTTTTCATAAGTGGAAGCGCTGTGATCCCGATTAAAGATGATCACGACGACAGCAAACGGCCCACATGGCGTTTGCGAAAAGCGCGACGCCCCTCGTGGACTTGGCGTGCGGACCAACACGCCGAAGGCGATCTGCCGGTATTCTTAGTTAATCCAGATCAGCCTATGTTTTCGGGAAAGGACGCCGAATACGTCCATGCTAACCGACGAAAGAGTTTCGCACTCGCGCCCCGCCAGCTTCAACTGGAGCTGCATGCGCGGTACGTCGCCTCAAAAGAGCGAATGACGGCGCTCCGGCAACGAGCCCGTCTCTCCTCAGTGAACTTTGCAAATGCGAAGTTTCAAGGCGAACTGGCCCGATTTGGCCTCATCATGCTCGTTTTGCCTCTCGTGCTCCTCTTCATGTCCGACCGCTCTCTCCGTCCGGAAAAAAAGACGGTGACGACTTCAGCGCCCCAATCCATTCCAAAATTCGAGATCGACGATCGCCTGGCGTTTGCTGAAAATCTCCGGGATCAATTCGTCTCTCGAGGAATTGCATCGAGCTTCGAGAACGCACCCTCTCAAAATTCTGAAAACAATCAGCGCGCCGCCCCAATTGAGCAAACCACCACACAACAGCGGCCATCCAAAACGGATGCCAATTTAGACGCGCTCATGCCTTCGTCAGATGCTCCCGCTCCAACCGCCACGGATGACCGGCAGTGGCGCCTTCCGTTCGATAGCAAGACCTATGTCCCAAGTGCACTGCCGACGACAGCAGAGGGATCGTTTCGCGCGGAAATCGCTATGTCCGAATTGATGAACGAAAGAATACGCGTCGCTGCGAATAATATCTCAGACGACGCGCCTCCCCCGGTGATGAAGCGCACGGTTCAAAAGCGGAAAAAAGCGATTGCGCAAAAACGGCGTCCTCAATCCCCCAGCCAGATGACGGCCTCCGCGGCAACACCGCCGGTGGCCGCGCCCCAACAGCCGAACCTGCCGCCGCCGCCGATACTATTCTTCCTCGGCGCGCCGCCGCCACAACCGGCGCAAACCCCGCAGTAAGAGATCCGCGCCTCGAGGCCTTCTCTCACACGCGCACAGCGGTACGGGAACGCACGGCCGGAGCCACCTCGGTTCCAAGCAGTTCTATCGACCTCCGCATGGCTACGGTCTCGCCGGATGCCGAACTCATCTGGAAAGTCATGCGCGAAATCCCGCCCAACGCATCGCTCGCCTCGAGCACTTTGCGCGCAACGGCTTTAGGATCGCCCACCAGAAATGCGCCTCCAGGACCGCACATCGCTTCGAATTGAGCCCGCGACACCGGCGACCATCCACGCTCCTTGCCTATGTCCGTGAACATTCGCGCCCAACCCGGAAAGAAGACATTTTTGGCATCTTCGACGGTGTCCGCGACAAAACCGAGGGCGTGGACCCCGACCCTCTCTCCCTCCGGAGGATGTCCCGCTCGCCGGTACGTCTCGCGATAGAGGTCAACGAGCGGGCGAAACCTGCGGAATTCCCCGCCGATGATCGCCACCATCAAAGGCAATCCGAGTTCGCCCGCACGCGCAAAAGATCGCGGCGTCCCACCAACCCCGAGCCAGACCGGCAACTTGCTCTGTAATGGACGCGGATAAACTCCCTGGCCGGACAGAGAAGGGCGAAATTTGCCTGACCAATGGACTTCGGTGTTGGCTCGGATTTGCAAGAGCAGATCGAGCTTTTCGGCGAAGAGCGCGTCGTAGTCTTCAAAGCGCATACCGAAAAGCGGATAGGCCTCGCCGAATGAACCCCTCCCGACCACCAGTTCCGCGCGCCCTTTCGACAAGAGGTCGAGCGTAGCGAATTCCTGGAACACGCGAACAGGATCGGCCGCGCTCAAAACTGTAACAGCACTAGTCAGGCGTATCGATTTGGTACGCGCCGCGGCCGCCGCTAGGATAACTGCCGGCGCCGAATCCAGAAATTCGGGACGATGGTGTTCGCCAATCCCGAACACATCGAGCCCCGCGCGGTCCGCTATCTCTACTTCATCCAGCAAATTCGCGAGCCGATCGGCCGCCGCCGTCGCCCCGCCGCTCGCTGGCACAATTGCTGCAAAACTGTCCACACCAAGTTCCATTGGGGCTCCTTCTTTAGGATTTGCTGCCGTGCGCCGACCGTATCCAGTTCTGGCCTCTAAGGCCTGCAAGATGGGTGGTCTTCGCGCGTCAGAAAAGTCGATAGGACGACGCGGTAAAGCTCTCGGCGGTCTCATTATGAGACAAAGACCGCACGATATTTACCAATCGTTTACGATAATCTTGAAGACGGCCCCCGATCAAACTAGGTCCCAATTGTTTTGTATGCCCAGGAGAGACGGGTGCGTTACATCATCGATTGCTTCATCGTTCTGTGGAACTGTGTTGGTGACCCCTCCAATCCCGGAGGGCCGAAGCCCGCGCCTGAGATTGACGCGACGAGCAGCATCGCTGTCATCGCATTGCTCCTCAGCGTCATCGCTGTCATTTATCGGAAATGGCAGCAGGAACACCTGCAGTAAGGTGATCCGGGCGGGGACCGAACTTCGGAACACCACGCCATGCTGAAATCAGCGTCCAAAGCTTCAGGTGCCTGGCTGCGAATGGGAGCATGGGGCGTTCTCGCCGCCGCCGAACTCCTCGCATCGCAGTTTTTTGCCCACCTGCCCGACGTGTGGGACATCTGGCCCGTTGTCGGTGTCGCTCACGCCAGCATAAAAATACTCATACTATTCCTGGTGATCTTTGCGCTCATCAGCTGGCCGAAGCGCGCGGAAATTTCGAAAGAGCTGAGCAAGGCCGCGGATGACTCTCATGCGGTCGTGGCTGCGACCGCGAGCATCTCGGCCATTCTCGCGGCTCTCGTCATTCGCGTCCACCTCGCTCATGATCCCGCCGATCCAAATCTGGTACTCGCGAGCTATGCCTACGCGGCAGCTCTTCTCACCGGCGTGGTAAGCCTCGTTCTCGTCGCAGCGCCGGTCGCGTTCTGGCGTTTCGTTACGCGCAATTGCCGTTTGGAATTTATCCTTTCGCTGGTCTTTGGATTGTTCGGCTTCCTTGTTGGCGAACTCCTCAATCGCGCAGGCGGCAGCTTTCTCTCGGAAGAAACCTGGGCCGAGCTTTCAGACGCAACGCTGCAACTTTCATATTGGATCGCCAAATCGCTCGATAGCGGCACGTTTATCGACGCGAGCACGCGCGTGTTGGGTGCTGGTAATTTCAGCGTCCGGATCTTCGCCGCATGCTCTGGCTATGAAGGCATGATATTAATCGCGGCCTTTCTGGCCGGATACATCTTGCTCTTTCGCAAATCGCTGAGATTCCCAAACATTCTCGTTCTCTTTCCGTTGGCGATGGCTGCGATATGGATCCTCAATAGCGTCCGGATTGCGCTCCTTGTTTTGATCGGCGCACATCTTTCGCCTGACATCGCGCTCGGAGGGTTCCACTCGCAATTTGGTTGGATCAGCTTCCTCCTGGTCGCGATAACAATCATGACCTTCGCCCAGAGGATCTCGTTCTTCAGCACGACCGCGCTGGCATCTTCGGGCAAGGGTGCGGCAAAGCCCGTGCAGCGGAGTTCCGAGAGCAATCCAACCGTGCTCTATCTCGCGCCGTTCATCGCCCTGATGGCTGCCCAGATAGCGACGCAAGTTGCGGCCCCGCAGGATTATCTGCTCTATCCGCTCAAAGTGTTTGCCGTGCTGAGCGTGCTGTTCGTGCTCCGCGATCTTTATGCGCGCTTTTCTTGGTCGCCCTCCACGAGCTCGATTTTGCTTGGAGGATTGGCGGGCATCGCGTGGATCGCGACCGATCCCGGTGTCGGCGGACAATCGGCCCTCGCTGTATCCTTGTCGGAATTCACGCCAGCCGCACTGGTTGCATGGATCATTTTCCGAGGAATAGGCACCATCGTCACAGTTCCGATCGCCGAGGAGCTTGCGTTCCGAGGCTATCTCTATCGTGTGCTGATCTCCTCACGATTTGAAGCGGTCGATTTTCGGGCGTTCCGGATTGTCTCGCTGATCGTCTCGTCAAGCCTTTTCGGTCTCATGCATGACCGTTGGCTCGCGGCAGCTCTTGCCGGAGCGCTCTATGCTCTCATCATGATCCGTCGCGGTAAGATCGAGGACGCCGTCGCCGCGCACATGACGACGAACGCCGTCATCTTCGCTTGGGCAATCGCCGCAGGACAATGGTCGCTTCTATGAAAAAAACTACGAAGCGTATCGTCAATTAAGCCGCTTTGGCGAAGATCACATCGAGTTGGCTTTCGAACAGTTCGCCGATGTTGACCGGATGCGCTCTATCCAAAAACTTATTGATGACGATGCCAGCCCAGATGGGCGCCAACAGCAAATGCGGGTTTTTCACGAGCCGGTCGTCGGTCAATTCGCCTGATTGCCGTGCCGCCGTCGCGAGACGCTTGACCTTCTGCATCAGTGGGTCGATCACGTCGCGGCGATAAATCTCCGCCAGAGCCGGAAACCGCGCGCCTTCCGCGATAACCATTCGCGCGATATCGGCCCGGCTTTTCTTTTCGATAGCATAGATAGAAACGACGAGCGTTCGCCGCAGAAAGTCCTCGACCTTCTCTCCCGGCTTACGCTTGGCATCGTCGACATCAATGTGCGCGTTCACGATCTCCTGCTGGACGACGGCGGTGAAAAGAGCCTCCTTCGCAACAAAATAGCGATAAATGAGACCCTTCGCGACGCCCGCGCGCTTTGCGACGGTCTCGATGGTGGTATTCGCAAAGCCTTTTTCGAGAAATTCAGCCAACGCGGCATCGACGATCGATTGCCGCGTCGTGGCCGTCTTTTCCGGGCTGGCGCCACGCCTGCGAATGGCGGGCGTATCATTCCGAGAGATTGGCGCGACGGCGGACGGTGAGCTCTTCTGCATATCGCCTCACTAGAATCGGGCAGTTCGCGGTTCACACCTTCTTTTTCGGATGGTGACCCATGCGCTCCACGCATTCTTCGCCACGAGCGTTTGGTCTTGACAAAAGTGACCGCAAAGTCATTTATACTGATCTAGCGACAATATTCAAGATCGAAATCGCTGACCTCCAATCCCAAGTGCCGATTTTCCCTGGAAGTGCGATGGCCTTTCCCGCTCTACATCAGTGGATTTTTTCGATTAAGACGCTCATCGCAGCCTTATTGGCTCTGCTGATCAGTCTCTGGATCCCGCTGGCAAATCCGTATTGGTCGGTTGCCACCGTTTACATCGCATCCAACCCGCTCTCCGGCGCGACCCGATCGAAGGCAATTTTTCGCGTCATCGGCACTCTGCTCGGCGCATCGGCAGCAATCGTAATGGTGCCCAATCTTTCGAATGCGCCGGTGCTGCTCGTCATCGCCTTGGCGCTCTGGTCCTCGATTTGTCTCTATATGGCGATGCTCGACCGCACGCCGCGCAGTTATATCTTTATGCTTGCCGGATACACCGCAGCTCTAATCGGCTTTCCGACCGTGAACGTACCGGGCACGATTTTCGATGTCGCGCTCGCGCGAACCGAAGAGATCATAGTTGGCATTCTTTGCGCTGCGGTCGTATCGAGCATCGTTTTCCCCCGCCTCGTCGCACCCGTGATATCTCAGCGATTAAAGGCATGGCTCGCAAATGCCGACATCAGCGCGCGCGACGCCCTTCAGATGAAAACGGGAGCTGAGGCCGACGCGCACCGGCTTCGTCTTGCTGCCGATACCGGCGAGATCGAAAATCTCGCGACCCATCTCGTTTATGATGCTGGCGGGCATCCTGAACTCATGCGTCGTATTCGTGAGGTTCGTCCGCGAATGCTGATGTTAATTCCGATTCTTTCATCGATTTCGGATCGTCTTCTCGAGCTGTCACTGCTGGGCGGCCCGTCCAGTTCCGCTCAGCAGTTGGTCGATCGGCTCGCGATATGGCTGCAGCCGAATGACGGCGGAAAGAACGTCGAAGCGCTCGATGCCCTTCGCGATGATCTCAACACTGCAATCAATGCAAACCGCATTCGTCGATCATGGCACGATCTGGTGGAACTCAGCTTGCTGATGCGCCTGAGAGACCTTGCCGCGATCCGCGCAGACTGCCTCGAAGTCACTCGAAGCATCGACGTTGGAACCACGAGCCCTCTACGCTCTCTATCCTATACGTTCGCGGACAGTGCGGCAGCGACACACCACCGAGACCACGGCATCGCGCTTCTTTCCGCCCTCGTTAGCTTCGCGACGATTTCGATCGTCTGCACGTTCTGGATTCAATTGTCTTGGCCGGAAGGGGGTGTTGCCGTGATGATGGCCGCCGTGGCGGGCAATCTTTTCTCGGCACAGGATAACCCCGTGCCATCGATTGTTGTGTTCGCGAAATGGGCGGTCGTCTCGATCTTCATTTCGTCGATCTATGTGTTCCTCGTGCTTCCCCACGTCCACAACTACGAAACACTAGCCCTCGTCCTAACGCCGGCACTCTTGCTGTTCGGATTGTGCGTATCGAAGCCGGAAACGCTGCTGATCGGCCTTTCCCTCGCGATCAACGTCGCGGCCATGATTGGGTTTCAGGTAAAGTTCAACGTCGATACCGCAGCCTTTTTGAACAATGCGATCGCCATGTCCGCCGGCGTGATTCTCGCCGCGACGACGGCTTCGTTGCTGCGCACACTCGGCGCCGAATGGAGCATCCACCGGCTCGCACAGGCCAACCGCGAGACGCTCGCTGAAATTGCGAATGCTCAAAGCGCGCGCGATGATGCCCGGTTAACCGGCGTCATGCTTGATCGCCTCATTCTCCTTGCGCCCCGCGCGAAAGCCGCAGGCCACCGGATTCCGGGAGCCATCGGAGAACTGCGCGAGGGCTTCAACATCCTTGATCTCAGACGCTCTCGCGAGGGGCTCACACCCTATTCCAGACGCCGTATCGACGCCGTACTGATGATGTTGAAGCGTTACTATCAGAAGGGCTCAGGCCAATCGGCGCTCGATCTTATTCTGCCGGCAATCAATCGGGCGCTGGCAGTCGTTCGCAACGAGCAGAGCACTGCAGCGCGGAATGCCCTGCTTGGCCTGGTAGGCCTGAGGCGCAGCCTTTTCCCCGATCGCACGCCGCCGCAACTTCCTCACGCCCCGGAATACCTTGAGGCCGCACAATGAACGAGGAAATCAGCATATTTGGCGTGTTCGTGCCCTCGATATTGGCATGCTCCATTCTCGCGTATGTGATCATGGTCGTGCTTGCGCGCGGACTTCGAGCCGTCGGCGCGTATGAATTTGTCTGGCACAGATCCCTGTTCAACCTTTCGATATTCGTCTGCCTCCTAGGGACGATCGTCCTCCTCTTCTCCAAGGCCCATCCATGAATCCCCGGCTCAAGATCATAATCCGCTATGCGACGACCCTGGCTTTGACCGCGTTTGCGATATTCGCCGGCTGGCGCCTCTGGGCTCACTATGAGCTGGAGCCCTGGACTCGGGACGGCCGCGTTCGCGCCGACATCGTTGAAATCGCGCCGGACGTTTCCGGCCTCGTGACGGACGTCCTCGTGCATGACAACCAGATCGTGCACAAAGGCGACGTGCTGTTTCGCATCGATCGCGATCGCTTTCTCCTCGCTCTCCGTCAAGCGGAAGCTAATCTTGAAGGCCGCGTCGCCGTTCTCGATGCCGCTCAAAAAGACCTCGTGCGCTATAAAAATATGACTGCTATCGCGGTCAGCGAGCAGAAAGTCGAGCAGGTCACCGCTACGGCCGCCCAGGCGCAGGCAGATTTGCACCGCGCCGAGGCCGACCGTGACCTCGCAAAGCTCAATCTTGAGCGTTCAGAGGTCCGGGCCTCGGTCAATGGTCCGATCACGAACTTCGATCTCCGTCCGGGTAACTACGTGACCGCCGGCAAGGGCGTCGCAGCCCTGATCGACAACGACTCTCTGCGCGTCGAGGGCTACTTCGAGGAAACCAAGCTGCCCTACATTCACATCGGCAACAAAGCCATCGTGCACTTGATGGGCGAGGATAAGCAGTTGGAGGGACATGTCGAAAGCATCGCGAACGGCATCGCGGATCGCGACCGGAGCGCCGGCTCTAATCTGCTCGCAGACGTCAACCCCACATTCAGCTGGGTGCGACTTGCTCAGCGTATCCCGGTCCGTATAGCCCTCGACCACGTCCCGGAAAGCGTGCGCCTCGTCGCTGGCCGCACCTCGACCGTCATCATCGAGCCGGGCCGCCAAGACTTGCCAGGGACGCCGAAAACGGCCGAAAAATAGCGAAGACGAACGACGTATCCGGTCGTCATTTTACCGCCCCCCCGCGCCGATATACCCTCGAGCGTCAGCCGTTCCAGGTTGGCCGCTCGAAATCGACAGGAGGCCGCGATGTCTACCCGAGAACAAGTCCCATCCGACATTGTCGGTCTGGTTCGCCGCGCCCGTCTTTCAAGACGGAGGTTTATGACGGCATCTGCTGCCGCCGCTGCTGGTTATACGCTTGCAGCTGGACCAGTCCGCGCGAATCCGATCGTCACCGCCTCCACCGGGCTCGACACCGGGACAGCTCAAGTCCAGACGACTGAAGGCGACATGCCGGTCTACTTCGCAAAACCGGCAGGAGTCGCCAATCCACCCGTCGTCCTCGTCGCGATGGAAGTGTTTGGCCTGCACGAATACATCAAGGATGTCACACGGCGCTTAGCAAAGCTCGGAGCATTCGCAATCGCTCCCGATTACTATTTTCGCCAGGGCGATTTGACGAAGATCACCGAGATCCAGAAACTGATGCCGCTCGTGAACTCCAAGGCAGACGCCGAGCTGATCGCCGACCTTGATGCCACCGTGGCTTGGGCCAAAACCCAAGGAGGCGACATCTCGCGTCTCGGCATCATGGGTTTTTGCCGCGGAGGCCGGACAGTTTGGGTCTACTGCGCCGCCAATCGATCCGTGAAAGCAGGGGTATCTTTTTACGGCTCACTCGTCGATCCCGACACGCAAAAATCTCTCTGGCCAAAAAGCCCGATTGAGTTGGCTCCCTACATGAAGGCACCTGTGCTCGGGCTCTACGGCGAGGCGGATCAAGGTATCCCGCCGGCGCAAGTTGAAACGATGAAAGCCGCCCTCGCCGCCGCCGGCAAGACGGCCGAATTCAAGATCTATCCCGGGGCGCCGCACGGATTTCACGCCGATTACCGGCCAAGCTATAACGCAGACGCGGCGCGCGATGCATGGGAGCAAATGCATGCGTGGTTCAAGCGCTGGTCGGTTCTACCGTGAACGCACTCGAGCGGCGGCGATCAACTCGCCGCCTCCTCCTCGCATGATTTGAGCTGTTTGCGCGCAAGCCCGATACCCGCGAGGTCGGCGACATACTGCCGACCTTCAACTTGGATCGAAAGCGGTGCGGCGGGCAAATCCCTCACAAGGTCCCAGGTCTTGCGGCTCTCCCCTTCCGAAGTGGCGAAAGCCGGCCCCTCGACGGTTACCGCGAGACTTCCTACCGGCTGACCCGACGCCGATAGCTCCATCTTCCCGCCATGTTCCGGCGGCTGTCCCTCGTCGACCAGCGTGACGAGTGTAACGTCTCCGCTTTTGACGATTGACAACCCGAAGGGGCGCCCCTCGCTGAAGGCCTTTCCGGTGGCGCATACGCGAGCGCCGTTATCGTGCTGGCGAAGCTCGGTCAGCCAGCCTTGCTCCGTACGCCATGACTTGAGAACGTGACTTGGGTCCGCCAACGCAGCATCCGAAAGAGATGCCGAAATCAATAAAGCAACGGGACAAACGCCCTGCCACATATTCTTCACGTCTCTGCTCCTCGCTACGTTGGCATCTTGAACCGAAATGGAACCGGTTAAACCTGACACATCATCAGCTCAGATCATAAAAGTCCGCCTCCTAACGACGGATAAATTTTAGGACAATTGCAGGAGACGCCCGGAACACACCTGGAGCGTCGCGCGCGCCAAGCACCGCTCTTGGGCAAAATGTCCATTCCGGATTGTGAGGAGAGGTCCCAAACGTTGACGTCGATCAATGTTCGCGCGGCACTCGCGAACCAATGATCTGCGCAATGAAAGCCGGGGAAAGGGCCAGATGAAATGGCGTCGCTTGCCGCCATGACTGTCGACGATCCGCGTCCGTCAGCGCGGACGGTCCAGACACAGCGTCCCGCAGTCAACCGGGCAAGCGCCACACTTCAAATTGGAGCGTCGCTGCTTTGGGTGCCCCAAGCGGCTTTCATCGCCCTGGCGATCGGCGATCTCGTAGGAAACGTCAACGCAGACCGTCTTCCATGGCTTTGCCTTGGCGTGCTGATCGTCGGAATCGTAAGGGCCGTTCTCGAAGCCGCAGCGAGCCGCGGCGCATTTCGCGCCGGACGTCACGAGGCGACGAAACTGCGACACGAAGCCGTCGAAGCCATCGCACAGCGCTCGCCGCTTGACGTCAGCCGCACGGAGTCGGGACGAGCCGCCGCGATCATTGCCGAACAAGCGGAGATGGTCGTACCCTACGTTGCGCGCTTCGAAATCGCCAAAGCGAAGGCAGCCGTCGTACCCCTCGTCATTCTGCTCTTTATCCTGATGCAGTCATGGGTCGCCGCTGTTGTCCTCTTTTTTGCAGCGCCGCTCATTCCTGTCTTCATGATCTTGATCGGCTGGAACGCTCAAAAAGAAAGCGAAGCGCAGCTTGTCCGAGCCGGGGATATGAATGCGTTTCTTCTCGACCGGCTGCGCGGAATTAAAACGATCCGGTCTCTGGGCGCTATCGACCAAACGGCACTCCGGCTCCGGACAAACGCGGAAAGCCTTCGCACGCGGACAATGGCCGTGCTTCGAATTGCGTTTCTATCCTCCGCTGCGCTCGAACTCTTCTCGGCGCTCGGCGTCGCCATGGTCGCGGTGTACGTCGGATTTCATCTTCTCGGCCAATTGAATTTCGGCGCTTGGACTGGCTCGTTGGGTCTGGCCCAGGGCCTGTTTATTCTCCTGTTGGCTCCCGCGTTTTTTGAGCCGCTGCGCGATCTCTCGTCAGTCTGGCACGACCGAGCATCGGGGCTAGCTGCAATAGACGGCCTGAAACGGCTTGCCATCCAGGGCCAAAGCATAGTTGACGGAGCGCAGGACCGCGCACCGCGGAGTGCGGCCACTCTCCCCCTCCCTGCCATCCTGATCGACAAGCTCTCCTTCCAGTACGGCGAGACACTCGCCGATGCGATCAACCCATTCGATCTCGCCGTCGCTCCGGGCGAGCACATCGCAATCCTGGGGCCGAGCGGCTCCGGGAAATCGACCCTTCTCGCGCTTCTCGCGGGACTCGCTCCAGCGACCTCCGGCTCCATAACAATCGGTGGGCGCACTTTGTCAGAAAAGTCCGCCGCCGAGATACGAAGCCAAATCGCTTGGATCGGTCAGCGTCCGCATATCTTCGCTGGCACGCTCGCAAGCAACATCGCGCTTGGGCGAGACATCCCGCGCGAGCGCATCATCGAAGCGCTGAAATTTGCGAAACTCACCGACATCGCCGAAATGCGCGGCCTCGCCGCAGTCGGCGAAGGCGGCGAAGGCTTGTCAGGAGGCGAGACGCTTCGCCTAGCCATCGCCCGCATTGCCGCCCAGCCTCATATTGGCCTCATCCTCGCCGACGAGCCTACAGCGCATCTTGATGCCGAGACAGCATACGATATCACCGGCAATCTTCTTGCACTCGCACGCGGCAAGACGCTGATCGTCACGACCCACGACCTTACGCTTGCGCGCCGAATGGACCGTATCGTCCACATCCCGGATCGCCGCATGGAGGCTGCGGCATGACAGCGACATTTAAAGATCTGAAGCCCATCCTCATGATCTTCTGGGATGGCCCGCGCGCGAAACTTATTGGCGGCCTCATGCTGGCCGTCCTCACGGTTCTCTCCGGCCTGGCGTTGCTCGGTCTCTCAGGCTGGTTCATCACCGCCACCGCCATCGCTGGATTAAGCACGGCAACCGCACTCGCTTTCGACGTTTTTTCCCCGTCGGCTGGCATTCGCTTCTTTGCGCTTGTCCGTACCGCAGGACGATATGGCGAACGCCTCGCGACGCACGACGCGACGCTCGGAGTCCTTGCAGAGTTGCGAGAGAGGCTATTTCGAGGCTCTGCAGCCATGCGCGAGGCCGAAGAGCTCCGCATGCGCCCCGCGACGCTTCTCTTCCGCATGACGCAGGACATTGACGCTCTCGACTCTCTCTATCTGCGCGTGATCGTCCCGGTCGTCGCAGCCGTCGCTTCCGCGTTGGTTGCGAGCATCACATTCGGATTGTTCGCGCCTGCCACAGGTTTGGCGGCAGTACTCTTTCTCTTGCTCGTCGGCCTCGGCATTCCGTCGATTTGCGCCCACCGCGCGGAGATTCCGATGCGGCGGCGGACATCCGCTCTCGAAAATCTGCGGTCGCGCGTCATCGATCTCGTATCTGGTCAAACCGAACTCATAATGGCCGGAAGAACAGGCGCGCAATGCCAAACCATTGCGGATGCGGATCGCGACCTCGTAAATGCAGACGACAAACTCAATCGCATCGAGACTGCGGCTGGCGCGGCGATCTCGATAGCCAGCTCGATACTGATCGCGGCCGCGCTCTATATTTCCGTGTCGCTTGCGCGCGCGGGCGACGTCAGCGCACCTGTTGCCGCGCTTGTCGTGCTCGTCGCCATCGCGGCCCTTGATCCGTTCGCCGCTCTGCGTCGTGGCGCGATCGAATTGGGGCGCACGCTCATCGCTGCAAGACGAGTAACCCCCCGCCTCGACCAAATCGCGACGCCGCAGCTGCAATTGCCTGAAGCAAACTTTGCTGTCCAGGCGCGCGACATCACCGCTTTTTATCACGATGCACATGCGGCTTCGATTTCCGGTGTCTCCCTCACCATTTCCAAAGGCGAACGCGTCGCCCTGATCGGCCCGAGCGGAGCTGGGAAATCGACATTGCTTTCGGTGATTGTCGGCGATCTAACTCCCGCCCAAGGCAAAGCGCGGAGCATTCCTGCGACGCTCCTAACGCAACGCACCGAGCTTTTTGCAGACACCCTCCGCGACAACCTTCGGCTCGCCGACCCTTCAGCCACCGATGACAGACTTTCACAGGCAATCACGGCCGCTGGATTAGGGGCATATCTGAACGGACTACCTTCGGGCCTCGATACGCGCCTCGGCGAAGGTGGAATGGGCCTCTCGGGCGGGGAAGCGCGCCGCCTCGCGTTGGCGCGCCTGTTTCTCTGTGACACCCAGCTTTGGCTTCTCGACGAGCCGACTGAAGGATTGGACGACAGAACAGCGCGCGACGTCATCGGTCGGCTCGCAGCCCAGATCAAAGACCGCACGATCATTATCGCCACTCACATCCGGCGCGAAGCCGAGATAGCGGACCGCATACTGATGATGGATCGAGGACGAATTATCGCCAACGCATCGCGAGGCGATCCACAGTTCGGAGCCATGCTCGCGGCTTTGAGACAAGATTGAAACAGAAATCCGGTGGCGCCTAGGCGGCCACTCAGGAAGGAGGCCGACCGAAAGGCGGAAAGAGGCAAAATGGAACTGGACATCGTGGCGCTATCGCGCCTGCAATTCGCAACAACAGCGCTATATCACTTCTTATTCGTACCGCTGACGCTTGGACTTTCGATCATCGTCGCCATCATGGAAACGGTCTACGTGATGACCGGACGCCAAATCTGGCGACAGATGACGAAATTCTGGGGCACACTGTTTGGCATCAACTTTGTGATCGGCGTCGCAACAGGGCTAGTGATGGAATTCCAGTTCGGAATGAACTGGAGCTACTACAGCCATTACGTCGGAGACATCTTCGGCGCCCCACTCGCCATTGAAGGGCTGATGGCGTTCTTTCTCGAAGCGACCTTCGTCGGCCTGTTCTTTTTTGGCTGGGACCGAATGTCGAAAGTCGGCCACCTCATTGCGACGTGGTGCGTAGCGATCGGATCGAATTTCTCCGCCCTCTGGATTTTGATCGCCAACGGCTGGATGCAAAATCCTGTCGGCTCGGCCTTCAATCCTCAGACGATGCGGATGGAAGTCACCAACTTTTTCGACGTCGTATTCAATCCCGTCGCACAGGCGAAATTCGTTCATACGGTATCCGCCGGATACGTTACGGCGTCGGTCTTCGTCCTCGGCGTATCGGCTTGGTACTTGTACAATCATCGCCACACCGCTCTTGCCAAGCGATCGATGACGGTCGCGGCTTCGTTCGGCCTCGCCTCGGCTCTCTCCGTCGTCGTTCTAGGCGACGAGAGCGGCTACCTCTCGACCGAACATCAGAAGATGAAGCTCGCGTCGATCGAAGCAATGTGGAAGACGGAACCTGCTCCCGCTGCATTCACCCTGTTCGGTTTCCCAGATCAAAAGGCCCGCGAGACGCACTTCGCCGTCCATATTCCATGGGCCATGGGCCTTATCGGCACGCGTTCGCTGACAACAGAAATTCCGGGCATCGAAGAGCTTGTCGTCCGCGCCAAGGATCGCATTCACAACGGCATCTTGGCCTACGACGCCGTCCAGCAGATCCGCGCAGTCAACGATCCGTCCGCCATTCCGCAAGCCGCGAGAGAGGCACTAGAGAAAAACGGCAACGATCTCGGCTATGCGTTGCTGCTCAAGCGTTATATCGACGATCCGCGCAAGGCAACAGACGCTCAGATCGAACAGGCGGCGTGGGACACGGTTCCCGACGTTCCGTCACTCTTCTGGTCGTTCCGCATCATGGTTGGCCTGGGCTTCTTCTTCATCGCGCTGATGGCAACCTTCTTCTACCTGTCGGCGCGGCGGCGACTTGATCAGTATCCTTGGCTCTTGCGCGTCGCGACCTTCGCCATACCGCTTCCCTGGATCGCTGCGGAGTTCGGATGGGTCGTCGCTGAGTTCGGACGTCAGCCTTGGATTATTGAAGGCATCTTGCCGACCGCAGCCGGCGTCTCGAGCCTCGGCGCATTCACAGTGCTTCTGACCCTCTTGGGCTTCATCGTGCTCTACTCGATCCTCTTCATCATCGAAATGGGCCTCATGATCCGCGCCATTCGCTCAGGTCCGCAACCGGACAATGCGCCGGAAGCCATCCTCGTTTCCCAAACTCTCGTTGCTGCGGAGTAAAGCAATGATCCTTCATCAACTCATCGACTACGAAACCCTCCGCATCATCTGGTGGGTACTTCTGGGCGTCCTTCTGATCGGATTTGCGATCATGGACGGCTTCGATCTCGGCGCTGCCACACTGCTTCCCTTTGTTGCAAAGACCGACGTCGAGCGCCGCGTCGTCATCAACAGCGTTGGACCGACGTGGGAGGGAAACCAAGTCTGGCTGATCCTCGGCGGCGGCGCGATCTTCGCTGCGTGGCCACCCCTCTATGCCGTGTCTTTCTCGGGCTTTTATCTCGCGATGTTCGCAATCCTCTTCGCGCTGATCCTACGCCCTGTCGGCTTCAAATATCGCTCGAAGCGCGATAATCCGACGTGGCGCAACGCATGGGATTGGGCACTTTTCGTCGGCGGCGCCGTACCGGCGCTGATCTTTGGCGTCGCGGTCGGCAACGTGCTCCAAGGAGTGCCATTTCACTTCAACAGCGAACTCCGTATTTTCTACGACGGCACGACGCTGTTCGAGTTGCTCAATCCTTTTGCCTTACTCTGTGGATTGGTATCCGTGACGATGCTCGTCATGCACGGCGCTGCATGGATATGCCTAAAGACGGATGGACCCGTCGCCGATCGTGCGCGCGCTTACGGAAGGATCGCGGCGATCGCCACAGTGGTACTCTTCCTTCTTGGAGGCATCGTGCTGTGGATCGGCATTGATGGGTTCCACATCACAAGCACAATCAATGCGATGGGACCGTCAAACCCCTTGGCAAAGACCGTCGTGAAGGCGCCCGGCGCTTGGTTTGAAAACTACAGTAAGTATCCCTTGACCGCGCTCGCACCCTTGCTCGGTCTGGTGGGAGCGACGGTTGCCTTCATCTTCATGAGCGCAAAACGTGAAATATCTACGCTCCTCGCATCTTCACTATCGATAGCCGGCATAATCGCGACCGTCGGCCTATCGATGTTTCCGTTCATCCTACCATCGTCGGTCGACGCGAATTCCAGCCTGACAGTTTGGGATTCCTCGTCGAGCCATATGACCCTCTTCATCATGCTCGTCGCCGCTGCGATCTTCGTGCCGATCATCATCGCCTACACGTCATGGGTCTATCACGTCATGTGGGGCAAGGTGGACGAGAAGGCGATCCGCGAAGAGCACGGCCACGCGTACTGAGACATCGGAAAGGAGATATCGTCATGTGGTACTTTGCTTGGCTGCTCGGCCTTCCCCTCGCTGCCGCTTTCGCGGTGCTCAACGCCATGTGGTTTGAACTCATGGAGGATGCAGCTGCCGGGAGCACGAAAGGCGCGCCTCCGGCTGGCGGGCCTCAGCGAAAATAAAACGGTATGACGTAGGAAAGCTGGCTGGCTGTTAGGCCGGCTGGCGGCTCGCCGAAAGGCGCAGAATTCTTGATGACGGCCAGCGCGACGCTATCGAGCGCCGCGCTGCCCGAAGACTCCGACAAACGCAAATAGCTCAGGTTGCCGTCTATCGCGATACCGAACGACACACGGACGGTGCCCCGAAGGCCGTTGCTCGGCGGCTTGTTACGCGCAAGTTGCGCTCGCACCATCGCCCCATAACTCAAAGCATTGCCGCTACTGGCTGAAACTTTGCCACTCACGGTCGCCTGCGATGCGTTCGACCGCGACGTGGCGCTTCCAGCAACTTGCTGATGGGATTCCTTCTGCGGCGTCTTTTTTTCTTTTTCGTCTTCCTTTTTCCGCTCCGGCTTCGCGACCGAATCTTCCTTCGTCTCGACGGCCTCCGGCATCTCCTTCACTTCCACTTCGGCAATCTGCTCGGCCTTTATTTCGCTGACGGCCTGAGCATCCCCGCCGCCGCGAATGACCGGCAGAGGATCGTCCGTCGAGGCCAAGGCAGTCGGCGTCACATCTGCAACGTCAATCGGCTTCGGTGGCGGCTCATCGGAAAGAGGATCGGTTTCCGCCTCGGCCAGCTCCTGCGGCTTGGATTCCACCGCCTGAATGCTGCCGGCTTGCGATGCCGCTGCCGCCGCGGAAGCCGCTTGCACTCTTTCGGTCGCAATCGATTCCAGAACGACCGACTGTTCCATCGACACACTGAAGGTTTCGGATTTGTCGGCAAGGGTTCCGAACTGTTCGCCCGCGTCACCCATCAATGTCGTGGCAATCAAACCGCCATGGACAGCCGCAGACAAGATGATAGCGGCGATGAGAAGCTTCCGAGACGTCGGTTTGTCGACACTTTCCGCCCTCGCGATCGTGAAGGCCTGCTGACGAGTGGCCTTTGCTTCGCCAAATGACACGACGTTGCTATGCGCGCTGCGCCTTTCGAACGCGCGAAGTTTCGAATTTGCGCCGCGCAAAGCGCGCGACTGGAGATTTTTGTTTTCGATGAGCGTCACGGCTCCTCGTCTCCATCACGTCAACGGTCTTCTACGCAAATGCATCGGCAGATTTCTCCGCCGACGCCTGAAGTTTCGTCACACAAAGCCGCGATAGCGCACGGCTCAGAATTGCGCCTTCGCCGTCACGAAGAACGTCCGTCCCATTCCGGTATCGTTGCAGCCGGGAAGGTTCGAACCGAAGCACTTCGCCCCATCGAAGAAAGCAGTGGTCAGCGCATCGGTGTAGTCTTTGTCGAACAGGTTGTTGATGTTGAAGCCGACCTCGAAGTTCTCGGTCACCTTGTAACTCGAGAAGAAATCGACGAGCGTGTAGGAGGGCATGAAGCGGCTCGCGTAGAAGCCACCGACGTTGACGGCTCCGACATCGCTCTCACCGAAATACGAGAGGCGGCCTCCCAACGTCATCTTGCGGTCGAGCAACCGGACACCGGCAGATGTGACCACGGTGTTATCCGGCAGATAGCTGTGCGCACCGAAACCATCGACCTGCGATGGTAGATCTGTGTGCGTATAGGTGTAGCTCAAGCCCGCGAAGAAATAGCCAGCGTCGTACATGCCCTGCAGTTCGACACCCTCGACCTTTGAGTCGCCGGGTGTATTGCAGAAGTAGACAGCGCCCCGCGGGGTCGTACATGCCGCGATATAATCGGCTACATCTTGATGATAATAGTCAGCCTTTAACCGGAACGAGTCATCGCGAGTGAAAAGGCCGTCCTTCTTGAAATTCGCGCCAACTTCGAGTCCCTGCTGGCTTTCAGGATCCAACAAGGGATTGGGCAGGAAGCCGATATTGGACGCCCCAGGATGATTGCCTCCGGTGAACAACTCTGCCACAGACGGCGAACGTTGGGTTTCCGAATAGGTGATGTAAGGCTGAAACCAGTCGGTGACTTGCGCCGCCAATGTAACCTTCGGATCGAACGCACCACCATCCTTATCCAATTTGAAGGGGCCGGAGGGAACGCCAGGCGGCAGGCCCAAAAGCGGATTGGCATTGCCGCTACCGTTGATGCTGTACATGTCGTACTTAAGGCCAACGATGAGATCAAAAATACCTTTTGAGAAGGTCGTCTCTGAGAAGACCGCGCTTTTCGATTTCCACCCCGAGGGGTTCACGCCGCCCGCAACGTTCGGCTGGTATCGGTTGAACGCATCGACATCGTCGCCGAAGAATTCATAACCGTATTCTGACTTCACCCCGATCCCGCCAAGAGAAAAGCGCGAGATATTGGAGATATCGAAGCCGAGGCCCGTGTCATCAATCACGCGGCCCCACGCGCTTCCCTTCGGCGGATTACCGACCGTCGGCGTCGCGTCCGTCCCGTACTTCATCGTGGCGTCGTTGTAGTAGCCGTTCAGCCTGAAATCGATCAGGTCGTTGTCGATAGGCTTGTATGCATACTTTGCCGTGTAGGTTTGCGTAGAGACGTTCTGATTGTAGGAGTTCGCGAAGAAATCGTTGTTGTAGAACACGCCGCCGAACCGCAACGTCTGCTCTTGGTCGAGCTGCAGATTGACCTTGTACAAGCCTGAGGTGAGGTTCTGGAACGTGCCCGGAACTTCGACGCCTTTGGCATTCTCGTAGTTGTCGGGCTCACGATGGCTGACCGCACCAGCGATGCTGATACCGCCCGATCTTGCCGCAGCCGCGCCCATTTCCGAGAAGCCTACGCCGTTGCTTCCCCACGTGCTCGACGTCATCGCACCAAAGTTTTGACCCGGCCGCAGGATGTCGTCGACATCGAGTGTGCGGAAGTTCGCGACGCCCGCAAGCGCTCCCGTGCCGCCAGCTGTCGTCACGGCGCCGCGAGCAATATCGACGCCCGCAACAAGAGACGGATCGAGATACGTGAAACCTTGTGCTTCGTGGCCCGTGAACCCGAAATTCTGGGGCACGCCGTCGATCAGCATATTGACCCGCCCCGAACCTTCGAAGCCGCGGATGTTGACCGCAATACCCGCGTTTTGCGGACTGATGCGCGTGAAGGTGCCCGGCTGCGAACGCAACGCGTCGTCGAGATTGGTGCCCCCGTAAGTGCTGAGATCGCTTCCCGTAACCACACTTATTCCGGCAGGCGTATTATAGGGAGCATCTGCGGAGGTCGCGCTGACTTCATTGGTGTTGATTGCAGGCGGCGCCGTTTGCGGTTCACTCGCCTGTACCGGCTTAGGCTTCGGTTTCGCTTTGGGGGCGCTGGCCTTTTTTGCCTGCGCACCTTGAACGTCGATGCCCGGCAATTGCGTCTCTTGCGCGAAAGCGCCACCGGCCAACGTGAGAGCAGCCGTCGATACCGAGAACGCCAGCGCAACCTTGCTCAAGCCGCTGCGAACCGAAATCCGCCTCGACCCGCCCCCCCCAGAACAGACCTCAGAACTGGAACTGATAAAATCACCGACGCCGCGCACAGCCATACCTCATCCCCCGTTATTCCATGTTGATAGGGGCTGGCTGGCTGAGCGCTTAAGCGCACAATGGCGGGCTTGCCTCTTCACCGCACAACCTCCCCCGGAGGCGTTCACGATGAAGATCCCGACGCGTCGTCAGGCTGAGAAAAACATAGAAAAGTCTACCTTAGGAGTCAACAATAAGAGGTCAGTATTTTGTGCTATTATGGAGACAATCGCGAACATTCCTGAGCAGGCGGCATCTTCGTAACAGCACCGCAAATACAATTACGGCCCTGGCACCTGCCCGCCTGAAGCGAAGCCGATGGCCGAGGGCCGCAAAACAGCGCTGGTTCAGTTCAAGCCGAGCTTGCCGCGCAGCGTTGAAAGGTCGGTCGCCAAAGCATTGACCTTGGCAGCCAATACCTTCCGATCGTCTTCCGACAGCTTGTCGTAAAGTTCGTAGCCGTCGGCCGTCTTGTACTTAGCCAAGGTATCGTCGACGACCTTGAAGTTCTCGTCGACCTTCTTCACGAAGTCCACGTGGTCCTTCTCGATCAGCGGCTTCACGAGCACATAGATCTTCTGCGATCCGTCGAAGTTCGCCTTGAAGTCCCAGAGATCGGTATGGCTGTAACGATCTTCTTCTCCGGAAATCTTCGTCGCAGCAACTTCTTCCATCAATGCCGCCGCGCCGCCGACAACCGTCTCCGGCGGGAACGTCAGATTTTCGATGCGGTGGTTGAGATCCTTCACATCGGCGAGAAGCTTATCCGCGAACGGCTCGAGACCCTTTGTGCTGTTATCGGTCCAGAGGGTGTACTCGATGCGATGAAACCCGGAAAACTTCGGATCCTTTTCCTTCCCTTCGAAGTCGTCGGCGCGCGCGTCGATCGTATGATCGAGGTCAGAAAAAAGCTCTGCAATCGGCTCGATCGCTTCGTAATTCATGCGCGTTGGAGCGAAGAGAGCTTTCGCCTTCGCGACGTCGCCAGCCTTGATCGCGTCCGTAAACTTCGTCGTATTGTCGAGAAGCTTTTCGGTGTTATCGGCGACATAGCTCTTGTACGCCGCAAGCGGTTCGACGAGCTTCGAATCCTCTTCTGCGCTTGCCGCACCAGAATAGCCGAGCATGCCCGCGAGCGCCGTCGCGGCGAAGAAGTAGCGCCTCATGGTCTGTCCCCTCCATTTTTGGGTTTCAGGATCGTGTAGGCGGAACCGCCGCCACGGCCTCGGCCAATTCACGGCCCAGATAGTCACCAGAATCCCGCGCCCCTGGAAGGACGAAGAAATAACCGCCGCCAACCGGCTTGATGTATTCCTCTAATGGCTCGCCATCGAGCCGCTTCTGCACGGTAATAAAGCCTCGTTCGAGGTCTGATTGATACGCAATGAAAAGCAGCCCTTGATCGAGCTGTCCGTTCTTCGTGACGCCATTCGAATAGTTGAATGGACGACGCAATATAAGGTTCTTCTGACTTTCAACCGTACGGGGATTGGCAAGCCTGATGTGTGCATCGAGCCGGGTTATCTTGCCGTCCGGATCTTTTGCATAGTCGGGCACATCGGCTTCCGTCTTGCCATCCATCGGCGCACCGGACATTTTCTTGCGGCCCATGATCCGCTCTTGCTCGCCGAGTGGCGTCCGATCCCACCGTTCGACGAAGTTGCGGACGATGCGAACGGCTTGATAGGTACCGCCCACTGCCCACTTCGGCTCGTCGTGGTCGTCTCCGACCCAGACGACTTTATCCATTAGGGCATTGTCGCCTGAATGCGGATTGGCCGAGCCGTCACGAAAGCCGAGGAAGTTACGCGCGCTCTCGAGCGTGCCGTCCGGCTTCGGCAGAATGGTCGGAACGTTCCCCTCCTGCTTCCAGCGCGGCACGAGATATTCCGGCATGTTCGCCAGAATATCGCGCAGAGCGTGGATGTTCGTATCCGCGGTGTTGGAGCAAAACTGTAGCGAAATATCGCCGTGGCAGAGTTCACCGACAAGCGCATCGTTCTTGAATTGCGTCATGCGCTGGAGATGCCGCGGCTTCAGCGATTTGAGCCACGGACGCGTCTCGAACAACGAATCTCCGAGACCGACAGTAATCGTCAGGTTGTCGGGATGAATCTCCGGCCCGAGGATGCCGGAATCGGCAGGCGGAAGTTTGGCATCGCGCTCCGGCGGCGTGCCACCCTGCGTTAGAAACACGACTCGCGCGGTCAGCAGCCGCAGCATCTTCTCGAAGTCGGCGGGCGTATCCGCGATGACGTCCAACGAGACGAACATTCCGTTTGCGGGTCGCGGCGTGACGATGCCCGCCTGATGCACGCCATAAAACGGCACGCGCTGCTCGACATCGGCCTTATGGCTTGCCGGCGCGTCGGTGACCTGGGTATCGTCCGCCGCCAAAGCGCGATCCGTGACGATACCTGTCGCGAGCGCGCTGCCCGCAGCGACACCGAGGCCAAGCAGAAGCTTGCGCCGGTCCGCGATCAGGTGATCTTCTCGTTCCGTCGCCATCTCTCGTTTATGTACCATTGGCATTGATCCCGATTGCGGAAGGCAACTCGCCGAGGGCTTCCGCCAGATTTGTGAAAGCCTGGGCAAGATCCTTACGTTGGCTCGAACCGGAAGAGGCATTTGCCTCTCCGCCCGCATCGCTCTTCTGCTTGGCGACTTCTGTTTGAGTGGCGCTGAAGGCTCCATCGATCTTCAGCGCCAAATCCGGATTGACGGGCTTCACGATTGGCTTGAGTAAGCCCACGATCTTGCCGATGCCGTCGAGATTGGCTTCGAGGTCCGGCAAATCGGTTGTCGCACGCCAATCGGCACCTGACGGTAGCCGGTCCCTCGAAAGCTGCGTCGCGAAATTTCCGACGCTGTCGATGAGCAGCTCCGGAGTCATTTTCATCGCCTTCAGACGCTCGTTGAGCGTCGTGAGATCGGCGACAAGACCATCCGCAACTGGGCTCAATCCATCCAGGCTCTTGGTCACAAAAAGCCCGCGCTCGATACGGTGATATCCGATGAACGCCGGATCCTCTTCGCGCTTCTCGAAATAGTCCGCAACCGGATCGATCTTGTTCTGAAGATCTGAAAAGCGATAAACGACGGGCTCGATGCGCTTGTATGGCTGGCGCGCGATCACATAAAGCGACTGTGCTTTTGTGAGATTGCCGGACTTGATGGCGTCGGCAAGATCCTTGGCTGCACGGACAGCGGCGCCGCTTTGTCGGTCGAGATAGAATTTATATTCCCCGAGCGGGCCAAGAAAGTTGCGCATCGTTGCTCGTGCGGGCGTTGCATTCGCCTCAAGCGATGGCGTAACCGTCAGCGTTCCACGCGGGTTCGAAAGCAACCCGCAAGTGACTTCGTAAGTCCCTGGCGAAAGACGGACCTTGAGTGTTTGCTTGAAGTTCGGCGCAATATTTTCGCGCTCTGCGACAACCATCACACCTTCAAGAATCTCCCATTCGACGGAGCGCTCGGACTTGTTGGTGATCTCGAACGTCCGCTCGCCCGCGGAAACAGAGATTGCATTCGGTTCGCAAGCCTTCGAGGTCACGGCGACCGCGATCAGGTTTTCCGCCTTCTCGTGACGCGTCTTCAGAGTAGCCAAATAAAACGCAGCGCCCGCAAGAACGACGAGACCGCCAGCGGCGGCCACGCCGAGATACATCAGACGAGACGAAGGGGCGGAAGGTTTCCCTTTGCCGGCATCAGGCGCTGACATTTGAATTTCCCCGATAAGCTTCGGTCTCGGCGCTTGGGCGATGAGGACGAAGATAGAGATAGAGCACGATCGCGAGGAACCCGAGGTAGACGATCACCTCGCCGACAGTCGGATTCTCTTGATAGCTAAAGACGCCGGAAAGGATGGTCCCAAGCACGCTCGAAATTGGAAGCACGGCGCTCAAGTCGTAGGCGTGCGTCTGCAGGCCATTCCAAATACCGGCCTCATGCAGTGCGCCGACCGAGGCAGCAAGAATGCCCGCGGCAACGAAGATGATGAACACGCCGGTCCACTGGAAGAAACGGCGCAGATCGAGCCGGACACCACCGACATAGATCGTCAGGCCGATGATCACCGCAACCGCGATGCCTGCCAGCGCACCGAGAGGCGCGGCAATGCCCTCGCTCTGCTGAAAGATCGCAAGTAAGAAAAAGACTGATTCAAGCCCCTCGCGTGCGACCGCGAAGAAGACGAGGCCGATCAAACCCCACGTCCCGCCGTGCGATGAGGAGAATGCCGCGTCGACGGAATGTTGCAGCTCAGACTTGATCGAACGTGCCGCCCTGCGCATCCAGAAGACCATGGAGATCAGGACCGCGACGGCGATGAATCCGACAAGCGCCTCGAAGAGCTCCTGCGCCTTCTGCGGAAACTCGGCGCTGACGAACAGCAGCGCCGCGCCTGCGAAAAGAGAAACCGCTACAGCCAGAAGCACGCCTACCCATACAGCCGGCATCCATTGCGAACGGCCTGTCTGCGCGAGATAGGTGGCGACGATTCCGGTAATGAGCGCAGCTTCGATGCCTTCTCGAAGCATAATGAGAAATGGGGCGAGCACGCTCTCTTCCCCTCACTTTTTGTCCAAGGGTTTGCGTCGAGATAGGAAACTTGACTTCTGTAATCAAGTTTCCATATGTCGCAATCGCACTTGATCAAAATCAATTTTTCGCAATGTTTAGAATGGTTCCGACAATGGTCCGGCACCGCCTTAACGATTGATGGGACGAGGACAATCCCTAACGTTTTTTCCACCTCACCATTTGCCTATCGGCGAAGCGCGCTGGCGCACTTACGAGTGGAAGTTTCCTCGACACTCGAGGTACAGAGGATCCCGCATAGGAGCCTTCTCGTGACCGCCATCTTCCGCTTACCCGTCGCGATCGCTTTCAGCCTCGTCCTTTTGTCCATCGCATCTTCGAAAAGCGACGCGGCGAAGGTTCGTGTCTGTCAGGAGCAGGATCAGCGTTACCAGGAAATAAAGCCGGGTGCTGGTCCGCTGGAACTCAACGCAGCGCTCTCCGCCGCCGCTGATAAAGGCTGCCTGAACCTCGCGCGCCGTCTTCTCGATGACGGCGCATCCCTCGGTTCGCGCGATCGCTTTGGAGCGATGCCGCTAACTCACGCTGCGAAAGCAGGCGAAATAGATATTCTGGAGTTGTTCCTCTCGCGCGGCGCAGCGATCGACGCGCGCAATCTCGATGGTTCCTCCGCTCTGTTCGTCGCGGCCGAACAGGACAATCAGCCTGTCGTTGAAGCGCTTGTCGCTAAAGGCGCCAACGTCAATCTGCCGGGCCGCAGCGGCCTCACCGCTATGGACGCGGCGGCATACATGGGCAACGAAGCTTTAGTGAAATTACTGATCGACAAGGGCGCAGATCCAAAGCGCGCCGACGCGACGGGCAAAGGCCCCATCTGTTATGCCGTCGCGCGCGGCTTTACGAAAGTCGTCGCAGTGCTTCTTGACCGTTCTGTCGACGTCAATGCCCGCTACGGCAATGATCTGACCGCATTGATGTGGGCGGCGGGACATGAGGATGCCGCCGGTTCGAGCGATATCGCCGACGCATTGAGCCTTCTTATCGATCGCGGTGCGCATCTCGACGATCAGGACAATCGCGGACGCACGGCGCTCATGATCGCCGCGTCGCTAGGGCATGAAAAGGCAGTGGATGTTCTGCTCGCTCACGGCGCCGAGCGAAACATCAAGGACAAGACCGGCAAGACGGCAGCCGATCTCGCACCAAACGAAGAGCTGAAGAAGAAGCTCGCTATCGGTTGACGAAAGTCACGCAGGATTATTGGCCGCCGCCGATCACCGTCAAGCTTGCGAGATACTGCGCAATCGGATCGAGATCCGCAGGTTGCGCCGCATTCAACAGATCCGACATGCCCGGATTGTTGCCCCTGCTGCGATCGCGAAAATCAGCCATCGTCTTTTGGAGATAGCCACTCTGCTGCCCCGCGAGACGCGGCGTCGAGCCGTCACCCTGATACTGATCGAGATGGCAGGACGTGCAGCCAATTGACCCGATCACCGTAAGAGCTTGCTTCGTGATGTCTTTCGACGGCGAAGGCTGCGCTGTGTTCGGCCACTTCAATCCAGCGAAGTGCGCAGCAAGCGCTTTCATATCCTGCTTGCTGAGATCGGCAACGATGGCCGACATCTGATCGTTCTTGCGCGCTCCGCTCTTGAAGTCGCGAAGCTCGATATAGAGGTAGCCTTCGTTTTGGCCCCAGATGATCGGCGTGCTTTTCTCCTGCGGAATGCCATTCTCGCCGTGGCACCCCGAGCAAAGCTGCACTTTGTCATCAATGCCATCAGCGAACGAGGATTTCGCTGTGAATGCCGTAACAGCGGCGATCAAACCAAGGGAAATTGCGATGTGCCGCATTCCGAATACTCCCGGTATTTCTTTCTGCGCGCGAAGATAAGGAAGGAGCACGTTCGCGCTCCTTCCAATTCGAGTTTCAAATACGCGATCAATCGAGCGTGAAGGCAATGATATTGTTGCCGCGCTTGAAGTCGATCTGCGTATTTCCGCCGGCGCCCACGACGATGTATTCCTTGCCGTCCAGCGAATAGGCTGACGGAGGAGCGTTAACGCCCGCGCCACACTGGAATGACCACAGGACCTTACCACTTTCGGCGTTGTAAGCGCGGAACCAGCCGTTTGCCTCACCCGTAAAGACGAGATCGCCAGCCGTTGCGAGCGCACCGCCCATCATCGGCTCCGGTGTCTTCACCTGCCACTTGATCTTGCCGGTGTCGTAGTTCACCGCGGTGACATTACCGAAGGACTCTTCGCTCGGGATCACCTTGAACGCACCGCCAAGCCAGAGCTTGCCGTCCGGATAAGGGTTAGACTGCACCTGATAGGTCATCGGCTGATGCAGGTTGATCGCATACGCGAGAGAGTGCTTCGGATTGACCGCCATCGGCGACCATTCCACGCCGCCGTTGGCACCAGGCAGCATGCGCACGCCATCCGCCGTCGGCAGCGACCACATGTTCTCCTGCGCAACCATCGGCTCGGAGAAGCGGATCAGACTGCAGTCCTTGCGGTCATGAACGTAGACGAAACCTGTCTTGCCGCCATGAATGACGCCGGGGATGACTTTCCCATCCTTGTCTTTGACGTCCACCAGGATCGGCGGGCTAACGGCATCGAAATCCCAGACATCGTGCGGGATATATTGCAGATGGCAAACGTACTTGCCCGTATCGAGGTCGAGCGAGACGAGCGAGTCGGTGTAGAGATTGTCACCCGGGCGCTGCGACCCATCGAGATCCGGCGACGGATTGCCAACAACGAAGAAGATGCGATTGAGCTTGAGATCGACTGCGGGGTTCTGCCAAACGCCGCCGCCCAACGTCTTGTAAGGATCGCCAGTCTTGGCGAACTGAGCTTTCTCAGCTTCGATATCGCGATGCAAATCCTTGCCGGTGGCGTCTTTCGTCGCCCACACGCCGACGGAGTTCTCCGGCACCGTGTCGAAATTCCAAACCAGCTTGCCGGTCTTGGCATCATATGCGCGAACGAAACCGCGGATGCCGTATTCGCCGCCGTTCGTGCCTATGATGATCTTACCGTTGACGGCGGTCGGCGCCATCGTTTCGCTATAGCCAGACTCAGGATCGGCCAGCTCCGTCTCCCATACGAGGCTGCCGGTTTTTGCGTCGAGCGCGATCAGCTTCGCGTCCAGCGTCGCGAGATAGACCTTATCGTCGTAGACCGCGACACCGCGGTTATTGGGGCCGCAGCAATAGGTCGTGATCGGACCCATCTTGTGCTTGTAGTGCCAGTACTGTTCGCCCGTCTTGGCATTGAGCGCGTACACATGATCGAACGACGTCGTGACGTACATGACGTCGCCGACGATGATCGGCGTCGTCTCGAGAGATTCCCGCACATCCATCTGGAAAATCCAGGCCGGACGAAGCTTCGCGACGTTCGCAGTATTGATCTGCTTGCCGAGATAATAGCGGGTCTGCTCATAGTTTCCGTTGGTGTGCAGGAATTGCTTGGTGTCCTGCGCTGCCTTCGTCAGCTCGTCTTGCGTAACCGTTGGCGATGGAGCGCCTTTGACGGCTTCTTTCGATTTGTGCTCGATTTCCTGAGCGCTCGCAGCTGTGAATATCGAAAAGGCGAGCAGCGTCCCGACTGCCGCCGCATGAGCGTGGCTGCTTCTTATACCGACCATGTTGTCCTCACTGACTTAGTGGAGCGACCCGGCCGCCGACGCCGGATGCCTTATTTGGGGGGCGAGAGTAGTACTTCCACAATTCCATACTGCACCTGCCTATTTATCCCGACAATAGGGTGAAATATTCCAAAGTATGAGACAGGTTGCTCCGCTTCGCATTTCGAGACACTTGACCGCATCGCACCAACGCACAGGACCGACGGCCATCCGCTGATACGGAACCGATCTGTCCAGGCTTTCAGCTTGTTAGCGACTTTAGTGCCCAGCGCCTGCCGTTTGAGGTCAGCTCGACGACGCTGAGAGGCGCGATATCGAGATTCCAAAACGAGCTGGGACTCGCGTGGATCGCCGCCAAAATTGCAGCGCGAATGACAGACGGATGCGTGACGACGACGAAAGGACCGCTTTGCACCGTCATGGCCTGCAGCCAGATCGAGGTCCGGGCAAAAAGAGCCACGATCGATTCGCCCCCGTGTGGAGCCGCATCCGGGTCAGAAAGCCAGCTTGCCAGACCATCCGGCTCCGCTGCGGCCAACCCGCTCAGCGAACATCCCGCCCACCTTCCGACATCCAGATCGCGCAATGCCGGTTCGATGGTCGCGTCGAGACCAAGCAGCCCCGCCGTCTGAATGGCGCGTTGAGCCGGGCTCGTTAACGCTGACGGCGCAAACCGGAATTCGCCGGCCCTCGCCGTTGCGTCGCGTTTGCCTATTTCGTCGAGCCCCTCGTCCAATGGAAACGTGGCCGTCCGGATGGCAGGTGTGGAGGCATTGGCCACAAAAGTGAGACGGGGCGGCATCTTGGAATATCGCTCACATTGACAAACTTCCGGCCAGTCCTATGGTGAGCCGTGCATCGTCAGGGATTGGAAGCCGGTGAAAATCCGGTACGGTCGCGCCACTGTAATCGCGGGACGCTCATGGCGTCCATCGAAAGTCAGACCCAATTCAAGACCAAAGCACGCTTTGAAACGGGACGCGTAATCCCAAGGAGGCTCACCTCATGACTTCTTCTTCCGTCGTCCACGGCGGCGTTCTCGCCCCTGTCCCCGTCCGCGAAATTCTGCCCTGGGCGGTATTCGGCGGACTGCTGTTCCTTCTCGCCATGTATTTCATCGGCGTCGAAGAAGGAGCAATGGCACTCTTTAACGGCATGTACGTACACGAGTTCGTGCATGACGGCCGCCATCTCCTCGGCTTTCCGTGCCACTAAGCCCTGCGGAGATTTTCAGATATGGGATCTTTGCTCGTGCGCGGCATGATTGCCGGGCTTCTCGCGGGTATTATAGCGTTCGGCTTCGCCAAGGTTTTCGGAGAGCCGCAGGTTGATCGCGCCATCGGCTTCGAAGAGCAGATGTCGAAGGCCAAGGGCGAGCCGGAAGAACCGGAAATCGTAAGCCGCGAAGTGCAGGCAAGCATCGGACTGTTCACAGGCGTCGCCGTCGTTGGCACCGCTATGGGCGGCCTTTTTGCGTTGGCCTTTGCATTCGTCAACGGTCGCCTCACCAGCTTTTCGCCTCGCGTCACGGCCGTCGTCATCGCACTGTTGGGCTTCATCGCGATCTACATCGTGCCTGATCTCAAATATCCTGCGAACCCACCTTCCGTCGGATCGCCGGAGACAATCGGGTACCGAACACAGCTCTACTTCGGAATGATTGCCTTTTCGCTCGCCGCGTTGGCGATCGCCATCAGTGCTGCGCGGCAGTTCGTTGCAAGCTTCGGCGCTTGGAACGCTGCGTTGATCGGCGCCGGCGTCTACATCGTGCTGACATCGCTCGCTGGCTATATGTTGCCGTCGATCAACGAGGTCCCGGAAGGGTTCCCCGCCGACCTGCTCTGGAAATTCCGAGTGGCGTCGTTGGGCATCCAGGCCATCCTATGGACGGGAATCGCGATCATCTTCGGGATGCTTCTCGAAAGAATGAGCGCCAAGCCCGCGCGCTGAAGACCGGCACAAGCCCGTTATGGCCGGACCGCACGCGTGGTCCGGCCTCGTCCATCAATAGCAATCTGGAAAAGGCCTTTTGCAGGTGGCACGCCATTCGCCTTGCATAGGTATATGCAAACTCGACGACGCCACCGGATACTGTCTTGGATGCGCCCGAACGGGTCCCGAGATCGGCGACTGGATGGCGATGAGCGAAAGTCAGCGCGACGCGATCTGGGCCAAACTGCCTGAGCGTCTCGCATCGCTTTCTGTGCGGGTCCGGTTGTTGCCGTGGATCCGCGAAGAACTCGTCGATTGGGTCCGAGATACCATCGTTGCCGGCCAGGGAACCTGGGTGGTCGGGGCGCCGGGTGCCGTTGCCGAGTTTCCGAGTTTTGACGGCGCTCCGGTCAACGTCAGCGTCGAAGCCGGGGTGATAACCGCCGAACGGCCCGACGCCGCATTTCGCCTCGCCATCACTGAGAAGGTCCGCGCCTTTGCATTCACCGATGGTGGGCCGATCGTTCTCGGTCTTCCGCGCGGCCGCGCAGCTTTTCCTTCCTCCGCTTCAGAATTGAAGCCCCTCGGCCCCGATGCCGGAGCCATCGGCGAAGCGCATCGCAACGACATGCTGTTCGATATCGGAATCGGTCGTCGCTACACACGCTTCTGCGTACGCTCCAACAACGAGGAGCTTCTTTCCTCGCTTTCGAAGATTGGCGGCCAGCATTGGTCGAACTTCATGCCGATCATGTTGAGCCAGTTCATCGCGGTCAGTCCGCATCGTGTGGTCGAAACAGCCGCTGCCCGGATAGAGATCTTCGCGAAAATCCCAGGGCCGGGCGAGTCGTCTCCGAACGGCGCTCACACGCACTTCTTGGCCGATTTTCTAAAGTCTGGAGACGAAATTCCGCCGAGCTTGGCGCCGCCGGACTACGCTGCTCCCGTAGCGATATTTTATCCCAGTAAATCCAACGCGAATTAGCCTATTGCCCATTGAAATGACCGCTTGTCCCCAGGTCTCAGGCTCTGCTGGTCGTTGGCTATTGAGAGGCCGCGCGCGCCGTAGTAGTGACGTTTTTATTGATCAAAGTGAGACCTCGGCAATTCGGAGAGTGGATCGGATGCGCAGCCTCAAACTTGGACTCCTGTTCGCGACCGCCGCGGCCTTCATTTCCACCTCGGCTTCAGCAGACGATCGGCTTCAATCCTCGTTTACGAACCTGTTGGCCCGCGGATTTCAAATTAAATCCGTTACGCTCATTCCCCTCGAAGTCGCCAAGAGGGTGACCGATAAAGTCCGGACCGACAATGTTATCGTGACGCTCCAAAAGGAAGAGGCCGCCGCAGTATGCTACGTCGCCTTCGCTAACTGGGCCTTCATGAACAAGGCGTCGCTCGATTCCCCGACGCTCTGTGAAGTGCGCTCGTCGTTGGCTGCCGCAGAGGTCGCCACTCCGCCGACCCCAGCACCGACCACTGAAGCGCCACCTGCAGAAGCGCCGCACGCTACGCCGGCTCCCGCGGAACCCGCTCCCGAATCGCCCCCGAGCCCTCCGTCGTCCAACCCATAAGAACCGGGCTATCGAGCCGCGAGTTCATTACTCTCGGCAAGAACTGCCTTAAGGCGCGGCGCCGCGAAATCAAGAAACGCCCTCAGTTTGAGTGGCAGAAGACCATGCCCTGTGTAGACGAAGCTCACGGGAATTGGTCCAGGCTCGAACGGTTCGAGGACGACTGCGAGCTTGCCATCGGCAAGGTGACGCGCCGCTTGATATGAGAGCACGCGCGTCACGCCCAAGCCCGCAACGGCCATATCGAGGGCGGCTTCAGCAGTGTTCACCGACAGGCGCGAATGGATAGCAACATCCTGCGGCGCTCCCTTGCCCGAAAAGCTCCACAGGCTCGGTGACGTCAAACCCACGAACGTAATGCAGTCATGCGTTGCGAGGTCGCTCGGCTTTAAGGGCAGGCCGCGCGCTTCAAGATACTCCGGACTCGCGCAAACAATTCGCCGGATCGTTCCAATTCGCATGGCGACAAGGCTGCTGTCCGGAAGTTCGCCAATCCGCAACGCCACATCCACGTGCTCTTCAAGAAGGTTGACGACGCTATCGGCAAGCGTGAGCCGCACATCGACGTCGGGATAAGCCTTCAGAAAAGCGCCGACGATGGGCAGCACATGCAGCCGCCCGAAAACGATCGGCGCCGTCATCACGAGATCGCCCCGCGGCGCTCGGTATTCGCCGGACGCAACGCGCTCCGCTTCGACGACATCCTCTAGAATTCTGCGGCATGCCGCGACGTAGGATTGCCCGGCGTCGGTCAATTCCAACCGTCGGCTTCCGCGATTCAAAAGCCGCGTATGCAGATGCGCTTCGAGTTCGGAAACCTTGCGGCTCACCGTGGCGAGCGGCATCCCAAGCTTACGGGCACCCGCTGAAAGGCTCCCCGCATCAGCAACGGCGAGCAGAACCGACATAGCGTCGAAGCGATCCATGATACTTCCGATTATTGGAAGGAAGATTGCCGATAGTGCTGTCTATTTGATAAATTTGAAAGGGGTTACGCCTCTCGCCGCCGGCCGATCATTGACCGGACTTCAAAGAGGAGAGACGTCCATGTCGCGCATCCCGACTCCCGAAACAATCGCAGACGCCCCCGCCGCCGCTCAACCCTTGCTAGAGGCCGTGAAAAAGCAACTCGGCACCGTGCCTAACATGTTCCGGCTGATCGCCAACAGCCCGGCAGCACTCGAGGGTTACCTCAGTCTTTCCGGCGCTTTATCGAAGGGAAAACTCCCTCCGCAGACCCGCGAGCGCATCGCCCTTACCGTGGCTGAGATCAATGGCTGCAGCTATTGCCTTTCTGCTCACACCTATCTTGCGCGAAATCTCGCCAAGCTCGACGACGCTGAAATCACGGCAAATCGCAATGGTGCGTCCAACGATCCGAAAGCTGACGCAGCCGTACGCTTCGCAAAGGCAATAGCGGAAAATCGCGGACACATTAGCGACGCCGATTTTGCGGCGGTAAAAGCGGCGGGATACGACGACGGACAGATTATCGAGATTGTCCAGCACGTGGCGCTCAACGTGTGGACGAACTTCTTCAACGAAACGGTAAAGACCGACATCGACTTTCCGGTTGTCACACCGAGTCGCGCTGCGTAAACGGCAAATCGCCGTCGTCACCCACGATGACGGCGATTGCCTCGGTGAAGGTAGCGGGCGTTAACTTAAATTCGCTTTGTGATTGAGTCGCGAGCACGCCCATGGCGCGACGGATTGCTCTCAAGCCTGCCTTAGTCTCACCACCGCGTATAGTCATATCCCCGAGCGAGTTTCTATTGGTTCATCACATTTTGCAGCGAGCGAACGTGAAAATCGAAACGACAAAAATAATGCAATGGATGCGCACGAGCGCGCTTTTTGCGGCCTTCATGATGGCGGGCGCGACAGGTAGTTTCGCTCATAGCGGCACGGAGGAAGAGCAACAAGCTTGCACGCCCGACGTCTTCCGATTGTGCTCGGCTCAGATCCCCAGCGAAGAGCGCATCGTTGCCTGCTTGAACAAAAACATGGCCAAGCTCAGCCCTGCCTGCCGCGCCGTGATGAAGGGGGATGCACCGAAATCGAAATCACGAGAAAAGCGCTGAGGCGGCCTTTTCTGAAAACATCCTTGCGAGGTTAGACCGTGCGACGACGAATTCAACTCTGGCAAGTGTTGGCCGTTTGCGCGGCCGCGGCAGCTATGACGGTTTCAGGAACCGCCGTTTCTTTCGCTCACAGCGGAACCGCGGACGAGCAGTCCGCGTGCACGCCGGACGTTTTGAGCCTCTGTTTCTGGCAAATTCCCAACGAAGATAAGATCGTCGCTTGCCTCAACAAGAACCTCAACCGCCTGAGCCCCGAGTGCCGCAAGGTGATCGCGGGAGACGACGACAGCAAAACCGGCAAAGGTTCGAAGAAGTAGGCGAAGTGCCGCCGATGTGACGTCGTCAAAACCGGCGGCTTATTTCCTTGAGATCAGGCGCGTCCGCGCGCAGGTCTCGCGACGTCGAGCTGCAACGCCTTGCATACCGTCTCGACGATGCCTTGCGCCGAAAGCCCGGCGCGCTGGTTCATGACCTCCGGCTTGTCCTGATCGACGAAGACATCCGGCATGACTTTCGAACGCACCTTCAGGCCGCGATCGAGCAGCCCGTTCTCCGCGAGATAGTGCAGCACGTGGCTGCCGAAGCCACCGACTGTACCTTCCTCGACCGTCACCAGAACATCATGGTTCTCAGCGAGCCGCCGGATGAGATCCGTGTCGAGCGGTTTCATGAAGCGGGCATCCGCGACCGTCGCAGACAGGCCCAGCGCTGCGAGCTGATCAGCCGCCTTCATTGCTTCCTGCAAGCGCGTACCGAGCGACAAAATCGCAATCGTCGATCCCTCGCGAACGATACGCCCCTTACCGATTTCGAGCGGAACGCCCTCTGTCGGCAGCGCCGCGCCGGTGCCTTCGCCACGCGGAAAGCGGAATGCGCTCGGCCTGTCGTCGATCGAAGCCGCCGTCGCAACCATGTGCTTCAACTCAGCTTCGTCTGCTGGCGCCATGATGACCATGTTCGGCAGGCATCCGAGATAGGCGAGATCGAACGAGCCCGCGTGCGTAGCGCCGTCGGCACCGACAAAACCCGCGCGATCGATCGCAAAACGCACTGGTAGATTTTGCAGCGCGACGTCGTGAACGACTTGATCGTAGCCACGCTGCAGGAACGTTGAATAGAGCGCGCAGAACGGCTTCATGCCCTCCGTCGCAAGGCCCGCAGCGAATGTCACCGCGTGCTGCTCGGCAATTCCGACATCGAATGTCCGCTCAGGAAATGCACGTCCGAATACATCGAGGCCCGTGCCGTCCGGCATCGCCGCAGTGATGGCTACGATCTTTTCGTCCTTCTTGGCCTCTGCGATCAGGCTGTCAGCGAACACGCGCGTATACGACGGCGCCGAGGCTTGCGCCTTCGCCTGCACGCCGGTCACGACATTGAACTTCGCGACGCCGTGATACTTGTCGGGAGAGGCTTCGGCCGGGGCGTAACCCTTGCCCTTCTGCGTCACGACGTGAACCAGGATTGGACCTTCTCCCGCGTCGCGCACGTTCTTCAAAACCGGAACGAGCTGGCTCAGATCATGTCCGTCGATTGGCCCGATGTAATAGAAGCCGAGTTCCTCGAACCAGGCGCCCCCGTGCCAGAGATTGCGCGTGTATTCTTCGACGCGCGCAGCCCGCTCTTCCCAGCTCTTCGGCAGACGCTTCGCAAGTTGCTTCGCGAGATCCCGCACGTAGAGATAGGAATCGCTCGATGTGAGACGCGCGAGATAGGACGACAGCGCACCCGTCGGCGGCGCAATCGACATATCGTTATCGTTGAGAATGACGATCAGCCGTTCGTTGCGCGCACCCGCATTGTTCATGGCTTCGTAGGCCATGCCTGCGCTCATCGCGCCGTCGCCGATAACGCAGACGACATTATTCGAGCCACCCGACATGTCGCGCGCGACTGCCATGCCGAGACCGGCGGAAATCGATGTCGAAGAGTGCGCCGCGCCGAACGGATCGTATTCGCTTTCGGTGCGCTTCGTGAAACCGGAAAGGCCACCGGGCTGCCGCAGGGTGCGAATGCGGTCGCGGCGTCCGGTCAAAATCTTGTGCGGATAGCACTGATGGCTGACGTCCCAGATCAGTCGATCGCGCGGCGTATCGAACAGATAGTGTAGAGCGACGGTCAGCTCGACCACGCCAAGGCCGGCCCCGAGATGTCCACCTGTTTGCGAGACCGCGTCGATGAGCTCCGTGCGAAGCTCTGCCGCCAGTTGCGGCAGTTCGCTTTCCGCGAGCTGCTTGAGGTCGTCGGGCGTATTAACTTGATCCAAAAGCGGAGTTTTGGACTGCCGAGTTACAATTGCATCCATGATCGACTCCCCCAACTGCCGCTCGAGTCCCTCTCGACGTTAAACTATGAACCTATGATACGTCGCAAAAAATGGAACTTAGGACGCGGGGCGGACTCTGCGGGGATATGTTGCATTCAAGCATCACAAATGAGAGAGGAGCTTGGCTAAATACCGCCATCGTGCGTGCCTAACACCTTTTGGCCGAAACGCTGATATCGGCGGGGGCATACATGTATTTTCGAACAGTCAGGGGAGGGGCAATGGTCCCGATCACGAAATTTCGCGCGTTTGGAGCTTCGGTCGCAGCGTTTGTGTTTGTCTCGATTGCGATGCCGCCGTTGGCGGCGCACGCACAGGCGGCAGATTCGCCAGAGACCACCATTAGCAGCCTGAACACAACGCTGTTGAGCACAATGAAGCAGGCGCAATCGTTGGGCGTCAACGGCCGCTATCAGGCCCTTCTTCCGGTCCTGACAAAGACCTACGACACGCCGCTGATGGCACGTCTCGCAGTCGGTCAGACCTGGAGTACTCTGCAGCCTGCGCAGCAAGCGGCGATTACCGACAGCTTCCGGCGCATGATGATTGCCACCTATGCAAAGCGCTTCGACGGTTTCTCCGGCGAGACTTTCCAAATTGTCGAGATTTCCAATCGCGGAACCGCCGACAAGATGGTCAAGACACAGATCATCCAAAGCAACGGCAAACCCGTCGCGATCAACTATCTGATGCGCAAATCCGGTCCAGAGTGGAAGATCGTCGACGTCTATCTCGACGGCACCATCAGCGAGCTTGCGAGCCGCCGCGCCGAGTTCTCCACCATCCTGCAAGCGGGTGGCCCCGATGCCCTGATCGCCTCGCTCAAGAAGCAGGGCGATAAGCTTCTATCGGGTAGCTGACACCTTCGATCACCTTATTGATTGCAAAAGGCGCGGGTCGAATTCGGCCCGCGCTTTTTTGTCGAGAACATTGATCCGCAAGAACGCAAAGCCAGAACGGCGCGTCCGACGAAGCCTCGCCGACGCACACCTTCGGGCGCCGCAAGGGCGACCGGCAAGAGCGCTAATCCGACGGCAATACCGAACTTTACTCTTCGGCGGGAGACTTCTGTTCCTGCGCCGGAGACGACTGCTCCTCAGCGGGTGAAGCATCTTCTTCAGCCGGAGATCTTTCCATCCCGGCAGGCTTCGGCGGACCGACCACAACAATCGAAGTCCGCTCGGCGGTGCGCGTCATCTTTGGAACGTCTGTGACGTTACGCTTCTCGAGCATCATCGGCGAGGAAACCAGTTCCGTCACCGGCTCGATGGCATTCGGATCGCGCGGTTTAGGCGTGCTCGTCAGAGCGCTCGTATCCAAAGCTTCCTGCAGCTCGGCCTGACGCTTCTGCTGGCTCACGCTGCGCAGCATCGAATAGAAGTCGATCGAGCTGTCTTCCAGGGTCTGCAAATCCTCAACCTTGCGGAGGTTGGACAACGGACTAGTCACAGTGCCGGCAAGATCGACGTGGCTAGCAAGAGACGCATATCGCGACGGTATCAGCGCCGCAGCCGGTATCGTCGCACCAAACTCGATACCTGTGCCGAGCGCATCGCGAACCGTCGTCGGTCCTAAAACGGGAAGCACGACATACGCGCTGTCGCGGTAGCCCCAAACGTACATCGTCTGACCGAAGTCACCTGACTGATGCGACATGCCCTGCGTTGTCGCAACATCGAACAAGCCGCCGATGCCGACCGTAGAGTTCATGGCGAAGCGACCGAACGTCGTCGCCGCGGCTTCAAAACGAAGCTGAAGTATGTTGTTGGCGAAAGTCATCGGCTCGGCGAGGTTCGTCGTGAACGCGTCGATACGATCGCGCACACCTTCCGGCACGGTGCTGTTATACCCCGCCGCTACGGGATAGAGGACTTCGTGATTGAATTGCTGGTTATTCTCGAAAACCTTGCGATTGAAGGCTTCATTCGGATCGGTGACGGGCTTCGGAGTTGAATCATCCTCTTGCGCAGCCAAATGCTGCGGCGAAAGGCCAGGCGGAGACGTACTGGCGCAAGCCGATAGGCTCACGCCAACCAAGGCGCAGCCGACCCAATTGAGGATGGCCCTGACTCTCACGTCTCGTTATTCCCCCTGCTTGGCCCCACCAGCCGAGCAACCTTAGAAGATCTATCGCAGTCGCGTTCGAAACGCTAGCCTCCCTGCCGTCGCCGGCAGGCCTATCCCAAACTCAACCAGAAAGTAGCGTCCGAATGACGTCCTGTCTGTGGCTTGTATGCACCCTCTTTGCCATAATCGGCAGCGTCTACGCCTTGTTAGCTTCCATTTTGGTGGCACGATTTGGACGCTCGCCCAAGCAACATTTCACCGCAGCCGAAGACGTCACCCTTCTGAAACCGCTCTACGGTGCAGAGAGTGGTCTTGCCGCAAGCCTGTCGACGTTTTGCAACCAAGAATATCCTGCAAAAGTGCAAGTGCTCGCCGGCGTGCAAGACCCATCGGATCCGGCGATCGATGTCATTCAGAACCTTCAGAAGCAATTTCCGAACAGCGATATCGACCTCGTGGTCGCACCGCGAGGCGCCGGAGGAAATCCAAAAATCTCAAATATCGTCAATATGTTTCCGAGTGCCAAACACGATATTCTCGTGCTCAGCGACAGCGACATGCGGGTTGCACCCGAGTATCTTCGCGAACTCATTCCCCTCCTCCAGCAGCCCGGAACTGGCTTGGTGACATGCCTCTATCGAGGTTGTGCACTCACAGGCATTTGGTCGCGGATGGCTGCCGCAGCCGTGGATCAGCATTTTCTCCCGAGCGTGTTGGTCGGTATCTCGCTTGGCCTTGCGAAGCCCTGTTTCGGATCGACGATCGCGCTCCGGCGAACGACGCTGACCCAAATCGGCGGCTTCGAGGCGTTCGCTAATACTCTCGCCGATGACTATGCGATGGGCGATGCCGTAAGATGCCGAGGACTGAAGGTCGAGATCGCACCTTTCACTGTGGGACACACCTTTTCCGAAGCGTCTTTCAGTGAGCTTTTGGCGCACGAACTGCGATGGGCAAGAACGATTCGCCTCGTGGATCCCGTCGGCTATCTGGGATCGATCGTAACTCATCCACTGCCTTTTGCACTGGCCGCCCTGCCATTAAGTGGCTTCAGCGCCATAGCGTGGATGATCCTTGCCGGAACGCTTGCATGTCGCCTTTTCGTTCCGATACAAGTTGAGAGGTTGCCGGGTGGGGGTAAGAGTTCTTGGTGGCTCAGCCCGCTGAGGGATATGTTGAGTTTCGCGGTGTTCGTCGCGAGCTTCATTCCCGGAGACGTCAACTGGAGAGGCCGGCGCTATAGCGTCGGCTCCGATGGAACCGTTACGCCGATATGAAAGGCGCCCAAATGCGCACACTCTTCCTGCAGGCCCCTTCGTTCGATGGCTTCGATGGTGGCGCCGGATCGCGCTATCAGGCGCGGCGCGAGATCCAATCGTTCTGGTATCCAACTTGGCTGGCTCAGCCAGCCGCTCTGGTCGAGAATTCGAAGCTGATCGATGCGCCGCCGCATCGTACCACCCTGCAGGACGTGCTCGCCCAAATACGCAATTATGACCTCGCGGTGCTGCACACCTCTACGCCGTCCTTCGATTCGGACGTGAAGGTCATCGAAGCGATGAAGGCGACCAACCCGAACCTTAAGGTCGGGCTGATCGGCGCCAAGGTCGCGGTGCAATCCAATGAAAGCCTGGTAGACGCGCCGATCGTCGACTTCGTTGCCCGCAACGAGTTCGACTTCACGATCAAAGACGTCGCCGACGGCGTTGCCTGGAGCGACATCAAGGGCCTGTCCTACCGCAACGCGCAGGGCGTCATCGTGCACAACGAAGACCGCGCAGTGATGCACGACATGGACACGCTGCCCTTCGTCACACCAGTCTACAAGCGCGACCTCGTGATGGAGAATTACTTCATCGGCTATCTGAAGCATCCGTACATTTCGTTCTACACGGGTCGCGGCTGCAAGAGCCGCTGCACGTTCTGCCTTTGGCCCCAGACCGTCGGCGGCCATCGCTATCGCACCCGCTCCGTCGGACACGTGATTGAGGAAGTGAAATACATCCTCAAAGCGTTCCCGCAGATGAAAGAGCTGATGTTCGACGACGATACCTTCACCGATGACCTCCCGCGCGCGGAAGCGATTGCGAAGGAACTCGGCAAGCTGGGCGTCACCTGGTCTTGCAACGCCAAGGCCAACGTGCCGAGCGAGACGCTGAAGGTGCTCAAAGACAACGGCCTGCGCCTACTGCTCGTCGGCTACGAGAGCGGCAACCAGCAGATCCTGCACAATATCAAAAAGGGTATGCGGGTCGAGGTTGCGGAGAAGTTCACCAAGGACTGCCACGAACTAGGCATCAAGATCCACGGCACCTTCATCCTTGGCCTTCCGGGCGAGTCGAAGGAGACGATCCAGGAGACCATCAAATTCGCGACGCGGATCAATCCGCACACGATCCAGGTTTCCCTCGCCGCACCGTACCCCGGCACGTTCCTCTATAAGCAGGCGTCCGAGAACGGCTGGCTCGACGTCGACAACGCCGAACTCATCAACGCCAACGGCATCCAGATCGCGCCGCTGCACTATCCGGGTCTGTCGCACACCGAAATCTTCTCCTCGGTCGAGGACTTCTACCGCAAATTCTACTTCCGGGTGCCGAAGATTGCCTCGATCGTGGGCGAGATGGTGACACAGCCCGACATGATGAAACGCCGTCTTCGCGAGGGTGTCGAGTTCTTCCAGTTCCTGCGCGAACGCCGCAGCGCGGCGTAATACTGGATTCAATCTCTACTTGGACAGATCCCCGCGCAGGACGGGGGTCCGTCCAGACCGAGATCAAGATCGAATATCGCCCTAAACTAGACCGCCGTTTCCGGAGCTTCTTCAAGCTCCCGGTCGACCGCATGCCGTGGCGGACCCATCAATATGGGTTGGAACAGCACAGCCGCCGCAAGCGTCGTCACGAGGGAAAGCGCGAGCAATTCTCCCATGCTCGAAGTTCCGGGATGGCTCGAGAAGAATAGACTTCCGAACGCCACCGCCGTCGTCATCGCGCTGAACATCACCGCACGCGTCAGCGGCGATGCCAGAAGGCTCGTCTCCCCTTCCCGCCACGCCAGCACGTAATAAATCTTGAACGCAACACCGACGCCGAGCAGCACCGGCAGCGCGATGATGTTTGCGAAATTGAGCGGTAGCTTCAACAACACGCAAAGCTCGAGCGTCACGACGCCCGCAAGCAGAAGCGGCACCAGCGTCATCAGGACATCCGTTATCCGGCGCAGCACGACCAACAGAATGATCGTGATGGAAACGAGTGCAAGCGCGCCCGCCTGTATGAAGGCACGGACAACCGTATTTGCCGATTCCTGGATCAAGATCGGGACGCCAGTTGCCTCCGGATCGACAGCCTGAACCGCGGCCGCGAAACGTCGCAAATTGGCGTTGTCGTTGCCGTCGCCCTTCGGGCCGACCTCGATGCGCGCCCGGCCGTCCGCCGTCATCCAGTCGGACACAATTTCTGGCGGCAGGTTTTCAAGCGTGATCGGTTCTGCCTTGAGAGCAGACCGTATTTGCGCCAGCCTGAGTTTCATCCCATCAAGCAGCGCCGAACCGATTTTCGCCCGAACTTCCGGCGTCGCGTCGGCGAGCTTCCGCAGCGTGCTCGCCATGCGTGCCGCCAACGGCGATGCACCCGGCAAGCGGCTGACATCCCCGAAATCCCTCGCGGTGTTGAGCAGCGTTTCCTTGGTATCGGCGTCTGAGGGCGCAGGCGCCAATTCGTCAGGCTCAATTGTCGGCCCGATCAGATCGTAGCAATCGCGGATCAACGCCAGCTTTTCATCCTGATGATCCGGCACAAAGCTCGCAAGCGTGACGGTCCGATCGACCTCCGGCAACTTGTCGATCTTCGCCGCGAGAATTTTTGCATCCGGCAAGTTCGGCGCCAGAATTTGGATCGTATTCGGCGCGGTATTGGGGTCGCGCATAAGGTCGTTAAATGTCGAAACGGATTCAACCTTGCTCGAGCGCAGATTGATCGGATTGAAATCGAACTCGAGCTTGGCAAGCAGCGGAAGGCCCGCAATGACACCCAGCGCGGTCAACGCCAGAATGATCTTCCGGTGACGCGCCATGAAGCGATCAACGGGCTGCAGCGACCGGTAGCCGACATCATGCAGCTCACCCGGCGGATTGAGTACTTCGAGCAGCGCCGGCAGCAACGTGATGCTCGTCAGAAACGCAACGATCATGCCTGAACCCGCGATAAGCCCGAGCTCCGACACCCCGCTATAATCGGTCGGCAGAAACGAATAAAAACCCGCGGTTGTCGCCGCAGCAGCCAACGCCAACGGCTTACCGGCATTCCGCCCCGCTCCGACAAGCGACTCCTTCAGCCCCTGCCGGGTGAAGCGCTCATGTCTGTAGCGCACGGCATACTGAATGCCGAAATCCACGCCGATGCCGACGAACAAAACCGCGAACGCCACCGAAATGAGGTTCAATGCGCCAACGAGAAACAGTCCTAGCGCCGCCGTGATCGCAAGACCCGAGAATAGACCAACGAGTACGGCAAAGATGATCTTCCCCGATCTCAGCGCGAGCCAAAGAATGACCAGGACGGCGGCGAGCGTCAGGGTTGTATTGAGCGCCGCACCCTCCGCGACGGTACCGAATTCCTCATCGGCCATTGGCACGGAGCCCGTCAATCGCACGCGGACGCCATTCTCGGGCGTCAACCCCAGGCGCTTTACGGTCGCACGAATGAGGTCCGTCGCGTCGGCGCCGGGCTCGAGATCGGCATAATTCAGAACCGGCTTAACTTCGAGGAAACGTCGAAGCTCAGAGGGGCTCGGCGTACCGCCTGTCAAAAGCTCTCCCCACGAGAACGTCGTACTCTTGCCCGCAAGAAGATCGTCGATGGCTATGCCGAGCACGCCCAGCGGCTTCTCGAAGTCGATCCACTTGGCCCGGTCCTCCTTGATCCCTAAAGGAACGAGCGACAGCGCCTTGGCGAGACCGTTCAACGTCGGATCGGCCGAAAGCGTGCCGAGAACCGGCTGCGCCTTGATCAGGCCCGCGGTGATGTCCTTCACCTCAGGCACCGACAGATAGAGCAGTCCGTTCTGCTCGAAGAAGGGGCCGCCGTCACGCCTGCGGACGATTTGAAAAGGATCGGGCTTCGATTCGCTCAAGGCGGCTGCGAGCCGCGCTGCCGCGCTCTCCGTCAGTTCGGGTGTCTTTCCGTCGACGACGATATCGATGGTATCGGTGTGCTGCGCAAAGGCGGCATCGAACTGACGCTCACGCTTGCGCCAATCAAGCTCCGGCGAGATCAGTTCGCTCGTATCGGTCGTGATCGCGAAGTGACTGGCGACGTAGTAAATCGCGCCGCCCGTAACCGCGAACCCAAGCAGAATAGTAAGCCACGACAGCCGCACCGCGAGCGCGACGGTTCCGGCGACAAGCCGCTCTATCATGCGCCCGCTGCCATCGCATTGATATGGCATCGATAACAAGGGTCGTGTTTAGCCATTCTGCGCCGGACTCGCGGTTGCTGTTAACGAAAAACGATCTTTAAACCAGTGCACTTTCGATGCTGAACATGTCGAGCCGCCGAAGGGAGAAGCACGCGAGTTGTGTTGCTTTTGAGACACGCCATACCGCCAGCTTGAGGGCCGCGACGTTGGCTTTGCTGCCTGGAGCAGAGTTCACGCGTAAACTCGCGCCTGCGAAGGTGAGTGGATCGAACGTACTCCGGCGCCTGACGCAGAACCATCAAGGCCCTGGCACGCAAAGATGATTGCGCGTTGGCAGAAAACGGGGGTTTCTGCATGAAGATCATTCTGGCGCAACCCCGGGGTTTCTGCGCGGGTGTCGTGCGCGCGATTGACATCGTCGAGCGTGCGCTCGCCCACCGCAACGGGCCGGTCTACGTCCGCCACGAGATCGTCCACAATCGCCACGTCGTCAGTGAATTGAAGGCGAAGGGTGCCCGCTTCGTCGAGGATCTGGCCGAAGTCCCCGCTGGCTCGACGACCATTTTCAGCGCGCATGGCGTTTCGCACTCTGTCGAAGATGATGCACGCCGCCGCCGTTTAAACGTCGTCGACGCGACGTGCCCTCTCGTTTCGAAAGTCCACAAGCAGGGCCAGCGTTATTCCTCGCTCGGCCGCACGATCATCCTCATCGGCCACGCCGGCCACGTCGAGATCGAGGGCACGCTCGGACGAATATCAGGTCCCGTTTACCTTGTGGAAAACAGCGACGACGTCGCGAGCCTCGACATTCCGGACGACACCCCGGTGGCCTACATCACGCAGACGACGCTGAGCGTCGACGATACCCGAACCACGATCGAAGCTGTCAAAAGCCGGTTCACGGACGTAATTGGGCCGGAAACGCGTGACATTTGCTACGCCACGCAAAATCGGCAGACGGCGGTCCGGGACCTTTGCCGCCATGTCGAGCTTCTGCTGGTGGTCGGGGCAAGCAACAGCTCGAACTCGAATCGCCTGAGGGAAATCGGGGCGGAGTGTGGAATTCCAAGTTATCTCGTCGCCGACGGAAGCGAAGTCGATCCGTCGTGGCTTGCCGGGATAACGACAATCGGCGTAACAGCGGGTGCGTCGGCACCCGACGTCCTTGTCCAGGACGTATTAGCTGCGATAGGTAGGTCGGGGCCAATCGAAATCGAGACGCTTGACGGCGTCGAGGAAAAGATAACCTTCCGCCTGCCGCCTGAATTGCTCGAGGCATCATGACTGGGACGAATGCTGGCTCGAGCACCGCTAGAAGGAGCCCTGTCGGGTGGGAATTCCGTTAAACCAAGCTTTGTCTGTGGGTGCCTACGTCATCGGACAGCACCTCAGGGGGATCAAGCGCTATCCGCTCGTGCTCATGCTCGAGCCGCTCTTTCGCTGCAACCTCGCGTGCGCGGGCTGCGGGAAGATCGATTATCCCGATAAAATTCTGAACCAGCGCATCTCGGTTGCTGATGCTCTGCATTCGATGGACGAATGCGGCGCACCGGTCGTCGTGCTGGCGGGCGGCGAACCGCTGCTGCACAAGGAGCTGCCGGAAATCGTCGAAGGCGCGCTCAAGAAGGGCAAGTTCGTAACCGTCTGCACGAACGCGCTGCTGCTCGAAAAGAAGATCCACCTTTACAAGCCGCACAAGAATTTCAACTGGTCGATCCATCTCGACGGCGACGAGGAGATGCACGACAAGTCCGTCTGCCAGAAGGGCGTCTATGATCGCGCTGTCGAAGCGATCAAGGTCGCCAAGGCAAAGGGCTTCCGCGTCAACATCAACACGACGCTCTTCAGCGACGCCAAGGCTGAGCAGGTCGCGAAGTTCCTAGATGAGATGGCGAAGCTTGGCATTGGCGGTGTGACGATCTCGCCCGGCTATGCCTACGAGCGCGCTCCCGATCAGCAGCACTTCCTCAACCGCACGAAGACCAAGCAGCTCTTCCGCGACATCTTCAAGCTCGGCCGCGGCGGACGCGCTTGGCCGTTCTTCCAGTCGGCGCTGTTCCTCGATTTCCTTGCTGGCAATCAGAATTATCAGTGCACGCCGTGGGGCAACCCGACGCGCACCGTGTTCGGTTGGCAGAAGCCCTGCTACTTGCTCGGCGAAGGCTATACCAAGACCTTCAAGGAGCTGATGGAAGGCACCGAATGGGACAAGTACGGCACGGGCAACTATGAGAAGTGCGCGGACTGCATGGTGCATTGCGGCTTCGAAGCGACAGCCGTCATGGATGCCGTCAAGAAGCCTTGGAAGATCGCAGCTGTCGCTCTTCGCGGCGTGAAAACGGATGGCCCGATGGCTCCGGAAATCGCGCTCGATAAGCAGCGGCCGGCGGAGTTCGTGTTCTCACGTCACGTCGAGACGAAGCTAGCCGAGATCAGCGCCGCCGAGGCCCGGGCCCAGAAGCCTGTGGCTGCGGAGTAAGCCCTTCATTGCGCGACGCGTCGCGCCAGCTATGCGGAAGATGTCCCATAGCTGGCCCGGATGCGTCGCCAATGATTTCAGTACGCCCCCGATATTCGGCGTTCCGTCCGGGTTGAGGCCATTGATCGCCGCCGGCGGCAGGCTCAGCGTCGCCGGATCCGCAATCACGCGCAGGACCGCAAACGGCAAACCCTTCTCCGTCGCAATCTGCGCCACGACTTGGCTTTCCATATCTGCAGCGAACGCTCCGGATGCGAGATAAAGCGCCCGCTTCTCGTCCCGGTTCGCAATGATGGAACTCGATCCTACGACCGGCCCGCTCTCGGCTTTCGGCAACGCCTCGAACAACCGATCGCTCCAGCGCGCATCCGCCTGATAAATTCTGCCGCTGCTGTGAATGACCGACGTGCCGATGACGATTGTCCCAGGCATTAACCCCGGTCGCAGGCCGCCAGCGATGCCGAAGCTGATGACACCGGTCGCGCCACCCGCAACGGCTTGATGCAGGAGCGCCGTGAGGCGATCTTCGCGGCCTCCGCCGATGATCGCCTTTACGCCGCCAGACCGCTCGGCGATGCGTGCCTCGGCCTTCAGCCCGGTCGCAGCGATGACGAAGCCCGACGCCACTTTACATCCCGAAAATAACGGCTTTGGTATTCGAAGCCTTCAAGTTGCGATAACGCGCGAGGGCCCACATCGGAAAGAACTTCGAGTAACCGTGATACCGCAGGTAAAACACCCGCGGAAAGCCCGTCGCCGTAAAGTGCTTCTCGTTCCAGAAGCCGTCGCCCGCCTGTGTCGCCGCGAGGTAGGCGATCCCTTTCTTCACGGCCGGATTGTCGATTTCACCGGCGGCCATGAGGCCCATCAGCGCCCACGCGGTCTGTGATGCCGTGCTCGGTGCGGGTTCGTACCCCTTGTAATCGAGCCTGTAGCTTTCGCCATCCTCGCCCCAGCCGCCATCCTTGTTCTGGATCGACAGCAGCCAGTTCACAGCTTTTCTCATAACGCTCGACGATGGCTCGGCGCCCACCGCGTTGAGCGCGCACAGCACCGACCACGTGCCGTAGATATAGTTCATGCCCCAACGGCCGTACCAACTTCCGTCCTTCTCTTGCGTTTGCTCAAGATAGTCGATGGCCTTGTCGAGTTCGTAACTGCTTCCGCGGCGCTCGCCGAGTTGCGCAAGCATGGAGACGCAGCGCGCCGAAACGTCGGCAGTCGGCGGATCAAGCAATGCGCCATGATCCGAGAAAGGAATCTGATTGAGGTATTCGTAAGTGTTGTCGGCGTCGAACGCGCCCCAGCCGCCGTTCTTGCTTTGCATGCCGACGACCCACTCCCGTCCGCGCGCAATAGACTCACGCATCGAATTATCAGGCTGCGGGCTGCGGCCCAGCGCGCGATCCATCGCCATGACGACCACGGCCGTATCGTCGGTGTCGGGATAATGCGCATTTGCATACTGAAATGCCCAGCCGCCAGGCCGGATGTTCGGCCGCGTCGCCGCCCAATCTCCGACCGTATCGAGCACCTGTAACGGCTTCAGCCACGAAAGCGCCCGGTCCGAGCTAGCCTCCGCGTCAGCGCCACCGGCTTCCATGAGGGCATGCGCGGAAAGCGCAGTATCCCACACCGGAGACAGACACGGCTGGCAGTAGGCTTCATCGTCCTTGACGGTCACGAGCTTCTCGATCGAGCCGCGCGCAGTCTGATAGTTTGGATGGTCCTTCGAATAGCCGAGCGCATCGTAAACGAGCAATGCGTTGACCATCGCCGGAAAGATCGCTCCGAGGCCGTCTTCGCCATTCAATCGCTCATCGACGAATGCAACCGCTTTATCGATGGATTTCTTGCGCACCGATTTCGGGAAGTAAGGTTGCGTCGCCCGCAGCACGCGATCTATGGCACCGAAGATTTCCGACCACGGCGATTTCTGGTGCGGTCCCTTCGGCCAGACTTTCACCTGATCCGGCGAGATCGTGAACAGCTCCGCGATGCCGACGCCCTTCGGGTTGCGGGCAATCGGCTTCAGCGCATTGAGCACGGTTAGCGGCACGACGACCGTGCGCGCCCAATACGAAATCTTGTCCAGGTGAAACGGGAACCAGCGCGGTAAGATCATGATCTCGACCGGCATCACGGGCACGCCAGTCCACGGGATCACACCAAAAAGCGCGAGCAGGTTGCGCGTGAAGACGTTGCTATGCGATGCACCGCCCTGCGACAGGATCCAGCCGCGCGCCTTCTTCATGTACGGTTCGTCGATGCCGACGCCGATCATCTTCAACGCGAAATAGGCTTTCACGCTGGCGCTGATATTCGATGCTCCAGCGTGAAACAGCGGCCAGCCGCCATCGTCCGATTGGATGCGGCGCAGGTAGTTGGCGATCTTCCCCTCAAGAATTTCGTCCACTGGTTCGGCAAGGTAATGCCGCATCAGAACGTATTCCGCGGGAATCGTCGCGTCCGCCTCGAGTTCGAAGACGAAGTGGCCGTCGTCACGTTGCAGCGCCAGCAGCGCTTCCTTCGCCGAGCCGATGGCGCGCTCGATGTCCGGCAGCGTGATTTCGCGCTCTACGGCCTCGGACGCCATGCGGGCGGACAGCGATGCGGATTCGAAATTCATATCGGGTCTCCAGGGATCCGAGCGTCCTATCAGAGTTATGCGGCCATCGCCAGTTTGGCCGCCGTTTCACCCGACCGAATTGCGCCTTCGATGGTGGCAGGGAGGCCGGTCGCCGTCCAATCTCCGGCGAGGAAAACATTTTTCCATCGCGTCTCGGCGCGCGGGCGCACCGCATTCTGATCCGGCGTCGCTGCAAATGTCGCACGCCGTTCCTTGACGATCTGCCAGCGCGGCATCTCGGCGTCGATGCCGGCAATTTGCGAAATCTCGGCCCAGATGCGCCGCGCCGTTGGCTCGCGCTCTGCTTCGTTGAAGCGATCCGCCGAACTCACCGTAACCGATAACCGGTTCTCGAATGCAAACAGCCATTCGGTCGTCGCGTTAACGACACCGGTGATCTTCGCCAAGCTCCTGGGCGACGGAAAGGCAAAGTGCGCGTTCAAGATCGAGCGATATTCCGTTGGAACCTTGAGCTCCGGAGCGAGTGTCCGCGCCACCCACGCTGGCACCGCAAGAATAAGCTTGTCGTCTGGACTGAGCGGAACCGTATCGTCGGCGAACTTCAGCGCGGTTGCTCTTGCGCCATCCCATTCAATCGCGCGCACGCCATGATCGAAGCGCACCTCGCCTCCCTTCTGCGCGATGAACGTCACCGCCGGATCAACGAGCGCCGGCCCAAGCCCGTTGGCCGCGAACAGCGGACGGCAAGCCTTCCCGCCGCGCCCCAGCGTCTCGCGAACGACGGCCGCGGCGAGCTGAGCCGAACCTTCCTTCAGGTCGCAATTGAGCGCCGCGAGAAGAACCGGCTCCATCAGATTTCGATAAACAACCGTGTCCGAAGCGATCCTCTCCGTCACCGTTTCGCAGGCACTTGCGCCAAGCAGATTTCCAAGACGCATATAGTCGAGTGCGCTCGTCCGAGGCACACGGCGATTCTTGGAAAAAATCCACCACGGCACCGGCCCGTCGTTCGGACGCAGCACCCAGCTCTCATTCGAAGCGAGATCGAAAAAGTTGAACGCGGCGTGTTGCGGCTCATCGAGAAGATGTCTGCCGCCGATCTTATCGAGAAAAGCCAGCGCGCTCGCATTTCCGGATAACAACAGGTGATTGCCGTTATCGATTGTCATGCCGAGTGCGGATTCGAAATACGACCGGCAGCGCCCGCCCGCATGGCGCGCAAGCTCGTGGACGATTACTTTCCGACCCTGACCGGCAAGCGCAACCCCCGCCGAAAGACCGGCGAGACCGGCCCCGACGATGTGTACAGTGCCGTTCGTCATTCAGAATATGCCGTCACGCAGGACCGCCCACAGGACGGTGCGCTTTGATTTGCGGACATCGACACGCGGAGCGCGCCAACCGCGAGCAATCAGCTTTTCGAGGATGCCGCGATAGACCGTCGCCATCATGCGCGGCGACCGAACCGACCGGCGCGGCGAGTGCGCCATGATCGCCTCGGAACGATCGTAATATTTCCGCGTCGTCTCGGCGATGCCGCGGCAGACCCGATCGAGCGCCGGGTTCGCCAGAATATCGCCAATCGACGTTTCCGTGATGCCCGCGTCGCGCAGAGCTTCCTTGGGAAGGTAGAGCCTTCCCATCGCCGCGTCTTCGTCGATGTCGCGAAGAATATTCGTCAGCTGCAGCGCACGGCCGAGGTGATGGGACAGCTCGATACCCGGCTCCTCGTCCATCCCGAAGATGCGAACGGACAGCCGCCCGACGGCTGACGCCGCGCGATCGCAATAGAGATCGAGAACCTTCCATTCTGGTGCCCGGAGATCGCGGACAATATCCATCTCCATGCCATCGATGACGGCGATGAAATCTTCCTTCAGAAGCCCGTATTGCTTGACCGGCGCCACAAGATCGCGCGTCCGCGACGTCAGACGGCCATTCGCGTAGAGCTGCTCGATATCGGTGCGATAACGATTGAGATCCGCCTGCCGAACCTCTCGCGAACCACCATTGTCAGCGACGTCGTCCACGGCGCGGCAAAAGGCATAGACGTGATACATCGCGTCTCGCTGCGAACGCGGCAACACGCGCATCGCCGCGTAGAACGAGCTGCTTGCCGCGGCTGGAGCCTCTTCGGCTCTCAAGGTATCGACTTCAGCGCTCATGCGGCATCATCCCCGTCGATTTCGAAAACGCGAAACGGGCAAGTCCCCGGTTCGCAAGAGTAGCGGCAGTGGCCTTGGCGGCAAACAGAGCTGCCTGCCATTTCGATAAATGCACGCGTTCCGACAGAGGATCGCGCGTCTTCAAAAGTCCTAACAGCCTTCGTGCGAGTTCGACGATCACAGCGGTCTCTGCGGAGAGCCGCAAATCGGCGACGCTCGGCGGCAGCAAACCAGCTTCCGGCATGAGTGTCTCGGTTCGCGCGGCAAGCGCGTTGATGCACGCGCGCAAATCCGCAGATGCTCGAGGGGCAGCCAATGCCTCGACGCCGAGGCCACGCGCCGACAGGTCGTTCAACGGAATGTAGACGCGGTCGAGATCGCGATAATCCTTCGCGCAATCCTGCAGATGATTGATAATCTGCAGCGCTGCGCACAGTGAATCCGAATGCGCCCATGTCGCCTTCGACTCGCCATGGACGTCGAGAACGAAGCGGCCGACCGGCATTGCCGAGTAACGGCAGTACTCGATGAGTTCTTCCCAGCTCTCGTAACGGTTCTTCGTGACGTCCTGGCGGAAAGCCTTCAGAAGATCGAGCGCATGTTGCGCACTCAAATTGCGGAGCTTCAATTGCTCTCGAAGCGCGAGCGCGTCGGTCGCGTCATCGGAACGGCCGAGCAGCGTCTCTTCCAGAGCAGTCAGGATCGAAAGTTTCGATTGAGCATCGAGCGTCGGGTGATCGGCAGCATCGTCGGCCGCTCGCGCAAAACGATAGAACGCAAGGATCGGCGCGCGGTGACGCGCAGCAACGATACGCGAGGCGACGGGAAAGTTCTCGTCGCCCTCCGACTTGCCGGATTTGTATTTCGTATCGACCGTCATTGCCGTCCCACTTCGGCCTGAACTCGGCCTTTCCAAAGACCGCCGCGTCCTCGCATATGCTGATACGCCGAATCTAGCGTGAAACCCACATAGGCTGTCGCGATAAGTGGTAGCGCGAAGCCCCAAATTGGCGAACGGTTGTAAAAGCGCAACGTCGGCTGATAAGCGAGGAACATCAACAGGTATGCTGCGGCTGCGAGCATATTGGCGGGAAAGCTCGCGAATACAGCTAGAGCGGGCGGCGCGATATAAATGACCGCCATCGCAACAACTGTTCCCGCGAGCAAAACCGGGGAATAATACAGTTGGGCGTATGCTGAGCGCGCAACCATGCGGCGAATATCTTCGAAAGTCTCATACGGCCGGAGGCTAACCACTCTCTCGGACAGCCCGAGCCAAATGGCGCCCTGCGTTTTCAACAACTTTCCGAGAGCGCAATCGTCAATAAGGGCTCCGCGGATCGCACCGATGCCGCCGGCGCGCTCCAAAGCCGACCGCTCGACGAGCATGCAGCCTCCTGCCGCTGCGGCCGTCCGATCACCCACGCGATTGACGCGCCGAAACGGGTAAAGCATCTGAAAAAAGAAAATGAATGCGGGAATGAGCCATCGTTCCGCAACGCTGTCGCATTTCAGCTTGGCCATCACCGACGTCATCGCGCGGTCATTTGCAGTCGCGCTGACCACGAGCGATTTCAGAACGCCCGGCCCATAGCCGATGTCGGCATCGGTCAGAAGTAAATAGTCAGGCGCCGTTTCCGTCGCGGACGCAGTCGCGATTCCTTGATGCATCGCCCAGACTTTTCCGGTCCAGCGTGCCGGAAGCTGCGCGCCGTCGACAATGGTGATGCGCCGGTTTGCCTTCGCAGCAATCGCGCGCGCGACATCGGCAGTACCGTCGGTACTCTGGTCATCGACGAGCACGATTGAGAATTCGCCCGGATAATCCTGAGCGGCCAGCGATGTCAACGAGCCGGGGAGCATGTCGGCCTCGTTGCGCGCGGGAATGACGGCCGTAACGCGCGGCCAAACTTTCGGCTCGGGAAATTTGCTCTGCTCTGCTTCCTCACGCTCGCTGTTCAGCCAGAAGCCGCCATTGAACAAGATCAGATAAAGCCAAGCCGCGAGTCCGATCGCGGCGATCATATCAATGACGGTCACTTGAAATACCCTTCCGACCGAAACCATTGAAACGCTTCGGCCAGCGCTTCACGTGCGGGCCGCGCACGGTATCCCAGCTCCCGCTCCGCCTTGGCTGACGAGAAGAACATTTTGTATTTCGCCATGCGCAAGCCATCGACGGTCGCGAACGGCTCTCGTCCGGTGATACGCGCCGCCGTTTCCGCGCCGTACGCGATCGGATAAATCAATGAACGCGGCAACTTGATCGTGGGCGGCCGTCGTCCCGCGAGCGTCGCTATTTCGGCAAGCATTTGCCCAAGCGTCATATCCTGTCCCCCCAGAATATACCGTTCGCCAGTTCGCCCCTTCTTCAAGGCGGCAACGTGACCGTCCGCAACATCATCGACGTGCACGAGGTTCAAACCCGTCTCGACATAAGCGGGCATGCGCCCCGCCGCAGCCTCGACGACGATGCGTCCCGTGGGCGTCGGCCGGACGTCGCGAGGACCGATAGGGGTCGAAGGATTAACGATAACCGCTGGAAGCCCTTCCTCGGCAACCATGCGCTCGACGAGCCGTTCGGCAAGCACTTTGCTTTTCTTATAAGCCCCGATGGCATTTTCCGCCGACAACGGCATCGTCTCATCCGACGGCGTGCCGTCGTCGCTCAAGCGAAGCGTCGCCACGCTCGACGTATAGGCGATGCGCTCGACGCCCGACGCCAGCGCCGCGCGCATGATGGCCCGCGTGCCATCGGTATTTGTCTTGATGATCTCCTGCGGATCGGGCGCCCAAAGCCGATAGTCGGCCGCAACGTGAAAAACCTGCCGGACGCCAGCCATCGCTTTCTGGATCAGCGCCGCATCACGGATATCGCCTTCGACAACGTCGAGATCGATGCCAGCGAGGTTCGCGCGATTGCTGCTCTTGCGAACGAGCGCGCGCACGGCGAACCCTTCATCGAGAAGCTTCCGCGCGACTGCGGAACCGACGAACCCCGAAGCGCCCGTCAGGAACGCGATGTCTTTTGCTACCACGTCGCCGCCGCGCCCCGTTCGCCATCAAGATTGAAACGTCATCCCTTGTAGACGATGCGCCATATCCGGCCGCCAGCGTCGTCGGCAACGTAAAGCGCACCGTCAGGCCCGACCGCAAGCCCCGTCGGACGATGCTCGGTCCCCGTTCCGTCTCCGTTCCGGAATCCATCGGCGAAAACGATATAAGAGCCGGAGGCCTTCCCATCCTTCAGTGGCTGGAACACGACATTATAGCCCTGCTGGCCGCCGGACGAGCGGTTCCACGAGCCGTGAAACGCAATGAATGCCCCGCCGCGATAGGTTTCAGGAAACTGCTTCGCTTTGTAGATCTTGAGATCGTTCGGCGCCCAATGCCCCGGAAACGCCGCGACCGGAGGCAGCTTGTCCGCGCATCGGCCGACCGCCTTGCCGCCGTCTCCGCCATATTCCGGCGCAAGAACCAGCTTCTGTTGAAAACCGTCCTGGTAGCAGTAGGGCCAGCCGTAATCGCCGCCTTCGCGAGCCTCGACCAGAACCTCGGCAGGCAGCTCCGAACCACGCTCCGACGAATAGAGCTTTGGCCAGTTCTCATAGAGCTGGTCACGGCCGTGCTGAGTAGCAAAAACCCGGTCCGCTTCGTCGAAGTCGATCCCTTCGGCGTTGCGCAATCCCGTCGCGAAACGCTCTGCCGCAGAGAAAACCTGGCCCGGCTTGTCGGCGGAAAAACGCCAGATCCCTGCTCTCGTCTCGAGTTCCACGCACGGATCGACGCCCGGCGACTCCTCGGCGCGATTATCCCGCTGACATGAATTCGTCGCAGAGCCGAGATCGACGAAAAGCTCACCCTTGTCGTTGATCGCGAACGGCCTCGAGTTGTGATCGCCGTCAATCGGAAGCTTCGACACGATGACTTCCGGCTTGCCCTTGGGCGAGACGTCGCCGGGCTTCAATTCGTAGCGCACGATCTCGTCGCCGAGTTCGACGTAAACCCAATTCTTGTAAACGCCGATACCCGTGCCGCCGCCTCCGGGCGGCCCGAATGTCTCGATCACATCGGCCTTGCCCGCGCCCTTCGTATCCTTGAGCGCGAGTAACGAAGGCTCGCCGCCGCGCCGCCGGTTGTTGACGTAAACCGTGCCATCCTGTGCGACGGCGAGATGCCTGGGCGCGCCGAGATTGTCGGCGAACACCGTCGCGCAAAAACCCTTTGGAAGCGTAAGGCCAGCGTTTCCTCCCGGACACGATCCTTCGGCGGGTTCGGCTGCCGCCGGACGCCCGTCAGCAATCGCCAGCGGCGAGAGCGCAAGAATTGAAAGAAACAGCGCTGCACAGCGGCTATCCATACGAGGAAATACCTTGCCGCTCTCGCTGGCAGTGAACCAGGGGATCATCCAATCGCTCCGCGTGATATTACGAGCCACCGCCGACAGGTGGCCGTCCGCGACACGACGTACAAGACTTGACAATAATAGCTAGACTTGGTCCCGCGCCGCGCCGTTAAACCGGCCAAGCTTTTAGCGCCAAATCGACAACAGCAAGGAGATCCGCGCGCGACGCCCCGCCTGAGGCCTGAACCGACATTCCTTGCGTCACCGTAATCACGTAGCACGCCAGAGATTCGGGACTGCACTGGGGACTGAGATCGCCTTCAGCCTTTGCCCTTTCGAAACGCCTACGAAGGTTCTCTTCCCCCTCCAAACGCCGTTTCGTGAGTTCCTGCTTGACGGAATCCGCAGCAGAACTGCACGTCAACGCACCTTGAACCGCGAGACAGCCCGCAGGATGGCACGGATCGGTGACGGACGACGCCACCGAACGCAAAAGATGCTCGACGACTTTCCGCGCGGTAGGTTCTGCAAGCGCTTCTGCATGGACGGAGCCCGGCCCTTTTTCCGCGTAGCGGTCTAGCGCGCGCCGAAACAGCTCTTCCTTGTTGCCAAATGCGGCGTAAAGGCTCGGCCGGCTTATGCCCATCGCCTCGGTGAGGTCGGTAAGCGACGTGCCCTCGTATCCGCGCTCCCAAAACACATGCAGCGCCTTGTCGAGCGCCATCTCGGCGTCGAATTCCCTAGGGCGGCCTTTTTGCACCGCTTCTCTCCCGGTCTTCATTTTCTTTGTCGAGTCACTGTACATTCCGTACTCATCAGTACAAATAGCAGTTGACAGCACCTTCGGCTTGCCTATATCCGTACCACTCGGTACATATATAGGGGAATTCGCGGGTCATGAAAAGCTCTCTCTCTTACACGACCGCAGCGGCCCTTCGGGGTTTCGCGGGGTGGTTTTCCACCCGGACGACCAGCGCGACGTCTGACGAAGATCACACTCCATACGTTGTATCCGCCTGTGGATACCGTGCGCCTGAGATTTCCTCTCGGGACGACGAACAGGGTGGCCGTTGGCTTCCGGGGTTGAGCCTCGACAATTTCTCCTGAACGCGTCCGGCGAACTCACCTCGTCTCATCGCAACGCTCCCAATGAACACGCGTGCTCAAGGCCTCACCGCAAGGGGACGATGGCCTTGGGCCGAATGCCAGCAAACATTCAAGGAATCGATGATGCCCGTCAAAGGTGGATCCAAGTTTTTAGTCGGACTTTTAGCGTCCGCGGCGGCGATAGCATTCGTAGCGGTGCCCTTCGACGCGACGTTCGCACAGGATGCGAAGGGCCAGGCACTTCCCTCGGTTTCCGTCGCCACCGTCACGCCGCGAGAAGCAAACACTTGGGATGAGTTCTCCGGCCGTCTCGAAGCCATCGAGCGGGTCGATCTTCGTCCCCGCGTCGCCGGGCAGATCGTCGCCATTCACTTCCGCGAAGGCTCGCTGGTAAAGGCCGGCGATTCCCTTGTTACGATCGATCCTTCGCCGTACGCCGCGGAAGTCGAACGCCTGAACGGCGTCGTGGGAGCCGCCCAGGCCCAGGTCGTCTTCACGAAGGCGGACGTCGCCCGCGCGCGCAAGATCATCGGCGACGCGCTTTCGGAACGCGAATTGGATACCCGCGCCAACGCCTACGATGCCGCCGTCGCGAACCTCAAGAGCGCCGAAGCCGCGCTCCGGACCGCGAAGCTCAATCTAGAATGGACGGAAGTCCGCGCCCCCGTTTCGGGCCGCGTCGGCCGCCGTGAGATCACGGTCGGCAACCTCGTCGAAGCTGGACCGAACGCTCCGCTGCTGACATCGCTCGTCTCGGTCAACCCGATCTATGCGAGCTTCAACGCCGACGAGAACGTAGTCGCCAAGGCGCTCGCAACGCTCTCGCCGGAAGCCAACGCCACGGCGCATGTCGAAAAGATTCCCGTCGAAATGTCCACGGCTGCGAACGAAGGCGTTTGGCGGCCCGGCACGCTGCAACTCATCGACAATAAGGTCGATGTCGCGAGCGGCACCGTTCGTCTCCGCGCAACGTTCGACAACACCGACGGACGCCTCATTGCGGGTCAGTTCGTTCGCGTCCGGTTGGCTCAGCCGAAGTCTGCGCCGGTTCTCGCCATCAGCGAACGGGCCATCGGCACCGATCAGGACAAGAAGTACGTGATGATCGTCGGCAAGGACAACAAGACCGCTTACCGCGAGGTCAAGCTCGGCGCGATGACCGACAATCTCCGCATCGTCACCAATGGCCTCAATGCCGGCGATCGCGTCATCGTCGCCGGACTGCAGCATGTGAAGCCGGGAGACGAAGTCGCTCCGGAACAGGTGGCCATAGACGGCCAGGCCATTTCAGAAGAACACGCAGCCGCAGATATTCCGCAGCGATAGGAATTTTCGCGCCAACCTAATCGAGCACGCCCGTTATGAATATCTCGACGTTCTTCATCGACCGCCCGATCTTCGCAGGCGTGCTGTCGACTCTCATCTTCCTCGGCGGCCTGATTTCGCTGCCCGCGATGCCGATCTCGGAATATCCCGAGGTCGTGCCGCCACAGGTGGTGGTTCGCGCCAACTACCCAGGCGCCAACCCGAAGGTCATCGCGGAAACCGTCGCGACTCCGATCGAAGAGCAGATCAACGGCGTCGAAGGCATGCTTTACATGAGCAGCCAGGCGACGACCGACGGCCTGATGACCCTCACCGTCACCTTTCGGCTCGGCACCGACCCCGACAAGGCGCAACAGCTCGTCCAGAACCGTGTATCGCAGGCAGAACCGCGCCTTCCGCAAGATGTTCGCGCGCTCGGCATCACGACGATCAAGGCCTCGCCCGACCTGACAATGGTCGTTCACTTGCTGTCGCCGAACGACCGCTACGATATGACGTATCTGCGGAACTACGCGGTGATCAACATCAAGGATCGCCTAGCGCGCATTGATGGCGTCGGCGATGTGCAGTTGTTCGGCTCGGGCGACTATTCGATGCGCGTCTGGGTCGATCCGGCGAAGGCCGCCGAGCTTGGGCTTTCCGCAATGGACATCGCAAATGCGGTTCGCGCTGAGAACGTGCAGGCGGCCGTCGGTGTCGTTGGTTCCTCGCCGTCGCTCCCCAATCTCGATTTCCAGCTATCGGTGAACGCTCAAGGCCGCCTCGCGTCGGAGGAAGAATTCGGCGATATCGTCGTCAAGGCGGGTCCAAACAATCAGGTTACGCGACTGCGCGATATTGCGCGGATCGAGCTTGGCGCGGCGGACTATTCGTTGCGCTCGCTGCTCGACAACAAGCAGGCCGTCGCCATTCCGATTTCCCAGTCTCCCGGCTCGAACGCTATCGAGATCTCGGACAACGTCCGCAAGACGATGGCGGAACTCAAACAGTACATGCCGGAAGGCGTCGACTACCGCATCGTTTATGATCCGACGCAGTTCGTGCGCGCCTCGATTGAAGCCGTGATCCACACGCTTCTCGAAGCCGTGGCGCTGGTTGTCCTCGTCGTCATTCTCTTCCTCCAGACGTGGCGTGCCTCGGTCATCCCCCTTATTGCGGTGCCCGTGTCGATCATCGGCACCTTCGCGGTGATGCACATCTTCGGATTTTCGATCAACGCGCTGACGCTGTTCGGCCTCGTGCTCGCGATCGGCATCGTCGTCGATGACGCCATCGTCGTCGTGGAGAACGTCGAGCGAAATATCGAGAACGGCCTGCCCGCGCGCGAAGCAACCATTCAAGCCATGCGCGAAGTCTCCGGCCCGATCGTCGCCATCGCTCTGGTGCTCGTTGCGGTGTTCGTCCCTCTCGCGCTCATCACCGGCCTGACAGGGCAGTTCTACAAACAGTTCGCACTGACGATTGCGATCTCGACCGTCATCTCGGCGATAAACTCGCTGACGCTCTCTCCCGCGCTCGCAGCACTTCTTCTCAAGGGCCATGACCAGCCCAAAGACTGGTTGTCGAAGGCGATGGACTTCGCCTTGGGCTGGTTTTTCCGACGCTTCAACAAAGCCTTTAGCTGGGGCTCGAACGCCTACAGCGGCGGTGTCCGCCGAGTGCTGGGCCACAAAGCTATCGCCTTCTTTATCTACCTCGTGCTGATCGGCGTCACGGTCGGCCTGTTCAAGGCTGTCCCCGGCGGCTTCGTGCCCGGGCAGGATAAACAGTATCTCGTCGGCTTTGCGCAGCTTCCCGATGGCGCCACGCTCGACCGCACGGAAGATGTCATCCGGCGCATGAGCGATATCACGCTAAAAACGCCGGGCGTCGAAAGCGCCGTCGCCTTCCCCGGACTCTCGATCAACGGTTTCACGAACAGCTCGAACTCGGGCATCGTCTTCGCGACGTTGAAGCCATTCGATGAGCGTCGCTCTCCCGACCTCAGCGGCGGCGCGATCGCCGGCAAGCTCAATCAGGAATACGCGGTCATCAAGGACGCGTTCATCGTCATGTTCCCGCCACCGCCCGTCCAGGGCCTCGGCACCATCGGCGGCTTCAAGCTACAGGTCGAAGACCGCGCAGGCCTTGGCTATGACGCACTGACCGATGGCATGAACGCGTTTACGGCTGCCTTGAACAAAGCGCCTGAACTCGCGGGCATCTTTACGTCGTACCAGGTCAACGTCCCGCAGCTCTACGCCGCAATCGATCGTACGAAGGCGCGTCAGCTCGGCGTCGCGGTGCAGGACGTCTTCGACACGATGCAGGTGTATCTTGGATCGCTCTACGTCAACGACTTCAACAAATTCGGCCGCACTTATTCTGTGCGCGTCCAGGCCGATGCGAAATTCCGTGCGCGGCCCGAGGACATCGGCTTACTAAAAGTCCGTTCGAACACGGGTGCGATGATCCAATTGTCCGCGCTGCTCAACGTCAAGCAGATCGCCGGGCCGGAGCGCGCCATGCGCTACAACGGCTTCCTGACGGCCGACGTCAATGGTGGCGCGGCTCCCGGATATTCCTCCGGTCAGGCGAAAGCCGCGGTCGAGCGCATCGCGGCGGAAGTCCTCCCGAAGGGCATCGGCTTCGAATGGACGGACCTGACGTATCAGGAAATCATCGCCGGTAACTCGGGGATCTGGGTGTTTCCGCTGTCGGTCTTCCTTGTGTTCCTTGTGCTCGCCGCTCAGTATGAAAGCCTTGTTTTGCCACTATCGATCATCCTCATCGTTCCGATGGGGTTGCTGGCGGCCATAACGGGCGTTTATCTTTCGCATGGAGATAACAACGTCTTCACGCAGATCGGTCTGATCGTGCTTGTCGGATTGTCAGCGAAAAACGCTATTCTGATTGTCGAATTCGCGCGCGAACTGGAGCTTGCGGGACGCAACCCCGTGCAGGCTGCCGTGGAGGCGAGCCGCCTCCGTCTGCGTCCGATCTTGATGACGTCCATGGCCTTCATCATGGGCGTGGTGCCGCTCGTCACGTCGGTCGGCGCTGGCGCCGAAATGCGCCAGGCGATGGGTATTGCCGTGTTCTCAGGTATGATCGGCGTGACGATGTTCGGCATCTTCTTGACACCGGTCTTCTACGTGATCCTACGCAAACTCAGCGGCAACAAGCCGCTGGCCCACGCAGGCGGCGTCGCGGCCCCCGTCGCTTCGTCACATGACACACACGGTCATGTGGCACCGGCGCCTGCGGAATAAGTTTGGTGCGAAGCGAGGGAGAGCGTTGACAACAGGCGCACGACACTGCGATGCCGTGCCGGCGTCTCTCCCCGCAGCCCAAGAGTCCGAAGATGACCAACATCATTCGCGTCGCCAATCTTTCGAAGACCTATGCGTCCGGCTTTAAGGCGCTGAAAGATATCAATCTCGAGATCAAGCAAGGCGAGATCTTTGCATTGCTCGGCCCCAACGGCGCTGGCAAGACCACGCTGATCGGCACGATTTGCGGCATCGTCAATCCAACGTCCGGGACGATCACCGTGGACGGCAAGGATATCGCCGCCGACTACCGCACAGTGCGCGCGATGATCGGTCTGGTCCCGCAGGAACTCTCGACCGACATGTTCGAGACCCCATGGGCGACGGTGAATTTCAGCCGGGGCTTGTTCGGAAAGCCACGCAACCCGGCGCTCGTCGAGAAGGTCCTCCGTGATCTTTCGCTCTGGGACAAGAAAGACGCCCGCATCATGACGCTCTCGGGCGGAATGAAACGCCGCCTCCTCATTGCCAAGGCGCTGGCGCACGAACCTCGCATCCTCTTTCTCGACGAGCCGACAGCAGGCGTCGACGTCGAGCTTCGCCGCGAGATGTGGGACGTCGTTCGCGAAATGCGCGAGAAGGGCGTCACGATCATCTTGACGACGCACTACATCGAAGAGGCCGAAGAGATGGCCGATCGTGTCGGCGTCATTGCGAATGGCGAAATCATCCTGGTCGAAGAGAAAAACGAGCTGATGCGAAAGCTCGGCAAGAAGCAGCTTCAATTGCAGCTTTCCGTGCCTCTCGACGTCATTCCCGAAGCGCTCACGACCTACAATCTGCAATTCGGCGTCGACAAGAGCGAGTTGGTCTACACCTACGACACACGCGCTGAGCGCACCGGCATCACGGCACTTCTGAACGACATGCGCGGCGCCGGAATTTCGTTCAAGGATCTGTCGACAATACAAAGCTCGCTCGAAGACATTTTCGTCGATCTCGTGAGGACAAAGCGATGAACATCGAAGCGGTTCGCGCCATTTACATCTTCGAGATGTCGCGGTGGAAGCGCACGCTGATGCAAAGCGTGATCTCGCCGGTCCTCTCGACATCGCTCTACTTCATCGTCTTCGGCGCCGCTATCGGCTCTCGAATTTCGACGATCGACGGCGTCAGCTACGGTTCATTTATCGTGCCGGGGCTCATTATGCTGTCGCTGCTGACGGAAAGTACGGCCAACGCCTCGTTCGGCATTTATTTCCCCCGCTTCACCGGCACGATCTACGAGCACCTGTCCGCCCCAATTTCCCCTTTCGAGATCGTGCTCGGCTACGTCGGCGCGGCGATGACGAAGGCCATCCTGCTCGGCCTGCTCATCCTCGCGACGGCAAGCCTATTCGTGCCGATCCATATCGCTCACCCGTTCTGGATGATCGCGTTTCTCGTTCTGACCGCCGCGACCTTCAGCATGCTTGGCTTCGTAATCGGGGTATGGGCCGACGGCTTCGAGAAGCTGCAGGTCGTGCCGCTGATCATCATCACGCCGCTCGTGTTTCTTGGCGGCACGTTCTATTCGCTAAAGATGCTGCCGCCCGCATGGCAGACCATCACCCTCTTCAATCCGATGGTCTATCTCATCAGCGGTTTCCGCTGGAGCTTCTACGAAATCTCGGACGTCAACGTCAGCGTCAGCCTGCTTATGATCTTCGTGTTTCTCACGGTTTGCATGGCCATCGTCTGGTGGATCTTCAAGACCGGCTACCGGCTGAAGGCCTGACACCGGCCTTCACCCCTTCAGGTACCAGCCCCACGGGTCGCGGCTCAGATATTTGGTGATCTGCTTGGGCTCAAGAAAGTTGTTGAGTCCCCACGTCCCGAGCTCGCGGCCAACGCCACTTTTCTTGACGCCGCCCCAAGGCGGCTCGAGAAAGTTTGGCTGCGAGCAGTTGATCCAGACGACACCGGCCTCGAACGCATCGGCCACGCGCTCCGCGCGCTTGTGATCCCCAGACATGACTGCGGCCGCCAGACCGAACTCACTGTCGTTGGCAAGCTTCACGGCTTCATCTTCAGTTTCAAAAGTCGAAACGGCGAGAACCGGCCCGAAGATTTCTTCTTTCCAGATCCGCGCGCTTGGCGAAACATCGGCGAATATCGTCGGCTCCAGAAAGTACCCTTCGTTGAGATGCGATGGCCGCGCACCGCCTGTCACCAGCGTCGCCTCGCTTCTACCGATGTCGATATAGCTCAGCACCTTCTGATACTGCGCCCTGCTCACGAGCGGTCCGAGCAACGTCCCCGCCGCCATGCCGTCGCCGATAGTGATTTTCTTAGCCTCTTCCGACAGCCGGTCGATCAACTTCGGCGCGATGCCCTTCTCGACAATCATCCGCGAGGTCGCGCTGCAGACCTGACCCTGGTTCCAGAAAATGCCGAACATCACCCATTCGACGGTCTGCTCGATGTCGGCATCGTCAAAAACGACGATCGGCGACTTGCCGCCAAGCTCAAGGCTCACACTCTTGACATCGCGCGCCGCCGCGGACGCAACGGCAATTCCGGTCGGCACAGAGCCGGTAAAGGCAAGTTTCCGAACATCCGGATGCGCCGAGAGACACGCGCCCGCCGTCGCGCCGTAACCCGTCACGACATTCAGGACACCGTTCGGGAGACCGGCTTCGGCCGCGATCCGCGCGAGTTCGAGCGCCGTCAGCGGCGTATATTCCGACGGCTTTAATACGATCGCGCAACCGGCAGCAATAGCTGGCGCCACCTTCCACGCCGCCATCAGCAGCGGATAATTCCACGGCACGATGAGACCCGCGACTCCCGCCGGCATGTACTTCACACGCGACTGAAAGCGGTCATCTGGAACACCGACAATCTCCCCTTGTCTGCCGTCAAGCTCCTCGGCGTAGGTCGCATAAAGATTGAAGCAGTAAGCCGCGTCGCCAACGTCCCACAGCGCCTCCGGCAGCGGCTTGCCGTTGTCGCGGACCTCAATCTCAGCGAGCGCCTGCTTCTGCTCTTCGATTTTCGCGGCGATGGCGCGCAGATATCCGGCTCGATCCTTGCCAGTGGTCCGCGCCCAAGGTCCTGCCATAGCCGCTTTGGCGGCGGCGACCGCAGCATCGATGTCCGCAGCGGTTCCGGCGGCGCATTTGTGAAACACCTGCTCGTTGGCCGGATTGATGACGTCGAGCGTTCCACCATCGCGGGCATCCGTCCACGCTCCGTCGATGAAAAGCTTCGATTGCATAGAGGCTCCTGCTGAATGAAACGCTGAGCTGGCCATTACGATGCGTCGGCCAACGCGCCTTTCAATCCCTCAATGAAAATATCGGCATGCTCGCGAGTAAAGCAGAGCGGCGGACGGATCTTCAAGACATTCCCATGCCCGCCAGCGATCCCGATAAGAATGTTCCGGTCGCGCATCCCGTTCACAATAGTCTCGGCCATGCCCCGATCCGGCTCGCGCGACTGGCGATCCTTGACGATGTCGACGCCGATATAAAGCCCCGAACCGCGTACGTCGCCCACGCACCCGCCGTCGGCTCCGGCGATACGAATTTCGGTCCGCAGATAGGCGCCCGTCTCGAGGCTGTTCTGTTGCAGCCCTTCGCCTTCCAGAACGTCCAGCACCGCAAGACCTGCCGCGGCCGCGACGGGGTTGCCGCCGAATGTGTTGAAATAGCCTGACTTCGCGCCGAATGCTTTGAGAAGATCCGGCTTGATAGCGACGCCGCCCATAGGGAAGCCATTCCCCATCGGCTTACCCATCACCACCATATCGGGCACGAGACCATGACGGTCGAAACCCCACATCTTCTCGCCAGTCCGGCCGAAGCCCGGCTGCACCTCGTCCGCGATATAGAGCCCTCCCGCCTCGTGAACGGCTTCCAAGGTTTCCTGCAGGAACCCCGGCTCGCCCGGAAACACCCCATCGCTGGAGAAGATACTGTCGGCAATGAACCCCGCGAAACGAATGCCGTCCGCCGCCATCTTTGCAATCGCCGCACGGACATCGTTCGCCAAGCGAGGTCCGACCTTCTCGATCTTTTCGCGATAGGTATCCGGCGCAGCAACCACACGCACATAAGGTGGCCGAGGCTCCGCGCTGGCGGAGGAAGGCGAAATCTCCGTCACTGCCGACGTGTTGCCGTGATAGGCGTTGTCGGTAACGATGAAACCCGTTCCCCCTGTCACCGCGCGGGCGACGCGAAGGGCAAAATCGGCGCTCTCGCTTCCCGTGCAGGTGAAGACGATGTTCGAGACAGCGCCCGGCATCGTGCCGAGCAGCCGCTCGGCGTAGGTGTAGATATTCGAATAGAGATAGCGCGTGTGCGTGTTAAGCGCCCCGAACTGGTGGGAAACGGCCTCAACGACACGCGGATGGCAATGCCCAACCGACGGCACATTGTTATAGGCGTCGAGATACCGGGTCCCGTCCGCGTCGTGAAGCCAGACGCCTTCGCCGCGAACGAGATTGAGCGGCCGCTCGTAGAACAGCATCGACGCCGGACCGAAGGTTTCTTTCCGGCGTTTGACGAGGCTCGTCACCTCCGCCGACAGTCCTTCCGCCGTGTTCATGTCGAAGGCGTTGAGCTCGAGGATTTTCTTCGTTGCTTCCATGCTGCCTCAAACCGGCTCCCTAACGATGCGTGCGGCTCTGCACGATTTTCGCGCCACTATAGGCTGTCCGGCGTCTTCCAGCTTGACCGGCGTTCGGCATGTCTGTTCAGTTCCAACGCCAGTCTCGCGCGGACTGCGAGCGAAACCCGTCAACTTCGAGGGGGCTGAGGTCAAACGCGGGCGTCGCGGCCGGGTTATCGTGGACCCCGATTGAATCGGGCACTCCTTTACCGAGAACACATGCCATGACGGAAGAATCGCACATACGCGCCAATCGCTGGAAGCGGTTTTCCGACTGGGACGAGAGGCCGCTTCGCCTCGACAAGTTCGCCGCCGAGGACGCGGCGAGCGGCTTCGCTGCCTTTAACAGCCCCTATGATCCAAAGCCGGGGCTCGCGATGGGCAGCGGCGTCGTCGAGTCGATGGATGGCATCGCCGTCCGCGACTTCGATATGATCGACATCTTTATATCCAAGTACCATCTCGATCCCGAGATCGCGCCTGAAGCGATGGCCATGCCCTCGATCGAGGTCGCGCGGATGTTGGTCGATATGAACGTGCCGCGCAGCACCCTTGTTCGCTTAGCGCACGGTATGACTCCCGCCAAGCTCGCCGAGGTCGTCGCGCACCTGTCGTCTCTCGAAATCGCCTTTGCCTACGGCAAAATGCGGGCGCGTCAAACGCCAGGCAATCAGGCGCACGTAACGAACGCGAAGGACGATCCGCTGCAGATGGCGGCCGACGCCGCAACCGCCGTGGCGTTCGGCTTCGACGAAATCGAAACGACAATGCGCGTCGCGCGCAATTCGTGGTCGAACGCCGTCGCGTGCGCCGTCGGGGCGTCCGTCGGCCGCTGGGGCACGCTGTTCCAGTGCTCCAGCGAGGAAGCCGAAGAGCTGAAGATCGGCATGGCAGGCTTCACCTCGTATGCCGAAACCCTTTCGGTCTACGGCACCGAGAAAAGCTTCATCGACGGCGACGATACACCCTGGTCGAAAGCGTTTCTCGCGGCAGCCTACGCGTCTCGTGGCATCAAGATGCGCTGCACATCCGGTGCCGGATCCGAGTTGCTGATGGGATTTCACGAAAGCAAATCCCTTCTTTATCTTGAAGCCCGTTGTCTCTGTCTGCAGCGCGCCATGGGCGTTCAGGGCACGCAGAACGGCGGCGTCGATGGCGCCCCCGTCACCTGCACGGTGCCGGGCGGCATGCGCGAACTGATGGCAGAAAATTTGATTGCGGTCTGGCTCGACCTTGAATGTGCTTCCGGCAACGACGCACGTGCCACGGAATCCGAAATCCGTGTCGGCGCGAAAATTCTGCCCTATCTCATCGCAGGTTCGGATCTCATCTGCTCCGGCTTCGGCTCGATCCTGAAGTACGACAACTCCTTCAACCCTTCGTTGCTCAATGGCGAAGAGCTTGAGGATTACCTTGTCCTTCAGCGCGATTTCGAAGCCGACGGCGGCCTGACCCCGATCGGCGAAGCCCGCATCATGGAGCTGAGAGCCCGCGCCGTCGACGCTATCAGCGCCGTGCTCGAAGAGCTTGGACTGGCAAAGCCGACCGCAGACATGAAACAAAGCGTTATCGCGGCCTCAGGCTCCGACGAAACGCGCACGTTTTCCGGCCGTGACGTCGCGATGATCAGCGAAAGCATCTTCGCCCGCTCGATCACCGTGATCGACGTCATCAAGGCGCTCGCCGCGCGTGGCTTCCGAGAAGAGGCAGATAACCTGCTAAAACTCGTCCGCCTTCGCGTTTCGGGCGATTACCTGCAGACATCTGCAATGATCCGGGACGGTAAGATCGTCAGCGCCGTCAACGATCCAAATGATTATCAAGGACCGGGAACCGGCTACCGCGTCAGCGAAGGCCGCCGGGAAGAGATTGTCGCCATCCGCGATGTGCTGACGCGTCAGGAGGTGCTGCGCGGCGAAGCTCAATTCCGCCCGGCGGAGGTCACCCGCATCGCTTATCGTCCGGTCGGACCTGCAGCCGTCACCGCCAACCCGCGCGAGGTCGTCATCGGCATAAGCCCGGCTTTCGGGGTGAAGCTATTCCAGACCGTCGCCGGGCATCCGCTTTCAGCCATTTTGCGGGTGCTGATCGCCGGTATCGCTGAGGGCGGATGTACCGCGCGCGTCGTCCGCATGCGCCACACGGCAGATACGTCGTTCTTGGGCCTGAGCGCCGCGCGTCTTGCTGGATCCGGAGTCGGCATTGGCATCCAGGCCAAAGGCACCGCGGTCATCCACCAGAAAGACCGGCTACCGCATAACAATCTCGAACTCTTCTCGAACTCGCCCATCACGAAGCTCGAGCATTACAAACGCATGGGCCTCAATGCCGCTGCCTACGCCCTCGGCGAGATGCCGGAGCCCGTCATCGTGCCGACGCGCGGCGAAGCGATGGGGTCGCGCTACCACGCCCGCGTTTCGATGATCTACGCGATCGAAACCGAGATGACGTCCGAAGGCGCGGAGCCGGAAGAGATCGACATCAAATTCCTCGGAGCCGCGGCATGAGCGACAAAACCCTTACTGTTGCGGACTACCCGCTTGCCGAAAAGCGTCCCGAGATCGTCGAGACGAAAGCCGGCAAAACGCTCGACGATATCGGCCTCGACGCCGTTCTCTCCGACCGGGTGACGCTCGAAGATCTGCGCATCACGGGCCGGGCGCTCCGCCAGCAGGCGGAAATCTCCAAAGCGGCGGGACGGCCGACGCTGGCCGCCAACTTCGAGCGCGGCGCCGAATTGGTCGACGTGCCGCAAGACGTCATCATGAGAACCTACGAGCTGCTGCGCCCCGGACGCGCGGGCTCCAAGGACGAACTTCTTGCCGCGGCGAAAGAGCTTCGCGATGTCTATGGGGCGGAAGGCGTCGCTGCCTTCATCGAGGAAGCCGCCGACGTCTACGAACGCCGCTCCCTCTACAAAAAGCGTTATTGAAAGGTCCTGCATGAGCTGGAAGACAGACTACCGATCCATCTACTACGACGGCGCTCCGGAACCAGCCGATCCCGACCTTGCCAAAGCCCACACCGCCCTCCTGATCATCGATGTCCAGAACACCTACCTCGAGCGTCCGGAACGGACCTCGCTCTCGCCCGAAGATCAGCGCCGGTACGACGCCTGGACACCATTCCACGACCGTATGCATCAGACCGTCCTGCCGCGTACCAAAGACTTGCTCGCCACATTCCGCGATAACGGCATCGAATGCCTCTTCGCCCGTATCGCCTGCCACACCAAGGACGGGCGAGACCGGTCGCTATCGCAGAAGATGCCGGGCTGGAACAACCTGCTGCTGCCGAAGGACGAACTGCCGTCGCAGATCGTCCCAGAACTCGCGCCGGTCGGCGATGAAATCGTCGTCACGAAGACAACCGACAGTGCTCTGACGGGCACGAATTTGCGGCTGATCCTCACTAATCTTGGCATCAAAACGGTGGTTTGCTGCGGAATCTTTACCGACCAATGCGTCGCTTCGACGGTCCGGAGTCTGGCTGACGAAAGCTTTTCAGTCGTCGTTGTGGAAGACTGTTGCGCCGCCGGTTCGGACGAGCTTCACCATAAGGAGCTCGAGATCATGAACATGATCTACTGTCACGTCATGTCGAGCACAGAGCTCAAGAAGATCATGGGTCTGGACTAAGTTAGGTCAAGTTTTGACAGCGCAATGTCAAACCCCGCTTTGCGGCGCACATATACGCTCGGAATTCATGTGCGACCCACCTGGCACACCATTATCGAGGGCGCTGAGCCGCAGACGACAGCCTGATAGTACGCGTACGTTCTTAACTCGCTCCGGACAGTTCCTGGATGTTCGGATGACCGCAACCCAGGGGGAGTAGCCAACGTGACATCACCTAACGCAAGTGCTCTCGAAGCCCAAGAAAGCTTCGACGTAAGTAAGGACGCCTCAGTCGATAAGCTCCACTCTAAAGCGATCGGCCTGATCGGCGTGTTGTTCTTGACGGTCACCGGCGCAGCGCCTGAGTCCGCCATGCTCGGCAACGTGCCGTTTGCCGCCGGTTTCGGCAATGGCCTCTATGTTCCCGCCGCCTTCCTTCTCGCCACGATTGTGTTGACCATCTTTTCCGTCGGATACGCAGCCATGGCGAGCAAGGTCTCGTCCGTCGGCGGTTTTTATTCGTTCATCAGCTTGGGGCTGGGACGTGATGTCGGCATGGCCGCGGGCTTTGCTTCGCTCGCATCCTACAGCGTGTTCGAAGCCTCCCTCACCGGCCTGTTCGCGTTTTTTGGCAACTCTTGGCTTCAATCGCACTTCGGAATCAACGTTCCGTGGGTCTATCTCGCCCTCTTCGTGGTCGCTCTCAGCTCGTTCCTCTCCTATCAGGACGTGCAGCTGTCGGTGAAGGTCTTGGGCGCCGCTCTGGTGTTCGAAGTGATCATGTTGACGATCTTCGACGTCGGCATTTTTCTCGCTAAAGGCCCTGGCGCCTTCAATCTCGAAGCGCTGAATGTCCTTCACGTCATGACACCGGTCGCCGCGCAGAAAGTCGGTACGACCGATATTGCGGCAGGCGCAGCGGCTGTCGGCGTCTTCATGGCCTTCTGGTCGTGGGTCGGCTTCGAAATGGCGCCGAACTACGCCGAAGAATCGGTCGATCCGAAGTACGTCATCCCGCGCTCGCTCTACTACTCCGTCATCGGCCTCGGCATCTTCTACATCATCACCAGCTGGTGCGCGATTTCGGCTTATCCGACCGAAGGCGACATGCTTGCCAAGGCCGTCGCCGACTCGGGCAATTTCTTCCTTTCGCCTCTGACAGAATTCGTCGGCCAGTGGGCAACCGAGGCGATGGCCGTTCTTATTCTGACGAGTTCCTTTGCCTGCAGCATGGCCTTTCACAACACGGCCGCCCGCTACATGTACTCCCTGGGTCGTGAAGGTGTGCTGCCAGGCGTTCTCGGTAAGACGCATCCGACGCACAAGAGCCCCCACGTGGCATCTGTAGTCCAGACACTGTTTGCTGCCTTGTGGATCATTTTGTTCGCCTACTTTGCCGGAACGAACGACCCCAATGCCCAAGCATACCTCGGCGTCTATACGATGCTCGCCGTTCTCGGAACGATGCTGCTGCTTATTCTGCAGGCCGTGGTATCGATCGCGATCATCGTCTACTTCCGGGCTAACCATCCGGGTGAAGTGAACGTCTTCGCTGGCCTTATCGCTCCGGTCATCGCATTCTTCTCGCAGGTCTATCTCGTCTACCTGCTGGTTGTGAACCTGGAGACGTTCGGCGGCACGGGCAGCTTCGGCAGCCGCATTCCGCTCATTGCCTTCGTCATCTTGGGCGTCGGTCTGGTCTGGGGCCTTGCGCTCCGGTTCCTGGCGCCTGCGGCCCACGCCCGTATCGGTCGCATGGTCTTGAACGACTGACGATCCCGCTCGACCACGAGAGGAAAAGTAAGGCGGATGCTTGCAAGGGCATCCGCCTTTTCATCAGAAAATCCGAATAAACCAGGGAGCAACCTCGATGCTCACGTCCATCGCAGGCAAGTCCGTCATCGTCACCGGTGCAAGCAAAGGTATCGGAAAAGGCATTGCGCGCGTCTTCGCCAAGAACGGCGGCAAGGTCTTCGTCGTCTCACGCCATCTCGACGAAGCAGAAGCGACGGCCGAGGAATTCCGCAAAGCAGGCGGCACCGCAAAAGGTTTTGCCGCTGACATCACCAGCATGGGCGACATGCAGCTCCTCGCCGAGGCCGCGGCGAGCGCCCACGGCGGCGTCGACATCCTTTGCGCCAACGCCGGTATCTTCCCTCAGACCAAAATCGAAGATCTGTCGCCGGAAGACTGGGATTTCGTCACGACGACGAACCTCAAGGGCACATTTCTACCGATCAAGGCATGCCTCCCCTATCTCAAGAAATCGGGCGAGGGCCGCATCGTCCTCACATCCTCGATCACGGGGCCGGTCACGGGCTTTCCAGGTTGGGCGCACTACGGCGCAACGAAGGCTGGTCAGCTCGGCTTCATGCGCACGGCCTGCATCGAGTTTGCCAAGTATGGCATCACGGTCAATGCAGTCCTTCCCGGCAACATCGCGACTGAGGGACTAGCCGCTCTCGGGCCCGAATACGAGAAGTCAATGGCGGCTTCGATCCCGCTCAACAAGCTCGGAACGGTTGAAGACATCGGCTACGCGGCGCTGTTTCTCGCATCGAAGGAAGCGGCATATATCACCGGCCAGACGATCATCGTCGACGGCGGTCAGATCCTGCCAGAAAGCATGGACGCTCTAGCTCAAGCTTGAAAAATAAAAGCTGCGCGCGCTTCGTCAGCCGTGGTTGCGAAGAACCTCGGCGCGGAGCGCGCGCGGCGAAAGCCCCGTCCAGCGCCGCACCGCGCGGCTGAAGGCTGAAAGCTCGGAATAACCGACGAGAAACGCGATCTCGGAAAACGAAAGCTGGCGCTGGCGAACATACGATAACGCCAAGTCGCGTCGGGTATTCTCAACCAGCGTGCTGTAGTTCAGGCCGTCGTAATGCAGCTCCCGTTGCAGGGTGCTGAGAGGAAGCCGGAGTTCCGAAGCAATGCCTTCGATCGCAGGAAAGCCTTCGGGCAGGCGCGCCCTGACGGCGCTGCGCACCTGATCGGTTATGCTGAAGCGCACATCCTGACGCTCAGACAACCGTGCAAGACAAAGCTTCATTGCCGACATCAGGCGCGGATCGGCCGCCGGCATGACATGCTTCAATACCTGCGGACGGAAGACGATCGCGTTCGTCGGCTGTGCAAAAAAAGCCGGAGCGGCGAAGGCGCGTTCATGGTCACGCCACTGCGCAGGCTTCGGATGTTCGAAGTGAACTTCTTCCGGCGCCCAGCTCTGCCCCATCGCCTCCCGGATGAGATTCAGGAACATGCCTAGAGATAGCTCCGCATCCTGGCGTCGCTCGACGATTTGCGGCGCGTCGACCCGATATTCCAGCCGCATCAGCCCATCGGGCGCCAGCTTGAGCGCCATCGTCGACGACTGTTGATGCAATGGAAAGAGATCGACGAGGGTCTCAAGCGCCACGCCCAGCGTCGGTGCTGAGAGCGCGGCGTAACCCCATAGGCCGAGGTCGCGCGGATCGAAAGCATGGCCAAACCAGAGACCAAAGTTATCGTTGCGCGTGATGCGCGCGCTTTCCTCGAACAACCGGCAATAGGAGGTGAGACTCAGCTGAAGCGTGGGCGAGCCCGCCATTTCCGGTGAGATGCCCGCGTTGCCAAAAATCCGGTCGACATCACCGCGCTGGCGCTCGATGAATTTAACGATACCCGTCGCGGCGGACGCAAGAACCGACGGATCGGCTTCTTTGCCAACCACCCGACCGGCGCTTGCCGCCACGGTTTCGATGCTGCCGACTCCCATCGTTTCCTGATGAGCGAGTGCCAATATTCAGAAGAAAAAGGCTATCAGAAGCGCTCGATGGGTCAACTCTTGTGCACGCTGAATTATTCGGCATTCAAATACTGAAATTGCACAATTGCACTGCAGCAATCAGCCGAAGAGGCGGCTTAGGATGCCTTTTTTCGGCTCCGCAGGAGAAGCCGTCACCCTGCCCGCCCCACCGTAAAGTGAGAGATAGGTTTCGCAGAGCGGTATCGATTCCTGTGTATAGGAAATACCCATCGACTGGGCGAGCTCGGTCTCCGAGTGCGATCCAATCCACGCCACGAGAAGCAGGCGGCGCAACATCACGAAGGTCGCGATCTCGCTTTCCTCCTCCGGGCTAAGCGTTCCGATGCGTCGATATCCCCGGACCCACGCGTTGAGAAGTTCCGGAACCTCAGGCGTATGCTCGAAGAAAGAGACGGTTGTCGCGCAATCGTAAAGCAGCCAGGAAAAGCCGCAGTCGTCGAAATCGATCACCTTCACTTTGCTGCCATCCATCAGCAGGTTTGCGAGGCGCATGTCGCCGTGCACGAGGTTGAAACGATCGGGTGATTTGCCGAATGCTTCGAGACGATTCTTGATCAGCGCGACGGTTTCCGAAAAAGCCTCCATAGCTTCTGCGGTCATCCCCATCCCGTTTTTCCAATAGCCCCAGTGAGGACGATCGCCGAGACTCGTTTCGAAATTCCAGGAATGCCTCTCGAACCACGGCGGCCGCCGCCATTTGCGAACATGCGCGTGCATCCGCGCCGCCGTTTCGCCGAGAAGCTCGAAGCCCGCAACGTCGGTACGCTCAGGCTCGGCGCCGTTCTCCCACTCGAACAGAACGACATTTCGGGGATTGGGCAAACCCTCTCCGGCGACGGTCTGGATGTATTCGCCGTCGAGACCCCGCACAGCCGTTGGGGTCGCGACTCCATCCTCGCGCAGAGCCGAAAGCCACGCGAGTTCAGAGGCGATTGCGGTTCGCGAGTGATATCCTTCGCGGTGCACGCGAAGCGCCCATTTCTGCCCCGAGCCGTTGTCGACCCGATACGTAGCGTTCTCGGAAACATTGATGAGCTTGACGGAAGCGTCGCCGGGAAGGCCGAAACGCTTGATTGCACGCTCGGCCAGAGCTTGCAGGCGTTCTAATAGCTCATCGTGCGTGAGTTCGGCCGTGACGGTCATTATCGTTTGAAATCCCGTATGCGCTCCCGTGGCAGGCGTCCATATGCACGCCCACCTCGATCCTTTCGGAGCAGCCTACGAAGCAGCGGCAAAGCTGACTTGACCCCGCCGCCACCGCAGTTGACAGGGCAGCACGCTGTGCTGCCCGCGAGATGTGAGCTTTAGAGCTTCACCATTACGTGACGCGGCACGGTATAATCCTCGAGCGCATACATCGAGAGATCTTTGCCGTAGCCCGACATTTTGAAGCCGCCGTGCGGCATCTCGCTGACGAGCATGAAATGCGTGTTGACCCACGTACAGCCGTACTGCAGGCGCGACGCGACCTTCATGCCCCTGCCGATGTCCGACGTCCACACCGACGACGCGAGGCCGTAGTCGCTGTCGTTCGCCCAGGCAATCGCCTCATCGGCGTCATCGAACGGCGTAACGGAAACAACCGGACCGAACACTTCCTTGCGCACGATCTCGTCTTCTTGCGTCGCACCAGCAAGAACCGTCGGCTCGAAGAAGAAGCCCTTGCCTGTCGGAGCCTTGCCGCCCGCCGCTACGTTGATGTGGTTGAGCTGAGACGCGCGCTCGACGAAGCCCTGCACGCGGCCCTTTTGCGCTGACGAGATGAGCGGGCCGAGATCGTTTTCGTCGTCATTCGCCTGGTTGAATTTGAGACTGCTGACAGCGCTCGCGAGATCGGCGACGAGATTGTCATAGATCTTCTTGCCTGCGTAGATGCGGCATGCGGCCGTGCAGTCCTGCCCAGCGTTGTAGTAACCGAAAACTTTCACGCCTTCGACGACGGAGGCAATATCCGCATCGTCGAAAACGATAACCGGTGCTTTGCCGCCAAGCTCGAGGTGCGTGCGCTTGATCGTCGAGACTGCTGCCTGCAAAACCTTCTGGCCCGTACCGATGCTGCCCGTCAGCGAGACCATCGAAACTTTCGGGTGATTGATCAGCGCGGAGCCCGTCGTCGCGCCTTTGCCGACGACGATGTTGACGACACCTTCAGGGAAGATATCGGCGATAATCTTGCCAAGCTTCAGAAGCGTCAGCGGAGTTTGTTCGGATGGCTTGAGCACGATGGTGTTGCCGCCTGCAAGCGCAGGCCCGAGCTTCCATGCGGCCATCATCAGCGGATAATTCCAGGGCGCAATCGAACCAACGACTCCGACCGGATCGCGGCGGATCATCGACGTGTGGCCCGCAAGATATTCTCCTGCAACAGGACCATGCATGTTGCGCACGGCAGCAGCGAAATAACGGAAGCAATCGACAACGCCGGGTATTTCATCCTGAAGCACGCGAATGCGCGGCTTGCCGGTGTTGAGCGCCTCAAGCGCTGCGAATGCTTCGCCGTCTTTTTCAATCGCATCAGCGAGCTTCAACAGCAGCGCCGAGCGCTCACCGGGCGTCGTCTGCGACCAAGTCTTGAACGCCTTCTCGGCGGCCGTGACGGCGGCATCGACCTGCGCGACCGACGCATCGGGAAGATTGGTAATGACCTCTTCCGTTTTCGGATTGACGATCGGCTCAGGCGCATCCGTTCCCGCAACGAAGTCGGAACCGATCAGCATGTTGGTTTCAAGCATGGCTTCCTCCAATGATCTTCCGGCGCCCCGTTACTTTGAGGAACCGCCGGTATGTTCTCCTTCCCGCGTCAGGTAGTAGGCCGCGAGAATGGGCAGTAGCGTCACGAGAAATACGAAAACGGCGACGACGTTCGTCACAGGCCGCTGCCGTGGCCGGATCAACTCGGATAGCATCCAGATCGGCAGCGTCGTCTGCTGTCCGGCGGTGAAGGTCGTGACGATCACTTCGTCGAACGACAGCGCGAATGCCAGCATGCCGCCCGCCAGCAGAGCCGTCCCGATTTGCGGCAGGATCACGTGGCGGAACGTCTGGAAGCCGTCAGCGCCGAGATCCATCGACGCTTCGACAAGATTGCCGGAAAGCCGTCGGAACCGCGCAACCGCATTGTTGTAAACGACGACGATGCAGAACGTCGCGTGCCCGAGAATGATCGTCCAGACCGAGAACGGAATGCTCATGATATCGAACGCCGACCGCAGCGCGATGCCCGTGATGATACCCGGCAGCGCAATCGGCAGCACGAATAGCAACGAGATCGACTCGCGCCCGAAGAACTTCGTCCGCGACAGCGCAGCCGCCGCAAGCGTTCCGAAGATCAGCGCCAGGATCGTCGCGATCGCCGCAACTTGCAGCGACAGATAAAGCGGTGGCCAGATATCGGGCCGCGAGTTCCACGCCACACCGAACCATTTCGTCGTGAGGCCCGGCGGCGGAAACTCGAAGCTCTTTTCCTCAGTCGTGAACGCGTAAAGGAAAATGAAGAAGAGCGGCAGATGCAGGAATAAAAGCCCCCCGATCGCCGAGATCCTCAGACCGAGCGGAGAAACCGTCTTGCCCTTAGAGGACATCGAAGGCCCCCATGCGTTTCGCCATCCAGAGATAGAAGCCCATGATCACCATCGGCACGACGGTGAAGGCGGCAGCCAACGGAATATTGCCGGCGGTGCCCTGCAGCGTATACACGGCCTGCCCGATCATCAGGCGCGAATTCCCGACGATCTGCGGAATGATGTAATCGCCGAGCGTCAGCGAAAACGTGAAGATCGAGCCTGCGACAATGCCCGGCAGCGCCAACGGAAAAATCACCGTGCGGAACGTCTGCCCCGGATCCGCGCCAAGATCGGCCGAAGCCTCAATGAAGTTAGTCGGAACGCGTTCCAGCGCCGCCTGGGTCGGAAGGATCATGTACGGCAACCAGATGTAGACGAAGACGAGAAACGTTCCGAGATAACTGAACGAAAGCGACGGTCCGCCGATGATCGGCAACGCCAGAATGCCGTCGAGTAGCCATCCCAGATGCAGCGCGTTCGCAAACCAAGTAATGACGCCTTCCTTCGCGAGGATCAGCTTCCAGGCATAGACCTTGACGAGATAGCTCGACCACAGCGGCATCATCACGGCGAGATAGAAAAGCGCTTTCATCCAGCCGCGCGCATAACGCGCCGCATAGTAGGCAATCGGAAACGCAATGATCGCACTCGCGACGGTCACAAGCGCGGCCATTGTCACAGTGCGAAGAATGATCTGGACGTTCGAGCCCTCGAACAGCTGCGAATAGGTCGCGAGCGTGAATTCATGGACGACGACGCCCGAAAAATCGTCGAGCGAATAGAAGCTTTGCAGCAGCAGCGCGAACAGAGATCCGACGTAGACGACGCCGATCCAGAGAAGCGGCGGCAGCAGCAGTAGCAAGGTCAATAGCTGCGGCCGCGTAAAGAAAACATCCGATATCGTGCCCGCGATGCCTCGCGGTTTTTCAGCCGCCATCGCCGTCACGCGCTTTCTCCCATGGCGACCATCGCGGCCTTCGGCCAAGCGAGCGTGACGTGATCGCCTTTCCGCAGCGATGTCGTCGCCGGGATCGACGCGATGAGCGGCAATTTCTCCGTCACCACCGTGATGCGCGTCACTGCGCCTTGATAACTAATGACGCTGATGAGGCCTTTAACCGAAGCATAGCCGGACGGTATGGCTGCGCCGTCGGAAACAACCTCGATCCGCTCGGGCCGAAGGCTGGTCCACGACGGCGTGCCGCTATGAGATGCCGCGAACTCCGGCGGCAACACGTTCGATGAGCCGACGAAATCCGCGACGAACCGCGATGCCGGACGCTCGTAGACATCGGTCGGCGTCCCGACCTGAACGATCTTTCCGTCGCTGAAGATCGCCACGCGATTTGCCATCGACAGCGCCTCGCCCTGATCGTGCGTCACGAAGACGAACGTGATGCCGAGGCTGGTCTGTAGCGATTTCAATTCTTCCTGCATTTGCTCGCGCAGCTTGAGATCGAGCGCGCCGAGCGGCTCGTCGAGCAGCAAAACCTTGGGGCCATTGACGAGCGCGCGAGCAAGCGCGACGCGTTGGCGCTGACCGCCGGAAAGTTGCGCCGTACGGCGGCCTTCGTATCCGCCGAGCTTCACCATCGCGAGCGCATCCTTGGCTTTCGCCTCGCGCACGGACTTTTCAACGCCCTTGATCATCAGTCCATACGCAACGTTCTCGCCGACCGTCATATGCGGAAAGAGCGCGTAGTCCTGGAAGACAGTATTGACGTTTCGCCGATAAGGCGGAACGCCTTCGACGGTTTCGCCGAAAATCTCGATGTGGCCTTCGTCTGGCTGCTCAAAGCCTGCGATCAGGCGCAGGCACGTCGTCTTGCCGGAGCCGGAAGGACCAAGGAGCGCGAAAAACTCTCCCGGCTCGATATCGAGGGAAACGCCATCTACGGCGCGAACGGAGCCGAAGTGGCGTGATACGTTCTGAAAGCGGACTGCTGGAGACATGAAACTCTTCTAGTGGTTGCGGCCGGCCGCAAATGGCCGACCGCAGAAGATGTAACGATTACTTGCCGAGAATTGCGATGTAGTCTTTCGCCCACTGCGAATAGGGAACGCAAGAGCTTTCCTTTTCGCACTTGGCCGTCGGCGTGCGCCAGAACCAGATCTTCTCGAAGTTTTCGTAGCCGTTCGTCGCGCAGCCCGTATCGGTCAGCAGCGCATTGCCCTTGCACGCGGCCGGAACCGTCGGCACCGAGCCGAACCACGACGCGAGATCGCCCTGTAGCTTCGGATTGAGCGAGTGCTCCATCCACTTATAGGCGCAGTTCGGATGCTTGGCGTTTACGTGCAGCATAGTGGTATCAGCCCAGCCCGTCGCACCTTCTTCCGGAATGGTGGAAGCGATCGGCTTCTTGTCTGCTTGGAGCAGGTTCACCTGATAAGGCCACGACGAGGACGCAACGACGCCTTCGTTCTTGAAGTCATCGACCTGCACCGTGGCGTCGTGCCAGTAGCGGCCGATCAAAGCACGCTGCGACTGCAGAAGAGCGATCACCGCATCGTACTGCTCTTTATTCAGCTCATAAGGATTTTTGATGCCAAGCTCAGGCTTCTTCTTGCTGAGGTAGAGCGCGGCGTCCGCAATATAGATCGGACCATCATAAGCCTGCACGCGGCCTTTGTTGCTCTTGCCGTCGGAAAGCGTCTGCTCTTCGAATACGACCGACCAGCTTTTCGGCGCATCTTTGAAAATCGACGTGTTGTACGCGAGAACGTTCGGACCCCACTGATAGGGAACGCCGTAATGCACGCCGTCCACTGTGTGCCATGGCGCGTCCTGAAGGCGAGGGTCGATCGTCTTCCAGCTTGGAATGAGAGCGACGTTGATCGGCTGAACTTTCTTGCCGGCGACGAGGCGGAGGGAAGCGTCGCCAGACGCGGTCACGAGATCGAAGCCGCCCTGGTTCATCAGGGTCACCATTTCGTCGGACGTCGCCGCCGTCTTGACGTTGACCTTGCAGCTCGTCTCTTTCTCGAAGCTCGTCACCCAGTCATAATTTTTATCGGATTCGCCCCGCTCGATGTATCCGGGCCAGGCCACGATATCGACTTCGCCTTCTCCCGGCCCCACCGAGGTCAAGGGCTCGGCCCAAGCAGCGAAGCTGCCCATCAAAAGAAGCGCGGTCGATGCTACAAGTGTCTTCCGAGTGGGCGTCATGTGTGCTTACTCCTCCGATTGCCGCGCCGTGACGAGGCGGTGGTGGCGATCGATCCACCCAAACCTCTACACGGAGTTTCCTGGGGGTAATGTTAGTTCAGGAATTTCGGGCACGCCAGAGAGACCGGAGACAACTTCTTCGCGATACGCGAAAGATCGCCCCTGGAGTGCACGGACTTTCGGCACCGGCGGCCTACTTGATCTTCAGTTCGCCGGATGATTACGCAAGTTGCAGCGGTTGGGTTTGTGGTCAAGATTGGTTGCTCAGGTTTACCAACGCCAAAGGACCGAACTCGGCAGCTCCACAATCAAACCGGTTTGGCATTTTGCGTTGATCGAGGCTTGAATTGAAGAGCGGTAGGAAATGACTGTCATAAAGATCCGCATCGACTTTGACGGCGACCGCTACATCGGTCACGGCCGGATTCAACTGCTCGAACTCATCGGCCAACACGGCTCGATTGCGCAGGCCGCGAAGGCGATGGGAATGTCATATAAGCGCGCTTGGTATCTGATGGACGAGTTCAGCGCTTTGTTTGCCGATCCTTTGATCGAGCGGCAGCACGGTGGCAGAGGCGGCGGCGCGGCGAAGCTCACGCCGTTCGGCGCCGATGTCGTTCGCCACTACCGCGATATGGAAGCAAAGGCGCTCACCGCTTTTTCGAAGCAGCTCGCCGCAATCGAAAAGCATTTACTGCCCGTCGAAAAGACGAATTCGAAGCCGGCGAAAAAGCTCGCCCAAACCTCCCGTAGCTGAGACCCGCTAAGTCCCGAAGACGTCGCTCGGGCTGCCCGTCGCCACCACGTGACCATCGACGATCCGGATCACACGCGACGCTAGCCGCCGCACTTCTTCGAGATTGTGCGTGACGAAAACGATCGGCACCGCGAACTCGTCCCGTACCCGCTCGATCAAGTTCATGATCTCCATGCGGCGAGCATCGTCTAGTCCGGCAAGAGGTTCATCCATCAAGAGAATGCGCGGCGAGGACAGCAGCGCACGCGCCAGAGCAACCCGGTGCTTTTCGCCACCGGAAAGCGTTGCTGGACGCCTTTTCAATAGATGTCCGATCCCGAGAACCTCAATAATGACGTCCAAAGGCAGAGCATGCCCCTCCGCCCTGCGGAACCACCGGCCAAACTTGATGTTCTGCTCGACCGTCAGATGCGGAAAAAGCTGCGCGTCCTGAAACACAAAGCCGATCCGGCGGCGATGCGGCGGGACGAAGATGCGCTTTGCCGTATCGGTCAAGACATGACCGGCAACGACGATGCGCCCCCTCTCGGGCCGGCTGACGCCTGCAATCATGTTCAAGACCGAAGTCTTTCCCGAGCCCGATGGGCCAAAAAGCGCCGTCAGCGGACTATCGCTCTCAAACGCGACGTCGAGAGTGAAACCGTTCCGCCGCTGAAAGACCGAGACGCTGAGCGCCGCTTCCTCGCCCGTCATTCGAACACGGCAATCCGCTTCTGGATGCGCCGATTGAGCACCTCGGACAGGATCAGCGCCACCATCGCGATCACGATCGAAACGCACGCCAGCCGGAACGCCTGAAATTCCCCGCCGGGAACCTGCGTATAGGTGTAGATCGCCGACGGAATGGTTTGCGTTTCCCCGGGAATGTTCGAAACGAACGTGATCGTCGCGCCGAATTCGCCGAGCGCCTTCGCAAAGCACAAAATGAGGCCGACGAGAACGCCGGGAAGAGCCAGAGGCATCGTCACGAGCAGGAACGTCCACCAGGCGTTGGCCCCAAGAGTCGACGACGCGGTTTCAAGCCGCCGGTCGATCGCCTCGAACGACAGCCGGATTGCGCGGAGCATCAGCGGAAACCCCATCACGCCACACGCGAGCGCGGCGCCGGTCCACCGGAAGGAGAACGTGAAGCCGAGCGTTTCATACAGCGCTTTTCCGATGACACCCTGCCGCCCGAATGTCAGCAGCAGGAAGTAACCTGTCACGACGGGCGGCAGCACGAGCGGCAGGTGAAGAATGCCGTCTAGGATGACTTTGCCCGGGAAACGCCATCGCGCGAGCACATAGGCTGCGAACAGAGCAATCGGCAGGCCGACCAGCGTTCCCACGGTGGCGACCCGCAGGCTAAGCAGAATAGTCGTCCACTCCTCGGGAGAAAATCCGAGCACTCTTCAGCCTTTCCGTTCGCCAATCCGCAGCCGGCTTACCGTCACTTCAGGAGAACGGTAAAGCCTTCCTTCGTGAAAAATGCTTGCCCTTCCGGAGTTTTAAGATCGTCGATGAAGGCCTTCGCTGCATCGCCGTTCTTCGTATCGGCAAGGATGGCAATCGGATAGATGATCGGCGGGTGGCTGTCCTCAGGGAACACATCGACGATCTTGACCTTCGGCTCTGCCGCGGCATCCGACTCGTACACGATCCCGAGCGGGGCTTCGCCTTGCGCCACCAAAGCAAGGGCCGCACGGACGTTGTCGGCCTGCGCGACCTTGGGCTGTACGGCAGCCCAAACACCGAGCTTTTCGAGCGCCGCCGAACCATATTTGCCGGCCGGAACCGACTTCACGTTCGCCATCGCGATGTGATTGTCGCCCAGCGCCGCGGCCAGCGGAAAATCCTTGCCGATCTTGAGTTCAACCGCACTGTCCTTCGGCGCGATCAGAACGAGCCGGTTGCCGAGAAGATTGAAACGCGTATCGTCTTTGATCAGTTTTTTCTTTTGAACGTAATCCATCCAGTCCAGATCGGCCGAGATAAAGACATCGGCAGGCGCGCCCTGCTCGATCTGCTTGGCAAGCGCCGATGAGCCCGCATAGGAAATCACGACCTTGTTGCCGGTGCTCTTCTCATAAGCCTTAGCCGCACTGTCGAGTGCATTCTTGAGGCTTGCTGCAGCAAAGATCGTAACGGTCGATGTCTCTGTTTTTTGCGCCTGGGCTTCGACGGCCAGCGTCGAAACAAGCATCAGGCCTGCCATCAGACCGGCAAACGCGACACGCAGTGAAAGACGTGAAGGAAACGACGCCGCGAGCATGAAACCCACCTTGTTGTGAATTGCGATATAGCCACAAGGATATCTGGGCGGCGGGCGTTTGCAACAGGTCGTTTCGAAGCACGAAATTCCAACGAAATTGACAGTTTAGCGACTAAAAAGGAGGTCGTCCGCGATCACGGACGACCTCATGAAAAGGTCAAAGGCTAGACGATAGCCTTGACCATGACCGACGGCTGCGCCAGCAGGCTCGCAAGCTGCTTCAGAGCGTCGACGAGAGATTCCCGATCCGGCGCGACGCCCAGCGAAAGCCGGAGAGCCTCCGGTTCCTCCGGACCTGTCGCAAAAGCTGAGCCGGGCACGACCGACATCCCGGACCGCCTGGCATGATCCACGAAATCCGCCGCCCGCCAATGCATCGGCATTTTAAGCCAGATATGATGGCCGCAGCGGTCGGCCGCGATATTCGCGTCGGCAAGGACTGTCTTCGCCAGCTTCTGGCGCGCAATGTTTTCTTCACGGATCGCAACCGCCAGATCTTCGACGATTCCCGTCGAGATCCAGCGCGACGCAACAGCCGCATTGATGGGCGGCGCCATCAAATTGACGGCCCGGATAACGCCCGCCAGTCGCATGGCGTGCGCCGCTCCGGGGGCGACGACATAAGCAATGCGAAGCGCGGGCGTCGCGCATTTCGATAGCGTCGCGATATGCCACGTCAGATCCGGCGCTAACGCCGCGAACGGCGTTAACGGATCGAACTGCAGCACCGAATAGGGATCGTCTTCGATGATCGCAACGCCATAACGCCGGGCGATTGCTGCGATCTCGCGGCGGCGCTCTTCGGGGAGAGTTGCCGTCGTCGGATTGTCGATGGCCGGTATCACGTAAAGCGCTTTCGGCGGCGCCTCCATACAGCAGGCCTCGAAGGCCTGCGGAATGATGCCCTTGTCATCCATCGCCAGCGGACGCAACACCAGGCCTCGCTGCCGCACCACAGCTTTGAGTCCAGGATACGTCACCGAACCGGCAGCGATCGCGTCCCCCGGAGCGAGTAAGCATTCGCAAATCGCGAACAGCGCGCTCTGTGCCCCGCTCGCAAGCACGATCGAAGACGGACGCACCTGATCGATACGGCGCGCGAGCCACGCGGCCGCCGCCGCACGATCGACGTCGCTGCCGGTGCTCTCCTGATAATGGAGGTGCAGCATTCCGTGCTCTTCCGAGAGAAGATTCGCGATCGTCTCGGGGATGAGCCGCTTGAGATTGGCGCTGGCGGGCTGCGGAGGAATGTTCATGCTCAGGTCGACGGCTGGCGGCGCCCCAAGTCCCAGAATTCGGCCGTCGTCGATCCTGCGGCGAATGAAGGTGCCACGCCCGGCATTGGCCTCGACCAGCCCCCGGCGGCGCGCCTCGTTAAAGGCCCGCGTCACCGTCGTGAGGTCAACGCCCAACACTTCCGCAATCGTCCTCTGGGGCGGCAGGCGATCCCCCGGCTGGATATTTCCAGCTTTCAGGTCGGATTCGATGGCTTCCACGATGCCGCGATATTTGAGCTGGCTGCCTTCAACCAGCCAAGGCTTCCAAGAAGACATTTCGGATATCCTCGAATACAAAAACCATACACATGCATAACATGTATGGGAGAAATGCGGAAGAACAAGTCAGAGAGATTTTGCTCCGCATTGACTCTGCGGCCCAACGAAAGTAGCTATTTACCGCACAAACTACGGATTTAAAGACTTTTATGACCAAATGACGCACTATCCATACAAACAATAGAATGTAGGCGCCAATAGCCATACATCTAGCCTACATACGATGCATAAAAGCGGGCATTACTGGACGAAAAAGGACAGCGAGCATGTGTGCGAAACATCAGTGGCCGGAGCTTCCTCCATACAAAACCGGCCTGTGGGGCCTCTGCCCGCGCTGCGGCGAAGGCAAGATTTTCGACGGATTTCTAAAGCTGAAGAAGGCGTGCCCCGTCTGCGGTCTCGATCTATCTTTCGCCGATCCGGCCGACGGTCCGGCGTTCTTCGTGATGTGCTTCGCCTGCGTTCCCAGCGCCTTCTTCGCCGTTTGGCTCGAGGTCGCGCACTCGCCGCCCTTCTGGGTTCACCTTCTGACGAGTTTCCCCATCATCCTGTTGACCTGCATTCCGCCGCTGCGGCCGCTAAAGGGGTGGCTGATCGCCAGCCAGTACTTCAACAAGGCCGAAGAGGGTCGTCTCGTGATCGATGACAAGCCCCCTACTCCGCGCTGACACCCCCGCTGCGGTCATAGGCTCGCATTCAAAGGTCGGCCGCGCCGCTCTATAGTTGTTCGATGCAGGAAGTGGCTGACAAGCGCCCGACCGTGGTGTTGACCGGCTTCGGCCCTTTTCCGGGCATCCCGGTCAACGCGTCTGCGCTACTTGTGAGAAAGCTCGCGCCTCTTGCCCGGCGGGCATTTCCTGGCCGCCGCTTCGTCGTGACGGTGCTGCCAACGGAGTGGCGCCGCGCGCCGGAGTTGATCGCGAATCTTCACGCCCGCTATCGGCCCGTCCTCGCCCTACATTTTGGCGTTGCGGCCGGGATGCGAGCCCTCCGGCTCGAAACAATGGCCGAAAATGTCTGCCGGGCAATGCCCGATGCCGCCGCCCTATTGCCGCTCGCGGCGACGCTCTCGACCGAAGGACCGGGCACGCGCCGCGCGACCATCGACATCCCCGCAATCGCGCACGCTTTGAACGCGCACAACATTCCATGCTCGATCTCGAACGATGCTGGAGGCTATCTCTGCAACGCCGTGCTTTACCAGTCGCTCACGCGAGCCCGCGCGGATTGCAAGGTCGGCTTCATACACATACCTGCAGATCTCTCCGAACGGCCACTCGATCTGAATGGCGCCACCCAAGCCGCGCTTATCATCATCGCGAGCGCGCTCGAAACGACGCTGCGGTCGGCGTAGCGCGTTAACGGCAATACCCAGTTTTTTTGGAGAGGAGGGCCGCGGCCCGACCAAGCGGGGAAGACGGGGGGATGTCTTGGGGCTTGGTCGGGCTCAGCAGCATCTGGTGCGCACGGGGGGGGTGTCATCACCAGCTTGAGTGTGACCTTACCCGGGAAAAGATGAACTCATTCTGAACGTGAGGTTAAAAAGTCGCAACATTGAAGCTTTCAGAAAGGGCTCAAAGAAATCAACGGCTTTCCTTGAGTTGCACCGGTCTTGGAGTGACGAGGAAATGTCGAATCAGGTTAGCCTCCCGGACTTGATCTTCAGTTCATAGGTTCCTTGATGTCGGCCCGCGCCGCGCCGCTTTCCCTTCCGCTCGCTCCGACCTCGGACAGCCAGATGGACGCCGCCCGCGCGACGCTTGAAAACGTCTTCGGTTACAAGGACTTTCGCTCGCACCAGAGCGGTATCATCCGGACGCTGCTCGATGGCGGCGACTGCCTGGCGCTGATGCCGACGGGCGGTGGCAAATCGCTCTGCTATCAGATCCCTGCTCTCGTCCGCCGCGGCACCGGAATTGTCGTGTCGCCGCTGATCGCCCTGATGCAGGATCAGGTCGACGCTCTATGCGACCTCGGTGTAAAGGCAGCGTTCCTCAACTCGACGCAAGATCGCGCGACGCAGGACAAGATCGAACGGCAATTCGCCGCCGGCGCGCTCGACCTTCTCTACGTCGCGCCCGAACGCCTCGTGCAGGAGCGCACGCTCAATCTCCTCGAGCGTAGCGACATCGCCATCTTCGCCATCGACGAAGCGCACTGCGTTTCGCAATGGGGCCACGACTTCCGTCCCGAATACCGCCAGCTCAAAATCTTGGCCCGGCGCTTCCCAAATGTCCCTCGCGTCGCCCTCACCGCAACCGCGGACGAACGGACGCGTCAGGACATCATCTCGGAGTTGTCGCTCGAAAACGCCGCCGCTTACATCGCCAGCTTCGACCGTCCGAACATCCGCTACACGATCGCCGAGCTCGGCAGCGTCAGCTCGCGTGAGCGGCTCTGGCAGTTCATAGAGAGCGAGCATCCGAACGACGCCGGCATCGTCTACTGCCTGTCGCGCAAATCCGTCGAGGAAACCGCGGCATGGCTTTCGTCGAAGGGACGCAAAGCGCTTGCGTATCATGCCGGTCTCGACGCCTCGCTGCGCGCCGCAGCCCAATCGAAGTTTCTATCCGAGGACGGCCTTATCATCGTCGCGACGATCGCGTTCGGCATGGGCATCGACAAGCCCGACGTGCGCTTCGTCGCCCACCTCAATCTGCCGAAGTCGATCGAGTCCTATTATCAGGAGACGGGCCGCGCGGGCCGCGATGGCGAGCCTGCGAACGCCTGGATGGCATACGGCTTCCAGGACATCGTGCAGCTCCGGCAATGGATCAACCAGTCGGAGGGCGCGGAAGCCTTCAAGAAAGTGCAGCGCCAGAAGCTCGACGCGCTGATTGGACTCGCTGAAATGCCGGGCTGCCGCCGCCAGGCGTTGCTGGCTTACTTCGGCGAGACGCGCTCCGAGCCTTGCGGCAACTGCGATAACTGTTTGAATCCGCCGCACACCGAAGACGGCACCGTCCTCGCGCAGAAGGCCTTGTCTGCCGTCTATCGAACCGAGCAACGCTTCGGCGTGACCTACCTCGTGGATGTCCTGACCGGCGGCGTCGACGAGCGCATCATCCGCAACGGCCATGATCGATTGTCGGTCTACGGCATTGGCAAGGATGTGCCGCAGACGACATGGAAGGGCCTTTTCCGGCAGCTCACGGCGCTTGGCTACCTCTCAATCGACGAGGAAGGTGTGGGTTCGCTGGTGCTCACCGAGCGTTCGCGGCTACTGCTTCGCGGCGAAGAGCGCTTCTTGCTGCGCGTCACGAGACAAACTGCAAAGTCGTCGAAGCGTTCGGCATCCAGTGCCCCGAAAGTCGCGCGTGAGAACCAGCCGCTGTTCGACGCGCTCCGCGCCATGCGCCAGAAACTCGCCGCCTCCGCGAAGCTTCCGCCTTATGTCGTGGCCCAGGACAAGACGCTCATCGAGCTGTCCGAAAAGCGCCCGACGACGGAAAACGCGCTGCACGACATCATGGGCCTTGGCGCAAGCAAGATCGCGCGTTACGGCGCTGCTTTCATTGAAGTCATCTCGCAATTCAAGAAGCATCCGGCGCTGAATAACCGCTTGTCCGCGACTGTGAATGTCACGCTCGCCGCCCACTTGCGTGGCCTCGATGCCGAAGCCATTGCTGCCGAACGCGGCATCGAGGTCTCGACCGTCTATGGTCATCTCGCGGATGCAATCGAAGCGGGCATCATCACGGCCGAAGATGCCTTGAAGCTCGATCCTGTTGAGCGCGATGAGATCGAAGCGGCGTTCGAACGCTGCGAGACCCGCGATACGGGCAAGCTTGGCCCCGCCTTCGCCGCCCTCGACGGCCGCTACGACTACGGCATCCTCAAATGCCAGCTCGCCGATAGCGTATAAGCTCGTCCTTCATTACGGCCTACGGCCTCACGCCGACGAAGAGCCCGCCCCGGCGAAAGCCGGGGTCGGCACCCAATCAAGCATCAAAACGCTCGATCTTTCGATTTGACTGGATCCCGGCCGTCGCCGGGATGACGGTGTGGGTGCGGAGAAAGCAGCCGTTCACGGCTGCATCTGGCCTCGCGTGGTTCGCGGCGCGAGCGACTGTGCTACCGCACCGTCGCTTTTTTCGGAATGGAGGCCGAGAGCTTTCCAACCAGCTCCGCACAAACGGCTTCGTTCTCTGGCGTCCACTGCGCAGCGTTGGTGGCGAGCAGGTTGGCCTGCGATTTCAGGATCACACCATCGTCGAGAATCTTGAGCCCATTCGCCCGCAGCGTCTCGCCCGTCGTCGTGATGTCGACGATCAGCTCGGCCATGCCGGACGACGGCGCACCCTCGGTCGCTCCCGCACTCTCGATAATGCGATAATCGCCGAAACCCTTCATTCCGAAGAAACGCCGCGTCTGGTTGATGTACTTCGTGGCGACGCGCGGCCAGCGGCCATGCTTGCGGCGGAAGGGAATGGCGATCTCTTCAAGCTCCGCTACCGTCGAAACATCGATCCAGCACGTCGGCACGGCAACGACGACATCGGCAAAGCCAAAACCGAGCTTCTGCAGAAAACGGATGCGCGTCGCCGCATCGGAAATGTTCTCGCGGATCAGATCTTCGCCCGTGATGCCGAGATGCACGCTTCCGGATTTCAACGCCTCCGCGATCTCGCTCGACGATACATAAGCGACGTCGACTCCGGGCAAGCCTTCGATCTCGCCGCGATAGCCACGCACATGCCCGACCTTGCGCACCACGAGACCCGCCCGCGCGAACATGTCGGTCGTCTGCTCCATCAGGCGGCCCTTGGATGGAATGGCGAGTGTCAGCTTGCTCATGACGCCTTGCCTCCCATCGCCGCGAGAAGCCGCTCGGAGTGGATGGCGGCACCGACCGCCGGAACATCCGCCCCCGATCCCGCCGCGCGCATCAGGCCGTCGTAACGTCCGCCGCCTGCTATCGGGCTCTTCGCCCCGAGCGTGGCCGCGTTCACCTCGAATACGAGACCGGTGTAATAGGCGAGCGTGCGTCCGAACTCCGCCGAGAACGTCACGCGGTCAAGATCGATGCCCGCGTTGGCGAGAAGCGCCAAGCGCCGGTCGTAGGTTTCAAGCGCGAACCCCGAACTGTTCGGCGCTTCCTTAATGAGCGCCGAAATTTTCTCGCCCGCCGTAATCGCAGGTCCCGAGATGCCGCTATAGCGCTCGATGATCTCGATAGCCCGCGCATCGAGCGGAGGCTCCCGGCGTTCGTCCGCGACGATGAGCAAGTGCTCGGTGATGTCCGCGAGCGAGCGCGTCCCGATCAGTTCGATCGCTTCCTCTTCGAGGTAGACGGCAACGGCCGCTTCGCTCGCCTCCATATCGTCGCGCCGAAGCGATGATAAAAGTTGCTCCGGAATGCTCGATGACGGCGGGCGAACGCCGACGGCAAAGCTCTTCAAAGCATCTCGAAACGAAAGCGGCCGCAGGAATGCATCGTCAAGACGCGTCTTCCAATTGGGCGAGACACCCGTAGCGTCGAGAACGCTCGAGAACAGCCCGATATCGCCGAGCCGCAGCGTCCAATCCTTGAAACCGACCTTTTCGATCGCCTTGATGATTATCGCTACCGTCTCGGCTTCCGCGACCTCGCGCGATTTATCGCCAAAGCGCTCGATCCCCGCCTGGCGGAATTCCCGCGGATGCGCAACCGTGGCGCCTTGCGGCTGAAAGCGGAAGGCTGGTCCGTTGTAGCAGTAGCGCGCAGGCGTCATGGGATCGGCGTGACGCTCCAAGTGCAGGCGGCACGTCGGCACGGTGATGTCGGGCCGCAGACAAAGCTCGGCGCCGTCTTGATCGGTAAAGACGTACGTGCGCGCGCGCAGACTTTCGCCGATGACGTCGAGGAAGACGTCAGCGGGCTGGATGATCGCAGGCGCAACGGCGTCGTAGCCGGCCTTCGTGAAAACCGACATCACCGTCTGGGCGTGGGACGCCAGCGCTTCGAGACTTCGCGTCGTTTCAGCGGCCATGGCTCATCCCTGATGCCGCTTGATGAGGTTGTGAACTTCCTGCACCAGATGATTTTCGGAAACGGAAAACTGCGCCGGACGCGCTTCTTTCCATTCCTTGTTGTCCTTGATCGCGGCGGCGGCTTTCGCGCCTTCGATCAGATCCTTGATCGTGACCTCGCCTTTCGCGCGCTCATCCGAACCTTGAATGATCACACACGGACTGTTGCGCTTGTCGGCGTATTTCATCTGCGCCTTCATGCCGGACGAACCGAGGTACATCTCCGCACGGATGCCTGCATTGCGCAACGCTTGCGTCATTTTCTGGTAAGTCGCGATCTCGCCCTTATCCATCACAAGGATAACGACTGGGCCGAGCGTCTCCACCTTCTTCTCGCCAATGAGCGACAGTGCTGCCTGCAAGCGCGAAACGCCAATGGAAAAGCCTGTCGCGGGCACCTTCTCGCCCGTGAAGCGCGCGACGAGATCGTCGTAACGCCCGCCGCCGCCCACCGAGCCGAAGCGCACCGGCTTGCCGTCCTCGTCCTTCACCTCGAACGTCAGCTCGGCTTCGAACACAGGCCCCGTGTAGTATTCGAGCCCGCGAACAACGGTTTGGTCGAGCCGAATTCGATTGTCCTCGTAACCCGCCGCCGCGCAGATTTCCTGCAGCTTCAGCAGATCGTCGACGCCCGCCTGAAAGGCCGGATTGTTAGCGTTCTCAGCGATGGGCCTTTCGAGAAAGCCGATGACTTCCATCGTCTGTGCCGGCGTCAGATCGGCACCCTTCGTGAAGTCGCCGCTTTCGTCCTTGCGTCCCTTGCCGAGCAGCTGAGACACGCCTTCGATGCCGAGACGATCGAGTTTATCGACCGCGCGCAGAACAGTGAGGCGGCGTCCGGCATTATCTTCGCCCTCAAGCCCAGCTGCACTCAGCAGGCCGTCGAGCAGTTTGCGACTGGAGACCTTGATCCGGTAATCCCCGCGCTTCACGCCCAGCGCTTCGAGCGTGTCGGCCGCGAGCATGCAAAGCTCAGCGTCCGCCGCGATGCCTTCCGCGCCGACGGTATCCGCGTCGAACTGCATGAACTGGCGAAAGCGGCCGGGACCCGGCTTCTCGTTGCGGTAGACGTTGCCGAACGCATACCGGCGGAACGGCTTCGGCAGCGACTGGTAATTCTGCGCGACGTAACGGGCGAGCGGCGCGGTAAGATCGTAGCGCAGGCTCATCCACTGCTCGTCCTCGTCCTGAAACGAGAAAACACCCGCATTCGGGCGATCCTGATCGGGCAGGAACTTGCCGAGCGCGTCGGTATATTCGATCGCGGGCGTCTCCAGCGCGTCGAAACCATAGCGCTCATAAACCTCGCGGATCTTCCCCGTCATATCGGCCAGCGCCTTGAGTTCCGGCGCCTCGATATCGCGAAAACCCTTCGCGAGGCGCGCTTCCGGACGCGAGTTGGTATTTGCTTTGGACATGATGAGGATCGGAGAACCAGACGGCTGATAAAAAAGTTGCCGAGACACCTTGTCAGGCATCCGGCGCGCGAGCCCGCCTTATATCGGATCGACCGGCATGAGGAAAGTCAGGCGAAATAGCCCAAAAATCAGCCTGCGCGGCGCGGCATCGCCTTACTGAGCACGGATCGGAGCCGCCGGCTGGCACGCAGATGCGCGACCAGCTCGTGAACCATAAAGGTTGGCAGCGCCGCGATATCTTGGGCAATCACCAAGTCATAGAGAGGCACCTCCTCGGTGCCGAAGCCGTGCTTCAGCGGATTGGAGCGGTAACCCATGTTGAAGCGGCGGAAGCCCTGCGCCGCCAGGAGCTTTATCGTTTCGAGCACAACAAGGCGACCTGGCGAGAGATCGCTCCACCGCTCCCCGGCCGTGGAGATTCGCAGCAGCGTGAAGGTTTCGCCGTGCAGAAGGCCCAAAAGCGTGGCGATGATTTCCCCATTCGCTTCGAGCGCGAAAAGCGCCGTTAGCCCGGCGTCCGACCCATCGAGCGCAATGCGCTCGTAGAACGGACTGAAAGCCGGCATCTCATGCAGGTGTTTGCCGCGATGCGCCGCATGCCAATGCGCCTGCTGCTCCTCCATGACCGAAAAGACATGCGCGATCTCATCAGACGAAGTTGCACGATAGAAGCGCGGCTCGCCCTCTTTCTCCCAAAGACGATGGCAGCGCTCGACATCCTTGCGATATTTCTTGCCGAGGGCGTGGAGGTAATCGTCGAAGCTTCCGGGCAAATCCAATTGATGTGCAACATCGCGCGCAGGCGCGCATCCAAACAGCCTGAGCAACGGATTATCCAGGTCTCCGATCTTGGCGGGCATGCGCTCGAGACGGATCAGATCGACGTCGCGCATCGCCGCCCGGACGGAACGCCAGAGCCGCCGGATCCACGCATTGTCGTCAACACGCACTTGCCCGAGAAGCGGAGCGCCGTAATCGGAAACTCCGAGATCGGCAAAGCTCGCGACGCGCAGCAAGCCCTCCCGCGCGACGACAAGCGGCAGAGCCATCACGACCTCGCCGCTTTCTTTGTCCGTAACGACGACAAGACGGGGATGACAGCGCCGCATGGTCGCAAGCTCTTCGTAGAGAATGGTCAGCCAATCGAGTGTCTGGAACCCGGTCGCGACAAGTCCGTTCTCGATCACTTCGAGCGCCGCCAGCGCCTCGTCCGCGCCATTGAAAATTTCGGTAATGACGTCTCCGCCACGCGGCGAGACTGCCCGCGCAGCTACATTCTCGGCATTCAGAAGGACGCTGTTCGTCATCTCTGCCGTCGCCCGTACGCAATACACTCGAGGCGTTGCAAAGCGACATCCTACCCCGAAGACGGCGCGATTGCACCGTCCTGAACTTCATTCAATAGAGTAGGAAGGATTGCAATTCTCGTGCGAATTCCGCCCGGCAGCCCCGCGTTTCGCTTCTGCGAAATTCACCCTGGCCCTGCGATCAACGCGGCCGCGACTGCGAGAAATGCCGTCTCGTAGACTTGTTCGACAGCGCCAAGCACGTCTCCGGTATAGCCGCCGATCTTGCGGCGCGCGATCAGCGCCAGGACAGCCGCCGCAAACAACGCGACCACCGTCGCGGCGACAAAAACGGCCGCCTTCATGGCGATGAACCCGATCGCCAGCGTGGTTGCGATAGCCACGATGAGTTCTCGCCCCGTCATACGCACCGGCGTGCGGCTGACCTTGACGTTGCCGCCACCCGCATAGGGAAGGAATGTCAGAGCGAAAACGGCCGCTAGACGTCCTCCGGCATATGCGGCGATCAATACCCCGATGACCGTTAGCGGCCCAATCGCATCGAGCGATGTCGCTTTCAATGCCAAGACCGCGACGAGCGCCAGCACACCGTAAGTGCCGATGCGGCTGTCCTTCATGATTTCAAGGCAGCGCTCAGCGTCCGCACCACCGCCGAGCGCATCAATGGTGTCCGCCAGACCGTCCTCATGCAGCGCCCCAGTCAAAACAACGGAGGCGATGAGGCCGAAGACGACAGGGAGCGGCGACGGAAAGAAAGCGGCCGAGAGGAGGATAACGGCTCCCGCAGCCGCTCCAATCAGCGCACCGACAAGCGGCATATATTTCGCCGAGCGCGGCAGCCAATCCTCTGGAAACGGATGAATCTGTTTCACCCGGATACGCGTCAGAAACTGCAACGCGATGAGGAAAAGCCTCGCCTCATTGGCGATCATACGGGATGTTCGCCGGGCAGATCCGCCATCTCGCGCAGCATCAGCTCGGCGGCACGAATGATCGGCACGGCAAGCGCGGCACCGGTTCCTTCGCCCAAACGCATTTCGAGTTCGAGCAGCGGCTTGACGCGCAGATGATGGAGCAGCGCCGCGTGCCCGGGCTCGGCCGAACAGTGCGCGAAGACGCAATTGTCGAGCGTTCCCGGATGCAGCGCTTCTGCCGCAATAGCTCCCGCTGTCGAGATGAAACCATCGACGACGATCACCCGGCCCGCGGCCGCAGCGGCGGTCATGGCTCCCGCCATCATTACGATCTCGAAGCCGCCGAACTGGCGGAGCACCTCGAACGTTCGCCCCGCTTCGGACGAAGGCGCGATCGCCGCACGCGCGAACGTCTCCTTCAGCACCTCGTATTTGTGGTCGAGGCCGAGCGCCGGAGCGCCCGCACCCGGACCGACGAGCGTCTTGAGATCGAGCCCGGTCAACGCATGCGCAATAAGCGACGCCGCGCTCGTATTGCCGATGCCGATCTCGCCATATCCGACGATACCAACATTCTCCGCGCCGAGACGCGCGTCGAGAATCCGCCCCGCGTCCAGCGCGGCCGTGCAGTCCTCGACAGACATCGCAGGCTCACGCCGCGCATTCTTGGTTCCAGGACCGATACGGCGCTCAAGCAGCGAATCGTGCGGCGGCAACGGTTCGAGAAGCCCAGCATCGACAAGCTCGACGCCAACGCCAGCAGCGCGCGCGAGCACGTTAACTCCAGCACTCCCTGCCAGAACGAACTTCGCGATCTCCCGCGATACGACGGACGGGTAGGCCGTCACGCCCTCGGCCGTGATGCCGTGATCTCCCGCGAAAACCACAATACGCGCATCGCCGAGATCCGGCGTCGTCGAGCCCGCGATCAGGCCGACCTGAACCGCAAGTTCTTCAAGCCGTCCGAGCGATCCGACAGGCTTCGCCTTGCCGCGAATGTGCGCCTTGATCTTGTCGCTCAGCAGCGCGCGGGACTGGGTAACTTCAGATGCAAGCGTCATGCGCCGATATAATCCTCAACGCTGTGTTTCGGCTGCGGAACGTCCGTCGAATACTTCTCGAGATTTTCGAGCCCTGGCGGCACCGGCCCGCCGTGCGCCCAGTCCAGAAGCTCGATCGTATGCACCACCGGAACCTCGAGCGCCGTTCCGAGCTGCGTGATGCAGCCGATGTTTCCGGCCGCCACCAGATCAGGTTTCAACGACTTGATGTGCCCGGCCTTCCGGTCCCGGAGGGCGCCCGCGATCTCGGGCTGCACGATATTGTAGATGCCCGCCGAACCGCAACAGAGATGCGCTTCCGGCACGTCGAGCACCGTAAATCCGGCCTTTTTCAGTAGCGATTTCGGCTGCGTCGTCACCCGCTGACCATGCTGCAGCGAGCACGCCGAATGATACGCGACCTTGAGGCTCGACCACCGTCTCGGCGCGCCGATATCGTATTCGTCGAGGAATTCCGTCACGTCCTTCGTCATCGACGAAATCGTCTTGGCGCGCTCGGCATAGTCGGGCTCGTGCTTGAGCAGATGGCCGTAATCCTTCACCGTTGTGCCGCAGCCCGATGTATTGATGATGATGGCATCGACGCCGCCCTTGGCGATTTCCTTGCTCCAGGCGTCGACATTGACCTTCGCGGCCGCAATCGCTTCGTCCTCGCGGCCGATATGCTGGCTGAGCGCGCCGCAGCATTGCGCGCCTGCGGACACGACCACATCCACGCCGCCGCGCGCGAAAAGCCGGATGGTCGCGTCGTTGATTTCGGGCCTCAGCACCTGTTGCGCGCAACCCGCCAGCATGATCACGCGACCGGTCCGCACGCCCGTCGGCGACGCTGTTCCCGGCCCTTTGAAACGCCCAGAACTCGGTACGCCGACCGGCGCCAGTTCGACCATCGCGGCAAGCTCGGGAAAATTGAGAGCGCGCAACGTCGGGGCCAAGCGGCGTCCCAAAGGCGCGACCCGCAATGCCCAGCGGAACCGGCGCGGATAAGGCACGATCTGCGTCAGCGCTCGCCGGATGAGGCGATCCTTCAGGCTGCGATGCCCGGTTTTCTCGATGTGCTTCCGCGCCACCTCGACGAGATGCATGTAATCGACGCCCGACGGACACGTGGTCATGCACGAAAAGCACGAGAGACAGCGATCGATATGGATCGAGACCTCGGGCTTCGCATCGTAGCCCTTCTCGAGCATGTCCTTGATGGCGTAGATGCGCCCGCGTGGACTGTCGCGCTCGTCGCCGAGCACAACATATGTCGGGCACGTCGCGGTGCAGAAACCGCAATGGACGCAGCGGCGAAGGATGCGCTCGGCTTCCTTCACGTCCGGATCTTGAAGCTGCTCGCTCGTAAAATTGGTTTGCATTTGCGCCAGATTGCCGGGCTTCGGTGTCTAGAGATTGGCGTACATGCGCCCGCGATTGAAAAGGCCGGCCGGATCGAACGCCGACTTGATACCCCGTGTCAATCGTTCGATCTCGGGCTTCAACGGTTCGAACACGTCGATGTTGCTTCGAACCTCGGGCTCGGCACGGATCAGGGTTGCATGACCGCCGCGAACGGCAACGGCGCGCCGCACGTCGGCAGCGCCCGCGTCGGCAGCCGCAGGAACTTCGAGCCACACCATGCCGCCTGACCAATCGTAGAAAGCCACGGCAGGCATGAACTTCTGGATGGCGAAGACGATCTCGGCGGCCTTCGTCGGCAACGTCGATATACGCCAGAGCGCCGTTTCAGTCGAAAACGGCATGATGGAAAGCGATCGGAACTCGCTCCAAAGACTGAAACTTTCTTCGGAATCGAGTTCGATTGGCGTGCCGTATACTTTCAGCGCCGCCTTGAGCTTTTCCTTGCGCTGATCGATGGCCGCCGCGAACGTCTCGAGCCGCAGCAGCGTCAGCGACTGGTCGATACCTTTGAGCTTCGGCGTCCTGAGGCGCGCAGCGCAATTGCGCGGCAAGTGCACCGCACCCGAAACTTCGAGCGGCGTCGCCATCGCGACGGACAGCGCTTCGATGGCAAGATCGTCGGGAAGCTCAGGAAACGCCAGCGTCTGCATCGTCTGAGGAATGGGCGCGACCTTGAACGTGACCTCCGTCATCACGGCAAGTGTGCCCCAGCTGCCTGTCAGCCCGCGGGCGACATCGATGCCGGTCACATTCTTCATCACCCGGCCGCCCGATTTGAACAGTTCGGCGCGTCCGTTGATGGCCCGAACGCCGAGAAGATTATCGCGCGCGCTTCCCGCCGAGATGCGTCGAGAGCCCGAGAAATTCGTCGCGAAAATTCCGCCAATAGAGAGCGCCCCACCCGGAGCGCCCGTCGTCGGACCGAGATCCACGGGCTCGAACGCCAGCATTTGCCCGCGCGCCGCCAGCACCGCCTCAATCTCATAGAGCGGTGTTCCGGCCCGCGCCGACATCACGAGTTCCGTCGGCTCGTACAGTGTGATGCCTTTGAGGCCCGACGTCGTCAGCACGACATCGGATTTCGCGACGCGGCCGGTATTGCGAAGCGCGCCATGTCCGACGACCTCGATGCCGCGATTCTCGCGCACGAGCTTGGCGATCATGGACTGCAATTCCCACTCCGCGGCGGGACGCCAAAGTTCGCTCACGGCCTGATATCTCCTAGGCAGCCTCGGGCGTGCTTACAGCGTTGCCCGTACGCATCTCGTCGCTAAGCGCGAGCGGAAAAACCTTCGCCGGGTTGAGACGCCACGTCGGATCGAAAACCGTTTTGATGCGCATCTGCACGGCCAAATCGGTCGGCGTGAATTGCGTCGTCATGAGTTCGCGCTTCTCGATGCCGACGCCGTGCTCGCCCGTGAGGCAGCCGCCAAGCTCGACGCAAAGCTTCAGCACCGCCTCGCCCGCAAGTTCCGCGCGCTCCGCCTCGTCCGGATTGTTGGCATCGTAGAGAATGAGCGGATGCAGATTGCCATCGCCCGCATGGAAGATGTTCGCAACCTTGAGACCGTACTCGGCACAGATCTGGCTGATGCGCGTGAGGCAATGCGGCAGCTGAGCGAGCGGAATGGTACCGTCCATGCAGAGATAATCGGCGACACGGCCGATGGCGCCGAACGCCGCTTTCCGGCCTGCCCAGATGCGCGCGCTCTGCTCCGGATCCGAGCTGATCTTGACCGTCTTCGGATCGAAGCGCGCCGCAATTTCCGCGACGCGCCCGAGCAGCACGCCGATTTCGCTCTCCGAACCTTCAACCTCGACGATAAGCAGCGCTTCGACGTCGAGCGGATAGCCGGCGCCCGCAAAGGCTTCGCACACCTCGATGGCCGCGTGGTCCATGTATTCGATGGCGACCGGAATGATACCCGCCGCGATGATAGCGGAAACGCAGCTTCCGGCGGCTTCCGGCGAGCGAAAACCGATCATCATCGGCCGCGCACCTTCGGGCGACGGGACGATCTTTACCGTCGCTTCCGTGATGACGCCGAGCTGCCCCTCCGAGCCGATGACGAGGCTCAAAAGGTCGTAGCCGTTTCGCTCGAGCGATACGCCGCCGATTTCGACGATGGTGCCGTCGATCAGCACCATTTTGACGCCGAGTACATTGTGGGTCGTCACCCCGTATTTCAGGCAATGCGCGCCGCCGGAATTCATCGCGATATTGCCCGCAAGTGAGCATGCGAGCTGCGACGACGGATCTGGCGCGTAGAAAAACCCTTCTTTCGCGATCTGCGCCGAAATCTGCAGATTGGTGATGCCTGCCTCGACTCGCGCGATGCGATTGGCCGGATCGATCTCGATCATCCGGTTCATTTTCGAGATGCAGAGAACGATGGCGTCCTCCGTCGGCAACGAGCCGCCGCAGAGCGACGTGCCCGCGCCGCGAGGCACGACCTTGACGTCGTTCTCATGGCAAAACTTCAGGATCTTCGAAACTTCCTCCGTCGTGCGCGGCAGCACGACGAGCATCGGCACGCGACGATACGCAGTAAAAGCGTCGGTCTCGTAGGCACGCCTTCCTTCCTCATCGAGAATGAGGAGATCTTGTCCGACCCGCGCCTTCAGCCCCTCGATCAGAATCGGCAGGCGCCTGATGACGCCGGCATCGGGCTCAGGCAGCTCGATATGCGGCATCGTCTTCAGTCTCCAAGCTTCATGTTCGTATCGGCTCGAGCATCGGCAGTCCGGCCGCTTCAGCGAAAGCGCTGCCCTGATCGGCGGGACCATGGCAGCAAGGAACAGCTGCGCGATGCGTTAAGCATCCTCGCACGTGTCCTGCCTAGCGGCAATATGGCCGCGCGGAGGTCGTCCTCTCTGCGCTCAACGACGTTCCCACGGCCCGGGACCGCCAAGCCAGCGCCCCGCGCCGCCTCGCTCTCCCGCCCGATCGCGGAAATCCCCCGGATGTCCGCGCATGTCGGGAGGTCCGTGCATGTCGGGGGGGCCACGTCCATCCCCCAGTCCGCGCGGATCTGGAAGTCCCCGTCCTTCGGGTAATCCCCGAACATCCGGCGGAACACGCATATCGCGCCGCTCACCGAACTCTCCGCCGCGATGATCGCGCCCCTCCCTATCGCGCTTGAAACGTCCGGCGGCAAAGCACTGACTAATGCAGCTTTGCAATTGTGCGTCGCAACGAGCCGGATAAAGGAGTTTCGCCGCCATTCTGCAGGCATTGTGCTGGCCCCGACAGGTATCCGCGCACGGATCTGCCATGGCCGGCCGAACGGCAAAAGCGAAGACGGCCAGGGCGGCGAGCAGCGCTACGCCTCCTGATTTCATCGACGCCAATGCAGCCTGAGACACGTACCGCCTCCTCATCCCGGGCCTTGGTGCTGGGCGGTTGAGCCTAAGCAAACGCGGGAGGCTAGTAACGAGACCATGAACACGGGCTGAACCGAAGCCGCGCGCACGCACGCGGCGGCGCGGCAATCAGAATGCGAATTCTTCGAATATATGGTCAATATTGCCGTGCCACTCCCCCGAATAGCGCCGCAGTAGTTCGTCCGATACCGTTTGCCCGTTGCCCGCAATTTTCTCGAGCGGCGACAGGTAAATCGTTTCGTCTTGATTCTTAGCGTTGATACGGCAGCGGTTTTTGAGGCCATGCCGCGAAATACGCAATGCTTGTCGCGCGATATTCCTAACGGTCGTGCCCCGGAATTCCGTCGCCAGCGCCGTCTTAGGAACGGCAGCGCGAAGCTCGTCCCGGTCGGCGTCCGACCAATCCCGCACCAGCTGCCAAGCCTGATCCAGCGCGTCGTCGTCATAGAGGATGCCGGTCCAGAACGCCGGAAGCGCCGTGATCGTGCCCCAGCGTCCGCCATCGGCGCCACGCATTTCTAGAAAGCGTTTGAGGCGGACTTCAGGAAAAAGTGTGGTGAGGTGGTCCGCCCAATCGTCGATTGTAGGCAGTTGGCCCTCGAGGCCTTTGAGCCGTCCGCTCATGAAATCGCGGAACGACGCACCCGCGACGTCGATGTAGTTGCCATCGCGATAGACGAAATACATCGGCACATCGAGAGCGTAATCGACATAACGCTCGTAACCCATGCCCTCCTCGAAGGCGAAAGGCAGCATGCCGGTACGACGCTTGTCGGTATCCAGCCAGACTTCGCTACGCATCGACTGAAAACCGTTGGGGCGGCCTTCTGTGAACGGCGACGACGCGAACAGCGCTGTCGCGATCGGCTGTAGCGCTAGCGAGACGCGAAGCTTCTTCACCATGTCGGCTTCGGACGCGAAGTCCAGGTTCACCTGGATCGTCGCCGTCCGGTACATCATGTCGAGACCGCGCTTGCCGACAGTCGGCATGTAGCGCGTCATCACCTGATAGCGCTTCTTCGGCATTTGCGGGATCTGGTCGAGCCGCCATTTCGGCGAAAAGCCGACGCCGAGAAAACCGATGGCGAGATCCTCGCCGACACTGAGAACCTCGCGCAAGTGTCCGTCGGTCTCGTCGGCCGTCTCGTGCAGCGTTTCGAGAGGCTCACCCGAAAGCTCGAATTGGCCGCCGGGTTCAAGGCTGATCGTGCCGCCCTTTTCGCCCTCCGGCCGCTTCAAGGCGATGACGTTGTCACCCTCGGTGATCGCGATCCAGCCGTAGCGGCGGATGAGCTGTTCCATCAACGCCCGGATACCGTCCGAACCGCCGTAGGGCACGGGCTCGAGCGTAACGGTGCGGAATACGAACTTCTCGTGCTCGGTGCCGATGCGCCAGTCGGCCTTCGGCTTCTCGCCCGCCGCGATCCACCGCACGAGGTCATCGCGCGTCTCGATGATCGCGCTTGCAGCACCTTGTTCCCGTGTCGACATGCCGAGCGGCCCAGCCTTCCTTATTCCGACGCGAAGCACAGCCCGCGGCTTCAGCCTTATGACGAGGAGGAAGGGCGACGGCAATAGGTCCGCTAAGCGCGATCAGCGGGGGCGCCAGTCGCCGAGCGTCGCGTTGACGAGAGCCAGAACCGCGACCGCAGCGGTGTCGGCCCGCATGATTCGCGGCCCGAGCGAGAGGGGGACGACGAACGCCTTGCCTACAAGCCGTTCCCGCTCCCGCGGCGAAAATCCGCCTTCCGGGCCAACGAGAACTGCCAGCGGACCCGAACCGAGCCGCTCCAATGCCGCAATAGGATCGGCCCTCTGCTCCTCTTCGTCACAATAGATGATGCGCCGTGCCGGATCCCAGCCGTCCAGTGCTTCGTCGAGCTTCTGCGGCGGGTTGACCTCGGGCACGCGGAGAATGCCGCACTGCTCGGCCGCCTCGACGACGTTGGCGCGCATGCGCTCGCTGTTAACCCTCTCGGCAATGGTCCGGTCCGTGATGACCGGACGAAGCCGCGCGACCCCCATCTCCGTGGCCTTTTGCACCAGATAATCGAGGCGCGAGCGCTTGAGGGGCGCAAAAAGATATTCGACGTCCGGACCGCCCTCCTGAGCTCGGGTCCGCTCACCGATCTCGAGAGAAGCGCCGCGCTTATGGGTCTCGGCCAGCGTCGCAACCCATTCGCCGTCGCGGCCGTTGAAAACCAGGAGTTTAGCTCCGGATCTCAGGCGCAGCACCACTGTTAAATAGTGGGCTTGCGGCGGCGCGAGCTGTATGCGCACACCGCCGCTGAGGTCGTCGTCAATAAACAGTCGCTCTGAGGTCAAGTCGCGAATGGCCATTCCTGGCTCTTTATCGAACCCGCGCCGGCAGTCAAACCCCCGCCGCATCCTGGCCGCCTTATTGCTTCGGAAAGGGCGGCCGGATAGGTCTGTGCGGATGCTGAAGGAGAAGTGGTTTTGACGACGGGTGCCGAAACATTGCCCAATCCCCCGGAACGCATTGCCGATGCATCGCCATCGAATTGGGTTGACCGTTGGGCTCCCCAGTCCTGGCGGCCCTACTTGCGGCTCGGACGGTTCGACCGGCCCATCGGCGCGTGGCTTTTGCTCTTTCCCTGCTGGTGGTCGCAATCGCTCGCCCAGGTGAATTCCGGCGATCACTATCCGAACCCGTACTATCTCCTCCTTTTCGCGATCGGCGCGATGGCGATGCGCGCCGCGGGCTGCGCCTATAACGATTATGTCGACCGCGATATCGACGCGCGCGTCCAACGCACCGCGAGCCGACCGCTTCCCTCGGGACAGGTTTCGCCGACCGCCGCTCTCGGCTTCGTCGTTGCGACCGCGTTGATCGGCCTCTTCGTGCTTCTGAATTTCAACAGTTTCACGATCTGGCTCGCAATCGCATCCCTTCTGATCGTCGCCGTCTATCCGTTCGCGAAACGCGTCACGTCCTACCCGCAGATCGTGCTCGGATTAGCGTTCAACTGGGGTGCACTCGTCGGATGGGCCGCGATCAAGGGTTCCATCGGCCTTCCGGCGCTGGCGCTCTATGCGGGCTGCGTGCTCTGGACGGTCGGCTACGACACGATCTACGCCCATCAGGATAAAGAGGACGACGCACTTCTTGGCCTCGGCTCGACCGCCCTCAAGTTCGGCGACGATACGATTTCGTTCGTCGGCGGAATGTACGGCCTCGCCGGCATCATGTGGCTTGTTGCCGGCGCACTAGCCGGCGCCCATCTCGTCTATTTTCTCGCCGTCGTTCTGGTATTCCTGCAAATGTCCTGGCAGGTCGCGACGCTCGACATCGACAATCCCGATAATTGCCTCTGGCGCTTCAAATCGAATCGGGACGTCGGGTTGGCCCTTTTCATGGGCCTGGTCGCCGATATGATGCTCTCCTGGTTCGCGGGCCTCAGCTGATACCGCAAACGCAAAACGCGACGCGAGAGGGACACCTCGCGCCGCGCTTTTCAGTCTCACTGTTGACGTCTTCGAGCCGCTTGAAATGGGCAATTGCTGGAAGAGTGACAGAATTTTCTTCCGATCGGCTTAAGAAATAGCGTAAACAAAGGCTTATCGCGATGCCGCGAGCCTAATCCTCGGCAAGAGGGACGGTTTGCGCCGTTGACGGCAATTCGCCTAAGCGGTTTTTCAGAGAACCGTACAAATTCAACCCATATGGAGTCGACTGTCGACCATGACCAAGACCGCATCTTCGTCCGAGTCTGCACCCCAGCTGCTGCACCTCGTGTTCGGTGGTGAGCTCAAAACCCTCGACAGCCACGAATTTCGCGAACCTCACAGTCTCGACGTGATCGGCATCTTCGCTGATTATCCCTCTGCTTACGCGGCCTGGAAAAGCGCCGCCCAGCGCTCCGTCGACAACGCGATGATGCGTTATTTCGTTGTGCCGCTGAACCGCGTGCTCGATTTTTCCCAAGCAACGCCCGCGACGTGACCGATCCTCTCAAGAAATCGGAACGAAAGCCCAGGCCGAAGCTCCGGCTTGACGCCGCGTCGCGCGCGCTCTTTGCCCGTTTCGCCCGCGACTGGGTCTGGCCGCGCCGCTGGCAGCTTGCCTGGACCCTCTTCCTGACGACGTGCCTCGCCGCCGTGACGGGCGGCTATCCCGGGGTCATCAAGAAATCGTTCGACCTCCTGATGGGCCAGCACGAGGGCGCATTGCCGTTCGTCCTCACGGCGATCGTCGGCATCACACTCGCCCGCGCAACGCTGCTCTACATGCAGCAAATCGCGACGAGCCGGTTCGTTCTGCGCCTGACGTCGGACATGCAAAAAATTGCCTTCCGGCACCTGATCAACGCCGACTTCGCACGTCTCTCGCGCGAAACGCCGGGACGGCTCATGTCGCGGCTGACGAACGACATCGGCTTCGTTCAAGCGGCCATGACGGCGACCCTGAATTCGATATTCCGCGATACCTTCTCGGTAATCGCTCTGCTGATCGCGATGCTCTGGCTCGATTGGGCGATGACGCTCATCGTGCTCGGCGTTTACCCGCTCGCGGCGATCCCGGTGGCGTCGATCAGCCAGCGTCTCCGCCGCGTCGCCAAGCAGACGCAGAGCGGCCTTGGAGACATGACATCCCTTCTCACCGAGAAGTTGTCCGGCGCCCGGCTGATTAAATCGTTCCAGCTTGAGAACTACGCCGCCGACCGTCTCGATGCGATGTTCGAGCAGATCTACCGGCTGCGCATGAAGTCGGTCATGACTCGCGCCCGCATGGACCCTATCCTCGAAGTCCTGGGCGGCATAGCCATCGCCGGTGTTGTCGGCTTCGCGTACATGCGCATTTCGCACGGCATCTCGACCGTCGGCGATTTCATGGGCTTCATTACCGCGTTGCTGATGGCCTCGCAGCCCATTCGCGCGCTCGGTAATCTTGCAGGGCGCCTGCAGGAAGGCTTGGCCGCAGCGGAAAGCTACTACGGCCTTTTGGATGAGCTTCCGACGATCAGCGACAAGCCCGACGCCAAAAATCTTACGATTTCAAATGGCCACATCGCGTTCCGGAATGTCTCGTTCGCCTACGACAAGACATCGGAAGAACGCGCTGTCCACGAATTCTCGCTCGACGTCCCGGGCGGCGCGACGGTCGCGTTCGTCGGCCGTTCCGGCGCGGGCAAATCGACGATCATCAACCTCGTCCCCCGGCTGTTCGAAGTGACGGAAGGGCAAATCCTGATCGATGAGCAGGATGTAAGAGACGTGACCCTCCAATCGCTGCGCAATCAGATTGCAATCGTCAGCCAGGATATCACGCTGTTCGACGACACGATCGAAGCCAACATTAGGCTCGGCCGCTTGAACGCCACCGAGCCCGAGATCATCGAAGCGGCGAAGGCCGCAGCCGCCCATGATTTCATCATGGCGCTTCCCAACGGCTATAAGACCGTCATTGGCGACCGCGGCAGCCGCCTATCTGGAGGCCAACGCCAACGCGTCGCGCTTGCCCGCGCCATTCTGAAGGACGCTCCGATCTTGCTGCTCGACGAAGCGACGAGCGCGCTCGACAACGAAAGCGAGCAACTCGTCCAGGAAGCGCTAGCCAAATTCACGCGAACCCGCACGACCCTCGTGATCGCGCACCGGCTTTCCACCATTCAAAATGCCGACATGATCTGCGTTATGGAGGAGGGCCGCATCGTCGAGCGCGGCAAGCACGTCGATCTCATTTCTCGCAATGGATCGTATGCCCGGCTCAGCCGCTCGGCGCACGGTCCGGCTGCGATGATCGCAAACTGACGGGGTAATCGCCGCACACTATTCGCGCTGAAGGATTCCGTTCACCAGCCGGTTTGCCCAGCCGCGCGCTTTGAACGTCCCGCTGACTTCGCGTGAGTCATAAACGTTCTGCACCCAATCCCAGAACGCGATGCCGGTTTGCGCTTCGTCGGCAAGGTAGCGGTCAAACACCGCATCGATGACGCCGGTATCGGCGCTGCGGATGTGGCCGTAACGCAGCGACAATTGTTTTACCGCCTGCCGGATCGGTTGCCCGCCATGAAGATGAGCGACCATCACGGACATCAGCCCCGCCCGGTCCGCACCCGATTTGCAGTGAACCAAAATCGGAAACTCGACCTTTTCCAGCAGATCCTTGATCGATTGAAACTCGGCCCGCGTCGGCGCCGCGCGAGATCTTAGCCTCAATGTCACCAGACCGAGGCCATTGCGCAGGCACGCCCGCTCTTCCAGCCAGCGGGTGCCGTACGTCTGCTCTTCGCCTCTGAGATTGACAACGGTCCTCACGCCCCGCCTTGCAGCCTGAGCGATATGATGCGGCGCCGGTTGCGCCGAACGCCACGCGTCGTTCAAAATCCGATGACGGTTGTTAAACACCGACCGGATGAAGCCGTAATCGATGAACAGCATCTCGGCGTAGCAGAGCGCCGGCGCAAAGCGCGAACGCACCCATTCGGGCGACGAGTGCACCGCGCCGTGCAAGAAGGCGTCGCTTCTGCGACGAAACCCACGTTTTGCCTGCTTCAGTAGGCTTGCCATCAGGAGTTGTCTCGATGCTCCCGATTAGCGGGCAGCCCCTCATTATCCGGCGATATCAGTGCATCTCCATTTACATGAAGCCGTGGCGCGTTGTGATTGAGCTTGCTTGTTATTAGCTATGGCAACACGTCGCAAGGGGCCTGACGCACAACGGACTTCGCTCCGCGCATCTCCTTCTGTTTACAGAGGAATTAAGGCGCCCTCGACCCATACGGACGAAATCAACAAGACGCTTTGTAATCGCCAGATAACATTTGGCACGTTTCTCCGCGCTCGTAGCCGATTCCTTCGTGGTTATCCATAATCCGGTCTACCGAGGTCGGACTCCCGTCCGTCTTGCGATTGCGACGAAGTGTTTCGCATTGCCCCCCTGAATTAAGCCGACCGATGAACAACGCATTTGCATTCCCCGTTGGCAGCGGTCGCCGGTACCCCTATCAATGTGCCGAGCACACCAAGCGCCGGGATGGGGAAACGTAGCGGGTCGCGCTTGAGCTGCGCCCGTGCCGCGCTTTCCAACAGAGCAATACTCGTGAGGGCCACATTACACGCGCAACGCCACTCGACGTTCTCGCCGCGGATACGCCGCCCGCGCCCGGACTGGCTCTTCAAACGTACCGCATCGGAACGGCGCTGCTCCGGCCGGCTGTTCCGCTACTTCTCAACATGCGCGGGCAGCAAGGTAAGGAAGATCCGAATCGGCGGGGCGAGCGGCTGGGCTTCGCGGGCCGACCGCGACCGGAGGGGCAGGTCGTATGGATCCACGCCGCGAGTGTCGGCGAGACCAACGCCATCCTCCCGCTGATCGACAATATCCTCGACTCCAACCCCCACGTTCACATCCTGCTGACGACGGGCACCCGAACATCTGCGGAAATTGCCGCGCGACGCTTGCCGCCACGCGCGGTTCATCAGTATGTGCCGCTCGACGTTCCACAATATGTGAAGCGCTTCCTCGACCACTGGAAGCCGACGTTGGCGATCTTCACGGAATCGGACATCTGGCCGAACCTCATTCTCGGCACGTCCGAACGGCGAATCCCGCTCGTTCTCGTCAACGCCCGCATGTCGCCGCGCAGTATCCGTCGCTGGCGAAAATACGCGGGTATCGGCCGACCGCTTTTTTCGCGCTTTGCGGCTGTGCTCGCGCAGAACACCCAAATCGCCCGGGCGATCAAATGGCTTGGCGCGCCGAACGTCATCACGGCTGGCAATCTCAAGATCGACTCTCCCCCGCCTCCCGTAAACGCAGACTCGCTGGCCGTGCTGAGAAACGCCGTCGGTCAGCGCCCGCTCTTCCTTGCCGCGAGCACGCATCCCGGCGAAGACACCGTCATCGCGGCCGCTCATTCCCTCATCCAGCGCGAGGTCGAAGGACTGCTGACGATCATCGTGCCGCGCCATCCCGAACGCGGCAGCGGCCTCGCCGCAACGCTCGGCGGCCTCGGCCTTCGCACACAGTTGCGCACGCGCTCATCGGCTCCCGACAATGATACGGAAATCTATGTCGCCGACACGATCGGCGAACTCGGTACATTCTATTCGATCTCGCCCGTTGCACTTGTCGGCGGCTCGCTCGTCGAGCACGGCGGTCAGAATCCCATCGAGGCGGTGCGGCTCGGCGCATGCGTGTTGACAGGTCCCTTCGTCCATAATTTCCGCGACGCTTACACCGCCCTCTTCCGCGAAGGCGGCGCCGTCGAGGTTCGGTCCTCTGACGATATCGCTCGTCAGGTGACGATGCTGCTCGACGATCAGCAAGCCGCGAAACGCATGCGCCAAGGCGCCGATCTGGCGCTTCAATCGCTCGGCGGCGCGCTTTCCAAGACGCTCGGCGCCATTCAGCCGCTTCTCGAAAAGCAACAGGCCTGACACGTGCCCGCCACCGAACCCAGCTGGTGGTACGGCCGAAGAGGCACTTGGCAGGCAGCGCTTCTGTCGCCCATCGCGGCGATCTTTAGCGCGGTCGCCAGCCGGCGCATCGTGAAGGCGAGACCCTATCGCGCATCGCTGCCGGTCATCTGCGTCGGGAACTTTACGGCGGGCGGCTCCGGCAAGACGCCGCTCTCCCTGCTCATTGCCAAGATCCTCGCCGAAGAAGGCCGCGAGCCCTGGTTCCTATCGCGCGGTTATGGCGGCAAGCTCGCAGGTCCCATCAAGGTCGACCTCGCACGTCATTCGGCTGCCGATGTCGGCGACGAGCCGCTGCTGCTTGCCCGCGCCTTTCCGGCCGTCATTTCGCGCGACCGCCGCGAAGGCGCCAAGACGATCGAGAAAATGGCACCCAAGTCCGCCGTCATCATCATGGACGACGGCCTACAAAACCCCGCGCTTGCGAAGGATTTGTCCATTGCGGTGATCGACGCGCAGCGCGGTTTCGGCAACGGACGCGTCATTCCGGCAGGCCCTTTGCGCGCGCCGCTGGCGCTGCAGGCCAAGCTCGTTCAACTGGTCGTGGCGATGGGCAAAGACGCGTCAACTGACTCGTCGGCCATCCAAGCCATCCGCCAGCTGACGAACATTCCTGTCATCGCCGCCGAAACCCGTCCTGACAATTCCGCCGCCCGATTTCGAGGCCGCAAGATTTTGGCATATGCGGGCATTGCCAATCCGGATCGCTTTTTCACGATGCTGGAATCGCTCGGCGCCGTGCTTGTCGCCAAGCGCACTTTCGCCGACCATCACCCTTTCACCGAAGCCGAAGCACGCGCGCTCTTGGCAGATGCGGAGAGCCTCAGCGCAACACTTGTCACGACGGAAAAAGATTTCGCGCGGATCGCCGGACAATCCGGTGCTTGCGCCGATCTCAAGCAGCGTTCGGAAACCCTCGCCATCGCAACCGTCATCACAGGCGACGGTCTCAGCATTTTGCGATCGTCGCTGCTCACCGCCATCCGCCGCTGACGTTATTTCGTCATCCTCGTGCGAGTGCGCGTTTAGACGCATCGAAGCACGGGGATCCAGCGAAGACTCGTCGAAGACACAATATATCGCCCCTCCGCGAATATCACGGGATCATCCGCCAGCAGTCCCAACGAAGAAAGTTGCCGTGGATGGCCGCCTTCGCGGCCATGACGTGGAGAAGACGCTTAACAATCACCGTCATCCCGGCGCAGGCCGGGATCCAGTCAGACCGATACATTGCATATGCTGATGCTTGCCTGGGTGTCGACCTCCGTCGGCATGACGGACGCCCTGGCTCACCGGCTTTGAGCTTCGCTCTCTTCCTTGGCTTTGAGCTCAAGATAGCGCTGCACGGAAATCTCGGCCGAGGCATAGGCTTCCTGCGCATCGACGCTCCAATAGCGCAGATCCTGCAATGCGATGGGCTGGCCCGAGACCGCGCATCGCACGAATTCGCCAGGTGACATCACTTCGAATTCGCCATCGAGGAAGCGAATCTTCGCTTCGTTGCGCAGGCCAAAAAATTTCTCGATCCGGTTCATCAGCTTTCGAGCCGTGCTCTCCATTTGCCGCCCCGATGATCTGCAATCTGATCATCCGGGCGCTACGAATGTACAATCTAACCTGGGTGAATTAAAATAGTGAACCTTGTCCGCCGCGCCCACTCGTCTTTTGTCGCGGCGTTTTACCCCCGCGTTGGTCCGAATTCGGGACATCGGTTTTTATTTTCGCACCGCCCTCTGGCCCGCCCCCGGGACCACTTGGCCCGTTAGCCGTCGCCTCGATACTACCGTCCGAGAACTCGATATTAATCGCCATTCCCTCGGCAACCGATGCGGCTTGGCGCACCATCTGACCTGCATCATTGCGGACAAGCGCAAATCCACGAGAAAGAACGCTCTGATAACCCAAGGACTTTAGCAACGCCGCTTGGCCGTCAAGCATGCGCCGGCTGACCGCGACCCGATTGACAAGCGCGCGACCCGCCCGCCGCTCCAAGACTTCAAGCCGCTCCGCGCATCTAGAATGTTTCTGAACTATCGGTGCCGTCGAAAGGCGGCCGCTTATGCGTGCCAACCGGGTTGCATGCGCGCGCGTATTCGCCAGCAGCCCGCGCGACAGTCGCCGGTCGACGGCATCGAAGCGCTGCCGCGGCAGCGCAACAAGATCCTGCAGCTTCGGCAGGCCGCGCGCAGATGCCTTCAAATGCGTCCGCGCGCTTTCGATGGCGCGCCGCACGGCGGTCCGCTTGCGAAGCATCAGCTTCTCGACGTTTTCGATCAGCTCGGAATATTTCGGCACCGCCCACTCGGCGGCTTTCGTCGGCGTCGGCGCGCGGGCATCGGCCACGAGATCGATCAGCGTCCAATCGGTTTCGTGACCGACCGCAGAAATCAGCGGAATTTCACTCTCCGCCACGGCACGAACGACGATCTCTTCGTTGAAGCTCCAGAGGTCTTCGAGGCTGCCGCCACCGCGCGCAACGATCAGAACGTCCGGACGCGGAATAATGCCGCCCGCCTCCAGCGCGTTGAAACCCCGAATGGCGGCGGCCACTTCGGCGGCGCTGCCTTCGCCTTGCACGCGCACCGGCCAAAGCAAAACACGCGTCGGAAAGCGCTCGTTGAAGCCGTGCAGCATGTCGCGGATGACCGCGCCCGTCGGCGATGTGACGATGCCGACAACCTTCGGCAAAAACGGCCGCGCCTTCTTGCGCTCTTCATCGAACAGACCTTCGGCGGCGAGCTTGCGCTTGCGCTCTTCGAGAAGCGCCATCAGCGCGCCAGCGCCAGCGGGCTCCAAGGCTTCGATGACGATCTGGTATTTGGACGAGCCAGGGAACGTCGTGATCTTGCCCTGGGCAATCACTTCCATGCCCTCTTCAGGCTTGAAGCGCAGGCGGCCGAACGAGCCCTTCCAGATGACGGCTTCGATCTTCGCCTTGTCGTCCTTTAGGGCAAAATAGCAGTGACCCGAGGCATGCGGCCCGCGATAGCCGGAAATCTCGCCGCGAAGGCGGACATAGCCAAAGCCCTCCTCGAGCGCCCGCTTGATGGCGCCGGAAAGCTCTGAGACTGAAAATTCCGGTGCATTCGCTCCGGAGCGGGTATCGCGGGTGTTTGGGATGGAATTCAAGAGTTTACCGTTGTCGCTCGCAGTCTTGCTTGTTTCGCGGTCGATGCTACACCCGGATGCTACACTGAGAACCGGATTGCAACAGGCGACCTTATGAACGTTCTACTTCTCGGCTCCGGCGGCCGCGAGCATGCGCTCGCCTGGGCCTTGAGCGCGAGCCCCCTCCTGACCAAACTTTTCTGCGCCCCGGGCAACGCCGGTATTGCCGAAGTTGCGCAGTGCGTTCCCCTCGACCCCGCAAACCACGACAGCATCATTGAATTCTGCCGCGACGAGCGCGTCGAACTCGTGGTGATCGGGCCGGAAGCGCCGCTGGTCGCCGGACTTGGCGATGCGCTCGGAGAATCGGGCATCCGCTATTTCGGACCGACCAAGAGCGCTGCGCAACTCGAAGGCTCAAAGGGATACACCAAGGATCTCTGCCGCAAGGCCGGTATACCGACAGCCGCTTATGGCCGTTTCATGGACCTCGACGCCGCGAAAACATACTTGGCGTCGCAAAACATCCCCATCGTCATCAAGGCTGACGGCCTCGCAGCCGGTAAGGGCGTCATCATCGCGGAAACGCGTCAGGAGGCGGAAGCGGCCGTCGAAGCCTGTCTCGGCGGAGCCTTCGGTGCTGCGGGCGCCGAAGTCGTCATCGAGGACTTCCTGGTCGGCGAGGAAGCAAGTTTCTTCGCCCTCTGCGATGGTGTAACGGCATTGCCGCTCGCATCGGCGCAAGATCATAAGCGCGTCGGAGATGGCGACACCGGTCCGAACACCGGCGGCATGGGCGCATATTCTCCCGCACCCGTCATGACGGCCGAAATGACCGAACGGGTGATGCAGGAAATCATTCGCCCGACCATGAAGGAAATGGCGGCGCGCGGCACGCCATTCAAGGGCGTTCTGTTCGCGGGCCTGATGATCACCGCTACCGGGCCGAAGCTCATCGAATACAATGTGCGTTTCGGCGATCCGGAGACGCAGGTGCTGATGATGCGCCTTAGGTCCGATCTGCTCGCGGCCCTGCTCGCGACGGCGGACGGCGTCCTCAAAACATTCGACATCCGCTGGAGCGACGACGCGGCGCTGACAGTCGTGATGGCTGCGAACGGCTATCCCGGCACGCCGCTCAAGGGAACCGAGATCAAAGACCTGGACCTTGCGAAAGCCGTCCCGAATGTCGAAATCTTCCATGCCGGGACGCGCCGCGACGGGGAACGCCTCATTGCCGATGGCGGCCGAGTGTTGAACGTGACGGGCCGGGGCAAGACGGTAAAAGAAGCGCGGGACGCGGCTTATGCCGCGATTTCAAAGATCGACTGGCCGGGCGGTTTCTATCGTCACGACATCGGCTGGCGCGCCTTGGAACGCGAGAAAAGTTGAACCATCATCAGGTAGCGGCGGCGCATGACGGAGCATAAACCCGAGACCTCTCCGGCCAACGGCAAGCTCCCGGTGCGAAAGCCGACTGTCGGCCTCGCGCTCGGCGGCGGTGGGGCGCGCGGGCTCGCTCACATCGCCATGCTCGAAGCCTTCGACGAGCTCGGATTGAAGCCGAACGTGATCGCCGGAACCTCCATCGGCGCGATCTTTGGCGCCGCCTATGCGTCGGGAATATCAGGGCGCGATCTCCGCGAGCACACCCGCTATATTCTCTCGCAACGCTTCGGTCTCATCCGCGATCTTTTCATGCGGAGGGCGCAGCCATTCTCACAACTGCTGAGCCTTTTCGGGGCGCGCAACGCCATTCTCGATCCGCTGGTCGTGCTCGACATGATCCTTCCGAAGACCGTGAAGGAAACGTTCGCCGAGTGTGAAATTTCGCTGAAGATCGTCGCTTCCGATTTTTACGATCAAGAACAAAAGGTCTTCTCAGACGGTCTGGTTCGTCCCGCCGTTGCGGCGAGCATGGCGCTGCCGGTCATTTTCCAGCCGGTGGTGCAGGAAGGCCGTGCTCTCATCGACGGCGGCCTGACGAACCCGCTTCCCTTCGATCTGTTGCTGCCTGAAACCGATATCGTCATCGCCATCGACGTTTCCGGCGCGCCCGTGCCGGACCCGAGACGCGTCGCGCCAACCGCATTCTCGGCGCTATTTTCGAGCGCGTTTTTGTTCGAGCGAACAATCATTCGAGAAAAGCTCAAGACCCGGCAACCGGATATTCTCATCTACGCGGGCACGAGCCAGTTTCAGGTTCTTGATTTCCTGAAGTGCGACGACATTCTGGCCGCAGCCGAGCCAGCGAAAGAACGCCTGAAACAGCAGCTGACGCGCATTCTCTCCGTCGAGACGCTTCCCGTACTCGAAGGCCCCGACGCAGCGCCGCCTCTCCTCGCCCCGCCAAAACGCAAGAAACGCCGCCTCCTCCCCCGCCCGCGCAAGGAACGGGAGCTGGAGTAGTTATCCTGCCGACGGAGAGCCCGCGCCTCCTCCCACGTCATGGCCGCGAAAGCGACCATCGACGGCAACTCTCTCCCATGCAGATGCCAGCCTAGATCCCGGCCCATTCGGGGAATGGGAGATAGAGCGATAAATTCCGTCATGCCGACGAAGGTCGGCACCCAGTCGAGCATCAGCATACGCAGTGTCGCGATTTAACTAGATCCCGGCCTCCGCCGGGATGACGGTGATTTCGAGTGTCCCCCACCTCGTCATGGCCGCGAAGGCGGCCATCCACGCGGACATCCACCAAGTGCGCTAGCACGATGGCTCTGCGCGATTTACCGCAATAAATGCTGTCATCCTCGGGCTTGTCCCGAGGATGACACCGGGCGTGTCAATCGCGCCGGGAGGCGAAAAAAGTCTTCAGCAATGTGCTTGCTTCAGCTTCGGCAAGACCCGGATAGATCTCCGGCGCATGGTGGCAGGTCGGCTGGTTGAAGACCCGTGCGCCCTGCTCGATTCCCCCGCCTTTGGGATCGCTCGCCGCATAGTAAAGCCGCTTGATCCGCGCGAATGAAATGGCGGCCGCGCACATCGGACACGGTTCCAGCGTCACATAAAGGCTGCATCCAACCAGACGCTCATCTGCCAATTCGGCGCAAGCGGCGCGAATGGCCAGCATCTCCGCATGCGCCGTCGGATCGTTGAACTCGCGCGTGCGATTTCCGGCAGCTGCTAGAACTTGGCCCTCAGGCGTCACGATAACGGCACCGATAGGCACCTCTCCACGGGCGCCGGCAGCTTCCGCTTCGGAAAGCGCGCGTGCCATATGGCTTACGGCGTCCTTCGATGTCATAAGCTCGCTTCGCTCCTCATAGCTCGAATTTGATGATGTCCAACGCACCACGATCCAGGCCCAAACCTTCCGGACCGAAGCCATCCGGCCCAAAACCGTCTGGCCCCAAACCGTTAGGCCCGAAACAATCCGGGCCAAAGCGCGGCAAGTCGCCGGAAACGGCCGCCGTGCCGCCGTCCGTAACGCGCGACGGCCCGATGCGGATCGCGAAGGCGATGGCGCGCGCCGGTCTCTGCTCGCGCCGCGAAGCCGAACGCTGGATCGCCGACGGCCGCGTCAGCGTCAACGGCAAGCTTTTAAAAACGCCCGCCATCGAAGTGAAGCCCGGCGACAAAGTGATCGTCGACGGCAAACCGCTGCCTTCGGCTGAGCCGCCGCAGCTCTGGCGTTACCACAAGCCGAAGGGCATCGTCACGACGCATTCCGATCCCGAAGGCCGGCCGACGGTGTTCGACAAGATGCCGCCCGAAATGCCGCGTGTGATTTCGATCGGCCGGCTCGATTTCAATACCGAAGGTCTGCTGCTCTTAACCAACGACGGCGCGCTTGCCCGGCATATGGAGCTGCCGATCAATGGCTGGGTGCGGCGCTACCGCGTGCGCGCCAAGGGACGCGTCTCGCCGGACGACCTAACGAAGCTCAAGGACGGCATCACCATCGACGGCGTCAATTACGGCCCCGTCGAAGCCATGGTCGACAGCGTCCAGGGCGCGAACACGTGGCTGACGATCGCGATCCGCGAAGGCAAGAACCGGGAAGTCCGCAACGTGCTCTCGCACTTGGGGCTTACCGTGAACCGCCTCATCCGCGTATCGTTCGGACCGTTCCAGCTTTTGGATCTTCAGCCGGGCGCGGTCGAAGCCGTTCGTCGCAAAGTGCTCATCGCTCAGCTCGGCCCGCGCGCATCCGAAGCACTGGGCCTTTCGGAAAGCCAGGAGCAGCGCAAGGAACGCCACGCACGCGGCAAAGCTGCAAGCAGGCGCGACGAAGACGAATGAGAGTTGTCGCCGGAAGATTTCGCGGCCGCGCTTTGCAAGCGCCGGACGACATGACCATCCGCCCCACGTCCGACCGCGTGCGCGAAAGCGTGTTCAACATTCTGGCGCACGGCATTGAGGATTTCGCGCTCGATGGCGCGCGCGTGATTGATCTGTTCGCTGGCACAGGCGCGCTCGGCATCGAAGCGGTGTCGCGAGGCGCTGCGTATTGCCTGTTCGTCGAGGAAGCGCCGGAAGCCCGCGCCCTCATTCGCAAAAACGTCGAAGCTTTGGGCCTGACCGGCGAGACACGCATCTTCCGCCGAGACGCGACCGACCTCGGCCCGGCGGGAAACATGGAACCTTATCGTCTCGCTTTCCTCGATCCGCCCTACGGCAAGGGCCTGGGCACGAAGGCGCTTGCTGGACTGGCCGAAGGGAAATGGCTGACACCTGGCGCGGTCTGTGTGTTCGAAGAACGCGCCGGAACTGAAGTCGTCATTCCGGCAGCCTTCGAACTGCTCGATACGCGAACCTACGGCGACACCGACGTGCGATTTTTGAAGTTCGCAGCATCGGCGTGAGCCGTTAGACGAACGCGCCCTTGGCGAGGGCGTGAGCATAGTCGCGCACATCTTCAGGCCATGCGCTGGTTTCAGCCGTAAAGCCCTCGGCGTTGCCTGCGAACAGCGCGCGGCTCGCCTCTTCGAAGCCCGCGAGATTGCCTGCCATTGCCGACATGAATCGATAGGCGCGCTCACGCGCCACGCGCGGCGGTTCGGCATCCGCCGAGGTGCGCCGTGCCTCATCGACGAGCTTGCGGATCGCGACCGACGCCCCGCCCGGCTGCTTGGCGAGCCAATCCCAATGACGCGGCAGCAAAGTCACCTCCCGTGCCACGACGCCAAGCTTCGGACGGCCTGGCCCGCGGCTCGCGTCTGCATCTTGCGCTGGTGGCGCAACAGCGGACGTTGCGTCGGCGGCATCCCGCAAATCGAAATCGATCTGGCCGCCGGTGGCATCGTCGAACACCAGCAGCGACGCATTGGGCTGCCGGTGCAGGTGCTTTTTGATGGCCTTGATCACGCAGGCGCGCTCGCCCGAAGCAAAGCGGAGATCGCCGTCAAAGGCGCTGAAGGTATCGCTCATGTCGTTTTCCCAGTCTCAAACTGGGAGAATATTATCCGGGTGAAATATCCAAGTCAATATACCCGGGTAAAATTATTTGGCCCGTATGCCATCGCGCGCGGATTTCGCCCGCCACCCGGCGGCTCCGTAAAACAAGATGTAGAGGTAGCTCGGCACCGCCAGCAGCAGATACGCCAGTTGGAAATCGACGTGCTCTTTCAAAAGTCCGAACGCGTAAGGCATCAGCGCGCCGCCGGAAATCGCCATGATGAGCAGAGCCGAGCCCGTTTCCGTATGGCTGCCAAGACCGCGGATCGCCAACGGAAAGATTGCTGGCCACATCATCGCGTTGGCGAAACCGAGGCTCGCGATGAAGGCAACGGAGGCATAGCCGCTCGTCATGTACGCGCCGACCGTCAACGCCACGCCAAGCGCCGCCGACCACGCGAGATAGCTTTGCTGCGAAACGAAGCGCGGAATGACGAGCAGTCCGACGACATACCCCGCGAGCATCGCCGATAACGTGTACGACGTAAAAAAGCGCGTCGCCGACACAGGCAGACCGAAGCCCGCGCCGTAAAGCCCAATGGCATCGCCCGCCATCACCTCGACGCCGACGTAAAGAAACAGGCAGACGACACCGAGCCGAAGATGCGGAAACGCAAAGATGCTCGGCATCTCCCCGGTACCGATCGCGGCCTGCTCAGGCCGAATATCCGGCAATTTTGAGCGCGCGATCCAAACGCCGAGGAGCGCCAGCAGGAACGCCATCGCCATATAAGGACCGTGCACCCGCGCCGCGAACGCGTCGAGCAGCGCCTCGCGCGCCTCATGCGTCGACGCACTCAGGACATCGGCATCAAAGGTCTCGACGCCCTTCAGCACCAGCGCCGCGAAAATAAACGGCGCGATGACGCCTGCGAACTTGTGGCAGATGCCCATCACCGCGATACGCCGCGCTGCGCTTTCGTGCGGACCGAGAATACACACGTAAGGGTTCGATGCCGTCTGCAGCAGCGATAGGCCAGCCCCCGTGATGAAGAGACCGGCCAGCGTACCGGGGTATGCGCGCATCGTCGTGAATTGCCCGAACATCACCGAGCCGACGGCCATCACATAGAGTCCCAGCGCCATGCCCTGCTTCATGCCGGTGCGCTTCAGAATCGCGGATGCAGGCAACGCGAGGAAGAAATACGAGAGATAGAACGCCATCGGCACGAGGAAGGCGTTCACATCGTCGAGATTGAAAGCAAGCTTGACGAAGGTGATCAATGGCCCGTTGAGCCACGTCACGAAGCCGAAAATGAAGAACAGCACGCCGATCGTCACGATGCCGGTTGCGCCGCGAGCCGGACTGTCAGTCTGGCCGCCTGTGGATATCCTCGACGTCTCGCCGTTCAAATCGCAGCCCCCGCAGCCCGTTCAGCAAACCCAACGCCGTTCAATAGCGAATTCGAGTTAAGACCAAGTCGCCCCTCGATTTTCCCCGACTCGGGCACTCTTCAGCATACCCCGGAACCACGAAAAAGCGACGTCCCGCCACACCGCCACACATGGCGAAATTGCACGTATTTGTGCGCTGAAGCTTTTGATTTTTCGGCTGAAGCGTACTATGTCGAGTAGGCGAAAAAGGAAGCTTGACTAAAGTATACTTTTTCGCGCAACTAATAGCCGATTACCCAACTGGGTATCCGATGTCGGGGCCTTGAACCCCGTTTGATTGGAGCCGCAATTGATCGTTTGTTCGTGCGCCGTAATTACCGATCGCGACATTGACGTTGCGGTTTCCGAAATCATGAGCACCGGCCCCGGCATTTTGCCGACCCCGGGCGTGGTTTTCCGTCATCTCAACAAGAAGATGAACTGCTGCCGCTGCGCGCCGGTCACGGTCTCGGCCATCTATTCCGCCATGGACCGTCTGGAGCAGACCACGCGCGTTTGCCCGTTCGCTCTGGCCGAAGCCCGCGCTCGCCTCATCCTCATCGAAGAGCGTCGCGAACGCCGCCAGCGCCGCATCGATGCTGAAATCGCTGAACGCCGCTCCCAACGCCGTCGCGCTATCGCGTAACCGGCTGGAAAAAATTGAATCTTGGGAAGGCCGCGAGAAATCTCGCTAGCCCCTGGTTAAAGTCATTCCAATCCGCTAGTGGTCTACTTTAGAACGTTTCTGGATTTCAGGACGGAAGCGTTCAGTACGACAACATTCGGTTTGGAGCGGCGCCATGAAGGGCAATCAAGACGTCATAACCCGTCTCAACGAGGCATTGAAACTCGAACTCGGCGCCATCAACCAGTATTGGTTGCATTACCGTCTTCTCGACAACTGGGGATTCAAGAAGCTCGCCAAGAAAGAGCGCAAGGAATCCATCGAAGAGATGGAGCACGCGGATCGCCTGATCGACCGCATCATTTTTCTTGATGGCCACCCCAACCTGCAGCACGTCGCACCGCTGATGATCGGCGAGAACCTCAAGGAAGTCCTGGAGTGCGATCTCCGGGGTGAGAACATCGCCCGCGATCACTACAAGAAATCGCGCGAAATCTGCCGCGATGTCGGCGATTACGTCACGATGCTGCTGTTCGAAGACCTTCTGAAGGACGAGGAGGGCCATATCGACTTCCTCGAGACGCAGCTCGATCTGCTCAGCAAGATTGGCGTCGAGAACTACGGCCAGCTCAACGCCGAACCAGCCAGCGACGACGATCACTGATGAATTGGCGCTTGCGACACGCGTTCCGCGCGCCGGCCGCAAGCGCCCCACACCCACACCTGTCATCCTCGGGCCTGTCCCGAGGATCCATCGGGCAGCCACGCTGACGGACCCAATCCTAGGCGCACGTCCACTTCAAAAACGTCATCCCGGCGAAGGCCGGGATCCAGGCAAGCATCGCCGCTGATCGTGTCGAAGCGCCGTGCATAGCCAGCTTATGCGGCCATCGCAGGCGAGTGCCTACCGCCGCCCAAAAAGCCGCTCGATGTCCGTGAGCTTCAGCGCAACATACGTCGGGCGGCCATGATTGCACTGGCCGGAATACGGCGTCGCTTCCATCTGGCGGAGAAGCGCATTCATCTCTTCGACCGTCAGACGCCGCCCCGATCGCACACTGCCGTGACACGCCATGCGTGACGCCACGCTGTCGAGACGATCTTTCAACGCGCGCGCTGTGCCGTCGGCGCGAAGCTCGGCCGCGAGATCTTTCACCAAGCCCTCGACATCCGTCTCGCCAAGAAGCGCCGGAGTCTCGCGCACGACGACTGCGCCTTCGCCGAAACGTTCGAGCCCGAGCCCAAGCTCGGAGAGTTCGCCCGAACGCGACGCCAGAGCCTCGACATCGTCGTCGTCAAGCTCGACGATCGCCGGGATGAGCAATCCCTGCGTGGCGACACCGCCATTCGCGAGCGACGTCTTCAGCCGCTCGTAAACGAGCCGCTCATGCGCCGCGTGCTGATCGACGATGACGAGACCATCGCGCGTCTGCGCCACGATGTAATTCTCATGCACCTGCGCGCGCACCGCCCCGAGCGGACGATCCATCGACGCCTCGGGAATGCGCGCTGTCGCGACCGGCGCGTCGGCGCTCGGAGACTGGAGAACATCGAACGGCGATTGCACCGCCTCCGCAAACGACGGCACCCGTGGCGGCGGCGCCATCCACGCATAGCTTTCACGGTTATCTGGATGAGGGGTCGTCTGCGCCGGACCACTCGGCAGAATTCCGGCTTCGAAACTTTCGACAGTCAGCACACCGCCTTGTGCCGACGCGCGATGCCCCGCTGTCGCCAAAGCATCGGCAAGCGCCCGCACCATCATCGCGCGCACGCGCCCCGCATCGCGAAACCGCACTTCCGCCTTCGCCGGATGCACATTCACATCCACGTCGGACGGCGCGACGTCGAGAAACAGCGCCAGCAGCGGCGAGCGCCCGCGTGGGATAAGATCGCCGTAAGCCGCCCGCACAGCGCCGATCAGCAGCTTGTCCTTCACCGAGCGGCCGTTGACGAACAGGAACTGCTGCGTCGAGTCGGGCCGGTGCAGCGTCGGCAGACCCGCAAAACCGAAAACGCGCATCGGTGCCGATGCGCCGCTCGCCGCGCCGGAAACCTCCAGCGCATCCGTCATGAACTCGCGGCCCATGATCGCGCCGATCCGTTCGAGCCACGCCGCCGACGACCTGTCGCCTTGCGCGAACACGGCGGGCCGCTTCTCGCCTGTCTGTAGCGTGAAACCAATATCGGGATGCGCCATCGCCAAACGGCGGACGACGTCCGTCACGGCCATCGCTTCGGCGCGCTCGGATTTCAGAAACTTCAGTCGCGCGGGCGTCGCGGAGAACAGATCTCGCACCTCGACGATCGTGCCGCGATTGACTGCCGCCGGCGCGATGGGCGCCTTCGCACCGCGCGTAACGACGACGGCCGAGCCTTGCGCCGCATCGCCGGTTCGAGAACGAATTTCCAATCGCGCGATAGAACCAATGGACGGCAGAGCCTCGCCGCGAAAGCCGAGCGAGCGAATATCGAACAGATCTTCTTCATCGAGCTTCGACGTCGCGTGCCGCTCCACCGCGAGCGCAAGATCGTCGGCGTTCATGCCGAAGCCATCGTCGGTCACGCGGATCAGCGACAGCCCGCCGCCCGCGACGACCACCTCAATGTGCGTCGAGCCCGCATCGATGGCGTTCTCGACCAGCTCCTTGACGACACTCGCCGGACGCTCGATCACTTCGCCCGCAGCGATGCGGTTGACCGTTTCTGGCGATAGCTGCCGGATCGCCACGCTGGCCGTCCCCCCGTCGAAAAGCGCCTAAGCGCCCTTCGCGAGGCGCTCTTTGGTCAGGATTTTCGCAAGCTCGACACCCGGCTGATCGAACGGATCGATACCGAGGAGGCGGCCCGCGAGAATCGTTTCGATCATAAAGTGCATCACCAGCGCGCCGATGGCTTTTTCGTCGAGTTTTGCAATGTCGATTGTTCGCACGGGGCGGCCTGCCTGGGCCAAAGCCTCAGGAAGAGCATGCGACTGAGCCGAAACGATATCGCCGACGGCGTAACCGCTGAGCATGTCGGCCCCGGCGATTCGCGCCAGTTCCGGGTCGATCTTCGGGCCGATGCCCTCGGTCGGCGCGCGAATGATCGTCAAATAATGATCGTGCGGTCCTTCCATGAACAATTGAAGCTGGCTGTGCTGATCGAGCGGCCCGAGCGCGCTGATGGGCGTCGTGCCCTCCCCGCCCTTGCCCAGACTTTCGGCCCAGAGCTGTCCAAACCACGCGGAGAGGCGTTGCAGCCGGTCGGCATAAGGCATCATCACGACCGTTCCGACGCCCCTCTCCTTCGAAAGGGCAACGGCAGTGGTGGCTCCAACAGCCGGTGCGAAATCCTTCGCCGATTCTGCCGCGAGCAGTGCATCGATCACGCTCTTCGCACCCGCCCGGATCGCTCGGGCGTCGAGCCCGCGCGCCATCGCGGGAATCAGACCGACATTCGTCAGGCACGAGAAGCGGCCGCCGATACCGGTGTGGTGTTCGAGTAGCGGAATGCCGAACTTCGAGAACAGCGTGCGAAGACCGTTCGACTTACCCGGCTTGTCTGGCTCGGTGACGCCGAGAAACAGCTTGGGGATTTGCGCTTCGAGGCCCGCGGCTTTCACTGCCGTCAGCGCCGCGATTGCCTGCGCCAGCGTTTCCGCCGTGCCGCCGGACTTCGAGGTTACGACGAACCGCGTCGTCGCGAGATCGAGCGATTCGAGAACGCTCTGCAGCGTATCGCCGTCGAGATTGGCATAAAAGCGCGTGCGCGGACGATTGCGTTGAGCGGGCAGCGCTACGCCATAAATCCCCCAGCCCGCGAACTGCGCGAAAGTTTCGCCGCCAAGGCTCGATCCGCCCGTTCCGAAGAACACCAGCGTCTTGGCGCCCTCGCTGAGCTTCGCGAGCGCCGCTTCCGCGTCCGCAACATCTTGCTCCTCTTCCGCAATACGAAGAACCGCGAGCGTCTTGTTACGGTAATCGTCTTTCAGCCCGGCAAGATGCGGCTCCATCTGCGCGAGCCACGATGCATACTCCGAAGACGTAAGACCGTGTTCGCCGATCTTGCCTTCCAAACAACCGTCGATGTTTTGCTGAAACATTGCCCCGTCGTGTCGATGCCCGTCCTGCATGGCCGCTTCAACGCTCCCTGCTCAAAATTCGTTCCGGCCTAGCCGATTTCGCATCTGTGGCCAAGTGCGCATCATGCGCGAGCCATCCTGGAGCATTAACTCAACCTGAGATCTTCAAGTCGAGCGTCCCCCCACTCCGTCATCCCGGCGAAGGCCGGGACCCAGTTCAGTCGAAACATCGTACATGCCGCTACATGCCTGGGTGCCGATTATTCCGTAGCCCACTCCTTACACCGCTCCGGATCTAGGCAGGCATCTGCAGTGGAGAGAGTTGTCGCGGATGGCCGCCTTCGCGGCCATGACGTGGAGGAGGACACCCGAAATCACCGTCACCCCCGCGAAGGCGGGGATCTGTCCAGACATCCGGCTTGGCTGTGTCCCGGCCTTCGCCGGGATGACGAGAAGATGGCATGGGAAGGCCGCAACATCACCGCGAATGTCATCCTCGGGCTCGGCCCGAGGATCCAACGGGCAACAACGCAATCAATACCGTCACCCCCGGCTGGAAGCCGAGGGTGACGGTAAATGCGTTGTAGCGTTTTAGATCAGCCGCGACCCGGTACCGCAAGCGCCGGCTGCAGCACGGGCGGAGTCGCGGCCGAATTCATGCCTGCGGGCTTGCCGACAATCGTGACGACGAGATTCTCGGGCTTGAGCATCCGCGCAGCGACGCGCTTCGCATCGGCCATGGTGACCCCGTTGATCATCGCATTCCGGTTCTCGACGTACTCCGGACCGAAGCCTTCCTGCATCAGACCGAGAAGCTGCGACGCGATCTTCGAGTTGGTATCGAAGCGCAACGCATAGGAACCCGTCAGGTAATCCTTCGCAGCCTGGAGATCGTCAGCCGTCGGACCGTTCTCGGCCATCTTCTTCATTTCGCCGCGAATGATGTTGAGGCTTTCCGCCATCGACGCATTCTTGGTCGCGACGCTTCCGACCAGAATGGAAGCATGCTGATAAGGCTGAAGATACGTGTAGACGGAATAGGCAAGGCCGCGCTTCTCGCGAACTTCCTCCATCAGCTTGGCCGAAAAGCCGCCGCCGCCAAGAATGTGATTGACGACGAAGCCCGCGATGAAGTCCGGGTCCTTGCGGGCCATGGCGCCGAGACCAAAGATCGCGACGGACTGCGGAACGCCCATCTCGATGATCTTCTGGCTTCCGCCTGGGACAGGCTCCGTATTCGCAACCGGAATGAGATCGGCCTTCGCCGGAAGCGCACCGAAAACGTCGTCGAGAATCTTGCCAAGCTCGGCCGCGGTGATGTCACCGACCGCGACGACCTTCAGATTGTCGCGCGCGAAGTTGCGCTTGTGAAATTCGACGAGATCGTCGCGCGTGATCTTGGAAACGGTTGCGGCCGTTCCGTTCGAGGGCGTGCCGTAGGGATGCTTCGGAAAGGCCTGCGCATACCATTCGCGCGTCGCGACCTTCTCGGGGTCCTTATCGGAGTAGGCGAGGTTCGCCAGAAGCTGCTGCTTGATCCGCTCGACGGCATCGGCATCGAAGCGTGGCTTCTGCACCGAGATCTTCAACAGCTCGACCGCCTTGTCGCGGTTCTTCGACAGCGTCTCGAACGAGCCGTAAAGCGAGTCCTTGCTGTCGTCGTAGCTCATGCGCATGGCGATATCTTCCATGCGCTCCTGGTAGTCTTCGGATTTAATGTCCGCCGCGCCCTCGTCCATCATCGCAGTGATGAAGTTTGCGAGGCCTTCCTTGCCCGGCGGATCCTGACTGTTGCCGCCGTCGAAAGCATAGCGAAGGGAAATAAGCGGCACGCTGTGCTCTTCGACGAGCCAGGCCTTAATTCCACCGGGTGATGTGATTTGCTGAATGTTCATTGCGGCTGCGGGTTGGCTGATGGAAGCGGTGAACAGCATGGCGAGGGCGGGAAGCGCCGACACGACGCCGAGGCGGGCTGCTTTGCTTGCGAGCTTGGCAGCCACGAAGGAAATTCCTGTCATCAATATCACCTCAACTCGGCAGCTGCTGACGGCGGGGCAAGATCCTCGGCCTGAGCCACGCCGGACTGATCCGGAACGAGGTAGCCCGTCACCGAGTCTTTCATGTCGAGATATTTGGCGGCGACTTTCTTCACGTCCTCGGCCGTGACCTTGGAGATGTTCTCCGGCCAAGCTTCGACGTCCGCGACTGTCCGGCCGACGGCGAGGTTCCAGCCGTAGCGGCGCGCCAGCGTCGCCTGGTTGTCGCTGTCGTAGACATAGTCGGCGAGATAGCCGTTCTTGGCGCGCGCCAATTCCGCATCCGTGACGCCGTTCTTCACGATTTCGGCCATGACGTCGTCAATCGCGGCCTCCACCTTTTCGAGCGGCACTCCATCTGCGGCGATGCCGTAGAGCGAAATCGTTCCGCCATCGAGACCGTAGCCCGAGTAATCGCCGCCCGCGCTCGACGCGAGCTTCTGCTCGACGACGAGCTTCTTATAGATGCGGCTGGTCGAACCCGAGCCAGCGATCTTCATGAGGATATCGAGCGCTTCCGCTTCGCCCGGCTTCGCCGTGACGTAGCTCGGAGCCTGATAGTAGCGCTGCATCAGGTAATTGCCCGCACGCGGGTCTTTCAGCGTCAAGCGGCGCGCGACACGCTGCGGCGGCTCCGCCGGACGATGGCGAACGCCGGTCACGGTCGGATTATTCGGAATCTTGCCGTAGGTTTCTTCGGCGAGCTTCTTCACTTCTGCATCCGTCACATCACCCGACACGACGAGGATGGCGTTGTTCGGCGCGTAGTAGTGCTTGTAGAAATCGAGCGCGTCCTGACGCGATAGCTGCGCCATCTCGCTGTACCAACCGATCACCGGCTTATGGTACGGATGATTGAGATAGAGCGCGGCATTCATCTGCTCGTCGAGCAGCGACGACGGATTGTTGTCGATGCGCGAGCGGCGCTCTTCGAGAATGACATTACGCTCGGTCAGAACTTCCTTTTCGTCGAGACGAAGGTTGACCATACGGTCGGCCTCCATCTCCATCATCTTGCCGAGGCGATCTTTCGCGACGCGCTGAAAATAGGCGGTGGCATCGTTGCCGGTGAAAGCGTTGTCCTGCCCGCCGAGACGGCCGACGATCTTCGAGAATTCGCCGACCGGAATCTTGTCGGTCGACTTGAACATCAGATGCTCGAGAAAGTGGGCGATGCCCGACTTGCCGAGCACCTCGTCCGCGGCGCCGACCCGGTACCAGACCATATGCGTCACGACCGGCGACCGGTGATCGGGAATGACGACGACGTCCATGCCGTTCTCGAGCTTGAACTCGGAGGCGCGCGTTGCGCCGTCGGCAGCGTGGGCGTGTGGAGAGACTGCGAGCATCAGGTTGGCCAATACGGTTAAGAGGCTAATTCGGGAGCACGTCGCAAGACGCATTATGGCGATCCTTTGAACCGAATGCAGTAAGTTTGCTCCCTAGCGTTTTTGATCCTACCCCATGCCGAAGACCCGGGGATTACTTTCGCGAAAAAGGCACGGACGCCAGCATGCGGGAAGCCGCGTCAGTGAGCGGCAGATGGGCAGTCGAAGTCAAATGACAAGGCGTTCATCTCGGGTCGCGCAAACGCAGCCCGTCAATATCTCGTATTGCAGCAGAAAGATTTACTTATGGAATTTCGCGACGCGCTCACTGCGTAGAGTCGTCGTCTTCCCCGTCACCCTTGCGGCCCGTCGGCGTCGTCCACTTCTGGACGGCGGTGAAAATAGACTTATGGCACGACCCGAGCGGACCCGAGGCCGACTCGGCAGAGTCATCGCCGCGCGCCATCGGCTCATCATAGTGTGTCTTGCAATATTCAGCCTGCCGCGCTTCGAGATCGGCCTGCGACGTCTTTTTCACCTTGTCCGGATCCTGAATATCCGCCAGCGACGGCTGGTCGGCCTTGCCACTTCCGGGAGGCGGAAGCAGCTCGGCGCTTGGCGGCAGGGTCAGCGGCTGGCGAACGGCCATCTTCGGGTCGCCCTGCGGCTCCGAGCTGCCGTTGAGCCCCATGGCGTCAAAAACCTTGCCGTTGAGCTGCACGCCGTCAATGCCGCCGCATCCGCCCAAGAACAGGCTGGCTGCCGCGACGACAAGACCGAGTTTATGAGCCAAATTCAACGACATGCGCCTTTGCCCGTGTCTTGCCCTGACACGCCCCCACGTCCGGTTAAGCCGGATTTACGGCACTAATGCGACTCGCCCCGAAATGACTCATACAACAAGCCAATAACGCCAGCAACGATGGCCACATCTGCGATGTTGAAGACATACCAATGGAAGCCATAGGCGTGGAACGAGAAGAAGTCCGCGACCCCACCGAGGCGCAACCGGTCGATGGCATTGCCCAAGGCCCCGCCGATAATCAGCCCGAGGCTTAAGGCCATCATCCGGCTTCCGTTGCTCCAGTTGAGCCAGAGCCAAAGACCTAAGCTGGCGATGACGGCAAATGCGACGAGCAGATACTGCCCGCCCATGCTCTCTTGATTGAAGAGCGAATAGCTGATGCCGATGTTCTTGACGTAGACGAGATCGAGAAACGGCGCGACCGTCACGCGGCCCTTCGCTTCGATATCGTAGACCGACAGCATCCACCACTTGTGCAGCTGATCGAGCGCGATCGTCACGAGCACGACCGCGAGCGCAAGCGGCGCCGTTCGGTTCCAAAGAACGCTCCGCGATGGCGCGATGTCCGTCATGCGATTGCTCCCGCATCGATCTCGCGCATCGCGGCAGCGTCGCGCGCCGAAAGATCCGGATACGCAGCATCCGAACCGACGTCCTTCGTGATACGCCACGAACGCGCGCACTTCTTGCCGTCCGCAAGCGCCACGATGACGCCGACGCCCGGCTCGTTCGGCAGCGTGAAGGCTCCACTCGGCGGCGCATCGGATGAAATCGAGATGCCCGACGTGATGCACACTTCCGCCATGTCGACACCATCGAGCCCCGACATCAGATCGCTATCGGTGACGTAGACTTCCGGCGCCGCTTCGAGCGACGAGCCGATCTTCTTTTCCGCCCGCGCGATTTCGAGCGCGCCGGTCACGACGCTGCGCACTTCCTTCACGCGGTCCCACTTCGCCGCGAGATTATCGTCGCGCCATTCCCGCGGAATTTTCGGGAACGCCGCGAGATGCACGCTTTCGGCTTCTTCCGCCCGGTAAAGCAGCCACGCCTCTTCCGACGTGAACGACAGGATCGGCGCCAGCCATCGGATCAGCGCATCGCACAGCTTGTCGATGACGGTCAGCGCCGCCTTCCGCTTCAGGCTCGACGGCGCTTCGCAGTAAAGCGTGTCCTTGCGGATGTCGAAATAGAACGCGGAAAGCTCTGTATTCATGAACTGCGAGAGCAGGCCGACGATCTTGCGATAATCGTAATGCTCGTAAGCCTTGCGGATCTCGTGGTCGAGTTCGGCAAGGCGATGCAGCATCAGACGCTCGAGTTCGAACGGCTTCATCGCCTTGATCGAAACCGCATCTTCCGGCTTGAAATGCGCCAGCGCGCCGAGCATCCAGCGCAGCGTGTTGCGGAGCTTGCGATAGGTCTCGGAAAACGTCTTCAGAATTTCGTTTCCGATACGCAGATCGTCGGAATAATCCGAAGCCGCCACCCAGAGACGAAGAATATCCGCGCCCGACTTCGCCATCACGTCTTGCGGCGCGACGACGTTGCCGAGCGACTTCGACATCTTCTGCCCCTTCTCATCGAGCACGAAGCCGTGCGTGAGAACGATATCGTAAGGCGCATCGCCGCGCGTGCCGCAGCTTTCGAGCAGCGAGGAATGGAACCAGCCGCGATGCTGATCCGAACCCTCAAGGTACATCACGCGATCCTGTCCGCCCTCGCGCTTACGCTTCAGTCCCTTGAAGCCCGGAAAGGCCGTCGGATCTTCGAGCGTGAACGCATGCGTCGAGCCTGAATCGAACCAGACGTCGAGCACGTCTTTCACCTGCTCCCATTTGCCCTTGTCCTTCGGCGACACGAAGCCCTTGAGGAAGCGATCCTTCGCGCCTTCCTCGAACCAGACGTCCGCGCCCTTTTCCTGGAAGGCTTTTTCGATGCGCGCGATAAGCTCGTCCGACTTGTCGAACCCGGGGCCAGGAATCACCTCATTCGTCTCGATGTTACGGAACACCGTGATCGGCACGCCCCAGGCGCGCTGGCGTGAAACAACCCAGTCGGGCCGATTCTCGATCATGCCGGTGATGCGGTTCTCGCCCGCCGCCGGCACCCACGCGACACGCTTGATCTCATCGAGCGCGAGCTGTCTCAACGTTGGCGCATTATGCCCCGCGCTCGGCGTCCCGCTCGCCGCAGGGGAGTCGCCGAGCCCAGACAAAGGCTTATCCATCGAGATAAACCACTGCGGCGTATTGCGGAAAATGACGGGCTTTTTCGAGCGCCACGAGTGCGGATACTGATGCTTCAAACGTCCGCGCGCGATGATGTTGCCCGCTTCGCTCAGCGCCTTGATGACAGCGTCATTGGCGTCGCCCTTGTCGCCGTTCTCTTTCAGCACGCGCTTGCCTTCGAAGCCCGGCGCGGCCTTCGTCAGCACGCCGTCCGCGTCGACGGTGAAGGGAACGGTCGTGTCGATGCCGCGGTCGCGCAGCTTCTTCTGGTTCGCGATCCAGATGTTGTAGTCGTCGGCGCCATGTCCCGGTGCGGTGTGCACGAAGCCCGTACCGGCGTCGTCTGTCACGTGATCGCCGTCGAGCAGCGGCACGTCGAAAGAATATCCGAGGTCGCGCAGCGGATGTTCGCACACGAGATGGCGCAGCTCGAACGCACTGATCGCTTCGCGTTTCTCGTAAGCTTCGACCTTCGCCGCCTTCATCACGTCGGCAGCGAGTTTGTCCGCCAGGATGTAGCGATCGCCGGTCTTCGCCCAATTCCCTTCGGGCGCGGCCGTCACTTCGTAAAGGCCGTAAGAAATGCGCGTCGAATAGCTGATCGCGCGGTTGCCGGGCATCGTCCACGGCGTCGTCGTCCAGATGATGACCGACGCACCGGCGAGATTTTCCGGCGTCAGCTCGGGATGGATCTCCGGCGGAATATCCTTCTCGGCAGGCTCTTCGTTGACCGGCACCGGTTTCACCGGGAACTTCACCCAGATCGTATCCGACTGATAGTCCTGATACTCGACCTCGGCCTCGGCCAATGCCGTCTTCTCAACGACCGACCACATGACAGGCTTCGACCCGCGATAAAGCTGGCCGGTCGCGGCAAACTTCATCAGCTCGCGCGCGATGATGCTCTCGGCGCGGTAGTCCATCGTCAGGTATGGGCGTTCCCAATCGCCGACGACGCCGAGCCGCCGGAACTCATCGCGCTGGATACCGATCCAGTGCTCGGCAAACTTCCGGCACTCGTCGCGAAAGGCGTTGATGGCGACGGGATCGGAGAAATTCGGCTTCTCTTTGCCCTTGGCGCGATACTGCTCCTCGATCTTCCATTCGATCGGCAGACCGTGGCAGTCCCAGCCCGGGATGTAGTTCGAATCGTTCCCCGACATCTGATGCGATTTGACGACCAGATCCTTCAGGATCTTGTTCAGCGCATGCCCGATGTGGATATTGCCGTTGGCATAGGGCGGACCGTCGTGCAGCGTGAACTTCACGCGCCCCTTCGACTGCGAGCGCAGCTTCTCGTACAGGCCGATCTCGTCCCAGCGCTTCAGAAGCTTCGGTTCGAGATCAGGGAGACCGGCGCGCATGGGAAATTCGGTCTGCGGCAGGAACAGCGTTTTGCTCCAATCGCGACCGCCCGTGGCAGCCTGGGCTTCCGGAGTGGCGGCGCCAGCCTTCGCGTCTTTCGACATCAGTTGAGCTTTCAATTCCAAAGGAAATCAGCGCGGGTTCTAGCAAGGTGCGCCCGCCTTAGCAAAGGTGACCTCGAGACCCGTCATCCTCGAATGGGCGAGCAGCGCGAGGCCGTTCGGGGATCCAGCATAAAATGCGCCGAAGGCCCAATTATCGTGTCTACAAAAAGCTTTACGCTGGATCCCCGGGCTTCGACGCGCCCAAAGGCGCGCTAGCCCTAGGATGACGAACTTAGGACTTCGCCAAGACTATCTTCACCGCCGCGATGTCATGGTCCATCTGGTCGACGAGTTCTTCGACCGAGTGGAACTTACGGTCGGCCCGGATGAAATCGACGAATTCCACCTCCATGGCCCGGCCATAGAGATCGCCATGGAAGTCGAACAGGAAAACCTCGAGCACCGGCATGCCATCATCGAATGTGGGCCGCGTCCCGAGATAGGCTGCCGCATCGTGCGGAGTGCCGTCGATATAGGCCCGGACGGCATAAATGCCGTGGCCGAGTGTCGTTCCCTTCGGCATTGGGAGATTGGCCGTTGGATAGCCCATGCCGGTGCCGCGCTTCGCCCCGCCGACAACCTTGCCCGCAACGCGCCAAGGTTCGCCCAGCGCATGGGCAGCGCTTTTGACGTCGCCCTGTGCCAGATAAAGCCTCACGGCCGACGATGAGAACGGCTCGCCCGCTTCGGCGACTGGCGGCATGACGGTCACTCCAAATCCAAGCTCTTCGCCCGCACGCAGCATCATCTCCGGATTGCCGCTGCGCTTGTGGCCGAAATAGAAATCGTAGCCGATGACGACATGGCTGGCTCCGAGCCCCGCCACAATCACGCGCTCGATAAAATCTTGTCCCGAAAGCCCAGAAAGCTCGGTGTTGAACGGCTCGACGAATGCGAGATCGAGCCCGAGCCCTTCGAAAATCGCAAGCTTTCTGGTCAACGGCGTCAGCCGGAAATGCACGTCGCCCGGCTGGAAGAACTCGCGCGGATAAGGTTCGAACGTCATCACTGACGAGAGCACGCCAGTCTCCCCAGCGCGCGCCTGCGCCTCCGCGATCAGCGCCCGATGGCCACGATGGACGCCATCGAAATTACCGATCGCGACCGCCGAGCCGCGAAACTCCGGCAGAACGTGCTTGTGACCGTGGATGACATGCATTGAGCTGCGGCCTCGCGGGTGTTCCCGACAGTGGCTGTCTAACGGATACGATCGCGAGCGAGATTGCCTTTATTTCGGCCGGGCGGGAACCATCAGCACGGCCTCGCCGGTTAGAACGGGCTTGCCGCCGACGGAGCAGGTGCACTCGAAGCGCGCCCGCTTCTTGTCGGGGATGAGCTCGACCAGGCGAACCAGCGACTCGACCCGGTCGTCGATCTTGACCGGACCTTTGAAGTTCAGCGTCTGGGATACGTAGATCGCCCCCGGCCCAGGCAGCTTCATGCCGAAAATCGCCGAAATGTACCCCGCCGACAAAATACCGTGCGCAATCCGTTCCTTGAAGATCGTCTTAGCCGCGTACTCGGCGTCGAGATGAACGGGGTTGTAGTCACCCGACAGGGCGGCATAGGCGACGATGTCCGCCTCGCCCACGATTCGCGACATGGAGGCTTCTTGTCCAACCTCTAAGTCTTCGAAGTATTTCGTCCTGCCGGCGGTTGCGAGCATTCAGTCATCCCTGCACATTATTGCGCCAGATCATTGGACCAGGCCATTTTTCTTGAACACTAACCCGCCATAAACACCGCCTGCAACCACGCCGCGCCCAATCTGGCTGCGGCCTTGTTGCATTTGATTAAGGCATTGAGCCTTGCATCCGGGCGATTGGAAGCGTTATAAAGGGCCATTCCCTTCATTTTAGCGTTTTACAGGCCTTCGCGAACCACTGCGAAGGACCGAAAGAGGATAGCCATGAGCGACCGCCGCCCCCTGATGCCCAAAGCCACCGCCGTCTGGCTGGTGGAAAACACGGCGCTCTCCTTCGATCAGATCGCGGAGTTCTGCGGATTGCACCCGCTTGAGGTCAAGGGCATCGCCGATGGCGAGGTTGCACAGGGCATCAAGGGCATGGACCCGGTGACGACCGGCCAGCTGACCCGCGACGAGATTGCCAGGGCCGAGAAGACGCCGTCCCACAAGCTCCAGCTCGCCGTCAGCAAAGTTGAGCTTCCGCCGCTGCCGCAAACCCGCAAGGGACCGCGCTATACGCCGGTCTCCCGACGCCATGACCGCCCGAACGCCGTACTGTGGATCCTTCGCAACCATCCCGAGCTGAAGGACAGCCAGATCATGCGCCTCGTCGGCACGACCAAGCCGACGATCGCCCAGATCCGCGACCGGACGCACTGGAACTCGGCCCAGTTGACGCCGCAGGACCCCGTGACGCTCGGCCTCTGCTCGCAGAGCGACCTCGACGCCGAGGTGAAGAAGGCCGCCCGCCGCACCGGCCGCGACCACAAGGAGGACGGCGAGGAAACCGAGCGCGCAGGCACGCTGCTGCCCGCAGCCGAGACGACGTCGCCGTCACGTGCCGAAATCCTGGCGCCGAAGGCTTCGGAAGAAGCTGCCGAAGAAACGCCCGAGCAGGAACAGGCTCGCGTTTTCGCCAAGCTCAAGGGCATGACCTCGGTCAACAAGGACGAGGACGAAAACCCGGGCGAGTAAGGCTGGCGCGAACTTCCCCACGCCCCCCGTCAGCGGGCGGTTTGTTTTCAAATGTCATCCTCGGGCTTGTCCCGAGGATCCATCGCGCACCATGGCCGCTGTGCCTTGGACTCTCGGCGCGAAGCCGAGGGTCACGTCGGTTAAGCTTTAGGCCTTTGGCACTACAAGACAGCAATCCGCGCCTCGATCAAATTCCGCCATTGTCGGCTTAAGCCGCTTTCGGTAGCGTCGTTCTGCCTCGGGTACGGCGTTGAATAGCCGAAGCCGACGCGCGCATTGAGGAACCAGGGCAGCCATCGTGTCGAACCCATTTGAGCACCATCTCGATAAGAACCCAGCGAACTATCAGCCGTTGACGCCGCTATCGTTCCTGTCGCGCTCAGCGATCGCCGCGCCGAACCACACGGCGATCATCCACGGCAACGCCCGCATCAGCTATTCCGAATTCTACGAGCGCAGCAAAAAGCTCGCATGCGCGCTGGCAATGAAATACATCGGCCCCGGCGACACTGTCGCCGTTATGCTCGCCAACACGCCAGCGATGCTCGAAGCGCATTATGCCGTGCCGATGACGGGCGCCGTCCTTCTGACGCTCAACACCCGGCTCGATCCGGCAATCCTCGCCTTCCAGCTCGACCACGGCGGGGCGAAAGTCCTGATCACCGATCGCGAGTTCTCGAGCGTGATGAAGGCCGCGCTCGCCATGGCCAAGGTGAAGCCGATCATCATCGACTATAACGATCCCGAATTCCCGCAACCCGGCGAACCGCTCTCCTCCGAAGACTACGAAGCGTTCCTCGCCAAGGGCGACCCCAATTTCAAATGGCGCTGGCCCCAGGACGAGTGGGAAGCAATCTCGCTCAACTACACATCGGGCACGACGGGCAACCCGAAAGGCGTCGTCTATCATCATCGCGGCGCGGCGTTGATGTGCTACGCGAACGCGATCTCGACGGGCATGACGCGCTTTCCGGTGTACCTCTGGACACTGCCGATGTTCCACTGCAACGGCTGGTGCTTCCCGTGGACCATTACGATGGTGCAAGGCACGCACGTCTGCCTCCGGTGGGTGCGCGCCAAAGCGATGTACGACAACATCGTCGCCCACAAGGTTACGCATCTCTCCGGCGCCCCGATCGTCATGGCGACGCTACTCAACGCGCCCGACGACGAAAAGAAAGACATCAAGCACGTCGTCGCGTTCAATCACGCCGCCGCGCCTCCGCCCGCTGCCGTGATTTCGGCAATGACGGACGCGGGCTTCCAGCTCACGCATCTCTACGGCCTGACGGAAACCTACGGCCCCGCAACCATCAACGAATGGGACGCATCCTGGAGCGACCTGCCGCCCGCCGAGCGCAGCGCCAAGCGCATTCGCCAAGGCGTGCGCTACGTCGCGCTCGAAGGCTTGAGTGTCCGCGATCCCGAGACGATGCGCGAGGTAACACCCGACGGCGAGACGCTCGGAGAAGTCATGTTCCGCGGCAATATCGTCATGAAGGGTTATCTCAAGAACCAGAAGGCGACAGCCGAAGCCTTCGCCGGCGGATGGTTTCATTCGGGCGATCTCGGCGTCATGCATCCCGACGGTTACATTCAGCTCAAAGATCGCTCGAAAGACATCATCATCTCAGGCGGCGAGAACATCTCTTCGATCGAGGTCGAGGAGGTGCTTTACAAGCATCCCGCCGTAGCGTTTTGCGCCGTCGTCGCGAAGCCGGACGAGAAGTGGGGCGAAACGCCGTGTGCCTTCGTCGAGCTGCGTCCGGGAACCTCCGCCACCGCCGACGAGATCATCGAATGGTGCCGCGCGGGCCTCGCGCGTTACAAGGTTCCGCGCCACATCGTGTTCGCCGAAGTTCCAAAGACGTCGACCGGCAAGATCCAGAAATTCAAGCTGCGCGAAATGGCGAAGGACGCCTGATCGCTCGGGCTTTCTTCAATTGGCGGAATGCGCTGAAAGATCGGTGAACGACGGCTCCGGCCAGATGACGGGGACGAGCAGCCGGCTCGCGATCAACTGCGCGCCGCTCATCGAAAGATGGTTATTGTCGAAATAGAGAACCGCACCGTCGGTATAGGGCTTGCAGCGCTTTCCCGAACAGAGCTCTGGCGAGACAGGAACGAAGATCGCCCCCTGCGCCGTCGCGATTTCGTTGAGACGGGCTTCGACGCCTCCCATCTCATCGACGCCGACCTTGAATGAAAACGCGTTCGGATCGCGCCCCTCGGCCGCCCACCGGGCAACAGCGGCCGGAATGCCCGAAGCATGCGGCATGTCCGGCACAGGGCCGAGCACGATGACGCGATGCCCGGCGTTTCGCAGTGCCGTTATCGTGCGCTCAACGCCCGCCCAGAACTGGTCTGGAAATTCGCGCACCCAAGCCAGCGAATAGGTGGCAAGCACGATGGTCGACGGCGGGAGCGACGTCAGCTTCTGGACGATGCCGGTGTTGTAGAGCGCGCAGCCGTCCTTGCCGGGAAACGAGAAGCCGACAGCTGGCGGGCAGCCCGAAGCCGTGATCTGGCGGATGCTCGCATGGTGGACTTTCGCGAACTCGCCGAGCGCCGCGCTGAATTCCGCTCCATGGCTGTCGCCGTACACGATGACGCTCGGCGGCACGTCATCGCCGATCACGCACGTATCGTCGTAGGACCGGCCGTCATCGCCGTGAAAGTGGCACTTGTCGCGCAGCGGGCTGGTGTCGGCTTGCGCGGCTGCGATTTCGAGCACATCTGCCGGAAAACGCTGCGGCACGCCGTCAAGCGCCAAAAGCCCGGCCGCCGACGCTGCCAACGCTCCGAGACCAAGCGTTCCACCCCTGAAGATCGCCCCACGCGTGAAGCCGCCACTACCGCGCCGCCGGAATGGCTGCTCGACAAAATACCAAGTGAAAATCGCGAGAGAGACCGCCGCCACCCCAAGCCCCGCTTGCTGCGCCACGTCGAGACGTTCGGACGTCGCGAGCTTCGTGAAGACGATCAGCGGCCAATGCCAGAGATAAAGGCTATAGGAAATGAGTCCCAACAGCATGAGCGGCCGGAACGTCAAAACGCGGCCCGCGATTGTCGGGTTGCCCTCGCCCGCCCAGATCGCCAAGGCGGTGCCGAGACAAGGCAGCACCGCAGAGGCGCCGGGAAATGGCGTCTTCGACGTGTACACCAGAATTCCAATCAAAATCGCGGCGAGTCCTGTGGCGGTCGCGATCTCTCTCTGCCGCTGCGAGCCCGCACGCGGCAACAGCCCGAGCGCGACGATGGCGCCCGCAAGCAATTCCCAGGCGCGCGTATGCAGCAGATAAAATGTGGCGAGCGGATACGCGGGCAGAAGCACGATGCTCGCCGCGAGCGAAGCCGCAAAGGCCAGCCACACGACTTTTCCAAGAGCGCGTGGCCACCAGCGAAACACGGCGATGAGCAGAAGAGGGAAGACGATATAGAACTGCTCTTCGATCCCGAGGCTCCAGGTGTGCAGTAGCGGCTGCGTCCCACTGCCCGCATCGAAGTATCCCGAATGCTCGAAGAACCAGATATTGCTGACCGAGAACGCCGCCGCGATCAAACTGGATGCGTAACGCCTGAGTTCATCCGGCAGCAGGAACGCCACCGCGACGGCCGTTGTGCACGCACAGACAAAAACAAGCGCTGGCACGATGCGCCGGATGCGCCGCTCGTAAAAACGCGTGAGGCTGAAGTTCCCCGCTTCCACTTCGCCTGCGATGAGGCGCGTAATCAGAAAGCCGGATAAAACGAAGAAAATATCGACGCCGACAAAACCGCCGGAAACGAATGGCAAATCGAGATGATACGCAACGACGGCCGCGACCGCGATACCGCGCAGACCGTCGAGATCCGGCCGGTAGCCGTGGGCGCTTTTCTCGACGCGCTCAAGCACGCGTACGTCCCGCGTCTGCCACCGAGACCGGCATCGCTGCACTCCCGATTATCGAACCCTCGGACGGACGTCCATTTGATGGGCACGCCTCTGCGCAAGCGTGCAGTATCAGGCATACGGATACCAGCGCTCAAACGATTTATTTGAAGAAACCCGTCGCTGGATTCAATGCGGGTTCAGAAAACTGCGAGACGACATCGCCGTCCCAGTCGAGGCGAGGTTAAGCCACGTGGCGCCGTCGAGGATCGCCGCCGCGATCGTGGCGGATGGTTAAAACTCAACCTCGAGCTCAAGGATCTCGTCGGGCTCGATCAGAGCACCCTGAGTCCACTCTTGCAGCAGCGGCCAGTGAAAAATGGTTTCGCAATAGCCTGCGAGCATAGGCTCAAGTGCCACCGCGTACGTGCGAAATCGCGTGCAGACCGGAGCATACATGGCGTCCGCGACCGTGGGCTTCGCTCCAAAGAGATACGGACCGCCATACTTTTCGAGGCACTCCGTCCAGATCGTCTTGATCCGCTCGACATCGGGACGCGCGCCGGAGAAAATCTTGAACGATTGGTGCCTGGCTTTGAGATTCATCGGTAAAGCCGAACGCAGGTTGTAGAAACCTGAATGCATTTCACCTGAAACGGCGCGGCAATGAGCACGGGCTGCCTGATCCACAGGCAGAAGGCCCGCATTCGGAGCGATCTCCGCAAGATACTCCGCAATTGCGAGCGTATCCCAGACAGTCACGCTGCCGTTGTTTAACCGGGGCACGCGGACGGAAGGAGACAGCAGCAGAAGCTCCTGGCGGATCTCCTGATCGTCATGAGTCACAAGCTCTTCGTCGAAATCGAGCCCCGCCATGCGGCAGAGAAGCCACCCGCGCAACGACCAGGACGAATAGTTCTTTGACGATATCGTCAGTGTCGCGTTCGCCATCGACGATCAGCCCCATCCCGCCCTAAACCTTGCCTAAACAATCCTCTCGCAGCGCAGCGAAGAATGCACTACGTTTTTCAGTCGCATGGTTTTTTTCTGCTGCTGCCGGGGGTTTCTCGCGAATGCTTTACCAAGCCTATCAGTTTCAGGACGACCTTCTCGCTCCACTCCGCCAGGTCGCCAAGAACTCGAAGGCCGCGATGGAACAGCAGTTTTTACCGTCGGTCGACGCGGTTAAGGGCCATATCGCGGCCGGGTTCGAGATGATCTCCCGCTTCCAGCTAAGCCACACGCGCCCCGAATTCCACATCTCGTCGGTCCGCGTCGGCAACCGCGACGTCCCCGTGACCGAGGAAATCGCGCTCCATCTGCCTTTCGGAAATCTTCTGCATTTCCGCAAGGACATCGATACTCAGCAGCCGAAGGTGCTCGTCGTCGCGCCGCTGTCGGGGCATTTCGCGACGCTCCTCGCCAAGACATGCGAGACGCTGCTGCAGGACCACGACGTTTACATCACCGACTGGATCAACGCCCGCGATGTTCCCCTCGAAGCCGGCCGCTTCGGCGTCGATGAATATGTCGATTACGTCATTCGCTTCGTCGAGGAGATCGGCGCCGACACCCACCTCCTCGCCGTCTGCCAGCCGTGCGTGCAGGCGCTCGCAGCCGTCGCCGTCATGTCGGAAGACAAGCATCCGATGACGCCCCGCTCGATGACTCTGATGGCCGGACCAATCGACGTGCGTGAAAGCCCGACAGCCGTGAACAAGCTCGCGAACGAAAAGCCGCTGTCATGGTTCAAGGCCAACGTAACGGCTCGCGTGCCTGTGCGCTATCCGGGCCGCGGCCGCCGCGTCTATCCGGGCTTCGTCCAGCTCTTCAGCTTCGTCGCCATGAACGTCGACCGCCATCGCGCGCAGCATCAGAAGCTCTACGAGCACTTGGCGAATGGCGAAATCGCTGAAGCCCAGAAGATCAAAACATTCTACGACGAGTATTTCTCAGTTCTCGATCTGACCGAAGAATTCTACCTCGAAACGATCGACCGTGTTTTCCAGCGTGCCGACCTCGCAACGGGAGACTTCACCCACCACGGCCGCAAGGTTGATCCCGGCAAGATCTTCAAGACGGCGTTGCTGACGGTGGAAGGCGGCCGCGACGACATCTGCGCGCTCGGACAGACGTCAGCCGCGCACGATCTCTGCCATTCGCTGCGTCCGCATCTGAAACGCCATCATCTGCAAGCGAACGTCGGCCACTACGGCACGTTCAACGGCAAGCGTTGGGAGCGCGAAATCTATCCCGTCGTTCGGAATTTCATTCTGTCGATGGAATAGCGCGCCCGGTCTCCAGCAACAGCGAGCCACGCAACGTCATCCCCGCGTAGGCGGGGATCCGTCCAAGCTTCGAACGTCATCGGAAGCCCCGTAGCGACCGCATCTGGCGCTCGGCTATTTCACCCAGACTTTGTGCTGGCAGTCGAGCCACTTGGCGATCACGGAGCGGTCGTGAAACTGGATAGCTCCGCAATTCTGGCAGACGATCATCAACACGTTGACCGGCGCGTTACTTGACGAAGATTTTCGCTCGCACGTCAGCATGTGGATGTCGACATCGCAGTTCGACCGGAACCGGCCGCAAACCGGACAGCCCGTAATGTGCTTCCCGAACAGGAAGCGATCGACCTCGGCTTTCGTGAGGTCGCGCGTGGTGGTGGTTTCTCGTTCCACCGTGGCGGTATCTGTCATCGCAATCACCGTGGTTAAATTTGAATACTTGAATCGTATGATGAGAAACCCACAGAGACAAGAAGAGTTCGAGGTTTCAGTCGAGATTTGATGGCGTTTCAAGCCATTTGACCGTGTGCGCCGCAGTATTCGCGATGCAATAAAATCATCGTTCAAATCAGCACGTACGAGCGAAACTCTGACGAGCAAACGCGTTGGTCGATCCGCACGTGTTCTTTCTGACGTCTCGGAACAGCACAACACCCAGCACGTTGACCACACGGATGCGAGGGCAGTCGCAATTCGAGAGCAACGTATGGGAGATACAGCATGCTGAAATATTCGATTGCAGCCCTTGCACTTGTCGCAGGATCTTCGTTCGCAATCGCCGATCCGAACAACGGCGGACCAGCCGGCGGCGGTGCAGGCGGCCCCGCCATGGAACGTTCGGACGGTGCCGCAATGCCAGGCGGCGGCGCGAACGGGCCGAAGAAAGGCGAGACCGGTCCTGCGATGAAGGGCGGCGACCCCGAACCTTCCCGCGACTCCAGCAGCGGCGCGATGAAAGGCGACCGCAGTTCGGCGAGCGAAAATCGTTCCGACTCTACGAAGAAAAATGCGGCCTCCGATGACAGATCTGGCAAAGCCAATCGCCAGCAGTCCGCGGACGATCGTGCCGACCGCAGCGATAAGATGGGCGATCAAGCCAAAGATCGTTCGCACGCGGATAAAGCCGCAACGGGCGCGAGCGAAGGTACTGAAGGCAAGGCGCGCCCCAAGGGCTCGCTCACGAGCATCAGCACCGAGCAAAAGACGCGTGTCCGGGCGGCATTCGGCGGACATCGCGTTGCACCGGCGCGTGATATCGGCGTAGCGGTCAGTGTTGGCGTCGTCGTACCTCGCTCGGTCCACTTTTATCCGCTGCCCGCTGATATCGTGACGATTGTCCCCGACTACAGCGGCTACGAATATTTCATGATCGACGAATCTCATGTCGCTATCGTCGATCCCGACACGCTCGAGGTGGTCGACATCATTGTCGTCGCCTAGCGCCACTCCCTTCCGGTCAAATATTGACCCGGATCACCAGATCGAGACCTTCGAAAGCCGCTGGAGCCCATCTGGCGGCTTTCTCACAGTGCGTCCTTCGTGATCTTGACGGATATTATAACATACTAATATATGGACGCTCTTCGAACCGGGAGATTGTCCATGGACTCCGATATTACCGCCCATCTGAGAGCAACGGCCGCCACGCCGGACCGGCGGCTCCCCGTCACCGTCCTTTCCGGCTTCCTCGGCGCGGGTAAGACGACGCTTCTCAATCACATCTTGAACAATCGCGACGGCCTGAAGGTCGCCGTCATCGTCAACGACATGAGCGAGGTCAACGTCGACGCCGAACTCGTGGCCAAGGGCGGCGCCGGCCTATCGCGCACCGATGAAACCCTCGTCGAGATGTCGAATGGCTGCATTTGCTGCACGCTGCGCGACGATCTCCTGAAAGAGGTGCATCGCCTCGCGGCCGAGCGCCGCTTCGACTATCTGTTGATTGAATCGACCGGCATCGCCGAGCCGCTTCCCGTCGCGACGACATTTGAATTTCGCGACGAAGATGGCCGCAGCCTATCCGATGTCGCCCGCCTCGACACGATGGTGACCGTGGTCGATGCCGCCCATCTTCTCAAAGATTATTCCTCCCGCGATTTTCTTCGCGACCGGGGCGAGATCGCGGGCGACGGCGACGAGCGCCCCCTCGTGCAGTTGCTCGTCGAGCAGATCGAATTCGCCGACGTCGTCGTTCTGAACAAAGTCGACATCGCGACGGCCAGCGACATTGCCGCGGCGCGGACAATCATCCGCTCGCTGAATGCCGACGCGCGCATCATCGAAACGAGCCATGCCCGCGTCGATGCCTTGGATATTCTCGACACCGGCCTCTTCGACTTCGAGCAAGCCCATCGCCACCCGACATGGCTCCGCGAACTCAACGGCTTCAAGGACCACGTTCCAGAAACCGACGAGTACGGCATCGCAAGTTTCGTCTATCGCGCACGCCGCCCTTTCGTGCCCGAGAAGATCCACGCCTTCTTCAACACGTCTTGGCCAGGCGTCATCCGCGCCAAAGGATTTTTCTGGTTGGCCTCGCGTCCGCAATGGGTCGGTGAGGTGAGCCAGGCCGGCGCGGTCGTCCGTCATGAAGCCATCGGCTACTGGTGGGCCGCTGTGCCTAAGAAAAACTGGCCGGACGATGAAAGCCTCGTGGCCCGCATCGACAAGGGCTGGCACCAGATCTGGGGAGACCGCCGCCAGAAAATCGTCTTCATCGGCACCCGTGACATGGACAGAGACAAAATCCGGGCCGACCTCGATGCCTGTCTGCTTGCCGTGCAGGACGCATCGCCGCTCGATGTCGCAGCATGGAAATCTTTGCCCGATCCCTTTCCGGAATGGCGAAGAACAGCCGCGTAACTTGTAGGGTTCGTGCAGGGCATAATCGCGCCGGACATTCCAAGTCTCGCCCAATTCGCGCCTGTTCTTCATAAGTATTTTCGATTGAACCTATCTCACCGCGCGTGGCTAAGGGCCGCGCGCGGCCGTTTCTGCCGAAACAACTGTCCGTCGCAAATCGGAGGCGGTATGAGAGCCAGCGTCTTCGGCGAGACCGCTGTATCAACTGCTATGGAGAAGCTCCCATGATGTCCTACCGGCGTGTAGCTGCCGCCACGCTCGTTGCGGCACTTTCCATCATTCCAATGTCCCGGGCCTACGCTGAAGCAGATGGGGAGAGTCTGGTGAACGCTCTCAACGCCGTCTTCGGCGCGCATAAGGGCCTTCGCGCCGCTCATACCCACGGCATTTGCATGAAAGGCAGCTTTGTTCCCAGCGCCGATGCAGCGACATTCAGCAAAGCTCCGCATCTGAATTCGAAGACACCGGTCGGCGTCGTCGGCCGCTTCTCGATGGGCGGTGGCGATCCGAACGCGTCGAATGCGCAAAAGGACAACGTTCGCGGCATGGCGCTGCATTTCGATCTCGGACACGACAACACGACGGATCTCGTTCTCATCTCGGCGCCGATTTTCGTGGCGCGCGATCCCGATCAATTCCTGAAGCTTCTGACGACGGTTGCGACCAAGGACAAGGCGAAGATCGGCGAATACTTCAAGGAAAACCCGAACTCGACTCAGCAGGCGCAGTACCTCAACGCACGCCCCGTACCGGCGAGCTACGGCACCGTCGACTATTGGGGCGTTCATGCCTTCACGGCCACCAACGCCGAAGGCAAGAAGCAGGTGTTCAAATATAAGATGATCCCGGTTACCGGCGATGTCGGCATTTCGGATGACGAGGCGAAAAAGAAGGACGCAGACTTCTACCGTCCCGAGCTTAAGGACCGTCTGGCAAAGGGGCCGGTCGAATTCAAGCTGACCGCGATCCTCGGCGAAGCCGGCGACCCGACCGACGATCCGACGAAGCTTTGGCCGGAAGATCAGCGCAAGTCGCTGACGCTTGGCACGCTGTCGATTACGGGCCTCGAAGACGACAAGACGTGCGATGCCGGAATGTTCGATCCCACCAACGTCGTCGATGGCATCGATGGTCCGGAGAACGACAAGATCTTCCCAATGCGCTCGCAGGCCTATGCGGTTTCCTTCTCTCGCCGCGCAGCACCCTGATCGCGCTTCAACAGCACACCACTGTGATCCTCGGGCTCGTCCCGAGGATCACTCCAGGGTGATAACGACAACTTCAAGACTTCTGCACCGCTGCAAGATAGTCCTCGAGCTGCCCGAATGTGCCGGACCAGCCTTGTGTCATGCCTGAACGTGCTTGCTCGAAGACTTCCCGCTCCTCGTCGCCTTCGTCGATTGGCGTCCAGGAGACCGTGAGCTTGGTTCTATCGCCATCGACCTCCTCGAATGTAAAGATCGACAGCATCTCCAACGGCCATTTCGGGTTCATGGGATGACGCGTTAGGCCGCCCTTCTCGTCGGAAAAGGAATTGACGAGCACGATGCGCTCCGGCGCCGAGATCTCGCGATAGACGAACAAGCCCCACATCGTCGAGCCGTCCGGCGTCTGCATGCCATAGTGATATTTGCCGCCCGGACGCAAATCCATCTCAGCCGCAATGACCTTGCACCCCTTCGGTCCCCACCACTCTTTCATGCGTTCGGGCTCCGTGAACGCCTTAAAGACGAGTTCACGCGGCGCATCGAAGGTGCGGGATATCACGAACGGCTCGGTAATCTGCTTTTCGGTTACGCTTCTCATTTCGGGGTTTCCTTTCATTTCAGTTTCATTCCGATACGGGCCCAAGCATCGCGCTGAGCGCTCCAAGCCGCGCCGCAAGTTTCAAACGCGGCACCGGCGTTACTTCGTTTTTCCTGGGCGACGCTTTTTTTCCTTCGCCTGCACCCCGCGCAAATACTCGTCCAACCGATCAAAGCTCTGTTCCCAGAATTGGCGATAGTGCTCGACCCAATCGTCGACTTCCTTCAGCGGCGCCGGATCGAGACGGCATGGACGCCATTGCGCTTCGCGGCCGCGCACGATCAGTCCCGCACGCTCGAGCACTTTGAGATGCTTGGAGACTGCCGGGAGGCTCATATCGAAAGGCTCCGCGAGATCCGTGACGGATGTTTCGCCAAGCGCGAGACGCGCGAGGATCGCGCGCCGCGTCGGATCGGCAAGGGCTGCAAACGTTTCGCTCAGTCGATCTATGGGCATGCATTTAGCCATTAAGTTAAATAACTAGGCGGTTAAATACAGACGAGTGGACTATGCGTCAAGCCTTATCGTCCTCGGCGTATTGATGGGTCACCGCTCGCTCCGCTACGCGTCGCGGGACCTCGCCTACCCACGCCATGGCCGCGAAGGCGGCCATCCACGACACCGCGCAACGCACAAATCTCGAGATACGCCGCGTCGACAGCGACAGCCGCAAACAATAGAAATCGTGATAGCCGCAGGCGGGAATGCGCCCAGACGTCCGGCTTGGCTGGATCCCGGCCTTCGCCTCTTGTCATCATCGGCTTTATGCCGAGGATCCATTTTGCAGCTATAACGATTGCCCAATGGATCCTCGGGACAAGCCCGAGGATGACAGTGAAGAGGCACTTCCAAGTGCCCACAAAGAACGTCATTGCCGCCTTCACCGGAATGACGGTTGATTGACCTCACGCAAGAACGGCGACAACGGAGGCTAGAAACATAAAAAGCCCCGCCCGGACTGCATCCGGTGGCAGGGCTTCCACAAGGAATTCGATTTTTTACTTCTCGCCTAGCTAGTGGCGCGTCTCGCGCCGTAACCGCTCTATCTCGTCTTTAAGTTTGAGTTTTTCCTGTTTCAATCTGCGAACTTCGATGTCATCTGAGCCGGGACTGGCCGAAGCTTGATTGATCTTTTGTTCAAGTGCCCGATGCTTCTCTGCGAGTTCCGCAAGATGAGCAGTGATCGTCATCAGTTGCCTCCTAGGGAGATTGCCGACGTTGAAATCGTGCCACACGTTTCTCACGTTGTCCAACGCGTCATTAGTCGAGACTTCGATGTTTGATTTTTGTTACGCTGCACTGCAAGGCTGCGGCTATTAGTGATTCGTAAAATAAGTTCAGCCAATTAGAAGGTTTGCCCTGGATCGCGCATTTGGGCAGTTGCCAGAACAGAGGCAATCGCTCAAAAGCCAGACGGTTGACCGGGCAACGTTTAGGGAAATGGCATGGAGCGACGCGACGAACGCGAGCTCAGGGAAGAGCTGGTGACTTTGCGAGCCGAGCACCGGGAGCTCGACTCCGAAATTGCCGCTCTTGAAGGAAACCCTACGGCTGACCAACTTCTTATCAAGCGGCTGAAAAAGAAGAAGCTTGTCCTGAAGGATCGCATCACGCAGATCGAGGACAGGCTGCTTCCAGATATTATCGCGTGAACTGCGTTCCGCGTTTGGCTGCTTTGCAGTTCCGCGCGTTTAGTAGTTCATGATCTCGCCAGCACCCCCCATCGATACGTGGCTCTACCCAGTCGGGTCCGGAATTTATTGCGAGCCCGGTGATTTTTATATTGATCCCGGCCGTAAGGTCGATCGCGCCGTCATCACGCACGGCCATAGCGACCATGCGCGCGCGGGCCACGGCGCTGTGCTCGCGACCGCCGAAACCATCGCCATCATGAAAGTCCGCTACGGCGACGACTGCGCGGGCGCGTTCCAACCGTTGGCGCTCGGCGAGACAATCACGATCAACGGCGTTCGCGTCCGCCTCGCGCCTGCCGGGCATATCTTGGGCTCCGCGCAGGTCGTCATCGAATGGGCCGGACGCCGCGCAGTCATCTCCGGCGACTATAAGCGCGCCAGCGATCCGACATGCACCCCGTTCGAACTGGTCACCTGCGATGTCTTCGTGACCGAGGCGACATTCGCGCTTCCCGTCTTCCGGCATGAAAAGGCGTCTCACGAAGCCGAGAAGCTCTTAGCCTCGCTTTCAGCCGAACCCGACCGCACGCATCTCGTCGGCGCCTATAACCTCGGCAAGTGCCAGCGCATGATCCGTGTCGTCCGCGATGCTGGATACGATAAGCCGATCTATCTGCATGGCGGCGTCGTTGCCTTGACCGATCTCTATCAGAAGCTTGGCATCGACCTCGGCGAGTTGCATGCCGTCTCCGAGTCGGACCCAAAATCCATGCGCGGCAGCATCGTGATGTGCCCGCCCTCAGCTCTGGGAGATCGGTGGTCGCGCCGCTTCGGCGATCCCGTCACCGCTTTCGCCAGCGGATGGATGCGCGTTCGCGGCCGTTCCCGCCAGATGGGCATCGAGTTGCCCCTCGTCGTCTCCGACCATGTCGACTGGCCCGAGTTAATTCGGACGGTCATCGAGACGGAAGCCGAAGAGATCTGGGTCACGCACGGCCGCGAAGACGCGCTCGTCCATTATCTCGGCAGCATTGGCAAGAAAGCGCGCGCCCTGGCGCTCGTCGGCTACGGCGAGGAGGCGGAATAGCGATGCGCGCCTTCGCCCGCCTGCTCGATTGTCTCGTCTACACGCAAAGCCGCAATCGCAAGACGGCGCTCCTCGGCCATTATTTTCGCACCGCCCCCGATCCGGATCGCGGCTGGGCGCTCGCCGCGCTGACGGACGGCGTGCCGATCCGCATTCCTCTGCGCCGCATGCTGAGCGATCTCGTTTCGCGCTTCATCGATCCGGTGCTTTATCGCCTGTCGCGCGATTACGTCGGCGACACCGCCGAGACCGTCTCCCTGCTCTGGCCGGACGATCGTACGGTTGTTCCCGTCTTGGAAAAAGAAGTCGTCCCGTCGCCAACATCGCCGCCTGAGGCCGAACCTAAAAGGCACGAACAACTTGCGCTGGACTTCACTTCCCCCTCTCCCCGCACGCGGGGAGAGGGGCAGCAACAAACGCCTGAGCCAATCGCCGCCCCTCACCCTAACCCTCTCCCCGTGAAGGACGGGGAGAGGGAAAAGAATGCATCCCCCTCCCGCTTGCCGGAAGACGATGCGATGAGCCCGCCCTTTTCCCCCTCCCCCTTGCGGGGAGGGGTTAAGGGTGGGGGTGACATCGGCCATAACTCCGGCGAGCCGCCCGAACTTGCGCTCGGCGCTGTCGTCGAAGCGATGGCGAACGGCACGACAGCGGAGCGAACGGAACGCCTCGGCCATCTTCTCGATCAACTCGACGCGACCGGCCGCTGGGCGCTTCTGAAACTCATCGGCGGAGCGCCGCGCGTCGGCGTCTCAGCACGGCTTGCACGCACCGCCCTCGCCGAAAGCTACGGCCGCGACGTCGCCGAGATCGAAGAAATCTGGCACGCACTGACGCCTCCCTATCTCGACCTCTTTCAATGGCTCGACGGCAACGCAGACCGGCCGGACCCCGGCAGCAAGCCGGTGTTCCGCCCGGTCATGTTGGCGCATCCGATCGAAGAGGAAGACTGGCCACGTCTCGCGCCGGAAGACTTCGCCGCCGAATGGAAATGGGACGGCATCCGCGTCCAGATCGCGGCCCGCGGCGGCGACGTGAAAATGTTCTCGCGTCAGGGCGACGACATCTCCGCGGCCTTTCCCGAAATCCGCAGCGCGTTTCAGGATCAGGACTGCGTCGCCGACGGAGAGCTGCTCGTCATGCGCGACGGCGAGATCGCGCCCTTCAACGACTTGCAGCAGCGCCTCAATCGCAAGAGCGTTACGGCAAAAATGATGCAGATGTATCCGCCGCACGTCCGCCTCTACGATCTTCTGTTCGACGGACTGGAAGATCTACGCACGCTTTCGTTCGCGGATCGGCGCGCTCGCCTCGAAACCTGGCACGCCGAACATCGCCCGCGCTTGACGGACGTCTCGCAGCTTGTTCCCTTCAAGACGTTCGGAGAGCTTGGCGAGCTTTGGTCGTCCGCCCGTGCCGAAGGCATCGAAGGCTTGATGCTGAAGCGCCGCGCCAGCGTCTATCAGGCCGGACGCGTCAAAGGCGAATGGTTCAAGTGGAAACGCGCGGCACTTACGCTCGACTGCGTGCTGATGTACGCCCAGCGCGGCTCGGGCAAACGCTCCTCGTATTATTCCGACTACACGTTCGGCGTCTGGAAGACCGACGACAACGGCGAGAGGCAGCTCGTGCCCGTCGGCAAGGCGTATTCCGGTTTCACCGACGAAGAGTTGCTCCTGCTCGACAAGTGGATACGGACCCATACGACCGAAGCGTTCGGCCCGGTGCGCGCGGTCGAGCCGGAACTTGTGTTCGAGGTCGCCTTCGATGCTGTGCAGCAGTCCACGCGGCACAAATCGGGCGTCGCGATGCGCTTTCCGCGCATTCACCGCATCCGCTGGGACAAGCCTGCCGCCGAAGCCGACACGATCGAAAGCGTTCTGCGCCTCATCGGCGGCGCGGCTGCCGCCTCACCGCCGGACCTCGTTTAATTGTTTCCGCCAAACGTCCAGCATCGTCATCCCCGCGCAGGCGGGAATCCGTCCAGACATCAGGCGCAGCCGGAGCCAGCCTCCGAGCGATTACTCGGCGGCGGCCTTGGCCGCTTCAACCGGGTTCGCCGTCTCCGCGATGAAGCTCATCGCTGCCGCAACGCCGCCCTTCTTATAGGGAACGCCAGCCAGCTCGAAGCCCATCTCGACACCCGTCAGCGCGCCGAGAACCGTCAGCTCGTTGGTGTCGCCGAGATGCGCGATGCGGAACGCCTTGCCCGCGATCTTGTTGAGACCGGTCCCAAGCGACATGTTGAAGTTGTCGAGCACGATCTTGCGATAGGCGTCGGCGTTATGGCCTTCCGGCATCTGAACCGTCGTGACGGCGGGCGAATAATACTTCGCATCGCGGCACTGGGTCTCAAAGCCCCACGCCGCTACGGCGCGCCGCGTCGCTTCCGCGAGGCGGAGGTGACGCGCGAAGACATTCTCAAGACCTTCCTCGTTGATCATATCGATCGTTTCAGCGAGGCCGTAGAGCAGGCCGGTCGCCGGCGTGTACGGGAAATAGCCGGTCGAATTCATCGACAGCATGTCGTCCCACGCGAAGTAGGACTTCTTCAGCTGCGCCGTCTTCGTCGCTTCGATGGCCTTCGCGCTGATCGCCGTGAACGACAGGCCAGGAGGCAGCATCATGCCCTTCTGCGAGCCCGAGACGGTGACGTCGATGCCCCACTCATCGTGGCGCAGATCGGCAGCGGCGAGAGACGAAATCGCATCGGCCATAAGCAGCGCCGGATGGCCCGCCGCGTCGATCGCCTTGCGCACTTCATCGAGGCGCGTGAGGCATCCCGTCGACGTCTCGTTATGGACGACGCACACCGCCTTGATCTTCTTCTCGGTGTCGGCGCGAAGCTTCTTCTCGATGGCGTTGGCGTCGGCGCCGATCCGCCAGTCGGTCGGAATGACGTCCGTCTCGAGGCCGAGGCGGCGCGCCATCGCTTCCCAAAGCACTGCGAACTGACCCGTCTCGCACATCAACACCTTGTCGCCCGGCGACAGCGTATTCGTGAAGCTGGCTTCCCACGCGCCCGAACCGGACGAGGGATAAATGATGACGTTGCCCTGCGTCTTGAACAGACCTTTGATGCCGCTCAGCACGCGGCGGCCAAGCTCACCGAATTCGAGGCCGCGATGGTCGAGAATCTGCCGTGACATGGCCGCGAGGATGCGCTCCGGCACGGGGGTCGGCCCCGGAATCTGCAAAAAGTGGCGGCCCGGGCGGCGATGCTTTCTCGACATTGTGGTGTCCTCAACGGTCTTCTTTTTGTTCGTCTCCGCGCGTGTCCTAGTACCGAACCGCCGCGGATACAATTGCCTGGGCGGCTGAAACATCTCCCTGCCAGGCGCTTTTTGTCTCGGGCGCGGTTTGCCGAGAAAAAATGCTTCTTTGCCGTAATTGTCGGGGCAGACGCAGGATAATGCTCCCCCGCCACCTTGCATCCCGGGCCGCGCGGAGGCATGTGACGGGCGGCTGGAGGGGCGAATGGACGCGAACGAGCGAAACGGTCTGGAACGTCTGACGGCGCTCGATGCGCGAGAAGCCCTGACGAAGGGTGAAATTACGTCCGAAGCACTTGTAAGCGCCTGCATTGGCCGGATCACGCGGCGGGATCCGGATGTGCGCGCCTGGACGCATGTCAATTTCGATGCCGCGCTCGAAGCCGCCCGGACAAGCGACGCCCAGCGCGCAGCAGGCGAGGCAATGGGCGCGCTCGCAGGTATTCCGGTCGGCGTCAAAGACATCATCGATACCAAAGATTTTCCGACGGAGCTTGGCTCGCCGGTCTTCGCCGGACGCCGGCCCAAGGCGGATGCCTTCGTCGTCTCGGCGCTGAAAGCCGCCGGAGCAATCATCATCGGCAAGACGGTGACGACCGAGCTCGCCTTCTTCGGTCCCGGCGAAACACGCAATCCCCACGACCCATCGCGGACGCCCGGCGGCTCGTCATCCGGATCGGCCGCCGCCGTCGCCGATTTTCAGGTGCCCCTCGCGCTTGGAACGCAAACAGCAGGATCGATCATCCGTCCAGCATCGTATTGCGGCGTCATCGGCATAAAGCCGACGTTTGGCTACGTCTCCCGCACAGGCGTTCTCGAACAATCGCAGCCGCTCGATACCATCGGCGGCTATACGCGCTCGGTCGAGGACGTCGCGCTCCTTCTCGATTGCATCGACGGCTTCGATATCGCCGATCGCGATATGATGGCGGGTCGCAGAGCGTCGCTTCTGCAAGCGCTGCAGACGCCGATGTCGCGCACGCCGCGGCTCGCGTTCGTCAAATCTCCCGCGTGGCCGCACGCGGACGAGAACATGAAAGCGGCCTTCGAGCTTTTCGCTTCGACGTTCAAAGGCGATGTCGAAGTGACCGAGACGGCGCTTCCGGCGAATTTCGACCGGATCATCCGACTGCAGCAGATCGTCCAATTCTCCGATATCGCCCGCAACTATGGGCCGATCGCCGACGCGAACCCCGATCTCGTCTCGGACAAACTGAAGGAGATCATCGCCGAAGGCCGCACGTTCTCCGCCGCAAGCTACGATCAGGCGAGAAGCATGCGCGAGGCATTGTATGAGGAACTGCGCCCGATCTTCGTCCACAACGACGTCATCCTGACGGCCGCCGCTCAGGGCATCGCGCCGGTCGGTCTCGCAAGCACTGGCAGCCCGATGTTCAACGGCCTTTGGACATATCTCGGCATGCCGTGCCTCTCGCTGCCGCTGCTTTCGATCGAAGGACTACCCGCCGGCGTGCAGCTCATCAGTGCCCGCGAGGACGGCGCGCGTCTCCTCCGCGTGGCTTCCTGGATGATGAAAGAACGCGGCCAGAGCGTGTGAACAACCCGCCGCGTCCGCCTCACCCTCGAACGTCATCCGGGCGAAGGCCGGGATCCAGACAAGCCGACACACGGCGCTGCCGCCCGTTGTCTCGGTGTCCGCCTACTTCGGCATGACGGAAAACAAAAATGGCCGGGCGAACCCGGCCATTTCATGAATTCATCCAAGCAAATTCAGCTCAAGCGAGCTTGAACGGCATGTCCTTGCCCGCGAAGAACGCGTCGATGTTGTCGAGTGCCTCGAAGCCCATCTGGTTGCGCGCTTCGATCGCCGCCGAACCCAGGTGCGGGAACAGGAACGTGTTCGGCAGGTCGTAATAGCCCTCGTTGATCTTCGGCTCGCCTGCGAAAACGTCGAGACCGGCATAAGCCAAACGGCCCGATTTCAGCGCCGCGATCATATCCTCGTCGTTGACGAGATCGCCGCGCGCCGTGTTCACGACGATGGCGCCCTGCGGCAGCTTCTCGATGGTCGCTTTGTTGAAGAAACCGCGTGTCTCGGGCGTCGAGGGCGCGTTGATCGAGAAGAACTGCGAGACCTTCAGCAGGCTGTCGAGGCTGTCGTGATACGTCGCGTTGTACTTCGCCTCGACCTCGGGCTTAGCGCGGTAAATATCGTAATAATGGATGTCCATGTCGAAGCCGCGCGCACGCTGGGCGAGCGCCTGACCGATCTTGCCGAAGCCGTAGATACCGAGCTTCTTGTTATCGAGGCGTTGGCCGACGAGTTGCAGCGGCTGCCAGCCCGGCCATGAGCGCGTGCGGATCATGTGCTCGCCTTCGCCCGCACGGCGGGCCGAACCGAGCAGCAGCAGCATCGCGATTTCGGCGGTGGCGACGGTCACGCCATGCGGCGCATTGCCGACCTTGATGCCGCGCGCTTTGCAGGCCTCGAGATCGATGTGATCGAACCCGATCGAGAACGTCGAGATGCACTTGATGTTCTCAGGCACCCGGTCGATGACCGCCTTCGGGCACTTCTCGTTGAGCGTCAGCAGGATCGCGTCGACCGACTTCGCCGTCTCGAGCATTTCGTCGACGGTGATCTTCGGATTATCCCCATGCGCGATGACGTCGTAGGTCTCGCGGGCGCGCGCCATCGCAGCTTCGGGCAGAGGCCACGTAATCAGGATCTTCTTCTTGGACATGAGCTGAGGGGTCTCCCGGACATCGGTCGTTGATCGCCGGCACGCTTGTGCCCGACGAAGGCCGCCCTGACAAGCCCGCATCTCGGCTCCGCTGCACCGCAACCGGCCGCAGGGCAACGCTTTTTTCACCATAGTGGGTACAGACTGACCACCCACCTGAGAGGGCTCGCCTCCGCGTCCGGAGCTTCGTCATGCGCACCATTCTGTTCGGCTTGGCCATGCTCGCAGTCGCGAAGGTTTGGTATCAGGACCATACCTATCGCGCCGCCATGTCCGACGCCGTCGTCGAAGCCTATCGCGACCGCGCCATCGAGGTCTGCCGCCGGAACGCCGTGAAGCGCGGCAGCGGCTCAGGCGCCCCCAACACCTACGGCTGGAGCGCGACATCCGGCGCCGAAACCGTTATCGGCAATCCCGAACTGAGCGTGGCGATTTGGGATACGCAAAATCCGCTCTGGAACCAGCGCTTCCGTGATCTGCACATCGTGCTCACCTCGACCGCAGGGGAGCAGCGCTGCGCCTACGATGTCCGCCAAGGAGCCGCGACACTCACGGCATCGGCGCGCTGATCGCAGACCGCCAGTTGCTCCGCTGTCGATAGCGCGAGCAACGCGTCCACCGGATGCAGATACACACCCCGCCTTTTAACCAACAACTCCCTGTTCATCTTTGATCTGGAAAATAGCCGGTGAGTCGGCTCGTGCGCCGACTGCAAAGGTGCCGAGGCGATTACGCGAGTCCGGCACCCTCGGGACAACGCCGGAAGCATGGCCGACGAAAAGGCATCCGCAGAGAGCAATCGCATCGGCTTCGGCCTTGCGAACGCCCGGATTGCGATCGTCAAGCGCGCCAAAGCCGTGGCATTGGTTCCGGCGCTGGCGGCATTCGCGGCGGGATCGTACGTCGTCCTCGTGCCGGAGCGCTACACTGCCTCCGCCCTCATTCAGATCGACCCGCGCCAAGCCCCCGTCGCGGCCGCCAATCCGGCCGCTACGCCCGCGCCTGCCGCCTTCGAAGCCGAACGGCGCGCCATCCAGAAAGAGATCGAAGTTTTGCGATCTCCCGTGCTCATCGACCGCGTCATCGGCGAACTCGATCTGTCACGCGATCCGGAATTCGAGCAGCCGCCGCTTCTGTCGCGCATCGCGTCGCCGTTCGCGAAGGCCGCCCCCGAAACAATCACGCGCGAAGAGATCGCCGCGCGGCTGGCAATCCGGCGCATACACAATTCGTTGCTAATCGGCGTGCGCTTCACCTCTCGCGACGCGACCAAGTCGGCCCGCATCGCGAATGCATTCGCCGTCGCTTATGTTGCTGAACAGACCCCCGGCGCCGCAAGCAGCGATGCAGCAACGACTGCCGCTTCCGAGCCCTCGGCATCTGAGCGCGTCTTCGCCTCGCTCCTCAATCAATACGGCTATACCCGCACGCTGACCGGCGCGCGCGTCGTCCAGCAGGCACAGGTGCCCGCCCAGCCTGCGGGACCGAAACGCCTGCGCATCGTCGCTGCAACGGCCTTGTCGTCTCTCGTGCTCATGCTCGCGCTCGCGGTGCTCTTGGAGCGCAATGCCCTTTTGCGCGCCCGCAAAGTGCAGAAAACGCTCGCCTGCCCGCACATGACATCTCTTCCCGCCATGGGGCCGGAGGAAGACACGCATATGCCCGCGCGCGGCGCACGATTGATCGTCGCCGAGCCCACTTGCCCTTATGCCGAGGCGATCCGCGCCGCTTGCGAAACACTATCCAAACGCCCGAGCGACAACGGTGGGCGCGTGATCCTCGTCGCGTCGGCGCTGCCGGGCGAAGGCGCCGAACTGTTCGCATCCAACATGGCGCATCACTTGGCCGTCGCAGGCGAAAAGACGCTGCTCGTCGATTGCGATTTCCGCTCCAAGGTTCTGACGCAACAGCTCGCCCCCCACGCGACGGCTGGCCTGCTCGATCAGATTGCCGCCCACACACCGATTGAGAACGTCATTCTGCGCGATAGTCTCACGGGCGTTCACTTTCTGCCCGCTGCTGGCCCGGCTCCAATTTCCATCGCGGTGCCCGCCGCGCTGCGGTCGGTCGGCTTCTCGCAGGCGTTTGACGGCCTCAAGTCGCGCTTTCCGACAATCGTTCTTGCCGCCCCGCCCATGCTCGACGCAACCGATGCCCGCGTTCTCGCGGAGCTCGCCGATCAGATCGTTTTCCTGACGGCGTGGCACCGCACGCCGCACATCGTCGCTAAAAAAGCACTCGCGATGTTCGGCGCCCATCAGCACAAAGTCGCCGGCGCAGTGCTGACTGACATCGCCGCCGACGATGACGCCGGGCTGATGAGCTTCGGCGCGATCTTCCGCGAAATCCGCCGTGCGACACGATTGTCCTCTTTGGACCGCGCGGCCTGACGGGATCTCCCGCATCGCCGCGATAGCGTGTGCCGTCGTTGCCACGATCGCTGCAGGAAACCCAAAGCAGGAATTTTTCGCACCATTTTTCGGGAAAAATTCTCGATGCGCCGCATTGCAAAAAGCCATCATTCCCAACGCGGCGCCAGTAACTGAAAATTGTTCTAAATCAAAAACTCAGCGCCGCGAAGCAACTGCCCATTCTTACAGATTTCACACTAGTAACCGCTTGCCAAAATGGCTACACGCGTCTTGGAAATCTCCAAATCACAACGCAATGGAAAGTTTTAGCGTGATCAGAACTCTGAAGCGTTTATCGCTCATATGTGCGCTTGTTCTTCCAGTGGGTCTCTCGGCAACAGCCGCCAACGCCGACCCCGAAGCGGCCCCGGCAAAAGCCGAAGCTGAACAGTCGTCCACACAGTCGTCCACGGGCGTCCACATCGAATTGAACAAGCTCGAACCTTCAGAAAAAGGTTGCCGGGCTTATATGGTTTTGAACAACCCCGCTGAGACGAACTATCAGTCATTCAAAATCGACCTTGTGCTGTTTCAGACGGATGGTGTCATCGGCAAGCGCTTTTCGATCGATCTGGCGCCGCTGAAACCGAAAAAGAAAACCGTCAAGCTCTTCGAGATCGACAGCATCCATTGCGACAAGATTGGGTCGTTGCTCATCAACGACGTTATGGAGTGCAAGGCTGACGGCTCCGCCGTTTCCGGCTGCCTCGATAAAGTGAAAACGTCGACCCTGACCAACGTCCAGCTATCGAAGTGACGCGATGACCGCTATTTTTCTGATGTCTGAAGAAATCGCCACCAAGGACTTGTCGGTCCTTGGGCTTTTCCATCACGCCGATATCGTGGTGAAATCCATCATCATCGGGCTGCTTTCAGCCTCGGTTGTTTGTTGGGCGCTGGCGTTCGAGAAGTTCGTGCGCGTCTGGATGGTCAATCGCGAAATCGGCGTGCTCGAAAAGAGCGGCCAGTCCGCAACCCTTCCGAAGGCGCGCGCTGGCAGCCTCATCGCCTCGGTCGGCGACGCGGCTCGTACCGAATGGACGGAAGTCGGCAACGACGCCTCGACCGGTGAGGTCAGAGATCGGCTCGAGGTCGCCATGCGCGCCGCGGTCAAGCGCAAGCTGAAGAATATCGAGAAGGGCTTGCCGTTCCTCGCGACGCTTGGCTCCGCCGCGCCGTTCATCGGCCTGTTCGGAACCGTCTGGGGCATCATGAACTCGTTCACGGCCATCGCGCAGCAGAAAGACACGAGCCTCGCTGTCGTCGCGCCGGGTATTGCTGAAGCGCTCTTTGCCACAGCGGTCGGCCTCGCTGCCGCCATCCCGGCGGTGATTTTCTATAACCAGATTACGGTTGCGCTTGGCCGCGCTTCAGAGCGCGTTACGCCAGCCATTGTCACCCTCGCGCGGACGATCGCCCGTCGCGGCATGGAAGGTGTCAACTAATGGGAATGGCGGTTGGCAACGGATCGGGGAGCGACGACGACGACGGTTACAAGCCGCTCGCCGAAATCAACGTCACGCCGTTCGTCGACGTCATGTTGGTGCTTCTCATCATCTTCATGGTCGCCGCGCCGCTCATGGTGCAGGGCGTACCGCTCGAGCTTCCGAAAACGACGGCTTCCAAAATCGGCTCGCAAAAGAAGCCGATGGTCGTTTCTCTCGCGCCCGACGGAAAGCTCTATATTCGCGATGAGGAAGTCACGCGCGACTCGCTGATACCTCGACTTCAGCAGATCAAGGCCGACGAGGGCGACGCCGTCGTCTACGTCCGGGCCGACCGCAAGATCGCCTACGGGGATGTGATGGAACTCCTGGGACGGGTCGGAGAGTCGGGCTATGCCCGCGTCTCCCTGCTCTCCCAGCCATCGCCCTCGGGAGCCACGGCCAACAACTGACGACGAGACACGACCGGGATGTACTTGCGCGCAGTTGCCATCATCTTGTCGCTCCTGATCCACGGCGCGATCGGCTATAGCCTGCTTCCGCACCTCCAGTCGGCGGACGTCCAGGCGATGGACATGGGCAAGGGCATGGACGTCATGCTGGTCCAGGGCGGCGAGCCGAGCGACGGCGTGTCGAAGGGAGATGCGCTCGAAACGCGCGAGATTCCCGAGGTCGCCGCCATGCAGGCCGCCCCTCCGCCGCCGCCTGAAGAAAAAAAGCCGGATGAACTGCGCGACGTCATTGCCTCGCCCGATAGCCAGGTCGAGCAGGAAGTCGTCAAGACGGAAGATCCTCCGCCACCGCCCGATACGCCTCCGCCGCCACCCGAAACCGCGCAGGCTATTACGCAACCGGCCCAGATCGCGGTGCTCGAAGTCCGCAGCGCCGGGCAGGCTTCGGGCGGCGATGCCAAGGCGTTCGGCCGCTACATGAGCCAGATCAACGATCGCGTGCAGAAGGCGAAGCGAAACCCGCACCTCGTCGCATCGGGCACGGTCGTGCTGCGATATACGATCGGCACCGACGGCAAGCTGCTATCGAAAGAAATCGCGACAAGCTCCGGCTCGAAGTCTCTCGATGATGCGGCGACCGAAGCACTTGATCGCGCTGCACCATTCCCGCCGATCCCGCCGGAAGTCAGCGTCAAGCCGCTGGCCTTCACCCAGCCGTTTAAATTCATCATGCGTTAACGCATGACGCCCCGGCCTAGCTGGAATCGCAATCAAATGGCGGCGCAAAGATTAACCTAGAGTTAGGCAGTGCTCCCTAAATTGTGGCAGGCTAAAGTTATGGCGTTAGGCTGCGTGCAATGCTGTTTGGACCCGTTGGACCAGCGAAATCCAACTCGCTGCTTGATGAGTATTCGTCGCTTCTGAGCGATGCCGTCCTGCGCCACCGCGCCCGCTCCGCCGAGCAATCCGCCCGCATCGAGGCCGAGCTTGCGAACAAGGTGAAGTCCGAGTTCATCTCGAACATGAGCCATGAGCTGCGGACGCCGCTCAACACCGTCATCGGCTTTTCGAAACTTCTGGCTGAGCACCGTGAGCGCCCTCTCAGCAGCAAAGAAATCGCCGAATACGGCGCGCTCATTCACGATGCGGCAGGCCATCTGCTGTCGGTCATCAACGACATCCTCGACATCTCGAAGCTGCAGAGCGGCAAGTTCACGCTCGACGCACGCGAGACGAGCATCGGCGACATTCTATCGAACGCGACCAACGCCTATCGGATGATGGCGAGCGAGGCGCACGTCGATTTGCGAACCGAGATCGCTCCCAATCTCCCGCCGATCCGCGGCGACGCCGAGAAGCTCCGCCAGATCTTCATGAACATCATCTCGAACGCGCTCAAGTTCACGCCCGCCAATGGCATCGTTGAGGTCAGCGCCCGTCGTAGCATCAGCGGCGGCGTGGTCGTCGCCATCCGCGACAGCGGCATCGGCATGAGCGCCGAAGAGATCGACGTCGCCATGACGCCGTTCGGTCAGGTTGACGGCAGCCGCTCGCGCTGGCGGGAAGGCGCGGGCCTCGGCCTTCCCATCGCGAAAGCACTGATCGAGCTTCACGGCGGTGTGCTCGAGCTGCGCTCGAAAAAGGGCACCGGCACCGACGTCGTCATGGCCTTCCCGGCGCACGACAACGTCAGCCCCGCGCTCTCGACCGACCCTTTGATCGAAGCCGCTTCAACGCCCTGACATCCGGATCCTGAATGCAAGGCACTAACACTCAGCCCCCATCTGACCGCAGCGCCACCGATACCTCTATCGGGCGCATTGTCTCCGTAACGGGCTCCAAGGCGATCGTGCTGCTCGACGGCACGAACGAGCTGCGCCGTCGTTCTCCCGACAGCCGCCCGGAAATGGGAACGCTGCTAGCCATCGAAACCACCCGCACGACCGTTCTCGCAATCGTCTCTGCGCTGAGCGTCCCCGTCCCGTCCCAGCGTGATGGCGAAGGCGAGGTCTGGATCGCGGAACTCGGTCTCGTCGGCGAACTGTCGAGCCCGGGCGGCAACGACACGCACGCATTCAACCGCGGCGTCACCGCTTATCCGGCACTCGGCGACCGCGTGCGCCTCGCCCTGAAGCCCGAGCTCGAAGCCACCTTCTGCGGCGACACCTGCTCGATGGTACGCATCGGCTCGATCCGCCAGGACGCCAGCATTCCGGCAATGGTCCGCGTCGACGAGCTTCTCGGCAAGCACTTCGCCGTTCTCGGCACGACCGGCACCGGCAAATCCTGCACGACGGCACTCATTCTGCGCTCGATTGTCGAGAAGAATCCAGCCGCCCACATCGTGCTCCTCGACCCTCACAACGAATACGCCACCGCCTTCTCCGAGTGGGCCGAGGTCATCTCGCCGCGCAATATGCAGCTGCCCTATTGGCTGCTGACCTTCGAAGAAATCGTCGAGGTGCTCGTCGGTGACGGCGACCGCAAGACCGAAATCGAAGTTCTGCAAGAGATCATTCCGATTGCGAAGGTTCGCTACAGTTCCGGGCGCTCGTCTGCAGAAGCACAAAAGAAGGCCCGCCACGGCGACGCTTCTCGCTATACCGTCGACACCCCGGTTCCCTATCGCATTTCCGATATTCTCTCGCTTCTCGATGAGCGCATGGGCAAGCTCGAGAACCGCAAGGATCTCGCGCCCTATCGCAGCCTGAAGCATCGCATCGAAACGATCTCGCAAGACGGACGCTATGCCTTCATGTTCGGCTCGCGCACCGTTTACGACGGCATGGCGCAAGTCCTTGGCCGCATCTTCCGCGTGCCCGTCAACAGCAAGCCGATCACCATCCTCGAGTTGACCGGCATTCCCTCCGAGGTCGTCAACGTCGTCGTCTCTGTCCTGTGCCGCATGACGTTCGACTTCGCTCTGTGGAGCGAAGGCCAAGTTCCCGTCACGCTGGTCTGCGAGGAAGCGCATCGATACGTTCCCGCCAATTCCACTCTCGGCTTCGAGCCGTGCAAGCGCGCCATTGCCAAGATCGCGAAGGAAGGCCGTAAATACGGCGCCTCGCTGTGCGTCGTCACGCAGCGCCCTGCGGAAATCGACCCGACCATTCTCTCCCAGTGCAACACCGTCTTCGCGCTGCGCATGTCGAACGATCGCGACCAAGAGATCGTAGCGTCCGCCGTTGCCGATACGGGCGCGGGTCTCCTTGAATTCTTGCCATCCCTCGGACAGCGCGAAGCGATCGCCTTCGGAGACGGCATGGCGCTGCCGGTACGCATCAAGTTCGATGAATTGCCGAAGCACTGCCTGCCCCGCTCATCGAGCGCCAACTTCTCGCAGAAATGGCAGACGTCGCTCAAGGAAGAGGGATTCCTCGACCAGATCGTCGAACGCTGGCGCGCGTCGGGCATTCCAGCGCACTCCGATGCTCCCAACAATCTGGCGATGATGGCAGACGCTCTCGGCATCCATTCGTCGCCCGTTGTCGAAACTGTCACCGCGCCGGAGCCCGCAGCCGAGCCGTCGAGCTATCGCCAGTCCCCGCCGCCGGCTCCGTATGCGAGCGCTCAATCCCCTGCGCGTCCGAACGGCGGCTTAGTGCGCCGGGAAAATTCGCAGCCTCCGCTAGCCCGGCCCGCGATGCCGCTCCATGAGTCTCAGCCGACCGGAAAAGCAGAGGCTCCCAACTTGTCGTCAAGCAGCGCGCTCCGCTCCTTGCGGGAACGTTTGATGCGCCCCTCGAACTGAAGCCCGCCGGAGTTATCCATTTTGCCGCGCTCCCGTATACAAAACGGTGGCTATATCGGCAAAATGGTTCCTGTTTCATATGCTTGTTGAATTTGCTGCGCATCCATTCCCTTGCGCCGCGAGATTTCGCGCCCTACGGTTGAACATACGACACACAGGGTCTTCCATTTATGAGTTCCATTTACCCAGTCATCTTGTCTGGCGGTTCGGGGACGCGGCTGTGGCCGCTCTCGCGGTCGATGTACCCGAAGCAGTTCATCCGCTTCTTCAACGGCCAGGGGTCGTCATTCCTCGGCGCGACGCTGGCGCGGCTGCCGCGCGACGCCGGCTTCGAGCGGCCGATCCTGCTCTGCAATAACGATCACCGCTTTCTCGTCCGCGAAGAAATCGACCGCGCC
>JASBTM010000016.1 GCA_030148425.1 Hyphomicrobium sp. | reverse complement strand
TAAAACTCAAAGAAATTGACGGGGGCCCGCACAAGCGGTGGAGCATGTGGTTTAATTCGAAGCAACGCGCAGAACCTTACCTACCCTTGACATCCCGATCGCGGTTTCCAGAGATGGATTCCTTCAGTTAGGCTGGATCGGTGACAGGTGCTGCATGGCTGTCGTCAGCTCGTGTCGTGAGATGTTGGGTTAAGTCCCGCAACGAGCGCAACCCTCATCCTTAGTTGCCATCACGTTTGGGTGGGCACTCTAAGGAAACTGCCGGTGGCAAGCCGGAGGAAGGTGGGGATGACGTCAAGTCCTCATGGCCCTTACGGGTAGGGCTACACACGTGCTACAATGGCAGTGACAATGGGATAATCCCAAAAAGCTGTCTCAGTTCAGATTGTCCTCTGCAACTCGAGGGCATGAAGGTGGAATCGCTAGTAATCGTGGATCAGCATGCCACGGTGAATACGTTCCCGGGCCTTGTACACACCGCCCGTCACATCATGGGAATTGGCTCTACCCGAAGACGCTGTGCTAACTTCGGAGGCAGGCGGCCACGGTAGGGTCAGTGACTGGGATGAAGTCGTAACAAGGTAGCCGTAGGGGAACCTGCGGCTGGATCACCTCCTTTCTAAGGATGCATTGGATTGCTGCGCTCACGCTCGGCTCCAAGGCTTCTTAAAATAGCTCCCATTGAGGAGCAAAACATATGCGGCTGTCGCGCCGTCTCCGTTTCTCTTCCTTCGTTCGTTGTTTGAGCTGGCATCTGGCCGGTTCGAGCACTAAGCGAGCCCCGCGGGCGCTTTATCGCCTGTCTTCGACTTTGACCGCGATGGGCCTGGCCCTGACCTGTCATGGGCCGGTAGCTCAGGTGGTTAGAGCGCACGCCTGATAAGCGTGAGGTCGGAAGTTCAACTCTTCCTCGGCCCACCATCGAAGCCTGCGGCAACGCAGGGCAGGGCATGCGACCTGGCGGGAAGCCGGGGTTACGGGGCCATAGCTCAGTTGGGAGAGCGCCTGATTTGCATTCAGGAGGTCGTCGGTTCGACTCCGTCTGGCTCCACCATCGCCTTTATGGCGCGTACAACGATCGAAAGAAGAACGTCCGTTTCCGGAGCAAGCTCCGGGATATTTGTCATCGTAAGGGAAAGATTGATCCGGCAGCCATGCCGCTCGACCCATTGGGTCTGGCGTGGTTGCTTCAGCCGATAAAATGATTGCCGTAAGGCATTCATCCAAAGGGTCAGTCTGCAAGAAACCAACATGTCTGATCGAGATCCATGTGGTGGGTTCGCGTATGCGTTTTCCACTGCACATGGGTTTCAAAAACGATCAAGCGTCAAAAGGGCATCCGGGGGATGTCTTGGCGGTAAGAGGCGATGAAAGACGTGGCACTCTGCGATAAGCACCGGGGAGGCGAGAGCATCCTTTGATCCGGTGATTTCTGAATGGGGAAACCCACCTCCGAGATGTTGGATAAATCTTCCGTTCGCGGATGATGTATCTGACATTTCAATAGCGAGGTATTTTAACCTGAATACATAGGGTTAAAAAGCGAACCCGGGGAATTGAAACATCTAAGTACCCGGAGGAAAGGACATCAATTGAGACTCCGTTAGTAGTGGCGAGCGAACGCGGACCAGGCCTGGTCTGAAATAAGGAGAAGTATCTGGAAAGGTACGCCATAGTGGGTGATAGCCCCGTATCCGTGCAATGAAGACCTTTTAGAGTAGGGCGGGACACGTGAAATCCTGTCTGAACATGGGGGGACCATCCTCCAAGCCTAAGTACTCCTTACCGACCGATAGTGAACAAGTACCGTGAGGGAATGATGAAAAGAACCCCGATGAGGGGAGTGAAACAGATCCTGAAACCGGATGCCTACAAGCTGATGGAGCTCTTCGGAGTGACATCGTACCTTTTGTATAATGGGTCAGCGACTTAGTGTTGCGTGCAAGCTTAAGCCGTTAGGTGTAGGCACAGCGAAAGCGAGTCTGAATAGGGCGACCGAGTACGTAGCATTAGACCCGAAGGCAGATGATCTAGGTATGGGCAGGCTGAAGGTGCGGTAACACGCACTGGAGGGCCGAACCGTTGAGCGTTGAAAAGCTCTCGGATGACCTGTGCCTAGGGGTGAAAGGCCAATCAAATCTGCTGATAGCTGGTTCTCCGCGAAATCTATTTAGGTAGAGCGTCACGATTAGACTCTGGGGGGTAGAGCACTGAATGGGCTAGGGGTCCTCACCGGATTACCAAACCTTCTCAAACTCCGAATACCCAGAAGTTATGCGTGGCAGACACACGGCGGGTGCTAACGTCCGTCGTGAAAAGGGAAACAACCCAGACCGCCAATTAAGGCCCCTAAGTAATAGCTAAGTGCGAAACGATGTGGAGGTGCTGAGACAATCAGGAGGTTGGCTTAGAAGCAGCCATCCTTTAAAGAAAGCGTAACAGCTCACTGATCAAGCGATCCTGCGCGGAAAATGTAACGGGGCTAAAGCCATGCGCCGAAGATATGGGTTTGCAGTTTACTGCAAGCGGTAGCGGAGCGTTCCGTAAGCCTGTGAAGGTCAACTGTGAGGTTGGCTGGAGGTATCGGAAGTGAGAATGCTGACATGAGTAACGATAAACAGTGTGAGAAACACTGTCGCCGAAAGACCAAGGGTTCCTGCGTAAAGCTAATCTGCGCAGGGTTAGTCGGCCCCTAAGGCGAGGCTGAAAAGCGTAGTCGATGGGAAGCAGGTAAATATTCCTGCACCAGCTGGAAGTGACGGATGGCATAAGTCGTCGGGGCTTATTGGATTGTTCCCGGCGGTGGCGTTGTCCCTGGAAATAACTCCAGCAGAGACCGTACCCGAAACCGACACAGGTGGTCAGGTAGAGTATACCAAGGCGCTTGAGAGAACTGTGCTGAAGGAACTCGGCAAATTGCACGCGTAACTTCGGAATAAGCGTGACTCACCCTGGGCAACCAGGACTGAGTGGCACAAGCCAGGGGGTAGCGACTGTTTAGCAAAAACATAGGGCTCTGCGAAGCATCAATGCGACGTATAGGGTCTGACGCCTGCCCGGTGCCTGAAGGTTAAAGGGAGGAGTGAAAGCTCCGAACTGAAGCCCAGGTAAACGGCGGCCGTAACTATAACGGTCCTAAGGTAGCGAAATTCCTTGTCGGGTAAGTTCCGACCTGCACGAATGGCGTAACGACTTCCCCACTGTCTCCAGCACAGGCTCAGTGAAATTGAATTCCCCGTGAAGATGCGGGGTTCCCGCGGTCAGACGGAAAGACCCTATGAACCTTTACTATAGCTTCGCCTTGGCGTTAGCGACCGTATGTGTAGGATAGGTGGGAGGCTATGAAGCCGGGGCGCCAGCTCTGGTGGAGCCATCCTTGAAATACCACCCTTACTGTCGTTGACGTCTAACCGAGGGCCGTTATCCGGTCCCGGGACATGGCGTGGTGGGTAGTTTGACTGGGGCGGTCGCCTCCCAAAGTGTAACGGAGGCGCGCGATGGTTAGCTCAGACCGGTCGGAAATCGGTCGTCGAGTGCAATGGCATAAGCTAGCCTGACTGCGAGACTGACAAGTCGAGCAGAGACGAAAGTCGGCCATAGTGATCCGGTGGTCCCGAGTGGAAGGGCCATCGCTCAACGGATAAAAGGTACGCCGGGGATAACAGGCTGATACTGCCCAAGAGTCCATATCGACGGCAGTGTTTGGCACCTCGATGTCGGCTCATCACATCCTGGGGCTGGAGCAGGTCCCAAGGGTATGGCTGTTCGCCATTTAAAGTGGTACGTGAGCTGGGTTCAGAACGTCGCGAGACAGTTCGGTCCCTATCTGCCGTAGGTGTTGGAGAATTGAGAGGATCTGTCCTTAGTACGAGAGGACCGGGATGGACGTACCTCTGGTGGACCTGTTGTCGTGCCAACGGCACAGCAGGGTAGCTATGTACGGACGGGATAACCGCTGAAAGCATCTAAGCGGGAAACCCACCTCAAAACGAGTTCTCCCTCGAGAGTCGTGGAAGACCACCACGTTGATAGGCCGGGTGTGGAAGCGCTGCAAGGCGTGTAGCTTACCGGTACTAATAACTCGATTGGCTTGATTGCTCTCATTTAGCAATGCTCATCGTTTGCCAGAAATCGCAACGCGACGATGGTAAGGCGCGCTCTCACGAGCGCCGCACGATGAGCGTAGGGCTCAGAAAATAGACCAGAAATAGAAGTCATATGACGTCTCCGCTGACCTGGTGATTATGGCGGGGTGGCTGCACCCGATCCCATTCCGAACTCGGCCGTGAAACGCCCCTGCGCCGATGGTACTTCGTCTTAAGACGCGGGAGAGTAGGTCGTTGCCAGGTCTGCAGAGACGTCATGTGAATTTTCGAAACAAACGAAGTCAATCAGTGCCCTCTATCGATGAAATCAGAACGCGTCGCTGTGCCTTGTGCCAGCGGCGCGTTTTCGTTTGCATCCGTTTTCTGTCGAATCGGACAGATCGAAGCTGCGTCGAGTGATTCGGCGCCGAATTCTTACGGGCGTGGTAGGCTGATCCTGTAAAAAGGAAAAAATCGCCCATGGCCGTTATCTCAAGAAAAATCCCTCTCGGTTCTAAGCCGAAAGTAACTCGTCCGAAGAAGGTAGCCGCTGCGCCGGTTGAGATCGAGTACATCAGCCCTTTCTCCGTCGGCAATCGCGTCACGCACAGTTCGTTTGGCGACGGTGAAGTCGCGGAAGTTTCTAAAAATCAATTGTCGATCCGCTTCGACAACGTCGGTGCCAAGGTGATCCTGGATAGCTTCATCACGAGGCAGAAATCCTGAACTCCATCGATGAATCAAACGCGTCGCTGTGCCTTGTGCCAGCGGCGCTTTTTTGCGTTTTGGATGATCGATCAAATCGTCGGCAGCACTTCGAAGCCTTCGTGGACGCCTGATCCTTCACCCAGGATTTCGACTTTACTCACGCGCGCGTCCGGTGGGCCCGTTTCGCACCTCCGCAACATTTCGCCCACATCTTCGGCGGGACCTTGGATCACCAGTTCAACTGAAGAGTCGCGGCGGTTTCTCACCCAACCGATTAAGCCCATCGTCCGGGCCATGCTCGCTACCCAGGCGCGATAGCCGACGCCTTGAACGCGACCTTCGACGCGGGCGTGGACGGTGCGGATCGCAGTCATTGAAATTTTCTCACGTTATCTTCGTCGCGCTCATTATGGCGAAGCGGATACCTGCCACGACTATATAATGGTTTGACGTCGCAGTGATCGGGGTTCCGCTATGCGCGCTTGCGCCTAGCGACTAAGTTCCGGCTGAAATGAAGCGGGTCATTGCCTGCGAAGTTCGAGGCGTCGCGCGATATGCTGCAATACGTTTGGACGAAGCTTTACGCGCGATGGCTGCGATCAGAGCTCGTCAGGCCCCGTCCTCGAATCGAGTTCGCGCACGGCACCGGAAGAAATCTCATCCTCGGCATTGCGCGGAACTACGACATCTCGGATTTGAAGCCTTTTGTCCGGTCGGCGCGAAAATTTCACGACTGCCGGATTTTGCTCGTCGTCAACAACGACTACGAACTCGGCAAGGCACTTGAGGCTGAAGGCGTCGACTGCGTCATGTCGGACGCGTCATTGCGTCTCGGCCGGCCGCATATGAATTTCGCTCGCGTTGCGGATTACGTCGCGGTGCTGCAAGCCCTCAGTGGTCAAGTTGATCGCGTGTTTCTGGCAGACACCCGCGACGTCGTTTTTCAGGGCGATATTTTTCAGGCTCTGCCGGACATTCCGATGATTTTTTTCGAGGAGGGAAAAGGCATCCCGCTCGAATCCTCCGGATGGAACGGTAATGCGATCCGGCGGACTTTCGGTATGCCCGTGTTCGATAGGATCAAGCATCACGAGGTGATCTGCAGCGGGACCGTGCTCGGACGGCACGATATTACGGTGATGTACTGCTGGGAAAAGCTGCTGCTCGGTCAGATGGTGCCGAGGCGTCATCACATGCGTTCGGGTGTCGATCAGGCGACGACGAACGTTCTTGCGCGGATTGATCTCGCGCCTTCGTCCGTCGTGATGCCCTACGACGGTGCGATCGCCACGCTTTCTGGGCTCAATACCAATTTTCTCTCGGTAAAAGGCGGGAAACTGGCGACAGCAGAGGGCCGAATTCCAGCCGCAGTCCACCAGTACGATCGCAACGCTGCGATCCGCGATTTCGTCTACGCCACGTATGGCGGGCCGAAGCACGGCAAGGCCGGCGACAAAGCGAAAGATTCGACTCTGCTCAAAAAGCTCCGCGTCACGTTCGGTTTGCGAGGGCCTTGATCGTCGGCCTTCGCTTCAGAAAGTGCGCGTGTGCGGTGCTTTCCAGACTTGCTTGATACATGGCGCACCACAAGACGTTCCGCGCAAAATTATTCGACTGATTTTTCCTTCTCGCCGCGGAATGCGACCTTCACGCCGCATTTTTCCATCGGCAGCGCGGTCGATGTCCAACGGTCCTTGGTGATCGTCACGACGTAGCGGCGACAATCGCGACCAGCACCCTCCACGAAATGCACATTGAAAACGGCAATACCGGACTTGCGCGTGCGCGGCCAGGTCAGAGAGCCCTCGTCCGGAACTGTCTTGACCGCCTTATCGATCGCGAAAGCGGCGTTGCGATAGTCCGTCGATGTCAGCCGCGCGAGCACGACGCGTGACAGATCGGGATGAAGGCCCACAGCTTCGGCTTTCTTGCGATAAGGATCGGTGGTCGGTGGCGGCGGCGCATAAGCTTCGGAGACGTGCGTCTTGGCCTGCTTGTCTCCGGGCTTCGAGTCCTGTTCGTCGCCCGGCGCGTTGGCGACCGTTACCACCGGCAACGGCTGAGCGGTCGCGAGAGGAGTGGATGAAGCGGCCGGCATTGGCGGTGGCGCCGGGGTGGATGCAACATCTTGCGCTGCGGGCGTCTGTTGAGGTGACGAAATCAGTCCAGACGAAGTCCAAGCACCCGCGAGACGCTCGAACTTCGATGTCCATTCTTGCCGCGTCTGATCGTCTGCAGCGAACGCACTCGCCACGGTGAAGGCTAGAATAAGAAAGAACGAGGAAAAGGGAACAGATTCGAGGCGTCGCTGCGGCTGCGCGCATACCGGTGTGCCGGCATAGAAGCCCTGAGATTCAAAATCGCCGTCGAGATCGCTGACGATGAACGAGGGAAACTCTTCGGCAGAATTGGACGTGCGGGCGTACATAGGCCGATCCTCAACACTTGGACTGGATGTCATTTCCCGCACTGCATATGCACCGCAGACTCCGGGCCAAAAAATGGCAAGCCGAAAGACGAGCGAAATCACAACGAAAGTCGCAACGAATTGAAATCGATTCAGCGTATTTCCGCGGGCGAACAATCTTGACTCTTTTGCGCGCGGTGGGCACTTGAAGGTGGACCTGATCTCGGGACCTTGAATCCTGACCTATTAGGAGTGGCAATGAGCATTTCGACTTCCGCGCCGCGCAAGCTGCGTCGTTCGGCGTTTTTTTCCTTCTTTTTTGCATCCGTATTGGCTGTCGGCGGTGTCGTACTATCGACTGCAGCGGTGCGTGCCGAAGACACGCATGAGGTCGAGATCTCGATCAAGGATCACAAGTTCGATCCGCCTAAGCTGACGCTGCCCGTCGGCAAGCCGATCAAGATTTTGGTGAAGAATCTCGACGCGACACCGGAAGAATTCGAAAGCTACGAACTAGGTTTCGAGAAGATCATTCCTGGAAACAGCTCCGCGACGATCCGGGTGAAACCGTTGAAGCCGGGCACTTACATGTTCTTCGGCGAGTTTCATCAGGACACCGCGCTCGGTCACGTAGTTGTCGAGTAACCGCCGATGCTTGCAGCTCTGATCCTCGTTTTTCGTGAAGTTCTCGAAGCCGGTCTTATCATCGGTGTTGTGCTCGCTGCGTCGCGCGGCGTGTTGGGCCGAACGACGGCGGTTTCGCTTGGTGTTCTTGCGGGCGTCGCCGGGTCGATCATCGTTGCGATGTTCGCCGCGCGGATTTCGGACGCGTTCGATGGGCGCGGCCAGGAGATTTTCATCGCGGCGATCCTGCTTTTTGCCGTCGTCATGCTCGCATGGCACGTCGCGTGGATGGCTCATCATGCGCGCGAGATGACGCAGCATCTACGCCAGCTTGGCGGCGACGTCACGGCCGGACGGCAATCGCTTTTCGCGCTCGGAGCCGCTGTCGCGATCGCGGTCATGCGCGAGGGGAGCGAGGTTGTGCTGTTCATGATGGGCATCATCATGCAGGGCAAGGATACAGCGGGAGAACTGCTGATTGGTTCGGGCGTCGGGCTTCTCGCAGGTGCTGTCGTTTCGATGGCGCTCTATTTCGGACTCACGGCGATCCCGCTGAAACAGATGTTCGCGGTTACTGGCGTTCTTGTGACGCTATTGGCGGCAGGGCTCGCGGCGGGAGCTGTTAAGCAGCTTTCGAACGCCGGTCTTTTGACCATTTTCGATACGACCGTCTGGGATACGTCGTCCATTCTGTCGGAAGGCAGCTGGCCTGGGCGGGTTCTCAATATCCTGATCGGCTACATGGATCGACCGACGGGGATGCAATTGATCGCCTACGTCGTGACGGCGGTGACCATCTTCAGTCTCAGCTACATCTGGCGTTCCCCGGCGAAACCGGCCGTGCAACGCGCGTGAAAATCAAAAAAGGCGCCGCTCGATGCGGCGCCTTTTTGGTATTCGCGCTTAGAGCCCGAGGTCGGACAGTCCCGGATGGTCGTCTGGGCGGCGTCCCAGCGGCCAGTGAAACTTGCGGTCGCTTTCAGAAATGCGCATGTCGTTGATGCAGGCGTAGCGGTGATGCATCAAGCCGTCGGGTCCGAATTCCCAGTTTTCGTTGCCGTAGGAACGGTACCACTGGTTGCTGTCGTCGCGGTGCTCGTAAGCGAAACGCACGGCGATGCGATTATCGGTGAAAGCCCAAAGCTCCTTGATGAGGCGATAGTCGAGCTCGCGGTTCCACTTGCGCGTCAGGAATTCCACGATCTGCTCACGGCCGACCGGAAATTCGGCGCGGTTGCGCCAGACGCTATCGATCGAATAGGCGAGCGAAACTTTGTGCGGGTCGCGTGAATTCCAACCGTCTTCCGCGCCGCGAACTTTCTGAATGGCCGTTTCGCGCGTGAAGGGCGGGAACGGAGGCCTGCTCTCGGACATAATCGTCTCCTTCTTCTTCGGTGGCAAAAGAGGATCGCTTGACCTTGGACGCAAACGTCATGAGGCTTCGCAATTAATCATTGTCGTTCGATCACTCGCTGACGGAGGGAGCGCCTAACATGTACGACATCGCCAATCTTTCGAATCTGCCGCATCTTAGAAATCTGTCGTCGACGACGATGTCCGCCTTCGAGAATTTCGATCGGGCGGCGATGGCGGCGGGTGCCATACCGCGGCGATATAAAGAGCTGATCGCGCTCGGCGTCGCCATCGCGACGCAGTGTCCTTATAGCCTCGAAGTTCATCGCACCAATGCCGAGAATGCCGGGGTGACTGAAGCTGAAATTGCAGAGGTCATTTATATCGCGGCAACGATGCGAGCAACGGCTGCGATTGCTCACGGCACGCATCTTGTCGGGCCACGCAAGGGAAATGCGAAGCCGAAAGCCTAAGCAATATGTGTGTAAGGCCTACAATCCGCCGATCAATTTCAGCGCGATGAACGCGAGGCTGACGGCGCCGATCCAGAGCGCGACGTCGGCGGCGACGCTGCGCTTCGAACGAGCTGCGATCTTGTCGACTGTTTCGTCATCGAGACGAACGCCTGAGTTCGCCATTTGAGAAAGTCCGGAAATGGCTTGCGCGGCGTTTTGCAAAAGTCCGGGTGTTTTCATCAGCACGTCGCCGATGGTCTCGGCGCCGCGGCCTGCCTCGCGCAGGCGGCCGATGACGGAAAGATTGGATTCCATCCATTCCTTCGCGACTGGCTCGGCCGCGACCCAGACGTTCAACGACGGATTGAGATCGCGTGCGACGCCTTCGACGATTACCATGCTTTTCTGCAGCAGGATCAGCTCGGGCCTAGTCTGCATGTCGAAGACTTCGGTGTAAGCGAAGAGCTGCCCTAAGAGATCGGCCATCGAGATTTCTTCCGCGGTGCGGCCCTGGATGGGTTCGCCGATGGCGCGCATCGCCTGCGCAAATTCTTCGACGCTATGATGCGGCGGCACGTAGCCCGCTTCGAAATGGATGGCGGCGGCGCGATAATAATCGCGCGTGATCAATCCGTGCAGAATTTCGGCGAGGAAGCGGCGCTCCGGCAGACCCAAGCGTCCCATGATGCCGAAGTCGACAGCGACGACCTTGCCGTTGTCGTCGACGAAGAGATTGCCCTGGTGCATGTCGGCGTGAAAGAAGCCGTCGCGCATGGCGTGGCGCAGGAACGAGCGCAAAACGGTGAGGCCGAGAGCGGAGGTGTCGAAGCCCTTCGCCACGATCTTGTCGCGCTGCGCGATTGGCGTGCCGTCGATCCATTCGACAGTCAGCACGCGCTTGGCGGTGCGTTTCCAATCGATTTCGGGAACACGGAAGCCTTCGTCATCCTTGATGTTCGACGCCATTTCGGAGATGGCCGCAGCCTCAAGGCGCAAATCCATCTCGAGGTCGGTCGTGTGCTTCAGGTTGTCGACGACGGCGACAGGCTTGAGGCGGCGCGCGGGCGGATAGAAGCGCTCGATCAGACGCGCCGCGAAATAATAACTGTCGAGGTCGCGATAGAAGCGCTTCTCGATGTTCGGGCGGAGGATCTTGACGGCGACGGCTTTTTTTACTCCGTTGTCGATCACGTAAGCCTTGTGAACTTGCGCGATCGAGGCGGCGGCGACGGGCGGCCCGAACTCGACGAAATGATCTTCGAGCTTGCCGCCGAGTGCGCGTTCGACGGCTTCGCGGGCTTCGGCCATCGAGAACGGCTCGGCCTTGTCTTGAAGCTGGCGGAGGTCGTCTGACAATTCGGGGCCGATGACGTCAGCCCGGGTCGCGAGAAACTGGCCGAGCTTCACGTAACTCGGGCCGAGCTTCGTCAATGCCGTCGCGACGCGAGCCGATTTGGGCGTGCCCGTCCGGAATGGTGCGGCCAACAGCTGAACCGGCAATGTGGCCAGGCGCGCGATTTTCAGTGGCAGGGGCACCGGCATGCCCTTCGGCACGAACCGCACCCCATATTGAGCGAGCACGAAACCGGCGCGCGCGAGTCTTAGCGTGTTGAGGAGCGCTCCGGGCATGATCGTGAATTCGTCGTCCAGGTTCAGGGGGCAGGCAGGACGCACATTGCGCTGCAGCGTGCCCCGGTCAAGTGTAGCCGCTCCAACGGGTAAAAACCGTTAAGGCCGCGGGCAAGCCGAGCGCGCGGAGCAACGGTCGGCAACATAAGTGGTGCCATACAACTTTCCGGACAAAAGAATAGCGCCCGGCGGAATTGCCGCGGGCGCTATTCGAAGATCAAACCTCAGTCGATCTCAGAGCTTACAGAAGGTTGCGCGGCCGTGGCATTTGACCATGCCGCCGTCCGGACCGCAGCGATACTTCTTGTTGACGACCTTATAGCCCTCGACCTGACCATTCGCGAGGAAGCCCGGCCAGAGACCCCAGCTGACGTTCTGGACCATCGTTTCCATCGCGAACCATTTTGCGGAATCGGCCGACGTCGATGTCGCGACGGCGCCCTTCGTTACGCAGCCGGCGCTGGCGGCGCCTGCTCCGAGCGAAACGGCAGCGGCTGCAATTACTGAGAGCAGTATTTTCGTCTTCATGAGTCCCACCTCCAAAGAAGAATTCATTCTTCCCGTCCCCGTGAGAAAGCTATGAATCGACGCAGCCAGCGTCAACGAAAGTTGCGCGGTTTGGCCTAAAACGTGGTTCAGATGTGGCCGATCAGATCTTCCAGCCGCCGTGGATCGCGGCGATTCCGCCGGTCAGATTGCGATAGGTGACGCGGGCGAAACCGGCGTTGCGAATAAGATCGGCAAAAGCCTCCTGTTTCGGAAAGCGGCGGATGCTCTCGACGAGGTAGCGATACGATTCGGAATCGCCGGCCGCCAACTGGCCAAGCCGCGGAATAACTTCGAAAGAATGGAAATCGTAGGCGCGATCGAGCAGCGGCACGCGGCATTCGGAGAATTCAAGGCAGAGGAAGCGGCCGCCGGGTTTCAACACGCGATAGGCTTCAGCGAGCGCTTTGTCGATGTGGGTGACGTTGCGAATGCCGAAGGCAATCGTATAGGCGTCGAAGCTCGCGCTCTCGAACGGTAACTCTTCGGCGTTGCCTTCGATGCAGGCGATGCGGCTGTCGAGGCCGGCGTCAGCGATGCGGCGCTTGCCGACTTCCAGCATCTCCGGGCTGATGTCGCAGATGACGGCTGTAGCGTTCGGGCCGGCGTCCTTGGCGTAGCGGATCGCGATATCGCCGGTGCCGCCCGCAACATCGAGAAGCTTGAACGACGTCGCGCTGCGCGGCGCATTCAGCATCGTAATGAGCTCGCGCTTCCAAAGGCGATGCAGTCCGCCGGACATCAAATCGTTCATCAGGTCGTAGCGGTCGGCGACCGACGCGAAGACCTTATTGACGAGACCCTGGCGCTCGGCCTCGGGAACCGTGCGGAAGCCGAAAGACGCGGTGTCCTGGCTTGCAGTTTCTGAGTTTTGATCCATATCCGGGAGAATAGCCCCTTCGGCGCTGCCGCGCTATTGTCGCGGCGTCTCATCGTCAATTTCAGGTGTCAGTCGTCCATGCCCGAACTTCCGGAGGTCGAAACCGTGCGGCGCGGGCTTCAGCCCGTACTCGTCGGCAGCCGGGTCGCGGGCCTCGATGCGCGGCGGCCGGATCTCAGATTTCCGTTTCCCGAGCGGTTCGCGGAACGGATGGTCGGACAGGACATCGTCAGCCTCGAAAGGCGCGCCAAATATCTCATCGCGAGCCTATCGGGCGGCGAGGATCTCGTGATGCATCTCGGGATGACGGGCCGATTTTCGATTATCCAGCACGGGACCGTCGACCGGCCGGGGGAGTACATCCACGAGACGGGTCCTGATCCGGCGCACGATCATCTCGTGCTGCATCTCTCGGATGGGACGCAGGTGATCTACAACGATCCGCGGCGGTTCGGATTCATGGTCATGATGCCGCACAGCGCGCAGCCGGAGCACGCGCTTTTTCGCAAGCTCGGCGTCGAGCCGCTGGGCACGGAATTGACGGCGGCATATCTGGCGCAGCGAGCGACGGGCAAGAAGGTCAACCTCAAGGCTTTTCTGATGGACCAGCATGTCGTGGCCGGGCTCGGAAACATTTACGTTTCGGAAGCGCTGTTTCAGGCGGGATTGTCGCCGGACAGGGCGGCGTCGAGCCTTGTGAACCGGCGAGGAGGACCGACGGAGAAGGCGGGGAAGCTCGTCGATGCGATCAAAGATGTGCTCGAGCGCGCCATCGCGGCAGGCGGATCGACGCTCAAGGATTATCGCGCGGCCGACGGCAAGAAAGGCGCGTTCCAGGAGCGGTTTTCGGTCTACGACCGGGCGGACGCGCGGTGCGTTGTCAAAGGATGCGGCGGCACGATCCGGCGCGCCGTGCATGCTGGCCGCGCGACGTTCTACTGCCCTCGCTGTCAGCGCTAGCGATCGAGTTTCAGTTTGCGGCGGCTTGGCGTTCGCTCAAGGCGGCGTTCGTCTTGATGAGGATGACGCTGATGCACATGATCGCGAAACCGCCGCTGAGGAACAACTGGTTCGCCGCCCAATCGCCCTTGTGCGTCGCGAGCTTACCCGCGCCGATCAACCAGACGAGGCCGACACCGATCAGGAACGCCTGATAACCTGCGATGCGCACCAGGCGGTTGATCGCCGATGTCTCGCCAAAACGTGAATTTGGCTGCGATAGCCGAAATACGAAGTAGCCGTAGACAGCGGCGAACAGAATGCAGGCCGAGCCGTATTCCCAACCGTGCTGCCAGCGCACGCTTGTGCCAAGGTAGACGGCATAAAACGCCAAGCCGCACCACAGGAACGCGATCATGATCAGCAGCGCATTCGTTGCCAGGGCTTCGCGCGGCGCGACGACGGCATGTCCGGGTTGCGAAGAAGCCTGACCCCAATACGGCGCATTGGTACGTATCGCCGCGATGCAGAGTACGATGGCATAAACCGCGGCAGCCAACGCCGATTCAACTTTCTGGAACGAACCCGCGGCGAAATACATGGCGAAGAGCGCCACGGCGAGTGTCAACAGCAGCCACGGTAGCGGAGGGCGCAAGGTCATTGTGGCTATAGTCCCCCGTTCGTTCGATGGCGTTGCGCCTACTGATCACGCATGTGCGCGCGAACGTAAAGCATCCAAACTGATGACGGCAATCGCAAGGGCGCCGAAGAAGAAGATGTTGCATCCGGCCCAGTCGGCGTGGGTCGCCGCGCGCGGGAATTTGTTGTCGACGAAAAGACTGATGATGCCGGCGACCATTCCGACAAGCTGCGCCTGCACAAGCACGCGCCCGACCTTGACGAGGGTATCGTCGGTGCGGCCGGCGGCGCGATCGCGATCGAGCAAATTCGCGAACGCCACACTTGCGACCGACGCGAATGCAAAGCCGATGAAAAACTGCCACCACTCAGGCCAGCGTTTCTCGATGATGAAGAGATAGGTGATGAGGACGGTCAGCGCGGCCCATGCCCAAACGAGACCGAGATAACGTGCGGTTGAACTCGCGATCGCATCGGTCGGAGCGCCGATGGTCATGAGGTGCTGGTGGTCCCGAATGGCCATGACGGCAATCACAAGGCAAACGGCGGCGACTGCAATCATCTGCAAAGTGGGCTGGCTGGCGGCCGTGGCCAAAACGGTTGCACACACTGCGGCTGCAAGCGAAAACAGCCAGCCGATCAAAGACAACATTCGCTGGTGGCCCCTTCATGTGGAGTCGAGATCTCTGTTGGACGGGTTTATCGCATCCGGCAGAGCAATGCGCTGCGACCGGCCGTCGAGCGCGGATCTCGACGGAGTTTGTGTCAGATTCGTGCTTTTGCATGTGCGTTTGATTGACCGGAGCCCCGGGGCCGGGTATATCCCCCGCAAACCGTGCCCGGAGAGAACATCCCGGGCCGATGATGAATCTTATTCAACCCATTGCCCCGCTTAGCATTTTGCGATCGCGACGGCGTATTCGTAGCAACGTAAGGACACCCTATGGCTAACACGTCGTCGGCAAAGAAAGCCGCGCGCCAAATGATCAGCCGCACTGAAATCAACAAATCGCGTCGCACGCGCGTGAAGAGCGAAGTCCGGACTGTGGAAGAAGCTATCCAGTCGGGCGATCAGTCGAAGGCGCTTGCCGCTCTGGCCGCTGCCGAGCCGATCCTCGTGCGTAACGCTCAGAAGGGCATCATGCACAAGAAGACCGCGAGCCGGAAGGTTTCCAGGCTGACCCAGCGTGTCAAGGCCATGAGCGCATAACGTACTTGTGAACCGGCGGGGGCAATTTTTCTCCCCGTTGCATATTCGTCACGGTAAAGAGCGGGCCCGCAAATGGGCCCGCTGTTTTTTTATCGTCATTAAACCTCGGGAATCCGGGCCAACATTGGGGATGCTCCGACGCCGGAAAATGAGTCTCGGATGCTTTCTTCGGGCGAGGGACAAAATAAAATGACGTGTAGGTGACGGACGTGGCGGAGCGGCCACGAACCGGTCGGTGCGAGGGAAAAACGCGAATAGAGTCAGGGTGGTTATTCACAGGTGTTGCGAAGTGACTCGCGTTTTCACCAGTAGCTGTGGACAACTTTTGCAACGCCTCACGAGGGCCATTCGCGACGCGGAGGCGCTTGTGGAGAAGAAGGTTAAGGGATAGTAAATTTGTAGTGGATGGCAGCGGGGTAAAGCGGTCGTTCGCACAGGTAAGTTCGACGAGCGTAGCCTCTGGGCCCAGCAAGTACTGGCGGCACCAAAGGCATCGTCAAAATAGGTAAAGACCCGCGTCTCGACTTGGGCGTTGCTTTCGCTGGCCCAAGATCAGTTAGGTATTCTCTGGGGTACACCTAGAGATGTCCTTGCGGGTCTTTATCTCTACTGTGTAACGCGTGAGGGGAACTCGTGGAAAAAGTTGAGACTCCGGGAGTCGAGAACGTGACTGTTCTCGAAGCTTGGAAGCGTCTCGAAAGTGATCCGAAGGCCGTTCTTGTGGATGTCCGGACACGCGCCGAATGGGCGTTCGTCGGAGTGCCGGATCTCTCGAGGATCGACCGGGATGTCATGCTGATCGAATGGCAGACGTTTCCGGACAGTCGGATCGCTGCAGATTTCACGGAAAGGCTTGAGGCTGCACTCGCAGCCAAGGGCATCGAAAAGAGTACCGAGATCTTTTTCATTTGCCGCTCAGGCGGCCGCAGCCAGATGGCTGCAGATGCAATGACCGCGGCGGGGTATCACCGCTGTCGGAATGTCATGGAGGGCTTTGAGGGACCATTGGACGCTAGCCGTCATCGCAGCCAAATCGGCGGTTGGAAATTCTCCGGCCTCGACTGGGTGCAGGGTTAGCAAATCGATTGCGGAAGTTACGGCACGGCATCGGACGGCAGAGGGTAATGCCGGTCGATGAAGAGGGGGGACGCTTTCAAGCGTCCCGCGTTATCAGCGGGAGTACATCACTATGCAGGCAGCACAAAAGGCAGAGTCTCAGGGTGCAGGGAACGGGCACGACGCAGAGACTCCGGCAGGCGCGGTTGAGGGCCGAGGCCACAAAGTTCGCGCCATGCTCAAAGTTCAGCTCGGCGACGAGGTCTATTCGAGCTGGTTCAAAAGCCTAGAATTCGAGAGCTTTGACGGGCGCATCGTCAAGGTTTCGGTGCCGGTCAAGTTTGTGCGCAACTGGATTCAAGAACACTATTCCGAACATCTTCTGCGCTGCTCGCGCGTCGAGTTTGCGACGGCTGAGCGTGTCGAAGTCGTTTGGCGTCAGCCCGGCGCTGTGCCGCAGAGGTCGAGCGATGTTCGCGCCGAAGCGCCCAATGCTCTACTGATGCCGCCGGTACCTGCAACCCAGGCCGAATCTCCGCGTCCCGCGGCCGCGCTGCGCGCACCAATGCTTCCGGTTCAAAGAACGTCGGCCGGCGGCCTCGAGGGATCTCCGCTCGATCCGCGTTATACGTTTGATAGCTTCGTCGTCGGTGCGTCCAACCGCATGGCCCACGCGGGCGCCACGCAGGTGGCCGAGACCGTGCTGACGGGTGCTCCTGGATATAATCCGCTTTACATCCATTCCGCGGTTGGTCTCGGCAAGAGCCACCTTCTGCACGCCATCGCTTGGGAAGTGAAAAAGCGGGCGCCGAACGCACAGGTGCTCTATCTCACGGCGGAACGCTTCCGCTATCAGTTCGTCGAGGCGCTGCGCTCTTCCGATCCGCTGGCCTTCAAGGAGCGGTTCCGTAACATCAACATGCTGTTGATCGACGACCTCGAATTCCTCCAGGGCGAGCGCACGGAACAGGAATTCGATCACATCATCAATGCACTACTCGACGGCGGCAAACAGGTTGTCGTGGCTTCGGCGCGCGCTCCGAACCAGATCGAGCGCTTAAACGAGCGTATGCGGTCGCGGCTGCAGCGTGGCCTCGTCACGGAGCTTCAGTCGCTCGACCACGAGCTTCGACTCAAGGTGCTCGACAAGCGCCTGGCGGAAAAGCGTGCGGCGGATCCGTCGTTCTCACTGTCGCGCGATGTCGTCGATCTTCTGGCCCTCCGCCTGACGGAGAATGGCCGCGAGCTCGAAGGCGCGGTTACGCGGCTCTACGCGACGTGGCAGTATATGCGCACGCCGATCACGCTCGACATCGCCGAGACCGTCATTCGCGATCTCGTCCAAAACCTCGAGCCGCGCCGGATCAAGATCGAAGACATCCTGCGCATCATCTCGCGCCACTACGGCGTCTCGAAGGGTGATCTGCTGTCGCAGCGCCGTCATCGTTCCGTCGTCTGGCCGCGTCAGATCGGCATGTACCTCGCCAAGCATCTGACGGCCCGTTCGCTTCCCGAAATCGGGCGGCGGTTCGGCGGCCGGGACCACACGACGGTTTTGCACGCGATCCGCAAGATCGAGGGCGAAATCAGCAAGAATCCGAACCTCGGAGACGAGCTTGAGGAGCTGAAGCGGCTTCTCAATCACTGACCGCAACTTCACCCCTTGCGGCCTGATGCGACGTGGGGCCGGCATTTCATCCCCCTGGAGTGCCGGCCTTACCATGCGAGAAAACGCCTATAACGTGCGGTATCGCGCAGATTATGCGCTAGCCCATACATCTCACTTGAAAAACTAGCTTCTTTCGGGTCTGATCCGGCTCCGCCGGGCGATTCCGCTCATCGGCGCGGCTCGCGCCAAATTCGTCTTTTGCGCGTGATGCTACGGCAGGCTTCGGCCGCTGCTCCGCGCGAACTTCCAAAGCTGAGGATAGACATGCGTCTCGAGATCGAACGTGGGGAACTCTTGAAGGCGCTCAGCCATGTCACGAGTGTGGTCGAACGGCGGACGACGATCCCGATCTTGTCGAACATTATGCTCAAGGCCACAGGCGATGCGCTGATGTTCAAGGCGACGGACCTCGAGCGCGAGGTGAGCGAGAGCGTCGGCGCCAAGGTAACGGCACCCGGCACGCTGACCGTTCCGGCGCACGTACTGCACGACATCGTACGTAAGTTGCCGGACGGCGCAGAAATCGAAGTGAAGCGCGATGGCGACAAAGAGCGTCTGACGATCACGTCGGGCCATTCGCGCTTCAGCCTGCAGACGCTTTCGGCCGACGACTTCCCGGATCTCGCGGTCGGCGAGATCGGTCATGAGTTCACGATGGAAGCCGGGGACCTCAAGCGGCTTATCGACAAGACGCGTTTTGCGATCTCGACGGAAGAGACGCGCTATTATCTCAATGGCATTTACCTGCACACGGCCGAGACGGCTGGAACGAAGACGCTGCGCGCTGTCGCGACTGACGGGCATCGTCTCGCGCAAGTGGAATTGCCGCTGCCGAGCAGTGCGGAGGGAATGCCGGGCGTGATCATTCCGCGCAAGACGGTGCATGAGCTTGCGCGGCTTCTGGAAGATTCAAGCGCGAAGGTGAAGGTCGGCGTTTCGCAGACGAAGGTGCGCTTCGAGATCGGCTCTGTCGTACTGACGTCGAAGCTGATCGACGGCACGTTCCCCGATTACGGGCGCGTCATTCCGCACAACAACGATAAAGAAATGAAGGTGCCGAACGCCTCGTTCAAGAGCGCCGTTGATCGTGTGTCGACGATCGCGAGCGAACGTGGTCGCGCGGTGAAGCTCAATGTCGGCAAGGACAAGCTGATCCTGACGGTCAACAATCCCGAAGGCGGCAGCGCGACGGAAGAGATCCAAGTCGGCTACAGCGCTGGGCCGCTCGAGATCGGCTTTAACGCGCGCTATCTGCTCGACATCGCCGAGCAGCTCGAGAGCGAGGATGCGCGGTTCCTGCTTGCCGATCCGGGTTCGCCGACGATGGTTCGCGACGGCAGCGACGGTAGCGCGCTCTACGTGTTGATGCCGATGCGGGTTTGAGATTTGAGTGTGATCCCCCTCCCCTCGACGGGGAGGGGTTAGGGGTGGGGTGACAATCGATCGAGATTGAGCATCAATTGGCCAACGAGCGCGCCCGCCAGCTACGCATCAACGCGACCGCCGCAGAGCGCAAACTGTGGCATCGACTGCGAAATCTGAAAGCATCGGGACGAAAATTTCGCAGGCAAGCGCCGATCGATCACTTCATCGCTGATTTTGTCTGCTTGTCTCACCGGCTTGTCGTTGAGGTCGATGGCGCCACGCATTCGACTGACAAGGAAATCGCGCACGATGTGCACCGTCAGCGCTATATCGAGAACCAGGGGGTCATGGTCCTTCGATTTACAAATACGGACGTCGTTACAAATATCGACGGTGTGATGGATACGATCGTGGGTGTGCTCGATCGGCGTGAGTGCAAAATTACCCCCACCCCTTGCCCCTCCCCGCAAGGGGGTGGGGAATTGCTGCCGGTCCACCTCAAGTGACCGCAGGAGATATTCCCGCACACGCGCTTTGGGTCGAGCGGCTGGCGCTGACGAACTTTCGAAGTTACGCGACGGCGAGCGTGACGACCGATGCCGGTCCGCAGGTGATCGTCGGGTCGAACGGCTCGGGCAAAACCAATCTTCTCGAAGCGCTGTCGCTGTTGTCGCCGGGGCAAGGGCTTCGGCGCGTGCCGTTCGTCGATCTCGCGCGCGCTTCTGGCGATGGCGGGTTCGCGGTCGCGGCGCGGTCGCATACGCTCGCTGGTCCCGCGGATCTCGGGACGGGTTTGCAGGCGCGCGCGGGCTTCACCCCCACCCCTAACCCCTCCCCGCAAGGGGGAGGGGAATTTCTTCGGAGTTCCGAGCGGTCAGAACGCACGGGCCGGATCGTGCGGATCGATGGCTCCGCACAAACCGGCTCCGGCGTGCTCGCGGATTATCTCGAAATCGTCTGGGTGACGCCGGCGATGGACGGACTTTTCACCGGCCCGGCGTCGGAGCGGCGGCGTTTTCTCGACCGGCTGATTTTGTGTTTCGACCACGGTTACCGAACGATCGCGGGGCGGTTCGAGCGGGCGATGACGAGCCGCAATCGGCTCCTTGCCGACGGCGTGCGCGACAACGCGCAGCTTTCGGGCTTCGAGCAGGTGATGGCGGAGACCGGCGTTGCCGTCGCAGCGGCGCGGCTGGAGGCTGTCGCGGCGATGCGGACAATTGTCGACAAACGGCGCGCACGAGATCCGAACTCAGCGTTTCCCTGGTCGGCGTTTCGGCTCGAGGGCACCATCGAGGACGATCTCGGCCGGCTTTCGGCCGTCGAAGCCGAAGACGCATATGCGCAGACTTTGCGCGAGACGCGCGAACGCGACAGAGGCGCTGGACGGACACTCGACGGACCTCATCGCTCGGACCTCATCGTCGAGCATGGCCCGAAGGCGCTCGAAGCGCGGCATTCCTCGACAGGAGAGCAGAAGGCGCTGCTTTTGGGGCTGGTGCTCGCGCATGCGGAGCTTCTGACGGAACGCCAGGAGGGTGCAGCGCCGATCCTGCTGCTTGACGAAATTACGGCTCATCTCGACGTCCACCGGCGGGCGGCGCTGTTCGAAGAAATTTTGCGCCTTGGCGCCCAAGCGTGGATGACGGGAACGGACGCCGAAGCGTTTTCGGCGCTTGCTGGAAAGGCCCGATTCTGGGGCGTCAGCGAGGGAAAAATCGAGCCCCTTTCGTAAGTCCTGCAAGAGGGACAAACGGCCACATGCAAAACACTGAAAAACATAAGCTTTTTGGCCTAAAATTCTGTCGATTTCGTGCGTATTTTCGAGGCGATTTGTGCTATACGAGAGGATCGAAGTTCCGCCTGCTGAGAAAGCCAAGAAATGAACGCGCAACCGCTCAAGAAAACCCCTGAGTCCGAGGAATACGGCGAAGACAGCATCAAGATGCTGAAGGGACTCGATGCGGTTCGTAAGCGTCCGGGCATGTACATCGGCGATACCGACGACGGGTCGGGTCTGCACCACATGATTTACGAAGTCGTCGATAACGGCATCGACGAGGTTCTGGCAGGCCATGCGAAATCGTGCATGGTCACGCTCAATCCCGACGGTTCGTGCACGGTGCGCGACGACGGCCGTGGAATTCCGACGGGCGTCAAGCGCGACGACGATCACGATCCGAAGCGCTCCGCCACCGAGATCGTGTTCACGGAACTGCACGCTGGCGGCAAGTTCGACCAAAACTCCTACAAGGTTTCCGGCGGTCTGCATGGCGTCGGCGTGTCGGTTGTCAACGCGCTATCGAGTTGGCTTAGGTGCCGGGTCTGGCGCGATGGCAAAGAGCATTTCATCGAATTTCATAACGGCAATGCCGTCGCGCCGCTGAAGGTCATCGGTGACGCTGGCGAGGAGCGGGGCACGGAAGTCTCGTTCCTGCCGAGCACGGAGACGTTTCACAACGTCACGGAATTCGATTTCACGACGCTTGAGCATCGGCTGCGGGAACTCGCGTTCCTGAACTCCGGCGCCAAGATCGTGTTGACCGACGCGCGCCACGCTGACGTGAAGCGCGAAGAATTTATTTACGACGGGGGCACGGCTGCGTTCGTTCGTTATCTCGATCGTTCGAAGACGTCGGCGCTCGGCGAGCCGATCCTGATCAATGCCGAGAAGGACGGGATTACCGTCGAGGCGGCGCTGTGGTGGAACGATAGCTACCACGAGACCGTCCTCTGCTTCACGAACAACATCCCGCAGCGCGATGGCGGCACCCATCTCGCCGGTTTCCGCGGCGCGCTGACCCGTATCGTCAACAAATACGCGGAAGAGTCGGGTATCGCGAAAAAGGAGAAGGTCAATCTTTCGGGCGACGATGCGCGCGAAGGCCTGACGTGCGTGCTTTCGGTGAAGGTGCCGGATCCGAAGTTTTCTTCGCAGACGAAAGACAAGCTCGTTTCGTCGGAGGTTCGTCCCGTCGTTGAGGCGGCGGTTGGCGATCAACTCGGCGCCTGGTTCGAAGAACATCCGAAAGAAGCAAAAGTTATCGTCGGCAAGATCGTCGAGGCGGCGCTGGCGCGTGAAGCGGCACGCAAGGCTCGCGATCTTACGCGGCGCAAGGGTGCGCTCGACGGGCTGAGGTTGCCCGGCGGACTCGCGGAATGCCAGGATCGCGACGCATCGAAGACAGAGCTTTTCATCGTCGAGGGCGACTCGGCCGGCGGCTCCGCAAAGCAAGGCCGTAAGCGCGAGTTTCAGGCGGTCTTGCCGATCCGAGGTAAGATCTTGAACGTCGAGCGGGCGCGGACCGACAAGATGCTGTCGTCCGAGCAGGTGACCAACATCATCGCCGCGCTGGGCACGGGCATCGGCCGCGACGAGTTCAAGCTCGATAAGCTTCGCTATCACAAGGTCATTATCATGACCGACGCCGACGTCGACGGCGCGCACATTCGTACGCTGCTGCTGACGTTCTTCTACCGGCAGATGCCGGATCTCGTCGATCAAGGGCACGTCTACATCGCGCAGCCGCCGCTTTACAAAGTCGCGAAGGGTCGAGCGCATTCGTACCTTAAGGATCAGCGGGCGCTGGAAGACTATCTGATCGATCAAGGGCTCGCGGATGCGGTGCTCGTTGCGGGCGATGGGACGGAGCGCGCGGGGCGCGATCTTCGCGATATCGTAGAGCAGGCGCGGCAGATCGCGGGCGGTATCAACGGGCTGCATTCTCGCTACAACCGCGATGTCGTCGAGCAGGGCGCGATTGGCGGCGTGTTCGATGCGTCGATCCTGAGTAATCCATCGTCGGAGAAGGCGGCAGCGATTGCGGATCGTATTGCGCAACGTCTCGATTCCGTCTCGGAAGAGATGGAGACGGGCTGGGAAGGCCGGTACGGCAACGATGGCTACGTTTTCAAGCGCGAAGTGCGCGGCGTGACGGAAGTGCACGTGTTGGATCGGGCGTTGCTCGGTTCGCTCGATGCGCGCAAGCTCAACGAGCGGCACGCACATCTTGTTGAAGTCTACGACACTCCGGCGAAGCTCAAGCGCAAGGACAAGACGGACGTCGTCACCGGGCCAAGGTCCCTGCTTGATGCCGTTTATGAGACGGGGCGCAAGGGGCTCGATCTGCAGCGCTACAAAGGCTTGGGCGAGATGAATCCCGAGCAGCTTTGGGAGACGACGCTTGACCCTGAGGTTCGCACGCTGCTGCAGGTGAAGGTCGGCGACCTCGCTGAAGCCGACGAGATCTTCGCCAAGCTGATGGGCGATGTCGTGGAGCCGCGCCGCGAATTCATTCAGGAAAACGCGCTCAACGTCTCGAACTTGGATGTTTGAGGACCGCTTAGTCGGACTGGAGCCGTTGTAATTCCTTCCCCGTTGAGGGCTGGGGGGCATCCCCAGCCGGATTTGACGTCCGGGCGGATTTAATCGAGCACGCGATACGTCGTCTCGATGGTGCGGCGGCCGTAGCGTCCGGCGTTTTTCTCGGCGTGGCGTTTCAGAAGCGCGACGTTCTTGAGGTTCGATTTGTAGGCGACGTCGAATATATCGCCGACGACCGGGATGCTGCCGACCAGCGTATCGAACGTGGTGTTCATGGCCATGCGCGTGATTAGCCAGCGCGGGGCGCCGAGGCGGCGGGCTTCCCAGATAATATAGCTTCCGATGGCGGCGGAAATCGCGTCGCCGACGACTGGGACGATGCCGAGGACGACGTCGAGGCCCATGACGACATTCGTTCCTGGGATACGGATGGCGCTATCGAGCACCTTGGCGAGCGTTTCGATGCGCGCGAAACTTTCATCGAATTCAGCGGCGGTATGTGCTCTGGAACCGGAGGTTCCATGCCGCGACTGCCGCATTGTTTCGAACATCGACGCCTTCGCCTCTCCAATCTTCGATCCTATGAAGGAACGCGATGTAAGAAGGACTAGTTCCGCACACAAGTGGCGAGGACGTGGGACGGTATCATCGGACGAGCTGGAATGGATAAAGCGATGAGCGATGTTGTCTTGAAATCCATTGTTCCAATTCTCTTTGTCAGAGACGTATCTGCGAGTGCTGACTTCTATAGGGAAAAACTAGGCTTCAACGTCGACTTCCTTCACGGAACGCCACCGTTCTATGGCTCGGTCTCGCGCGGCGCCGTCTGCTTGCATCTTCGCTTTGTTCGCCAGCCTAATTTTGCCGAACTCGCCGCGCGAGAGATCTCGCTGATACTCGCGACCATCGAGGTTTCAGACGTTCAGGCGATTTACGAAGAGCTTAACGAGCGCGGTGTGGAGTTTGCGCAAACTCCGACCAAACAGCCTTGGGGCGGAACGGACGTTCTCATCCGCGATCCCGATGGAAACGTCATTTCCTTTGTCAGTTACGAATAGCGGCCGCTGAAGCCTCGTACTCTTACGCGTCGCAGCCGAAGTCTTGTCGAACGCTAAACCCGTTTGCGACCGGGGAGAGCGTGCGTTTCGGTGCCGGCTTTTTTCGCGGCGCCCTGGAGATCGGCGCGGAACTCGTCGCGCTTCTCGTGGATGGACGCGATCACGAGGCCGGTCGGAATGCCGAGGCCGACGAGGGCTGATTCCGATAGCTGCAAGCTCGCTTCTATGGTCTCGGGGACAGCATCATTGACGCCGATATCATAGAGATGGCGCGCGTGAGCAGCATCCTTGGCGCGCGACACGATGAGAAGCTTGGGATGGCGCGATCTCAAGGCTTTGACGATCGCGTCTATCTCCGGCTGCGTGTGGATCGTGATGATCGCGGCCTTTGCGGTATCGAGGCCGCAATGTTCCAGGAATTCGACGTTCCGCACGTCACCGAAATAGACGGGTTTGCCCTCGCGGCGGGCATTGGCAACGAGGCCCGGTGCGCGATCAACGGCGATGTAACGAATGTTGTGTTCAGCCAGCAGGTCGCCGATCAACTGGCCGACGCGGCCGTAACCGACGACGAGTGCTTTGATGTTGCTTTCGCCCGCGGGCGTCGCAGTCAGAGCGGGGTCAACCGGTGTGGGCGGTGCATTGCGCTTGGCGAGCCAGCGTCCGAGCTTGGCGCAAGCGGGGATGAGCGCCATCGTCAGCGATACCGACGTCAACAGGATGCTGGTGATCTCGCGGCTCACTAGATGAGATTCGAGCGCGAGCGTCAGGATCACGAAGGCGAACTCGCCGCCGGGCGCGAGAAGCGCGGCTGTTTCCATGGCGGCGCCGCGTGCGATGCCGAAGAGGCGAGAAAGGCCGTAAATGACGCCAGCCTGAAGAGCCAGCAGCCCGACGGTCGCGGCGAGAATGGCTCCTGGCGACGAGACAAGCGATTTCAGATCGAGCTGCGATCCGACCGAAAAGAAGAAGACGCCAAGAAGCAGAGATTTGATTGGCTCGACGGTCGTTTGGACGGCGCGTCGGTATTCCGTTTCAGCGAGCAGCAATCCGGCGACGAAGGCGCCGAGGGCCATCGATAGCCCTGCTGCCGCAGTGATAAATGCGGTGCTGACAGCCACGAATAGCGTCGTCGCGATGAAAAGATCTTCGTTGTGCGTTTGCGCGACGACGCGGAACAACGGCTGAAGGACGTAGCGGCCGACGCCTACGATGGCGATCAATGCCGCGGCCGCCTGTGTAACTGCGGTCACGACGCCGATCAGAACGGACTCCTTATTCCCGGGCTCAAGAATGCCGACCAGGATCAGAATGGGGACGACAGCTAGGTCCTGAAACAAGAGGATCGAAAAACTCGTTCGGCCGACGGTCGTCGAGAGCCGCTTCTGATTGGCCAGCATTTCGATGACGATGGCGGTGGAGGAGAGGCAGAGGGCCGCGCCGATGACGAGCGCAATGACCGGCGGCTGGCCCAACGCGTATGCAACCAAACCAATCAGCACTGCCGAGACAATGACTTGCGAAGCGCCAAGGCCGAAGACGAGGCGGCGCATAGTCGACAGACGTTCGAACGACAGCTCGAGACCGATGATGAAAAGCAGGAAGACGACGCCCCATTCGGCGAATTTGGACAAGCGTTCGGGGTCGGTGATCGTCAGCCAATCGAGATGCGGAATGTAGGGAGTGAGAGCGCCGAGGCCTCCAGGACTGAGAAAGGCGCCGGAGAGAAGAAACGCGAGAACCGTGCTGACGCCGTAGCGATGCAACAGCGGTACTACGACCCCCGCCGTGCCCAGAACTAAAAGCGCATCTTTGTAGTTCGCCAGATTTCCCGCCGCGGACATCACCTCTCCTTACCAGTTGGTAAAGACTATGGCGGGTCGGGGCGCAGAGCGCCACTGGGCATTTCGCTCGCTCGTCCGCATGCGGATATTGCGCGTGGCTACAACTTGCGTGCAGCGATCGCGGTCCGGACTTAACGCGACCTTAGCCAAGACGGGATAACAGTTCGAAGAGGTCCGTTTCAGATCAGATTTTCTGACGGCGACAGCAGGGGAGGGGATCCCCCTTCGAGGGTTGGACGGGTGTTTCGCGCGATCGCTGCAGTTTTGCGTTTTGCACTGTGGCTCGTCCGCAGGGTTTTGTTCGGTCCACGCCGCAAACGGACGATTCCGCCCGCGTCCGGACCGACGATGACGCTTCCGGCGTCGTTCCAATCTGTTGCGGCGCAAGCGTTCAGCATCGATGCGGCAGTGCAGGATGCCCAGCAAGGCGCCCCGCCTTTGGAACAAAAACCGCAGCGCCCGCGCAAAGTAAAACTTCAGTACCGTGTGGCGCTCGGCGGAGTCGTGCTCGGCACTGGCGTCATGATGCTGATATTCGCGATCATGATGGTCTACTACACGGTCGCTTTTCCCGATCCGCTAGCGCTCAGAAACGCGGCGCACGCGCCGCTTGTGAAGATTCTGGCAGCTGACGGCGCGACGCTTGCCGAACGCGGCGCGCCGCACGAATACATCTCGCTCGACAAGATGGCGAAAGCGCTTCCTGCGGCGGTTGTCGCGACGGAAGACCGGCGGTTTTTCGATCACTATGGCGTCGATCCCGTCGGCATGTTGCGCGCGATGTTCACCAATCTTCGCGCGGGACGCTTCGCGCAGGGCGGTTCGACGCTGACACAGCAGCTCGCAAAGAATTTGTTCCTGACGCAGGATAGGACGCTCTCGCGCAAGATCGCGGAGTTCGGCTTGGCGCTTTGGCTCGAGGTCAGGTTGACGAAACCTGAAATCCTGGAGCTCTACCTCAACCAGGTTTACTTCGGCGGCGGCGCCTATGGCGTCGAGGCAGCGAGCGAGAGATATTTCGACAAATCGGCGAGCGCGCTGACGATCCCCGAAGCGGCGCTCATCGCAGGACTTCTCAAAGCGCCTTCCAAATATTCGCCTGCAGCCAGTCCGGGCGCGGCGCGCGCGCGGGCTCGCGTCGTGATCACGAAGATGTTCGACGCGGGCTTCATCTCTGACGCACAGCAAACGCAGGCGCTGGCTCAGACGCTGGTCTTCAACGAACAGAAGGTGGCGAAGACTTCGGCCGACGCGGGGTACGTGATCGACTACGTTCTCGATCAATTGCCTGCCTCGGTGCCGGAGGATCAATCGGGCATCGTCGTCGAGACGACCATCGACAAGACATTGCAGCGCCGCGCGCAGGAGATCGTGACGCAGACGTTGACCCAGAAGGGCGAGGCGTACGGTGCCACCCAGGCGGCATTGACCGTGCTCGATGGAAACGGCGCGATCCGGGCGATGGTCGGTGGCGAGGACTATGCCGAGAGCCAGTTCAACCGCGCGCTGAAAGCGAAGCGGCAGCCGGGCTCGGCATTCAAGCCATTCATCTATCTCTCGGCGCTGGCGAAGGGGATGTCTCCCGACAGTGTGATCGACGATGCGCCGATTACGATCGGCGGGTGGTCGCCGAAGAACGACAACGGCCAATACGCCGGGCCTATTCCGATGCGGCGCGCCATCGCGCAGTCGATCAATACCGTTGCTGTGCGGCTCAATCAGGATATCGGCAAGGGGACGGCAATCGACCTTGCGGAGAGGCTTGGCATCAAATCGGAACTGCATGACGGCCCGTCGCTCGCGCTCGGAACCTCGGAAGTGACGCTGCTTGAAATGGCAGGCGCCTACGCCGCGTTCTCGAACGGCGGCCACGCCGTCGCGCCGCATGTCATCACTCGCATCACGACTGAGAGCGGCCGCGTTCTCTTCGCATACCAGCCGCCGCCCAACGCGCAGCCAATTGCCGAAGCGGACCGGATCGGGGCGCTCAACGACATGCTGAACGGCGCCGTCGTTTATGGCACGGGAAAACGCGCGGCGCTTTCGGATCGGCCGGCGGCAGGCAAGACGGGAACGACGCAAGATTTCCGCGATGCCTGGTTCATCGGCTACACGGCACAGCTGACGGCGGGCGTGTGGGTTGGAAACGACAACGGCAAGCCGATGAATCGCGCGACGGGCGGTAGCCTCCCGGCCGAGATCTGGCGGCAGGTCATGCGCGTCGGGCACGAAGGATTGCCGCCGCAGGTATTGCCGGGAACGGTTGCAGCCAACCCGGAAAGCGAAGCATCCGTCTGGGGAGGGCTCGCATCGGGTTCACATCTTCCGCGCGTCGTCGAAGCAAAGGAAGTGCTGCCTTGGCGGCGTGCGGCAAGCACCGAACCAGCGAGGTTTCCGGTCGAAAGTTCTTTCTCGCCGCCGTTTTCGCGCGTGAGCCCGCGTGCGGCTCACCCCGCGAACGGAATCGGGGACGACTTCATCGAAAAGGCGCTCGCGACGACGGCCGGTGACGACAAGTCGCCCGCCCATGTCGCTGCGCAAGAGGCGGCGACGGCGCAAAGCGGCAAATTTCCGTTCAGCAGCTGGTGGTGATGGCTAGTGGCCGCGGCCGTGCGCCGGGCCGTAGCGATGAAGATCTGGGCCTAGCACCTGCAACCACTGCTTGGCGCTTTCGAATTCAGGGCAGATCTTCTTGACGAGAGTCCAAAAGCGCGGGCCGTGGTTCATCTCGACGAGGTGCGCCACTTCATGTGCGGCAACATAATCGAGCACGAACGATGGCGCGAGAACAAGGCGCCATGAAAACGACAGCGAGCCAGTCGTCGAGCATGAGCCCCAGCGGCTCGTCTGGTCGCGGACGACGATGCGCTTGACCTGTAGAGAGAGAGGAGACGCGTGCTTTTCGACGCTTGCGGCGAGATCGCGCTTGGCTTCGTCGAAGAGCCATCGCGTCAGCCGATTGGCCGCGAGACTCTCATCGCCGGGCACGACGATCGACGGGCGCTGACCGTTGCGTGCGTCAATCGACACGACGCGCGTGCGCTTGTTGCCGGTGAATGCGATGGTGTGGGGAATGCCCCGCAGCGGCATCGCCGCAGCATTTTCGAAGGGCACGTGATTTGGAAGGCTATCGAGACGTGCGCGCACCCAATCGATATGGCGGTTAAGAAAACTCCCTGCCTCGTCGAGATCACACTGAAGAGGAAGCGTGACGATGACTGCGCGGCGCGTGCGGCTGACGCGCAGCGTCAAGCGCCGCGCACCAGGATGCCTGCGCACTTCCAATTGTGCGCCGATGTCTTCAAGGCGAACGGATCGCGATTTTGAACTCAAGTCGATGGCGCGTTGCCCGTTCATGATCCCCATGCGCTCTGCCCCCAAAAGCCGACGCGCATCCAAGTGATGCAACGAAGTGCTGATCGCGTTTGCTCGATCAATACAGCACTAAAATGACCTATCAAGGTTCGCGTCGTCGCTCCACATTCAATGTCACACGGATGCGCCAGCATGTGAATGTGTGGCCCGATGGTCTCAGGCGGAAAGCACGGCGTGCTCACTAAGACAACGCCCGGTCTAGCGACTGAACGAGCTGATCTACATCGTTAGTGTGCGGAATTGGTGCGGCCAGCGCGCCATCTTTACCCATCAGATAGAAGATCGCCGAGTGGTCGATGCTGTAGCGAGTCGGATCTTTGTCGTCAGGAACCTTCTGATAATAGACGCGATAAGCTTTCGCTGTTGCGGCAATATCGGCTTCGCTTCCCGTCAGGCCGACGAGGCGCGGGCTGAATGCCTTGACGTACGTCGCGAGCCGCTCCGGCGTATCTTGCGCAGGATCGAGCGTGATGAAGACCGGCACAATATCGTCGGCGCGTTTGCCGAGCTTGTCGAGTGCGCTCGACATGACTTGAAGGCCAGCGGGGCAAATGTCGGGACAATTGGTGTAACCGAAGAACACCAGCATGTATTTCCCGCGGAAATCCTTATCCGTTACGTGCTTGCCGGTTTCGTCAATGAGGCTGAACGGGCCGCCGACGGAAGGCTTGCCAGTAACCACCATCTGGCCGTCTACCGAATTCCCTGCCGGGCGGAGCGCGAGAAATCCTAGCGCGACACCGGTGAGGAGGCCGGCAAATGCGAGCGCCATCGTCGTGCGATTCATAACCTTGATGTCTCCGTCTGCCGTTGGCTATTGCTATTGTTTCGTGCCGGCGAGCCGGTTGCAATCGGCGTTGCAATCATCGCGCCGGATTGCGTAATCGGCCCCCTGAACGAAGAGATCGGCATGTCTGCTACAATCACCGCCTTATACGGCGGCATCCTTGCGCTCATTATCGTCATCATGGGGATCAATGTTACGATTCACCGGTTCAGGTCTGGTATCATGATAGGCGATGGCGGCGAGAAACGCCTGCGGCGCATGGTTCGCATACACGGCAACTCGGTCGAAAACATTCCGCTCTCCGTGCTGCTCATGGGTCTCTATGAACTCGATGGCGGCGAGAAGATGGTGCTGCACGCAGCAGGCATTTCTCTCATCGTCGGCCGCGTGCTGTTTGCTGTGCCCTTGTGGAGTCACGACGGGCCGAGCCCGATCCGGGCGAGTGGGGTGACGCTCACATGGGGTACAACCGCCGTCCTGGCAATGCTAAATATTCTACAGTTCAGGTAATATCGAGCACGGCGCGGTTATCATGACTGTGCGACCTGAAGTCACGACGTTCTAAAATGGATTGTCTCATTCATGAGCATGTCAATGGATAGCCCGCCCGTGGCACCGTTGCTGAAGGGCATTGTCAACGAGCGAGAGAGTCAGCTGCGGCTCGTCACTAGCGTGCGGTTGCGCTGGGTTGCGGTCTTGGGACAGCTCGCTGCGATCGCCGCAGTGACATTGCTTTACGGCTTTCCAGTGAACATCGGAAGCTGTCTCGTTTTGATCGCGATGTCGGCTTGGCTGAACGTCTTTCTTTCCATTCGCTATCCCGCGCGGCACAGGCTCACTACGCCATTCGCATTCGCGCTGCTCATTTACGATGTCCTGCAGCTTGCGGGTCTCCTGTATTTGACGGGCGGCATTCAGAATCCGTTTGCCGTTCTGCTGGTCGCGCCGATCACGGTCGCGTCGGCAACGTTGCCACCGCGATATACGCTTTTTCTTGGCGGAATGGTGATTGTCGCGGGCCTGCTGCTGATCGATCATCATCATCCGCTGCCGTGGTATAACGGAATGCTGTTCGATCTGCCTCGGGATTATAAGATCGGCGCGCTTCTGGCGCTGGTTTCGTCAATGGCGTTCATGGCGTTTTTCACGTGGCGGCTGAACAAGGAGTCACGGCAGATGTCGGCGGCGCTCGCCGCGACGGATATGGTGCTCGCGAGCGAGCAGCGTCTGCATGCTCTCGATGGACTCGCCGCCGCCGCTGCGCACGAACTCGGTACGCCGCTTTCCACCATCGCGCTCGTTTCGAAAGAGCTCGAATACGAACTCGGCAACGACAGCCGCTATCGTGAAGATCTTCAGCTTCTGCACAGTCAGGCGCGGCGTTGCCGCGAAATTCTACAGAAGTTGACGCGCAAGCCTGACGAGCAAGATCCGATGCACGCCAGTCTGACGGTGGTCGAGCTATTGGAAGAAGCGTCGGCGCCGCATCGCGCGGCCCGTAAGCGCATCATTATTTCGGCGAACCCATTGCCGGGTCTCGACGACGAAGTTCGGATCGAGCCGGTTGCGCACCGGCGGCCCGGCGTTATCTACGGTCTCGGCAACCTAATCGAAAATGCCGTGAGCTTTGCTCAGTCGGAGGTGCAACTCTCGGCTCGGTGGAACGGCTCGCACGTGTATTTCACCATCACGGACGACGGGCCGGGGTTTGCGCCCGAAATGATGGACAGTATCGGGGAGCCCTACGTCACATCGCGTCGGTTCGAGGATAAGGGCGAGCATGGCCATTCTGGGCTCGGGCTCGGGCTTTTTATCGCCAAAACGCTGCTGGAACGGTCTGGGGCGACGGTGTCTTTCGCCAATCTCACGCCGCCGCGGCGGGGAGCTAACGTCCAGATTTCATGGCCAAGAACAGCGTTCGAGCTGCCGCCGGGTGCTTTCAATTGGCCGGGACGGCGTGGTATGCCGTTGAATGCAGCATAGGCTGGCAATTTGCCGCGAAAGTCTTATCTTCTGTTGCCCCTCAAGTAACCTTTCGGGTTGCTTTTTGCTTGCTTAAGGGGTTGCAGCCCTTTAGGCCGCATTAGATTATGGCCAGTCATGGAAAAAAGCAGACGGATAAACCGTGATCCGGGAGGCTCCCTTGGTTACCGAAGACCTGTCGTTCAAGCAGGATGAATTACCGGCCGACCGTTCGTTGGTCATCATCGACGACGATCGATCGTTCCTGCAGCGTTTGGCGCGCGCGATGGAGCTTCGCGGCTTCGAAGTGCGTTTTGGCCATTCCGTCGCGGAAGGCGTTGATCTGATCCGCGAGAAGGCACCGGCTTTCGCCGTTGTCGACATGCGCCTCGAGGACGGATCTGGCCTCGACGTCATCGCCGAGCTGGCGCGGGCGCGTCCAGATTCGCGGGCTATCGTGCTCACCGGTTATGGCAACATCGCGACCGCTGTATCGGCTGTGAAGCTCGGCGCCGTCGATTATCTTGCGAAGCCGGCCGATGCCGACGACGTAACGGACGCGCTTCTGGCGCCGACGGACGCGAAGGCGCCACCGCCGGAGAATCCAATGTCGGCGGATCGCGTGCGCTGGGAACACATTCAGCGCGTCTATGAGCTTTGCAATCGCAACGTCTCCGAGACGGCGCGCCGGCTCAACATGCACCGTCGTACGCTGCAGCGAATTCTGGCGAAGCGCGCTCCGAAATAAGCGCGCTTTCTCGGTTCGTTATTCCCTAGACCTCATCAATCGAGAGGCTCGGATCTATCCGCGCGTGCAGGCGCATTGCCGCCGCGCGTGCGATTGACAGGGTTAACGCCTTGCGGCGCGCTGCTGCCAACGGATGCGCTGGGGGCGGGCGCACGAGTTCTCCGGCGTAGGCGTCGGCCAGTATCAAACCTACTTCTGACGGTAAAATTCCGACGGGGAAGTCCGGCGCGACCGCAAAGAGCAGGGCGTCGCAATATTCACGGTACTCCGGCCATTTTTGATCAGCGCGAAAATCGGCAACGCTCGATTTGATTTCGACGATCCAGATTTCGCCGTTGCGCCGGAGCGCGAGCACGTCGGCGCGGCGGCCGCTGGCGAGTGTGATCTCGCTCAGGCTTTCGAAGTCGAGGGTGCGAAGCATCCGCTGCGTGCCCTGTAGGATTGCCTTCGCACGTTCATAATCACGGGCTTTGTCCGCAATAGGGACAACCGCGAAAGGATTCGTTGAGGAAGGCGATCCGTCGGTCATGGTGCCGCCATTATGACCGTGCGAGTGTTGCAAACAAGCGGGCAGCGGGGCGGCGGGCCCGATGTTCGGGACGGCGTTCTATTGGGATAAGGGTCCCCGGGGGGAGAGCGTGCGCATGGTCTTCTGGCGCAGCAGATCGGAGAAAAAGGTCGAGGCGCCGGGTGCAGTCGAAGCGGAAACTCCGCCTCCGGTGGTCGCGGAACCTGCGGCTGACGCATCAACCAATGTGGTGACGCTCGTGACGAGTCGGCTCGTAGATCGTCTCGCGGATGTGGCGGTTGGCGCCGGTCGTGGCGACTCCAAGGATCAGAAGCCGCCAAAGGATTTGCCGCCGAGGGATGTCGTCGCCAAAGAGGCGGTGCAGATCAAGCCTGCCGAACAAACGCATTTCTTCGGTCAGAAGCGCGCGGTCGCCAAAATCCGTACAGCGCTCGGCGCCGGACGCGGCGAGCATCTCATGATCTTGGGAGAGCCGGGGACCGGCAGGCTCGAACTGGCGGAAGCGCTCGGCACCGAGATCGAACGCGCACCAGGCGCCGACTGGATCTATGTGATCGATCCCTTCGCGCCGTCACGCGCCAAGGGTTTTGAACTGCCGCCGGGCGAGGGACCGCGATTCCGGCGCGACGTCCGCATCGCTATCGACAAGGCGCGTGCCGCATTCAGCCGATATTTGAAGAGCGAAGAACATCGCATCAGTCTCGATCTTCTCGAAGAGGATATGCGCTATCGAAGCGAGCGGGCGGTCGAGCCTATTCGCCGCCGCGCGGAAGCGCAGAACATCGCCGTCGTCAAATCGCTCGACGGCTACGTGCTCGCGCCGATGCATGAAGGTCGCGTCGTGCGGTCCGATGTTTTCCGGGCGCTGCCGGAAGCTTTGAAGAGGAATGTCGAAGCGAAGATCACTGTTCTCGAAGATGAGTTGCAGTCGATCGTCGCGACGCTGCCGGATGCCGAATTCGAAGCGAGCGAAAAGCACGATGCGCTCGTTCGCCAAGCGGCGCTTCGCGCGGTGCGGCCGGGGCTTGCCGCCGTCAGGCGTGCCTATGCCGACGGTCTTTCAATCGGTGCGGCGCTTGATGCGATTGAAGATGTCTTCGTTGCGGAAGCTGCCCGGCACGCCGGGGCGGAGGTGTTCGAGCCAGTCGTCTTCATCGATTCCGAGGATGTACACCTCTCCGATCCGACCGTTCCGAGCCGGGTCGTTATCGCGCGGCAGTCGTCGGCGAAAGATTTGCTCGGCGAGATTAGCCGCGATGCGCATGGCTTGCCGGTGCTGCTGCCGGGCCATCTGATGCGCGCCGGATCAGGCATCGTCATCGTTGAAGCATGGCGGCTTGCAGCCGATCCGAGTGCGTGGCTCGCGCTCAGCGCCGCGATCCGCAGCAAGCAGGTGGTGCCGGTCGGCACGCCTGGCGTCGGCATCAAAGTCGATCCCGTTCCGTTTGCGGCGACCGTGGTTCTCGTATCGGATGCGCAGTCCTGGTCGAAGCTCGAAGGCATCGAGCCGGGAATAGGACGGCATTTTCCGCACATCGCGAAGCTTGCCGATACGGTGCCGATCTCCGAGCTTAGCGAGGAGGAATTCGCGAAAGGCGCCGCGCGGATCGCCGCCGATCACGGTCTTCGCCCGATCAACTCGGCGGTGGCGCCGCTGATCTACAAAGATGCCGTGCGCCGCGGCGGCGGACGCGTTTCGCTGGCCGGCATCCAGCTTTTGCATCTGTTGCAGGAAGCCGATGCCATCGCCGCTGATCGTTCGGTTTCGCAGATCCGCGCCGACGATCTCAACGAAGCGCTGTCGCGCCGCGCCGACGGCGATACGCCGTGATTGCGCACGTCGCAGAAGCTTCGGAGTTAAGCGGGCGTGTCGTCCTTTGGCTCGATCCGGAAGCCGATTATCCTGCGGCCCGTCTTGAAGCTCCTGTGCGTCTCGCCGCCGCTTACGGCGCGGAGATCGAGACCATTGTGATCGCGGATGCGAGCGGCGAGCTGACCGACGACGTTCCGTTCCGCCTCGTCGGATCTTCGGGACGGCCGGTTCGCAGGGATATTGCCACCTACGACCATCGGTTCGAGCTGCTCGTGCAGCGGTGCCGCCGCGCGGTCGACAATGTCGGAGCGGCGCATGGCGTCCGAGTGCGCCATTCTCTCGCCATGGGTGATGCCATCGACCGAATTTCGGAAATGTGCGTCGAGCGTGGTCCGTGGAATATCGTGGCGCTGGCACGCATGCCTGTCGCAGGAAACGATTCCGTCATCGGAACATTGCTTGCGAACGTCAGCGGCGCGACCGGTTTTCTCCTCTGCGGCCAGCAGAGATCGAAGCAGCCGCGCGTTGTCGTCATCGCCGAGGATGCCGACCGGCTGACGTCGATGTTGCGTGCTGCGGAGCGTCTTTCAGGTCCGCGCGGTCCCGTTCACGTTGTGATCGGCGCCGATACTGCGAGCGGATACGCAGAGATCGAAGCTCAGGCCCGCCTCATCGCGGCGGAATTTCACGTTCCGGTCGTGTTCGAAGATATGGGACCGACCTATGGCGTGCCGGAGGCTCTGACCGAGTTCGTGGCGCGCTTGAAGCCGAGCCTCATCGTTGCGGTGTTCGGCGGTTCGGCCATTGCCGATGGACGCGAGCTTTCGCGTGCATCCATCGCCGCGCTCGCACCGATTTTGCTGGTGCGCTAACGGCGCATTCGCCCTGCGTTTATCCGGCGCGAAGCGACACGTGCGGATGAAAAAATTCGGGGCCGGAGCCGATGATCTTCGGATCGTGCGGACCTATCGCGTCGAGGTCGCGTCCTTCGTATTCGACAGCGAGCAGGATGTGGCGAATGGTTTCGAGGCGCGCGCGGCGCTGGTCGTTGGCGCGAACGACGGTCCAAGGCGCGATGGCGGTGTGCGTGAAGCGAAACATTTCGACTTCGGCGCGGGTGTAGTCATCGTAGCGGCCGAGCGCCGACATATCGACAGGCGACAGCTTCCACTGCTTCAGAGGATCCTGAGCGCGCTCGTGAAAGCGTTCGATCTGCATCTCGCGGCCGATCGTCAGATAGAATTTAAACAGCTTGATGCCGTCGCGGACGAGCAGGCCTTCGAATTCCGGGGCCTCGCGCAGAAAAACCGCAAGCTGGTCTTCGGTGCAGAAACCCATGACCCGCTCTACGCCGGCGCGATTGTACCAGGAGCGGTCGAAGAGAACGACTTCGCCCGCCGTCGGCAGATGCACGGCGTAACGCTGGAAATAAAGCTGGCCACGCTCTGTCTCGGTCGGTTTCGGCAGGGCGACGGTGCGCGTGTTGCGCGGGTTCATATGTTCGTTGAATGCTTTGATGCACGAGCCTTTGCCCGACCCGTCGCGGCCCTCGTAGATGCACAGGATGCGATTGCCGACTTTGAGATTATGCTTCTGCAGCTTCATCAATTCGATCTGGAGCGCGAGAAGCTTGGCTTCGTAGTCCTCGCGCTTCATGCGCTTGTCGTAGGGATAGCCGCCGGAACGCATCGCGGCGTCTTCAATTTCCTTCGGAAGCTTCGGATCTGAGAGCGAGAAGCCGTTGGGGAGGATGCTCGTGGGCTCCGCCGCACCGTTGGATGCTTCGTCGGTTCGGACGGGGACGGACGTCGCCGCGTCATCGGGCAGGGGGCCGCCATCGGACGGTTCGCGTTTTTTGTCCTTGTGCTTGTTCTTCCCCATAGTCTTCTCCGGCGGATGATATCAGCGTGGACAGCCTAGCACGGCGACCGCCACCGGGATCAACTGGCGGGCGGGATGGTCAATTCGCCTCTAAAAACGGAAAAGCCAGCAGCCGCCCCCGCGACTGCTGGCTTTTCCTCTGTTGCCGCTGGCCATGCCCCCCAGCCGGCCAGCGGACTAATGCGTCAGGCTCTTTGCTTGGTCGTGTCCGAGCCTGCGATCGCAGGAGCCGGAAGGCTCGTTGGAGCTTCGGTCTCGACGCGCTCGCGACGGCGCGGGGTAACGGGTTGGAAGGCGCGCCGTGCATGCACTTCGCAATAGGGAAGCAGCGGGACCTTGTTACGTCCGCAGAAATGGAACTCGGCTGTCTGCGGATCGCCGATAGGCCAGCGGCAGCTGCATTCGCCGAGGGTCTGTATGGTTTTGCGCTCGGCTTCCGGAATTTCGATCTCTTCCGCAGGCGCCACGTAAGTTTCGGCGTCTAGATAGAGTGCGCGCACGGCTGGATTGCCGGCTTGCGCGAAACGGGGTTTCACGGGCCGCTTTACATTGGCCATACGTGTACGGGGACGATGCGATTTCATCCGCGAGGTGGTTGCGCGGCCGGAAAGGCCGAGCCGGTGGACTTTGCCAATGACAGCGTTACGTGTCACGCTACCTAAGCGTCCGGCGATCTGGCTGGCGCTCAGTCCTTCCGACCAGAGCCTTTTCAAAAGCTCCACGCGCTCATCAGTCCAAGACATGCTTCGATTGCTCCCTCTCGAGCCGCATCAGCGGCGGAACACCCCCCGGTGCCCGCGGTTACCCAGTCGCAATCGAGCCCATGCCGACGCGCGTTAACGAACGCGACGCGCGGCGAAGGACAACGGTCCCGACCGGTTACAAACGCAAAAACTTGAGAAGACGCAGAACAGAAACGCGCAACAGACGCGGGCGGTCGCTGACAAGCGGAAGCCCAGAGCGCGATCAGGGCCGATACACAACCGAGCAAAAAGCAGCTGGCGCCGCCCATATCTCGTGGCCTGATAGGGGGAGATTACAACATGCTGAATCCCGCCTACAAGCCAGAGCTTTCATCTTAGGGGTATTGACAGGGAAAAGTTGCGACTCGGCCACAGCCGATTCGCGGCAGGGGATATCTCCGATTTCGGTGCATGATAGGGCCCAATGCAACCATTGGGACGTGGCGTCTTTCCCTAATACGGTCATCTCAGAGCTTTTATTGACAGAGACGCCCCAAGCAGGTATCAGGGGTTGTGATCGAGCCGCCGGATTTGGGCGGCTTTTTGATTTTCTGCTCAGGGTTATCCACGCACCATGGCAAGTTCCCCTGCTGCGCTGGGGAAGGCTCCCCGTAGCGCTCCGGACACAGGCATTCCTAACGCTGTCGGTTCAGACACCCACGGCCCCTCTGCGGCTGTGATGGGCACCTATGCCCGCCAGGACATCGTTTTCGTCCGGGGCGAGGGCTGCTGGCTGACGGCCGAAACGGGCGAGCGCTACCTCGATTTCGGCTCCGGCGTCGCGGTGAATGCCCTTGGTCATGCGCATCCCAAACTCGTCGCCGCGCTGAAAGCGCAGGCCGAGAAGCTCTGGCACACGTCAAACCTTTACCGGGTCGAAGGCCAGGAGGCGGTTGCCGAGAAGCTGACGCGCCTGACATTCGCGGACAAGGTTTTCTTTTGCAATTCCGGAGCAGAAGCCTGCGAAGGCGCGATCAAGGTCGCGCGGCGCTATCATTATGTTTCCGGGCAGCCGGAGCGGCAGCGGATCATCGCATTTCGCGGTGCCTTTCATGGGCGGACGCTCGCGACCCTGGCCGCGGCGGGCAACGAGAAGTATCTCGAAGGCTTCGGCCCGACGGCGGCTGGTTTCGATCACGTGGATCTCAACGATATCGAGGCCACGGAGGCCGCGATCGGCCCTGAAACGGCTGCCATCATGCTCGAGCCGATCCAGGGCGAGGGCGGCATTCGCGCGGCATCGCCCGATTTCCTCAAAGCGGTCCGCGAACTCTGCGACCGGCATGGCCTGCTGCTCGTGCTCGATGAAGTTCAGACCGGCGTGGGACGCACGGGCAAGCTTTTCGCGCACGAATGGGCCGGCATCACGCCGGACGTCATGGCGATTGCGAAAGGCTTCGGCGGCGGATTTCCGGTTGGCGCCGTGCTCGCGACGGCAGAGGCCGCGAAGGGCATGACACCCGGCACGCATGGTTCGACGTTTGGCGGCAACCCGCTCGGAATGGCCGTCGCCTCGACGGTGATGGACATCGTCTCCGAACCGGATTTCCTCGAAGCGGTCCGCACCAAGACGCTGCATCTGAAGCAGGGGCTCGAAGGCCTCAAGGATCAGCACGCGGGTCTCGTCGAAGAGGTACGCGGCGCGGGACTTCTCATGGGATTGAAGCTCAAGGCGCACGTCACGCCTGCCCAACTCGTGAAGGCCGCGAACGAAGAAAAACTTTTGCTCGTCGGCGCGGGCGAGAATTGCGTGCGCGTGCTTCCGCCGCTGATAGCGACGGACCAAGACATAGCCGAGGGTGTCCTCGCCCTTTCCCGCGCGCTCTCGCGCCTGGCTCGTGAAACATCCTGATGTCCGGCTCAACGCAAGAGCTGGAGAAAGCTCCGCAGTTCATGACCTCGAAATCGTCTCCCCGGCACTTCCTCGATATTTCCGACCTCGACAGCAAGACGCTGAGGCGGATCATCGATGCGGCGCATGCGATGAAGAAAGCAGGCAAGCGCGTTCCGAAGGACCTTCGGCCAAAGGACATTGAAGATATCGTCCTGGCGATGATCTTCGAGAAGCCTTCGACGCGGACGCGCGTATCGTTCGATATCGCGATGCGCCAGCTCGGCGGCGGCGCGTTGACGCTCAATCATATGGATCTGCAGCTCGGCCGCGGAGAGTCAGTCGCGGATACCGCGCGCGTGCTCTCGCGTTACGTCGACGGCATCATGATCCGGGCCAACGCACACGAGACCCTGGTCGAGCTCGCAAAGTTTGCAACGATCCCGATCATCAATGGTCTGACGGAAAAGAGCCACCCTTGTCAGGTGATGGCCGATATCCAGACGTTCGAAGAGCATCTCGGGCCGATCAAGGGCAAGACGGTCGCCTGGGTTGGAGACGGCAATAACGTCGCTGTATCGTGGATGCACGCGGCGGTGCGCTTCGGCTTCAAGCTGCGACTCGCCTGCCCGAAGTCGCTTTTCCCCGAGGATGAAGCCGTGGAGTGGGTCATTCGCGAAAAGGGCGATGTCGAGATCGGCACGGATCCTGATCGCGCGGTCAAAGGCGTCGATTGCGTTGTCACCGATACCTGGGTTTCCATGGGCCAGTCCGATGCCGCGAAGCGCAAGAAGATCCTGGCGCCTTACGCCGTCGATCAAAAGCTGATGAGCAAGGCCGCCAAGAACGCGATCTTCATGCACTGCCTGCCTGCGTATCGCGGCCATGAAGTTACCGAAGACGTGCTCGAAGGTCCGCAGTCCGTTATTTTCGACGAAGCGGAAAATAGATTGCACGCTCAGAAAGCCATTCTAGCGTGGTGCTTCGGCGCCTGATGGAGGGTTCCGCCGATGCCGGTTGATGTTCCGCCGGGGCGGCCCCAGATCCCCGCCGATGATGTCGTCGTTGCGTTTCGCACGCAGAATTCGAACATTCGCGGGCGCATCGTGAGGCTTGGCGCGGCGCTCGATGAGATCGTCGCGCCGCATCGGATGCCTGATCTGCCTGGGCGCGCTCTCTCGGAAGCACTCACGCTGGCCGCTCTTTGCGGATCGGCGCTACCCACCGGGGGCAACCTCAACCTGATGGTACGCTCGGGCGGGGCGGTGTCCATTCTGGTCGCCGATTACGCGGCGAGCGGAAAGCTTCGCGGTTATGCGCGCTACGACGCGCAGAAACTGCAGGAGTTCGCTCAAAATGCGCCTCGCCGCGATATCGCGCCGGCCCTCGGCGATGGGCATCTCGCGATCACACTCGATTCCGGTCCGGGCGAGGAGCGCTATCAGGGCGTTCTCGCGTTCGAGAATGCGCCGCTTTCGGCGACGGTGGCCGCCTATTTTCAACAGCGCGAGAACCTGCCGACATTCATCCGGTCGGCGGTTGCGGAGCAGTACGTCGGTGCGCGGCAGGACCCGCACCAGCAAACGGGCTGGCATCGCCGCGCGGGCGGCCTGATGGTTCAGAGTCTCGGCGGGCCTTCGGAAGATGACGACGAAGATGCGGGCGATGCCTGGAAACGCGTCGAGATGCTGGCCGCAACGGTCGAAGATCACGAACTGCTCGATCCGGCGCTGACGGTTGAGCGGCTGCTGTTGCGCTTGTTCCACGAGGAAGCGGTTTCGGTAGAGCGCATCATTCCGCTGGCTTCGTTCTGCCGGTGCAGCCGGGAAAAGGTCGAGAACGTGCTCTCGGCTTTTGGTGCGGGCGAGCTGTCGGATATGTTGGACGACAACGGGAAGATCGTCGTGACGTGCGAATTCTGCACCAAGCGTTATGTCTTTTCGCTCGATGAATTGCAGGAAGCCGAACGCTAGAGCATCGGCTTCCCACGGGATGAACTAGCGTCCGAGGCCACCGTTGGCCGCTTTGCCGATATCTCCGCCCTGTTCACGCGGATCGCTGTTTTGCGGTTTCGTGCCCGAGAGATCGTACTCGGTCTTGGAGCGGGCGCTTGCGATCTGGTTGGCGTCGAGCTTACAGGTTCCGGCCCTGTCCATCAGAACGAACGCGGGGTTCGGTTTGTCGACGAATTCCTGGCGAGAGACTTTACCGTCGCCGTTGGCATCGAAGTACTTCATGTCGGCGGTAACGAACATCTTGTCGATTTTCGTCAGGTTGCCCCATTCCGTAGCGTCGAGGAAATCGTCGTGGTTGGTGTCGGCGCTATTGAACAAATCTTCGGCGTAAGATTTCCACTCGTTGCACGTCACGACGTTATCGTGATTGAGGTCCCAGCTACCGGCGGCCTGAAGATAGGCGCGGTCGATCTCGGAGATAGAAGTGCCGCTGCTGAACGGGTTGATGGAGCCGACGCTCGGCAATGAGCCGGTCGAGCAGCCGGCCATCGCAAGTGCTGCGAACATCGCGCAGACAGAGCGTGCCGACGGTTGGATGCATTTCGACATGAGCGTCTCTAAATTTGGAAGTTCCCAGGCGGCCCAGGTGAATTGGTACGCCGAACAGTGGGTCATAAGCACGGCGTCCCAGGAAAAAAGTCGTGCGTTCGTTCAACTTGTCGCACAGAGTGTCGCAAGCGCATCACACGGTATTCCGTCGCGCTAACGCACTGTTATCGCATGTTTTTCGGATCGGCTTGCGGAGCGCGGTGGCGTCCGGGCGATCTTCAGGTCTCTGCCCAGTCGCCAAGGCGGGCAAGAAACTCCGTGCATTTCGCAATTTGGCTTTCGGCGATCCACTCGTCGGCGGTGTGGGCCTGGGCGATGTCGCCCGGACCGCAAACGACGGAGGGTGCGCCTGCTTCCTGAAAGAGGCCTGCTTCGGTGCCGTACGAGACGCCATAGGTTTCGTTCTGGCCGGTAAGCTTCAAGGCCAACGCCACGACCTCGGATTTGCGTTCGGCGCCGAAGGGCGGGACGGCGTTGACACGCACGATGTCGATACCGGCCTCGGGTGCGATGTCGTGCATTTCGGGAAGACAGCGCGTTTCAGCGAAGCGGCGCAGACGGGCTTCGACTTCATCCGGATCGAGACCCGGCAGCGCGCGGATGTCGAATACGAACGTGCAGTTCACGGGGACGATGTTGGTCGCGGTGCCGCCATCTATCTTGGTGACCTGAAGGGTCGAATAGGGCGGCTCGAAGCGCACGTCGAGCACGCGCTGCTTGAGTTCGTGTTCCATGCGCTCGAGCTCGCCGATGAGGCGAGTGGCATAGGTGACGGCGTTGACGCCGAGATGAGCCATGCTCGAATGCGCGGCGCGGCCTTTGACGTCAACCTGCCAGCGGACCGGACCTTTGTGCGCATCGACGACCTTCATGCTCGTCGGCTCGCCGACGATCACCATGCGCGGTTTCGGCAGCTCCTTGCCAAGCTCGGCGATCATCGGACGAACGCCGATGCAACCGATCTCTTCGTCATAAGAGAAAGCGAGATGGATCGGCTTTTTGAGGCGGCGCGCCTTGTAATCGGGGACTGCAGCGAGGGCGGCGGCAAGAAAGCCCTTCATGTCGGCCGCGCCCCGGCCGTAGAGTTTGCCGTCCGCGGCGCGCAGCGTGAACGGGTCGCTGGTCCACGTCTGGCCGTCCACGGGAACGACATCGGTATGGCCCGAAAGCGCGACGCCGCCTTCGTTCTCGGGGCCAATCGTGGCGTAGAGGGATGATTTTTGTCCGTCGTCGCTGACAATGCGGCGCGACGAGACGCCATGCTGCCGGAGATAATCTTCGACGAAGGCGATCAAGCCGAGATTGTTTTTCGAACTCGTCGTGTCGAAGGCCACCAAGTGCGCAAGCAGTTCGACAGGAGTGTAAATCGGGCCTCGTGCTGCGCTCATCGGCGGGTGCCGGTCAGTTCATGCTGCGTCGGGTATAGGGGCTGTCGAGCGAAAATGCGGGGATGGCCACGTCGAAAAGCTTCCCGGCTTCGTCAGACATCTGATAGCTGCCGACCATGATGCCCTGCGGTGTCTTCAGCGGGCAGCCGGACGTATAGTGAAACGCCTTTCCCGGCTCGATGACAGGCGTCTGCCCGACGACGCCGGCGCCGCGTACCTCTTCGGTGCGACCGAGCGCGTCGGTGATGCGCCACATGCGCGACTTCAGCTGCACGGTCTTGCTGCCGTCGTTCGAAATTTCGACGGCGTATGACCAAACGAAATGGCTGTCCTCGGGCGACGACTGATCTTCCATGTATTTCGGCTCGACGCGAATGCGGATGCCGCGCGTGGTGGCTTCATAGGGATGGAAGGCGGCTGCTGCGGCCCTTTTCGACGTCGATGTCGGCGTACTCTTACTCATGATATTCCGTCACCCCGTAACCGCCTTTACCGCGTTTGAGAGATCGTCCGCCAAATCTTCCGCGGCTTCAAGTCCGATCGATAGACGGATCATACCATCACTAATGCCGAGTTCCGAGCGCTGGGCGGGCGTTAGCTTAAAGTGCGTCGTTGTGGCCGGATGGGTTACAAGACTTTTGGCGTCGCCAAGGTTGTTCGAAATGCGGACGAGACGCAGTGCGTTAAGGCAGCGGAAAGCGCCTTCCTTACCGTTTTCGACCTCGAACGCGACCATTTGGCCGCCACCCGGCATCTGCTTCGCCGCAAGCGCCGCCTGCGGATGATCGGCACGGCCGGGATAAATCACGCGGGTCACGCCTTTGAGGCCGCTCAAAACATCGGCGATATTCGCGGCGGTGGCGCATTGCGCCTTGACGCGGATCGGCAGCGTTTCAAGGCCCTTCAGCATCACCCAGGCGTTGAAAGGGCTCATCGAAGGGCCGGTCTGACGCAGCCATTCCTGCACGTATTTGCCGACGAATTCCGTTTTGCCGAGCACGGCGCCGCCGAGGCAGCGGCCCTGGCCGTCGATATGCTTCGTCGTCGAGTAGACCACGATATCGGCGCCGAGGGCGAGCGGACGCTGCAGCATCGGTGTCGCGAAAACGTTGTCCACGATGCTCAGGATGCCGTTGTCGCGCGCGATCTTGGCGACGGCGGCTATATCGACGAGTTCCAGCGTCGGGTTCGATGGCGTCTCGAAGAAGAACATCTTGGTGTTGGGCCGGATCGCCGCTTTCCACGCGTCGAGATCCTTGCCGTCGATCAGCGTCGCCTCGATGCCGAAGCGCGGGCAGAGCGTTTCGACGATGTAGCGGCAGGAGCCGAACAATGCGCGGGCGGCAACGATGTGATCGCCGGTTTTGACATACGATAGGATCGAAGCCGTGACAGCAGCCATTCCGGTCGCGGTGGCGCGGCATTCCTCGGCGCCTTCGAAGATCTTCAGGCGATCCTCGAACATCGAGATCGTCGGATTGCCGAACCGCGTATATTGGTAGCCGGGGTCTTCCTGCTTGAAGCGGGCCTCTGCCTGCTCAGCGCTGTCGTAGACGAAGCCTTGCGTCAGATGCAGCGCTTCGGAGGTCTCACCCCAATTCGAGCGCGTGATACCAGCGTGAACGAGCGCCGTTTCTGGACGCCACGCCGGATTGTTATTGGGAAATTTTTCGTCGTTCGCCATGGCTCGGCCTTTCGCGCAATAAAAATCCCGGTTCCGATGCGCCGGCTGACGGAAGGCCGGGCGCGGGAAACCGGGTGCGCACTCGGCCCTTTAGCGAGTTGTTTAACGTGGCTGCAAGCCGGCCGGCCAAAGGACCACGGGAAAGTGGGCTTGGAGTTAGCGCCGGTGGCGGGAGACGTCAAGAGGCGGCTCGGATGCGACGCATCGGCGTGTATGGTGGCAATCGTCACCCTTGGCGATCGTTAAGCGCTATTCTAGACGGGGTGCCAGGGGAAGACCGGACGTCATGACCAAAGCAGAAAAGACCATATCGGCGCCGAAACGGCGCGACCGGACCACCGGCATTCTGCCTTCGCAGGGCATCTCGCGCATGATTGCGGACGGAGAAGTGGTGCTGGCGGAGACCGCGGCGGAGGGGCAGGTTCAGCCCGCAAGTCTCGATCTGAGGCTCGGGGCCGTCGCCTATCGCGTGCGGGCGAGCTTTCTGCCGCGTCCCGGCGGGCGGGTACAGGGCAACCTCGATGATCTTGCGCTGCATACGATCAGCCTCAGCCAGGGCGCGGTGCTCGAGACGGGCTGCGTCTATATCGTGCCGCTTCTTGAAACGCTGGCGCTGCCGGCGGATGTCGAAGCTTCCGCCAATCCGAAAAGTTCGACGGGGCGGCTCGATGTCTTCACGCGCGTTATAGCTGACGGCGTTGGAGCGTTCGATCAAATACCGCGCGGATATGCGGGACCGCTTTACGCCGAGATCTGTCCGCAGACGTTTCCAATTGTCGTTCGAAAAGGATCGCGGCTGTCGCAGATCCGCTTTCGCAACGGCCCGGCGACTGACAGCGACGACGTGCTGCGCGACCTGCAATCGCGCGAACGGCTGGTGTCGTCGGAAAGCGCCGACATTTCCGGCGGTATCGCGCTCACCGTCGATCTCGCGGGCGATGAAAAAGGCCTCGTCGGATTTCGTGCGCGTCGGCATACGGGTGTCGTCGACGTTGACCGGATCGGTGCGTATCCGGTCGAAGATTATTGGGATCCGATCTTCGTCAAGGACAAGCATCGGCTGATCCTCGATCCGGACCAATTCTATATTTTGGCTTCGAAAGAAGCAGTGCATGTGCCGCCGACGCATGCCGCTGAGATGGTGCCGTTCAATCCGTTGGTCGGAGAATTTCGCGTACATTATGCAGGGTTCATGGACCCTGGCTTCGGTCACGCGGCGGCGGGCGGCAACGGTTCGCGCGTCGTGCTGGAAGTCCGTTCGCACAAGGTGCCGTTCATTCTCGAAGACGGGCAAATCATCGGGCGGTTGATCTACGAGCGCATGACGGAAACGCCTGGAACGCTTTACGGCCAGGGGCTCAAGTCGAACTATCAAGGTCAGGGCCTGAAGCTCTCGAAGCACTTTAAATAGAATCTTCGATTGCGCTGGCTACTCCGCTGCGCGGAGCCGGCCGCCGACGCGGGCCTTAGTTCAAAGCCATCGTCATGCCGACGACGGTCGGCACCTAGACAGGTAGCGACAAATTCACGTTCGAGACATGACTGGATCCCGGCCTGCGCCGGGATGACGGACGTCAGCGCTTTTTTGTTTTTTCGCTGGCTTTCACAATCGAGGCGATGACGCCCGGAAAGCGCTTATCGAGTTCGGTGCAGCGCAACGAGTTCACAACCTCCGTGCCGCGGCGCTCGGAGCGGATGAGGCCTGCTTCGCGCAACACCTGGAAATGATGCGATTGCGTCGATTTCGGTAGATCCGCAGGTGCGGCCTTCGAACAATTCATGCTGCACCCCTCGGACGAAAGCGTCTTGATGATCTCAAGACGCACCGGATCGGCGAGCGCATAGAGAATGCTCTCGAGGGTCACGTCCTCGACGGCGGGATGAACAAATGGCCTCTGCATGAGCGGAAAGATAGCCACGAGAATGTGAATTTTCAATAGTTCAATAATCTTGAACTTCTGAACTATGGGACTAACTAATGCCTCGTCCGGGGCGCCAGTCCGATGGCCGGCCAACTCTGAAGGACGGATCGCTTAGAAGAATTGCGAGAAGAACATGTCCAAACCACTCACTGGCAAAATTGCGGTTGTAACGGGCGGCAGTCGCGGTATCGGGCGGAGCATCGCCGAGACACTCGCGGCAGAGGGCGCGCTCGTCGCTGTTCATTACGGCAAGAGCAAAGCGGGGGCCGACGAGGTCGTTGCCAAGATCAAGGCAGCCGGTGGGGATGCTTTCACTGTCGGAGCCGATCTTTCGAAGAAGGGCGCGGCGCAGGCGCTTTTTGCAGGGGTCGATCAGGAGCTGAAGCAGCGCACCGGCGACACCAAGTTCGACATTCTCGTCAACAACGCCGGTATTGCGCCGTTCGTTGGGTTCGATGAGACAACCGAAGACGTTCTCGACGAGATCTACAACGTGAACGTCAAGTCGCTCTTCTTCGTCACTCAGGAAGCGACGAAGCGCCTCAAAGACAATGGCCGCATCATTTCGACATCGAGCATCGCATCGCGTCTCCCGCTCGGGGCCGTCGCGGCCTACTCGATGCTTAAAGCGCCGCTCGACAATCTTGCAAAGTCGCTGGCGGTTCACCTCGGTGGACGCGGAATTACGGTCAATATCGTAGCGCCGGGCGTCATTGAGACGGATATGGCCGCCGATATTGTCGGAAACTCGGATGGCCGGGCGTTCGCCGAGAGCAAGCAGGCCCTCAAGCGGATCGGTCAGCCGAGCGACGTCGCGGATGTCGTCAAGTTCCTCGCGGGTCCTGATTCGCGCTGGGTCACCGGTCAGGTGGTTGAGGTTGGCGGCGGTTCCGGACTGACGTTCGCCTAAACCTCCGCCCTCGTTTCCTCACGTCGTCTCTCTCGAACTGACGCCGAAATCTTCGATTTTGGCGTCTTTTTTTTCGCAAAAGCCATATGTCGCGCTTGCTTTCGGGCAACAAATGCTGCTCTTTTCGGCGGCTTCATTCGAAAAAGGCCGGAAAACAGCGTGTTTTTGGACTTCGACGATGTAGTGTTCGATCGGAAAAACGATTCGCAATCGTATTGAGAGGGATAACAATGGCAAAGGCAGCCGCGCCCGCAAAGGCGCCAGCAAAAGCAGCCGCTAAGGCACCAGCCAAAGCGAAAGTCGACACCGTTACGTTGAAGCATATCGCTGCAACGCTCGCAGAAACGCACGAGATTCCGAAGAAGCAGTCGATTGCGCTGCTCGAAGACCTCGTTGCCCAGATTTCCAAGAACCTCAAGAAGGGCGCGCGCATCCGCATCGGCGGTCTCGGCGTTCTGCAGGTTCGCAAGCGCCCCGCTCGCATGGGCCGCAACCCGGCAACCGGCGAAGCCATCAAGATCAAGGCATCGAAGAAGATCGCGTTCCGCGCTGCGAAAGAGCTGAAGGAATCGATCTGATACTTCGCTTCGGCGAGGTGCCAGTGACGAGAAGGCTGCCGGAGGTCACGGCGGCCTTTTTTGTGGGCGCGTGCGGTTGGCTCCGCGTAGCGGAGTCGCGAGTGCCAACAAAGCCTCAGCCGTTGCGGAAGTAATCGGTGATGAAACGCTCGTAGATGGTCGTTAGCGTTTCGAGGTCGGTGACGCTGGTGTGCTCGTCGACCTGATGGATCGTGGCGTTCACGAGACCGAACTCCACGACGGGGCAGATGTCCTTGATAAACCGCGCGTCGGAGGTGCCGCCGCCCGTCGTCAGCGCGGGCGTTCGCCCGGTGATCGACTTTACTGCGTCTTTCAACGTGGAGACGAGCGGGCCTGGTTTTGTCAGGAACACGTCGCCAGTTCCTGAGAATTCGAGGTCGTACTCGGCGCCGACTTCTTCGGCTGCGGCTGCCGTCGTCTTGCGCACCCAGTCTTCGATGGTTGGGCGAGTCCAGGAATCGTTATAGCGGATATTCGCGCGGGCCACGGCGCGGCCGGGAATGACATTCGTCGCCGTGTTCGGGACCGAGATCACGGTCACCTGCAAATTCGATGGCTGGAAATTTTCGGTACCGTCATCGAGCTTGGTCGTCGACAGACGATCGATGATGCGCGCCAGCTTCGGCACGGGATTATCCGCAAGCTGCGGATAGGCGGAATGTCCCTGCTTGCCGTGCACGACGAGATCGATCGTCAACGAGCCGCGTCGGCCGATACGGATTTCATCGCCGAGCGCTTTTGGGTTCGAGGGTTCGCCAACGAGGCAGGCATCGACGACTTCATCGCGCGCCTTAAGCCAGTCGAGAATTTTCATCGTGCCGTTGATCGAGGGGCCTTCCTCATCGCCGGTGATGATGAAGGACAGCGATCCCCGCGGCAGACCGTTATAATGATGGATGTATTTCAACGCCGCAGCGACGAATGCCGCCACGCAGCCTTTCATATCGACGGCGCCGCGGCCGTAGAGAATGCCGTCGCGGACTTCGCCCGAGAAGGGTGGCACGGTCCAGGCGGCCTCGTTCCCAACCGGCACGACATCGGTATGCCCAGCAAACGAAAGATGCGGACGGCCGTTGCCAAGCCTGGCGTAGAGATTGTCGACGTCGGGCGTCCCGGGCTCGGAGAACACAAGGCGATGACACGTGAAGCCGGCGGGCTCGAGCACGTTTTGCAGTAGCGTCAGGGCGCCAGCTTCATCGGGCGTTACGCTTTCGCAGCGGATAAGCGCCTGGGCGAGCGCGACGGGATCTGTGGGTACGAGGGTCATTCTGCGACCGGATTTGTAGAGGTCTGTCCAATGGATGGCAATGGCACGTCGCGACCGTAGAGCGTTTCGATGATCGTGATCTTCTGCCAGATCTTGTTCGAAAGGTCCGATGTCAGGCGTTCGATATCGCCCACCGTATCGACAACGACTGAATCGCTTAGTCTTTCGGCATAAAGCGCGGAGCATTTGGCGGTCAGGGACAACATCTCCGAACAGTAGTCGAGATAGCGGACCAGCTCGATGGGCGTCAGGTTGCGATCGGGCGAACTCGGCGTCCGCACGGCGCCCATCGCACTTGGGTCCTTCGTCAGCTGATGCATGTCTATGACGTGGACGATCGAACGCAATTCATGGAGCGCGGCCAGGGCACGCGCGCGCTTCCAGCGCGTTTCGAGCGTCGAGACGAAGAATGCGCCGCCGCCCAGAAGCACGAGAAGATTGAACAGGGCGTCGAGACCTTGGACCGTATCCGACCATTGGTCCGTGCCCTTCAGGGTAGCAACCTGCGCCGCGAGGTAGAGCAAGATTAAAAGAGCCGCGCCTGCCATAGAAATGAGAAGCAGGCGCAGCGTCCAGTTCGGCCGGGCGACATAGGTGATGCGCTCCGACGTTTGCTTTGCAATCGCAACGAGACTGGCGCAGACGCGGGATAGGCCGGACCCGGCGAAGCGTGCGGAGATGCGGTGCTCGAGCTTCTCGAGAGTTTCAACGACTTTCGTCGGGTCGAGAGCTCGATAGTTCCGCGTCACCGTTAATCCCGCAGCAGCTCGTTGATGCTCGTTTTCGAGCGTGTCTTCGCGTCGACGCGTTTGACGATGACGGCGCAGTAGAGGTTCGGGCCGGGCTGGCCGTTGGGCAGCGGCTTGCCCGGCATCGTGCCGGAGACGACGACCGAATAGGGCGGAACCTTGCCGAAGAATTTCTCGCCGGTGGCGCGGTCGATGATCGTGGTCGAGGCGCCCAGATAGACACCCATCGACAGAACCGAGCCTTCGCCGACTTCGACGCCTTCGGCAACCTCGGCGCGGGCGCCGATGAAGCAGTTGTCCTCGATGACGACCGGTCCGGCCGGGATCGGCTCGAGCACGCCGCCGATTCCTGCGCCGCCTGAAATATGGCAGTTCTTGCCGATCTGGGCGCAGCTTCCGACCGTCGCCCAGGTGTCGACCATCGTGCCGCTATCGACATAAGCGCCGAGGTTCACGAACGCCGGCAGGAGAACGGCGCCGGGGGCGATATAGGCGGAGTGGCGAACGATGGCGCCGGGGAGAACGCGGAAGCCGCCCTTGCGGAAGTCGGCTTCGGTCCAGCCAGCGAATTTCGGGGGCACCTTATCCCAATAGAAGCTTCCTGCCGGGCCGCCGGAAATCGTTTCCATGTCGTTGAGCCGGAACGACAAAAGGACGGTCTTCTTGAGCCACTGATTGACAGTCCAAGCTCCGCCGACCTTCTCGGCCACGCGGGCCTCGCCCTTATCGAGGAGTTCGAGGGCGGTCTCGACGGCGTCACGGACCTCGCCTTTGGTTCCGAACGAGATGCCGTCGCGGGTCTCCCATGCCGCTTCGATGGTCGATTTCAGGTCGTCGTGGGCCATGGGAACAACGTCTCCGGATGCTGCGTGCTGTCATTCGAGACGCGCCTTGTCGCCTCTTGGCGGCAGGGTGTCAATTTATGCTTGACCGATACGAGTGTCAGGCTGGGATGGACGGGCCATAGCGCCTGCAGCGCATCGGGCCCAAAGCGAGAGAAATCGGTTGCTTCCGGGCGTTCCCGCGATACCGCAGCGCAATCGAATCGGGCATGGTTCACCCTCGTCGGACCGCGCCTCAGCGGCCGCTGAAACAAGGAAGCGAAGTCCATGGCGAAATCGGAAAGCACGAGCAAGAAAGTCGCTTCGGCAGCCGCTAAGGTGCTGAAGAGCAAGACCGCGTCGAAGGCGGAAAAATCGGTCGCGGCTTCTGCGTTGACGCAGAAAGGCAGCACGGAAACGACGAGCGCCAAGGTCGCCTCTTCGGCTTCGAAAATTCTGCGTAGCAAGACGGCAAGCAAAGAAGCGAAGTCGGCCGCAGCCTCGGCTCTTACGCAGAAGGTTAAGGCAGCGAAGAAAAAGTAAGCCGACAGGCTGCGCGGAGTTCAGTTTGCGCTATCTTGGCGGTGTTGTCCTGGATGGCGAATTTCGGGACATTTGCTGTGTTATCATCCTCGGGCTTGTCCCGGGGATCCATAGCTCACAGGCGCGGCGGCGAAATGGATCCTCGGCTTTATGCCGAGGATGACAAGTGATGTCGTCGCCGTTCGTCGCAGCAATGCGACCAGGATGCTGGCGGCGTTATTCTATCGCCGACTGGATGAGTTTCTTGGCGTCGGGGGAATCCCACTTCGCGGAACCTGCCAAGCGGCCAACCTCCATGCCATCCTTGTTGATCAGGATCGTCGTCGGCATGCCGATCAGCTTCAGAGCCATGCCCTGTTTCGCGGTCGGATCGGCGTAGAGCTTGACGTTATGCGCTTTCAGCTCATCGAGGAACTTGCGCGACGCTTCGTAGCCGCCGCGATCCAAGCTTAGAGCGACGACCTCGAATTTGTCGCCGCCAAGCTCTTTCTGGAGATTGTCGAGCGCGGGCATTTCCTCCCGACACGGTCCGCACCACGTCGCCCAGAGGTTCAAAAGGATCGTCTTGCCCTTGAGGCTCGAGAGATGAACTTCCTTGCCGGCGGCGTCCTCGAAGGTAATGTCGGGAAGCGCCTCAGGTGACTTCTTTGTGACAAATGCCGCCATCTCGCCGAGTTTGAATGACGCATCGCCCGAGGCCCCGACGGCGGGAGCGGATGCATCCTGGGCCGACGCACCAGAAATTTCCGTGCTTTTGTTGTCGAACCTGCCTCCGATGACGTATACGGCCCCGAACCCGACCAGCGCTGACAGCGCTACGATCCAAAGAGCCCTTTGAGGCCGTCCCGCGTTGTTCGCTGCCATCTGCTAACCTTGTTCTTTATCGACTACGGAGCCGTTCGTGACTGAAAAGCCCGCCAACGCCATGTGGGGTGGCCGTTTTGCAATGTCTCCTGCGGAGATCATGCAGGAGATAAATGCCTCGATCGGGTTCGACAAGGCGCTTGCGCCCCAGGACATTCGCGGCTCGAAGGCGCACGCCGAAATGCTGGCTGAGGCGGGCATCATCACGAAGTCCGATGCACGCGAGATCGTGAAGGGTCTGGACAAGATCAAGGCGGAAATCGACGCGGGTACGTTCGAATTCTCCCGCGCCCTCGAAGACGTGCACATGAACGTCGAGAGCCGCCTCAAGGATATGATCGGCGCGGCTGCTGGGCGGTTGCACACGGCCCGCTCGCGCAACGATCAGGTCGCGACCGATTTTCGGCTGTTCGTTCGCGACGCCATCGACGGGATCGACACGGCGCTGGAAGGCGTGCAGCGGGCGTTGGTGGAGAAAGCCGAAAAGCACGCTGGGACGGTGATGCCGGGCTTTACGCACCTGCAACCGGCGCAGCCTGTGACGTTCGGTCATCATTTGCTGGCTTATGTCGAAATGATCTCGCGTGACCGCGGCCGCTTTGCCGATGCGCGCAAGCGTCTCAACGAAAGCCCGCTCGGATCGGCGGCGCTGGCCGGAACGTCGTTTCCGATCGACCGGGAGAAGACGGCGGAAGCGCTTGGCTTCGACCGGCCGATGGCGAACTCGCTCGATGGTGTCTCGGATCGCGATTTCGCTATGGAGACGCTGGCCGCAGCGACGATTACGGCGGTGCATTTCTCGCGGCTCGCGGAAGAAATCGTGATCTGGATGACGCCGCAGTTCGGGTTCGTGAAGCTTTCGGACCGCTTCACCACCGGCTCGTCGATCATGCCGCAGAAGCGCAATCCGGACGCGGCGGAGCTGGCGCGGGCGAAAGTCGGGCGCATCGCGGCGGCGTTCCAGGGCCTTGTCATCGTGATGAAGGGCTTGCCGCTCGCCTATTCGAAGGACATGCAGGAAGACAAGGAAACGGCGTTCGACGCCTTGTCGAGCTTGCGCCTCGTCATGGCGGCCATGGCGGGCATGATCGCCGATCTCGAACCCAATGCAGAGGCGATGCGGGCGGCGGCCGGTCGCGGCTATTCGACCGCGACGGACCTGGCCGACTGGCTGGTCCGGGAACTCAAGATGCCGTTCCGCGACGCGCATCACGTGACCGGCTCTATCGTCAAGGTGGCGGAGACCAAGGGAATCGATCTCGAGGCGCTTTCACTCGAAGAGATGCAAAAGGTCGAGCCGCGCATTACGAAAGCCGTATTTTCGGTGCTCTCTGTCGAGAATTCGGTTAAAAGTCGGACAAGCTATGGGGGAACCGCGCCACAGAACGTCGTCAAAATGGCGCGTCAGTGGCTTCGCAGGTTGGAAAAAGGCCGGGGGAAGGTCTAAAAATACTGAACGGGTGCTCGCATCTTGTGCGGGCTGACGGGGTTGGGAGTGATTTCTCGCATGGCCGCGCTTCTGCGCAGCTCGAAAGCCTTGATGATCGTGGCGCTTCTCGGCGCCGCGGCGGCGGGGCTTGCCGGCTGCGGCGTCAAAGGGCCTCTTGAGCCCCCTCCCGGCGCGAAAGCTGCTGGAGAGGCGAAATCGGCAGACGCCGCCGATCCGGGTAAAAATTCCGACGCCCCGCCGAAGCCGCACGATTCCTTCATTCTCGATCCGCTGCTGCGTTAGGTCTCGGATTTCTCAACGGCGTCTTGACCTTTGCGGCATTTTCCGGTGAAGCGGATGTTTCTCATCCGCTAGAAGCGCTTCCATGCATCATTTTCATTACAAGGCCGGCCTCCTCCATGCGGAGGATGTGAGTCTCGCACGCGTCGCGGCCGAGGTTGGCACGCCGTTCTACTGCTATTCGACGGCGACGCTGGTCCGCCACTACCAAGTGCTGGCGAAGGCGTTCGAGGGACAGAAGTCTCTCATTTGCTTTGCCGTGAAAGCCAACTCGAACCAGGCCGTGCTGAAGATCATGGCGGGGCTCGGTGCGGGCATGGATGTGGTATCCGAAGGCGAGCTTCGCCGTGCGCGTGCGGCGGGCGTGCCAGCGTCGAAGATCATATTCGCGGGCGTCGGCAAGACGCGGGCCGAAATGGGCTATGCGCTGGAAGAAGGCATTCTCGGATTCAATGTCGAGAGCGAGCCGGAACTTAAGGCGCTCAGCGATGTCGCGACGGCAATCGGCGCGACGGCGTCGATCGCCATTCGCGTCAATCCGGACGTCGACGCCAAGACGCACGCAAAGATCTCGACCGGAAAAGCCGAGAACAAGTTCGGCGTGCCGTATGTAGATGCGCGGCGGCTTTACGCGGAAGCGGCGAAGCTTCCGGGCATCAAGGTTTCCGGCATTCATATGCATATCGGTAGCCAGATCACCGATCTTGCGCCGTTCCGCGACGCCTTCCGGCTGATGGCCGACCTCGCGCGCGATCTCAAGTCTCAAGGGCTGGCGCTCGAGCATCTCGATATTGGTGGCGGGCTCGGCGTGCCGTATCGCGGCGCCAACGATATTCCGCCGACGCCGGACGAGTACGCGGCCGTCGTCAAGGAGACGCTCGGCGGCCTTGGACTCAAGATCGTCATGGAGCCGGGACGGATGATCGTCGGCAACGCGGGCGTGCTCGTGACGAAGGTCATCTACGTCAAGGAAGGTACCGATAAGACGTTCACGATTGTCGATGCGGCGATGAACGATCTTATCCGGCCGACGCTCTACGAGGCCTATCACGACATCTGGCCGGTTACGGAAGCGCAGGGCGACATGGCGCCGATCCAACAGGACATTGTCGGGCCGGTTTGCGAGACCGGCGATTTCCTGGCGGAGGACCGGACTTTGCCGCCTGCTGCTCCAGGCGACCTGCTCGCCGTCATGACGGCGGGAGCCTACGGCGCGGTGATGTCGTCTACGTACAATAGCCGACTGCTGGTGCCGGAAGTGCTCGTCGATGGAGACAAATACGCCGTCGTCCGACCGCGGCCGAGCTTTGACGATTTGATCGGCGCCGACCGTCTGCCGCCGTGGATTTGACTGTCATCCTCGGCTTCGGGCCGAGGACCCATCGTATAAAGCGCTAGCTGCGGAATGGATCCTCGGGACGAGCCCGAGGATGACATCATTGCGGCAGAAGCGTTTGCACCTCTCCTTCCGTCGTCCTGGCGCAGGCCGGGATCTGTCCGGACCTGCTGTCTGGGTGCCGGCCTGCGCCAGCATGACGGTGTTGATGGAGCGCGCCGTCCTTCGCTGCCGCGCAGGTGCAACAGAGATGGGTGACCATGGCCCGGGTGAGGCATGATGGCGGCGATTATTTGCCTGTTTACGTTGCATTTTGTTAACGTGCGGGGGAAAGGCCTCGTGCTACCTTAACGGTATGGCAGAGCCCCAAATTCCGGGCGCGGGTCCCGAGATGTCGCGGACGTTCGCGCGTAAAGTTCGCCTCAGCACGCTGGCGCTGTTCTTCGAGCGGCTTTGGCCGCGGCTGTGGCTTTTGCTCGGCGTGGCGATGTTGTTCGCCATCCTGTCGTTCCTGGGTCTCTGGCCCAATCTCGACGTGCTGCTGCACAAGATCGTGCTGCTCTGCTTTGCTGCCGGGGCGATTGCCGCTGCCATCTATGCGGTGCGCATTCCGTGGCCGACCCGCGACGAAGCCATCCGGCGCATCGAGCGGCGATCCAATGTTCCGCACCGTCCGGCGACATCCTATGAAGATACGCTGACGTCCGGCGCGGCGAATGCCGATACCTCGGCGCTGTGGGAAGCTCACCGGCAGAGGCTGGCGAAGGCGATCCAGCGTCTCAAGGTCGGCAATCCGGCACCGAGAACCGATCGTTTCGATCCGTGGGCGTTACGCGGACTTCTTCTCCTGCTGCTCATCCCGATTGCCGCGATGGCGACCGGAAATCTTGGCGACCGGCTCGCGGCGGCCTTTCGGTTCGGAGCTGCCGAGCAAGGGCCGCCTGCGCGCGTCGATGCGTGGGTGACGCCGCCGCCCTATACGGCACTCCCTCCTGTCCTGCTTGCCGACGGTTCGAAGCCAGCAACGGACGAGGGACAGGAGCACGGCAAGTTTTTCGAGGTGCCGGATCGCAGCCTGCTGACGCTCAGAGGTGTCGGCTTTGACGGCAGCGGCGTCAGGCTCGAAGTCCTGGCCGATGGGGCGACGCAGCCGGTGGTCGTTACGCCGGAAAAGCCGAAGGGTAGCGATGCAGCCAATGCGCCGGTCTCCAATGTTTTGGCCTCGAACGTTTCTGAGGTCCGCTACGAGATCCGCAAATCTGCGCGCGTGCGCGCACTCGCGGGCTCGACCGAACTCGGGCTCTGGACGTTCGACGTCATTGCCGACGAGTTGCCGAAAATCGCGCTCACCAAAGATATCAGCGGGACGCTGCGCGGGTCGATGCGCGTCGCGTACAAGGCAGAGGACGACTACGGTGTTCAAAGCGCCGAGGTGAAGGTGCGCAAGGTGCCACCTCCGCCTGTCGATCCGTCGAAGGCGTGGGCGCAGCCGCCGCCGCTGACGGGGCCGCGTCTGCCGCTTGAACCGCCTCCGGTCATGAGCCTGAGGATTCCGCGGCCGGGCGCCAAGTCGGTGGATACATCGGCACTGCTGGAAATCGGTGAAAATCCGCTTGCCGGTCAGCGCGTGCAGCTTTGGCTCGAGGCGACCGATGTCGGCGGCCAGATCGGGCGCAGCAAGCCGATCGAGCTCGTGCTGCCGTCGCGGCGTTTCAAGAATCCGCTGGCGCGGGCGATCGTCGAGCAGCGCCGTCTGCTTGCCGAGGATTCGCGCTATCGTCCGATGGTGGTGCGCGCGCTCGATGCGCTGACGATGGAGCCTCAAGGTTTCATCACCGACGACGGTGTCTTCCTTGGCATGCGGGCGATCTTCCATCGGCTCGACCGCGACGGCTCGCGCGAAGCGATCAACTCGTCGATCTCGGAGCTTTGGCAGATCGCGCTGAAAGTCGAGGACGGCGATCTTTCACAGGCCGAAAAGGCGCTGAAGGATGCGCAGGACCGTCTCTCGGATGCGATCCAGAAGGGCGACGACAAGGAAATTCAGGACGCGATGGCGGACCTGAAGAAAAAGCTCAACGACTATCTCAACGAGATGCAGAAGAACGCGGAGAAGGAAAATCCGTCTCCGGGCGATCAGCAGCAGAACGATCAGGCCGACCAGCTTGGTCAGCAAGATCTCGATCAGATGATGAAGGATCTCGAGAAGAGCGCGCGCGAAGGTTCGCGCGAAGAAGCCGAGCAAATGCTCTCCGAGATGCGCGAGCTGATGGACCGCCTCCAGTCCGCCAACTCGCCGGAAGCGCGGGCGCAGCAGCAACGCGCCCAGCAGATGATGAAGAAGCTCAACGAGCTGAGCGATCTCACCGGCAAGCAGCAGCAGCTCATGGACGACACTTTCCGCGAGCGCCGGAAGCAGGAAGGTCAGGGCGGCTCGCAGCAAGATCAGCAGGGCAGCGAAGGTTCGCCACGTACGGGCAGCAAGGGCCAGCAGGGCCAAGGTCAGCAGCGTGACGGACAGAACGGCATGCAGCCCGATCAGCAGGGCGGCGGCGAACAGGGCGAGGGCCAGCAGGGTCAGGGCGGCCAGGGCGGCGGTCAGCAACGGCGCGGCAAGGGCGGCTTGCAGGACCGTCAGGCGCAGCTTCGCAACGAGCTGGAGAAGCTCAAGAAAGATCTGCAGCAGATGGGGGCGGGCGATCCCGATAAGCTCGGCAACGCGCAGGATTCGATGAGCAGGGCCGAAGACGCGCTGAAGCAGGGCGATCTCGACGAAGCCGCCAACGAGCAGGGGCAGGCGCTCGACCAGATGCGCCAGAGCGCGCAGCAGATGGCCGAGCAGATGCAGAAGAACGCGCAGCAGCGGATCGGCCGGGGCGGGTCGTCGCCGCGCGATCCGTTCGGGCGGCCGCAGCGGGCGCAGGGACCGGACTTCGGCAATTCGGTGAAGGTGCCGGATGCGATCGATGCACAGCGCGCGCGCGAAATTCTCGAAGAGCTTCGCAAGCGGTCAGGCGAGAGCCTCAGACCGCCGGACGAGCTGGAATACATCGACCGGCTGCTGAAGCGGTTTTAGAATCTTCGCTGTCAGCTGAAATCCCGCAAACTCGGTGTTCGTTAGGACCCCCACCCCTAACCCCTCCCCGCAAGGGGGAGGGGAACTGTTGTTCAGCGACGGGTTGTGCTTCGAGGTAACCTGCACCGGGCTATCGCCTTCGGTCGTCTCGCGAACGTCTTTCAGAATCACCAGTCCGAAACTTATCCCCGGCCTTTGGCGGGGTGGTAAACTGTGCGCTGTGTCAAAATTAGAAAAAGGCCGCAAGAACGCGCAAGCATCGGAATTTCCCAAATTATCGCCGCGCTTCGGCCCTTGGACCTTGTTGGTCTTTTGCTTGAAACGCCTCCTGGCGATACTGCGCCAGAGTTTCGCTGACCACGCGCGGCGTGTTCATGCGCTCGGACGTCAAGGCTTTCACACAGGATGCCACCCCTATGATCTTCCTCGCGCGCCTTGCGGCGGTTTTCGCTCTCATGCTGGCGACCTTCGCGACAGCCGTCGCCACCGAGAAGCCGTTCCTGCATCAGGGCATCGCAGCCGATGCCAAACGCTATGAGGCCTATCTCAAGGCCAACTGGAAGCCGAACGGCAAGTCGCCGGCCGCTCTCAAGGCTGAAGCCGAGAAAGTCTTTGCGTCCGACCCGCGCGCGGCGTCACGCTCGCTCGCTAACGTGGTTTCGGCGAACGATCAGGATTTCGCGTCCTGGACGCGCCTCGCGGAAGCGCTCCTCGCCATTCCGCCGGATCCCAACAATTCGAGCGAGCGATATGACTTGGCGATCTACGCGTCCGGCGCCGCCTATCGCGGCTATCAGCTTGCGAGCGCAAACGCGGACAAGGCGCATGCGCTTTATGTGCTCGGCCGAACGCTCGAAGCGCGCTCCTACTGGCGGCCCGCCATCGACGCGCTGAGCCTCAGCCTCGCGCTCGCGGACGATCAGGCAACGCGCGAACTGTTTGACAAGCTGCGCGGCCAGTACGGCTTCCGCATGACTGACTACAAGACCGACAACAATGCGACGCCGCCGCGCCTCTGTCTGCAATTCTCGGAGGATCTGTCGCGCACGCAGACGGACGTCGCGAAGTTCATTTCAGTCGGCGGCAAGGACCCGCAAAACCTCGTGCAGGACGGCAAGCAGCTCTGCCTCGAGGGACTGAAATACGGCGAGCGTTATCAGGTGCAGATCCGCGCCGGGCTGCCGTCGGATATCGGCGAGAAGCTGCTCAAATCTTCCGACATCGCCGTCTACATTCCCGACCGCTCGGCTTATGTGCGTTTCGGCGGCAAGGCTTACGTGCTGCCGTCGCGCGGCCAGCAGGGCATTCCGGTCACGACGACGAACACGGCGAAGGTCGATATCGAAGTCTATCGCATTGGCGACCGCAACCTCGCGTCGACGCTGCAGAACGGCGACATGGCGCGCCAGCTTTCGAGCTATGACGTCGATAACATCCGCGACCGGTCCGGCATCAAGGTCTATTCGGGCCAGATGGACATTGCGTCGAAGCTCAACGAGGACGTAACGACGGCTGTCCCGGTGACGGATGCGACGGGGAAGCTCGAGCCGGGCGTCTACGTCGTGGTCGCGAAGCCATCCGAGAAACAAAAGGAAGAGAGCTACGAGCGGGCGACGCAGTGGTTCATCGTTTCTGATCTCGGCCTGACGGCTTTCAGCGGCAATGACGGCATCCATGCGCTTGTTCGCTCGCTCAGCGATGCGACGGCTGTTGCCGGAACGTCGGTGAAGCTGATCGCGAAAAACAATGAAGTGCTAGCAACGATCAATACGGACGCTCGCGGCTATGCCAAGTTCGATGCCGCGATCACCAAGGGCGAAGGCGGCGCTGCGCCCGCGATCCTCGTCGCCCAGAAAGGCGAGGGCGAATACGCGTTCCTCGACTTGACGCTCAACGCCTTCGATCTCTCCGACCGCGGCGTGCAGGGCCGCGATCCGTCAGGTCCGGTCGATGCTTTCGTCTACACCGAACGCGGCGTCTATCGCGGCGGCGAAGACGTGAACGTTACCGCGCTCGTCCGCGATCAGTTTGGCAAGGCGTCCGTCGTTCCGGCGACGCTGATGCTCTTTCGTCCGGACGGCGTCGAGCAGGCGCGCCTGGTGATGAATGATGCCGGGCTCGGCGGACGCTCGCGCGTACTGACGCTCGCCAAGACGGCCATGACCGGCACTTGGCGCGTGAAGCTCTACACCGATCCGAAGGCCGAACCGATTGCCGAACGCTCGTTCCTTGTCGAGGATTTCGTGCCTGAGCGTCTCGACATGACGCTGACGTCGACCCTCAAGGCGCTATCGCCGGACGAGAACCAGTCGATCGATGCCGACGGCCGCTATTTGTACGGACCGCCGGCCGCGGGTCTTGGCCTTGAAGGGGAAGTTGTCGTCAAGGCGTCGAACAAGGACGTTCCGGGTTATGCGGGCTATGTCTTTGGTCAAGCGGATGAGTTGGTGAATCCCGCGCGGCAGGCGCTGCCGTCCAACCTCGCGATGGATCAGAACGGCAAGGCCGCCATCCAGATCACGCTGCCGCAGATACCGAAGACGCCGAAGCCGCTCGAAGCTTCGATCTCCGTGAAGCTGCGCGAAGACGGCGGTCGCACCATCGAGCGCAATATCACGCTGCCCGTCGATCTGAAACTTGCACGCATCGGCATCAAGCCGCTGTTCGAGAACTTCACGGCGCCGGAAGATCAGAACGCCGACTTCAACGTCGTGCTTCTCGGAGCCGACGGCAAAGCCGAAGCGAACAGCAATCTTACGTGGACGCTGACGCGGCTCGATACGAATTGGCAGTGGTATCGCCGCGACGGCGCGTGGACCTATGAAGCCGTGACAGTGAAACGCAAGGTCGGCAGCGGGCCGCTTGCCGTAACTGCCGATGGTGCGGCGAAGATCTCCCAGCCAATCCAGTGGGGCCGCTACCGCCTCGACGTCGTATCGAACGATGCGGACGGCCCAGCATCGAGCGTTATCTTCAACGCCGGCTGGTACACGACAGGCGAAAACGTCGACAGCCCTGAGCAGCTCGACGTCGCGCTCGATAAGGATAGCTATAAGTCGGGCGACACGGCGAAGCTGCGCATCGCTTCGAAGCTCGGCGGCAAGGCGCTCATCGCTGTGCTCGGCACAGGCCTCGATCTGATGAAAGAGGTCGATATCGCCAAGGGCGGCGGCGAAGTGGAAATTCCTGTCGACGCCGAATGGGGACCCGGAGCTTACGCGACCGCGATCCTCTATCGACCGATGGATGAAGCGCTGAAGCGCATGCCGAGCCGGGCTATCGGCATCCGCTGGTTGCCGATCGATCAGAGCAGCAAGCAGCTCAAAGTCGCCGTGACGCTTCCGGAGAAGGTGAAGTCCGGCGCGCATGTCGATGTGCCGCTGAAGGTGGATGGGTTAAAGCCCGGCGAAGACGCCCGTATCGTCGTCGCGGCGGTGGATCTCGGTATTCTCAATCTCACGCGGTTCGAAACGCCCGCGCCGGAGAAATGGTTCTCGCAGCAGCAGAAGCTGTCGTTCGAGATCCGCGATTTCTACGGCAAGCTGATCGACGGCATGCGTGCGGACCGCGGCAAGCTCCGCTCCGGTGGCGATGGCACCGCGGCGCTGCAGGGTAATCCGACGGTCGAGACGGTCGTATCGCTTTATTCCGGCATCGTTCACGTGAAGGATGACGGCACGGCCAGCGTTTCATTCGATTTGCCAGACTTCAACGGCACCGTGCGTTTCATGGCGGTGGCCTGGAGTAACGATAAGGTCGGCCACGGTTCGGGCGATCTGATCGTGCGCGATGCAGTGGCTCTCACCGTTGCCGTGCCGCGCTTCATGACGCTTGGCGACGAAGTCGATCTCGGGTTCGGCATTCATAACGTCGACGGCGCAGCGGCTCCGTACAAGCTGGCGCTGTCGCGGAAGACGGGCGATGACCGCAACGAAACGTTGACGCCGATTGCCGACAAAACCGCCGACCTCAAGCAGGGCGAGCGGACGATGCAGCGCATCTCGTTCAAGCCGACGGAGCTCGGCGAGATCACGCTGAAGGCTGTCGTTACCGGCCCGAACGATATCGCCGTGAAGCGTGAGATGACATTCAATGTCTTCCCGCCGGCTGGCGACATCAAGCGCACGACGATCTCGTCGCTGAAGCCCGGCGGCAAGCTGAGCGTTTCTTCCGACATTGCTTACGATCTGATCCCGTCGCGGACGAAGATCAACATGTCGGTTGGCCCGGCGGCGCGTCTGGATGTGCCGACCCTTCTCGCGCAGCTCGATCGCTATCCGTATGGGTGCGCCGAGCAGACGGTGTCGCGGGCGATGCCGCTTGTCGTAGCCAATGCGGTGGCGGCGCAGATCGGGCTCGCCCAGGACAAGGAGCTGAAAGAGCGTGTGCAGAAAGCGATTGGCCGCGTCTTCGAGATGCAGGATTCGACCGGTGCGTTCGGCGTCTGGGGTCCGTACAGCACGGACCTGTGGCTGACGGCTTACGTCACGGACTTCCTGACGCGCGCCAAGGAAGCGAACTACGACGTGCCGCGCGAGAATTTCAATCGCGCGCTCGATAGGCTGCAGAACTTCATCGCCTATGCCTCGGATTTCGAGAAGGGCGGCGAAGACCGGGCCTATGCACTCTATGTGCTTGCGCGCAACGGCCGCGCGCCGATCGGCGACCTCCGCTACTACGCGGACGAGCGTATCGGCCGCTTCTCGACGCCGCTGGCGAAAGCGCAAGTGGGCGCGGCGCTGGCGATGATGGGCGACAAGGAACGCGCCGAGCGCACGTTCGCCGCCGCCCTTGCCGCGATGCCCGATACGCCCGACAGCGGCTATCGCAGCGACTACGGTTCGTCGCTGCGGGACGGCGCGGCCCTCGTCACGCTCGCAGCCGAAACCGGCATCGCGCGCGACGAACAGCCCAAGCTCGCGACCGTCATCGCGAAAGCCTATGAGACGCGGACGTACACCTCCACGCAGGAACAGGCTTGGATGTTGCTCGCTGCGAAGGCGCTGAATGACGAAGTGAAAGCGACGACGCTGTCCATCGATGGCAAGCCGGTGAGCGGGCCTCTTCTGAAGGGCCTAACACCGGCCGAGTTGAAGGACGGTGCGCTGACCATCACCAACAACGGCGACACCGCCGTTGACGCGGTGATCTCCGTCATCGGCGCGGCGCTGACGCCGGAACCGCCCGCATCGAAGGGCTTCAAGATCGGGCGTGAGGCTTACACCGTGGACGGCAAGAAGTTCGATCTTGCAAGCCTCACGGGCGGCAAAGCCAAGGTGAAGCAGAACGATCGCTTCGTCATGGTCGTGAAGGTTACGTCGGACGATCCGGCAGGCCGCGTGATGGTCGTCGATCGCCTGCCTGCGGGCTTCGAGATCGAAAATCCGCATCTCGTCGATAGCGGCGCAGTCTCGGGCCTCTCGTGGCTGAAGTCGTCGGCGGAGCCGGAACACACCGAGTTCCGCGATGACCGCTTCGTTGCTGCGTTCAACTTCGCGAACGTGCCGACATCCGCCGCTTCATCGGATGCGGAGAACGGCGACAGCACGATCGACAACAGCGTCGTGCTGCCGGACGGCGCGGCGCAAACGAAGGCGGGGGCCGTCACGGCGACGCTTGCCTACATCGTTCGCGCGGTGACGCCCGGCACGTTCGTTCATCCGGCTGCAACGGTCGAAGACATGTATCGTCCCGAGCGGTATGCGCGCTCGGCTGCGGGCACGCTCAGCGTATCGAAGGAGTAACGCGGCGTGTGGCTGGGGTTTCTTCAAAACGCAAAACGCCTCTTGACCCTCTCCTCACGGGGAGAGGGTCAAGCGGGTGAGACGTTAGATACAGTTTCCCCGACGGGGAAAGGCCGGAGTGGGGGTGACGAACCGTCGGTGCCCCCAGCGTCAGCCACCCTCCTCCGGCGCTTCACGATCCGCCGCATAACTATGGCGGCGAGCACTGTGCTTCTTATTTTCGCGGGCGGCGCGTACGGGCTCTATCTCAAGGCGTTCGCCGATGCGGGGCCGTTGCCGCTCGAGAATGCCAAGGCCGTCTCGGTCACCGTCGTAGACCGCGACGACCGGCTGCTGCGCGCTTTCACGACGACGAACGGCATGTGGCGCTTGCCGATCGATCCGAAGGATGTCGATCCGCACTACCTGAAAATGCTCTTCGCGTTCGAGGATAAGCGTTTCTATTCGCATCACGGCGTCGATTCCAAAGCCGTGCTTCGTGCTGTCGTCCAGATGGCGCGTCATGGCCGCATTATTTCCGGCGGCTCGACGCTGACGATGCAAGTCGCGCGGCTTCTCGATGGCCGCCATGAGCGGACGGCAGACGGCAAGCTTCGCCAGATGGCGCGCGCCATCGAGCTCGAACGGGCGCTGTCGAAAGCGGAAATTCTAAAGCTCTATCTCCGTCTCGCACCGTTCGGCGGTAACCTCGAAGGCGTGCGCGCGGCGTCGCTCGCCTATTTCGGCAAAGAGCCACGGCATTTGTCGCTCGGCGAATGCGCGTTGCTCGTCGCGCTGCCGCAGTCACCGGAAGTCCGCCGTCTCGACCGAAACCCGAGCGCAGCGTTGCGAGCGCGCAATCGCGTATTGAATCGCGCCGTTGCGGCGAACGTCATCACCGCCGCTGAAGCCGAGCGCGCGAAAGCCGAACGCATTCCGGCGGCGCGCTATGCGTTTCCGCTGCTCGCGCCGCATCTTTCCGAAGCAGAAGTGGCGGCGCATCCGGCCGAAAACATCATCAAGCTGACGCTCGACCGCAATCTTCAGGCGAGCCTCGAAAAATTGGCGCGGGATCATGCGCGCATGATCGGCGACAACGTCTCGACGGCCATCATCGTCGCCAATCATCAAACCGGCGAAATCCTGGCCGAGGTCGGGTCCGCCGACTACATGGACAAGGCACGTCAGGGCGCGGTGGACATGGCGACTGCGGTCCGCTCGCCCGGCTCGACGCTGAAGCCCTTTATCTACGGCCTCGCGTTCGAAGCGGGTCTTGCACATCCTGAAACGCTCATCGAAGACCGGCCCGTGCGTTTCGGTACGTATGCGCCGAAAAATTTCGATGAGGGCTATCACGGCACTGTCTCCGTTCGTGAAGCGCTGGAGCAATCCTTCAATGTTCCTGCCGTTCGCGTTCTGGCGCGTGTCGGACCGGGCAAGCTTGTCGGCCGCTTCCGCCGCGCGGGCGTTGAGGCGCGCTTTCCCGACAAGTCAGAGCCAACGCTGGCGATGGCGCTCGGCGGCACGGGGCTGACGCTCGAAGAGATGACGCAGCTTTATGCGAGCCTCGCGCGTGGCGGCGACAGCATCATGCTGACCCCTCGCTGGAACGAGCGTGGCAAGGTGTGGGCGACGTCGCATTTGAAGCCTCTCGTCAATGCGCACCGCTTAATGTCTCCGCTTGCCGCGTGGTACGTCACCGATATTTTGAAGGATGCGCCGCCGCCGCTCAACGCGAAGGGTGGCCGCTTCGCGTATAAGACGGGGACCTCTTACGGCTATCGCGACGCGTGGGCCATCGGTTACGACGGCAAGTATGTGATCGCGGCGTGGGTCGGCCGTCCGGACAATTCAAGTATTCCAGGTCTTGTTGGACGGAGCGCCGCCGCGCCGATGCTATTCGATGCCTTCGAACGCGTGCCGGGTCCGCGCACGCCGTTGCAGGGTGCGCCCGCCAACGTCATCCGCGCGACGAACGCTGAGCTTCCCGCGCCGCTGAAGCGCTGGCGCGATCCTGGCGACGATCCGGTGGCCGGGAAATTTCTTGCGCCGCCGGTGCTGATCTCGTTCCCGCCCGATCAATCGGAAATCGCCGGGGCTGATCTCGACGGCGAGCCGCTGGTGCTGAAAGCCGATGGCGGCGCGCTGCCGCTGACGTGGCTGATCGATGGCAAGCCCATTCCATCGGATGCGCACACGCGCGAGGCGACCTGGCAACCGAGCGAAGGCTTTGCAAAAATTACGGTGATCGATGCCGACGGGCGTACGGATCGCGCATCGATCAGGTTAAGGTAGCGCCGTCACAACGCGCCACCGAACCGATCGGAAGCAAAGATGGAACTCGCTGATGTGCGTCGCGTCTTCGCCCGGCAGATGCTTTCGATCGCAGATGCGACGGAAGATCAACGCCTCGAAGACGCGTTCGCAAGCGTTCCACGCGAGAAGTTTTTAGGGCAGGGCCCCTGGCACATTCTTTCGCACTGGTCTCTCAACACATTCGTCGACCGCGATCCTCCACTCATTTATCAGGATGTCGTCGTCGCAATTGACGAAGAACGTGGCGTCAACAATGGAAGTCCCTCCCTCCACGCGCGATGGATGCATCTCGTCGCGCCGAAAGAAGGTGACACGGTCGCCCACATCGGCGCGGGCAACGGGTATTACTCTGCGATATTGTCCGAACTCGTTGGTCCTGACGGACACGTCATCGCCGTCGAATACGACGAGAAATCCGCCCAACGAGCCAAAGTAAATCTGGCGGATCGGAAGAATGTGAGCGTCGTCCACGGCAATGGCTTCGATTGGCCGAAAGATAAGACGGATATCGTCTACGTGAATTTTGCGAGCCCGCGCCCGGCTGCGGCTTGGATCGAAAAGCTGAGAAAAGGGGGACGTCTGGCTTTCCCGCTCGGTGTTCCTCCGCCTTCGAGGCGCTCGGGCGGGATGAACGTCAATGCTGTCTCTTTCCTCGTGACCCGCCTCAACGGCGACTATGCTGCGGCCCCAATTGCTCCCGTTTCATTCGTCTTTGCTGAAGGCCTCGACCCCGAATCGAAAGATAAGGAGCTTAAGGCTTTGCACAAAAGTCTCAGAAATGGCGGTTGGGACGATGTAAAAAGTCTCATTTGGCGCGAGCCGGTCGACGATGCGAGGTGCTGGTATGCTGGACCCGACTGGGCGTTGAGCTTCGACGAGATTTCCGGCTAACCTTCCCGTTCCCGCTTTGCCTTATTGGAATTTTCTTTATCCGATGCCAATCCGACGAATCTTTTTTTCCGGTCTCCTATCGATTGCCGCCGCGTTCGCTGTCGGCGGCTGCAATGACTCAGAGCAGAGAACGGCATCCGTGCCGAGCCGCGTGCTTCCGGCGCTCGGGGTCAACGGCGATCAGACGTCGGTCTCCGGCATCTCGTCCGGCGCCTACATGGCGGGGCAATTCCAGATGGCGCACGCCAAGCGCGTCGTTGGCGCGGCTATCATCGCTGGAGGACCTTACGGCTGCTCCGAGAGCATCTTCGCGAACACGATGCCCGGAACAGGAACCGCGCTTTTGAACCTCAGCAAGGCGGTTAACGGCTGTATGCTCGATCTGCTCGGCATCTGGGGCGTTTCCGATCCGGAAGACTTGGCGAAGAAGGCCGAAGATCGCGCACGAAAAGGCGAGATCGATCCGATCGCCGACGTTGTCCGCGACCGCATCTATCTTTTCACCGGAACGGCCGATCGCACGGTTTCGCCAACGATCGTGAAACACGCGGCGCAGTTTTACGAAAAGCTCGGCGTTCCGGATGCCAACATCGCGCTCGTCTCCGATCTTCCGGCGGGCCACGCCTTCGTAACGGACGATGAAGGCAGCTCCTGCGGTGTCTCCGCCGGGCCTTACGTCGTCAACTGCGGCTACGATCAGGCGGGAGCGCTGCTGAAACATATCTACGGCGATCTTCAACCGCGCGCGGGGGCGCTTTCCGGCCAGTTCGTTGATTTCGATCAACGCCCGTTTGTGACCGGAAACGACAGTGCGGAACTTGCGGAAACCGGCGTGGTCTACGTTCCGAAATCGTGCAGCGAACAGGCGGGATGCCGGGTCCACATCGCATTCCATGGCTGCGCACAAAATCGCGAGACCGTGGGCGACACGTTCATCAAGGAATCGGGCTTCGCGCGGTGGGCCGATACGAACCGGATCGTTGTGCTTTTTCCACAAGTGGCGGGTTCGCCGATCAATCCGCAAGGCTGCTGGGATTGGTGGGGTTACACGGGGCCGCAGTATCTGACGCGTGACGCGCCGCAGATTGCCGCAGTCAACCGCATGGTGGATGCCTTGCAAGCGCCGAAGGGAGGCGCATAAAGCGTACCGGCAACTGCGCCGGGCGCGGGGAAGCTGGCGATAAGACAGCCGCGGAAGCGGCGGCAAACGGGGGGACTATTCACATGCTCGCACGCGAAGGCCTTTCTGCTCCCCTCTGGTCGACACCCCGGCTGTTTCCCTGGCCTTCGACGTCGTCAATCGGGCGCGCTATCGAGATCATGGCCGCCGTCGCCGCGATGGGGCTTCTGGTGGCGGCCGCCGCGTTGCCTGACAATTCCGATCGATCCTCGGCGGCAAGCGCAAATCCGCCCGTCTCAACGGCGCTTCATCCGGGCCGCGAGACAGATTTCGGGGCTTATCTCGGTGCACCCTATCACTATCCGAGCGATTTCCATCTCGTAAAGCCGGGCACTACGGATCTCACAATCAAGAAGATCGATTGGTTTACGCATCCGTTCGAGAACCCGCTTTATTATGGCGTGCGTATCCAGCGCTGGCTCGAAGGCGGGCGCTTCGGCACCATGCTCGATTTCACGCATTCGAAAGTCTATGCGCCGTTCAAGGAAGACTTCGATTTCCAGGGAACGATCAACGGCCAGCCAGCACCCGCGAAGGCGAAGGTCGGAGATTATTTCTCGAAGCTAGAATGGACGCACGGCCACAACATGCTGACGCTCAACGGGCTGATGCGTTTGCCGTCGATTGGAATTATCTCACCGTACTTCGGGGCGGGTGCGGGGCTTTCGTTCCCGCATTCCGAGATCCATCTGAAGGGCGATCCGTCCCGGACTTACGAATATCAATATACCGGCCCGGTAGGGCAGGCGCTGTTCGGGATTGAGCTCCGCTTAAGAAGCGGATCAGTATTCATCGAATACAAGTTCACGCTCGCCGACTATTTGGGGCCGCTGACGGGCCGCGACGGCACATGGTATCCGATCGACATGTGGCGGCAATTCTCGCGCTGGTGGTCCGGTGAGGAGCCGCGTGACGGCTGGGCGGGCGCGCGGCTGACGAGTCATCAGGTCATCGGCGGGTTCCTGACCCGGTTCGTGCCGAAGCCAGCGACGCCTTAGGCGGCCGGCGCGCGGCGGCCGCGCACCGGATTTCTTTTTGCGTTGCTACGGTCTTTCGCCGAACGGATGCGGCGAACCGTGGCAAGCTCCGCGGCGAAGGTCTTAAGTTCGGTTTCAAGCCACGCTTCAAATGCGGTCGCGGCATCCGACGACTTCGCGCCGAGGCGGCACACGAGGTAATAGCCAAAGCGCTTGGCGACGACATCGAATGGGCGGACGAGCCGTCCGGCTGCGAGCGCGTCTCCCGCCTGGATCTGGTCTGCGAGCGTCAGGCCTTGTCCGGCTTCGGCCGCAGCGATTGCGAGATCGCCGTTGAGCGTCGGACCTGCCGGGGTCACGAGATTTGCTATTCCGGCGGCCGAGAGCCACGCGTTCCAGCACTCTTTCGCAGTCTCATGGATGAGTAGCTCGCCGTCGATATCGCTCGGCGACGACATCGGATTGTCGCGCAGGAATTTTGGGCTGCAGACGAGCGTCAGCTCTGCGTCGGCGAGCTTTTTCGACGCGACGCCCGTCCAAGTCCCGCCGCCCCAGCGGATGCCGATATCGACATCCTCTTTCGTAAAGTCCACAAGCCGCGGGCTGGCGTCGACGATGAGTTCGATGCCGGGGTGACGCGCGGTGAATGTGCCAAGACGCGGCACCAGCCACAGCGCAGCAAAAGAAGGGTCGGACGTCACGCGCAAGCGCCGTTTGCGCCGTGACGGACGGGCGAACCGGCTGGCGGCGGAGGCGATGAGGTCGAAGCCCTTCGTCAGTTCGAGCGCGAGCGTCTGACCGGCTTCCGTCAACTCGACGCCGCGGCCCGTGCGTTCGAACAGGGGCGTGCGGAATTCGGCTTCAAGCGCGCGCACGTGCCGGCTGATGGCGGCATGCGTGACGTTGAGTTCGTCGGCCGCGCGCGAAAAGCTCGATAGCCGCGCGGCGGCTTCGAACGCTTTGAGAGCGTTGAGGGGCGGCAGTCGTCTGGCCATGCCTCATGTAACAAAAACTTACAGGTGCTGTAAAGCAATGCCGTTTGTCCGCCGAGGGGACGCGGCGCATCGTTCTTGGCAGAGAATTCAAGAACGGAGAAAGCCGATGATGCTCGTGATCGAACAACTGATCGCAACGATCGAAGCGCTCTTCTATCCCAGCCGCCGCCCTTTCGGCGGCCGGAATTGAGACCGAGGCGGCGATGGCGATGGTGGTCGTGAAGAAACCACGCATTTTGCAGCGGGCGAGGTGGCGCGATGGATCCTCGGGACGAGCCGGAGGATGACATCCCTAGAGCGTGACACGGCCGCTTTTTAAAGCGGCCGTTCAAATCAGTGGCGCGGATTGCGCGGCAGCTCCGCCTGATCGTCCGACTGCGCGGCGATGATCTCGGGAGACAGACGCGGCATTTTGAGCGGACGGCCGCGCGGCCAAAGCTTTTCGAACGAGGCCGTCGCGAAAACGCCGATGGCAGGATCGTTCGGATGATAAAGCTCAAAGGCGTCGCGCTTCGTCGGATCGCGGCGCAGACAATCGCCGATCCAGACGTGCGTGTGGCCGATGGCGAGCTGTTCGTGCGCCGGGCCGAAGCTCGCGTCGGCGAGGACGCGGCAGTCGGCATCGGTATTGTCCAACAGCGACGGTGCGGACGGCTCGTCGGCATTGGTGTCGCAAATCAGGATGCGGATACGAGCAGCTTCGGCACACCCTTCCGACAGCGCGGCGTGAAGCGCGCGCGCGACCGGGCTATCAGGATTGCGAACGAACAGCGTGATGCTGTCGTCATGTGCGGAGGCTTCACGGCAGGCGGTCAACGCCTCGCAGATGAAGTCCTTGAGCCGTGCTTCCTTATCCGTTCGAGACATGGTCATAAGCCGCGAAGGTGAAGCGATGCGCATTTATAAATTCCCATTTCGAGCCGGTCATGTCCGAGAAATCGAACTGCCCCCCGCTGGGCATCCGGCGACCCCATTAAGCCAAGAAGAATGTTAAACAAGCGTTGCGGCCGGGTTCGATTTAAGGCGAACATTGTTATCCTGTTTTCTTTCCAAGCTTTTTTCATTCCGCGGCCGGGGGCGCGATACGCCGAATAAGGGCGCGATCATGGTCAGAAAGCTGATCATCCAAAGGAATCGCGCGGAGTGCGGCGGCCAGGTCCTCGGCGTCGACGTCGTCAGCGTTATCGGCGGCTGGCAGGCGCTGCCTAAAGGCCTGCATTGCGGCTTTGAGCGAGTCCGGCATTACAGCCTCGCTTACCGGCACTGAGAACGTCGCGGTCTCACGTTGCAAGGTGACGCTCGCGCGGGGGGTGGACACTTCGGGAGGGAGAGGGGGTGGTTCGATGGGCGCGGAGTTGCGAGGAATCGTGACGACGGTCGCCGGGCGGATCTCGGGCGGCGTCAACGGCACGGCGTTCGCCGTGTTGCTGTTGGCGGCCTTGACGGTCACGTCAGCCTCCGGATCGGGCTTCGGCGCGGGCCGTCGCACGCGCGGAGCCTGCGGCGGCGTGAGTTCGGGTTCGGGCCTATAAGCGTTGGCGTAGGGGCCGAAGCGGGCGGCGTGATCGGGGTCGATGGCCATGTTCGGGCGCACGGCACGTATGGGACGATCGAACCTCGGAGACGACGGGGTTTCGCCGCGATCGTCGCGGCGCTCTTCGAACGGATGCGTTGGAGCGGCAGTTGCTGTGTCTGGCACTGGCGGAGTCGGAGCGGCCGATGACGCCGACATCGTCCGATCATCATCGCGCCGGATGAATTCGTTTCTTTCAGCGCGGCGCGCGGCGCCCATGACGGCACCAAGGATGATGTCCGACCACGCACCGTTCATGAACTTATAGACGCGAAAGGATTCCGAGCCTGCGAACTTCGATCCCTGCCGCGTAAGGCGCTTCTGGATGCTGCCTGTCGTCGGCAGCAGCGTGCGCTTGAAGATCTTCTCGCGCTCGAAGCTTGCGAACAGGTTGGCAAGGAGTTGCGCTTCGACGCGGAGGTTTTCGCGCTCGGCGGGGTTCATGCGCGGCGGCGCGTCGAGCGGCACGGCGACGTAGTAGTCGCCATTCATGTCGAAGACGACGTGGCGGAACAATTCGAAGTTTTCGCGGATCTGCTTGTCGCGGTGAATGTCGTTGAAGCGCGACAGGATATCGATGACAGGGCCGTGCTCGGCGGCTTTCATTTTCGGCACGAGGCCGTCGAGGCGGCCGCCGGGGCGCTGGCCCATCGAGACGAGAAACAGGCAAAGGTCGACGAACAGCGCGACGGCGAGGGGAACGTAATCTCGTTTCGAAAGGCCTGAAGCCTGGCCGTCGGCGTTGCCTCGGATTTCGGCCGGACTTTCGACCGACTGGATCGCCTTCTTCTGCAATTCGCGCAGTTCGTCGGCCGACGGCGGCATCTTGAAGGCGAGAAGACCGTAGAACGTCGTCGTCAGGCGGCGGAAGGCTTCGATGGTCGCTTCCGGGCCTTCGACGGTCGCGATCTCGGGCTTCTGCAATTCGGGTAATTGGTCGATGGCTTTGACGACGCCGCGCAGCGCCATCTGCAACTGTGGGTCGGGGCAGGTGACGGTGCCGTTCTTGCCATCGCCGAAGGTCGTGCGTTCGGCGCGGTCGGCAAGGTCGGAGCGGATCTGGCGCAGCTGCGGATCGGTGCGGAAGGCGTTGAAGCCCGTTGCCGTCAGGTCGAGCTTACGGCCGAGCGCACGCATGAATTCATTTCGTGTTCCGGTCTTCGGGTCGAAGGTGGAGGCGTCCGCCGAGACGATCTTCGTCAAGTCGCCGTTCAAGGATTGCATATCGGTCTTCACCGCGCCGATCCTGCCCTTCACGAAGTCGGACGCGAATGAGAAACGTTGCGCATCGTCTTCGCGCATCTTCCGGCGAGGTCCGTCGCCCGGTTTCGAATTCGGACATGATGTTCCTTTCGTTTGTTCGAGCTGTGCCTTGTCGTTCGAGACCTGCGTGAGCTGGATGAGCGTCGCCTGAAGCTGCTCGAGGCGCGTCTCGGCGCCGTGCAGCGCGTTTTGGACCTCGGAAACGGCGCTTTCGGCCGAGCGGGAGGCTTCGCCGCGGCTTTCGAGAACCTTCCAGTAGAAGCCAAACCCGAACCCGATCGAGATCAGCGACAGGAAGACGTAGCCACTCGCATAGAAGAGCTTCGTGACAAAGGGATGCGGACGGAAGAGCTGATCCAGCAGCCAGATGATCATCGTCATCAGCATCGCGACCGAGAAGCCGACGATGACGCGGTGGACGATGGGAAGATCGCCCATGTTGGCCTCGATCAGTTCGAGCATGCCGACGTAGGTCGCGACCCATGACAGCGCGCCGAGCCCGAAAATCAGAATCGCGCGTTTCCAATCGCGCGGAGGTTTCTGCGGCGCGCCGCTGTCGCGCGCGTCCGCGTAGAGACGCAGCGTACTCGCCTCGCGCCGGAGTTCAGCACCTTCCCCGTCCATCGCCGCCAACCCTACCCAAGAGAGGCTTGCAGACTCTGCGGCCAGTCCGCGTTTTTGATGGTTGAACTGAGGCTGAGCAATGTCGGACTGTCGACGAATTTTCAGCGCGGGGATGAATGGGAGATGTTGACCTTGATGGCGTCATGCCGATGAAGGTCGGCACTCGGGCAAACTTAGACATTCGATTTGTTGAGGTTTGTCTGGATCCCGGCCTGCGCCGGGATGACGAAGAGAGGTCGCAGTCAGCGCGCCGCTTCGGCGATTTCTTTTACGGAAGAACGTGCCGCGGCGACGGGGACGGCGCGGTGCTGGGGGAGGAAGTCGCGGCGAGGGTTCGATTTGGCGTGTGCTGCGAGATCGTGCAGCAGGACGTCAAGCAACGGAGCTGCAACTTGTGCGGCGTGAAGATCGCGCGCCCAGGGCCGCGAGGCGTTGCCGGTCCCGACGAGCACGACATAGGAATACGCGGCGCCGTTCGTGAACTGCAGGCCGCCGGATGCCCAGGTATCGACGGTGGCGTTTGGGTCGAGCGTGACGGAGGTTCCCGTCTTCGCGAAATGCAAGCGCAGGTCGCCGCGCTTCCGCGCACACCAAGCGCTCAGGCTTTTGAGCGTGCCGTAGGACTGTCCTGCGGACTGATAGCAGAGCGGTGCTTCGAGAAGCGTGCGGATCAGTCCCGTCGCGCCCGGGCGGATCAGCGATTTCGGGATGATGGCGGGGCGCGTTTCGGCGGCAATGCCGGCCCCCGACTGACCCTTCTGCGTATAGTCGTAGGTGGCGACCAGCGTCGGCGGGCGCACCGGTTTCGTGCCGCGGCCGATGAGCGATGCCAGGATCACGCTCGACATGAAATGCACGCGCCGTGGCGCGCCGGCGATTTGGCCGAGCACGACGGCGGTTGACGGCGGCGTTCCGCCAAGGGCGGCTGCAGGCGGCATCGTGAAGCCGAAGCCATCAATCAGGCGCTTGATCGGCGCTTGGCCGAGCTGCGCGCCACGATTGATAAGAGGCGCGTTGAGCGAGCAGGCAAACGCCACAATGGCGCGGCGGGTGGCCGACGCACCGCCTTTCGCGCAGGTGTCGAGCCCCTGCGCCGGGGCTTGCGGATCGGAATAGAGACTGTCAGGGCCGTCGCGGCCCTGGTTGGCGAGGGCGACGGCAAGAAGCATTTTTCCGGTCGATGCAACCTGCCGGCTTTCAAGTGCCGGGTCGTATAAGCCGGTGTCGGAGCGACGCGCGGGAAGCGAGCCGAAATAAGCTGCCGTCTCGCCGGTTTCGTAATAGCGCACGATGTTGCCGTTGGCGTCGGCCGCGACGACGACGATGTTCGGAAGCGCCTTGTCGGCGGTCACCTTCGCCGGATCGAGGGTGAAAGCCGGATCGATGCGGGATGTCCATTTCGCATCGAGCGCGGCAAGCTCGGTGTCGATCTTTTCGCGGAAGGCGAGGTTCTCCCCGATGTCGAACGTCGTCGTCACGCCTCGGACGTAGTCGCGCCAGGCAAAGCCGTAGCTCTGCTTCATCTCCTCGCGGATGCCGAAGCGGGCGGCCGGGAGCAGCAGATTGGCGCGGATCATCGGGTTCGCTTCTGCACGCTTCAACTGGGCAGGTGCGAAGCGCTCAAGCGCGGCTTCGAGCTTCGGCTTGATCTTCGGGTCGGGAGGGCCGCCGGCGAGGGCCATCAGCTCGAAGACGACCTTCTTTTGCTCGGCTTCGTCGGTGATGAGTTTTTCGGCGCAGGTGCGAGCGCGAACCTCGGTGATATAACGCCAGCGATCGAGGCGCACAGCATTCAGGCGGTCGTTGCCTTCGAGCAGGATGATCGGCTTGTTGACCGCGGAGGCGAGCACGAACTGCTCGGCGGTCGAGAGGTCTTTCGCTTCCTTGCCGAAGACGACCTGGCTCGTGACCTCGACGCCGTGGAGCGGCTGACCGCCGGTGCGCTGCGCGAGCCAGATGTGGTTCGCCGCCCATTGCTTCAGCAGCGTATCGTCGCCGCCGCGCGTCAGTTCGCGATAGATGACGGGGGCGAGCCACCATTCGCCGAGCTTGCGCTTCAGTTTGTCGATGCCGCCCTCGTCGGTGCTCGGCGGCGTTTTGTAGATGACGCGGGCGAACTGCATCGGAAGCGTCGAGCCGCCGACTCCGAGAACGGGGCGGCGCGCGGAGATCGAGCGCGTGACGGTGGAGAGCGGAATTTTCAACACGCCGACGAGATCGATGCCGAACGGGTTGAGCGGGCCGCCCAGATAGCGATCCTCGTGATAGGAGAGGCAACGCCAGTATTGCTCCGGCACCTCGCGGACGGGGATCGATTTGTGATCGGGGTTCGCGACGTAATCGCCGAGCGCGATGGCGCTGTCGGTATAATTGACGTCGCGGAGGCTATCGAGGCGGGGGTCGAAGGTGCCGACGAAATTACCTTTGGGATCGTAGATGGCGGTCGCAAGCCAGCGCTCGGCGTCGTAGCCAAGTTTGTCGTGCATAGAGAGATCGCCGAGGTAGCCGCGGATGGGGGCGGCGATGTAGACTAGGATCAGAGCGAACAGGACGTAGATGATGGCGCCCGTGAAGACGTGGCGCAGCGGTCCGAGTTTTGGATTGAACGCGACGGCCATCATCAGCCAACGCACAACCCATCGCGGCGCCCATAGGCAGAAGTCCGCGAGGGCGGTCAGATGCCGCAGAAGACGTAACATCGGTGTCGCAAAGCCGCGCTAATGCCGACGCCGAGACAGGCGACGGCTCATCGACTGCTTAGTTGACCTTTGCGGCGTCAACCCAGCGAAGTCGGGGCAGCTTCGGCGCCCGGTCGCGGCAAATGTGTGACCGACGCCCGCAGCCCTGCTGCCAGCGATAGCATTGCTCTATGAGACGGCGGACAAAAGTCTGCCGACTCAAAAATTGTTCATCAGAATGAAAAGGCCTACGCCGACGGCCGGTCCGATGAGGGCCGCAACGACCATCATGACGAATGGTTTCGCCACCATAACACTTACCCCGCACTGAACTCTTTAAGTTCACTCCACTGTTACGCGCGGCCCTAAGCGATGTTTCGACCGGTTTGCCCCCTCGGTCGCACATCTCATTATCGCTGAAAGGAGCCGCCACCCGTCAACGTCGCTGAGCATAACCCCTGCTTCTCAGCACTGTCAGAATACAACTTTGCAAAATAACTTGACAGAGCCTGCTGGGATTTTGCAGGCGGCGACGTCGAAACCAGATCACACGCGCCAATATCCTTAACCTATAGGTCAGGGCGCTGTTCCGCGGACGGCGAACTTTTATAATTATCTAACAGTCACAGCATGTTACGGAAGTGTCGTATACCTGGATCGGCACTGCGAGAGACAACCTCCTGCCGCGCAACATCACAGAGTATGTTAGATATTGAAACGCGAATTGAAGTTCAGCGGAGATCGAAAAGGCGGAGCTGACGCTCGTCGGTGCCTCGTGTTTCGGCGGCCAATTGCTCGATCCGATCGAAGGGAACCTGCTCGGCGCCGATCAGCGATCGCTGCGCCTTCATCGGCCTGACGAGGCCTTCCTGAACGAGGTGGAATTCGCCGACCGTCTGGCCGGGCAAAGCGGATGCCGGGTCGAGGCCCGATTCCGACTGGAACGCGGCTTTGAGCTTACGCAGCGCCGTATCTTCGCGGACGCGGCCGATGAACCAGCTCGTGATCTGATCGCGGCTCTTATAGTCGAGGTCGCCCGGCGACTGGGTCGCGAGCATCATGCCGAGACCGGCGGAGCGGGCGCGCTTCAGCAAGCTTTGCAGCGGTTCGGCCGTCGCAGGCTTGGAGTTCGCCGGAATGTAAAGGTCGGCTTCGTCGAACATGACGACCGCCTGCAGCTCGTCGTTCGGATTGCGCTGACAGAAACGCAAAGCTTCGGACAGGAACTGCGAGACCCAGAACAGGATGTTTTCGTTGTCGCCGAGGAAGCCCGTGTAGATGACGGACAGGCGCGTGCGGTTGGGGCGCTGATAACGGCCAAGACCCAGCAAGCTTTCCATGCGCAGGCTTTCGCCGCCGCCTTCGAACAGCGCGGCGTTACGGAGGCGAAGCGAATCCAGCTGAGCGACGAGATCGCGGCGCAGCTTACCCGAGGGGTCCATGCGCTGGGTCTGGTCGGTGAGCTCGGGGTGCTCGTCCTCCAGAAGATGGATGAGGTCGGCGAGTGTCACTTCGTTGGTCGAGAGCGATCCGAGGATGCGCAGCGCAACGGCCAGCACGCCCGACTGCTTCTGATGCGTCGCCGAATTTTTCAGATGCAGCATTTCGCCGAGCGCGGCGGCTGAAAGGTTGGCCAGCAACTGCTGCTCATGATCGGGCAGCTCGTTGATGCCGTTCGGAAGCAGTGTGATGGAGATCGGGCGGCCCGAGGCACGGCCGGGCGTATAGACCGCGACGTCGATGGCGTCGGCGAGCTTCTCGCGTTCGGCACGGCGATCGGGCGTCTCGTTCTCATTTGAGCGCCAGACTTCCGGATTGGCGTAGCTCGCGAGGTCGCCCTTGCGGTCGATAAGCACGGCCGGAACGCCGCGCAGCAGCAACTGCTCGATGAGCGAGAGCGCGAGGGTGGTTTTACCGGAGCCCGAGCCACCGAGGAATGCCGCGTGGCGCTTCAATACGCTTTTGTTGAGCGTCACCGGGCGGCTGCCGCGGAGTCCGTTCTCGCGGCCAGCCAGAATGCTTGCGCCATAGCTGCCGTCTTCGTCGAGAATGACGGACATCGGCAGATCGTCGTCGTTGGCGGGAAGGCCGGAGTCGGTGGCGTTCGGGTTGGCGGCGCGGGCCTGCTCTTCGGACAGCATGTCGAAGCCGTCGAGCGACGATTGCGGATCGTCCATGCTTTTCGCAACGAGCCGCGGCACTGGACGGCCGAGCAGATCGAGGCGCAACAGGTGCGTGATCGAGATGAGGCTCGACAGCGGCTTGGCGCCTTCGAGCCATTGCGCCATGCCCGTGTCGCCGCGGTGATGAGCGGTGAACTCGCGCACCGTCATCATGCGTTCCCACTCGGGAATTGGCACGAGAAGCTGGCGGCCACCACCGTCGCGGAATTTGCGGAAGGCCTGCGCGGTCTGGTTTTTCTTGTTCGGCGGGAAGTCGCTGGCGCGCAGCATGAAGCAGGGCTTGCCCTGCATCGCCGTCAGCACCTTGTCGAGCTGGCGCTTCAGGCCGCCGCCCTGCGTCGGGCGATTGCATAGGAAGACGCGCACGTCATTCGCGAAGCCTGTGCGATGGCGGACGGTGAGGTCGAAGGCCGGAAGGTCGTCGCCGAGTTCGAGGCGCTTCACCGTCACTTCGATGGCCTTGCCCCATTCGTCGCGAGCCAGCAGAAGCGCGGCCGACATGACGTCGACCAGTTCCTGGTCGTCGGCGGGCATTTCGGCTTCGCTCTCATTGGCGAAGCGTTCCCACATTTCGCGGAATTGCACGGCGGACAGCGAACCGGGGGCATCTTCCTCGGCGCTGCCGAAGCCGATGGCCTGACCGAGGGCTTGAGCCAGCGTCGAGATGAAAGACGGACGCTCGGGTTCTGGCTCGCGCTCGTCGCCTTCGGTGGAGGTGGCCTCGCGCAGGCGCGATTGCGCATGCTCCAAAAGGCGGCGCGTCGAGAGACCGCCAAATTCCTCGAAGAATTGTGGACCGAAGAATTGCGAGGCGTCGGGGAAGCTCAAGCCGCCGCCGTTCAACTCCGACTGATAGGCAAGGCGCTTCGAGATGATGAGGCGGGCTTCTTCCGGCGTTCGGCTTTCGCGCAGAAGCACGGGACCGGATTTCTCGATGCGGTCGATGTACGACTGCGCGACGAGGCTACGCACCTGGCCGTAAAAATCTTCCAGGCACGAGATGATGATGATCGCGTTCGTCAGCCGGTTGGCGATCTGGATAAGATCGCGGACGGCTCGTTGAAAGCGATCCTCGGCATTGTCGAAGAAACGCAAATCCTCGACCTGATCGATGCAGAAGACGAGCGCGGCGCGGTCGACGGTCCAGACGAGCGCGCCGAGCGCCTTGATGATCTCGAAGGCGCGATCCTCGCCGTCGTTCGGATCGAGCGCGCTGACAGCCTCGTGCGCAATTGGCGTCAGGTTGCGGCCATTGAGATATTGGCGGACGCGCTGATCGATGCGCGGGTCGCGGCGCTGCAGATAGAGAAGCGCGCGCACGATGTTGATGTCTAGTTCCTGCGTCTGGAACTTATCGCAGGCAACGATCTGATCGGCGAGGCGCAGAATAAGACGCGCGAGCTGCTTGTCGTCGAGCGTTTCGTCGCGAAGTCTGTCGAGATCCTCCGACGAGATTACCTCGGAATCGAGAACCATGCGGTTCGTGAGACGCGAAAGCGCGGATTCTCCGAAACGATCCGGATCGTAGGGCTTTTCGAGCGAGTGAACGAGACGGCGGAGATAGAAGTCAGCGTAGTTCTGCACGTCGGGCGTCATCTGCGCGTAGCCGAAATAGCTTTGGCCGCTGCGATGAGAGTCGGTGCGAAGAGCGCGCAGAAGATGCGTTTTTCCGGCGCCGGACTGGCCGTGGAAAAGCAGGATGCGATCCTGCACGTGGTAGCCACGGCCGGATGTGACAGTCGTCAGCAGGTCGTTGAATTTTTGGCGCGCCTTGGCGTGGATCTCCGGCACGTCGACCGGGTCGGCGCGCCACAGATCGTCTTCCCACGTGATCGAATGCTCGAAAGCCTCGCTCAGCTTGTCAGGCGAGAGCGAGGTCTGAAACGTCGACTGTTTGAGGGATGCGCCTTCAACACCCATTTCGAACCGAAATGCCTTCAATCTTGAACGCGCACAAAGTGCCAGACAGTGTTTTTGTAGAGGATTTTAGAATCCTCGAGCGATTTGAGATCGCGACCGTCTTTGAGATCAGCGGTCGCCAGTTCGAGCTGCCCCGAGCGATGGGCTTCCGCGAGCATTCCTTTGAACGCAATCTCGGATAAACCCCAGTCGGGCCGCGCGTTGCGAATCGCCTTCCATACCAAAGAGATAAACGCCTTCCGGTTGCCTGGCCAGCCCTCCGCGACAGGACGTGCCGCATCAACAACAGCCTGACAAAATTCCGGCATGTCGGGTGGAGAGACAACTCGCGGCTGTGGCGCGGGCTGGGTCTCATCAAGCGGCAGGCGGTCGTTGGCGGGGCGCGGTGTCGGCGCGCGGACGACGCGCTTTGCGGTCTCTTCGCGCTGCGGCTGCCGAGAGGATTGCGCGCGGGCATTGTCTTCGCGCGGGCCGACAAGGGTGCGGATCAGCGCCAGCTCCAACGCCGACACGCTGCCTTCGCGCGCGCCGACGATTTCGCACGCGAGCTGGACAATCAACTTCCCGTCACTCGAGATCTCGCGCGGAGAGCGGAAGAGCTGACCCGCGAGTATCCGGCCGGCCTTCGCCGGAAGGCCGGCGTTTTTTCCAAAGCCCGTCTTGATCTTGTTGCCGAAGGCGCGCTCGAGGGCGATGATCGCAAGCTCCGACCGCAAATCGGCGGGCGACAGCACGCGCGCGGTCATTTTGCCGAAGTGATGCTGAACGATGAGAGCGGCAAGGCCCTCAGGCCGTGCGAGTGCTTTCCGAATGGACGGTGTGTCGCTGGCCGAAAGCGTTCCGAGCAGTAGCGCAGCTTTCGCGTCAGTCCACGATGCCGGGAACACTCGCGACGCGGCGAAGCTTGCCTCCGCAACCCGGTGCCCCTTTTCGGTGACGGTCAGGCGGCCTTTGGACTCTGTCGTCAGCTGCGCGCCGATCAGGGTGCTGATGGCCAGCTCAGCCGAGCGGCGGAAGTCGAGGCTCGACATCTTCGACGCCAGCACAGGTGCAACGTCCCGTTGCAGATCCGCGCGGGTCGCGCTTCCGACGGCAATGCGCAGAAGCAACAAGTCGCGGACCGTAAGGAGGGGCGATCCCTCTCCTCCGGTCGTTAAATTGGAATGTTCGATGGCTGCACTCATCGAATGGTCTCCCCGCGCGAATCAAATGCGCTGTCTCGACAACTTCGATGATTGATCCAGCACTTCCAAGAGCCCGGCGGGATTGACCCACAACCCGTCGACGGGCGTCGAAATGCTCGCGGAATGCCGCTGCGCCAGCCTTTCGCCGCCGAGCGGTCAAAATCGCGACACCTTGTTGGCGCGACCATTACAGCGGGGCAAGAGTGAGAGTTCGTGAGGGTTCCGGTGCCATGAGTGGCTCTCAGAGACTGAGTCGGCGCGCGCTGCGCTGGGGTTTGCACTTCGTTAGCGTTAACGCCCAGTTAACGGATTTCCGGCAATGCTGAGGTCAGCCGCACGTGTCGTGCCGGGAGTTGCTAAAATGTATCGCGTTGCGCTCATCGCCGGGCTCGTGACCGCTCTTGCGGGTTGCAGCCTTGGCTCCGCCAATCTGTCTTCTGGATTTGCTGAACCGGAAACGACGGCGTCGGTGTCGCCTTCGTCCTACCTTTCGAATTCGAAAAGCGTTGGGCTCGGCGGAGAGCCGTCGGCGCCGCGTAGCAGCGGCGGCGTTCAGGTCGCCATGCTCGATAAGGCGCCGTCCGGAACTTATGAGAAGGCAGAGCCGGGCGTTCTCTCGAACCGCGATTATTCAGGCACGTCGCTCAATGCCGAGATGGCGCGCGATGTCATCAATGCCTATCGCAAGAAGTTCGGTTTGAAGGCGCTGAAGCTCAATCCGGAACTCACCGAAGCTGCAAAATCGCATTCGCGTGATCTCGCGAAATGGGATCGCATTTCGCACTATGGTTCGGATGGGTCGAACCCGTGGGACCGGGTAAAGCGCACGGGCTACAAGGCGCGTTTGACGGCCGAGAACGTCGGGACGGGTCAGATCAACTTCAACGAAGTCATGAAGGGCTGGGAAGAGAGCCCCGGCCACAACAAGAATCTGCTGACGCCCGACGCTGTTCACATGGGCATCGCGCTGGTTCAGGACCAGCACACCGAATTCAAGTCGTTCTGGACGCTCGTACTCGCGGCGCCGATGTAGTTTTTATTGGGCGTTGGCGACTCGCCTGCCGCGAGCCGGCCGATTTTTTGTTTGTGCCGGGCGACACGCTGCGTGCGCCGGCCGCTCGGCAGGTTCAGGTTTAGATTTCGTCGTCGAGGCGTTCGCGTTCGCGCGTCCGGACGAGTTCGGCGACGCCGGTCCAGGCCCACGATCTTCCGGCATCGCCTTTCTGGCCATGATACAGCGCGAAGAAATCGGCAATCCCGGCAGCAAAAAAGCCATGCTTACCTTCCAGGACCTCGGCCATCGCGCCTAGATCCTGCGGTGGTGGTGTACAGTCGAAGTCGGCCCCATTAGCAGCCTGAGTACTCGTCGCGCGCGGTGGCGATGCCATCGTGTCAGTCCTATGCAAAGTCTCGAATGCGAATTCTACGGAGTCCGCAAAAGCAAATTCGACGCCACGACGCGGTCGCAGGCGTTCCGCACGCGCTTAAGATTGGTTAAACTGAACGCCTTTTCAGTAGCTTCGCGGCCAAAGGCCCGCGAAATGTGGGAAATATGTCGAATGGCCAGGTTTGGTGGCGCGTTTATGGTGGCGGCGATAGCGATGCCGCTTTTCGTTTCGGATGCGCGCGCGGGGCACGACCGGCGTCTCATTTTGCTCGGTTGTGCCGGAATGGAACTCTCGCAAAATGCCGATGGCGATAACGCCGCGCCGGATTCCAACGCCGATGGACAGCCCGATGGCGGCTCGCCTGACCAGAACTCACAAGCCCCGGGCGACGACGGTTCGGCGGACGGCGATGGGGCGGATTCGGATCAGGCATCGCCGCCGGATTCAGCACAACCGCCGGGCTGCATCTTCCAGAATGCGCCGCTTGAATTGATCGTCTGACGAAAGCAGGGACTGCCCGCCGGGTGGCTTAGTCGGCCGTGGCTGCCTGAGGTGCTGGCTTCGCTTGATCCGCGGGTTCGGCAGGAGCGGCGTCTTTCGGCTCGTCCTCAGTCTGCGGGCCCTTCAGCGCCGAGCGCGTATCGGCCGGGGCGCCGTCGGTCTTCTTCGCAGCCTTTTGCTTCGATGCTGCAAGCTTGCTTTTCGATTTGTGCTTGCCGCCTGCGGTATGGCGCTTGTGACCGCCACATCCCCACGCCGTCACCGAATCGCGGACCGACATCACCGTCTTGAAATTCGGGTCCATCGGGTACGTGTCGATGGTCGAGGAATTGAAAAGCTGCTTCCAGTCGTAATTCTGGAAACCATATTCGAGCAAGCTCGCAGCGCGGACGGCGCGTTCGTTGCCTGATGATTCGCCGAGGACGATCGCCATCAATCGGCGGTTGTCGCGCGTGGCGCTGGCGACGACGTTATAGCCGGAATCGCAGGTGAATCCCGTCTTCAGCCCATCAGCTCCCGCGAACGTCTTCAACAGCGCATTGTGGCTGCCGAGTCTGCGCTTGCCGATGTGCATCGCGGGCATCGCCCAATAGGCGGCATACTCGGGGTATTCGCTCACAACGGCGCGTGCGATCTTGGCGATGTCGCGGGCGCTGGTCAGCTGTCCCGGATCAGGCAGGCCGTTGGTGTTGACGAAACTGGTGTGTGTCATGCCGAGCCGCTTGGCGGTGACATTCATGCGTTCGATGAAAGCGGACTCGCTGCCCGATACGGCTTCCGCGAGCATCACCGTGACATCGTTGGCGGATTTGATGATGACAGCCTGCAACGCCTGTTGGACCGTCAGCGTTTGGCCGACCTGCAATCCGACCTTGCTTGGAGGCTGCAGCGTCGCGGGCAGCGAGCAAGGAATTTTATCGGTGAGGTGGATCTCGCCTTTCTTGATCGCTTCGAAGGTGACGTAGGCCGTCATGAGCTTCGTCAGCGAGGCGGGATGCCAGATATCGTCGATATCTTCGGCGTAAAGGATTTTTCCCGTCGAGGGCTCGAAGAGGAGAGTCGGACCGGCGGTGGCGGGCGATACTGCCAGCCACATCAAAACGGCGGCCACGATGCTCGTTGTCAATGAGCGCATTCACGTCCTCGATTTTCTTTCATGTCCGGCTAACATATTCGCGCCGATGGGCCAACCGGACCCTGCCGGGCCATGACCTTATGACAAGTTGTGTTGCTTATGCGGCGCTACTTTACGGAACGCGCGGCGTGTCGCCGGAATTTCAAGATCTATGAGCCACATCCTAAACCGCCCTTTCCGTAGATACCAGCGGGGCTTGCAGGTGTTCCACGGGTGATGAGCGGCGCGGCTTTCGGTTTCTGGGACGTGTTGACACGCGCACCAGTACGCTGGCTTCTCGACGTAGAGACCGTAGCGCGCGGCGGAAAATTGCGAGGTTGACGTTTCGGACGCATGCCACATCGAATTCCTGAACAACAGTCGCCGCCGGAAATTAGCTCGCGCGAGCGCATCGCGATTTTCTCGGCCCTTTCGCTCGTCCTGCTGCTGGCGTCTCTCGACCAGACGATCGTCTCGACGGCGTTGCCGACAATCGTGCGGGAGATCGGCGGCCTGTCGCATCTCTCCTGGATCGTCACGGCTTATCTTCTCGCGACGACGATCGTGGTGCCGCTTTATGGAAAGCTCGGCGATCTCTTCGGCCGGCGGACCGTGCTGCAGGTGGCCGTCGTCATCTTTCTGGTGGGATCGGGGCTATGCGGGATGGCGCAGAATCTTCCCGAACTCATCGCTTTCCGCATTGTGCAGGGTCTTGGTGGTGGCGGTCTCATCGTTACGGCGATGGCTGTCGTGGGCGATGTCGTGCCGCCGCGCGAACGGGGACGCTATCAGGGTTTTTTTGGCGGCGTGTTCGGTCTCGCGACGGTGCTCGGCCCGCTGATCGGCGGATTCATCGTCGGACATACATCATGGCGATGGATCTTCCTGATCAATCTGCCGTTCGGACTTCTGGCGCTTGTGGTGATCAACCGGACTTTCCGCCCGCATCGGCAGCCTTCGAAGATCCAGATCGATTATCCGGGCGCGATGCTTTTGGCGCTGGCGCTTTCATCGATCGTGATCATCACGAGTCTCGGGGCGACGTTCGCGGCGGAAGCTCCAGTCAGCCTGTTTGCTTTCGCACTGCTCGGCGCGGTGTCGCTCGCGTCGTTCATCTACATCGAGACGAGGGTTCCCGATCCGCTGCTGCCGCTGTCGCTCTTCACGAACAGATCGTTCGTCGTTGCGGCGGCAATCGGCTTTATCGTCGGCCTGGCGCTGTTCGGATCGATCACGCTGCTGCCGCTCTATCTGCAGATCGTCAAAGGGCTGGACCCGACGAGCGCGGGCCTGCATCTCACGCCAATGATGCTCGGCGTTTTCGTCAGTTCGATCACGAGCGGGCAGATCATCAGCCGGATCGGGCGCTACAAGATTTTCCCCATCATGGGGACGGGCATCATGACGGTCGCGCTGGCGCTATTGTCGATGATCACGGTCGAGACGTCGGCATGGACGGCGTCGCTCTATATGATTTTGCTGGGCCTCGGTCTTGGCATGGTCATGCAGATCCTGGTGATGGCCGTGCAGAATGCGGTCGCCTATGAGCAACTCGGCGTCGCGACCTCGGGCACCACGTTGTTCCGTTCCATCGGCGGTTCGGTGGGCGCTGCGCTTTTCGGCGCGATCTTTGCCTATACGCTTGGCGAAAACATCAAGGCGACGATGCCCGCGCTTGCCGACACGCTGAGCGATCCGGCTGCGATCTCCGCGCTGTCGGGCGCCGCGAAGGCGACCTACAACGAATTGTTCGTGTCATCGCTGCATCCTGTTTTCAGGACGGCGGCGGGGGCTGCGTTTCTGGCATTCTTGCTGTCGTTCGCGATCAAGGAGGTGCCACTCCGGGCGACGCTGACGACGGAGCCGTCGAACGATCCGCTGCAGATGCCGCGCGATGCGACCTCGCTCGACGAACTGCGGCGGATTGTGTCCAGGGCGACGGCGAAGGAAAATCGCTGGCACGTTTACGAACTCGCGGCCAAAAGAGACGGGATCGATCTTCTCCCGGACGAATTCTGGCTTCTGGGCCGGATCGGCGAAGCGGGCGGACGCGCGAACAAAGATGAGTTGCGTAAGAGGCTGGGACCGCAGGAGACGCGGCAACCCCGGCCGTTCGGACGGCTCGAGGACGCGGGTATGGCGCGCGAGGCTTCCGGCGGGTTCGTCGAATTGACCGAGAGCGGGAAGGCGCTTTATCAACGCCTTCTCAAGCAGCGTGAGGAAAACCTCGCGCATATGCTCGCCGACTGGGACAGCAACGAGCATCCGGAAGTTCGCGCGTTGATGCGAGAGATGGCGCAATCCTTCGCCAGCTCCCCGCCCATCAAGCCCTCTGCCGGGGCTGCCGTCACCTCTTCGGCTTCGACAACGCGCTGATCTCGGCGAACTCGCTATCGCTCAACTCGATGTTGGCTCCGGCGACGTTCTCTTCGAGATGGCTGACCTTCGAAGTTCCCGGAATGGGCAGCATCACGGGACTGCGCTTCAGCAGCCACGCAAGTGCGATCTGGCTCGGGACGGCGTTGTGGGCTTTTGCAATTGCTTCGAAGCGAGAGCCGGGCTTTGCCAAGTCTCCGGCCGCGAGCGGATACCACGGGATGAAGCCGATGTTGTGCTTCTCGCAGTAATCCAAGACGTCCTCGCTCGCGCGGTCAGCGAGATTGTAGCGGTTTTGCACCGTGGCGACCTTGAAGTATTTCTGCGCGGCCTCGATTTCCTTGATGCCGACTTCGCTCAATCCGACGTGGCGCATCAAGCCGTCTGCCTGCATGGACTTGATCGCGTCGAACTGCTCGTTCTCGGGAACCTTGGGATCGACGCGGTGAAGTTGCCAAAGATCGAGGCGTTCGACGCCGAGCCGACGGATGCTCAGGATCGCCTGCTGACGGAGATATTCGGGACGGCCGAGAGGAATCCAAACGTTCGGCGCGATGCGCGCGAGGCCGGCCTTCGTCGCGATCTTGACGCGATCATAGGGAAACAGAGCTTCGCGGATGAGGCGTTCGCTGACTTCAGGTCCGTAACTGTCGGCGGTGTCGATGAAGTCGATCCCGAGTTCGGGAACCCTGCGAAGCGTGCGGAGGCATTCTTCCTTGTTGGCGGGCTCACCCCAGATGCCGTCGCCCGTGATGCGCATGGCGCCGAAGCCCAGCCGATTGATGGGCATATCGCCGCCGATTTTGAAAACGCCGGAATGGTTTTTCGCGAGTGTTGTGGTTGCCATGGGTCACTAACCTTTCACGTTTGTGCGGGATGGCGATAGAGGCGGGGGCGTCACAAGACCGCTAGACCTTTCGGCCGATATCTAAACAAAACGTCGCGATGGCCTATGACATTTGATGCGGAGGCCGCACAAATGGACGGGCTATCGCGGCGTCTTACTTAATCGTCAGCGCGAATCCCTCGGAGTTGGCATGACCTCCGAACACGCGACCTGGACGCGGATGTCACTGCCGATATAGCGACAAATCTCCTCTTTGCGAGAGGGGTTATTGCGAATAGCGGCAGGCGACGTCTTGAAACCGTATTCGCGGGCGACCTGGGCGAGGTACCCGTCCCGGCAGTACGGCGTCGAGATCGGCTGGCCTTGCACGATCTGATAATCTTCCTTGCATTCGATGGCCTTGGCGCTCGACGCGCCGACGGCCAATATCGAGCCTGCTAGAAAGCAGAGCTGTGCGGCATGGAACTTCATCATGAAGCATCTCCAGTTTGCGCACGTGCATGCGGGCACGCAACGGCGAAAGCTGAACGCTGGCCGCCGGTCGCGTTCTTGCCTTGATATGGGGCCTTTTGCGAAAGGCTCAATACGGCCCGCGCGATGCGATGCCTGCAATCACTTTGTCGAGGGCGCGAATGCGCTGCTCATAGGCTGAAGAGAGGCAGGCGACGTTGTTGCCGCAGGCTTCGCGCGATGCGATCCATTTGCGCTGGGAGTCCTGGAGGTCTCCGCGCTGGCCCATGGCAACGAGAGACGTCGCGACGGAAAAGAGCGTTGCCATGCGGGCTTCGCTTTGGCCGAGCGCGTAGGAATCGCAGATTGTCCGCTCTGATGGCGAGCTAGCCTTGGCGCAGTTGAGTGGCGAATAGTCCGCGGCATTTGCCGTGGCCGAAAGACATGCGACGGCCATGGCCGTCAACACAATGGCGCCCGAACGCATCAGTCATCCCTCCCAGAGGAAATTAGAACATCGACGAGATCGACTTCTGCAAGGAGTCGAAGCCCTTGCTGATCGTGTTCTCGACGGTGTCGTCTTTCGCAGGTCGGCGTCGGGTCGTCTTGGTTTTTTTTGTCTTTACGGGCTGCGCGGTCGGATCTTCGGCAGACGGCTTCGGCGCGGCCGCTTGAGGATCCGGCGTCTGAGCAGCCGCAAGCGGCGTTCCGCCCTCGAAGTACGCGGGGGAGGGAGAATTCGGTGGCGTCGAAGCGGCTTGCGGTTCGGTCGCGGTCTGATCGTTGCTCGCCAGCACGTTGTTGGGGCGGTTAAAATTCGGTGCCGCTGCATCCGAGACAACTCTCGCCGGGGGTTCGTTCGTGTCTTTCGTGGGCACCAGCATTGCAGCGGGTGCCCAGGCGCGCGTCAGCATCGCCGAAGAGCTTTCGGCGCTTTCAATCTGTGCCGGCGCTATCTGGCGGACGGGTGCGGTGCTGTCGCGCGGCATTGCCTGAACCGGGGACGTCTGAGCCTTGGCTGCCGGAGCCTGAGGCGTTTCGGCAAGGGCGATGGGCGCGAAACTTGGGACGTTCGATTGTACGGAAGACGTGGATTCGGCCCTAACAAGGGGTGGGCGAACCACAGCAGCCGCTTCCGCCGGGGCCGACACGCTGTCGGTAATTGTCCAGATATAAATCGCAAAGCCCGCGCCGGTCGTCAGCGCAAGAAGGCAGAAGCCCCCGAGGACTGTGAAAAGACTTGCAAGGATTGTCCGAACGCTACTCACGGAAACAACTCTGTTTACAAGACAAACGCAAAAAATAACGACTTCGAGGCTCGGGCCGGTTGCGGCGCTTACATCTTATCCTGTGCCCGGAGGCATAAGACTTAAACGAGTAAAAAGCCCCCTGATCACGATTGTGCCACTTTTCATAGGCCCTCAGCGGGCCGCCGCCTAGTGCGCGAGACGCACGGAACACTGGAAAATTCGGCCGTTCAGGTACCGTTGCGACCTGGCGCGGCAACACTGCAACAGTACCGGCCTCGTCTCGAACGGCTGTACCGCATCTCGTGGGGCCGCTGTGCGGGGCGTGCGCTTGTCAATTTAGATTTCGTGGATCATGTAAGGACGCGTGTTAATGAAGGCCTCGATTTCTGTAAGGTGCGCCCGGTTTTCGTGACCAGTTATCAAGAGGGGCCGTTTTGGGAGAACACATGGGAAGCTCGCGGATCGTCGTTACGGGATTGGGCGCAGTCTCGCCACTCGGAGGAAACGTCGACACAACTTGGAAGCGCCTAATCGCGGGCCAATCGGGAATTCGCCGCCTCGACGACGCGACTGTTCCGGACGTCGATTGCAAGGTGGCAGGTGTCGTTCCCGAAGTCGCCGAAGATCCCGAGGGCTTCGATGCCGGTAAGGCCATTCAGGCTAAAGACCGTAAGAAGATGGATCGCTTCATTCAATTCGCCGTCGAAGCGTCGCGTCAGGCGCTGGAGCAGGCGGGGTGGGCACCGGACGACGAAAAGGCACGCGAGCGGACGGCGACGGTCATTGGCTCGGGTATCGGCGGGTTTCTGACGATCACGGATGCCGTTCATACGGTCGATAGCCGAGGCGCGAAGAAGCTCTCGCCGTTCACGGTCCCGGCGTTTCTCGTCAACCTCGCGGCGGGCAACGTGTCGATCATGTTCGGTCTTAAGGGGCCGCTCGGAGCGCCGGTCACGGCATGTGCAGCAAGTGTCCAGGCCATCGGTGATGGCCTGCGTCTGATCCGGAGCGGCGAAGCCGACATCGCGGTTTGCGGCGGCGCGGAAGCTTGCATCAACCGGGTTGCGCTCGGGGCCTTCGCGGCGGCGCGTGCCTTATCGACGGGCTTCAACGATGAGCCCGCGAAAGCTTCGCGGCCGTTCGATCAAGCGCGCGACGGCTTCGTGATGGGCGAAGGCGCGGGCATGCTCGTGATTGAAACGCTAGAGCACGCCGAGGCGCGCGGTGCGACGCCGATTGTCGAACTCGTCGGATATGGAACGAGCGCGGATGCCTATCATTTGACGTCGGGCCCGCCCGATGGCAACGGCGCGCTTCGCGCGATGCGGCGGGCGCTCGCCATGGCCGACATCACTCCCGATCAGATCGGTTATCTCAACGCCCACGCGACATCGACGCAGGTCGGTGATGCGGGCGAGCTCGCGGCCATGAAGGCTTTATTTGGCAACGGGCGCAGCGCGGCGATTTCATCGACGAAATCGGCGACGGGGCATCTTCTCGGCGCGGCGGGCGGTCTCGAAGCCGTCTTTTCGGTTCTTGCGCTTCGCGACGGCGTGTTGCCGCCGACGCTCAATCTTTCGGCTCCCGATCCGGAAGCCGAAGGTCTCGATCTCATCGGTCCGGAGGCTCGCAAAGCCGAAGTCGAATACGTGCTTTCGAACGGCTTCGGCTTCGGCGGCGTCAACGCGTCGTTGATCTTCAAGCGCTGGGCAGGCCATTGAAGGCGAGGCTTTAGCGTCCGTCGATCTTGTCTGCCATGGCGGCAATCGTGCGGATATAGACTTCGGCCTTGTTCCACTGGCCGATGACGCCATAGTTCGCGGAGCCCGGTTGCCACCCGGCTCCGCGCTGCCATCCATGAGCGGCAAGGAAGTCGGCGGTTGAGGCCAGAATGTCAGCGGCGCTGTGGATCAGGTCCTTACGTCCGTCGCCGTCGAAATCGACGGCGAAGCGGATGTATGGGGTCGGCAGAAATTGCGTCTGGCCGATTTCGCCCGCCCAGCCGCCGCGAAGCTGAGACGGTGAAAGGTCGCCTTCCTGGACGATACGCAGTGCGTCCAGCAATTGGCCGGTGAAGAATTCGGTACGGCGGCAATCGTAGGCCAGCGTCGCGAGCGAGCGGATGATCGAGTATTTCGCTCCCATGTTGGCGCCGTAGTTCGTCTCCAATCCCCAGATCGCGACGATGATGGGCGCGGGCACGCCGAAGCGCTTCTCGATGCGGTCTAACAAGGCGCGATGCTGCTGGATGAGCGCGCGGCCGCGCTTGATCATCGCGTTGCTGACGCGGCGGGCGTAGAATTGCTGAAAGCTCAGCTTGAAGGAATGCTGTGAGCGGTCCAAGCGGATGACGGTTGGATCGTAGGTGACGCCGGACAGCGCCGACACGACGGTTCCGGACTTTATGCCTTGCGCCGCTGCTTCCAAGCGAAACCGCTGCAGCCAAGCGGTGAAGCCCTCCGGCCCGTTGCCGCATGGCGCGGCTAGCGCGGAACCACTCGTACCCGCGAGGAACAGACAAACGAGCGCTGCGATCCTGGACGTGGATTTCGACGGGGCTGGGGAAGGGGTCGGCATGAGATTTTTCCGGGAATCTTAGATGATTGGAGCGTCGAAGAAGCGGCTGCGTCCGATCCGCTCGCGGCCCTTACTGTCACAATTTGCGGGTCGCGCCAAACGGGATGTTGAGAATGGGCCTTCTAACGCGTTTCCTGGCTGCGCAGATTGAAGCAAAACGGCTGTTCCCTCGGGAACAGTTTGCCAGAGGTCTTCATGACAGCCTGCTGTCTTTAACCGATGGCGGACCTTCAGGCCATGAGTTCATATTTCTTTACCATCGTAGACCTCGGCAGCCTCGTGATCGGAGTGATCGCGATTGCCGTCTTGATTTTTTGCGTCTCGCTGTGCGTGGAAGAGACGCCGGGATTATCGGGATTTTTGAAGCGCGCCGAGAAGACGTCGGAAGACAACCGGCGGCGGTCTAGCGAGTGACATGGCGACATGGTCGCGTCAGTTCTCGGTTTCACGCGTCAACTTAATGTCCGGAGACGGGTGGCGTGCCGTCGATCCACACCGTCATGCCCGGCTCGATTCCTTTGGTCGGACCTGTCGGGTCGATGCGCACGAGGAAGCTTGCGAGATCGTGGTCGTTGACGGCGCGCGCGGCACGCCAGACGGCAAACTCGCCGAGCGGCAATACTTCGGTCACGCGGCCTGAAACGCGCGTGCCTTTCGGCGTAACGAGCGTGACGGGCGCACCAATGGCGACGGTTCCGAGTCGATCCTCCCGAACGGTGAAGGAAAACCAACGTTCGTTCGGTACGTTGAGCGTTAGGATCGTTTGGCCGGGCGAAATGACTTCTCCGGGCGTCGCAACGATGAGACCGACGGTCCCATCGGCAGGAGCGCTGATACCAGTCTTGGAAAGCTGAGCCTCGACATCGGCGGTGGCGGCGGAGGCGAGTACGACCTTAGCGTCGGCGATTGCGCGTTGATCGATGGTCGGTCCGGCCTTGTCCTGGGCGAGCTGGGCTTCGAGTTCGGCGAGGTTGCCTTGTGCCTTTTTCAGTGAGTTTTCGGCCTCGTCGAGCTTCTGCTGGCTCGTATAATTCTTGGCAGCGAGCGGCGCTGTGCGGTCATACTGCTGCTGAGCAAGCAGGACATTCGATTTCGCGATCTCGACGTTATGCGCGGTGATCGCGCGCTGCTCCTCGCGAACGCCGGCATAGACGTTGGCGCGATCAGCGTGGGCTTGCTTCTCGGCGGCCTTCGATTGCTCGACCGATGCTGCGAGTTCGGGACTGTCGAGGCGTGCGAGAACGTCGCCTTTGCGTACCTGCTGGCCCGGTGCGACAAGGATCGAATCGAGCCGCGCGATGACTTCCGCCGGGACATGGATTTCAGTTTCGCGGACGATGCCGATCAAACGCGGGCTTTCGACTGGAGGTTCGCGATGAACGTAATAGACGCCGCCGGCGACGCAGAGCGTGATCAGGCCGAGAAGCAGAACGCGGTTTCTCATCACAGACCTCCGTTCGATTGCTTGGCGGCGCGCCGGCCAAGAAGCCAGCCCGAGAGCGCTGTCAGGCCCATGTAAATTGCGACGAGCGCCCAGAGATTGAGCCAATTCCTGTGCACCTCGTGCAGCGTCGCGCCCATTTGGTTGATACGCACGAGCCCATCGATGGCAGAGGTGCTCGGGAAGATGTAGCTGAACGAGCGCAACACCTGCGGTATCGCTTCGAGCGGCCAAGCGACGCCTACCAGGAAGAACAGCGGCAGGCTCGTCGAAATGATCAGCACGACGGCCGTCTCGCGGCGCTTGAACCACGAGCCCGCGAATTGCCCAAGCAGGCTCACCGACAACACGAAGGGGATCGCGAGCATCAGCAGGTCGAGGATGCGGTCGGAATAGGCAAACCCGTAGAAGCGCGGCAAGATGATCAGATAGAGCGCCAAGGCGGGTAGCGCCAAGCAGAGATGCGCGAGCGACTGCCCGATTATGGCGCGGATACCATCGCGGCGGCGTCGTCCTTGAACGCCGCTCTGCTCGTTGGCGACACCGCCGAGTGTGGCGGAACCCATCAGCAACGTTTGCTGAATAATGAGTACGAACGCGGCAGGCACGATATAACTGGCGTATCCGCCGGTCGGATTGAAGAGCGGCTCGCTCAAAGCTTCGACGGGCGAAATCTTGATGATACCGGCGTGCGCAAGACTGCCGTCCAGCCGGGCGCCATGCGTCGCGATGTTCTGGTTGAGGACGCCAGCCGCTTCGGAAATGCCTTGCAGGATGCGACTGTAGACGAGGAAGTAGGCCGCATCGACATAAACACCGACGCGGGCGGAATTGCCTTTCAGGATTTCTTTTTCCGTGTCCTGCGGGATCGTCACGATGCCGTAGACTTTCCGTTTCGCAAGCGCCGTGCGGGCGTCTGCGACGGTGTCCGCGGAAACGGCGATCTCGGTGGCTTCATCGTCGTTCAGGGCTTGAATGAAGCGGCGGCTGATCTCGGTGTGGTCCTGATCGACGACGGCAATCGGAAGGTTGCGCAGAAGTTGTCCGACATAGGGCTGCGGATAGAGAATTCCGTAGATCAGGGGCGCAAGCACGATAAGGCCGAGCACACCCCTGTCGTTCAAGACACGCCGGATCTCGTCGAACATGGCGCCGCCAATGCCCGGCACCATGGCGGCGTTCGGGTCTTGCGCTCGCTCTTCCTCTTTCGGCACCGCTTTGTTGCGAATTGCGGAAAGCCGCCACCACCCCAGCAGAAGGAAAAGGATGGCAAGGAGGCCGAGCATCGCGAACGGCTCGACGGTTTCTTTTGGGGGCAGTCCGCGCACGGCCTGATCGAATAGAATTTCGATGTACCAGCGGAGCGGAAGTATAGAGCCCCAGGCCTTCGCGAAGCCGTTCATGGCGATGATCGGGAAGCCGACACCGGCAAAGCCGAAGGCTGGAGAGCAGAAGATGGCCGTGATGCTGAGGCCGAGCGGAAGGTTTCGGGTCAGCAGCGCAAAGAGTGCGCCCATCGCCAAGTAGGCGAAGACGAGGAGGCAGGCGGCCGCGCCCATGATGATCGGGTCGCCTCGGAACGATACGTGAAATACGCCATGGATGATGCCGGCGACGACGACCATCATGAGAACGAATATGCCAAAGAGCGGCAGCAGCTTTCCGATGAGCGCGGTGAGAGGACTGCCGCCTGCCGTGCGGAGCCAGTCTTTCATGCTGCGCGAGGAGAACTCCGAGCCGACGGCGTACCCGGCCGCGATTGCCGTTATCACGTGGAGCACGGTCGGCAGGATCGCGCGCAAGAGGAACTGCGCGTAGTTGAGCGCGGGGTTGGTCAGAACATATTGTTCGAGAACCAGCGCGCCCGGCTGGAACGAGCTGGATTTTCCGATCACGGGAGATGGAAGCTTGGCGGTCGCCGCCGAGATGGCGGCAGATAGCGCGCTATTGGCATTGTTGCCGGGCGTGAAATACTGTCGATTGTAAAATACGACGATCTGCGGACGTTTCCTCGCCACGAGATCGCTTTCGAAATCCTCCGGAATGTAGACGGCCGCGAGCGCGTCGCCCGAGCGGATTTGCTGCATCGCTTCGTTGAGGCCTGTCGCGCGGTTCGCGACGCGTACGCCCGGCGACGAGGCGATCGCCTGGATGTAGCTCATCGACGTCGGCGTGCGGTCGCTATCGACGATGGTGACTTGGAGGTTGCGAATGACGGCGCCACTGAACGTATAAGCGAGCAACGAAAACGCGATGAGCGGCACGCCGAGCACCAGAAAGAGCGCGACGCCGTCACGCCGCATCCAGCGCAACTCGCGCGCTGCGACGAGAAGGATGCCTGGCTTCAGCGTGCTTTTCATTTGCCGCTCGGCGCTGGTGCTACCGCGTAGACGCTCATGCCGGGACGCAGCTCAGGAACGGGTGGCGTAGGATAGGCGCGGACTTCGAATGTGCGGAGGTCGAAATCGCCGGTGGCGCGGGTGGCGCGCCAGCCGGAATATTCGCCTCTCGGCTTGATGAAGCGGATGGCTGCCGTGATCTCGCGATTGCCAAGGGCCGGCACGCGCATCTTGAATTCGTCGCCGACTTTCAGGCCCCTTACGAGATCTTCGCGGAGATCGAAGCGCAGCCAGACATCGCTGAGGTCGACGAGAGATAAGAGCGGCACACCCGGAGAGACGTATTCGCCGAGTTCGGCGCCGATCTGATAGATCTGCGCTGCGATCGGTGCCTTTACCGTCAGCTCACTAACCTGCGCCTGGATCGTGTCGATGGATGCTTGCGCCTGGACGACATTAGCCTCGGCAATGGCGCGTTCTTCGGGGGTGTAGCCGTTGACGGCCTCCTGATAGGCAATCTTTGCGCGCTGGCTATTGCTTTGCGCGACTTCAAGATCGTTGGTGACTTCATCGAGCCGCTGAAGGGACGCATTGCCGTTGCCGGTCAGCTCCTTGATCCGATCGAAGCTATGCTGCGCAAGGACGACGTTCGCGGCAGCGACATCCATGGCGGCTTTCTTTTGCGCGATTTCTTCCTGGCGCGTTCCGGCCTGGATGTTCGCGAGGTTCGCCTTGGCGACGCCGAGCGACGCTTGTGCCTGAGCGAGCTTCGTTATCAATTCCGGATTGTCGATCTCGAAGAGGATCGCTTCGGCGGCGACGTTATCTCCGCGTTCGACGGGGCGTTTTCCGACTTTACCGTCGACGCGGGCTGCGATGTCGATGCGGATTGCGTCCGCCTCGCCCTGGACGAGAACGGGTTGGGGCTGTGCAAGATACCAAAGAGAAAGTCCGACGATAGCAGCTATGATGACGGTGACGATGATGGCGGGCGCCCGCGCAACAGATGCTGTCGCTGGCGGCGGTTGCGGCGCTGTGATCTCGGGCTTTTCGTTCGTTGGGTCAGCGTTCGTCATCGTGCCATTTCCCCCGAATGCCTGCGTAACGTTGTCCGGCTAACGATCTGCGACGAAGCTTGATGCGGAGTCTTCCTAGAGACAGCCTAAGGCATTGCTCACGACGTGCCAATTGCTGGAAGGTCTGAAGCGCGGCGCGAATGTTCAGTTGAGACACTTTATCTCCCTTCCTGCGACGCAGCCGGTGGTAGCAGGCTCGAGACGATCTTGGCAGTGTCACAGGTCTGCAAAGCTCAGCGGCCATTGAAGTGGGCTCGATGTGTGCGGCCGACGCGCGCGCAAAGCGACTGAAAGGAACTTATGACGATGTTTCGGAAAACGAGGATTTTCGGGGGCATGCTCGTCGCCTCTTTGATGGCGTCAACTCTCGCTTTGGCGGATGATTTGAGCTGCACTCCGCCGCCTGCCGATCCGCTGGTCGAACTCTTGTCGCCGCCATCGTGCGATAACTGCGCGGAAACGAGACTGGAGCTCGATGAGCTTCGCGCTATTCAGCGCAATCGCACCGATGCGCAGGCAAAGCATGCGCTCGCCGACTATGAAATTTCGGTGACGCGGTTTCTCGACGGTGCCGATATCAAATTCGATGCGGCCGCGTTTGCAAAGTGCAAGCCGTTCTTCGATAAGTTCAGCGAAAAGACGAAATCAGCGGCCGAGCATGCCAAAGATGCGTTTTGCCGGACGCGTCCGTACAATCTTGCCAATAGCGATCTGAAGCCGCTGCAAATCGGGAAAAACAGCGCTTCCTATCCGTCGGGCCATACGACCTATGGAACGGCGATTGGGGCGGTTCTTGCCCAGATGGTACCGGAAAAACGGGACGTGCTTTATGCGCGGTCGGCGGACTATGGCCATAGCCGTATGATCGCGGGCGTCCATTATCGCAGCGATGTCGATGCAGGGAAGTTGCTCGGGATGGAAGTCGCGACTGAGGCTTTCGCGAGCGATGCCGAATTCCGTGCAGCGTTTCCTGACGCGATGAAGTGCGTTCGCGGGGCGCTCGGGCTTTCGCCGGAGCCGACGCAGGCGGCTGCACCTGCCGCGCCCGCCCCGACAACCGCTGAGGCGCCCACCGCCAAACACTAGCGCGCGTCCCACGCAACGCGCTTTCTCGTCCGCGTTCTGCTTATTTTGAATGCCGCATGCCGTTCGCCGGTGTGCGGCATTTGTTTTTCTGCGGATGACAGCGCGTGGGGCGCTGTGGCTCCGCCACCACATTCATAGCTCGTTCGAGATGCGCGACAGAGTGGTCGCTTGAATGTTGAACTTGGATCGCATCAATATCGGATATTATAACATTGTGGAACGATAATCATGGCGTCTTCAACGTTGCGCGGCCTCGTCGCGATCCTGTGCTCGGGCGCTAGCCTTTCCCAGGTGTCTCTTGCGAGCGCGCAGACGGCGCCAGCCAACGCCGGACCTCCGTCATCCTCGACGGCCGGATCTCCGCCAGCGGCGGCGACTCAAGAGCTTCCAGATGTTGTCGTGTCGGAGCCAAGCACGAAGGTGGCAACAAAGAAGAAAAAGGCGGCATCTCATGCAAAGACGGATGTGAGCGCCGCAAAGCCGTCGCCGCCGAGCGATGAGGATCACTCTCAAACGGCCAAGAAAGCGGCGGAAGATCCTCTGGTTTTTCAGACGAACGCTTTCAATGCCGCGCGGAAGGATATCTTCACGCAAGTCGGAACGACGTCGTATTCATTCGATCAGCAAGCGCTGCAGGCATTGCCGCAAGGGGTGCAGACGCCGGTCAGCAAGGCTTTGCTGCAAGCTCCGGGCGTCAGCCAGGATTCCGCCGCGAGCGGCCAGTTGCACGTTCGGAACGAGCACGCAAATCTGCAATACCGCATCAACGGCATTCTGCTGCCGGATGGCGTTTCCGGCTTCAGCGACGTGCTGGAAACGAGCTTCGTCAATAACCTCTCGCTTGTTACGGGCGCGCTTCCTGCGGAGTATGGCCTGCGTACGTCCGGTCTCGTCGATATCACGACGCGCACAGGGGCGCAGGATCCGGGCGGCACGATCAGCTTTTACGGCGGTAGCCGCGGCACGTTCACGCCGAGCATCGAATATGGCGGCAGCACGGGTTCGGTCGACTACTTCTTTACCGGCCGTTATCTCATGAACGACGAGGGCATCGAAAATCCCACGTCACGCTGGGATGCGATTCACGATCATACCGATCAGGAAAAGGGCTTCGGATACATTTCCGCGATGCTCGATGAATCGACGCGGCTCAGCTGGATATCCGGCGTTTCGGTGCAGAACTTCCAAATTCCGAACACGGCAGGTCAGCCGCCGCAATTCGCGCTGCCGAATGTGCCGGGATTCGACTCGGCGTTGCTCAACGAGACACAGTTCGAGCAGAATTACTATGACGTCATCGCGCTGCAGAGGAAGGTTGAGAACGGCGACTATCAGATCGCGTATTTCTCGCGATACAGCGATTTGCATTTCCATCCGGACGACATCGGCGATCTCGTCTTCAACGGCATCGCGTCAGACGTCGAGCGCCGAAGCTTTCTCAATGGCGTGCAGGCCGATGGCTCTTATCGGCTGAACGCCTACAATACGATCCGGGCAGGATTCACGGTCAGCGCGGAGCAAACGAAAGCGATCAGCAATTCGTCCGTGGTTACGGACGACGGTGGCGTCGCGAACGGCCTTCTTGATGAGACGTCGAAGCTTGGCTGGTTGATCGGAGTTTATGCGCAGGACGAAATCCGTCTGACCGACAAGCTAACGCTGAACGTCGGGCTGCGTTTCGATCAGATGTACGAATACGTCGACGCCAATCAGTTCAGTCCGCGCGTCAATCTCGAATATCGTCCGTTCACGGGGACAACGCTTCACGCCGGATATGCGCGGTATTTCACGCCGCCGCCGCAGGTTGCGGCAGGGCCGACCAATATCGCGCTGTTCGACGGCACTGTGGCGGCGAGCAGCTGCCCTGCCGAGGGCTGCGGCCTCGTGCAGCCAGAGCGCTCACACTATTTCGATGCGGGTATCACGCAGACGATCTTTCCTGGGCTCGAAGTCGGCGTCGACGCCTATTACAAGATCGCGCGCGATCTCCTCGACGATGGTCAATTTGGTGCGGCGCTCGTGCTCGACGCCTTCAACTACGAAAAGGCGGTCAACAAAGGCATCGAGATTTCGACCAAGTATAATTGGGGCAACTTCAGCGCCTATGGCAACGTTGCGATCGGCCAGCAGAAGGGCAAGAATATCGTCTCGAACCAATTCCTGATCGATCCGGACGATCTTGCTTTCATCGCCAATCACTACATCTTCACCGATCACTCGCAGGCGATCACGGCATCGGCCGGGTTTTCCTATCTATGGGATGGAACGCGTCTGAGCGTTGACATGATCTACGGCAGCGGCCTTCGGACGGACACGAACATTCCGAACGGAGGCACGGTTCCCGCGTACACGCAAGTCAACCTCGGAGTTTCGCACGAGTTCGACAATCTGTTCGCGCGCCCGACAACTGTGCGGTTCGATATCATCAATGTTCTCGACGAAGTGTACGAGATCCGGGACGGCGAAGGGATCGGCGTGTTCGCGCCGCAATTTGGACCGCGGCGTGCTTACTTCGTCGGCGTTTCGCAGAAGTTCTAGAACGTAAAAGAGCCCGCCTTGGAAAGGGCGGGCTCTTTCGATTGTCCAGCAAACGTTATTATGGGTTCGTGGAAGGCGCCGGCGAAGGCGAAGGAGTGTTCGCTGCCGGGCCGTTCTTGCCGCCCTCGCTGCCCTTCACGCCCGATACGTCTTGTGACGGAAGGGTAGACTTGTCGATGTTGGTGTTGTCGCCGCCGACGCCGGTATTACCCGAAGACGCGCCGGTGGAAGAGCTGTTGCTTTGCGGCTGAGCGGATGGCCCGTTCTTGCTGCCCGCTGCGCCTTCAACGCCCGGCGCTGAGCTCTGCGGAGACATCGTCGCGTTCGAATTATTATCAGCCGTTGACGACGTAGCCGGGTGATTTGTGGTCGTGTCAGCGACCCTCTGGCTGTGATTGTAGAAGTACCAGCCACCAAAAACGATGGCCGCAAGGAATAGGATTCCGACGATCAGGGAGCCCGTTGAGCTGCCGGGGTCGTCTTGTCCGAGATTGCGTTCGCGTCCGGATTGCGGATCTTCGTATGTCATCTTTTTTCCTCCGAATACCTGCTGAAGGAACGATGCGAGTCGCGTTCTGGTTCCTATACGTTGGGCGGAATGACTTGGGGCGGTGTCAGCCTGTTTCATATCAAGGCTTTAGGTCCGTCGTGCGGAATGCCATCAGCTTGGATTCCGTGCGCGAGGCGATCGTGGGCCCATGGGAACTCCAGACGCGTGCGTGATTGTCGCCTTGCCTAGCGAGTGCGGCGGCTCGCCGCATGGCGCTAGTTGCATGCTATATAGCTTGATTGTTCGCGAGTAATTTTTCTATATTTAGGCATCGATTTAGAATTCAATTCCGTGTGATCTGTCATATGGGCAAAAATGTCGGAATGCTGGACCGCACGATACGCATCCTGGTGGGCCTAGTCCTACTGAGCGGTGTTTTCGTCGGGCCGAAGAGCTTATGGGGCCTCATCGGGCTGTTGCCGCTTTTGACCGGTCTTGCGAGCTTCTGTCCGGCGTACCGGATCGCAGGAATGAGCACTTGCGATGCGCGCGCCAAATAAGCCCAGAGAGCAACCGACAATGCGCCGTGTGTCACGGCCAGGAGTGAAAGCAATGGACACGATCCCTCATTCCGTCGATCTGGCGTTGAAGCCCGACGTGGTGGCGTTTTTCGACGAAGCGACCAACACCGTCAGTTATGTCGTCAAAGATCCCGCGTCGAACGCCTGTGCGATCTACGACAGCGTGATGGACATCGACTACGCCGCGGGGCGCATCAGCTACCAGTCGGCGGATAAGATCATCCAGTTTGTCCAGGATCATCATCTCAAGGTCGAATGGTTGATCGAGACGCATGCGCATGCCGATCATCTTTCGGCGGCGCCTTACATTCAGGGCAAGCTTGGCGGCAAGCTCGGCATCGGCGCGAATATCAGGATCGTGCAGGAAGTTTTCGGCAAGATCTTCAACGAAGGCACCGAGTTTCAGCGCGACGGCAGTCAGTTCGATCGACTTTTCGAGGACGGCGATACGTATCAAATAGGCGGTATGCAGGCCTTCGCGATGCTGACGCCGGGACATACACCTGCCTGCATGACGCATGTCGTTGGCGATGCCGCGTTCGTCGGCGATACGCTTTTCATGCCCGATGGCGGTACGGCGCGGGCTGATTTTCCCGGCGGCGATGCGCGCATTCTCTATCGCTCGATCAAGCGTGTGCTGTCGCTTCCGCCTGAAGAGCGTCTTTTCATGTGCCACGATTACGGCCCGAACGGCCGCGCGATCAAATGGGAAACGACCGTGGCGGAAGAGCGCGCGCACAACATTCACGTTCGCGACGGCATCACCGAAGACGACTTCTTCAAGATGCGAACGGCGCGAGACGAAACGCTAGCGCTTCCGAAGCTGATTATTCCGTCGATCCAGGTCAACATTCGCGGCGGCAATCTTCCGGAACCCGATTCCGACGGCAAACGGCACCTCAAGGTTCCGATCAACGAACTATGAACGCTTCCTTCTTTTCGATCGTGGAGTAAGCCCCCGCAATGAACCCCAAGAAACTTACGGACGATCTTTCAGTCTCGCCTCAAATTCTGCCGTCCGATGTGGCGCAACTTGCCGCCCTGGGATTCAAATCGATCATCGCGAACCGGCCCGATGGCGAAGGCGTCGATCAGCCTTCGTTTGCGGAGATCGCGGAGGAAGCGAAGAGGAATGGTTTGTCATCGCGCTACATCCCGGTGAACTCGGGAAAGGTCGGCGATGACGATGCACTGGCTTTTGCGGCAGCTCTTTCCGAAATGCCGAAGCCTATTCTCGCTTATTGCCGAACGGGAACGCGCAGCACGACGCTCTGGTCGCTGGCCGAAGCGGGCCGCATGCCGCTGACGGACATTCTGACGAAGGCGAACGCGGCCGGATACGACATGTCGGGCGTGGCCAGCCGGATCTCTGCGGGCGGTCGCGTGGCGACGGACACGCCGGTTGAAAGCTATGACATCGTCATCGTCGGCGGCGGGGCAGCCGGGACGGCGGTTGCCGGAAGTCTTCTTGCACGTAAGAGCAATCTCAACATTGCGATCATCGAACCGGCGGACGTGCACTATTATCAGCCGGGCTGGACGCTTGTCGGAGGCGGCGTGTTCAGGCCGGAGCAGACGGTCAGAGCGATGGGCTCGGTGCTGCCGCGCAAAGCGACATGGATCAAGGCAGCGGTCGCGGGCTTCGATCCGGATAACAACTCGGTCGTAATCGAGGGCTGCCGGACCATTCGCTACAAGCATCTGATCGTCTGTCCCGGATTAAAGCTCAATTGGTCTGGCATTGAAGGGCTGACGGAGACGCTCGGCCGTAATGGCGTCACTTCGAACTATCGCTACGATCTGGCGCCTTACACTTGGGAGCTGGTGAAAAGCCTTAAATCGGGGCGAGCAATTTTCACGCAGCCGCCGATGCCGATCAAATGCGCGGGCGCGCCGCAGAAGGCCATGTATCTTTCGGCCGATCACTGGCTGCGCACGGGACAGCTCGATAAGATCGACATTGAATTCGACAACGCGGGCGCGGTGCTGTTTGGCGTAGCTGATTATGTTCCGGCGCTGATGAGTTATATCGAGCGCTATCATGTGAAGCTGAATTTTGGCAGCAATCTCGTCGGCATCGATGGTCCGGCGAAGCGCGCGCGTTTCGTCAAGACATTCCCGGACGGCACGAAAGAAACGACCGAAAAGCCTTTCGATATGATTCACGTCTGTCCGCCGCAGATCGCGCCGGACTTCGTCCGAGTCAGTCCGCTTGCGGATGCGGCCGGGTGGGTGGATGTCCATCAGGCGACGCTTCGGCATAAAAAGTACGCGAACGTGTACGGGCTCGGCGACGTCACCAATACGCCGAATGCAAAGACGGCGGCGGCAGCGCGCAAGCAAGCGCCGGTCGTTGCCGAAAACGTGCTGTACGACATGGGTCTGCGGCCGCACATGTGCGGTTACGATGGGTATGGGTCCTGCCCGTTGACGGTCGAGCGCGGAAAGATCGTGCTTGCGGAGTTCACATACGGCGGCAAGCTCGCGCCGTCGTTCCCGGCGACGCTTATCGACGGGCGACGACCTTCGCGCGCGGCGTGGATTTTGAAGGAGCGTATTCTTCCTCCGATCTATTGGCAGGCAATGCTCAAAGGCCGCGAATGGATGGCCAAGCCCAAGGTCATGGCGTGATGCTTCACGACTGTCTTGCCATCTTCTCGGGCTCGCTTGTCGGGTTCGTTCTTGGATTGATTGGCGGCGGCGGTTCTATTCTGGCCGTTCCACTTCTCGTGTACGTCGTCGGCGTTCAGTCGCCGCATGTCGCGATCGGCACAAGTGCGGTGGCGGTGGCATTGAGCGCAATGGCGAGCCTCGTCGATCATGCCCGGCACGATCACGTGAAATGGCGGTGTGCGCTGGTATTCTCGGCGGCGGGAATCATCGGCGCGGCGCTCGGCTCGAAGCTTGGAAAAGAGGTTGACGGGCAGAAACTTCTCTTCTTGTTCGGCGTGCTGATGCTTGTGATTGCTGGGCTGATGTTCATGAAGAAGCATTCAGGCGGCGATCCGTTTATCGAACTCAATGCGCTCAGTGCCCCGAAGCTTCTTCCCTACCTGTTGGCTTATGGCGTCGCGGTTGGAGCGGTGTCGGGCTTCTTCGGCATCGGCGGCGGTTTTCTCATCGTACCTGGGTTGATGGCCGCCACTCACATGCCGATGATTTTCGCAATCGGCTCGTCGCTTCTGTGTGTTGCAGCCTTCGGCTTCACGACCGCGGGAAGCTACGCAATGTCCGGTTTCGTCGATTGGCCGCTGGTCGGGCTTTTCATAGGCGGAGGTATTTTTGGCGGCCTGCTGGGGCGGATGGCAAGCACGGCGCTCGCGAAAGAAAAGCGGCTTCTTTCGCAGTGTTTCGCGGCTATCGTCGGCGTCGTTGGAATGTATGTCGTCGCACGTGGACTGCCTGCAGTCTTGAGCTGAGGACTATCCCGTACAGTTCCCTCTTGCCGAAGTTCGCTTTGCGGGTCGATGATGCTCGCCGCGATCGTTGGCAAAGAGAACGGTGGGGCGGATGGGCGAGCAGAAAACGGTGGCGTTCTTTCCGGAGGCTGCCTACGGGCCAGCGCTCAATTCTGTCGGCATCGCCCAGGCGGTCGAGGCGCGGGGCCATAAGGCGGTATTTCTGTCCGATCCGGGCTTTCTCGATGTCTATCGCTCGTACGGCTTCGAGGCGCATCCGATCAATCTTTCGGAGCCGCTGCCGCCGGAGCAGATGGCAAAGTTCTGGGTCGATTTCATCAACGGGCACATCCCGAACTTCAGAAAGTCTCCTTACGACCAGGTCGATAACTATGTGAAGGACTGCTGGACGGCCATAGTAGACAGCGCAAAATGGGCGCAGAAGGATCTGCCGGGCAGCTTGGAGCAATTGAAGCCGGACCTCATCGCCGTCGATAATGTGGTGTTGTTTCCGGCGATCAAGCAGTTCGGGAAGCCGTGGGTGCGGATCATTTCGTGCTCCGAGAACGAGATTGAAGACTCGGCTATCCCGCCGCATCTTTCGGGCTGTTCCGAGAACGATCGCGAGGGGCAGCAGCGATATCGGGATCACTTCAGTACGGTCATCAAGCCGATCCACGACGACTTTAATGCATTCCTCGCGGGATGCGGAGAAGTGCCGTATCCACTCGGACAGTTCTTCGAAGCGTCGCCCTATATGAATTTGCTACTTTATCCGGAGGCAGTGAAATTCAAGCGGGAGGAGGCGCTGGCGCCGTCGCAATTCCAATATCTCGAAGGCTGCGTCCGCAAGGAACAGCCGTATGAGGTTCCGGTGTTCGCCGCGAACAACGATAAGCCTCTGCTCTATGTTTCATTTGGCAGTCTCGGGTCGGGCGACACGGAACTTCTGAAACGGATCATCGCCGTGCTCGGGACGCTGCCGTACCGGGCGCTTGTCAACGTCGGCGATTATATGGACCGGTATGAAGACGTGCCGCCGAACGTCATCATCGACAAGTGGTTCCCGCAGCCGTCCGTCATTCCGCAGGTCGATGCCGTCATTCATCACGGCGGCAACAACTCATTCACGGAGTGCCTGTATTTCGGCAAGCCCGCGATCATCATGCCGTATGTCTGGGACGGCCATGACAATGCGATGCGCGTGGAGGAGACGGGGTACGGCTTCAAGATGCCGCGCTACGAATGGGCCGACGCCGACCTGGCCGTAAAACTCGATCAGTGCCTGAACGATCCGGTCATGCAGGCGAAGCTCGCGGCCACCAGCGCGCATATGCAGTCGCAAAACGGTCCGGTAAAAGCAGCGGGCATCATAGAGGCCTTGCTGCGCAACGGCCGCTACGACGCCTGAGAGATTTCAACGGAACAGGAACCGCCCGTGGCCACCCCAATCATTCACAATCCGCAGGACGTTACCGATCTCGCCGACTGGGGCGTCATTCCGACTATGCTCGAAGGTACGTCGCACACGTCAGGAAAGCTGCTGCACAAGAACGCGAATGGAGAGTCCGAGTGCGGCATCTGGGTGTGCACGCCCGGAAAATGGGAGTGCCACGTCACGCGCGACGAGTTTTGCCATTTCCTTTCGGGGCGCTGCACATACGTTCGCGATAATGGCGAGGTGATAGAGATTACGCCGGACACGGCAGCGTTTTTTCCGCAAGACTGGAAAGGCGTCTGCACGGTTCACGAGACCGTGCGCAAGGTCTACATGATCCGCTAGGGCGTATTGGCTCGAACGTGCACGGTCCCGCCATTTGAATTCCTGCTCGTGCGCCTATGTGTAGGGCTCAACTCCCAAGAAGGCGCTTTGCGCTGAAATCGAGGATCGTGGCCATGTCTCAGAACGCGGAAGTACACTCGAAGCCAGTCAAGATTCCGGGTCCCGACCATCCGATAACGATTGCGCATAATCCGGCGCGGATCGTTGTGACGGTTGCGGGCCAAGTCGTGGCGGATACGCGCAACGCACTGGCGCTTCGGGAGGCGAGCTATCCGCCGGTGCTCTACATTCCCCGCCAGGACGTCGAGATGGCGCTTCTTGAGAAGACGAGCCATACGACTTACTGCCCCTACAAGGGCGAATGTAGCTACTTTAGCATTCCCGCCGGTGGCGAACGGTCTGTCAACGCGGTGTGGAGTTATGAAGCTCCTTACGCTGCCGTGTCAGAGATCAAAGAGTTTGTTGCGTTTTATCCGGACCGCGTCGATCAGATCGAGGAACGGAGCGCGTAATTTTCCGGCGCAATATTGTTCGGCGCGCGCACGGGCATCCGCTGCGCGCGCCGATATCGCGATGTGCTTAGTTTAAAAGCGTTCGCCGACCATTTCTTCGCTCTTGGCCCAAAGTGCCTTGGCGTGGTCCGGATCGAGTGCGTACTCTCGTACGCCGCCGCTTACGATATTCATTTCACCGCTGGTCACGGAAGCGACGTGGCAATCTTCGCAGTATTGGGCGCCAATGTCCGCGGCGGGTGCAACGAAGCCTGCCCACACGGAGGTCGCTGCGCCTTGCGGAATCGTTTTCCATTGAAACGGCGGCTTGCCTTGAGCAGCCTGCTGGGCGTTGATCTGCTCCAACATCTTTCCGATTTCTCCGGGCTCCATATGGCGGGCGAGTTCGGTCGGAATTCCGCCCGGGTGGAGAGCCGTAGCACGGACGCCGCGAGCCTTGTGCCGACGATCAAACTCCACGGCGAAGAGAATATTGGCGGTTTTTGAGCGGCCGTAGGCGATCATCGGCTCGTACGGTGTGTGCTCGAAGTTCGGATCCTCTAGATCGACGTCCGAATAACGGTGGCCGGCGGAGGATACGTTGACGAGGCGGCCGCCCGGCGCGATGAGCGAAGCGATCCGGTTCACGAAAACGAAGTGGCCAAGGTGGTTGGTTCCGAACTGCATCTCGAAACCGTCTTCCGTGTGCCAGAGCGGTGTGCGCATGACGCCTGCATTTGCGATCACGACATCGAAGGGGCGGCCTGCGGCGACGAGCGCGTCGGCGCATGCGCGGACATTTTTGAGAGAGGCGAGATCGAGTTCGATGAGCGAGATGCTGCCGCCGTTCGCGGCTCCAGCGCGCGCTTCTTCGGTTGCGCGCTTCGCTTTGTCCAAATCGCGCGCCGCGCCGATCACTTCCGCGCCGTGTGCGGCAAGTGCTCGGGCAGTCTCGACGCCCAGGCCCGCCGATACGCCGGTGACGAGGACGCGTTTGCCTTTAAGGTCGACGCCGTCGAGGACATCGTCGGTAGTCGACGTCGCTCCGAATGCTAATGCTGTGGCCATGACTGTCTCCTTTTGCATGGACGCACGCTCCCGTCGGTGGCGGACGGTTGTCCGCCGCCCGTTTTATGGCATATTAGGAGGGTGCCTCCGCTTATATACGGAGGAACCCTCCGTTTATCAAGAGGTCTAAAGTTTGAGCGATAAAAGCGAACCGTCCGCCCGTAAGATCCGCGTCGATGCCGAGCGCAATCGCGTGCGTCTGCTGGAAGCGGCCAAATCAGCGTTTGCTGAAAAGGGGACAGCCGCGAGCCTCGAGGACATCGCGCGAGAGGCCGGGGTTGGGATCGGGACGCTCTATCGGCATTTCCCGACGCGAGACGCGCTGATCGAGGCTGTCTATCGCAATGAGACGGATCAATTTCTTGGGGCGGCGGCGCGACTCTCCGAAACGCTGCCGCCGATGGAGGCGCTGCGCCAATCCTTGTTGCTGGCTATCGATTATTTGGCCGCCAAGCGAGGCATGGCGGACGTACTCAATTCGCTCGTCGGCGGAACGTCGGAGCTTTATGCGGTGTCCGGCACCCGGATGAAGCAGGTGATGGGAATGCTCTTCAAGGCCGCTGCCGATAACGGCGATATTCGTGCGGATGTCGATCCGTTCGATCTCTTGCGCGCGTTGGCCGGAGTGGCGACGATCGGCGCAGGTCCTGACGGCAACGACGCCGCGAAGCGGTTCGTCGATGTTCTAATGGCGGGGATCTCGACGCGAGCGTGATCGTGCCCGCGTCGAGACTTGAAGACGATCAATCGCCGTAGCCGACGATGCCTTTGATTTCGAGGAAGTCGTGGATGCCCCAGTCCGCGTATTCCCTGCCGTTGCCCGACTGCTTGTAACCACCGAACGGGGCCATCGTGTCCCAATCCGGATAGTTGAGGTAGACCGATCCCGCTCGCATCTTCAGGGCGACGTCCCGAGCATGCTGAATGTCTTTCGACTGCACGTATGCCGCCAGTCCGTAGACCGTGTCGTTGGCGATGGTCACGGCTTCGGCTTCGTCCTTGTAAGGCATGATCGACAGGACGGGTCCGAAGATTTCCTCACGTCCGATGGTCATGTCATTGGTGACATCTCCGAAGACGGTCGGGCGCACGTAATAGCCGCGATTGAGGCCTTCTGGGCGGCCGGGACCTCCGGCGACCAGTGTTGCGCCTTCCTTGATGCCGATCTCGATGAGGTTCTGTACCTTGTCGAATTGGATCTGCGAGACGAGCGGTCCAAGGACGCTCTTTTCGCTGCGCGGATCGCCGACGATGAACGTTTCGGCTTCGGCCTTTGCGTATGACAGCGCTTCGTCGTGGCGGTCGGCAGGGACCAGCATGCGCGTCGGCGCATCGCAGGATTGTCCGGTGTTGCTAAAGCAGCCCTGAACGCCCTTGCGTACTGCCGTTTCGAAGTCGGCATCGGGCAGGATGATGTTGGCCGACTTGCCGCCGAGTTCTTGCGCGACACGCTTCACCGTATCGGCCGCGGTTTTCGCGACGATGATGCCGGCGCGGGTCGATCCGGTGAATGAGATCATGTCGACATCGGGATGTCCGGCCATGATCTGCCCGACGTCCGGGCCGGTGCCATTGACGAGATTGAAGACGCCCTTCGGCGTGCCGGCTTCTTCCATGATTTCGGCCCACACGATGCCCGAGATAGGTGCGATCTCGGAGGGCTTCAGGACGACGGTGCAGCCGGTCGCGATTGCGGGGGCAACCTTGCAGACGATCTGATTGAGTGGCCAGTTCCACGGCGTGATCAGCGCCACGACGCCAATAGGTTCTTTCACTACAGTGGTCGCGCCGCGCTTTTCGGTGAACTTGAAGCTTTCGAGACCGGCGATGGTCGCTTCCATGTGCGCGCGGCCAGCCCAGGCTTGCGCGTCACGCGCGAAGGAAATCGGCGCGCCCATTTCGTGGCTCACGGCCTGTGCGATGTCTTCGAAGCGGCGATTATAGACTTCGAGGATTTTTCTCAGCAGCGCCAGGCGGTCGGCGACGGAGGTTTGCGAGAAGGACGGAAATGCAGCCTTGGCTGCCGCCACGGCTTTATCGACATCGGCCTTCGCGCCGAGCGAGATTTGCGTATAGGCTTCCTCGGTCGAAGGGTCGATGACGTCGAGCGTGGCCGGGACGACGGGATCGACCCAGGCGCCGCCGATGAAGAATTTGAGATGGTTCGACATGGTTCCTCTCTTTTTTGAGAATGGTAGCCGGTGCGCCGGTTTGAGGGTCGAGGGTTTTAAGCGGTAGAGACGAGGGTGCGCGGATGCGGGGCCTTAATACAGAATGGCGCCGCCGTTCGAATGCCTGCAGGATGACGCCGTCGATCCGCATTCGCATTTATGCGGGCGACGTTTTGGGCATTCGTGGCTGAGGCCGTCGCGTTCGACGTTCCCTTACAACATCTGGTCCGAACGGCAAGCGCCGGAGAGCTTCCCGCTGCGCACCTTTGCGTTGCGATTGGTGCATGCAAGGTCGCGGTGCGCAGCAGAACCCCGCTCATCGGCAGGACGAGCGGGGGCGAGGCGCAACTTACTCGCAGAAATTGTACGGTCGGTCGATGAGAAGTCTACGAGGCCGGGCGGTGCTTCTTCGGCTTCTTCTTATGAGAGAAGTTTGACGTCGGCTTATTGGCACCGTTTGATTTCGGCGAACCGGGGTGCGGTCCAGAGCCCTCGGGACGAGTTCTCGGTGCGTCACGCTTTCCGTGTGGACGAGAGTCGGCTTTCTTTTTGTTTCGATCCCGCCATGACGTCTTCCCACCGTGACCAGTCCGGGCGTCGGGAGAGTTTGCGGCTTCAGACTTGTCGTCTTTCCGCGGTCGGGCAGTAAGGTTCGAATTGCCCCGCACACCAGCATCGTCATCCATGGAGGCGCCGATGCGCGAGATCCGCCCCTCATTCGGTTTCATGCCTCGCGCGGCATCCGCGAACTTGTCTGCGAATTCGGCGGCGATCTGGAAGCGCGTGTCGCGATCGAAGATCTTGATGGAGCCGATCTCGGCTTTCGTCACATCTCCGGCGCGGCAGAGGAGCGGCAGCAGCCAGCGGGGTTCGGCGTTACGTTCGCGTCCGATATCGATCCGGAACCACACCATCTCGCGGCCCTGATCCCGAATGGGGCGAGGGGAGTGGCTGTCTCTCGGACGTGTGCTCGCGGACTCGTCTCGGTCTTGCGGCGCATGACTGCGCCCTTGCCGATGTTCGCCGCGCTCCTGTGGGCCTCGCGCACGGTCGTCTCGCCGCGGCGGCGGGCCGGTATCCTCAGTCAGATCTTCTGGCCCGGGAAGTTGGGAACGGTGGGTGCGGACCAGGGCGAGAGCAATCTCCTCCGCCGTGCGGTTGGCCTGAAGGGATTGCGCCAGCTTCATCTCTTCCTCGGCCGCGGGATCGGTGAAGATGGAACTCGCCAGAAAGCGCTCCTGATCGCGCGCATGGATCTCGTCTGCAGTCGGGGCCGGACCCCACGTGACCTTGAGTTTGGCGGCGGTCAGCAGAGCATCGGCCTTGCGTCGGCGGTTGAACGGAACGATCAACACACACAGGCCTTTGTTGCCGGCGCGGCCCGTACGGCCAGAGCGGTGAAGGAGCGTCTCGGCATCGTTGGGCAGATCGGCGTGGATGACGAGAGCAAGCGACGGCAAGTCAAGTCCGCGCGCTGCCACATCGGTCGCGACGAGAACTCGGGCGCGGCCATCACGCAGAGCTTGCAGCGCATGCGTGCGCTCCTGCTGGGTCAATTCCCCCGAAAGGGCGACGGCGGAGAAGCCTCGCTCCAGCAAACGCGCGTGCGTCCGTTTCACGGCTTCACGTGTCGAACAAAACACAATTGCAGCGCCGGCTTCATGGAACCGCAGCACGTTGACGATGGCGTTTTCAGTGTCACCCGGCACGACGCGAATGGCGCGATAGTCGATGTCGGCATGCTGCTCGTTGCGCTTCAGCGTCTCGATGCGAACAGCGTCGCGCTGATAGCGTCGCGCCAGAGCTTCGATCTCGCGCGGCATAGTGGCCGAGAATAGCAGCGTCTGACGAGTCTCGGGGGTTTTATCGAGAATGAATTCCAGATCCTCGCGGAACCCGAGATCGAGCATCTCGTCGGCCTCGTCGAGTACAACGGCCGCGAGTTTCGTCAGGTCAAGCCGCCGTCGTTCTAAATGATCGCGCAGGCGTCCGGGCGTGCCGACCACGATATGGGAGCCGGCGCTGAGTTGACGGGCTTCTGCGCGCGCGTCCATGCCGCCGACGCAAGTCACGATGCGCGCTCCGGTGTCCGCATAGAGCCAGTCGAGCTCGCGCTGCACTTGCATGGCAAGTTCACGCGTGGGGGCAATGATCAAGGCCAGCGGTTCCGCAGCTTGCGGCAGACGTTCCGCTTCTCCGAGCAATGTCGGAGCAATGGCGAGGCCGAAGGCCACCGTTTTACCGGAGCCGGTCTGAGCCGAGACAAGCAAATCGCGCCCCGCCGTGGCAGGCTCGAGGACGGCGAGCTGCACGGCTGTCGGGACAGAATATCCGCGCGCTGAAAGTGCGCGCCCGAGCGCGGGATGAACCGACGGGAAGGTCATGATAGGGAAGACTTTTCGAATAAAGGAGGCCGCCGGGCTCTATTCGAGTGGCCGGCGCACGTTGCCAAGAATGTCGTGATTGTACACGCCTAGGCGGTATTTGGCGTTGCCGCTAGCAGGCATGTTGGCACGCTTCGTATGTTGGTTAGCGGACCACAAACGTTTTCGGCACGGGATGAAGAGTTGCCTCCTGCATTCAATGGCGCTGGGGAGAGATGTTCGCGGCAAAGTGTGAATGCGCGTTTGCCCGTCGCGGCTGGGTGGAAACGTTGGCACCGGTAATTTGGGGTCGTGGTCGGCGAAATGGTCGGAAACTCGCGCTCTTACGCGGGTTCCGGCCTTGGAATTAAATTGTTTTGTAAATCAATGAATTATTATTTTTGGAATGGTGCCCCAGGAGGGACTCGAACCCCCACACCCTTGCAGATAGCAGATTTTGAGAGACCCCAGATGCCCTATCCTTTGTGTATCCGGGGGTATCCGTTTTCCCGATAACCGACTGTCAGCACTAGCTTTTTTCGGATATCGAGTCACCCATACCTAACCGGATGTACGCCACGGTTGGCTTTCTAGGTGCACCTATGTTGCACCTGAAATCCGACCTCATCGGAGGTTAGGAATGCCCAAAATCAAACTCACCAAGACCGCTGTAGACGCCGCAACCCCGCAGGAGCGCGATTACGAACTCCGGGATACGACGATACCCGGCTTCCTTGTCAAGGTCACCCCGGCCGGTCGCAAGATTTTCATGGTGGCCTATGTCGCCCATAACGGGCAGCGCCGAAAGCCCGCTATTGGCCGCTACGGCGAGATCACCGTCGAGCAGGCCCGCGGGATCGCTCAGGACTGGCTGGCCGAGGTTCGCCGCGGCCTCGATCCCAGCGCCGAGCGGGCCACAGCTCGGCAGGCACCCACGGTCAAAGAACTCTTCGACCGCTTCATCACCGACTACTCGGAGAGCCGCAACAAGCCGTCCACCGTTCATTCGAACCGCGGCTACGGCAAGCGCTACATTATCCCGGTGCTCGGCCAACTGAAGGTGCCCGACGTCACCCGCGCCGACATCTCGAATCTGATGAAGAAGATGTCGCACAAGCCCACGAACGCGAACCGCGTCCTGGCGGCCGTGCGGAAGATGTTCAACATGGCCGAGGTCTGGGGCATGCGCGCCGACGGGTCGAACCCATGCCGCCACGTCCCGAAGTACCCGGAACGGGGAAAGACCCGGCTGATCACCGACAGCGAGATGAAGAAGCTCTTCGCCTACCTTGCGCGCGCCGAGGCGGAGGGCCTTGAGCATCCCTTCATCCTCCTCGCGATCCGGCTCCAGTTCGAATTCGCGGCGCGCATGTCGGAGATCATCCAGCTCGAATGGTCGTGGGTCGATTACGACAACCGGCGCGTCGTCTGGCCCGACAGCAAGACCGGCGGCATGTCCAAACCCATGAGTGCCGAAGCGCAGCGGCTGTTCGAGACCGCTCCTCTCCTTGAGGAATCGCCTTTCGTCTGCCCGTCCGTCTTCGACCCCGACCTGCCGATGTCGAAGCACACCTATTATCAGGGCTGGCGACGCATCCTTGAGCGTGCAGGCCTCCCGCATATCGGAACTCACGGCATCCGGCATCGCTCGGCGACCGACATTGCAAACTCCGGCATCCCGGTGAAAGTCGGCATGGCGCTCACCGCCCACAAGACGGTGACTATGTTCATGAAGTACGTCCACACCGAGGACGACCCGGTGCGAGCCGCAGCGGAGGCGGTGAACCAGCGACGGCAGGCTCTGCTTGGCGGTCACTCGGCGAGCCCGCCTCCCACACCTACGCGGGCGCCGGTTGTGGAAGTGCCTTCGGTTGCGCCCGAAGTCGAGGTTATCGAGCCGGTGTTGACCGCGACCGGCAAACCCCTCGGCTACGAGGACGGCCAGTATGGTTCGCGCACCAAGCTCGGAAACTATCGGCCGTTCCGTCATCGCTCCGGCGACAATCGCGCCGTTCCGCCCGGCACCAAGCACGACGAGCCAAAGGAGGCGAGCCATGCGTAAGGACGCCAACCAGCGGCGCCGGTGGCCTACGGCGGACATCCTGCGTCGCGCGAGGTTTGTCGATGACGCAGGCCCGATCCGCTTCGTCGATACCGAGGCGGCCGCCCGCTACCTCGCCCTCGAAGGGCATACGCTGGAATGCTACCGCTCGCTGGGTGGCGGACCCGTATTTCACAAGTTTGGAAAATGGGTCCGCTACGCGGTCGATGATCTCGATGTTTGGGCCGAAAGTTGCCGTCGCGTGACCACGGCGTCGCCGGCCGCTCCGCGCATCCTTCCCATTGACCCGACATAGCCCGGAGGCTATATGAAGTGGGAAGTCCAAATCCACCCGGCCTTTGAGGGCGAGGTTTTGGCCTTTGAGCGCGATGTCCGCGAGGCGTTGCTCGCGGTTGCCAAGCTGCTGTCGGATTACGGCCCGCAGCTTGGTCGGCCCCATGCCGATACGCTCAAGGGGTCTAGCCATGCCAATATGAAGGAGCTGCGGTTCGAAGTGGCCGACGGCGAATGGCGCGCAGCCTTCGCCTTCGATCCAGAACGAAGAGCAATCCTGCTGGTAGCAGGAGACAAGTCGGGCGGAAGCCAGAAACGCTTCTATAGGAAGCTGATAGCAAAAGCGGATTTCCGGTTTTCCGAGCATCTGGAAAGCCTGAAAGCCGTAAAGAAGGGAAAGTGAGATGGGCCGGAACCTGAACGACTTCATCGCAACGCTGCCTCCGGGGGAGCAGGTCGCGATCGATACGCGCTATCAGGAGCTCAAGCAGGAGGTCGAAGGCCTGCGCGAGTTGCGCCAGATAGCGGGTAAGGCCCAGGCCGATATCGCCTCCGCGCTCAATATCAAGCAGCCTTCGGTCTCTAAAATTGAGAAGCAGACCGACATGTATCTCTCGACGCTTCGCAGCTATGTCGAGGCGGTGGGGGGTAAGCTCGAATTGACCGTCAAACTGCCGGAGCGTCCTGCTCTGCGAATTCACCATCTCGGCGATGACGGTGCCGCACCGCAGAAATCGGCTCGTCGGCCGCGCATCGGCGCGCAGATCGGCGGTGCCCGTGGGCGCTAGTTACCCGGATCGAGGATCCTTGTGAGCGATTTGGCATGAGAAAGAACTTTGACTGACGATCTGCGTCAGCGGCCTGGGGGCAGGAATGCGCATCGTCTATCTGGAGGTCCAGAACTTCCGTGGAATCAAATCTCTGGTTTGGGCACCTGCGGCGGGCATGAACTGCCTGATCGGCCCCGGCGACTCCACAAAAACGACCATCCTCGATGCCATCGAGCTGTGTCTAAATCCCCGCTCGTATAGCTTCGCCGATGATTGCGACTTCTTCGACCTCGATATCGAGAAGCCGTTGCGGATCACTGTAACGTTGGCCGGGCTACCCGGCGACTTCAAAGCCGAGGACCGATACGGTTTACACCTTCGGGGCTGGAACCAGGCAGCTACGAAAATCGAGGACGAGTCCGGCGCGGGTTTGGAAGACGCGTGAGGCGACCGAAGATCAACTTCGCCAGCCCGGTGTTTTCAGCAATTCCGGTTGCAGCAGACATGAGAATTGATCCGGATCAGGTGTTGGACGCACGTCGCTCAGCGGGCGACGGCGCAGGCGTGAATTGGAAGGGCTCA
>JASBTM010000008.1 GCA_030148425.1 Hyphomicrobium sp. | reverse complement strand
GTTCGGGCTCGCCGGTGAATTTCTTGCGCAGCTGGGGGTCCTGGGTCGCGATTCCGACCGGACAGGTATTCAGATGGCATTTGCGCATCATGATGCAGCCCGACGCAATCAGCGGCGCTGTCGCGAAGCCGAATTCGTCGGCGCCGAGCAGCGCGCCGATGATGACGTCCCGCCCGGTGCGCAGGCCGCCGTCCACCTGCAAGGCGATGCGCCCGCGCAGGCGGTTGGCCACCAGGGTCTGCTGGGTCTCGGCCAGGCCCATCTCCCAGGGCGAACCCGCGTGCTTGATGGAGGTGAGCGGCGAGGCGCCGGTACCCCCTTCGAAGCCGGAGATGGTGATGTGGTCGGCGCGCGCCTTGGCGACGCCGGCGGCGACCGTGCCCACGCCCACCTCGGACACCAGCTTCACCGACACATCCGCATCGGGATTGACGTTCTTCAGGTCATAGATGAGCTGCGCCAGATCCTCGATGGAATAGATGTCATGGTGCGGCGGGGGCGAGATCAGGCCGACGCCGGGGGTGGAGTGGCGCACCTTGGCGATCGTCGCGTCGACCTTGTGGCCGGGCAACTGGCCGCCTTCGCCGGGCTTCGCGCCCTGCGCCATCTTGATCTGCATCATGTCGGAGTTGACGAGGTATTCCGTCGTCACGCCGAAGCGGCCAGATGCCACCTGCTTGATGGCGGAGCGCATGGAGTCGCCGTTCGCCATCGGCTTGAAGCGATCGGATTCTTCGCCGCCTTCGCCCGTGTTCGAACGGCCGCCGATGCGGTTCATTGCAATTGCCAGCGTGGTGTGCGCCTCGCGGCTGATCGAGCCATAGCTCATCGCGCCGGTCGAGAAACGCTTCACGATGCTGGCCGCCGATTCCACTTCTTCCAGCGGCACGGGCTTGCGGCCGAAGCTTTCAGGCGAGCGGATGCGGAACATGCCGCGCAGTGTCATCAGCTGCTCGGACTGGTCGTTTATCGCCTTCGAGAAGTCGCGGAACTTCTGCGGAATGCGGCCGCTCATCGCGTCCTTGTTGTCGGTGGCGCGGACGGCGTGCTGCAGGTCGGCGACCGTTCCGGGACGCCACATGTGGGCTTCGCCGCGGACGCGGTAAGCGTACTCACCGCCGACGTCGAGGGCATTCGCAAGAACCGGAACGTCACCGAATGCCGTCTTATGGCGCTCAACTGTTTCGCGGGCGATCTCGCGCAGGCCGACGCCTTCGACCTGAGTGTGCGTGCCGGTGAAATAGCGCTCGACGAAGCTCGTACGCAGACCGACGGCATCGAAGATCTGGGCGCCGCAGTAGGACTGGTACGTCGAGATGCCCATCTTGGCCATGACCTTCATCACGGCCTTACCGATGGCCTTGATGAAGCGCTTCTTGACCATCTCCGGCGTGGTGCCTTCCGGCAGCTCCGGGATCATCGTGTAAAGCGTTTCGAAGGCGAGGTACGGGTTGATCGCTTCCGCGCCGTAGCCGGCCAGCGTGCAGAACTGGTTGATCTCGTGAGCTTCGCCGGTCTCGACCACGAGGCCAACGGACGTGCGCAGGCCCTGCTTGATCAAGTGATGATGCACGGCCGACGTCGCGAGCAGCGATGGAATGGCGATGCGGTCCGGTCCGGCGCGGCGGTCGGACAAGATGATGATGTTGAATTCCTTGGCGCGAACATACTCTTCCGCCTCGGCGCAGATGCCGTCGAGAGCGGGACCCATGCCGCCCTCGCCCTTATCTGCCGGGTAGGTGATGTCGATCGTGATCGAGTTGAACTCGTTGTCCTTCACGGCGCCGATGCCGCGGATGCGCTCGAGATCTTCGTTCGTCAGGATCGGCTGATCGACCTCAAGACGCTTCTGCTTCGAGGTGCCTTTCAGATCGAGGATGTTTGGACGCGGGCCGATGAACGAGACGAGGCTCATCACCAGCTCTTCGCGGATCGAGTCGATCGGAGGGTTCGTCACCTGCGCGAAGTTCTGCTTGAAGTAGGTATGCAGGAGCTTCGACTTCGACGACAGCGCCGAGATCGGCGTGTCGGTGCCCATCGAGCCCGTCGCTTCTTCGCCCTTCTCCGCCATCGGCGTCAGCAGGAATTTGATGCTTTCCTGCGTGTAGCCGAATGATTGCTGCAGATCGAGCAGCGCAACGTTCGACTTCGCGGCGGTCGCGCTCTTCGACGGCAGCGGCAGATCGGAAACCTTGATCTGGGTGCGCTTCAGCCACGTCTCGTAGGGGTGGCTCGCGGCGATCTCGGCCTTCAGCTCTTCATCCGAGATGATGCAACCCTTCTCAAGGTCGATGAGCAGCATCTTGCCCGGCTGCAGGCGCCACTTCTTGACGATGTTTTCTTCTTCGACCGGCAGCACGCCCGATTCCGACGACATGATTACCGTGTCGTCCTTGGTCACGAGGTAGCGGGCGGGGCGCAGACCATTCCGGTCGAGCGTCGCGCCGATCTGGCGGCCGTCGGTGAATGCCATCGCGGCGGGGCCGTCCCACGGCTCCATCAAGCTGGCATGATATTCGTAGAACGCGCGGCGGTTGGTATCCATCGTCGGGTTGCCGGCCCAGGCTTCCGGGATCAGCATCATCGCGGCATGCGAAAGGCTGTAGCCGCCCATGACGAGGAATTCGAGCGCGTTATCGAAGCACGCGGTGTCGGATTGGCCTTCATAGGAAATCGGCCAAAGCTTCGAGATGCGGTCGCCGAAGAGGGGCGACGACACCGACGCTTGGCGCGCGGCCATCCAGTTGACGTTGCCGCGCAGTGTGTTGATCTCGCCGTTGTGCGCGACCATGCGGTAAGGGTGGGCGAGCTTCCAGGACGGGAAGGTGTTCGTCGAAAAGCGCTGGTGAACGAGGGCGAGCGCCGACACGAGGCGCGGATCGGAGAGATCCTTGTAGTACGCCTTCACTTGGAACGAGAGGAACATGCCTTTGTAGACGACCGTCCGCGTCGACAGCGACACCGTGTAATGGCCGATGTCGCGGCCCTTATAGGCATCGTGGATCGCGTTCGAAACGACCTTGCGCACAAGATAAAGGTGCCGCTCGAACTCTTCCTGATTGGTCATTCCCGCAGGGCGGCGAATGAAAATCTGGCGATGAACCGGCTCGACGTCGCGGACCAGGTCGGACAGGCAACCGTTCTCGACGGGCACAGTGCGCCAGCCGATCAGCTCAAGACCTTCTTCCTTGAGGCAGCGAGCCCAAACGCGTTCGCAATGCGCGCGCAAGCGTTCGTCGCGCGGCATGAAGATGTGACCGACGGCATAGTGGCCCGGCGCGGGAAGCTCGAAGCCGGCGGCTTTCGTCTCTTCGGCTAGGAAGTCGTGCGGGATCTGAATGAGAATGCCGGCGCCGTCGCCAGACAGAGGATCTGCGCCGACCGCACCGCGATGCTCGAGGTTTTCGAGAATCTGCAGCGCGCCCTCGACGATGGCGTGCGATTTTTTGCCCCGCATGTTGGCGATGAAGCCAACGCCGCAAGCGTCGCGTTCCAGTGCGGGGTCGAAAAGTCCTTCTGCCGCCGGCCGGGATCCCGGACCAATTTCGTCTTCCAGCGGAGACAGGTAACCTTCGCTCATTTCTCGCCTCGTATGGCCAAGCGGCCCAAATTCAGAACTTCGTTATTCGGAAGGGCGTCCGCCCGTGGACGCTCAATTTGCAATCTGCCGGCAGGCGTAGAAGAAATTTACGCCGCGGACCGACGTTTTCGGTCCGGACGCGTAGCCGCTCGGCATTTTATGGAATGGAGCCCGCCGCCGATCGAACGGCCTTGCAAACCGCATGTCCTGTCTTCAAGCACTTGAATGTCTCCCAGGCCGCCACTTCGTAGCCGTAAAGCGACGCTACGGCCGATTGCCAACGTCAGCGCTGCACTAATGCGTCCTCACGGCGCACAAAGGACAGCAATGTTGACCTATCTAACAAATTCTACAGATTTGACACTGCGGCACAAGCGATAACACGCGGCCGTGGCAATGATCCTTTTCGGCAAGCTCCGGCTGCGAAGGAAGCAACAAAATTTCTTAAGGAGGCGTGGCCTTCCAACGAAAAACGGCAGTCGCGCCAAAGCGCAACTGCCGTCCGATGTCTACGCCGGAGGTGGAGCCGTTAGGCGGCGGCTTTGGCCTCGAGCTGTTGGACCGCTTCGGGCGTGCCGATGACAATCGTCCGCGGCTTTTTGCTCTCAGGAACGTTGCGAACGAGATCGACGTGCAAGAGGCCGTTCTCGAACTTGGCGCCGGTCACATCGACATGGTCGGCGAGTTGAAAGCGTCGCTCGAAAGCACGGGCTGCGATGCCGCGGTGAAGGTAGGCTTTGCCTTCGACCTCGGCAGCCTTGTCACCTGCAATCGAAAGCGTCTGCTCTTTGACCTCGATCTTCAGCTCGTCCTGAGCGAAGCCGGCAACTGCCAGCGTGATGCGGTAAGCGTTCTCGCCGGTGCGTTCGATGTTATAAGGCGGGTAGGTGGATTCGCTATCGAAGCTGACGGAGCGGTCGAGCGCCTGGAAGAGACGATCGAAACCGATAGCGGAACGATAAAAGGGGGCAAACTCAGCGTGTCGCATGACATATCCTCCATGAGAAGCGACATGTAAAAACCCGGCTTCTGGCCGGACTTTCATGATGTGGTCCCGCTTTGCGGCAACCACAGCCAAGAGGTAGGTAGCGAGAAAAACCGCTTCAAGAGGGGTTCTCGCCAATATCGTGTGGTAGCGTCGGTGCGTATCGAGAATCGCGTCGCTTCGGCGGGCTGAAGAGCGGTAGATGAAACTCGTTTCCCTCTCAATTAATCCCGTGCCGAGCGGGGCCAACGTCATCGCCTTCGACGGCTATGACGGCCTCAAACTTCGCGCTGCGCTCTGGCAGGCGACTCGCGGCCCGACGCGCGGCACGGTTTGCATCGTGCAGGGCCGTGGCGAGTTCATAGAAAAGTATTTCGAGGTGATCGCCGATCTTCGCCGTCGCGGTTTCGCCGTCGCGATTTTCGATTTGCGCGGGCAGGGTGGGTCGGAACGGATATTATCGAACCGGCACAAGGGACACGTCGTTGCGTTCACCGAATACGACAGGGATCTGGCGATTTTCATCGACGGGATCGTCCGGCCGACGCTGCCCGAACCTATCATCGGCCTTGGACATTCGCTTGGCGGCAACATCCTTCTGCGCGGTGCTCAGGACGAGACAAGCCCTTTCTCGCGGATGATTCTGTTGTCGCCGATGATCGACATCCACGAAAAGATGCTCGGCGCGAGCCGGCCGCTGGCGAAGGCTTATGCGACGACGGCATCGCTGCTCGGCCTTTCAACAGCTTACGTTCGTGGCGGATCGGATCTGCCCAACGATCTCATGGCATTCGAGAACAACCGGCTGACCGCCGATCATGTGCGCTGGTCGCGCGTGAAATCGATTATCGAAGCGGCGCCGGATCTCGCTCTCGGATCGCCGACAGTGGGCTGGCTTCGGGCGGCGCTTCGCAGCTGCGCCATGCTTTCGCGGCCGGACTATCCAAAGTACGTGTGCGTGCCGATGATGCTGTTCGCGGCGGGCGCGGATCACGTCGTTTCATCGCAAGCGATTGAAGATTTCGCCGTCGATTTGAAATCGGGCGGCCATTTCCTGATGCCGGGATCGCGTCACGAGATCCTGCAGGAAACGGATGCGATCCGGCAGCGCTTCTGGGCTGCGTTCGATGCTTACATGGGCATCGAGATGATGCCGTCGGAAAGTCTCTGAAGCCGTCCAGTTTTCAAAGCTTGTTGATCAGCGCGAGCACGTCTTCATGAAGGCGAGCGTCGCCCGTAGCTATGATGTCGCCGCCCGAAGACGGGTCGCCACCGGTCCAAGTCGTGATGGTGCCGCCCGCGCGCTCGATAATCGGAATGATGGCGACGATATCGTAGGGCTTCAGTCCGGATTCGATGATGACGTCGACGAAGCCCGAGGCGAGCAGGCAGTAGCCGTAGCAGTCACCGCCGTAGCGCGTCAGGCGCGCTTTCGACTTAAGGGTGGCGAGGGCGGCGATTTGCTCCGGGCTTTCGAAAAGGTCGGGATGGGTGGAGGTCAGTACGGCATCTTCGATGCGGCTGCACTCTCGTGTCTTGATCCGGCTCGGACGTCCGCCGCGCATGCTGTGGTATGCGGCCTTGTTGTCCGACCAGAAACGCTCGCCGGTAAACGGCTGGTCGACCAGGCCGAAGATTGGTTCTCCATCCTTCAGGACGCCGATCAGGGTGCCCCATAGGGGCGAGCCGATGATGAAGGATCGCGTGCCGTCGATTGGATCGATAACCCACGTGTAGGGACTCGTTCCCGGTTTCGAGCCGAACTCCTCGCCAATGACGCCGTGATCGGGGAATTTGGTTGCGAGCGCTTGCACGATCGCTTTCTCGGCGCCGCGGTCCGCCTTCGTCACCGGATCGTATCCGCCGATGCCCGCCTTGTTTTCCACAGGCATGGGCTTGCGAAAATGCTTGAGGATAGTGGAGCCGGAAATGTCGGCCAGCTCCTGGGCCACGCGGACGATGGCTTGGAATTCCGCTGCGGGTAAGGTTCCCGGCACGCGCTCACCTTGCGATTTCAATGATTTGCTAAACGTCTACCCGAGGTATCCTTACTAACGCTGAACGCGGCAATGTTGAATAAGATACACAATAGTAACGTAAGTTGTGGCGAGGCGGATACATGCACGCACCAATGTGCTAATGCAATACGCGTTGAGATTGCGATGGCCGCCGAACCAGCTCATCGTTTCAATGCGAGTGCGCTGACACGCTTCGTCGCATTCGTAGCCCAATTTGGGCGTTTCCTCCCTAGACTTGGGCCGTTCGGCAATCGGACGGCCTTTCTTTGTTGAGGGCCGGTCTGCGCGCATGAGTTGCGCCGCCGTGAGCCAATGATCCAGCAAAAGATCAGCTACGCGCCATTCGCTGCTCAGATATGCGTTAATCGCATTTGTTGGTGATGCGCTGCACCTTTATTTTTTGCAGTGCGATATGTGAGCTGTGCTCGCGCTTCGCAGCCCTCCTTGGGCGTTTCCTCCCTAGACTTGGGCCGTTCGCGAAAAGCCGGACGGCCCTTTTTCTATGGTGAATCCCGGATTAAAGACGCGGCTTATTCTGCTGCCGCGCGATAGTCGAGCAGCGCGGGCACTTCGCGCAGCAAGCTCGTCGTGATGTCGAACAGAGCTGTCGCCAACGGCTGATAGCCTGAGTTCTCTTCAAACGTCATCTCGTTGATATAGAGCCCGCGGTTGATCTCGAGCTGAATTGCGTGCGTCCCGCGTGCGGGACGTCCGTGGTGCTCGGTGATGTAGCCACCGGCGTAAGGCCTGTTGAGCTGGACCTTGAAGCCGCGACGCTGAAATTCGTCGCGCACCAAAAGCGTCAAGCGCGGATCGGCGGAGGCTCCGAAGCGATCGCCGATAACGATGTCCGGGCGCTGGGCGCCGCCGGGGGCCATCGCCGTCGACGGCATCGAATGGCAATCCATCAACACCGCGTAGCCAAACGTTTCGCGCGTCTGGGTGACTAGGCGCGAGAGTTCAGCGTGGAACGGAAAATAAAGTTGCTCGATTCTTGAGAGCACGCTCGAAAGGCTCAGGCGCGCCGGATAGATCTCCTCGCCGTCGGCGACGATCCGCGCCACCGTTCCGAGGCCGCCTGCGACTCGGATCGACTGGGTGTTGGCGTGGGCGGGAATGGGTTCGCTTACAAGCTCCGGATCGAGTTCGTAGGGTTCGCGATTGAGATCGAGGTAAGCACGCGGGAAGCGTGCGCTGATCAGGGGCGCGCCGAGGCTCGCAACGGGGCGAAACAGCCGGTCGACGAAGCAATCCTCCGAACGGCGCAATGTTTTCGGGTCCAGCCGTGAAATCGCCAGAAATTCGGGAGGATAGAGCCTGCCAGAATGCGGAGATGAAAACACGAACGGCACGCTTTGCGCGCGCGGCGAAAGGACGTCGTACGACGGAAAAAATGCGCGGGGAACGTCGTGGGACCTATCGTCGTGCATGGGCGGGCGGCGTCTTTCAGATCCCGGCGGGAAGCAATCTTCGTCAAGCCGTCTACATTGCCAACGGTGCGGCGCGAAGTCCACGCCAGACTTGAGGGATAGTTCAGAATGCACGCGCTTTGCGTGACCAAAACCGCTGGCTGAGGTAAATACTCACCCTGCCACGATCTTGTGCGATCCTTTCCACAACTTCATGCTCCGTTTACCCAACTTGAGCCAAATTTGCGTCCGACGAGATATGGGGTAATTTCTCGTTCGGGGATCTCCGTCACATTCCAGAGTAGCCATGACCGCTAAGCCATCCAGCCTGCCTATCCGTCGTATCCTGCTTGCCGAGGATGACGACTCCATGCGCGGCTTTCTCGTCAAGGCACTCGAGAAAGCGAACTACGACGTCGTTGCTTTCGAAAACGGCGAAGAGGCTTATGAGCGTCTCAAGACCGAGCCGTTCACACTTCTCCTGACCGATATCGTGATGCCGAAGATGGACGGCATCGAGCTTGCCCGGCGGGCGAGCGAGATCGATCCGGATCTCAAGATCATGTTCATCACCGGCTTCGCTGCCGTCGTTCTCAACAGCGAGAATCAACCGCCCAAGGACGCGCGCGTTCTCTCCAAGCCCTTCCATCTCAAGGATTTGGTGAAGGAAGTGGACCGGCTTCTGGCTGTGTGACGCGACCTTTCGACGATAATCATCGAATTGCGGCGTTCGGGGCTTGACCTCGGTGTCGCTAACCTTTTAGAAGCTCGCTTCTTCCGGGCACTTAGCTCAGCGGTAGAGCACTACCTTGACATGGTAGGGGTCAGAGGTTCGATCCCTCTAGTGCCCACCATCGAAACCTTTGGTTTCTTTGGTTATTCCGGATTGAAACGTACCTCTTCCCTCATGACTTCCGGCTCCATGTCGAAGTGGGCCAAGCGAAGCGGCTCGGCCACTCCGAGCCGCCATAAGCGATTGACCTCGATCGCTATTCTCGATCTCAAAGTCAAAGACAGTCGGTCGCGCTGACTGAGAGGGCTGTGAGGCCTTCCCCTGCCTAATTCTGCTGAAATACCGCCATTGGCTGAATAGGTTTTTATCAATTTGCCGCAGTAAAATGCGCTCATGTTGTGTGTGGATGAAATCTTCCGGTGTCCAGTGACCGGTCGCCCTCTTCAGCGACGGGGCGACGTCTATGTTTCGGAGGGGGAAACTAGGCGCTATCGCGTCGTCGATGGCATCGCAGAGCTTCTACCCGATGACAATGATCCGACAACGCCGTCGGAGACGATCAACTTTTACGATGCGTTCGGGTGGGAACAGGATGGCGATGGTACGTTCAAAGAAACCATTGTGCATAATGGCTCCAATCATGCGCAGCTCGAGCATACGAGCCACTGCATTACCCGTTTAGCCAAGTATTTCGATAAAGGTGGCGATTACATCGTCGATGTCGGGAGTGGTCCGATCGCCCATCCGGAGCTTCTGAGCTACGGGCGAAATTTCGAGAAGCGGATCTGCATCGACCTTTCCATTACAGGTCTACGTAAGGCCAAACAAAAGCTCGGAGATCGAGGAATTTACATTCGTGGGGATGTAACGAAGCTTCCTCTGATGAACGGATCCGTCGACGCGGTTACATGCAACCATCTGATTTATCAGTTGCCCGCCCAACTGCAGATGCGAGCTTTTCTCGAACTCTGGCGTATTTTGAAGCCTGGCGGCGTAGCTGTCATCGTTTACCGGTGGCAATACTCCGGAATCGAGTCGCGGCTCGAGAAGCTGGCCTCGAGATTTGCGCGCAATAAACAGACGCTCCTCTCGGAAAACCAACGTGAGCAAATCCCCACGCCGGGTACAGACGAACCGCAGTCTCGGAAATGGTTCGAAGAACAGCATTGGCCTTTTGAATATTCTTACGATTGCTATCGACTGGTCGATAACGAGTTCATGGGCAGATACGTGAGCGACGATTGGCGCGGCCGGCTATTCCTGAATACCCTGCTGTCGATGCAGTACTTTCTGCCGTCCCAGTGCGGGCGATATGGCGTCTTTCCGGCGATCATTGTGCGCAAGCCGGTCCTGAATTAGGTGCGTACCCGCGCCATCAGGGAACCCTGTGGCAACTGTTCTCTGGACACAGCCTGTCCCGGGCACCTTTAAGGATCTTCCCGCGCGACTTTTCGGCTGGAGGGCCTTGTTTTTCTGAGTTCCGGCGGTTACAAGCCCGGCTTCCGTCTTTTCTTCGATGGCGAGGCGTGGAGGGCTACCTCCTCGCGGACTGCCATCTTTAACCGGTGTCGTTATGAAAGTTAGAAATTCACTGAAGTCCCTGCGCTCGCGGCACCGCGATAATCGCGTTGTGCGCCGTAAGGGCCGCGTCTACGTCATCAACAAGACTCACCGCCGCTTCAAGGCTCGCCAGGGCTGAGGCACGACGCCTCCCGTGCGCGACGTTAACGCGAATTCACGAGAGTCTTTTTGACCAGCCTGACGGCCTCGATTAACTTCGAGGCATGATGCTTCCTGCTCGCCTTTTTATCGTTCTTCTCAGCCTTACGGGTGGCGCGGCTAACGCTGCTGCCGACGATGAGCTTTTGAAGACGCAGCCGTTCCCCGAGCAACAGGCTCCCGCTCCGGCGCCACGGAAGCCGCCGGCTGCGAAACCTCCGACAGCGCCTTCTCCGGGAGCCGCGGCCCAGCAGAAAGGGCCGCCGGGGATGATGGGCTTGCCTTGGCCCAAGTCGCCCGACGAAGTCTCCAAGACCCTCGACAATCTTTATGCCTACCTCGCGACTGAACCCGATCACCGCCAGGCTGGCGAGATCGGCGCGGCCATCGAAAAGATGTGGCGTCTCGAAGGGGGCGATACGGTCAATCTTCTGATCGATCGCGGCGAGATTTTCTCGGCCCAGAATCAGAATGACAGAGCGCTGCCGTTCCTCGATGCCGCCGTGGAACTCGCGCCGCAGTATGCGGAAGCGTGGACACACCGCGCCTACGTCGAATACCGCATGAACAATTACACGGCGGCGCTGGGCGATCTGCGGCGTGCGCTGGCGCTCGAGCCCAATCATTTCCGCGCGCTCGACGGCATGGCGAAAATTCTCGTGCTGATGGGCGAGAAGAAAGCCGCGCTGGAAGTCTATAACCAGTTGCTGAAGGTTCACCCTAACATCGAGGGTGGCGAGACGGCCCGAGACGAACTCAAGAAGGAAGTCGAAGGGCAGGGGATTTAGGCGCTGTACGTCATCCTCGGCCGAGCGTGCGGCACGCGCGTCGAAGGCCGGGGATCCAGCACAAGAATCGCCGAAGGCTTCAATATCGCGTCTTTGACGAGTTTTATGCTGGATCCCCGAACACGCATCGCGATGCTCGCGCGTTCGAGGATGACGGTTCAAACCTCTTCCGCGATCGGCGCGCCGGAATCGTCGACGAAGGCGATGCGGATCATGTTCGTCGCGCCGGGGCTGCCGAGCGGGATGCCTGCCGTGATCAGGATGCCTTCGCGAGCCTTCACCAGGCCTTCTTCGAACGCGATGCGGCAAGCCTTGCGAACCATGTGCGAGAGGTTCTCCGGGTCGCCCGTCAGGATCGTGTGCACGCCCCAGACGAGCGCCAAGCGCCGTGCGGTCGATTCAACGGGCGTCAGGCCAATGACCGGAATGCCCGGACGTTCGCGGGTGACGCGAAGGACGGTCGAACCCGTCGCCGTGTAGCAGACGATGGCGCCCAGGCGCACTGTGTCGGCAATGGCTGAAGCAGCGGCTGCGATGGCGTCGGCGCCCGTCGGCTGCGGTTCCGTCTGGGTCGCGTAGAGCATCGGCTCGTAAACCGGATCGTGCTCGACCTCGCGCGCGATCTTGTCCATCATCTGGATGGCTTCGACCGGGAACTGGCCGACTGCGCTTTCGGCGGAGAGCATGATGGCATCGGCGCCGTCGAACACTGCGGTCGCAACGTCGGAAACTTCGGCGCGCGTCGGCATCGGCGACGAGATCATGCTTTCGAGCATCTGCGTCGCGACGATCACGGGCTTACCCGCAGCGCGAGACAGACGCGTGATCTTCTTCTGGATGCCCGGCACCTTCTCGACCGGCATTTCGACGCCGAGATCGCCGCGCGCGACCATGATGCCGTCTGATGCCGCAATCACCTCTTCGAGCGCTGCGACGGCAGAGGGCTTTTCGATCTTCGACATGATCGCCGCGCGATTGCCGATGAGGCGGCGAACCTCGTGAACGTCCTCGGCGCGCTGAACGAACGATAGCGCGACCCAATCGACGCCGAGCTTCAGCGCGTGGGCCAAGTCTTCTTTGTCTTTTTCGGTCAGCGGGCTGATCGCCAGCAGCGTGTCGGGCATCGAGATGCCCTTGCGGCTCGCGAGCATGCCGCCCGTCGTAACCTCGGCCTTAATCTGCACGGGCGACGCTTCGACGACGCGCATGCGGAGCTTACCGTCATCGAGCACCAAGTTGTGCCCGGGCTGGATCGCGTCAAAAATCTGCGGATGGGGCAGGTAGACGCGTTCTTCGGTGCCAAGCGTCTCGTCGCGGTCGAATTTGAAGATTGCGCCGGTCGGCACGTTCACGCGACCTGCATCGAAACTGCCGACACGAAACTTCGGGCCTTGCAAGTCGGCCAGAATGCCGATGGGGTGGCGATGGCGGGCAGCGCAGGCGCGTACGGTATTGTAGAGCACCTTCGAGCCGTCGTGCGTCGAGTGACTCATGTTGATGCGGAAAACGTCCACACCAGCCATGAACAGCCGCTCGACCATTTCAGGCGCAGCCGACGCGGGGCCAAGCGTTGCTACGATCTTGACCCGACGATTGCGTCTCATTTGTCTGCTTTTCCTTGGCCCGGATCGGTAAGGCGGATGGTCCACTCTTTCGCCTCACCGGTATCTACTTCGAAAAATCCGGTGCGCTTATATCCGCGTTTTACGCAATCCTGAACCCCCCGGATGGCAAAGGACTTTTCTGTCGTACACATGTCGTTTTTGCCGCCCCATTCGCCACCGCGATCGTAGTCGACTGCATGGACATAAACGTAACGGCTCGGCAGTCCACCTTTTAAAAGCGTCTCGCAGGTCTGCGATGCAATATTCCACCATCCTTCCGTCGCCCAGCCGGTGGTGTCCTGGTAGCCGATCGCAACTCCTACGCGGCTCGACGTTGCATTGCAGAGCTTCATGTCCGCATGAGCGGCAGTCGCAAAGCACAGGCTCAGCCAAATTACGGCGTGTCTGGCGAGGGCGCGCAAGAAAAAGCGGGATGGCAAAGTCCGTGGCTCCAAAACTCGATGTCGAGGGGGCTGCTCACGCTCGGCCGTCGCCCACGTCTTTCGCATTTCACGGATCGACCAAGACAACCCGGAAATCGTTGACGTTGGTTTGGGTCGGGCCACACAGAATAAGATCGCCCAGGGGGCGGAAGAAACCCGTCGAGTCGTTGTTCTCCAGGAACTTGGCGGCATTGAGATTTTGTGCCGCGGCGCGAGTGAGAGTGTCGGAAAAGACTATGGCTCCGGCCGGGTCGCCTGCATGGCCGCCGCCCCCGTCGATGCCGTCGGTGTCGCCGGCGAGTCCCGAAATGCCGGATACGCCATTCAGCGCAATCGCGAGGCCGAGCGCATATTCCTGGTTGGGGCCGCCCGAGCCGTTGCCACGAACCGTAACGGTCAATTCGCCGCCGGACATGATGGCGACTTTCTCGCCCTTGCTTTTCGCTTCAAGCGCCATCTGTGCGTGCGTTCTTGCCACCTGGCGCGCTTCACCCTCGAGGTCGTCGCCAAGCGTTATGACACGGTAGCCAAGATCTCGGGCGATGACGGCCGCCGCTTCGATCGAAGCGCGCGGAGCGGCGACGATTTCATAAGTTGAATTTGCGAGCCTAGGATCGCCAGCCTTCAGCGTTTCGTTCTTCGGATCGTTGAGCGCGGCTGCGATTTCGGGCGATGGCGTGATGTTCCATTTTGCAAGCACGGCGCGTGCGTCCGCCAGTGTCGAACGGTCGGCGACCGTCGGGCCGGAACCGATTTCGTCGGGGTTGTCGCCTGGCACGTCGGAGATCGCGAGCGTCAACAGGCGGGCGGGATAAACGGCTGCCGCGAGCTTGCCGCCTTTGACCTCGGAAAGATGCTTTCTGACGCAATTCATTTCTGAGATCGGTGCGCCGGACTTCAGCAGCTGCTTTGTCAGCGCTTGCTTGGCTTCGAAGCTGACGCCCGGAACCGGAGCCGCCCAGATCGCCGATGCGCCGCCCGAGAGCAGGCAGAGAACGAGGTCGTTCGGTCCGGCGCTTTTGGCGAGCGCGATGGCGCGTTCGGCGCCGACGATGGAATTGGCGTCCGGCACGGGATGCCCGGCTTCCAGGATCTCGATGATCTTGGTCGGGAGGCCGAAGCCGTGGCGCGTCGAAATAAGGCCGGAGATTTTGTCGGCCTCGCTGGTCGCGATGTAGTGTTCTTCCGCTGCGACAGCCATGGCGGCCGAGCCTTTTCCGGCGCCGATGACGATGATCCGGCCGCCAGCGGGGACCTTCGGCAGGTGAGAGGGGAGGGCGACGGCCGGATGGGCTGTCCGGTACGCGGTTTCGAACAGCGTACTCAAAATCTCGCGGACGCCGCCGTTCGTGCCGTCTTTCATAGCGTCTCCCCTGGCCATTGCCTGGTTGTTATCTGATTATTGGGGGTCTGGTTTGCGCAAACGCTCCGCGCGCGTCAAGGCATCAGAGGCCGCAGCATAGCCGGGGGTTCCAGCGGGCCGGAATGCTGCTTATGTCTAGGCCGCACCGGAACCCGCCGGTCCAGGAGTTGGCCAATGAAGACTTTCGATCCGCAAACGACCGTCGAGCTTGAGGCGGCTGTCTTTCGCCGTCTCGTCGAGCATTTGCGGACGCGTACGGATGTTCAGAACATCGATATGATGAATCTGGCCGGATTTTGCCGGAATTGCCTTTCGACGTGGATGTCGGATGCGGCCGGTGCAAAGGGGCTCGAGCTTTCGAAGGATGAGGCCCGGGAGATCGTCTACGGGATGCCGTTCAAAGAGTGGAAAGCCAAGTATCAGACGGATGCTTCGGCCGAAAAGCAGGTCGCGTTCGAGCAAAATCGGCCGAAAGATCATTTTTGATAACTCGTAGTGCCTCGCGTTCCGCGAGCCCGGCCGTTCGCCGCTTTCCGGGGCCGACTCAAAATCGATTGCGCGACATATACAACGTCAAGAGAGAAGACTGAATTTATCCCTTTGGATTGCGGGCTCGGCCGCCTTGCTGTGACCCTCTCCCGCCGCTAGCGTCGGGAGACTTAAGACAGCAGGAGTTTCCATGAGCACGCTTCAAGCCTCGGCGCAAAATCAGTTGCGCCAGTTCGTCGAGCAGATCGAACGCCTCGAAGAGGAAAAGAAGCAGCTCGGCGCCGATATTCGCGACAAGTACACTGAGGCGAAAGCCGTTGGCTTCGACGTTAAGGCGCTGCGCCAGATCGTTCGGTTGCGCAAAAAGAGCAATCAAGAGCGCCAGGAAGAAGAGAGCATCCTGGAAGTCTATATGCACGCTCTGGGGATGCTCGACGGCCCCATCAATACGGACACCATCGCCGACGCCATGATGGCCGCGGAGTAAGATTTGTTTCCCGGCCAGAGTGCTGGGGAAAGCCGGGCCTAAGACGACAATCCGATGGATGCTGGCGCAGGGCCATTGCCCGGCGAGGAGTCGGCCGCCCGCGTGGTCGCCCATCAAAAATAATCAGCGCCGCCCGTCCCCATTCGGCGCTGGGAGCAGGCGGCGCTGGCGATGACGGCCTTTTGGGCCGCCGTCTTGGTGCGCTCGGAAATGTGATTGAATCCGCGCGTCTTCGTATTCACGATATCTGCCGGTCGTGATAAGGACAAATCGTGATTTCTTGTCCTGGGCATTAGACCTTCTGATGATACACGTCACACTCAAGCAACTCCGGTATTTCGACGCCCTGGCCCGCGAGCAGCATTTCGGCCGCGCGGCGGATGCCTGCGCGGTGACGCAGCCGGCTCTGTCGATGCAGATTCAGGATCTCGAAGCTTCGCTCGGCATCGCGCTCGTCGAGCGCACGCGCAGCGGCATCAAGCTGACGCCAAAGGGGGAGGAGATCGCCCAGCGAGCGCAGCGCCTGCTCAATGACGTCCGCAATCTCGTCGATTACGCGCAGCACGCTGGGGGAATTCTGTCGGGCACACTGCGGCTCGGGGTCATTCCTTCGGTCGCGCCGTATCTTTTGCCGCAGCTTCTGCCGCTTCTGAAGCAGAACCATCCCGACCTCGAGCTGCACGTGCGAGAGACACAAACGCACATTCTGACGGAGGAGCTGGTCGAAGGAAAACTGGACGTTCTTCTTCTCGCGCTGCCGATCCGGAACTCCGATCTTGAAACGCAGGCGATTTTTGAAGACCGGTTCCTGCTTGCCCTTCCGGAGGAGCGAAAGCTTTCGGGGCGCGTGCGCGCTACCAAGGAGATGGTCGAGCACGATCGTTTGTTGTTGCTGGAAGAAGGCCACTGCCTGCGCGATCAGGCGCTGACCTATTGCAGTCTGCAGCAAGTCGACGACGTCAATACTTTCGGCGCTTCGAGTTTGTCGACGATTGTCGAGATGGTGTCGGCGGGCTTTGGAATTACGCTGCTTCCCGAGATCTGTCTCGGTGTCGAGGGACGTGCCCGCCAGATCAAGGTGATCCGCTTCGTCGAGCCGGAGCCGTCGAGGACCATCGGGTTGGCGTGGCGGCGGTCGAGCCCGCGTCGCGACGATTTCATGGCGTTGGCGAAGCTTGTCGACGAAGCGGGCAAGGTGTCGCTCAAGCGTGGGGCCGCGACCGTTACTGCCTAATAGTGACGGCCGTCAGCGCGCGCTCGTTTGAACGGCGCGGCTCTCGATGCCAGCCGCCAAGCTCTTCCGGCCCTGCTCGATTTCCGTCAGTGCTTCGGCGTGGACCGCCTTACCCTGGAACTTGTCGCACCACATCGCTTCCGCGAGTTGGCGACCGGGCCTGAATTTCATCGGAACGATCCCGCCAACATCATCGAGCACGTCAAGCGTCGCCGCCACGTCGGGAGCCTGCATGGCCGCAAGCGGCTGGTCGCGGGCTGTCGGACCGTCGGTGAGGAACGGCGCGAGAGGGAACGGCCGGTAAGCCATCTCATCGGGGTGGTCTTCGTCGTAGGCCGGGGCTTGCGCCCAATCGTTCAAGCTTGCGGGCCGCATGTCGCCGACGGTGCCTGCCGACGGGTCGAGACTTGCGACCTGGGCGATAGGCCCGGAGGCCGGTTTGCGATTTTCAGCCAATGCTGCTGCGGCGAGGGCCTTCTGAGGCCTGACGGCGGGTCTCGGTCCCTGGACGAGTTCGGGAGCGGGAATCGACGCGGCGGCCGTTACCAGTGCATCGAGCTTTCCGCGGTCGGCTTTCGACGGAAGCGTGAAGTGCGAAGACCGGTCGACGGGCTTCGGAGACGCGATCAGGTGGGGCTGCTCTGCAGCGTCGGATTCAGCGTCGGCGCTCGAATCAAGCGAGGCGAGGGTCGTAGCAGGCGCGAACGGCCGCACCGGAGGAGTAGGCGCCGGATCGGGTTCGGTCGTCAGATTGATATTCCGGCGCGTCGATCCATCGGGCGGGGGCTGGTGTCCGGGAAGGCCAAGGGACGCAACGACGCTGAGGCTCTTCTTCGGAGGAGCGACAGCGACGGACGCAACCATCGTGCGTGAGGTTCCGGGCGTGCGGCGATCATGGAAAAACTCGGCGACCTGCGTCGCGAGTTCGCCAAATTTGCTGCGCGCAACCGTAACGTCCGCCGGGGTGATGGGACGGCCGTCAGTCGGAACGTATTTCGAGCGGCCGTTCGGAAAGAGCAACGCGAGTTCCATGCGCGGCATGCGCGGCCACATGCGGACGTTGCCGGTGTCGACGTGCACGAACGGGATGCCGGAGGTCGGGTAGTAGCCGACGCCGCCGCGTTCGCGGATCAAGGCGGAATAGCGCATCTTCTTCAGCGGAATGTCCGGGAAGGTGATGTCGATCGCTTTGCCGGTGATGTGCTGGCTCTGTTTCGCCTGGCCGCCGACGGTACGGCGCAGCATTTCGTTGGTATCGGACGAGCGGAAGCCGCAGATGATATTGATCGGCTCCTTGGAGCCGAGCTCTTCGTGCATTTCCCAGGCAAGATCGATGGTCGCGGGCGCGATTTCCTTGATTTGGTTCTTACGCCAGTCGCGCATGATGTAGTTGATCTGCTTCATCGCCTCCGGAACGTATTTGCCGTTCCGTTTGTAGACGACGGTGAGACGCTCTTGGGTGTGGATGTGATAGAAAGAGATCGTGCGCTCGTCGGGCTCGCCGGCGGCCGTCATCTTGTCGGCGTTGAGACACACCGACAGAGCGAGCGCCAACGCGCCGAATAGCAGGCCTGAGCGGCGAAAGGCCACGAATTCCCCCGTCCCTACAAAACGTCCCCGAGCCCGACTGGGGCCAATATTGCTCGGCCATTAACGGTTAATCCCGAACCGTTAAGAGGCAGTAACTTTCCCGTTCAAATATCTAAGGCCCGCGAAAGGGCGATAAAAAGGCCGGTAGGCTCCGGACACGAAAAAGCCGGCCGAGGCAGATGCCAGCGGCCGGCTTTGAAAGGCGGGGAAACGGCGGATCAGTTACCGCCGAAGACCTGCTTGAAGAAATTGCCGAGGCCGCCGCCGCTATGCTTCCTGCGGCGTCCGCGAGAGTCGTACTCGTCGTCGCCGAAGAGAGAGGCAAAGCCGTCCTTGCCGCCCCAGCCCTCGTCGGGAATGTCTTCCGGCGAAACCTTCTTTTCGTCGGCCTTGACGATCTGGTTCCACTTTCCGGCGAGTGCCAGATTGATGCGCTTCTCGTGGCCGTAGACGTCGTCGAAGGTCTGGACTTGGCCGTCGTCGTTGACCCATGCCGTGAAGTAGGTGACGTGGACGGGGATCGGATGATCGAGCGTGACTTCGTTCTCTTCCGGACCGTTCTTGACGAGATCGTTGACCTTCGCCTTGTCCCAACCCTTGTCCTTGTCGAGGATAAGCTCGGCGAGGGTCACGGGATTGCGGACGCGCATGCAGCCATGGCTGAACGCGCGCGCGGGTTCGTTGAAGAGGCCCTTGCTCGGCGTGTCGTGCAGATAGACAGCATGCTTGTTCGGGAACAGGAACTTCACGACGCCTAGAGCATTACCGCCACCCGGGGGCTGGTAGACATGAAAGTTCCGGATGTCGTTGCGAGACCAGTCGACATTGTAGGGATCGATCTTGCGGCCGTTGTATTCCATGACGAGGCCTTGGCGGCGCAGAGGATTGCCGCCCGAACGGAGGCTCGGCAACAGCTCTTTGATCTTGATCGAGTCCGGAACGTTCCAGCGGGGCTGGATAACGACGGTTTTCATCGTCTCGGAAAAGATCGGCGATTGAGCGTCGGGGCGGCCGGAGACGATGCGTTCCTCGTGAACCACCTGGCCGTTCGATATAACGCGGAATTTGAATTCCGGGATGTTGACCATGATGTAGTAGTCGCCAAGGTCGTCCGGCATCCAGCGCCACTCTTCCATGTTGGCGAGGAGGCGGGATTCCGTGACGTCGTTGCTTGCGTTGAGCGAGCGGCGCAGCGTCGAGGTGATCACTGCGTTAGCTGGGCGAATGCCTTTGCTTTCCTTGTATGCAGTGACGGCCGCCGAGAGCGCCTTGTCGTAATAGGTATCGTCGGCTGGTGAGCCGTCGTCCTTCGTTGCCGGTGCCGTGATCTTGAGGCGCTTGCGCAGAATGGCGATCTGCGGATCGCTGACGCCGGGCTTCAACTGCTTGCCATCGGGCAGCTTCAGCGCGTCTGCTTCCTTCTTCGATGCACGGAGCGCAAGCAGCTTTTCGCGCAGGCGGCGGAACTGCTCATGCTTCGGATTGAGCGACGTCAGGTAGGCGCCTTTGTCGGGCGCTGCGGCGAGGCTGTCGATGACCGTCTTGCGGTCGAGCAGGACAGGCTTGCGGTCGATGTAGGTTCCAAGCTGGGACGACGGATCGCTGATGCGGCCGCCGTGCGTGTCGCGCGCGTATTCCATCGCAGCGAGCGAGAGCCGCACTTCGGCCGCCGTCAGATCTTCCGGTTTGTAGTCGCCAGCGGGCAGGGGTTTCAGGTCGGCGATTTTGAAGTCGGCCGCGCGCAGACCCCAGCTATCGGCGTCCTGAAGCGCGGCGATGAGATTCTTGGCGTCAGCCGTGTAGCCGGTCTTGTCGACCCAAAGCGTTGCACCGTTGCGCACGGTGTAAAATTGGACAAGCGCCTGGCGGTCATCGGCGTCGGTTGCAGCCAGCAGCTTCTTGGTGTTGCCCTGGATGTAATCGGCGACCGGGAGCCGGAACGCGTTTTCGTCCACGGCGACAGCCGGCGGCGCGGCCGGAGCCGGGGCTGCTGCGGGAGCCGGTGAGGCAACGGTGGACGGAGCCTGTTCGGCCGGGGTCTGGGCTGCAGGAGCTGCCGCGGTCGGAGTGGTCGCGGGAGGAGCAGCTTCGGCTGCTGCCGGGGCAGTGGCGGCCGGAGCCGGTGCTTCCGCCGCAGCCGGCTGGTCGGCGACCGGAGCCTGCGGAGCTTGCGTCTGAGTTTCGGCAGGAGCCTGCACAGGCGGGGGCGTCTGCGCGTCGCCAGGGCGTTCCATGGCGGTTTCAGCAGGGGGCGGGACTTCTGAAGGTCCGGCGGCGCCGTTTGGATGATCGTAGGCCGGATCCTGCGCAGATGCAGCGGACACCGAACCGGCAGTCAGCAATAGGCCGACAGCCAGGGCTTTTGCGACACGCATACGGAAATCCACCTCTCAACTCCCCCGGCGATAGATGTGGGCCGGCGTTTCCTCGGATCAACCAGATCGCGGGACATGGCTGCTTGGCACAGCGCTGTGGCGAAACTGTTGCTGTTCGGTTCAGTCCGTCAGTCGCGCGGAAAGAAAATAGGCGCGTCCGGAGCACAGACCGATTCAGTGACTTCAACCACCATAGAAATCGGAAAGTTTCAAATTGATTGCAGTCTGGAAGATTTCGCGACAACCGTTCCAAAAATGCAAAAGCCCCGGATGCAGCCGGGGCTTTTGCTGTCGAGGGCGAAGGGGCTCGCTCTCTCATCCGGTCCGATGATCTGGGACATCGTTCCGGACGTAAACTGGATGGTCGTGTGCGGTCAGGTCGCATGCTCTCAAAGTGCAGAGCCGCGTGCAGATGCCCAAGGCTCTCGCCTTGAGCGTGCATTGTGGGAGAAGCTAGTTGGTTCGCGGTTCGAGACCGTATTCCTGCATTTTGCGATAGAGGGTGGAGCGGCCGATGTTGAGCCTCTTTGCGACTTCGGTCATGTGTCCGCGATAGCGGCCGAGCGCGAGGCGGATCATGTCGGCCTCTATAGCTTCGAGCGAACGAATTTCGCCATCCTCGGCTACGGCCTGGATGCCGAGCGCACTGCCCGACATTGAGGTTTTCATCTCGATCGTGTGAGGCACCGTGTTCTCCGCACCGAGCAGCGCCGGACCGGTGTAGGCTTGCGGCTTCTGGACGACGGACGGCGCTGCCGGAATTTCAGTCTCGAAGCCATCGACGTGAGCCGCGATCTGCGGGAATTCCGAGACTGTCAGCTCGGGACCATCGGCCAGAACGACCGCGCGGAAGACGGCGTTCTCGAGCTGGCGCACGTTTCCGGGCCAGGAATAAGCCTGCAGCAACCGCATGGCGCGATCGGAAATCGTCATGACCCGCTTGCCTTCCTCGGCCGCAAAGCGAGCGACGAAGTGACGGGCCAGTTCCGGAATGTCTTCGATGCGCTCGCGCAGCGGCGGGATGAAGATCGGGAAGACATTGAGGCGATAATAGAGATCTTCGCGGAACTTCCCGTCTTTGACCTGTTGGATCATGTCGCGATTGGTGGCGGAGATCAGACGGAAGTTGACCTTCACGGGGCGCTTTGCACCGACAGGATCGATTTCGCCTTCCTGCAATGCGCGCAACAATTTTACCTGTGCTTCGAGCGGCAGCTCGCCGACCTCATCGAGGAACAGGGTGCCGCCGTCGGCCTCCTGGAACTTGCCGATGCGCTTGTCGACGGCGCCGGTGAACGAGCCCTTTTCGTGTCCGAACAGGATGCTTTCGATCAGGTTCTCGGGGATCGCACCGCAGTTGACCGTGATGAACGGACGACCGACGCGATCGCTCTCTCCCTGAATGGCGCGTGCGATCAGCTCCTTGCCGACGCCGCTTTCGCCTTCGATGAGAACGGGAATGTTCGATGCCGCCGCACGCTTTCCGAGTGTGATGACCCGAGTCATCGCATCGCCGCGCAGGACGAGATCGTTGAATGTCAAAGTGCCGTCGGCGGTCTTCTTGATGCGGGTGATTTCATCCGTCAACGCCTCGATTTTGAGCGCGCTCTTGATCGAGACTTCGAGACGTTCCGGAGAGGCCGGCTTCACGACGAAATCAACGGCGCCGCGGCGCATCGCGTTGATCGCGGTTTCAATCGATCCGTTCGCAGTTTGCACGATAATCGGAGGCATGCCCGCAACGCGGCCGACGCGCTCGAGCACCGCCATGCCGTCCATGCCAGGCATGATAAGATCGAGCAGGACCAAGCCGATCAGTGGCCGATCCTGGCCTTCGAGAATCTGAATTGCCTGCTCGCCCGATCCGCAGGTCTTGGTTTCAAAGCCAAACCGCTTGATCGTTTCTTCGAGGATGCGACGTTGGGCAGGGTCGTCATCGACAATTAGAATACGCTTTGACATTTGCACGCAACTTCTACTCTACGCTCGGATACGAGGGCCGCCTTTCAGCGCCGCAGAAGCGGATTGACCCAGCTTCGTACAAGCGGTGACGCGGAACTTACTCAACGAGCGCAAGATTGCCCGACAACGGTAAATGGATCGTTTCGTATTGATGCAAATTTCGGCGAACGCTCATAAGCGGCTGAGTCCGTGCGAAACTTTTTTGAGAAACGGCAAGTGTTAATCGGTTCGCAGTCGTGTTCGAAATCCCGGTGCCAGAACATTCGCATCGGATGGGCCGTGCTTCGCACATTCTCCACTGATGTGGTCTTATCCGCCGACGGCGCTTTTGCTGGCGCAGCATTTTGGGTTTCTATTGTTTCCCTTGGCTGCGGACCTTTGGTCGGCAGGTGGTATCTCGGCTTATTTGCTCGCGGCTGGAGTACGCGACGTCGACTGGAGAGATCGTGCTGCGTGGGTCGCGGCGATTGCGATCTCTCCCGGCGTATTCATGTGCTTTTGTCGTGGCTCGGCTGGAGAGCATCAGCGGCAGCACGCCGCAGCGGGGCGCACCGGTTTTTCGCCCAGAGCGCCCGGCAGGCTTAGCCGCGGACGCGAAAGGCGGCTGTAGATCGCCCCTCGTGGCAAATTTTATCTTCTGGCGGGCTGTGCTAAGCCACGGTCCAACGTTTCAACTTTCGAGGTTCCCAATGCGCAGATGGCCTTTTTCGGACGTCAACCTTGCTCCGCAGTCCGCGGCCCAGCTTGCCGGAGAAAAGGACGTTCTGGGCAAGATGCCACAATGGGATTTGAGCGATCTCTATTCCGGCCCTGACGATCCGGAAATTCAACGCGATCTGAAGGCGGCTGCCGCCGAAGCGACGCGCATCAAAGCAACGTATCAGGGCCGGCTCGGGGATCTCGCCAAAGATGGCGACAAGCTGATCGATGCGGTCAAGGATTACGAGAAGCTTTCAGATCTCGCGGGGAAGCTCGCGTCGTTCTCGGGCCTCTATTACGTTCTCAATCAGACCGACCCGGTCAGGGCAAAGTTCAACGCCGACGTCTCGGAAGCGCTGACGAAGCTTTATACCGACCTCATCTTTTTCGAGCTCGAACTCAATCAGATTGAGGATGCTGTGATCGAAGCGGCCCTGAGCCATGAGAGCCTCAAGCGCTACAAGCCTTGGTTCGATGATCTCAGAAAAGAAAAGCCGCACCAGCTCGACGAACGGATCGAGACGCTTTTCACCGAGAAATCGCAAACGAGCCGGGGGGCATGGAACCGTCTCTTCGACGAGACGATGTCGTCGCTTCGCTTTTCGGTGGAAGGTCAGAAGGAACCTCTTTCGCTCGAGCCGACGCTGAATTTCCTGTCCGACACGGACGAGACAAAGCGTAAGGCGGCCTCGGAGGCGCTGAGCAAGGTTTTCACGGCCAACCTGCCGCTTTTCGCGCGCATCACGAACACGCTTGCGAAAGACAAGGAAATTTCTGATCGCTGGCACAACTTCAAAGACGTATCGGATAGCCGCAACCTCGCGAACCGCGTCGAAGGGCCGGTCGTCGATGCGCTGGTGTCGAGCGTTCGAGCAGCTTATCCGCTGCTTTCGCACCGTTATTACGCGATGAAAGCAAAGTGGCTCGGCAAGAAGACGCTCGCGTCCTGGGATCGCAATGCTCCGCTCCCCGACAAGCCCGAGCGAACGATTTCGTGGAATGAAGCGGAAGAGATCGTGCTTCACGCTTACAACGGTTTCGCGCCGGAGATGGCGGCGATCGCGAAGCAGTTTTTCGACAAGCGTTGGATCGATGCGCCCGTCATGCCCGGCAAGGCACCGGGTGCTTTCTCGGCATCGACCGTGCCGTCTGTCCATCCGTATGTGATGATGAATTATCTCGGCAAGCCGCGCGATGTCATGACACTCGCGCATGAGCTTGGTCACGGCGTGCATCAATGGCTCGCACGCGATCAGGGCCCGCTGCTGGCGCCGACGCCGTTGACGCTCGCGGAAACAGCTTCCGTCTTTGGCGAAATGCTGACCTTCCGTGCGCTGATCGCGCAGACGAAGGACGCTCGCGAGAAGAAGGCTATGCTCGCCTCGAAGGTCGAGGACATGATCAATACCGTCGTGCGGCAGATCGCGTTCTATACCTTCGAACGGAAGGTGCATGAGGCTCGCCGGGAGGGTGAACTCACCTCAGAGCAGATCAACGGCTTTTGGATGGAGGTTCAGGCCGAGAGTCTCGGACCGGCGATTGAATTGAAGCCAGGTTACGAGGTCTTCTGGACCTATGTCCCGCACTTCATACACTCGCCATTCTACGTCTACGCCTATGCGTTCGGCGATTGCTTGGTCAATTCGCTTTATGGCCTTTACGCCGAGGCACATCCTGGTTTTGTCGCGAAGTATTTCGATCTCTTGAAAGCCGGGGGTTCGAAGCACCATTCCGAGCTGCTGGCGCCGTTCGGCCTAGATGCGCGCGACCCGCAATTCTGGAACAAGGGTCTTAAGGTCATTGAAGGCATGATCGACGAACTCGAGACAATGGCTTGAGCGAATTATAAAACGGTCATAAAAAATGGCTGTTTTGCAATGCAACGAATCCTTCTGCGGTGCATTATAGGGGGCCTCTGGATGATAAACTCAGGGGTAAGGGCGAAATTGTCGCTTTCCAACGGGACAACGTGAGAGTAGAAGCCCGCCACTTTGCTGCGTCGCAGCCTTATTCGACAGGTCGAGGTGCCTGAATGGCACAAGCGCCCGCTTCAACTCAGGCCGCCGAGTACGGCGTCAGTGAGGGGCACCACAGTAAGAACTTCTGGGCATTGGCACTCGGCTCTGTCGGTGTCGTCTTTGGCGACATCGGAACAAGCCCGCTTTATGCTTTCAAGGAGGCTATTACTGCAGCTTCCCATCGCGGCCTGACCGCGGCGGAGGCGGCGGTTGGCGTGCTGTCGCTCATCTTCTGGAGCATGACGCTCGTCGTCACGCTCAAGTACGTCTTGCTTCTGCTCAGGGCCGATAACAAGGGCGAGGGCGGCATGTTCGCCCTCATGGCGCTCGGCCAGACGGTCGCCCGCCGCAGTGCGCCGCTGCTCGGCGCCCTCGGGGTTGCGGGCGCGTCGTTCTTCTACGGCGACGCCGTCATCACGCCGGCGATTTCGGTTCTATCGGCCGTCGAAGGCCTGCAACTCATCGCGCCCCAATTCGAACGCGCGGTCATTCCCGTCTCGGTCGTCGTTCTTGCCGGACTGTTCTGGATGCAATCACGCGGCACCGACCGGGTCGCGCGATTTTTCGGTCCGGTCATGTGCGTGTGGTTTGTGGTGCTGGGTCTTGGCGGGCTCGCCCACATTGCCGACAATCTGCACGTCCTGCGCGCTCTCAACCCGCTTGAGGGCGCTTCGTTTGTGTACCATCACGGCTTTCTCGGTCTCACCGTCATGGGCCTTGTCTTTCTGGCCTGTACCGGCGCCGAAGCACTTTATGCGGACCTTGGACATTTCGGCCGCCGGCCGATTACGGCGTCGTGGATTTACTTCGTCATGCCGGCGCTGGTGCTCAATTATTTCGGGCAGGGCGCGCTGGTGATGAACAACGCCGCCGCCGTCGAGAACCCGTTCTACCGGCTTTATCCGGATTTCATGCTGATCCCGATGCTGATCCTGTCGACGTTCGCGACGGTGATAGCCAGTCAGGCGGTGATCACGGGCGCGTTCTCGCTGACGCGGCAGGCCATTCAGCTTGGTCTCGTGCCGCGGTTCGAGATCCGGCACACCTCTGAAAGCATGGCCGGCCAAATATACATGCCGAGGGTCAACTGGATCCTGTTCGTCGCCGTGCTCGTCGCGATTTTCGCTTTCAAAACATCTTCGAATTTGGCGGCGGCCTATGGCGTATCGGTCACGGCGGCTATGGTCATCGATACGCTGATGGCGTTTTTCGTCATCTGGAAGTGCTGGAAGTGGCCGCTTTGGCGTGTCGCCATGCTGGTCGTACCGCTTCTTCTGATCGAGCAGGCATTCTTCTCGGCGAACATTTTGAAGCTGCTTGAGGGCGGCTGGGTGCCTCTCGCCATCGCGTGCATGCTCGCGACGATCATGTTCACCTGGGTTCGCGGCACGCGTGTTCTGGCCAAGATTACGAAGCGAAACGAAGCCGATCTCGATTGGCTGGTTCGCAAGCTCGAAGCGAAGCCGCCGCATCGGGTATCGGGCACGGCAGTGTTCCTCACCGGCGATCCCTATTCCGCACCGACGTCGATGATGCACAACCTGAAGCACAACCGCGTTATGCATGAGCGCAATATTCTGCTCTCGATAAAGACGGAAGAGACGCCGCGGGTTGCGCGTCACGAGCGGCTGACGATCGAGCGTGTGTCTGATCACTTCATCCGGATTGTCGCTCGATATGGCTTCATGGAGACGCCGAGCGTACCGAAGATTCTGGAACACGCGAGACGGAAGGATTGCAACATCGACATCGGCTCGACGTCGTTCTTCCTGTCCCGCCGCTCCTTGCGAATGACGTCGAAGTCGGAACTGCCCCGCTGGCAAGAACGCCTGTTCATTGCGCTGGCGGGCAGCGCCGAGGACGCGACGACCTATTTCCAAATTCCGACGGATCGCGTCGTCGAGGTTGGGACTCAGGTCGCGGTTTAGCCCGGCGAGTTGTTGCTGCTCTTACAACCTAAGCTCGATCAGAGGCCGTTCGCGCACAATCGCGCGGGCAAACGATGATGCAATTAGGCAAAAGCCTGAGATGCGACACCTTGAAGCTCGCAAGATCTTGCGATACCTAACCAGGAACGATTTCGAAGAATAGACGACTGGGAGCGAAACTTTGGATATCGATACCTCAAAAAGCAATCCAAACATGGACTATGCGGCGCATCTGCAGACCTACAAGGATTTCCTGCGCTTCCTGAAGTACGGTGCCATCAGCGTTGCCGTCATCCTGATCGGCATGAAGATTTTCCTCGTATGATGCCCGGCTTGCATAGCCGTTGAGGAATCCAAGGTTGGGGCAGGCCGCGCATGGACTGCCCCTTTTCGTTTCCCGCCGCAGCGCTCTTCACGCCCTCAATTGGACCGAGACATGGTTACGATAGCTGTTACCAGTGAACCGGCTGACGAGCCGCGCGTTGCGGTTTCGCCCGACACGGTCAAGAAGTTCTCCGCACTCGGTGCGCTCGTGCGTATCGAGCAGGGCGCGGGGTTGCGCTCGCGCTTCTCCGACGACGCCTATCGCGCGGCGGGAGCGGAAGTCGTCAGCAAGGCGGAAGCCCTGGCGGGAGCCGATATTCTTCTCAGCGTGCGCCGCCCATCGGCTGAAGACATTCGGGCTCTGAAGCCCGGTGGCATCGTTGCCGGCATGATCGATCCTTTCGGCGATCGTGACGGACTAGACGCTCTCGCCACCACGGGCGCGACGGTATTTTCGATGGAATTCATGCCGCGCACGACGCGGGCGCAGTCGATGGACGTGCTGTCGAGCCAGGCGAACCTCGCGGGCTATAAGGCGGTCGTCGATGGCGCTTCGATGTTCGGGCAGGCGCTTCCGATGATGATGACGCCTGCTGGCACGGTTCCGGCTGCGAAGGCCTTCATCATGGGTGTCGGCGTCGCAGGCCTGCAGGCCATCGCGACGGCGCGGCGGCTTGGTGCACAGGTGACGGCGACCGACGTTCGTCCAGCGACGAAAGAGCAGGTGCAGTCGCTCGGCGCAAAGTTCATTGCGGTGGAAGACGACGAGTTCAAGCAGGCCCAAACGGCTACGGGCTACGCGAAGCCCATGAGCGCCGAATATCAGGCGAAGCAGGCGGAGCTTGTCGCGAACCACATCAAGAACCAAGATCTCGTCATCACGACAGCGCTCATTCCCGGACGCCCGGCGCCGAAGCTCATTTCGCGCGCTATGATCGAGAGCATGAAGCCCGGTTCGATCATTGTCGATCTTGCGGCTGAGCGCGGCGGAAATACGGAAATGACCGTAGCGGGAACGACGTTCGAAACGCCGAACGGCGTCAAGATTTTCGGGCCGCTTAATCTTGCCGGTACGATCGCGGTCAACGCGTCGAGCCTTTATGCGCGCAATCTGTTGGCCTTTCTCGAGACGATGATCGACAAGAAAGAAAAGACGCTTGCGGTCAACTGGGACGACGAACTGATCAAAGGTACGCTGGTCGCCAAGGATGGCCAGATCGTGCATCCCAATCTCGCGGCGAAGACGGCATGAGGAGTCCTGGCATGCGCTTGATCCAATCTCTATTTGCCGCGCTCGCGGTTACTGTTCTTTCGGCCTCGTCAGCCTTCGCGGCGGAGGGTTCGCTTATCAGCCCGTCCGTTTACGAGTTCATGGTTTTCGTGATCGCCGTCTTCGTCGGCTATTACGTGGTCTGGTCGGTGACGCCTGCTTTGCACACGCCCTTGATGAGCGTAACCAACGCGATTTCATCCGTCATTGTCGTCGGCGCCTTATTGGCGGTCGGGGTGTCGCTGACGGGATCGGATAGCGGCATCGCAAAGGTGTTTGGTTTCCTCGCGCTGACGATGGCGTCGATCAACATCTTCGGCGGCTTCCTCGTCACCAACCGGATGCTCGCGATGTACAAGAAGAAAGATGCGCCACCGAAGAAAGAGGGCTGACGCGCCGACGCGCGCTCGCCGATAAGAAACGTGACAGGCAACAGATAACAGGTCCGGGAACGAACCAATGTCCGCAAACGTCGCCGCACTGCTTTATCTCGCCGCCGGCGTTCTTTTCATCCTGGCGCTCAGAGGCCTGTCGAGCCCAGCAACGTCGCGCAAGGGCAACCTCTACGGCATGATCGGCATGACGATCGCCATCCTGACGACGCTCGGGGTCGCGGAGCCGACGGCAACATCGTGGATCCTGATCGTCGCCGGCATCGGCATCGGTGGCTTCATAGGAGCCAAGACCGCGCGCGAAATTCCGATGACGATGATGCCGGAACTGGTCGCGGCGTTTCACTCGCTTGTTGGTCTTGCCGCGGTGTTCGTCGCCGCGAGCGCGCTCTATGCGCCATCGGCCTTCGGAATTCTGGTCGATCCGGCTAATCCGGCTCTGGGGATCAAGGGCGGCAGCCTTCTCGAGATGTCGCTCGGCGTAGCAATCGGCGCCATCACGTTCACAGGCTCCGTCATCGCGTTCTCGAAGCTTTCAGGCCGGATGTCTGGCAAGCCGATCCTGCTTCCGGCGCGGCATCTCATCAATGCGGGCCTCGGCATTCTGCTGATCCTGATGATCTATGCGTTCGTCATGTCGGCTGGCTCGGCGTGGCTGTTTTGGCTGATCGTGGTGCTTTCGCTTCTGATCGGCGTTCTGATCATCATCCCGATTGGCGGCGCGGATATGCCGGTCGTCGTCTCGATGCTGAACTCGTACTCGGGATGGGCGGCGGCGGGCATCGGCTTCACGCTCGGCAACGTCGCGCTGATCATCACGGGCGCCCTGGTTGGTTCGTCCGGCGCGATCCTGTCGTACATCATGTGCAGAGCGATGAACCGGCAGTTCCTCTCGGTCATTGCGGGCGGTTTCGGTGGCGAGACGGTGCAGGCCGGGGCAGCGGGCGGCGGCGAGCAGAAGCCGGTCAAGCTCGGCTCGGCCGAAGACGCGGCCTACGTCCTGAAGAATGCGTCCAAAGTCATCATCGTGCCGGGATACGGCATGGCCGTCGCCCAGGCGCAGCATGCGCTTCGCGAAATGGGCGACTCGCTGAAAAAAGCGGGGGTCGAGGTCAAATACGCCATTCACCCGGTCGCCGGACGCATGCCGGGCCACATGAACGTGCTGCTGGCGGAAGCCAATGTGCCTTACGATGAGGTTTTCGAGCTCGAGGATATCAACAGCGAGTTCGCGCAGGCGGACGCCGTTTACGTGATCGGCGCTAACGACGTCGTCAACCCGGCTGCCGAGGAAGACAAGACTTCCCCCATTTACGGCATGCCCGTGCTCCAGGTCTGGAAGGCGGGAACGGTGTTTTTCAATAAGCGGTCCCTGGCGTCGGGTTACGCCGGTATCGACAACCCTGTTTTCTATCGCGACAACACCGTCATGTTGCTTGGCGATGCCAAGAAAATGACTGAAGAGATTGTCAAAGCCCTGGCCGCGGACTAGGCGTTCCCTGTGCTATTGCCGGACGCATAATTGCATCGTCGTTGCAGACGAAGTTTGCATGTTTCCGGAACATCGTACGGAGGTGATCGCGTGCGCATTCTCATGTTGGGGGTTATCGCGGCAACCCTTGGCGCCGCATCGCTAGCTGCGCAAGCCGCTCCCCGGTTCAAGGCAGTCGCTTTCGATTATTTCGTGCTCTTCAACGCCAATTCGATTATCCCGAAGATCGAAAAGGAATTTCCGGGCAAAGGCGCGGAGTTCACGCAGGCTTGGCGCGCACGGCAATTCGACTACGGCTTCCTACGCTCGATTACCGGTCGCCAGGAAGACTTCTTGAAGGTCACTGGTGATGCGCTCGATTATACCGCCGAGGCAATGCATTTGCAGCTCTCTGCCAATACCCGTGCGCGCCTCCTCGACGCCTATCTCACTTTGGATCCCTGGCCGGATACACTGGCGGCGCTCCGAAAGCTCAAAGCCTCAGGCGTTCGCGTCATAACTATCGCCAATTTTTCGCCCCTAATGCTTAGGTCGAATGCTGAGCGCGCCGGCATTTCCGACCTCTTTGACGAGCTGCTGTCGACGGAAGTGAACCACAGCTACAAACCAGAGCCCCGTGCCTATGCGCTCGGAACCGAGCATCTGGGCTTTGCGAAGGATGAAATCCTGTTTGCCGCTTTTGGGGGCTGGGATGCTTACGGAGCCAAAAGTTTCGGCTATCCGACCTATTGGGTGAACAGATTCGGCCTTCCCCCGGAAAGGCTGGGCCTTGAAGCCGACGCCACATCACAAGATTTGGCGGGGCTCCTTCGCTTCGTTCTCGGAGATTAGATGGCCCGCGCTCAAATGCTCTGCGATGCCAAGAAAATGACCGAAGAGATTGTTAAAGCCCTGGCCGCGGACGAGCCGGGCATTCCAGACAATGGGGCGTATCGGCAACAGTCGCTTGCCGATTGCAGCGGCTCGGGGCAGAGCCGCATCGGTCTGCTATACTCGCGAACATAAGGGGTGTGAGGGTTTTCCGTGTTGGCTCCCGTTGCGTCGGCGTCTTTCGAAAACGATATCGCGCATATCGAGACTCTTGCCGCCACTCCGGTGACGAACGCGGCGCTTCTCGCGCGTAATCTGCAATTCATTTACGAGCGCGCTTCGAAGGCGCGCTTCGGCGATTATGATGTCGTCGGAGTTGCCCGGCAGGCGCCGCAGCTCATGTACCGGCTATTCGATCTTCGCGTCGGGCTTCGCGAGCATCTTGGGCATTATGAAATGCTTGGCCTCATGACGCCTGAGGTGACGCAAGGCTTTCGCGATGTGTTTCGGGTCCTGCGCTACGTTTCGGACATGCTCGGCGAAATAACGACCGGGCACCCGCGCACGGCCGAAAGCGGATATCTGCTACGCGGCTTCACCGGCACCGACAACAACACGCTGGTCAACTATGCGTTCTACCGGAGCGGCGCGGCGCACAACTTCCGTTCCGGTGACGTCGTGCTGGTACGTGGCACGGCCCATAACAGCGCCGCGATCGCGCGCATCGGTGACGTGGACAGCCAGTTCAGTCATATCGGCATCGTCCACATCGATCCGGCTGGCGACCATTGGATGGTCGAGAGTTTGATCGAGGACGGCGCGAGCATCACGCCGCTGGCCAAGGCGCTCGATCACAACATCGTTCGCGCCGTCCTTTATCGTCACCGCGACCCCGACCTCGCGGCGCGTGCCGCCAAGTATATTTTCGATTACGTGGCAGCGTCGCGCGCCAAGGGCGGCAAGCGCATCCTTTACGATTTCTCGATGCGGACCGACGATACGCGCAATCTCTTCTGCTCGAAGCTCGTCCGGCTCGCTTACGAGCAGGGTAGCTTCGGCATGTTCAAGCTGCCGACCTATCCGACCCGCATCGCTCGCAAGAACAAGGATTTCCTCGATCGCGTCGGCGTTGCGACGGAGCTGACGTTCGCGCCGGCCGATATCGACATGGAATCGGGCTTCGATCTCGTCGCCGAGTGGCAAGACTATCGCGACACCGCAGGCATCCGCCTGCAGGACTTCACGATGGACAAGCTGTTCGAGTGGATGGACAAATACAACTATCGCTTCCAGGAAACGACGGCCATCAAGCTGGTGTCGATACTTGGCCGCTTCTCCGCGCATCTTTCCGACGGGGCCAAGGAAGTTTTGTCGTCGGTCTTTCCCCGCGTGCCGATCAACATGCCGCGCAGGACCGTCGCCGTCGTCGCCATGCTTCACAAAACTGCCGAACCGATTTATCGCGAGCTTATGAAGCTCAATCAGGACTCGGTCGCCGAGACCGGCTTACCGCTTCACGGCCTCGAGGTGATGGCCGCGCTTGAAAGCATTCGTGAACGGGAAGGTGACAGGATTGGCTACCTGGTCCGCCATCGGGACTAGATCAAAGACGCGCATGCTTTTGGCTCTGAAAGCCATTCCGATCTTCGCTGTCGTCGCCTACGTGGCCATCGCGGCAGTGATGTATTTTGGGCAACGCCGCTTCCTGTACTTTCCGGAGCATGGCCGCACCTCGCCCGCAGCGGCGGGGCTTGCGCATGTTTCTGAGATCGTCATACCGACGCCCGACGGTGAGAAACTCATCGCGTGGTATGGCAAGGCGCGACCGGGGCAGCCGACGCTGCTTTATCTCCACGGCAACGGCGGGTCGCTGGCGTTCCGCAGCGGGACGATGCGCAAATACCTCGACGATGGCCGCGGCATGCTGATGCTGGCGTATCGTGGCTACAGCGGCTCGACGGGATCGCCCTCCGAGGCTGCCAACGTTGCGGACGCCAAGCTCGCCTACGAGACGCTGATACGCGATGGCGTGAAGCCAGACGACATCATCCTCTACGGGGAGTCGCTCGGATCCGGCGTCGCGATCCAGGTGGCGAAAGAGAAGGAAGTCGAGGGGCTGATTCTCGATGCGCCCTATACGTCTATTCTCGAATTGGCGTCGGCGCAGTTTCCGTGGCTTCCGGTCAGCCTGCTGCTCGAAGACCGCTATGAATCGATCAAGTACATCCACGATGTGCACGTGCCGATCTTCATCATGCATGGGGACGCGGATGAGGTCGTGCCTGTGGAGATGGGCCGGCGACTATTCGCGGCGGCGAACGAGCCGAAAGATATGAAGGTTGTTCCCGGTGGTGGCCACGTCATACACGACGGCCCGACGTTCGCTTTCGTCGACCGCTGGATCGACTGGCTGAGGGCATCGCGGTCCCGGGACCGCAACTGAGATGCCGGCTCGCGGCGACAGGATTTTCGGCAAATAAAAAGGCCCGCGAAATCGCGAGCCTTAATTCATTCGATCGTTGTGGAAGCAGGCAGCTTAGAAGCTGCTGCCGCCAGCGCCGCCGCCGCTCTGGCCGCCGCGGAATCCACCGCCGGCACCACCACCGAAACCGCCGCTGCTGCCGCCAGCGCCGCCCTGACCACCACGGCCAGGACCGCCACGGCCGCCTGCTGCGCCGCGTGCGACCGCGGGTTTGCTCGGCAGAAGGCCTTCACGCTGCAGCTTCTTGCGAGCGAGCTTGCGAGCGCGGCGAACCGCCTCCGCCTTCTCGCGTGCTCTTTTTTCTGAGGGCTTTTCAAAATGGCCGCGGAGCTTCATCTCGCGGAAAACGCCCTCGCGCTGCAATTTTTTCTTAAGCGCCTTGAGGGCCTGATCAACATTGTTGTCGCGAACGAGAACCTGCAAGCAGTTGTATCCTCTGAAGAAATCTGTCTGTTGAATGCGCAAAAACACCGACTCCGGAAGTCCGGCTCCCGGTGTCCGCGCTTTTTCTGACCCGCCTTGTATCAAAGACGATGAAGATTGGCAATTGGCTGGGCGGGAATTCCGGTGGCCCGCCAAAATGAAACCCATCGTACCGCAGATGCCGTTTTTTGCGGCCGAAATCTCATCGATGCGGTTAAAGCCAACGTGAATTTCACTCATGTGCGGAATCATTCCATCATTTCAATGATGGGGTGGAGGGTGTCGCGAATGGGGGGGCCAGGCATGGAGAGAACGGCGCAGGTGCGGCAGCGACTTACGTCGTTGACCCTCGCCGTAACGATTCTCACGGGTGGGGTCGCGGTTCGAGCCGGTTTCGGTTGGGCGGAGACGCCGCCGGCATGTGAGAAGCCGTCGGACGTCGAAATCGTTCAGCTCCTGAACAGATGGCGGGCGGAATTCTCGAGCGGCCGCCCCGACCGGATTTCGGCGCTTTATGCCGCTGATGCAACCTTGATCGTGACGAAGGATGGCAAGGTCTACAAGGGCCGCGACGCGATCGGCGCCTATTACAAGGAATTCCTCGCCCGGCGTCCGGTTCTTTCAATCAAGCCCGCGACCCTGAAGCCCGGTTGTGGCACAGCGTCCGTCAGTGGTCCCGCCGTCTATCGCGTCACGGGCGAGCGAAAAGGAACGCGGATGTTGCTCGGCGGCCGGTACACGGCAGACTTCGCATTGAGCAACGGCTCGTGGCTGATCGTTCGTCATTCGCTCGCCGCCGATCCACGCGGGATCGGAGACGCCTTCGACGCGAATGCGGCCAAACCGTAGAACGGCTTGGGCTGTCAGTTCTGGCGGGCGGGAGAGGGCGCGGACTGCTGAGCCTGGACGGGTGAGGACGGCGGCAACTCGCGATCGTCAACGAAGACGTATCGCTTGAGACGCTCCCGCGTTTCGTTTTCGCGCGCGAGAGCGATTTCTCCGCTTTGATCGGCCTCGATCAGCGCCGACATCATGATATCGAAACTTCGATCGACGGTACAAAGCAGGATGAGGTCGACGCCGGCGTTGAGTGCCTTCACAGCCGCGCCGCCGAGGCCATCTCGCGATTTCGTGACGGCACCCATGCTGAAGTCATCCGTAATCAGCAGGCCGTCGTTGTCGAAGCGAGGACGTATAACGGTGTTGATGACCGCGTCGGAGAATGAAGCGGGCGTCGTCTTGTCGATGGCATCGAGACGAACATGTCCGAGCATGGTGGCGACACCGGGTTCCGTCATGACGCGGCGGAACGGCACCCAGTCGGTCAGCTCAAGCTGGCTCCGGTTCGCCATGATGTCGGCGGACATGACGTGCGTGTCGCGCGCGACGCGGCCCAAACCGGGGAAATGCTTCAGGGTGCAGATGATGTTGAACTTGGTGAGCGTATCGCAGTACCAGCCAGCGACCTTAGCGACGAGATAGGGATCCTTGTCGATAGCGCGCCAGTAGAGGCGCGTCTCGCCATCGTCGCGGTCAGGCGTGCCGAGCCGCAGGTCGACGACGGGGCCGAAGTTCATAGTGACGCCGACGCGCTCCAGTTCACGAGCCTGAGCTTCCGCATACTGCCGGACAGCCCTTTCGCGCTCGTCGTCCGTCTTGAGCTTGGCGATCAGCATGCCAAGAGTGGGCTGCCACTTCAAAGGTGGCGAAAGGCGCGACACATATCCGCCTTCCTGATCGGCAGCCACGATAAGACGCGGAAGGCCTTGCGACCGGCGGATCATCTGCAGTTCGGCGATGTCTTTGGCGACATCTTCGATTTTGCGGCCGCGGACGTTGTGATCGGTGATGAATATTCCGGTGATGGCCTTCTTTTCGATCAGCGGCTTCACCTGGGAGAAGCTGTCGAAGCCGACAACGATTCGGCCGCCTAGGCGCTCCAGTCTTGTCGGATCGGTCGCGAGAATTTCGTCGCGGGTCAGAAGCTTTTGCGGCCGGGCGGGAAGCGCGGGGATGGGCGGCACCGCAGTGCTCGCGGCGACATTCGCGCGATTGATTGCGGCCGCTCGATATCGGGACCGGTACCGCGGCGAATATCGCTTGTGATACTTGCGCCAGGAGGATTTCGAATAGCCCGAGCGCGCGTCGGCCGATCCGCCCGGTGGCACGATCAGCGCGACGGACAGAAACGCAAACACAACGGCTCGGACGATCTTAGCTATCATAGTTCGACAATTTAGCGCGTACCGCGCGGTTTCCTAAGCTGACCGCGCGTTAAGCTTGCTATTTTATAACGACTCTCCGACGGCACCATCTATCTCAATAGATTCTGACCGGAAAGTAGCGCTGTACCAGCTCTTCGAAGCGTCCGGACGCGCGGACGCGGTCCAGGGCTTTGTTCAGCAGGAGCCTAATTCCGGGGTCGTTCTTCGGTACGGCGATGGCGATGCCGTCACCAAAGAACTTGGGTTCGAGGAAAGGGCCGCCGCGCATCTCGCAACACTGTCGTGACAGCGTTCCGTTCAGCCAAAAGGCGAGCGAAATGCCGTCGTCGAACAGAAAGTCGGCCTTACCCGCGGCGAGCCCCTCACGGGCAAGATCGGCATTTTCATAAATAACGAGGGGACTGTCGCGGAAGAAAGCCCGCAAGAACGCTTCGTGTGCCGTGTTGCGCGCAACTGCGATGCGCTTGCCCTCAAGCCCGCCCGGCGACATCTCGACGTCAGGAGAATCCTTGCGGCCGGCGAAACGGCCTGGCGTGTGGAAGTAGCGGTCGGTGAAATCGACCTGCTTTAGCGCGGCGGCCGTCACCTTGTGACCTGCGATGACGGCGTCGGCCTCGCCCCTCAGAAGGGCGGGGATCAGTTCCTCCCACGGTCTGACCTTGATATCGCAGGACGTGTTCAGCTCGAGGCAGATGGCGCGGGCGAGATCAACGTTGAAGCCGACGAGCACGCCGTCCTCGTCGTAGAAGTCGAATGGCGGAAAATCGCTATCGGTCAGAAAGCGGATGACGACGCGGCGAGGCGCCGCCGCTTGCTTGGACGTCTGCGCCGCGGAACCCGCCTGATCGGCCCCGAGGGCATCTTGTGCGAAAGCTGTTCCGTGCGGGCAAAGCAAGATCGCCACCGCTGTCGCGATGAAAAGCCAGGTGCGAAGCCGCGTCATCGTTTTCATGAGTCGGTGCCTCACGGCGCTCGCCCAAACACCGCGAGCCTCATTTCCCGGTCTTTCATATTGCGCATCTTGAGCATATAGTTCGTCTCGGGCTCGGCGATCAACGTCGTCGAAGGGGGCAGCCAAGTGCATGCGAAGTTTGGGACTCGGTCAAAAAAACCGACCGCAGGCACCGGGCGTATTCAATCCGCAGTCATCCCGCCCGGACGCGCTTCCCCACAAACGACGTTCCAACGCGATATTGGCCAACTTGACCGAGCGGTCAACGACTTGCGCAGGCGTGCACCGGACTTTTCCGCTGCTTCTCCGCTTCTGCTCTGGCAACGCGCCATGCTCTGCCTTGTTCTGGCGTTGCTGACGGCCGGATTGGTTCTGTTCGAAGATTTCGGCCTCCTGCTTTGGTCGGTCACCATCGCCGTACCGTTTTTCATGATCACGGCGCTCCGGCTTGCAGCGCTTTGGCGCTCGTTCGGCAGGCGCAAGCGGCGGCCCCACCCCGGCTGGCTCGACCGGCGCTACGATGACCGCTTGCCGACGTTCTCCATTCTCATTCCGCTTTATCGCGAGGTGGCCGTCGTGCGGGACCTTGTCGGTGCGATGGGCCAGCTCGATTATCCGGGCGACAAGATCGAATTTCTGTTCATCACGGAAGCCGACGATCATGCGACGCGCGACGTGCTTTTGAGCTGCGGGCTTCGGTACAACATGCGCGTCATAACTGTGCCGCCCGGCAAGCCAAAAACGAAGCCCAGGGCGCTGAATTATGCCTTGCAGGATGCGCGCGGCGCGCTCGTTGCGGTTTACGACGCGGAGGACCAGCCGGACCGGGACCAACTTCGCCTCGCGGCACTGGCGTTCGTTCGCGGCGGCCCCAGACTAGCGTGCGTGCAAGCGCGCCTCGCCGTATCCAATCCGGACGATTCCTTCCTCAGTCGCCAGTTTAGTCTCGAATACGCCGCGCTTTTTCGGGGGCTGCTTCCTGCTCTCGATTACCTCGGGCTCCCGATCCCACTGGGTGGCACCTCGAACCATTTTCGTCGCGACGTGCTTCTGAAGTGCGGCGGCTGGGACCCATTCAACGTCACTGAAGATGCCGATCTTGGCATTCGGCTGGCGCGGCTCGGCTATGGGGTATCGGTCATCAATTCGCAGACGATGGAAGAAGCCCCCGTGACGTGGCGCGTCTGGCGCGGTCAACGCACGCGCTGGATCAAAGGCTGGATGCAGACTTACCTTGTCCATATGCGCCGTCCCAGCCGCCTTTGGCGAGATCTCGGCGTCCGGCGCTTCTTGGGCTTCCAGGTGACGATCAGCGCGATGCTGATCTCAATGCTAGTGCATCCGTGGTTTTATGTTCTCGTTGGATGGGAGCTGGCGCGCAACGGGCGCATTTTGCCGGAGAGCGAGGCTCTGCTTTGGTTGTTCGGCATCAATCTTGTGGCGGGTTATAGCTCGGCTGCACTCTTGATTGCAGTGACATCCGCACGCGCAAAGCTTTCAGGACTGCTTCTGTCCATCACGTGCCTGCCGGTCTATTGGCTCGCAATCTCGTTTGCCGCGTATCGCGCCGCGCTCGATCTCGTCGTTCGCCCGTTCTTCTGGGAGAAAACGGTCCATGGCGTTCAGAGGCGGCCGGCCGGGATGCGGTCTCGCTGACTACGACTCGCGCCCGAAGGCTTTTCGCAATGCGTCCTTGGTGCGATCGAGTGTTCGGCGCCGTTGCGCGGGCAGATTCTTGCCCGCTCGATTAATGTAAAAATTGAGCATCGACATTGCCGATTGGAACGGGGTGCCTTTGCGCCGCTTGCTGCGCTCTGCCGATCGCTTCAGCGATAGCGCGATCTTCGAAGGGTCGTCCTGATCAAAGAGGTGGGACTTGAGATCGAGTGCATCGCTCGTCTTTGTCACCCGCGCAGACCAGCGATGCGTTGAGCGCGCAGGCGCGCGAGCAGCCGCTTGCTTCTTTGCAGCCGGCGATTTTCGCGCGTATTTCCGGGTATCTCGCTTTCTTTCAATCATTTTAGCTTCCCTTTTAGCGTGAGCTTGGCGGTTGTCAGAAGGGTGATGAAAAACCGACGAAAAACTATTAAGTTGCTGTGACTGAGAGGATTTTGCCGGAACGGAACACCATCGAGTTTGTTGAGAGGTGTAGACGATGTCAGAACGACTTGATCTGATGAAACGCGCGCTTCAATCCTTTCTCAATCAGTGCATCACGGCTGGATCGCTTACAGTCGAGCTTGCGAGCGGTGAACGACTAACGGCGGGCGACGGCACAGGGTTGCCACTCGTGGTCGTCCTGAAAGACACCAAAGCTGTTCGCGAACTTTTCTTTCACCCGCAAATGGCGCTGGGCGAACTCTTCACGGACGGCCGATTGACGGTCTCCGGAGGTTCCGTCTACGACCTTATCGAGCTGCTCGGCCAAAATCTCCACACCCTTACCCCGCCGCAGTTCGGGCAGGTCCGTCACGTTCTGCGCAACGTGTTCGATCGGTGGACGCGACGGAATTCCGAGCGCCTATCGCGCCACAACGTTCATCATCACTACGATATCGACGATCGAATCTACGAGCTGTTCCTTGATGCCGACCGGCAGTATTCCTGCGCCTACTTCGAAACTCCGGACGAGAGTCTGGAGGCAGCCCAACTCGCGAAGAAACGGCATATCGCAGCAAAACTTCTCGTCGAGCCAGGAGCCAAAGTTCTCGACATTGGCAGCGGCTGGGGCGGTATGGCGCTTTATCTTGCGCGCGTCGCCGGGGCGGACGTCACGGGCCTGACGCTCTCGCCGGAGCAGCTCAAGGTCGCGCAACGGCGGGCGGGCGAGAAGGGATTATCGTCACGCGTCCGGTTCCGTCTTGAGGACTACAGAAAACTTTCGGAGACGTTTGATCGCATCGTTTCCGTCGGCATGTTCGAGCACGTCGGCCTCAAGGATTACGAAACTTATTTCGACGTCGTTCGTCGGAGCCTCAAGGACGACGGCGTCGCGCTTATTCATTCGATCGGACGCCTCGACGGCCGAAGCGCGATGAACCCCTGGTTCGCGAAGTATATCTTTCCCGGCAGCTACGTTCCGTCTTTGGCGGAGGTCTTTCCGGCCATCGAAAGCGCGAGCCTCACTGTCACCGATGTCGAGATCCTGAGGGTGCACTACGCCGAGACGCTCAAGGCTTGGCGCGCCAGGTTCATGGCGCGGCGTGGAGAAGCCAAGGAGTTACTTGGCGAGCGCTTCTGCCGGATGTGGGAGTTTTATCTCGCGGCGGGCGAAGCGGGTTTCCGCTATGGCGGTTTGATGGTCTTCCAGATCCAACTCGCGAAGAAGATCGATACCGTGCCCCTCACGCGCGATTATATCGCTTCGGAGGAAGATCGACTGCGGGCGAGCGAGGCTGCTGTCGCGGATCGGAGCGTCGCGGCGGAATAAACGAACGACGCGATAGTTGCGGCCGCGGTTATGCCGAACGGCGCGGAGACTCGGACGGAATAATGCGGAGGGGCTGCCGGTGGCTGGCCTTTGCCAAGTCGTAGGCCCGCGCCGTGATGGCGTTGAGCGTATCCTGGACCTGAAGTCTCTTCTCTTCCATCACGGCATCGTCGGCGTCGGCGGGGACGAAGATCGGGTCACCCGCGACCCATGCCAATTTCGAGAAAGGCAAGTTGACGGTCATCTTGCTCCAGGTGTTGAGCACCAGGAACCTCGATGTTGCGGCCGCGACTGGGATGATTGGGCGGCCGGACATGCGTCCGAGCGTGACGATGCCTTGGCCGGATACTCTTGGGTTGCGAGGCGGCACGTCGGCCGTCATGGCGACGATGGAGCCGTTATCCAACGCTTTGACGGCGGCGCGCAGGGCGTAGGCGCCGCCGCGATCACGCCTTCGGCCTGCGGCACCTGCGCCGCGGATCGACGTAATTCCAAAGTGCGCCAATACCCGCGCGACGAGTTCGGCGTCGCCGTGGCGGGCGACCATCGCTTCGACCGGATACTCACGCGTGTTGATATCCGCGAGCATCATGAACTGGCCGTGCCACATCGCCATGATGAATGGCACTTGAGCGCGGAGGTGATCAAGGAAGTGCGCAGGTTCGTAGACGGTGTTGGAGGTTTTACGAACGGCGCGAATGAGGCCTGCGACACAGCCTGCAGTCATGCCCGTCAGAACGTGGTTTGTTTTCGAGGGCGGGCGGCGAACCATTTTCCAACTGCGTAACGGTGTTCAAGGGAATCGGCGAGGTCGTGGATACCGCCCGTGTCTAGAGCGCATCGGGCTGGCAGAAAAGACCCGCTAAAATACTCTGTGTGGGATACCCTTATTGCCGATATTTTGAAAACGCGTCCAGATTTAGGTCAGCATCTCAACGCCAAAGGCCAAAAGGATGGCGCAGGTCATGACGACGACGACACCGATGAGCGAGACGAATACATAATATCCGTCCGACACATGATCGTCATTCTGGCAAACGCGGACTTTTCCCGCATACTTTTGCATATTGAAACCCAGATAAAACAGCTTTCAGAGAAATGAAGCGCGCCACTTAAGGCTCTTTGGCCGCACATACAAGCAAGCGCGTCGAATTGCTGGTCTGCATTTGCGCGTGTTCAGCCGCGGCGCTTTGTCCTGCGCCCGGTTTGCCGGGCTGCTTCCCAGAATTATATTGCGTCGCAATAGTGGCGGGGGCGCCGGCGGCTCGTGAATGACCCGTTCATGATTAATTCATCGGAAAAGTCGCAAAAAATGCAAATGCTGCGATGCAGCTAAAATGCTCGTTCGAGTACTTTCACGAGGGTAGCGTGATGGACAAATTCCGGGTGATTGTCTGGTGTGAATCCTGCCGGGGCGACGACGAGGGCTGTTTTGGGGGCTCTTCCGAGATCATCGGCGCGGCATTCGAAAGCTGGGAAGAGGCTGAGAAGGCCGGCGCGCACTACTGCTCGGACCTTCCGTATCGCTATCGGGTTGAAGAGGCTGAGTATCTTTAAGGGTGCGGCTCAGGTGAGACGCATCAATTCGCGCTCCTGGCCGAGGGCTTCTTTCAAAGTCCTTTGAACCATCTGCACTTTTCGCAGCATATCGTCGTAGTCACGGGATGACTCGATAGCCTCGGCGAGCAGGTAATCGGCCTGTTCGACCTTTGCTTCGATGCGCGCGATTTTAGATTGCGCGTCGAACAGCTCCGCCGGCTGATTGTTGCTGACTGCAATGCTTTCGATTGTCATGACTACCGTTCCAAACGCTATTCGGTACGAAACCCCCGATCAGCGAAAAGGTTCCTGGTGGGCCTGACGTGGGTCGTTGCGTCTGGTCAATCTGGCGGGAATTTTCCGCGGGTCGTTACTATTTTCCTAATGGACCTTCGCCAGCTGGTAACTTTCGCGTTGGGGGGCTTTCCGGCGCGCGCCGAAGATAGCAAATTCACCATGGGCATTGGTCGCTATGCGGGCAGGTTCGCGAGACGGCCCGCCATGAGCGGTCAGGGACGACACAAGGAGCTACGAGGGACGACGGCAGAAAGGACAATAACATGGCCCTCTTCTTCGATGGTGATCGCGACGACCATTCGGACGTTGGCGCCGCTCGCAACGGCGATGGCGCTTTGGATGTGTTGATCATCGCGCTGCTGATTGCATTCGCTTTTGGCGTCTGGTTGTTGTGCGGCAGCGTCCGCCCGATGCTTGATGATACCAATCCGAGCCTGATGACTCATCCGGCGCCTGCTTCCGGGCCCTATCACGCGTCTCCGCCATCACAACCCGATGCGCAATAATCGTCGCTGATCGGTGTTGGGCGTTTCACATCCGGCGCGTCAGTCGCCTCTTGCGCTGGGCGGCGAGGCGCGGCGCGAACTCAACGGGTTGTGCCAAGGGGCTTCGTTGCGGCTTTTCGGCGGGATCGAATTCGATGCGTCCGTTCTCGGCTTTCTGCGAGCGCACGTCCTCGCGATTTGAGAACAGAATGACGCGATCCCGACCCGAGCGTTTCGCAACGTAAAGAGCAGCGTCGGCCTGCACCATCAGTTCGTCCAGCGCCGTACTGTAGCCCGCCTTCGAGATCCCGATGCTCACTGTACTTCCGAACAACTGGTCTTCGGAAAGGAAGCGCCGCTCTGAAAATCTCTTGCGCACGCGTTCGGCCACGAGCAGGGCGGTTTTCAAAGATGCGTCCGGCAGCAGGACAGCGAATTCTTCGCCTCCAAGACGCGCGGCGAGATCTCCATTGCGTACAGCCTCGCTGAGGATGCTTGCGAACGTCTGCAGGACCGTGTCGCCGAACTGATGGCCGTGACAATCGTTGACCTGCTTGAAATGGTCGATGTCAAACACGATGACAACGACGTTTTCTGCGGACGGCAAGGTTTTGGCGTGATCGAAGAATGCCCGGCGATTGAAAAGTCCCGTTAGCGCGTCCGTTTCCGCGTCCCGCTTATGCTGGCGCGTTATCCGGATCTGATTGAGTCCGAGCGACAGGGCTCCGATTGCAGCGGTGTCGATGAGGCAAACAATGAGGTTGATGTTCTCGGCCCAGTCATCGGGGGGGCGATTCATGATCCAGCTGCGGTCGCCTATCAGCGCGACGGAGCAAAGTCCGAAGGACAAGCCGCCGACGATATACAATACCGCCAGCGTGCCGATGAGAGCGGGTGCCTCGGTCCGGCAACGCCAATATTCCCAACCCGTCGCTACAAGAATGCCCATCGCAACTAGATTGAAGACGATGTAGCAGACACCGTCGTATCCAAGCATCATCGGGATGGCAGTGACGACGTTGGCGGTCAGTGCGACGACGATCATGACCCCAACCGGCAGCACGCCGGTTCGGAACTGATGCGCGGCTCCCAGCAGGAGAACGAGGCCGATTTCGAGCGCGGAGAACGCAATAATGCCCATCGTCGGGGAGTAGCGCACGACGAAGTTCGAATACGCCAGAATGCTGACGACAAGAGACGTCGCGCCCAACCCCCAAACCAGCAGGTAGCGATCGCCGCGTGAGACCAGCCAGCTGATGATGAACGTCAGGGCAACCCCCGCGCTACAAAAGCTGAGGGCCATCAGCAACGAATGATAGTCGAGGAGAATCATCCCGGGACGCTATCGGCAAATCGTTTGCCGATGATGACTGAAAGATCTTAACGGCAGCCCATATCCACATGAGCTTACACGGCGATCTGTTCATTATCACGGGTTTTAGGCGGCGGAGAACTCCTTCCGGCGAAAGACTAATATTAAACGATGTTTACTATTTATTTTTCCGTTTACGTCTCAAAGTGGGTCACGCTTCAAAGCCTGGCATAGGCAATGCGGGCCGCCGCCCCCGAGAGTGAACATTCTGAGGTCCGGGTCGAAGACCTCGATGCCGTGGGCGCGCATGCGCTCGTTGAGGTCTTTATTGTTCGCCGTCGAGAGTACGCGATCGTTGCCGAGGGCGACGATGTTCGTCCCGAGCTGGGTGGCGTCGTGATAGGAAACGGGCAGGATCTCGTAGCCCTTCGATTTCAGCAGGTCGAGGAACCATGGCTGATGCGCGTCGGGGGCGACGGCCACGAGCTTCTTATTGATGAAGCCGACCGACACGTCGAGATGAACGAAATGCGGCGGGAAGGGCACGGCATAGGCCTCCCAGCCCTTCTCACGGAACCACGAGCACATTTGTTCGGCGCCCTCCTGCTCGGAGCGCTCGCCGCCGTAGCCGCACAAAACGAAACCGGGCTCGACGACCATGAAGTCGCCGCCTTCGAAGTGTCCGGCCGTGATCATCTTCCAGATTGGAATACCCGCTTCTTCATAGAACTTGAAGGTGAGCGCGTAGTCGCCGCGGCGGTAGCGCGTCTGAAGCATGGTGATAACGGCGCCGAAGGGGGTCATGACACTCGAGTCGCGTGCGAACACGCCGTACTTCAGCTCCGGCCGCGCATCGAGCCAATGGCAGGTTACGCCTGCCTGCTCGAACACGTCGACCATCTCGCGGTGCTGCGCCATCGCCGCTTGAGCATCGAAGTGCAGGCCGAGCGCCAGTGTCTGACGGGAGACGGCGCCGACGGGACGCCATTCGAAATAATCCGGCTTTCCGAGGAGGACATGGCGCAGCACGCCGGTTTCGGAATCCAAACCCCACGGAATGGTGGCGGTCGTCGTGCTCATGCAATGACCTCGTAGTGCGCGTCGGTCGGCGCGCCTTTGTTGATGCAGACGATGTCTTGCGGGCAGGCGGACATCGCAACAATGCAATCCATCTCGGCTTTAAGGACGACGTAATCGCCTGGCTTGGAGACGGGCTCTTCCCAGCCGATGCTGCCGTCGGCATTCACCGGAATGTTCATCCAAAGATTGAGGGGCGAGGGGACTTCAGGAGTCGTCAGTCCGAGTCCAGCCATGCCCTCACGCAGATTGTCGGCGCAGTTGCGATGGAATTCCGTTACGCCGAGACCCTGATAGCGATAGATGTCGCAAGCGGCGATGAAGGTGTCGTGCACGCCGGGCGAAGTATCCTCGATGAGCGTCAGGATCGGGCGGCGCTTGTTGGTGACGAGCTTGTCGCCGGGCTTCGGGCGAATGCGGTCGATGGCTGCACGCATGTGCTCCATCGAGAGGAATTCTCCGAGGTCGTCGGCGTTGAAGGCCCAGGTGTCGACGACCTGATGGCCGTGCGTGTTGATGATCTTGATCGATTGACCGGCTTTGAGCGCGATGGCACGGCCTTGGCACGCGGGGACGACTTGGATCTCGGTCATGACTTGTCCTTCACGTTCGGGAATTCCTTGCGAATGGCGGCTGTGACGCCGGTGGCGTAATCGTCGGCAAGCAGCTTGCCTTTTTCCGCCGAACAGCCGTGCGCGGGAGAGAGCACGCCCGAGCAGGGCACCCAGCCGGTGCGCGTCGGATACATGTCGTAGGGCGGGAAGCTCGCCGGCTTGTCGTCGGGCAACGCGGCCATATCGACGAGATGCGGATGGTGATGGAGCATGAGTGACGTTTCCATCACGGCGGCGTGCTCGAGATCAAAGCCGGGAAATCCCTCGGGGAAGATCTTCTCGATCGTTTCGCGCTTGGTGAAGTCCCAGTATTCGAGGCGCATGACCTGGAAGTCGTGAATGCCCATGTAGGCGAGTTCACGCCGTGCGAGGTCGACGCCCTCGATCGTGAACATCATGTTCTCGTAGTGGCCGTTGATGAGAACGAGCTGGCGGAGGCCGTGGCGCGCGAACTCTTTGATCACGTCGCGCAGGAGGTGCGCGAGGGTGTCGGCGTCGAGGCTGGTCGTGCCGCAGAAGTGATTGCCGCCGCCCATCTTGGGCTGCGATTTGTATCCGAACGAAAGAACCGGCGCGACGATGGCATCGATCTTTTTGGCGATGTCGGCAGCGACGGCAGTAGAGAGCATCGCATCGGTTCCCATCGGGAGATGCGGACCGTGCTGCTCCGTGGCACCCACAGGCAGCAGGATGATCGCGCCGGCTTCGATGCGCTTCTGGTACGTCGTCCAGCTCATCTCGTTCATGAAATTGCGTTCGGTCATGGCTTCCTTCCTTCAGACCATCGATGCGCCGCCGTTGACGCCAAGTACTTGCCCCGTCATGAAGCTCGACCCGGGTCCGGCGAGAAAGAGAACGGCTTCTGCAACTTCTTGCGGCCGGCCGATGCGGCCGAGCGGGTTGGATGTTTCGAGGCGTTTCCACTCGTCGGGGAGATTCTCGAAATCGAGAAGGGGCGTATCGGTCGGGCCGGGAGCGACGGCGTTGACGAGAATGTCGGGACCGAATTCCTTCGCCCAGCAGCGCACCATGGCGCTGATTCCGGCCTTCGTGGCGCAGTACGCCGCGTGATGCTCGCGTCCGAGCTGGGCGAGTTCGGAGCTGAAGAGAATGATCCTGCCGCCCTTGCCCCGGCTCTTCATCGCGCGGACAGCCTCACGGGTTACGAGAAACGTGCCGACGAGATTGACGTCGAATATCCGACGCACGTCCGCGACGGATGTTTCGAGCAGCGGGCTATAGATGAAGATGGCAGCAGTGTTGACCAGCACGTCGATGCCGCCAAGCGCATTGTCGGCGGCGGCGATGGCTTCGGCGACCTGAATTTCGTCTGTCAGGTCGGCCTTGAACGACAGGCCCTTGTCGATGGCCAGGTGATCTATGCGTGCAACAAGCGCGCCTCTTTTCTCGAAAAGATCCGCCGTCGCGAGGCCGATGCCGCTTGCGGCTCCAGACACGACAACCTTCAGGTTTTTGAATTCCGAGCTCATCCGAGAAATTCTCCGCGGTCGACGCCAATCGCTTGGCCGGTGATGTTCGCGGCGAGATCGCTCGCGAGGAAAAGATAAAGTCCGGCAACGTCCGGCGGCTCCATTAGCCCCGGAAGGCACTGCGCGGCGACGACATCGGCGAAGATGTCGGCTTCGGTCCGCTTCGTGCGTTCGGCCATGACGGTCGCGGAACGGACCGACGCGACGGTACGCACCCATCCGGGGCACACCGCGTTCACGGTGATGCCTTTAGGCCCAAGCTCGCGGGCGAACGTGCGGGTCAGTCCGACGACGGCATGCTTCGATGCGATGTAGGCAGCGAATTCGCCGACCGCGCTTTTCGCCCAGACAGAAGCTGTATTGATGATGCGCGCGCCGGGCTTGAGGAGCGGCAGCGCAGCGCGAGTGACGTTCCAGGTGCCGCGTACGTTGATGTCGATGATGCGTGCGAACGTGTCGTCGACTTCGTCGCGCAAGTCGGTCAGCGGCGTGATCAACTCGAGGCCGGCGTTATTGACCAGCACGTCGAGCTTGGTGACTTCAGCGAACACCTTTTTCAGCGCGGCTTTGTCGGTGATGTCGGCGACATACGACCGGACGGTCCGGCCGTAGGCTTTTGAAAGTGTCGACGCGGCATCGTGGATCGTGACGTCGTCGGCGAGGATGGCCAAGTCAGCATTGGCCTCCGCGAAGGCTTCGGCGATGCCAAATCCGATGCCGCGGCTCGCGCCGGTCACGAGGACGCTTTTGTTTGTGAGATCGAGGCACATGGTTTTCCTGCGGCGCTTGGCGCTCTAGTTGTCTTGGCCCGCAGCAGCGCGGACAAATTTCAGGACTTCCGTTCGAAGCTTGAAGAAGCGCTCGCTATCGCGAAGCTCCAGCGTGCGGTCGGGACCAAGCGCGGCGGCGATGTCGACTTCTTCCAGCATGCGCGCCGGCCGCTTCGAAAAAACGACGATGCGATCGGCGAGGAAGACCGCTTCGTCGACGTCGTGCGTAACGAAGATGATTGTTTTTGCATCCTGCTGCTGGATGCGGCGAAGCTCGATCTGGAGGTCCTCGCGGCGCTGGGCATCGAGAGCGCCGAACGGTTCGTCCATGAGAAGTACGTCCGAACCGGCGGCAAGCGTGCGGGCAATGGCAATGCGCTGGCGCATGCCGCCTGAGACTTTGTTCGGATACGAATTCGCGAAATCGCTGAGGCCGACGAGTTTGAGATAATGATCGAGCCGCGCCTTTTTCCGCTCGGGAGTCATGTCGAGCCGGTACTTCATGCCGTAGGCGACGTTTTCGGCGACGGTCAACCAGGGAAACGACGAATAGGATTGAAAGACCATGCCGCGGTCGCGGTCCGGTTCGGTGATCGGCCGGCCGTGGAGGCGGATTTCGCCGGTGCTCGGTGTTTCGAGGCCGCCGACCATGCGCATCAGAGTCGTTTTTCCAGAGCCCGACGGTCCAAGGAAAACGATGAATTCGTTTCGCTTGATCGTAAGGTTGAATGTCGGAGCGACGACTTCGAGATCGCCGAAGAACTTCGTGATGCCGTCGAATTGGAGGTAGGGTTCTGGTGCCACGGCCGCGCCTCTCAGAGATATCGGAACAAGCGCTTGTGGATGAGGCGCAGGATTTGATCGGTCAGCAGGCCGATGATGCCGATGGTGACGACGCCCGCCATCACTTCCGACGTATTCATGTATCGGCGCGCCGCCCAGATGACGAAGCCCAAGCCGTTATCGGCGGCTACGATCTCTGCGATGATGAGGTACGTCCAGCACCAGCCGAGCGTGATGCGCAGATTATCGAAAAGATTCGGCAGCATGGCGCGAAGGGCAACATCCTTCAGCATCTGGAAGGGGCGCGCACCGACCGTATAGGCGATCTCGACGTACTCCTGCGGCACGCGGCGCATGTCATCGGCGACGAGCAGGACGAGCTGGAAGAAGGTGCCGAGCCAGAGAAGAAAAATCTTCGTGGTCTCACCGACGCCGAACCAGATGATGCTCAACGGAACGAGAGCGGGAACGGGCAGGTAGCGGATGAAATCGACAATTGGTTCCAAGGCTGCGCCAACGCCGCGGAAGCTCGACATGGCAATACCGATCGGCACGGCCATGACGACAGAGAGCGTAAACGCAACCCAAACCCTGAGCGTAGAAATGCCCGCGTTCCACAGCAGATGTTTCTGCGTGATCATGGTCCACAGTGTTTCCACCGTGACGCTTGGTGGTGGCAGGAAAAGCGAATTGATCCAGCCGAGCCGCGTAGAGATTTCCCATAAGGCGATGACGAACAAGCTTGCGCTGATCGATGTGATGATCTGCGCGCTCCTCGACAGCGTTCCGCGGAACGCGAAGAATTGATTGCGGGTGCGCTTCCGGACGTTCCGGGGTTTTGACACCGGAATTGCAGTCAGGCTGTCCTGACCCTCCGCCGGTGTCGATACTGTCGCTTCGCTGGTCACGGGATTGTTGGCTCGGCTGGTTCGCGTCAGGTTACTTGAGGTCGGCGGCGGTTATGCTGGAGACGATCGCGTTGTCGATTTGCTCGGCCGACTTGAGATCGTGATCGGCTGCACCGTTCTCGAGGTTCAGCTTCATGACTTCGTCGAAGACTTTGTAGAGCGAGCCGGGCGCGCCGGGCTTGCCGAAATAACCTGCAGTCTGAGTATAGCCGGTGTATTCCAGGCTGCCCTCGATCGATGCCGCAAACTCTTCCGGCGTCAGATTGAAGTGCGGCGCCGAGAGTTTGATGAAGTCCGCTTTGTTGATCTTGAAGTACTCGATCGCTTTGAAGATGCCGATCATGAACTTCTTGTACTTCTCGGGGTTGGCTTTCAGATCGTCCTGGCGGGCGATGATGACGTCAACGATGATGCCAGGATACTGCGCGGAAGAAATGAGCACGTGCGGATTGCGCTGCTTGATCTTGTCGAGAGCCTGCGAAAGATTAGGCTGATAGGAGACGACGGCAGAGATCGAAGGGTCTGCGAACACGGCGACGGTATCGGCCGTCGCGATTTGCTTCACGTCGAGATCAGCGAGCGTCAGGCCCTTAGCCTTGAGCGCCATCTGGAGAAGCAAGCGGCCGGGAATGTTTGGCTCGGAGGCAACCGTCTTGCCCTTCAGCTGTTCGACGGAGGTGATATCCCCCGGAGCGATAACGCCATCGCCGCCAAGAGACTCGTCGATCGTGCCGATGATGACGCCGGGCGTCTTGGAATCGCGCGGTTTGCCCTGGTATTCACCGACGGTCCGCATGTCCACTTCGATGTCCTTGCGGTCCATCGCGGCCATGACATTGGCGCGTTCGTCCTCGAACTTGATGTCGACGTCGATGCCAAGCGCTTTGAAGTAACCTAGGTCTTGCGCGACGAATACCGGCGCGTAGCCGCTCCAAGTCGGGCAGAGGATGCGGATCTTTTCATCGGCGTGTGCGACCGAGGCAGCCATGGACGCGCTGGTCCATAACGCTACGGCGAGGCCAATACCGGCAAGCCGCCGGAAAGCTGTTCCAGAATGCATGGTGAAAACCCCTGGCTGACGACATCACTTTCGCAGCGGAGAGTTGGGCAAAATAACATCCAAGGAAATATTGATTATTTGAACGATACATTGAAAACTGTCGATGTAATCTGACAAGGCTTTGTGCGGAGTGCTCGGATGCGCCGGCTCGACAACATCGATATTCGCCTATTACGCGTGTTTATGACGTTGGTTGAGGCCCGTAGCTTCGCCGATGCCCAGATCGCTCTCAATCTCTCGCAACCGACACTCAGCACTCACCTTGCGTCGCTTGAGCGCAGGCTTGGGGCGCAGCTGTGCGTGCGTGGCCGACGCGGATTTCGGCTCACGCCCTTCGGAGAAGCGACGTATATCGCCACGCAGAAGCTTTTTGCGGAGATCAATTCGTTCGAGGAGCGAGTCGGCCAATACAATGGTCAACTCGTCGGACGGCTTCGCATCGGGATCGTCGACGGCGTCGTCACGAACCCCGCGCTCGGACTTCAGCACGTCGTCGGCCGGTTCATGGAGAACGCGGAAAGCGTGTTCATCGACCTGGAACTCGGGACGCCGCAATATCTCGAGCAGGCGATTGCAGACGGGCGCCGCGATGTCGTGATCGGGCCATTTTCTCAGAAGGCGCCAGGCGTGACCTATGTTGCTCTTCATCGCGAGCCGCATGGTCTTTACTGCGGCAAAGGCCATCCGCTGTTCGATGCGCCAACGTCGGCGATTACGCGCGAGACCGTCGAGAAGGCGCTGTTCTCTGTTCGCGGATACCGGCAGTTCGACGATCTCTATCGCGCCGATCATCCGCGTGCGTCGGGACACGTCGTGCAAATGGAAGCGCAGGTGATGCTGATATTGTCGGGGACCTTCGTCGGCTTTCTGCCGCGTCATATCGGTGAAAGCTGGTCGAAGCAGGGACTCATGCGGGAAATCAGGCCGCAGACGTATCAGTTTCTGTCGAGTCACTTCGCGGCGTACCGCAAGAGCGACGGCGACCGCCAGCTTGTGCGCAGCTTCGTCCGATTTCTGAGTCAGAACGCCAATCAGACCCGAAAGAGCAGCACGGCGGGCAAGGCTGCGTGATTAATGCGCGATTTCGGCCCGAAATCTGATTTAGCTCACGATATCGAACGGCTCGACCGCCGTACGGTTGATGCGCATCAATTTGCGACGACCAGACGATTTTAGGCTGGCCTCTCAGTCTTTGAGGAGGCTCCGATGACCACTTTCGAATTTTATTATCTGATGCTTTGCATGGCCACGTTTGCCGTGTTCGCAGTGTCGCTCGCCTACAGCACGATGAGCTGGAAAAGCTGGAAGCAGGCGCAGGGCGGTAACGTGACCGCAGATCGTCGCGGCTCTGAAGCGAAGGTGCAGGCGAAGCTCGCGGCTTAAGTCGCGGCGTTGCTTGCTCGGCCAGATCGAAGACGCAAAAAAAGGGAGAGGATGATGTCCTCTCCCTTAAGCTTTTGCCGACTTGGAAAAACAATGGCCCGAGCGATGCCCGGGCCATCATCGATTCATTAAGGCAGAGCGAACACGGTGAGCGAGCCACCAAGGTTCGAGTATGAAGCAAGACCCGAGTAACCGCCAACGGCGCCGAGGCCGTCGTTCGGGTTCGTCAGACCAGCAGCAAGACCGATGCCGGCCCAGCCGCCGATGCCGGACAAGATGCCGACGTACTGCTTGCCACCCTGCATGTAGGTGAAGACGTTGCCGATGATGCCCGACGGCGTCTTGAACTTATAGAGTTCCTTGCCATCCTTCTGATCGACGGCTTTGAAGTAGCCCTCGAGCGTGCCGTAGAAAGCAACGCCGCCAGCGGTGGTCAGAGCACCCGACCAGACCGAGAACTGCTCAGGCTTCGACCAGACGATTTTGCCCTTGCCAGCATCCCAAGCGAGGAAGTTACCCATGCGCTCGGGCTTATCCGGAGCCGGGAACATCGAGACGGTCGCGCCGACGAACGGCTGGCCTGCCGAGTACGAAACCTTGAAGGGCTCGTAGTCCATGCAAACGTGGTTCGCGGGAACGTAGAACAGGCCAGTCAGCTGCGAGAACGACGCCGGCTGCTGGTCTTTGGAACCGAGAGCCGCCGGGCAGATGCCCTTCGTGTCGAAGTCCGTGCCGTGCGCGAACGTCGAATACTTCTTCACGCGGATCGGACGGCCATACTCAGGGCTCGACTTGTCGAGATCGATGCCCGAAGCCCAATTGACGACCGGGTCGAACTTCTCGGCGACGAGCGGCTCGCCGGTGGCGCGATCGAGGGTGTAGGCGAAGCCGTTACGGTCGAAGTGAACTTCGACTTTGCGCTTCTCGCCCTTGACGTCGATGTCAGCGAGGATCGGCTCGTTGATGCCGTCGTAGTCCCACTCGTCGAACGGCGTCATCTGATAGGCCCACTTGGCCACGCCGGTGTCAGGATCGCGGGCGAAGTGAGTCATCGTCCACTTCTGATCGATCGGCTTGCCGTCTTTGCCGGCGCGCTGGACAGGGTTCCACGTGCCGGGGTTGCCGGTGCCGTAGTAGATCAGGTTAAGTTCCGGATCATAGGCCATGTAGCCCCAAGTCGTACCGCCGCCGATCTTCCACTGATCGCCGTTCCAGGTCTTGAGGGAGGAGTCTGCGCCGACCGGCTTGCCGAGCGACAGGGTCTTTTCGGGATCGAGGAGAACCTCGTAGTCCGGGCCTGTCGAATAAGCGCGCCAGACTTTCTTGCCGCTATTGATGTCGTAAGCGGTGATCGAACCGCGGACGCCGTATTCGCCGCCCGAGATGCCAACGATGACTTTGTCTTTCGCGATCATCGCAGGAGCGGTGCCGGTTTCGGCGTTCTTGGCGTCGCCGTTGGCGACTTTCCAGACTTCCTTGCCGGTCTTGGCATCGAGCGCGACGAGCGTCGTGTCGGCCTGATAAAGGAAGATCTTGCCTTCGGCGTAGGAAATACCGCGGGTGACCGTGTCACAGCACATCACGGAGATGACCGAGGGGTCCTGCTTGGGGATGTATTTCCAGATGATTTTCTGTTCGTCGGCGAGGTTGATCGCGTAGACGACGTTGGGGAACGGCGTCGCCAGGTACATCGAGTCGCCGATGACAAGCGGGCTGCCTTCATGGCCACGAAGAACGCCTGTCGAGAACGTCCATGCCACTTTCAGCTGGCCGACGTTATCAGTGGTGATCTGATTGAGCGTCGAATAACGGTGACCGGAATAGTCGCCGTTCTGCATCGCCCAGTTGGCGGGGTCTTTCGAGAGTTTGATGAGGTCTTCGTTCGCCCAGACCGGCGAACTCAGCAAGGCGGACATCGCCAGCCCTGCTGCTAGAATCTTTCCACGCATTAAGTCCTCCATTCGCGACTCGTCGCGCCCTTCGGCGTATGCCGAAAGCGGTGCACAAAAGCCGGCAGAAGCCGGCGTCCAAAAGGACCCTATTTTATATTATTATTGTCATATAACGGGTCAGCGATGACGCTTGGTCATCACTGTTGCCGTTCGGGTTTTGAACGTCTTCTCAAGGTGTTGCGGCAACGAGACGAACTCCGCGTCGCAACGCACGCAATCAAGTTCATTATCACGAACGCGTCAACAGCGATTGCAACATGTTAGATGCGACAATTGCAAAACCTCGCTTTGGAATCCGCCAAGATTTCCCGAATTCTCTATCGTTGCGCGACACCGATCAGAGCTCTGCACATGCCAGTGTTGCGTTTAGCGAAGGCAGTTAAAAATCGAAGCGGGTGCGAATTGCACAATCTATGTGCGGATCGACTGCGCCAACGCAGAAATCCGATCGACGAAAGTGGTCGATCGATGCGCGTCGCGAAAATATAGGGCGATTTTAAACAAGTTGCCGGCTGGAGCGGGCGATGGGAATCGAACCCACGTATGCAGCTTGGGAAGCTGCCGTTCTACCATTGAACTACGCCCGCTTGCGGCTCGTGGATTTGGCACTTTTCCAAGGTTCCCGCAACCCGTACGCTTCCCTGGCTAGGATTAGCGTCCACAAGACTTCGCATTTCTTCCGCCCGGTGCGAAGAGGGATCCAGTTCGCGATTCGCGGTGTCTGAATGACGAAAGAAGAGATCGCGCGACACATAGCATTCGTGGTGCGGTGCTCCGGCGCGGCGACGCTCTCCTATATGCTGGCGAATGCCATCGGCCTTCCGCATCCCGTATGGGCGTCGATGTCCGGTGTGATCGTCAGCCAGGAGAAGCTTAACGATACACGGACGGCGACGGCCGGCCGGCTTTTCGGCACGGTTGTCGGCGTCGTGGTGGCGGTTCTGGTCGGCTCGGTGCTGCAACCGCTGCATGCAGATGTTGCCGTGCAAATGGCCGTTGCGGTGGCCATCGCGGCGATTATCGCGCGGCGTTATCCGCTGGTCCGGGTGTGCATGTGGACGTGCCCGCTGGTGTTCCTTGAGACGGATCCCGCGACGCCGATGCTCGTTGTCGGGTTTCAGCGCGGCGCCGAGGTGCTCCTTGGCGGCGTGGTGGGGGCCGTGCTGCACTGGATTTCGGAGGTGGTTATTGGGGGCCTCGTGGCGCGAGAAGCCAAAACCGGTTTGGATGCCGGGCCGGGCCAAAGGGCGTTGCATGACGACTGAAAGAGGCCGGGATCGCGTTCATCCGCTCGTTTCCTCGCCGATCAGGGGGCTATTTCGCCCGGCATTCTCCGAATCGCCATGTTTGCGTGGCCCACATGGTTTCGGCCAAATTGCTTTGGGGGGAGTGCCGTGAAGCTCGGTTCTTCGACTTTCTGGATCGTTGCCGCCCTCGCAAGCTGCAGCCTCGCTGGCGCGGCGCTGGCGGGCGATGCCGGCTCGCCGGACGCCCCGAGGTCATCGCAGCTTTCGTCAAAGGTCGACCAGCAGATCAATCAGGCCGTCGGATCTGGGTCCGGCACATCGTCCGATCTCGATGCCCGCGTCAACGATCTCGAAGCGACGCGGTCGGCGATCGATCAGAAGAAGCCGTCGTCCGTCAGCTTAAGCGTGAGCGGTTGGGTCGACCAGCAACTCCAGATCAACGGTAAGCAATAGTCCGACAAGCGGCACTTGGATGTGCTCGGCATACGAAGTCGCGAGCGGACACGGGGCCGCGCTCGCGATCATGGATGTCGGTCTGGGGCTGGTTAGGCTTTTTTCGCGAGGAGGTCGCGAATTTCCTTGAGGTATTCTTCCGTCGGGGTTGGCGGCGGCGGTCCTCCTGCGGCTTTCGGCTTCTTCATCGTGTTGACCGCCTTGACCAGGAGGAAGATCGCGAAGGCCGTGATGATGAATTTGATGACGGCATTGAGGAAAATGCCGTACTTGATCGCAACCGGGTTCGTGGGGGTGGGAATGTCGACGGCGAGATTCGAGAAATCTATTCCCGCCATCATATAGCCAATGGGAGGCATAACGACATTGTCGACGAGGGACGAGACGATGGGAGCGAAGGCGGCGCCCATGATCACGCCGACGGCAAGATCAATGACGTTGCCTCTCATGGCGAATTCTTTGAATTCGTCGAATATGCTCATGAAGATGTCCTTCCGAGATGATGCGTTGGCGTGCCCGGCTGCGGATGCCGCGCCCAAATCCCGGGGACCGGCGCGATTCCCGCGGCAAAATTTTAGGGGATGATGCGGCCGCCGACAACGGAGCGTTGGGCTTTTCCGGCGCCAGGACGATTGGACGACGATTGGACAAAGGCCCGAGACGGCGGGCATAATGGCCCGGTTCGCGGGCGGCAATGCCCACGCGGGGGCGGAGAAGCAAGGTGTCACGATGATTGAGCGCAAGGAACGCAAACCTTACTGGCGCCATACGAAGTGGCAGGTCATTGCCAGCATCATCCCCTTCCTGGCGGTTGTCATCGTTTTGCCGCTCTATGCCGAGCAGTTGAACGCGAATAGGTTCCTGGGCTTCCCCCTGGGGTATTTTCTCGCAGCACACGGCTTTTTCGTCATCGCCCTCGTGACCGTCGCGAGCTACGTCAACCGCCAGAATGCCATCGATCACTGGCACGGCGCGCATGAGGATATGTGAGGCGGGATATGGCGTTTGGCGCACGCGCGAGAATGGTCAATCCGCGCCTCGGCACATACTTCAGCATCTTCGCGGCACTCTATGCAGCGCTGTTTCTGCTCGTTCTGATTTTCGAGCAGTTGAAGTTCGATGAACAGTTTTTGCGCGTGGTATTCCTCGCGGTCCCCATTCTGGTCTATGCCGCCATCGGCCTCAGCGTCGGCAGCAACGATATTCTCTGCTATTTCGCGGCGGGTCGCCGGGTGCCCGCAGCTTATACCGGCGTTCTGCTTGGAGCTTCGGCGCTCGGCGGAACCTTCGTCGTCGCGGGAACCGGCGCATTCTTTTTCTCGGGTTTCGATGCGCTGATCCTGCTGATCGGAACACTGACCGGCTTCGTCATGATGGCGATCGGGCTCGCGCCGTTCTATCGCAAGTTTGGTGCTTTCACGGTTCCGAGCTATCTCGGCCGCCGCTTCGAAAGCCAGGGTCTTAGGGTCGTCACTGCGGCGGTCGCGGCTGTGCCCATGCTCCTCGTACTTTCGGCAGAGCTGCGCATCGGAGGGGAAGTCGCGCAGCGCCTGGTCGGCGGCAGTGTCAGCAACCTCGTCTTGTTGCTCGCCCTGACCATTGCAGTGTCGACGGTCGCCGGCGGAAAGCGTTCGTTCACGTGGGCGGGCGTGGCGCAATCGATCGCGCTGTTTCTGGCGCTTCTTGCGGTCGCAACGACGGTGAGCGTCATCGTTACAAGCCTTCCCATTCCTCAGCTTGCCAACGGTCCGATGGTCCGTGGACTGGTGCGAAACGAGGTCAACGAAGGGCTGCAAAATATCAGCGCGTGGCCGCTGGCTTTCCAGTTGCCGCCGGAAGGCTTCGCAACCATCACCAAGCCTTATACGCAGCCTTTCGGCTCGATCGGGCCGATGGCGTTCATCATCGGGATATTTGCCATCGCAACCGGGATTTGCGCCGCTCCGTGGCTGTTGCCGCGCGTGGCGGCGACGCCTGGCGTTTATGAGGCGCGCAAGTCGCTTGGATGGGCGACGGTGTTTTCAGGGCTCGCGCTGCTGACGATTTCATCGGTCGCGGTCTTCATGCGTGATTTTACGCTCGATGCCGTCATGAGCGAGCGGCTCGGACCGTTGCCGCAATGGCTGTTTCATGCGGCTGCCGAAAATCTCGTGTCGTTCGATCAGGCGGCGACGCGTCTTGGCTTCAGCGGATTAAAATTCGATCGCGACGGCGTGCTGTTCGCCCTGCCGTTGGCAATCGGACTGCCGTCAGCGTTCTCTTATCTTCTCATTGTCGGCGCACTCGGCGCAGCGCTCGTGACGGCCAGCGCGACAACCGTTTCGCTCGCAGCCGTGCTTGGAGAAGATGTCGTCCAGGGGATGTCGTGGGAGCCGCCGTCGCCGCAAAGCCGGATCTGGGTCGTGCGGGGCTTCATCATCGCCGTGGCTTTCTCGGGCGCCGCTTTATCCATCATCGCGCCATCGGATCCATTGCGGCTGGTGCTGTGGGCGTTGTCGATCACGGGTGCAAGCCTCTTTCCCGTCATGGTGCTGTCAATCTGGTGGAAGAGGCTGACCGTCGGTGGAGCGACTGTCGGTGTCCTCTCGGGCTTCGTGGCAGCGTCATTTGCTATTCTCATGAGCGAAATGGGCACGCTTTCGACCCCAAGCCCGATTGCGGGAATTCTCGGTTTGCCGATTTCCCTCGCTCTCGCAATTGGGGCGAGCCTGATGCGGCCTGAGGCCAACCGCCGGGGGCTCGAGGTCATCCGTGATATCCGGGTTCCGGGTGGCGAGATCATCTATGACCGCGAGATGCAGAGGCTGCAGCTTAGAAAGCACGCTCGCACTCCCGTGTAGGCCCTTCTTGACTTCGGCCGGTTGCCTTGATTGCTCGTCAGGTCAGAGCCCTATAAAGAGCAATCCATGACCATCCGCGATCGCCTGGATCTCTATCCGCCGCTCATGCCGTTTCGGGAATACCGTCTGCCCGTCGGCGATGGGCATACGCTCTACGTTGAAGAGTGCGGAAATCCGAACGGTCTTCCGGTCGTCATTCTGCATGGAGGACCGGGCGGCGGCTGTAATCCGACCATGCGCCGCTTCCACGATCCGGACCGCTACCGCATCGTGCTTTTCGATCAGCGCGGCTGTGGCCGCTCGACGCCAAACGCTTCGCTCGAAAACAACACGACGAACGATCTTGTTGCCGACATCGAACGCATTCGGACCGAGCTCGGCATCAGGAGCTGGCAGATCTTCGGCGGCTCGTGGGGCTCGACGCTGGCCCTTGCCTACGCGGAAACCTATCCTGAGCGGGTCAGCTCGATGGTTCTGCGCGGAATTTTTTTGCTGACGCAGGCCGAGCTTCGCTGGTTCTATCAAGACGGCTGCAGTTGGCTGTTTCCCGAAGCCTTCGCGGAGTTTCAGCGTCCGATCCCGCCTTCCGAGCGTGACGACATGATCGGCGCGTATTACCGCCGTTTGACGGCGAGCGATCTCAGCGTGCGGCTCAACGCGGCGCGGGCGTGGAGCGTCTGGGAAGGAACAACGCTTTCGCTACTGCCCGAAGCAGATCGCGTTGCACGGTTCGGAGCGGACGCCTACGCGCTGGCGTTCGCGCGCATTGAAAGCCATTATTTCGTCAACGCCGGTTTTTTCCGCCGCGACGGCGAACTGCTTCTGGAAGCGCATCGTCTCAGCGATATTCCGGGTGTCATCGTGCATGGGCGCTACGATGTCGTAACGCCGGTGAAGAACGCCGTGATGCTGAGCAACGTATGGCCCGCCGACCTGCGCGTCGTCGCCGACGCAGGGCATGCGATGACGGAGCCCGGCATCGTCCACGAACTCATTCGCGCCACGCGAAAGTTTGCAAGCGCTTAGCAGCCGGACGTTTCGGCTTAAACTGCGCTAGAGCGCACTTTTGGGGCCGGACGCTGTCGGCGGCGCAGGCGGCGCCCCTGGCGGAGGCGGCGGTTGTTCGCCTGGCGGCAGAGGCTTGTCGAGATCCTTGATGTGATCGCGGATCTTCTTATAGACGCGAGACATGTAATCGAGCGCCTGATCGACTTCCTGTTCCGAAGGCAGCTGCGAGGTTCCGCCGGGAGGGCCGTCGGCGAGCGGGCCATCAAGGTGCGGCGGTGGTCCGAGCGGCTTCGTCTCGAGAAGATCCTCAAGTTCCTTGACGCGGCTCTTGAGCTCCCGGTTTTCGGCCTCAACGTGTGAAAGATTGCCGGGGCTATCGACCGTTCGATCTTCGACTGGCTTGCAGGCCCAGTCGCTGCCTGATTTGGCGCACATGGCGACGGCGCCGGTCTGCCTGTCGAGGCGGAGGAACCCGCCGTCGACCGGCGACATCGTGAACCGGCCACCCTGATCGCTCGATGGATCTGCAACTGCGGTCGCGGCCAATACCGGCACAAGACATAGTCCGAGCATCGTTGCTCTTGTCGCCGTCAGGCTCATTTCGAGATCCTCCATGGGGCGCTACGCCCGAGATGGTCATATCGACGGTGTGTGGCAAGACGGCTGGCGCACATGGAAAAAATCGAATCGATGCGGACAAGAGCGAGTTCCCGCGCCATGGCCGTTAAAAATATCTTCGAATAAGGCATTGAAGTAGCGAAATTTTTATCGTTTCGGCACGGCCTTTAACCCGGCGTTTACTGGCCAAGCCCAAATGTTCCTCCTGAGCTGATTTGTGCCGCGTCCGCCAATGATCGCATTGCCCCACGCGGTACGGACCCCTGCGACGTCCGGAGCATGGCCGGCTGTGCGCTCTCCCGGACCGTTAGCAATCGCGCTGTCTCGAGGGGAAGATGTCGAATTCCGGAATGAGCGCTGATTACCGTGGTGGTGGCGACGAGCGCTCGTCCAGCGACGGCCGCGACGAACTCAAATCCATGCTCGATACCATCGCGGCCCAGCTCCAGGATGCCGATCGCAGGCACACGACCGCGCTCAACGAGATGCAGGACCGGATTTCCGGAATGACCCGCGAGGCCGACGTGCTTCGGCCGCGCATTCCCGATCAGTTCGCGCCAGCGTTTGCGCAGATCGAGGCAGGCATCGGGGCGCTGGCCCATCGGCTGGCAGATGCCGGGAACGACGATTATCAGAACGCTGCAGGTGTAGCGCATCGGCGGCGGCGCGCGACCGGCGGCGAAGCTGCTGCGGCGGCTGTCTCTCCCGATGATGCGTTCGAGCCGTGGGATCGGCAATCGGCTGATGCTCTCGCTGGCCTCTACGGGGATGTCCCAAGCGATAAAAGCGATGCCGAAGACGGAGCGTCTTCGAGAATCGATGAAGCGTGGCTCGAGAGCCGGTTCGCTGAGATCGCGAGAGGGATCGAGCATTCGCTCGCGCACGTCAAACCCGAGAACGGGCTTTCCGATCTCAGCCAGCGCATCGATCAATTCGAGCGGCAGTTTACGAAGGTGTTCTCCGGGGTCGCGACCCACGACGATCTCGCCGCCGTTCGTCAGATCGAAGCGCATATGGTCGAGGTGGTGCATCACCTCGAAAAGACGAACGATCAACTCGACCGCTTGAGCACTCTTGAGACGCAGCTCGCAAGCGTTTCGGAGACGCTGGCCGGGATGCAGGCGGCTTCGGCGAACGCGCAGGTATCTCCCGACATCGACGCCATCGCGCGTGCTGTCGCCGAAGAGACCGCTCAGCGATTTGCCAGTCGGTATGCCGACGACCGGAATGCCGGCGCCGACGAGCTGCGGCCGCTCATCGAACAGCTGATGGCTGAGAACCGTCAGGGAGGTGAACACACCGCCGCCATTCTCGATACGATGCAGCAGGCCATGGTGCGCTTGCTCGATCGCGTGGACGCCATCGATCTCTCACCGCCCGCGAGCTTTTCGGACTTGGATGTCAGTCATTCGAGCTTCGCCAATCCGCTGATGTTCGGCAGCGATACGGTGCACGCCGAGGCTTTCGAGCCGCCGGTTTCTACGAGCGGCTTTGAGACGCCCGGCGCCGCGCCGTTCGAGCAAGGACTTGAGGCGCCGTCATTCTCCGGTCCGTATGGATCGGATGCCTTGACGGAGGATATGGCGCAGCGAAGTGAGAAGATGCGCCAGGAGTTCGTTGCCGACGTTCGCCGGGCGAAGGCGCGCCTCGCACAAGAAGGCGATCAACTCACGGCGGGATCTCCGGCTGCACCGCTTTCCGGCCGCAGGCCCGTGCGGCCGTCGCCCGCCGCCGCCAAGAACTCGTTCGGGCCGTCCGCGCCGTCCCCGCGCCTGATGCTCGTCGCCGCGCTCGTGCTCGTCGCGCTTGCTGGCCTGTGGTACACGTTCGGTTTCGGCGTCAAACGCGAACCCGAACTTCTCGTTCCTGCGGAGCGGATGTCTGGACAGCGGGCTCAGGACGGCAAGACGTCCGGCACGTCGGACGCGATCAAGACGTCGCCGTCCGCGCCTACGGGCGGTAGCGAAAGGACGACGGCTCCGGCGCCGGATGCCAATGGTCCGCGCGGCGATCTTGCACCGGCCGGTGCTTCGAACGCCGCGAATTCCGCATCCGCTGACGATGGCGCGTCCGAGCCTAGGACAGCGCTGCCGATGATTGGCGTAGCTGTGGATCTCGATCAGCCCGTGTCTCAGGCCGAACTCGAACAGGCGCGCCGGCATCAGGCGATGGCGGCAATGTCGGGAGAGCTTGGCAACGCAGCTGGACGGCCGGGAGAGACAGGCTCCATTCCAACGTCCATGGTGCCGTCGGAAGCTGAAACGGAAGGCATTGCGCGGCAACCGCAAACAAGTGGCGATGCGCCTCCCGAGGGCGTAAGGCGATCTGCACCGCTCGAGATGCCGTCCGCGATGATCGGACCGCTCTCGCTTCGTCTCGCGGCGGCAAACGGAGATTCATCGGCTCAGTTCGAAGTCGGCGCGCGCTATGCGGAAGGCAAGGGCGTGACGCAGAATTTCAAAGAGGCCGCGAAATGGTATCAGCGATCGGCTGATCAAGGTTTCGCGCAGGCGCAGTACCGGCTGGCTACTCTGTATGAGCGCGGTCTCGGGCTTAAGCCCGACCGGGCGCAGGCGGCAATGTTCTACGAGCGCGCTGCCGCGCAGGGGAACATCAAGGCGATGCATAATCTTGCCGTGCTGAGCGCCAATCAAACTGACCGCGCTCCCGATTATACAACCGCCGCCCATTGGTTCAGCGAAGCGGCGAAGCGCGGATTGCCGGACAGCCAATTCAACCTCGCGATCCTTTGTGAGAATGGCCTCGGCGTCGATCGCGATCTGAAGCAGGCATTCCTATGGGTCTCGATTGCGGCGCGCGCGGGCGATGGCGACGCGACCCGCCGCCGTGACATTCTTCGCGGCAAGCTGACGGGGCAGGAAATTGCGGACGCTCAAATCCTGATCGCGAACTGGCGGTTGGTTCCCTCCGATCGCACCATCAACGATGCGCTCGTGGCCGGCGATTTGTGGAAGAAAAACCCGAAGAACGGAATCGCCGGATAACACGACTGCTTTCAGTTGGGGCGCGCCGGGGCTGCGAGGGAGCACACCTGAGGCTCGAAGTGCGCGCGCAATGCGGAGCGGGGTTGCCGTGGGGCGCCGTTTGGTATCCCCTGGCGGAACTTCGATGAGACATTGCCCGCTTCCGCCCTGGATCCAAGGATGACGCTCTATCTGCCGATTGCCGAGATGTCGGTCTCGATTGTCGTTTATGTGGCTCTTGGCCTGAGCATCGGCTTTCTTTCCGGATTATTCGGCGTCGGCGGCGGATTTCTGCTGATGCCGCTGCTGACGTTTCTTGGCGTGCCCTCGGCGGTTGCGGTGGCGACGAGTTCGTCGCATGTGGTGGCGTCGTCGGTCTCCGGAGCGATCACGCATTACCGGCGTGGAAACGTCGACATCAAGATGGGCCTCGTTATGCTTGCCGGGGGACTGGCGGGAACCTACCTCGGCGTTGCTGCGGTGAAGATTCTGCGTCAGGCTGGCTTTTTCGATCTCACCATTTCGCTCATATACGTCGTGTTTCTCGGTGTCGTCGGCACGTTCATTCTTGTCGAAGGCATCAATGCCTCAAGGCAGGCGGGGGCAGCAGGAAGACCGTTGGCGCGGCGATCCGGACAGCACAGCTGGATGGAAGGTCTTCCGTTCAAGATGCGGTTTCCGAGATCGAAGCTTTATATGAGCGTCGTGCCGCCGCTGATCATAGGGCTGTTCATTGGCTGCATGTCGGCGATCATGGGTATCGGCGGCGGTTTCGTTATGATTCCCGCAATGATCTATCTGCTTCGGATGCCAACGGGGCTCGTCATTGGCACATCGCTGTTTCAGATCGTGTTCGTGGCGGCCTTGGCCACGGTTCTGCACGCGGTCGAGAACAAGACTGTCGATATCGTGCTTGCCACCATTCTCATCGTCGGGGGTGTGATCGGTGCGCAATTCGGAACAATCGTCGGGCAGAAGCTGCGCGGCGAGCATCTCCGCCTCCTGCTGGGCGCCTTGATCCTGCTTGTTGCCGCTCGCATGGCATTCGATCTGGTTCTGCCGCCCAAAGATCTGTTCTCGCTATCGGCTATTGCGGGAGCATCGTGATGCGGCGGGTTGTTCTGGCAGCGATGATTGCGTTGGGTGCCGTAGGGATTGCCCGCGCGGATGCGCCGAAGGAAAGCGTGGAAGCGGATGCTTCGACGCGGCAGGTGGCGATTACATCGAGTTTCACCGGAACCGAGATTCTTGTCTTCGGTGCGGTGAGCAACAGCATGCAGCCGAGCCCTGAGGCTGGCACGTATGATATCATCGTCGTTGTTGAAGGCATTCCTACCCCGGCGGTGGTGCGGAAGAAATCACGCGTCGGCGGCATCTGGGTCAACACGCAGTCGATGCGCTTCGCATCGGTGCCAAGCTATTACGCCATCGCCTCGACGCGGCCCGTCGACGAGATCGCGGATCGCGCCGTCTTGGATACGCATGGCATCGGCTTCGATCATGTGCGGATGGTGCGGGCGGTTCAAAGTCGGACCGACGCGACGGATCCGGCTGAGCTTGAGACTTTCCGGCAGGCGCTGATCCGGCTGAAGGAAAAAGAGCGCGTTTACGTCAAATCGGATTTCGGTGTGTCGTTCGTCGGGCGGAGCCTGTTTCGCGCAACGATCGCGCTGCCGCCGAACGTTCCCGTCGCGCCGCTCACGGCGCACGTCTATCTGTTCAAGGATGGGCAAATGCTCGGCCAATACGATAGCCGCGTTATGCTGCAGCGTGAGGGCATCGAGCGTTATATCCACGAGACGGCGCTGACGCGTCCGCTTCTCTATGGGATTTTCACGGTGATGATGGCAGCGGGATGTGGACTCGCGGCGGCGTTTGCGTTTCGAAAACCGGCCTGACGGTAGCGTCTGCGGATCAGTCGTCGCGCAGAAGACGGGGCGCCACTGGATACAGACCTTCGTGGCCGAGCATCCATACATCGAGGCCATCGGAGCCGAACAACGGTTCGAAGGCGGTATCGAGAATGTTGAGGCCGCCGGTGTAGGCGCCGAATGCCGGCATGACGAGGCGAAGACGATTGCCGACGAAGCATGGGCGGCGCAACGACGTGCCGTGAAACACGAGACGAGCTGCCGGGTGGAAATGTCCGGCGATTTCGTGCGTCGCGGCGCTCGACCGGGGTTCGTGCCGCAAGGCGATGCCTTCGACGACGATCTCGTCCATGACGTAGCCCGCAAGCGCGCGATCGATCTTGGGATCGTGATTGCCGGTGATCCAGATCCAGTCGCGATCTTCCTGCAGCATGTGCAGGCTTTCGATGTCGGCTGCGTCCATGCGCGCCGCGCCGCCGGAATCGTGCAGGCTGTCGCCGAGAGAGACCACCGTCTCGGGTTGGTAGCGATCGATGAGCGCGGCGAGCTTCTGCAGTGTGTCACGGGTATCATAGGGCGGCAGCATTTGGCCGCGCGCAGCGAAGGCCGAGCCTTTCTCGAGATGGAGATCGGAAACGATCAACGCCTTTTCGGCCGCCCAATAGAGCGCGCCAAACTTATGGGCGAGGAATATCTTGCCGCAAATGTTTACCGGCTGATCTGCGAAATCGTCGAGGCCGATCCGCTCCGGCTTCAGCATGTTCATTGCCCGGCATCCCCCGTCGCTTCGCGTATCAATTCGTCGGCCGCGGCGCGCAAGACTGCATCTCGATCATGACCGTAGACCAGCTCAGTCCCGATCTCCAGCAGCACGGGCACGGCGAGCGGCGACACGTGGTCGAGAATTTGGTGCCTGATTCGGTCTTTTATGCGAGCGAGAAACGCGCCGAGACGCTTGATGTCTAGCAGGCCCGTGGCGGCGTCGGCCCAGGCGGCCTCGAGCAGGAGATGGTCCGGATCGTGGCGGCGGAGCACGTCGTAGATCAGATCTGTCGAGATCGTGACCTGACGGCCGGATTTGACCTTGCCGGGATGGCGTCGCTCGATGAGGCCAGCGATGACGGCGGCCAAGCGGAACGTCCGCTTCATCAAGGCGCTTTCGGCAAGCCACGCGTCGAGGTCGTCGCCGAGCATGTCTTCGTTGAAGAGATCGGCCAGAGACAGGCGGCCGCTCGCGATGAGTCCGGAAAGGTCGGCGCGACACCAGACGGCAATGGCGTAATCGTTGGCGACGAAGCCGATGGGATGTGCGCCAATGCGGTCGAGGCGGCGCGTCAACAGCATGCCGAGCGTCTGATGCGCGAGACGGCCTTCGAACGGATAGGCCACAAGGAAATGCCGGTTGCCGCGAGGAAACGTTTCGACGAGCACTTCGTCGGGCGCAGGCATGACGGAGAATTCGGTCTGCAACTCGAGCCAGTTCGCAACGGGGTTCGGCAGTCCTGACCAAACGCCGGGATCGGCAAGCATATCGCGGACGCGCTTTGCGAGATGGGTCGAAAGAGGAAACTTACCGCCGTCGTAGCTCGGGACCATCGGGTCTTCCGTCGTGGCCCGCGTGACGAAGACTTCGGTATCTCGGATTCCCTCGAAGCGCAGAACCTGACCGGCGAACACGAACGTATCGCCGGAGGTTAGCTGCTCGGCGAAAGATTCCTCGATCTCGCCCAGGACGCGGCCGCCCATGCTCGGCAACCGCTTGGCGCCGCGATGGGCGATGAGGCGCACTTTCAAATGCGGAGCATCGACGATGGTGCCGATGTTCAAGCGGTATTGCTGCACGATGGTGGGATTGGCGACGCGAAGTTTGCCGTCGCCGGTCGGACGTAACTTGGCGAAACGTTCGTAAGAGCGGAGCGCATAGCCGCCGGTCGAAACGAAATCGACGGTGCGATCGAACTGGTTTCGCGTCAGGCCTGCGTAGGGGAGGGCCGAGCGCACTTCATCGAACAGCACGCTGGGTTCGAAGGGTGCTTCGCAGGCCATACCGAGCACATGCTGCGCGAGAACGTCGAGGGTCCCGCTGCGCGAAAGCTGCGCATCTTGATCGCCTGCTTCGGCGGCTTGCTGGGCCGCGCGGCATTCCAGCACTTCGAAGCGATTGCCGGGAACAAGGATCGCTTCGGACGGCTCGTCGAGGCGATGGTTGGAGCGGCCGATACGTTGCAGCAGACGGCTTGCGCCTTTCGGTGCGCCGAGATGGATGACGAGATCGACGTCGCCCCAGTCGATGCCGAGATCGAGCGTGGAGGTCGCGACGACGGCGCGCAAGCGGCCATCCGCCATCGCCGCCTCGACTTTCTTGCGCTGGGCGGTTTCGAGGGAGCCGTGATGCAGGCCGATCGGCAGGCTGTCGTCGTTGATGCGCCAAAGTTCCTGAAACGCGTATTCCGCCTGCATGCGCGTGTTGACGAACACGAGCGAGAGCTTGTGTGCGCGGATCGTATCGTAGACCTCTCGCATGGCGTAACGGGCCGTGTGACCGGTCCACGGGATTTCGTTTTCCGCTTCCAGGATTTTGATGATCGGCTTGGCGCCGCCTTTGACAGTGACGATGTCGGCGAGCAGCGTGGTCGTCTCGGGTTCTGTTTGCGCGACGAGATAGCCGCGCAGTTCGCTAGGACGTGCAACAGTCGCCGAAAGGCCGATGGTCATGACGTTGGGCGCGAGTTTTCGAAGCCGTGCAATGTCGAGCGCCAGAAGGTCGCCGCGTTTGGAAGCGGCGAGGGCGTGAAGCTCATCGAGGATGATCGTGTCGAGATCGGCGAACAGGTACGGCGCGTCGGGATGGCTCAAGAGCAGCGCGACTTGCTCGGGCGTCGTCAGCAGGATGTGCGGCGGCTTCACACGCTGGCGCTGACGGCGCGCGACCGATGTATCGCCAGTTCGCGTTTCGGTGCGGACTTTGAGGCCCATCTCTTCGATGGGGGTGTTGAGATTGCGCTCGACGTCGGCGGCCAGCGCTTTCAGCGGCGAGATGTAAAGCGTATAAAGTCCTGCGCCGATTTTCTTGCGGCCACCGGCATGAATGGAAATGAGGCTCGGCAGAAAGCCTGCGAGCGTCTTACCGGCGCCGGTTGGAGCAATGAGGAGCGTCGAGCGGCGTTCGCGCGCGGCTTCGAGGAGGGCAAGCTGATGCGGCCTCGGTGTCCAGCCGCGCCGCGCGAACCAGGTTGCGATCTCGGGTGGAAGCTGTGCAGTAGCCGAAGCTTTGGGAGCGCGGCGTGACTTCTTCTCCGACGCCGATGCGACCAAGGCGGCGCTGCGCGGTTTGCGTTTCGCGCTTTGTTTCGCCGGCCGTAACTTTTGTGCTGGCTTGTCCGTGGTTTTACGCGGCACTTTTCAACTTCGTTTTGACCGGCGGCGACGAGGTCGTCCCGCCGAGCTTTATAGCCTTAAAGAGGCTGCTTGGCCCAGTAGTCGGCATGGCGGCCACGAATGGCTGAGAGGCTCGATTGGCCACCGCTTTTCAGCGTTTCGGTCAGGACCGACTTGATATCTCCGATGAGGCCCGGACCTTCGTACACAAGACCGGTATAGAGCTGCAATAATGTGGCGCCTGCTTCGATTTTTTCGAGGGCGCGTTTGCCGCTGTCGATGCCGCCGATGCCGATCAGGGGAATTTTGCCGTCCGTCAGTTGGAAAATCCGCGCGAGCATCGCGGTTGAGCGCTGAAACAACGGCCGGCCGGAAAGGCCGCCTGCTTCGCGCGCTGCAGCCGATTTGACGCCTTCGCGAGCAAGCGTCGTGTTGGAGACCGCGATGCCGTCGACGCGGTGTGCGATCAGGCGCTCGACGATCGGAGCGATGTCGTCTTCAGCGATGTCGGGCGCGATCTTGACGATGATCGGACGGCGCAATGCTCCATCTTTTATCAGGCGCGCGCGCGTTGCCATGATGCGCGTCAAGAGTTCGTCGAGCGCTTCCGGAGCCTGAAGGTCGCGCAAGCCCGGCGTGTTGGGCGACGAAATGTTGACGGTGAAATAGCTTGCGACCGGATTGAACCGCATCAATCCCAAGACGTAGTCTTCGCCCCGGTCGTCGCTGTCTTTATTGGCGCCGATGTTGACGCCGACGATGCCGCCGCTGTTCTTTCGTGCTTCGAGGCGCGCGAGGGCGGCTGCGTGTCCGCCGTTGTTGAAGCCTAACCGATTTATGAGCGCGCGATCGTCGACAAGCCGGAACACACGCGGCTTAGGGTTGCCGCTTTGCGGCTTGGGCGTGATCGTGCCGACTTCGGCGAAGCCGCATCCCATGCCGAGGATCGCATCGGGCACGCGCGCATCCTTGTCATATCCGGCTGCGATACCGACAGGATTTGGAAATTCCAGACCGAAGACGGATTGCGACAGTACCCGGTCATCGGCCGAGAGTGCGCGGGGATAAAAACCGCATTGCAAAGCTTTCAGCGAAGCTTCGTGTGCTTCTTCGGGGCTGAGGGCAAAGAGAGCGGGACGCGTCAGGCGATATAAATTCTTCAGCACGCGAACCATTCCTCGTCGATCTGCGGAACGCCGTTTTCATCGTTGCTCAAACGACGCTGCCATAGCGCATCCGAAACTGTTATAGTTGTGTAAAGGTGAGGGAAAAGCTCACCTCCGCGAGATTGTTCCCATTTGAGTTCGGGGCCTAGTTTAGCAGCCTCAAACGCGATGAGAACGAGGTCGCGTTTGCCTTTGAAATGCTTTTCTAATGTTCCTGCCAATTGGTGTTGCGAGGAAAGATGGATGAAGCCGTCGCGGTGGTCATCCGCGGATCCGTCGAAAGATCCAGCGATGGTCGATTTGGACCATTCCTCCGCGGTTGCGATTTTGAAGACGATTTTCTGTGTCATGGAATTTGAACTTTGATAGCGCGTGCGAAGAGGTATCATTAAGCCGCAGGCTCAGATCGAGTGTGGCGCCGATGCATGGCCGTTGCTATCACGGTAGTCCGCTCTTGCAACCGTTTTACGAGCCTGAGGTTCTATTCGGTTAGCACGGGAAGCCGTAGCTGCCACGCAAGCAGACGAAAAGGTTTTGGTATCCGTGTATCCAACGGCATCTCTGAGCATTTCAGATCTGTTTTCCGGCCCCTATTTGTTGAACATTCCGCTTTTCCAGAGGCCGTACTCGTGGGGACGGGAGCAGGCCGAGCAGCTTCTCGACGATCTGATGGAAGCGGCAGGCATCAGCTGCGGCGGCGAGGCCGATCAGACCTATTTTCTTGGCGCGGTGGTGCTCATGGATGCGCCGGGCGCGGAGACGACTAGGCTTACCGCGAAAATGACGCCGCGCGAATTCGGCGTGATCGACGGTCAGCAGCGCCTTGTGACGCTGATGACGCTTCTCGCGGTTCTCCGCGATCTCGAGACCGACGCGAAAAAGCCGGTGGGGAAGCGCGTTTCCGCGATGCTCGTAGCGCAGCTCGGCACTCGCTTCTTCCGAACCGAACGGTTCCGTATGCACCTTTCGACGCGGGAGCGGGCTGTCTTCGAAGATCACGTTCTGCTGCCGGGGAGTTCGATCCAGCCTACCTATCTGGCGGCGCCGTCGCTTCCTGAGGCGACGCTTCTCGATGTGCGCGATCGCTTCACGGCGGTTCTTTCTGAGATGACGAACAGCGCTCGCCGGGCGCTCGCCGATTTCATTGCGGACTGCTGTTACGTGGTGGTGATCGTCGGCAGCGACATCGACCGCTCGCACCAGATGTTCGTCGTTCTGAATGAGCGGGGCAAGAAACTACAACGCAACGACATCCTGAAGTCCGATATTCTTTCGCGCATGTCGACCGGCAATGGCAAATGGGCCGTCGGCATGTGGGACGAAATGGCCCTCGCCCTCGGCGAAGGCTTCGAACCGTTCTTCGGTCATGTGCGCACGATCTTCGGCCATGGAAGACTGCAGATCGTTTCTGGCGTGCGTCAGGTCATTCGTGACTGCGGCGGTTCGGAGGCGTTTTTCAAGGATGTGTTCCTGCCGCTGGCAAAAGCTTATGTGCTGGTGCGCAGCAACGGGGAAAACGTTCTGCCGCCCGATATGCAACGTACGCTCACGTACCTCAATCGGTTGCCAGAGGGGGACTGGGCGCCGGCAGCAATGATGGCTCTCAAAGACTGGACGCGCGATCCGGACCGCACTGCGTTTCTGCTGCGGGAGATCGAACGCCTCGCGATGCTGACGCGGCTCCTGTGCGCCGGATCGGGAAAACGGGTGCGCCGGTTTGCCGATCTCATCAAGGCGATGCGCGGGGGCGAGCTGATCAACGAGACGCATCCCGTCTTGCAGATCTCGCGCGAGGAAGTTCGCGGCATGGCTTTTCACCTTAAGGATTTTCACAAGCGCAATCCAAAGGTCTGCAAGCTGCTTCTGTTGCGTCTCGGCGACGAACTGGCTGGCGATATGGATGCGGTCGATCCGGACCTCTATACGACCGAGCATGTTCTGCCGCAGCGGCCGTCGGCGACCAGCCCTTGGCGGCAGTTGTTTGCGAGCAGCGAGGAACGGGCGCAACTGGTCGAGAGTCTCGGCAATCTCGTGCTCATCACGCAGCAGGAAAACGACCGCGCACGCAACGCCTCGTGGGACGAGAAAAAGGCGATCTACGCCAAGGGATCGAGTAAAGCGCCGGTTCTCGCAATCACGCGTGACGTTCTCGACGAGCAACAGTGGCGAAAAGCCCAGATCGATGCGCGTGAGCTTCGTCTCGTCAGCACGATCGACCGGATCTGGCGTGTCGATATCCTGGGCCAGCGACCCGGAGCGCGCAACACTGCCGCGTCGCCGGTCGAAGTGCCGGACGACGCACTGAGGCGTCACGCCTAGAAATTTTTCGTCGGATCCAGGATTACGCCGCGGCGAGTTCGCCCGCGAGCGCCTTGGCGATCAGCGCGCGTGTTTCGGGAATGCCGTAAAGCGCGACGAACGTTCCAAGGCGTGGGCCGCGCTCTTGTCCAAGCAGGATCTCATAGATCGCCTGGAACCAGTCGAGCTTTACTCCTGGGCCGCCGCTCGGGCTCGTCTTCGTCAGATCCTGATAGCGCGGAATAGCGCGACCGACATCGAGCAGGGCTGTCTGGATCGTATCGCCATCGGCATTGGATGGCAGTGCCGCGAGCGTCTTGTCGAGGCTCTTCAAGGCTTCGATCTCGACGTCGTCCGGTGCGCGGAACTTCTTCGTCGGCTTGACGAAGTCTTCGTAGTAACGGATCGCGTAGCCTGCGAGCTTGTCGAGGATCGGCGCGTTCTCGGGTTCGGCGCCTGGCGCGTAACGGCGCAGGAAGCCCCAGAGCACGTCCTTGTTATGAGCGTGCGAAACGGAAACCAGGTTGAGCAGCAGGCCGAACGATACCGGAATTTCCGGCTTCGGCGGCGCGCCGGCATGGATGTGCCAGACGGGATTGTCGATTTGCTGCTTGTCGTCCTGCTTCTGGAACGACGACAGGAACTGCAGGTATTCATCGACCGCGCGCGGGATGACGTCGAAGTAAAGGCGCTTCGCACTGCGCGGCTTCTGATACATGAAAAGCGCGAGGCTTTCGGGCGAGGCATACGTCAGCCATTCGTCGATGGTCAGTCCGTTGCCGCGCGACTTTGAGATCTTCTCGCCCTTGTCGTCGAGGAACAGCTCGTAGACGTAATGCTGCGGAGGAACGCCGCCGAGAATCTCGCAGATCTTGTCGTAGACCGGCGCGTTCGTCTGGTGATCCTTGCCAAACATTTCGAAGTCGACGCCGAGCGCAACCCAACGCATGCCGAAGTCGGGCTTCCATTGCAGTTTCACACGGCCGCCGGTGACGGGGAGCGTGACGTCGCGGCCATCGTCGTCGGCGAAAGTGATGGTGCCTGCCTTCGCGTCAACTTCCTTCATCGGCACGTAGAGGATGCGTCCGCTCGACGGTGAGATGGGCAGGAAGGGACTGTAGGTCGCTTGCCGCTCGACCCCGAGCGTCGGCAGCATGACGTCCATGATCGCGTCGTAGCGTTCCACGGCGCGCAGCAGCATCTCGTCGAAGCGGCCGGCCTTGTAGTATTCGGTCGCGCTTGCGAATTCGTACTCGAAGCCGAAGGTGTCGAGGAAGCGGCGCAGCATGGCGTTGTTATGATCGCCAAAGCTCGGATAGTCGCCACCGAACGGATTGGGCACTTTGGTCAGCGGCATCTGCAGGTAGGGTTCGAGCGCCTTCCGGTCCGGCACGTTCTCCGGAATTTTGCGCATGCCGTCCATGTCGTCGGAGAAGCAGAGGAGGCGCGTCTTGCGCTTGCCTTCCGTCAGCGTCTCGAAGGCGTGACGCACCATTGTCGTCCGTGCGACTTCACCGAACGTGCCGATGTGCGGCAAGCCCGACGGACCGTAGCCGGTTTCGAACAAGACGGTCTTCGTGTCGCCGTCGGGCAGGCTCTCCAGCCGCTTCAGAAGGCGGCGCGCTTCCTCGAACGGCCAAGCCTTTGAATCGATGCTGGCGGCGGTTTGCGCGGGCGAGAAGACGAGTTCGGTCATCGGTGTGCTGCTGTAATTGTATGCAAATAATTGCAAAGATTGAAGGCGCGCACCCTAGGTGCCCCGGCGGATAGCGTCAACGCGCCTCGGAAAGCGTCGCGACAAATGCCGCAACTGCGTCAGCGGAGGCTGTCAGGTTACCCTTTCTCGTGAAGCCGGAACGGCCACGGGGGCCGAAATCGTGATCGCCGTCGCTCATCCAGGTGAACGCGATCTTTTGCGAAAGCGCCATTTCCTCAACTTCGGCTCGGTTTCCGAACGGGTCCCGTTCGCCCTGTACGATCAGCGCAGGGCAACGCAAATTCTTGAGATGATCCGTTCGCAATTGATCCGGCTTTGCAGGCGGATGGAAGGGGTAACCCAGGCAAACGAGCCCGGTGATCGCGCCCTGAGCGTAGAGGTCGTCCGCGAGTAGACTTGCAACGCGGCCGCCGAGCGATTTTCCTCCAATTGCGACGGCTTGCCGGGGATGCGCCTTGCGCACGCCTGCAACCACGGCGCGGAATTCACCGATCAGGGCTTCGGCTTTGGGAGGAGGGCGCTTCGGACCGCCGTTACGGCGCGCCGCCATGTAGGCGAATTCGAACAAGGTTAGTGCGATCCCGCGCGCGGTCAAAAGATCGGCCATTGCTTCTAGGAATGGAGAAGTAATCCCCGCTCCCGCGCCGTGCGCTAAAATCAGCCGGATGCGCGCGTCGGCAGGCTCGCGTTCGATGTGGAAGGCCGTGGGAACACTTGCCGTTTGGCCGGATCGTTTTTGAACAGGAGTCATGTTGGTCACAATGTGCTTAGTGCGGGCTGATACAGTGCTGAAACCGCAGGCGGTATTGAAATCGCGGCTTCGCGGCTGTGACAGTTGGCAACACCGCAGCCTGGAATTGTACGTCGAGTCTGAATTTCGCCCGAGAATGGGCTAAAGTGGCACCTCTTGAGTTCAAACGGGGACGCAGTATGAGAGCCGTGAAGATATTGGCGCTCACGGTCGCTTGTTCGGTGATGGCGATCGGAGTTTCGCTATTTCGGGCGTCCGATGCGTCGTTGGTCCGGCTGAATTCCATTTCCCCGGCGCTTGCCGAACCAGGCCATAGCGACGGCGAGGCCGATATTCCGTCGTCACCGGATCCTGCACGCCCAGAGTCCGCAAAATCCACGCCGCTCCCGGATTTCGTGCCGCAGCCGCACGCACTGACCCGTTCGGATGCCAGTGGAGCGGCAGGAGAGGATCCGGAGGGGCCGCCGCCCACCGATTCTTCCTCAGGGCCAACCGATACCGCTCCAGCCGACACGACGACCGGCTCGGTGCCGCCCGACGATACGGCTTCGACGCCGGCTGCCGATGCAACGACCACCGGTTCGGTCCGCACCGGCATCGATATATCGTCGAAAACCCGAAAGGTTTCGATCACGGTCGAGCCGATCCCCGGCTTGACGTCGCCCAAGACGCCCGTCTGGCCGACATTCATCGGCGCGAAGAACCTTTTTGGCCAAGCCAAGAAGCCGGCTCCGATGGAAGCGCGCGCCATCGGTAGCTATTCGCGTGGCTGCCTAGCGGGCGCGGTGCCGCTGCCGATCGATGGTCCGGCTTGGCAAGAAATGCGGCTGTCGCGCAACCGCAACTGGGGGCATCCGCAACTCATTGCGCTGGTCGAGAAGTTCGCGAAGGACGCGCAGAAGCTCGATGGCTGGCCGGGGCTTCTCGTCGGTGATATCGCGCAGCCGCGCGGCGGCCCGATGATCACCGGCCACGCAAGCCATCAGATTGGCCTCGATGCCGACATTTGGCTCACGCCGATGCCGAATTATCGTCTGAGCGCTAAGCAGCGTGAGACCAAAGAAGCGACGTCGATGCTCGACGATACTTCGCTCGCGGTGAATACGAAGGTGTTCACGTCAAAGCAGGTGGCGCTCATCAAGCGCGCGGCATCCTATCCTGAGGTCGAGCGGATCTTCGTGCATCCTGCGATCAAGAAAGCGCTGTGCCAAGCGGCGGGGACCGACCGGACGTGGCTCGGCAAAGTGAGGCCGTGGTACGGCCACTACTATCACTTCCACATGCGCATTAAATGCCCGGAAGGTATGACCGTCTGCACGCCGCAACCGCCTCCGACTGGCGATGATGGATGTGGAAAGGAAGTCGATCAGTGGCTTGCCAAAGTGATTCCGGCAAAAGGCCCGCCAGCACCAAAGCCGCCGGGACCGCCCAGGGCACCGCGTCCGCCATTGATGCTCGCAGAGTTGCCAAAGGAATGTCAGGCCGTGCTCGCAGCGGGGCCGGACGCAGTGAAAATTCCGCGTGAGGCTCTTCTGACGACGGCGCAGGTCAAGAAAGCGCTGGCGAAGGCGGCGGCGGTCAATACCGCGCTTGCCAAGGCTTCGACTGTGGCGGGGAGCAAGGCATCAGCGTCGGATCTCGCGAAGAGTCCGGCGCTCCGGCCGCACCTGCATAAATCGGCGACCGCCGATCCGAAGTGAGCCGTGTGGCGATGAAGTCTGGGTCCCGGATCTCGCAAAAAGGGCTCGCCCGGAATGACAGAGGGGGGCGCTGTCGGCGTCTGCTGCTTCGAGTTGAAAGACGAGCATTCCAATGCTGTCATCCTCGGCTCGTCCCGAGGATCCATTACGAAGCTGCGCGCATGGCGAGATGGATCCTCGGCATAAAGCCGAGGATGACACTTTCAGTTGTTCGAGAGAATTCGCTCCTCGTCATCCTGATGCAACGGGAGAACGATGGGTCGGCCTGGCAAAGGAGCACTGGCCGGGGCTGACAATTCGGCGGAAGAAATCGCGGATGCCATCCTCGGGCAAACCCGAAGATGGCATTGGGACGAAGTCCGGAAGACTTCAGCTTTGCGCGACGTCCGAAGCCGTTTGGGCTGACGGCGCTGGACACGTGACGCCGGTTCCCTTCAGGCCACAGTACCCGTGCGGAATCTTGCCCAGGTACTGCTGATGATGTTCCTCCGCCAGATAAACCGGAGGCGAAGCCTTGATCTCGGTCGTGATGGGGCCGTAGCCCTTGCCCGCGATTGCCGCTTCGTAGGCTTTCTTTGAAGCTTCGGCCATCGCCAGCTGCTCGGGCGTGGTCGTGTAGATCGCCGAGCGGTACTGCGTGCCGACATCATTTCCCTGCCGGAAGCCCTGGGTGGGATCGTGTGCTTCCCAGAAGGTCTTCAGCAACGTGTCGTAAGAAATGCTCTTCGGATCGTAGACAACGACGACAACCTCTGTGTGCCCCGTGCGGCCGGTGCAGACCTCTTCGTAGGTCGCGTTCGGGGTAAAGCCGCCAGCATAGCCGACGGCCGTAATCCAGATGCCGTCGCCGAGCTGCCAGAACAGGCGCTCCGCACCCCAGAAGCAGCCGAGACCGAAGACCGCCACTTCCAATCCGGCCGGGTAAGGGCCGTTCAAGGGGCGCGAGAAAATGTAGTGCTCGGCATTGGCGGGGAGGATCGGCGTCGGGCGGCCCTTCGGCGCGGTCTCGGGCGCCGGCATGGCAACGTGTTTCCGTGCGAACATGGATTGGCTCCTTTTTCTTCTTTGGGATTGTGCCCAAGAATACGACGGCAGAGCCGCGTTCGTTTCAAACCATCCTCAGAATAGCGTCTCAGCGCAAATGGCGCGCAAAATCGGGGGCTTCAATAGTCGTTGGCGAAAATCCGCACCCGGCGCCGGGGACGGCCTAGGAAGCCGCAGGCGATGGCCAGAAGCAGGAAAATCATCGTCGCCGGAAGCGACAGGACCGAGGTCAGAATAGGGTTCCAGACAAAGGGGGCGGCTGCGTGCGATATGGTGTGCTCAAGCGCCGATAGGAAAGCCGGCGCCATGTTTTGCAGATGCTGCAGCAACGATATGGCGCCTTCCCCGTCGCTTCGGGGCCGGGAAACATCAGCGGCGAACGAGATCAGCGTGAACAAGGCGAAGAGCGCGGCGAGAAACCGCAGCATCAGGCGGGGGCGTGTTTCGGGGTTCACCACGCTTGCAATCAGCGCGACCAAGAGGGAGGCCGCTGCGACGTGCAGCAGCGCGGCGGGCGCAGGTTCGCCGGTCTCGTACCACAGCCAGAAGTACGCCGTTGCGGACAAAACCGCCAATCCGGCAGATACTTTAAGGAGCATGGAACTGGTCATGAACGGCGCTCGTCCGAGTGGCCCTGAACCGTTTTGAGGCGCATTGGGGCGGTGGTCAAGTTTCCAGAAAATCGTTTCAGGCGGCCGTTGCGCTTGGAGCGCGGATGCGTATAGTGCGCCGCTTCCAGGCCGGACGGAGAGATGGCCGAGTGGTTGAAGGCGCTCGCCTGGAACGCGTGTAGGCTCGTAAGGGTCTCGTGGGTTCGAATCCCACTCTCTCCGCCATCCCTACGCTACAGTATCCCGCGATATCCGGTGACCGCCAGGTCGCTATAGCTCTCCTTCTTCCGGGGCTGCGGATCAAAACGGTGCATCTTAATTGTAATAGGCTGGAGCCAGCTTGAATCCAGGCCAGGCCTCTGGATCGTGGCCTGTAACCACGGTGGCGTCTGCCTGTCTCGCCAGAGCCTGCAATTTGCGAACCGACCGCACCGTATCCACGGCAGATGCCAGAAAGCCGGGTAGAGCCTTTTCGTGCCAATGGTCCATCGTATAGACTGCATCGGCAGCCAGCAGAATCGACCCGCTATTGGGCAACGTCACCAAGAAGGACTGGTGGCCGAGGGTATGACCCGGTGTGAACACCATCTGGAGTGTCCCGTCGCCGTACAGGTCATAGCCGTCGGTCGCATCGCCTTCCAGAAATTGCCACTTCAGCCCAGGGCGATCGAAATCCTTGCGGACGTAGGCGCCGGCAGCGAACCAATCGGGCGTGAAGGCATATTCATATTCTCGCCGCTGCACGATGTGCATCGCCTTGGGGAAGCGGCCGACGGCGCCGGTATGGTCAGAATGCAGGTGAGACAGCACGACAAAACGAATGTCTTCTGGGGTAAGGCCAAGTGTTGCCAGTTGTGCGACGCATCCTTGGCTCTCGCTCATCACGGGCTGGTAGCTATCGACGGCATCCCCCCAATAAGCACGCGGATCAGCCAATCCCTCGGCCGCTAGGCCGCCATCAATCACGACATTGCCCTTGGGATGAGCAAGTAGAAACCAGGGAACAGGGATTTCATAATCAGCCGCATTACCCTGGTTCATCTTGATATCGTGAACTTTGCATCTCTGGGTACCGGATTGAAACATATACAGCCGAATTTCACTCATAATGCTTCTCTCCAACTATACCGATACGGAGTCAGTCTTCGCGTACGACTGAAAAATGCGAGTTTCGATTTCACCGTGACCGGCGCTTATGTCGTCTATCGGCTACGCAGAGGGTAGGCCGGATCGTCCGCTTACATTTATCGGAGAAGCCGATATATTGTGCTCATGGACTTGCTTGCGGCGATGCGCGTTTATGTGAGGGTGGTCGAGCGGGGCAGCATGTCAGCCGCCGCCCGTGATCTCGGTGTCGGCCAGCCAGCCATCAGCGAACGCATCGACCGGCTGGAAGCTTACCTGGGTGTGTGCCTGCTGCGCCGAAACACGCGCAAGATTTCAGTCACCGACGTGGGGACAGCCTTCTACGAACGCAGCAAAGAGGTGCTTGAGGCCGCCGATGGTGCTCTAGCAGTCGCCGCTGGGGACCAGCCTCTACGCGGCACGCTGCGGATCGCCGCGCCTCACGGTGTGGGTGAAGTCGTCTTGCCTCCGATCCTGCTCCGCCTGCGCGAGCGTCATCCGCAGCTTAAAATCGAGTTGGTGCTCAACGACCGGATCGTCGATCCGGTGACGGAGGGAGTCGATATTTCGCTGCGTCTTGGGGATTGCGGCAGCGGTAGCTTCGTCGCCCGCCGGCTTGGGCGCGTCCGCCGCATTTTGGTGGCGGCGCCGATCTATCTCGATCGTCATGGAACACCGGAAAGTCCGAACGATCTTGTCGATCATCCTTTCCTTCGCGTGTCGGGGCTGTTCAATGACGGACGGCTTCCCTTGGTCTCCGCGGATCAGCAGACCGAACTGGCTCCCATCAACATCGCTTTGAGCATGAGCCATTGGCGGCCACTCCATGCCATGCTGTTGGACGGAGCCGGTATCGGCGTTTTACAAGAACCCGTCTGCACTGAAGAACTCGCCGGCGGCAGGCTGACACAACTCCTCCCTGGGTTTGTCGTGCCGGGGTTTGATGTCAACGCTCTCTATCCGGCCATTAGACCTGTTCCGCCACGGATTCGGGCCATTTTATCGCTGCTGGAGGAACAGCCACCGGCATTCCTGAATGGGAGAGCTATCGCGTAGATTTAGGTGGCTGTGGCGTAGGCATAGTGCCCATCTTCATCGTTCACGGCCCGCCAACAAAATGCCGATGGCGGCACCGGATCGTAATTGGTGTTTCCGATGCCGCTAAGCTGACGGACGGTTTTGGCGACAATGCGCGCCACCAACCAGCATGCAACTTGCAGCTGCCCGTCTCCAATCATTCCATGCTCAAGAGTGCGCGACCGTGTGGGGCGTAATCGTGTAGCCAAACGGGTCGCGAAACGCGAAGTAGCGACCAAACGGCCCATCCTTCGGCGCGAAGACGATTGGCGTGCCCTGCGCAACGAGATGGTCGTGCAGGCCGTCGGCGTCATCGCAGCCGAACCAGATAGCGACGCCCAAGCCAAGCTCGCTCGCATTTCCAAGGTCGGCCAGGGGCTTGCGGACGGCAAACGGGACCGGCTTGGTGTCGAACACTACGGCGCCAGGCGGGCTATTGGCGGCGACCTTCAGCCCGACGACCTCTGAGTAGAAGGTTCGTGCAGCATCGAGATCTTCGGCTTGAATGCCAATGAAATCGGGTCCGATCAGATGGGGCATGGCTGGGCTTTCTTATGCTATGCAGACTGTTAGTATCAGGAGGCTGATACTATATAAGGGCCCTTATATGTCAAGTCAGGATGTTGGTCCGCTAATGGGCGACCCGTACGCGACGATCGGCTTTGCGTTGAAGCAGGCTCAACAGGCTCTTCGCACCCGGTTGGACACTGGATTGCGGGAAATTGGACTGACCACGCCCCAGTATGCGGTCCTCGCCTTCTTGGAGGTCGAACCAGGTGCCTCGAACGCCGCACTCGCGCGCCGCGCCTTTGTGACTCCACAAACGATGCAGGCAATCCTGGTCGCGCTTGAGCGCTCGGGCTTTATCGCACGTACACCCCATCCCGAACACGGGCGAGTGCAAACGACCGAGCTGACGGCGTTGGGTCGGGATGCCTTGCAAGCGGCGTCTGGGATCGTGGCCGATGCAGAAGCACGTGCGCGGAACGCTGCGGCACCTCTTGATCCCCAGGTTGTCACCGCGATGCTGCTACGACTCGCGGAGGCGCTCCGTTGAGCAGAAGGAGCGAGCATGGCGGCATCGCCGCCTTGCCGTGTTTGAATGGTTGATCCGCGCATGTCGATCGTGGCCGTCTCGATGCATCATGACTGCTGCTCCACTTCCAGCCGGTGAGCACGGAGCGTCGTCTCCGAGGGCAGGCGCCAGCCCTTCACCAGCCCATAGATCGCCGGGATGACGACGAGCGTCAGCAGCGTGGAGGAAACCATTCCGCCGATCATCGGCACAGCGATGCGCTGCATCACTTCCGAGCCGGTGCCGGTGCTCCACATGATGGGCAAAAGCCCCGCCATGATTGCGACCACCGTCATCACCTTCGGTCTGACGCGCTCTACCGCGCCGACCATGATGGCGCGGTAGAGATCTTCCCGCGTGAAGGACCGTCGCTGAAGAAGGCACTCGGCCTGCACTTCCCGCGATGCGTGGTCGAGGTAGATCAGCATGACCACGCCGGTCTCAGCAGCGACGCCGGCCAGTGCGATGAAGCCCACCGCTACCGCTACCGAGAGATTGAATCCGAGCCACCACATCAGCCAGAAGCCGCCGACCAACGCGAACGGCAGCGACAGCATGACGATGAGCGTTTCGGTCAGCCTCTGGAAGTTTAGATAGAGCAGCAGGAAAATGATCATCAGCGTCACGGGGACGACCATCTGCAGGCGCGCTTCGGCGCGTTCGAGATATTCGAACTGCCCAGACCACGCGAGATACGTTCTCGGCGGCAATTTCACTTGCGCTTCCACCGCTCTTTTGGCGTCGGCGATATAGCCGCCAAGATCGCGGTCGCGGATATCGACGTAGACGTAGGTTGCGAGCTTGGCGTTTTCGGTGCGGATGGTGGTGGGGCCCTGGGTGAGCCGGATGTCGGCTACTTCGCCCAATGGCACCGTGCCGCCGCCGGGCAAGGAGACCACCACGTCCTTGGCAATGGCCTGCGGGTCCGAGCGTAAATCGCGCGGGTAGCGCGGGGCCACCGTATACCGTTCGCGGCCTTCGACCGTGGTGGTGATCGGCTCGGCGCCGAGCGCCATCGAGATGACGTCCTGCACGTCCGAGACCATCAGTCCATAGCGGGCCAAACGCTCGCGGTTCGGAACGATTTCGAGGTAATAGCCGCCCATGGCGCGCTCGGCGTAGGCGCTGGAGGTTCCTGGTACGGTTTTGAGAACGGTCTCAATCTGACGGGCGACCTGATCCATGGCGGTGAGGTCGGTGCCGATCACCTTGATGCCGACCGGCGTTCTGATGCCGGTCGAGAGCATGTCGATGCGTGCCTTGATCGGCATGGTCCAGGCGTTGGAGACGCCGGGGAACTGCAGCGCCTTGTCCATCTCGGCGATCAGGCTGTCGACCGTCACGCCGGGCCGCCATTCCTCCTTGGGCTTGAGGTTGACCACAGTCTCGAACATCTCGGTCGGCGCCGGGTCCGTGGCGGTTTGCGCGCGGCCGGCCTTGCCGTAAACGGACGCTACTTCCGGGAACGACTTGATGATGCGGTCCTGGGTCTGCAGCAACTCCGCCGACTTGGTGATGCTGATGCCTGGCAGCGTGGTCGGCATGAAGAGCAGCGTGCCTTCGTTGAGGTTCGGCATGAACTCGGTGCCGACCTTGGTCATCGGCCATACCGACACCGCGAGGATGAGCGCAGCCAGGGCGATGGTCAGCGTCTTCGCCTTGAGTACGCCCTTGATGATCGGGCGGTAGATGGCGATGAGCGCCTTGTTGATCGGGTTTTTCTCCTCGGGGATGATGCGGCCGCGCACGAAGAGGATCATCAGCGCCGGGACCAGCGTCACAGACAGGATGGCCGCCGCAGCCATTGCAAAGGTCTTGGTGAAGGCCAGCGGGCCGAACAATCGTCCTTCCTGCGCTTCCAACGTGAAGATCGGCAGGAATGACACCGTGATGACCAGCAGCGAGAAGAACAGGGCTGGTCCGACCTCCGTCGCCGCCTCGATAAGAATCTCGGTGCGGGGTTTTCCCGGCGGTGCGCGCTCGAGGTGCTTGTGGGCGTTCTCGATCATGACGATCGCCGCGTCGATCATCGCTCCGATTGCGATGGCGATGCCGCCGAGGCTCATGATGTTGGAGCCGATGCCGAGCAGCTTCATCGCGGTGAACGCCATCAGGATGCCGACCGGCAGCATCAGGATCGCCACTAACGCGCTGCGGAAATGCATAAGGAAGACGATGCACACCAGCGCCACCACGACGCTTTCCTCGAAGAGCGTGTGCTTCAAGGTCTCGATGGCGCGGTGGATGAGCTGAGAGCGGTCGTAGACCGGCACCACCTCGGTGCCAGCAGGCAACGACGGCGCGATCTCCTTCAGACGGTCCTTGACGTTGTCGATGACGGTCAACGCGTTGGCGCCGTAACGCTGCAGCGCGATGCCGCTCGCCACCTCGCCCTCACCGTTGAGCTCGGCGATGCCGCGCCGTTCGTCTCCGACAATCTCCACACGGGCAACGTCCTTGAGCAGCACAGGAGTGCCGCCGTCGACCTTAACGACGATGTTCTCGAGGTCTTGCACGCCCTTGAGGTAGCCGCGGCCACGCACCATGAACTCGTGCTCCGCCACCTCCAAAGTGCGGCCGCCGACATCCATGTTGTTGTTGCGGATGGCATCGCGGATCTTGTCGAGCGGGATGTTGAAGCTTCGAAGGCGGCTCGGGTCCACGGTCACGCTGTATTGCTTGACGAAGCCGCCGACGCTTGCGACCTCGGCCACGCCTTCAGCCTTGGACAATCCGAAGCGCACTTCCCAATCCTGCATCGAGCGCAGGTCCGCTAGGGATTTGTTCTTGGATTGCAGCGCGTATTGATAAACCCAGCCCACGCCGCTTGCGTCGGGCCCCAGCGTCGGCGTCACGCCGGCCGGCAGCCGCTTGGCGGCGGCGCTCAAATATTCAAGCACGCGCGAGCGCGCCCAGTAGATGTCGGTACCGTCCTCGAAGAGGACGTACACGAACGACACGCCGAAGAAGGAAAACCCGCGCACGACCTTCGAGCGCGGCACAGTCAGCATCGACGTCGTCAGCGGATAGGTGACCTGATCCTCCACGACCTGCGGAGCTTGGCCGGAGAATTCAGTGTAGACAATGACCTGAGTGTCCGAGAGGTCGGGGATGGCATCGAGCGGGAGAGTTTTCACGGCCCAAACGCCCGCCACCACCACGAAGGCCGTGGCGATGAAGACCAGCATCAGATTCTTCGCCGACCAGGCGATGAGACGGGCGATCATTGGTTGGCCTCGGTGTTGGACGTCGCGGCGGCCGAGGCGTCGAAGCCTTTCAGCGCCGACTGCAGGTTGCTTTCCGCGTCGATCAGGAAATTGCCGTTGACCACGACTTTGTCGCCTTCGGTCAAACCACTCAGCACCTCGCGCATGCCGTCTCCGGTGCGGCCGAGCTTGATCTCGCGCGGCTCGTAGCGGCCGTTGCCAAGGTCGAGCAGCACAACCTGCCGGTTGCCGTTGTCGATCACCGCGCTGGCGGGGACCGCGAGCGCATCGGCATTGCCGCTGGTGGCAATCGAGACGTCGCTGTACATATCCGGCAACAGCGCCATGTCGGCGTTTGGCATCTCGATGCGCACCTGCGCGGTACGCGTCTCTTTCATCAGGTGCGGATAGACCACCGTCACCTTGCCGTTGAACGTGCGGCCGGGATGCGCGCGCGTGGTGACCATGACCGATTGTCCGGGCTTGACCGCATCGATGTCGCTCTCGGAGACATTGGCCAGGACCCACACTCTGGAATGGTCGGCAATTTTGAACGCAACATCGCCGGCTTTGAAACCCTGACCATCGGAAACGTCTCGCTCGATAATTTCTCCGTCCATCGGCGCGCGGATGGTGAAGGCGTCGGGAACACGTCGTTCGCGTTTGACCTGATCCATGAATTCCTCGGGCACTCCGAGGTTCTGCAAGCGGCGGGTGGCGCCGACGACGCCAGCGGGCCCCTTGAGCCCGGGCGGAGAGGCCGCCTCGTCGCTGCGCGTCCAGCCGGTATCCTGCTCAATGAGCAGGCGCGCGGCCTGGTCGAGCACCGCTTGGCCGAACACCGTAGCTAGGGCATCGCCTTGCTTCACATGCGCCCCAGTGGTGACATCGCCGACCTTGACCACGTAGCCGTCGAACTTCGGCGCAACCACAGCTATGCGGCGCTCGTCGAGGGCGACAACGCCGGGCGCCTTGATGGTGCGGGTCATGGCGTGGCGCACGACCTCGGCGGTTTCGACGCCGGTGCGCTGGATCTTTCCGGGCGACACCTTGATGGAGCCGTCGTCGCTGTCCTCGCCCTCGAAGACAGGGATGTAGTCCATCCCCATCGTGTCCTTCTTGGGCACCGGTGAGACATCCGGCAGGCCCATCGGATTGCGGTAATACTTGATCTTCTTAGTGTCGCCTCCGGTCGGAGCTTTGGGCTTTGGATCGAACGATTCTTCCTGGCCGGCGTGGACGGCGATATAGGGCCGGCCGTCGTCTGTCGTCTTGGGAGTTGGCGAATAGAGCGATTTACCGTCGGGATCGCGATAATAAATGATGGGGTCCGACCCTTCGGCATGGGCTTCGATTACGGCCGCTGCGGTTATCTGCGGAAGCTTGAGCGCGCCGGTCTGGCCTGCCCACAGCCCGGCTCCCGCCGCAGCCAAAACGGCTGCGACGGAAGCCAATCCCTTGAGCGGGCTCATTGGACGGCCTTGACGATGAGCTTATTCTCGACCGTCCCGGTCTCGCCCTGCACCTTGGCGCCGAGCGACAAGGCCCATTGCCCGGCCATGCCGAGGTCGGTCTTGAAGCGGTAGATGCCGGGCTCGTTGGACGAGGTCAGCTCGATCGGCGCGGTCATGGCCTCCATGCCGTCGGGACCCATGTCGATGCGCTTGGCGAATATCACCGCGTCGGCGATGGCGCGGCCCGAGGGCTTGTGGACCAGCTTCACTGAGATGATCGCGGCACCCGCCTTCACATCCTTGTCAAGAAGCTGGAACTCGTAGTCCTTCGTATCGGCAAGGGCTGACGTAGCCATGCCCATGAGCAGCGCGACGCCAATGGCCATCGCGCGCAACGAGGCTCGTTGCATATTGAATATCTCCTGCTGTCGTGAACCTTCAGCGCTGGGCCACCATTGGCCGCAGCGCGCGCGGAGCCACGGCATCAGCCGTAGTCGCGGTCACGCCGGATAGGCGCGGTTCAGACGCTGGGAGGTCGAAGAAGCGGAGGAGGCAATGAGCCGGTGGTGACACGTGTCGCCAGGGGCGCTATGCGCGCTGCGATGACGTCACGGAATAGACGCGCCTCGGATACCGGTGCGCTCAACGGTTGGAAGCATTTGACGAGGCAACTGCCCATTTCCGGACAGATCTTCTGTGGGCAATCCGGGCATGATTTCATCGGCTTGTGGCAGGGCATCTCGCCCTTGGCCTCGGTCGTCGCCATGTGGTGAGAAACCGCGGGCTGCGCGCCCGCCATGGCGAGAGCCATGGTCGCAGTAAGAGGCATAGAAAGAAGCGCCCCGAGCATGGCAAGCATGCTGAGCGTCACAAACCAGCGCTGGTAAAACCGGTTCCTCACGGACTTAAAATGGCATAGCTCGGGCGAGCCGGCAACTGGCCCAGCTGATACTGTCGCATGACGATTTAGACATGATGATCGGCAAGCGCAGGTTCCTGGCGCTCGTGCTTGGTCTGTCGCCAAGATTCGTATGAGCGACGTTAGTGAGATCGCGCCGCGCCGTGCGGTGTGCTCATCAGCAACTCAGCGGAAGAAGTTCCGCTTCGACCCCGCACGGTCCGCATCATTGTTCGCACACGTTAAGCAAACGGGAACTCATCCGTCGTGCCAGGCGTTTTTGGCGCGACACGAGAGGAGCCCTCGCTATGGATGCAAAATCATTTCTAATCGGAGCGTTGATCATCGCACTGCTTGCTGGCGGATATTTCTACTACGACAGCACGCGCAGTCAGGTGAAGATCGATGCGGATGGCGTGAAAGTTCAGGCGAACTGATCGAGCAAAAAAAGGGGCGCCTGAAAAGGCGCACCCTTCTTCGAGTAGCTACTCTCGCTGTCCGTTATTTAGAGGTCGTGCAGGTTGCGATACCCGTCGTCTTGAAGTTGCCGTCGCAGTGCGGGGCTGCAGACGCAACCGAAACACCCGAAACACCCGAAACAATCAACATCGTTGCCAAAACTAACGTTTTCATTGTCGTTCTCCATTCAACGCATCTCGCACTGGCAGCCCCAGCTTTCGCTGGGCAGCGCGCTTTTTTCGAAAGCCGCAGCGTTTAGATAGGTCGTTTCAAATCGGCTGCTATCATCCGAAGGTATGTTCCTGGCTCTGAGAGGAGAGGAAAACGCAAGCGCTAGAATGCGCCTAAAAGGCCCGTTTTTCGGGTGTTTTAGAGGGCTTGGAGGCCGTTGAAATCATGCGATGGCCCGCGCTTTGCATAGCTGCGTTGTCGACGCGCAAGGCACATACGGTTTCTCAAGGACAATCGCGTAGTGTGCCAAGTGTAGCGGGCGAGGCGACCACCGCCTCGCCGCCCGGTGCTGGTTATGCAGCGGGGAGCAGTCAACCAGCACCGTACCGGGACCGGCACTCAGTGTCGGTCTCGGGTTCTGTTCAATGATGGATAGATGAGCCGTTATCCCCGCCCGGATCAGCTTCGGCGAGAGGATGCTCTGCGGATGGTTTCCAAGTTCTAAATGGATGTTGGGGCGTGTGCGGACGGCCTCGAAAACATCGGCCATCTCGTCGACTATTGCTCACGCGCGCTCGTAATCGATTGTGCGGAAGGCTATAAGCTTCGATGCCGTCGGATGGGGAGGTCGCTATGCTTATTCGGTTTTCAGTGGTGCTCGTATTGGCTTCGGGACTGGCGGTTTCGCCTGCGTTCGCGGAAGGCCTCAAATACGTTTGCGGCGACAAGACGGAACTGACCGCAACCTTTCATTCCGATCCCGGTTCAGCGGATCTCGTCTTTCATGGTTCGAACGAGCGGTTGACGCTGCCACAGGTGCTTTCCGCAGACGGTGGCCGTTATGCCGCCGCCAGCACGGAGTTCTGGATCAAAGGCAACGAGGCGACGCTGACGCGCGGCGAAAGCCGGACGACGTGCAAGCATTGATCTTGCAACGCGTCGTCGCGTTTTCTCTATTGCGGCTCGGGCGTCTTGAGCTTCGAGATAAGAATCGCCGTCGATCCATTGGCGCCTTCGGATGAGGTGCACTTGAAGCGGGCGCCGTTGATGTCGTAGACGTCGTGGCCCTGTTCATCCATCGCACGCTGCGTACAGAGAATTGCACCGCTGCGGATTGCAGGCTCGGTGGTCGAGACGACGACCGAGCCGATGGTCGCGAGAAGGTCGTAGAAGCGCGCGGGCGGCCAGGTCGCGTTCCATTTCGCGGAGATGAGCGGCGAGGCGCTAGGCTCATCGCTCGGGCAAGTGATGGAGAGTGCCTCGGCATCCGGATGCTTCAGAGTGACGACGATGGACTGATTGTCCGTTCGCTTCTCGACAACCGAGAGGGCAGGAATTCGTGCGCCGAGCTTGGCCACGATCGCATCACATTCCTCGGCATGGCACGAGATCGAGACGGCGGTTGTCGACATCGCGGTAAAAATCAGTAAGCGCCAAGCCATCTCGGCTCGTCTCCTTTTAGATTTAGCGGGCGCCACTCTAGCCAGGCGGAGGGTGGTAGTCGCCTAGGCCAATCGATTGGCATGCCTACGGCCAGCATGTGAATGGTGGGTGAAGCGGCCAGGATGTAATCCATTGCCGGCTTGGCGTAGATTGGACTTATGTAGCGGGTTGCACCACATTCGCCGCCCCTAGGAATGCATGCAGGGCGGCGACGACTTGTGCGCCTTCACCGACACCCGCGGCGACGCGCTTGATCGATCCGGCGCGGACGTCGCCGATGGCGAAGATTCCGGGCACGCTCGATTCCAGCGAGGCGCAGTTTTCTCCCGCGCCGACGCCAGTCAGCACGAAGCCCTTGACATCGAGCTTCACGCCTGTGCCAGAAAGCCATGCGGTCTCGGGATCGGCGCCGATAAACAGAAACAGATGGCGGATCTTTCGGCACACTTCGTCGCCCGACGCTCTGCGCCACGAAATGGTGTCGAGGACGCCATCGGCGCCGTCGAGTTGGGTGATCTCGGACGTCGTCTGGATTTCGACGTTGGGAAGCCCGCGAATGCGGTCGACGAGATATTGCGACATGCTCGCAGAGATGTCGCCGCCGCGTGCGAGTAGCCACACTTTTTCAGCACGTCCGGCAAGATAGACAGTCGCTTGTCCGGCGGAGTTTCCCGCACCGACCAGAACCACCTCTTGGCGCGAGCACAACTTACCTTCGAGCGGAGATGCCCAGTAGTGGACGCTGCTGCCTTCGAAGTCCTCGATGTTGTCAACGCCGAGGCGGCGATAGCGAACGCCGCTGGCGACGACGAGGCTGTGCGCGCGAACTTTCTGACCGTCGGAAAGATGGAGCGTGAAGATGTTTCTTCCGCCGTCCTTCTGGGTATCGAGCGCCACAACCTCGGATGGGATCGCGAATTCAGCGCCGAACTTTTGCGCCTGGTTGAAGGCGCGCGCCATCAGGGCCATGCCGGTGATACCCGTGGGGAATCCCAGGTAGTTTTCGATGCGCGAAGATGCGCCTGCCTGGCCTCCGAACGAGCGGCAATCGAGAACGATCACGGAGAGACCTTCGGATGCAGCGTACACAGCCGCCGCCATTCCTGCTGGTCCCGCGCCGACGATAGCGACGTCGTAAACGCGGTCGCCGTCGAGAGCGCCGACGAGACCGATGCAGCGCGCGAGTTTCAACTCCGTCGGGTTCTGCAGAAAATCGCCGCTTGGGCAAAGGACGATAGGAAGAGCGGACGTTTCGACGTGGAAGCGTTCGATCAGTGCTTTTGCTTCCGGATCGACGTCGGGATCGAGGTCGGTGTGAGGATGGCCGTTGCGCGAAAGGAAATTCTGAAGACGAAGGACGTCACTGCTGCCCGCGCGGCCGATGATAACCGGTCCGGCGCCCGTCTCGAGAAGGCCGACACGTCGCAAGATCAGTGCACGCATTATGCGCTCGCCGAGTTCGGCTTCGGCAATCAAGAGCGCGCGCAGTCTGCTCGGTGCAATGACGAGGGCTTCGACAGTGGTGGTAGCAATCGCATCGACGAGAGAGGGGCGGCCGGACATTTGCGCAAGCTCGCCCATGAAGGAACCTTGCGTATGGGTGACGATGAGCTTCGTCGCGCCGGTGATGTCGCGTTGCGTCACGTCGACATTGCCGCTCAACACGATGATGAAGCCCGCGCCGATCTCGTCGATCTTCGCGAGAAAATCACCGGCATTGAATGTCTTCGGCTCGCCGAACCGGCGCATGCGATCGATCTCGTGAGGTTCCAGATGCGGAAACATCTGTTCACGCCGTCTGGTGATGATGGGTTGGAGTTCGGATGCCATAATTCCTCGCGGTCTCGATTGCAGCTCGCGACTATTACCGCGACGCTCGCGCATTACGCAACGTTGTTGCCACTATCTGCATTTTCGATTGGAAGATGCCACCTCGCAAAATAAGACAATGTCCAGCGAGTGTCGTATCGATGGGCGGTTGTTGTTTTGGAAGGAGGATGTGGTGGCCGATAAAGTTTTAGTCTTCTACGGTTCCTATCGCGTCGACAGGATGGGGATTCGCCTCGCGGATTTCATCGTCACGCGATTGAAACAAAGAGGTCTCGATGTCGAATTCATCGACGCCAAGGCCGTGAACCTTCCGATGCTCGATCGGATGTACAAGGAGTATAAGCCCGGCACCGCTCCTGAGGCGCTCGAAACTCTCGCGCAGAAGATCAAAGCCGCGGATGCATTCCTATTCGTGGTCGGAGAATACAATTGGGGCGTCCAGCCCGGCCTCAAAAATCTCACGGATCATTTTCTGGAAGAATGGTTTTGGCGGCCGGCGGCCATCGCCAGTTATTCGGCAGGACGGTTCTCCGGCGTCAGGTCTGCAACCGCGTGGCATGGAACGCTGTCGGAGATGGGCATGATCGTTGTGTCGAGCACTCTCGCGGTCGGGCCGATTGCCCAGACCTTGAGCGCTGAGGGCGAGCCGACAGGCGACGGTGGGAAAGCGCTCGAACGTTCATTTCCGCGTTTCGCTGACGATCTTGCGTGGTGGACGGAAGCGGCCAAGGCGCAGCGGGCGAAACGCGCGCCGCCCTATTAAGCATCCCGAGGCCGCGGGAACTTTTTGGCTTTGAGAACGTTCCCGCGGTCGCCGCGTATATATATGGCGCTTTTTCCGAAACTGCCTTATCGAGGCGAATAGATACGGCAGACCGGACATTTAATGAGCCTCAATTCCCCAGGCCTTCTGCGCGCCACCTACGCATTCGCGGCCGCAGCCCTTCTCACCTTGATTGTTCTCGTCGCCGTTTCATTCTGGTTATTGCAGAAAACGACCAATTCCACGGAAGAAGTCTTGCGCGCCCGAGAGCAGCGGACAGTGCTTGCGCGTCTCTTGTCGACTGTCCAAGACGCCGAGACGGGCCAACGCGGATATCTAATTACCGGAGAAGAGCGTTATCTCGCGCCCTATAGGGACGCGATTAAAGAGGTAGCTCCGCGATTAGATGATGTCCGAGAAAAATTCCTGGGTGATTCCGAAGCTGAAGCTAATGTCCGGAAGATTGCCGACGCGATTGCGGACAAGCTGAAAGAGCTTGCCCTTACTGTCGAGCTCAAGCAGGAAAGCAAGTCCGATGAAGCGATGGCCATCGTCAGGTCGGACAGGGGCAAGGCCGATATGGATCTCATCCGACGGCTGGTATCATCGCAGGGCGATGCCGTCGAAGGGCACCTGACGGACAGCATCAGGGATCAAGAAAGCAACGCGGTCCTCGCGCGTTGGTTCACAGTGGGTGCGGGCGTCGTGATTTTGCTTGCCGCCATCGGCGCAGCGGCTACGATTTTGAGATATACGCGCGAGCTGCTCGGAGCACGCTCCGAGATGGAATTTCTCAACACCGGTCTTGAGACGCGCGTGAAAGAAAGGACGGCCGATCTGCAGCGTGCGAACGATGAAATCCAGCGTTTCGCGTATATCGTCAGTCACGATCTGCGGGCGCCGCTCGTCAATGTCATGGGGTACACGGCGGAATTGGAAGCGGGCCTCGGAACACTGACCGCCCTTTGCGACGATCCGAAGCTCGACGAGCTGGCATCGGGGGTTGCCGCGCGCGCCGCGATCCGGGAGGATTTACCGGAGTCGATCGGCTTCATCCGGACATCGACGCAAAAGATGGATGGCCTCATCAAAGCCATCCTCAAGCTATCTCGCGAAGGTCAGCGGGTGCTTCGGCCGGAGGCTGTCGACCTTCAGGAGTTTTTTGAATCTGCGGTTGCGGCCGTGCAGCACCGTGTTTCGGAAGCAGGGGGAGAAGTCGAAATCGTGCGGCCCATGCCGACGATCGAAAGCGACCGGCTGGCGCTCGAACAGGTTTTCGGGAATCTCATTGATAACGCAGTCAAATACACCGCCTCTGATCGCAAGCTGCGTTTGTCCATCCGTCAGCGGCCGAGTCAGTGGGGCGCGGTCCTCATCGAGATCGAGGATAACGGCCGCGGCATAGCCGCCGAGGATGGAGAGCGTGTGTTCGATCTCTTCCGACGGGCCGGAGTGCAGGATAAACAGGGCGAGGGAATTGGACTGGCCCACGTCCGAACCCTTGTCCGGCGCCTTGGGGGCGAGATCATTATGAATTCAGAGCTTGGGAAAGGCACGACGTTCCGCGTCATGCTTCCTCGAAAACTGCCGGAGAAGCGGAATGAGCGATAACGAAGGCAAGGCGGTCCAGATCGTGATGATCGAGGACGATGCGGGGCATGCACGTCTCATCGAGAAGAATATTCGCAGGGCGGGCGTCAACAACGACATCATGGCTTTTGCGAACGGAACCGAGGCGCTCGCGTTCTTGTTCGGACAGAACGGCAGCGGTGAATGCAGCTCCCGCAAGCATCTCCTGGTGCTGCTGGATTTGAACCTACCTGACATGACGGGCGTAAGTATTTTGGAGAAGATCAAGGCGAACGTTCATACCAAGCGAACGCCGGTTGTCGTGCTGACCACCACCGACGACGAGCGCGAAATCCAGCGATGCTACGATCTTGGCGCCAACGTCTACATCACGAAGCCCGTCGACTACGAGAACTTCGCCAATGCGATCCGGCAGTTGGGTCTCTTCTTCTCCGTCATTCAAGTTCCAGAAACGAAGTGACCATGCCGCCGAAGGTGCTCTATATCGATGACGATCCGGGCATCGGGCGTTTGGTTCAGAAGACGTTGCAGGCGAACGGATTCGATGTCGAACTCGCCCATTCCGGCGACAACGGGCTCGAGCTGATCCGCGCGAAGTCTTATGACATCGTCGCGCTCGACCATCACATGCCGGGTAAGACCGGGCTGCAGGTGATCAAGGAAATTCGCGCGCTCGATAATCCGCCTCCGGTCATCTACGTCACCGGGTCGGAAGATAGCCACATCGCGGTCGCCGCGCTGAAGGCCGGTGCGATCGACTATGTGTGGAAGGACGTGCAGGGTCATTTTCGCGAATTGCTGACCAAATCTGTCGAGACGTCGCTGGAGCAGGAGCGCCTGCGGCGGGATATGGAAGCGGCGGATATCGAAATTCGAAATGCGCGCGACCGTGCCGAGTTGATGCTGAAAGAAGTGAACCATCGGGTCGCCAATTCGCTGGCGATTGTCGCGGGCCTATTGGCATTGCAGCGTCATTCGGTGGCCGATGCCAGTGCTCAGGATCTGCTCGATCAAATGAGTGCGCGCATTATGGCGATCGCGGGCGTGCATCGGCGTCTTTATACGTCGCATGACGTGACGATGGTCGACCTGAAGGAATACCTGACGAGCCTCATCGCGGACATCAAGACGGCGATGGGGGATGCTGGCCGCAGCCACCCGGTCCGTCTCGACTGCGTGGCCTTGTCGATTACGACCGATCGGGCCGTGTCCGTCGGCATCATCGTAACCGAACTCGTTACGAACGCCTACAAGTACGCCTATCCGGGCCGGACGGACGGAGACATTCGCGTCGAGGTGATCCGGAGCGGCGATCAGGTCGTGCTGACCGTGGAAGACGACGGCGTCGGTCTCGACAACACGAAGATGGCACAGGGGACGCGGCTCGGAACGCGCGTGATGTCGTCGATGACGTCGAGCCTCGGCGGTACGCTCGATCTGGCCGGGAGCTCGAAGGGTACGCGCGCCACCTTGCGGTTCCCCGTTTAGGGCGTCACCGCTTTCAGAATGGTCGTCCTGGCGTTCGCTCAGTTATGGGCGCTAAAGCCCAATCTCTCGAGCGCGCTTTCTCCAAGCTTACGATCGTCGCCGCCTTTTTGCATCAGCTTGTCGAGGTGTCGGACAGTGCGCGAGAGGTTTCTGCGCATCGTATGCTGAAAGAACATCTGCGCAACGTCGTCGTCTCGGAGGTCTAATATGAGCTGCGCTTCGGACCGGGCTTCCTCAAGGTCGCTTTCCGATGTCATGACTCACCCCACGCTTTTGAACGGCGTGCACAAAGCTGTGCGCGCCCGAACACGGACATCTTAGGACTTGCGGATGTCCAGAAATCATCTCGGTCGCTGGACTGCAACTGTCATAATTTCAAAACATAGGTCTGGAGCATGCGGCAGTAAGACCGAGGCGCCGACCGATCTAGCTGCTGGCCTGGGCCGGCCACGGCGGGAGCGGCGGCAATCCGAGGACGCTACGGACCGCTGCAAACGAGCGGCGATGAATCGGAGTTGCACCAAGTTCGTTTAGCGCCGCGATGTGATCGCGCACCGGATAGCCTTTGTGGAATCGCAAACCGTATCCTGGATATTCGGCGTCGAGCTCACACATCAGTTTATCGCGTGTTGTCTTGGCGATGATCGACGCGGCAGCGATCGTCAGGCTTTTGCAATCGCCTTGAATGATGGCCTGCTGGGGGACGTCGAGGTCCTTTAGTTTTCTCGCGTCGATCAGGACGTGGTCGGGTTTGGCCGCCAGCCCATCGAGCGCCCGGCGCATGGCCAGAAGTCCCGCCCAATAGATATTGATACTATCGATTTCGTGGACCTCGGCCCATCCGACCGACCATGCCAATGCTGTAGCTTTGATTTCGACGGCTAAATCGGCGCGCGTGGCAGGATCGAGCTTCTTTGAATCGTCGACGCCGGGGATGCGTGTGCCGGGTGCGAATATCACCGCCGCGGCGCAGACCGGTCCCGCGAGAGGGCTCATGCCAGCTTCATCGACGCCCGCGACGCGCATCGTCCCCGCGAGCCACAATTCTGTTTCGAAACGTAAGAGCTTGCGAAGTCTTTGACCTTCGGCGCGGTTTTCGAAGCGCCGCCGTTCTATGACGTTGAGGATCGCGCGAGCACCCGCTCGGGGATCGGCCTTGAGAGCGTCCTCGGTTGCTTTGTCCAGTGGACGGCCTTCGCGCACGTAACGGCGATTGAGTTCTGAAAGATTGAGCTTCACGACGCCCGACTACCGATCTCCTGGGGCGAGATCGTGACACAGGGCATTCGCTTAGGTCAACGTTCAGTCGGGCCGGATTGCGGGGGGCACGTCCGGTTCTTCGGGTGGCTGATCTGGCGGCGGAGGCGGCGTATTGGGCTCTGGCAACGGCTCGTCCGGCGAATTTGGCTCGATGTTGGGATCGAAATCCGGATCAGAGCCGGGATCGTGCGGATTGCCAGGGCGGCCGCAGATCAAGGTCAACGTTGCCATTACTTACCCTTTGCCTTCTTGAAATATTGAACCTGGCGCTCGCGCTGTTTCGCGCCGTCCTTGGTTTTGTACGTGCCGAGGTTCTTTCCCTTCTTCGACACCAGGCGATATCCGGCTTTGATTTTTCTGATCGTTATTGTGTGCGTTGCCCTGAAAGAGCGGCCCTCAAGAACCCGACTTCGCAACTTTGTGATTGTGCTTCCGGGCATGGTTGCGTTGTCCGGCTGCGAGCTTGTCGCGTGCGCGCGTTCGGTCTTCGTTTGCAATGGCGGACCGCTCGCGAGGCGACGGCGTCTCGGTCTGGCGCGGCTGCTGTGATTTATCGTCGGTCGAATGTGTTCCAGGTGTCTTGGCCATCGTGCTTCCTCGCTCAATGACTTCCCATTAGCCAAGTCGCCGGAGGAATAGTTGGTTCCCGTGGGAACTAATTTGCTCAATCGGCGTCGTTTGCCTGATGGACAAACCGACTTCCTCCCGATCCGATCTTCCAACTCATGGCGCAGCGGTTTTGCCGAGCGTCACGATTGACAGCTACAACATCGAAATCCGTGATGACGATGGATTCATCGGCGACAAGGCCAGCAAAGGCGCGTTCTGGGACATCGTTGAGAAATGGCGAAGGCCTCTTCGAAAAAACGGAGAAGATCCGTTCGGTTCAAAGAGCACCGAGAAGCTGAAGAAAGACGAGCTTTTCGAAGAGCTTCAGGACGGAGATCCGGAAGGGGCCGGGCTCGTGCAAAGCGCGGTCGAGGAATTTTCGCAGCAGTTCGCGAAGGTCATCCAGCGCTTTCTTCAGGCTAAGGAATGGCGCGATACCGAAGCCATCGTCGTTGGCGGCGGATTTCGGGGAAGCCGTATTGGAGAGCTCGTGGTCGGGCGCACAGGCCTTCTGCTGAAGGCCGCGAAAGTGAACGTCGATCTCGAGCTTATTCAAAACGACCCGGATGAAGCGGGTCTCATTGGGGCCGCGCATCTCTTGCCCGCATGGATGCTCAAAGGTCATGACACGATGCTGGCGGTCGACATCGGCGGTACGAATATCCGCGTCGGCACCGTGGCGCTCAATCTCAAGAAGTCGCCTGATCTCAAGAAGAGCAAGGTGATCAGCTCGGAGATCTGGTGCCATGCCGATGCGGAGACCAATCGCACCGAGGCGGTCGCCCACGTCGTTAAGATGCTCGAAGGCCAAATTCGCTGGAATGAGAAAGAGAAGTATGCGCTGGCGCCATTGATCGGCATTGGCTGTCCGGGGATCATCCGTGAGGATGGATCTATCGACCGCGGTGGCCAGAATCTGCCGGGCAATTGGGAGAGCAGCAGTTTCCATCTCCCGGGCGCCATCAAGGCGGGCATTCCGGAAATCGGTGGATCGGAAACGATGATCGTCATGCACAATGATGCCGTCGTGCAGGGATTGAGCGAGCTGCCGCGCATGCAGGACCGCGAACATTGGGCGGTTTTGACGATCGGCACCGGCCTCGGCAATGCGCGCTTTACGAACCGCGACGTGAAAAAGGGGGCCTAAAAGTCTGTCCAAAGTTCCCCTGATAACAGGCTTTTTAGGATTTTTCTGGCATAAAAGTGATGCCTCCATCGCTTGTCTTCACAAACAACAGGCTTGGTGGCCGGGCACCTCTTAGAGCTTTTTCAACGAGGGGGTGCCCGTCATATTTTTCAGTACGGCGCTGAGGTTATCGCGCTGCAAAATCGCCCTAGAACCTCAGCCTCGCGTTAAAATTTCCAGGATAGATTGATCTTCACGCCGTGATCCTGAACGTGGTCGCCAATCGATGCCGGCGAACGGCCCGAAGTTTATTCCGCCGAGATCGGCGTGATATCCAACCTCGCCGAAGACCTGCGCGGCCCTAGCGCGCTCATTGCTTTTCAGAAGCGAGGAACCCGTCGGGAGATCGAGATTGCGCCTCGCGTCGGAGCATACCGAGTGTAGCCCGCGCCAACACGAGGAACGTCCGTCGACGTCGGCGGAGGCGTGGCTACTTTTCCACGCGACATCGGTGCTTAACCCCAGTTAATTCCTCCGAGGCGGCATTTAGTGACGCAACATTACACATGCACAACAATGCGATGGGTTGCGGCGCGCATGGTGTATAAGAGCCGCAAGGGTACGGAGGATTCGCGGGGCATGATTTTCGGCAACGACATCGCCAATTCTGCACGGCGCGGGGAACCAAGAGGCGTGGACGCGAGGCAAATGCGGCTTGTCGGGATTGGTTTTGCGATAGCGCTTGTTACCGGTCTAGCCGGCTGTTCGGGTCAAGGCGCGAACATCGCCACGCTGCAGCCGGGAGGTGGCACAACGTCTCCGGCTGTCGCGGTCCGAACGCAGCCTGTGGTGCCGGGAAGGCGTGCACGGGTCTTCATCTTTGCCGGTCTCGGGGACAAGTGCGAGCAACTGCCCGCTCCAGAAATTTCCATCACCCAACCGCCGGCGAAGGGTGACGTCACATTCGTACCCGGACAGGAAACGACGATCCAGTATTCGGCTAAGGGAACGTGCGTCGGACAGAAGGCGTCTGGAACAGCCGTCTACTATACGGCGTGGGTTGCGGCGCAGGGCGTGGATACCTTTGTGGTCACGGCGAAGCTCGGGAGTGGGGAGACGGTCACGCGCTCCTTCGAGATTGCGATCGCGGAGTAACTTTGCGCAACGGCTTGAGGCCATGAACGTCTTGGACGTAGCGTAAGCGTTCTTTAACCCCGATGCGGCACAGTTCTTCCGATTTCGTTCAGTTTTTCGGAGCCTGCTGTCATGCGTAGCTCGCCGCGGTCGATCGGCCGTGCCGCCCTTATCGCGTTTCTTGCCTTGATGCCGGTGAGCGGCGTTTTTGCCGAAGACGGCGAGGTCGAAGACGGGGTTTCCGACGGTTCGCAAATCGTGCCGGAAGGCGCGGCTCCCTTCGTACCGAGCACCAACAACCTCAACACTGTCCCCGAAGACGGGGCGATGGCCCGCAGCGTTCAGATGCAGGACAGTCCGTGGGTGAAGCGGGTTCTGGTGGCGAGGCCGAACGAGGATCTCGTGATCTGCATCGCAGGCTGCTACAGCGGGCGCGATCGGGTCGTTTATGCGCAGCCGACGTCGTTGCCTGCACGGACCGCAGAGGCGAAGCCAATCGAAGCGAAGCCGAGCCGGTCCGCCGCCGTCGAGCCCCGAGATCCAAAGATCGTCAATCGAACCAATTGACGAGGCGCAGCGCATTTTTTCTCAGTGATTGTGACCGGAAAACGGCCGGTTTTAGCCTGTTTTCGTTCATTTTATTCATTCCCCGACATCCGTCGAATTACAGCGACGGATCGCGCGGAGGCACGCCGTTCTGATCTCCGATGGCCGGGTACTGATCCCCAATGCCTCCCCCGGTCCCAAGGAGATACTCATGAAAAACTTATCGCGCGGTACCTGGATCGCCCTTGCAGCCATCGCTGCTGTTCCGGCGACAGTTGCCATTGCAAAGACGGCCGACAACGGCGGCTGGCGGATGATGACGCCGGAAACCCGTTCGCGCCTCGAGGACGGCCGTCTGGCGATGGTCAAGACGGCGCTGCAACTCACGCCCGACCAGGAGAAGCTCTGGGCTCCCGTCGAGGCGCAGGTTCGCGATGCTTTCAAGTCTCGCGAAGCCCGCATCGAGGAGTGGAAGAAGACGCGCGCAGAGCGGAAGGCCGAGCGCGAAAAAGGGTCCGCTGAGGACAAGCGTCCGGATCTCGCGGCTCGCTTCGAGAAGATGAGCAAGCGGATGGGTGAGCGCGCCGAGAACATGAAGGCGTTCTCCGCCGCGTTCTCGCCATTCTATGCGTCGCTGTCGGCTGAGCAGAAGGATGTTCTGCATCCGCTGGTGCGTGAGCTGTCGCCGGGCTTCGGCCCTCCGCATGGTCACCGCTTTGCCGGCGGTTGGGGTCCGGGCGGACGTGAGCACGGCGGCTGGTTCGGCCATGGCGGCCCGAGGGACCATGGTCCTGGAATGGGTGGCGCTCAGGACAACGACGACGACCATGACGGCGGTCCGGATCAGGCTCCGGCGGAACCCGACAAGAAGGGCTAAAGCTGCAACCGCTTTAATCCTCGCTTCTCTCTCTCCATTCGCTCCAACTGAGCCGGGCTTAATAAAAAGCCCGGCCTTTTTTATGGGCCGGGCTTCGATCTTTCGAGTATTTGCGTCGCTCAGCGCGCTGGGCGAGCGCGGCGGTCGTCGTCGCGGCGCTTCATGAACTTCGGTGCGTTGCCGTCGTTGCCCCACGAGCGGCGATTTTCGCCGTTGTGCTGCGGCTTTTTCGGACCCTGACCGGCGTCGCGGTTTGCACCGTGCGTTTCGCTACGGTGGCGGCCTTCGGCGTTGCGATGCGTCGCGCGATGCTCGTGACCATTCTCGCTGCGAGGCTCGTTGCGGTGATCTTTCGGGCGATGGTGCTCGCTCGGACCCTGCTCGCGGCGGCGTTCGCCGTTCGCGTTGTGGGGACGGGCGTGCTGATCGCGATCACGCGGAGAGCGGGCTTCGGTGTCGCGATGCGGACGCTCCTGACGCGCGGGACGGGCCGAACCCTCAGCACGAGCCGAGCCTTCCGGGCGGGCCGGACGCGCTTGATATGCCGGGCGTTCCGAACGTGCGGGACGTTCTGGGCGCGCGGGACGACCTTGATCCGACACTCCGAATACAGCAGCGCCTCGGACGTTGCCTTCGGTGTGAGAAGCCTGATCCCTGTCACGGCCCGGGCCACGCGGACGTTCGTTGCGACGATCGCCTGAGCGTTCGCCCGATGGGCGGCCATGGGCTGCGTGACGTTCCTGACGAGGACCGCCTTCGCGATGGCGGGGACTGCCACGGCCCTCGCGACCGCCTTCGCGACGCGGACTTTCGTCGTCGCTGAGGCGGTGGTTGCGGGGCAGTGCCGGAATCGACTCGCCACCGATGTCATCGATGACTTCAAGCGGCTGCTTCATCATGCGCTCGATGGCGCGGAGTTCCTGGCGCTCGGACGGATCGCACAGCGAGATCGCGATGCCGTTGGTGCCTTTGCGGGCCGTGCGGCCAACGCGATGCACATAGGTTTCGGGATCGAGCGGCATTTCGAAGTTGATGACGTGCGTGATGTTCGAGACGTCAATGCCGCGCGCGGCGATGTCGGTCGCGACGAGCACGCGGATGTGGCCCATCGTGAAGTCGTTGAGCGCCCGTTGACGAGCGTTCTGCGCTTTGTTGCCGTGGAAGGCCGCCGAGCTGATTCCCGCCATGCCGAGGCGGCCGGCGACGCGGTCAGCGCCGCGCTTCGTCCGCGTGAAGACGATGACGCGCGAAGCGGCTTCGTCGTTCAGGATGGTGTGGAGGCGGCTCTGCTTATCCGGCGTCTTCACGATCATGATCTTCTGATCGATGCGATCGACGACGATCTTCTTCGAAGAGAGATCGATGCGATAGGGATCGTGCAGAATGTCGTAGGCGAATTTCTTAATCTCGTCCGGCATCGTTGCGGAGAAGAGCGCGGTGCGCCGCTTCTGCGGGATGAGCGAGACGATCTTCTTGATATCGCGGACGAAGCCCATGTCGAACATGCGGTCGGCTTCGTCGATGACGAGCGTCTGCACGCCCGAAAGATCGCAGCTGCGCATGTTGACGTGGTCAAGCAAGCGGCCCGGCGTCGCGACGAGGATGTGAACGCCACGCTTTAGCGCGTTGATCTGCGGGCCTTTGCTGACGCCACCAAGGACGACGGCACGGCGAAGGTTCATGTTGCGCGAGAGCTTAGCGACTTCCTGGTCGATCTGGACTGCAAGCTCGCGCGTCGGCGCGAGGATCAAGGCCGAGACCTGTTTCCACTGCGGATCGGACGGGTTTGCCGCAAACTTGTTCAGAAGCGGAAGGAGGAAAGTCGCGGTCTTGCCCGAGCCTGTCTCGGCCATGCCGAGCAGGTCGCGGCCTTCCATCTGCGGCGGGAGAGCCTGCACCTGGATCGGTGTCGGCGTCGTATACCCGCACTGCGTCAGGGCGCGCGCGAGAGGCTCGGCAAATCCGAAAGCCTCAAAAGTTTCAGTTGTCAAAGTAAAAGAGTCCCAAGGGCTTCGATCCCCGCGCATCTTTGTGCCGGAGGCTCGTCCCATGGCCCACACCGGCGCTTTCGGGGTGCGGCCTTGTCTATAAGGATTGATCTCAATGCAGGGTCGAGCGCGGTGATTGAACCGCTTTTAAGTGGCACGAGGACCCGAGCGCCATCGGAGAGCAATGCGCTGCTAGTGACGGTGTTCGGCTCGGAAGTCAAGAACCATCGTCCATTTGGGCTCGACTGTGGCGCTCGGACGCGGAAAAACCGCAGACAAATGAACCGTTAATGAAGGTGAGCACGGCAGCGGCCGGCGTTGGCCCTAGGGCTGTGCTGCGTCACCGAGGTTTGTGATGGCGCTGCGCATGGCGTCCATGACGCCGGGCTCGGTCATCGAATGTCCGGCGTGATCGAAGATTTCGAGACGGACGGCGGGCCACGCCGCCGCGAGGGCATGCGCATTGGCTGGCGGGCACAGAAGATCGTAGCGCCCTTGAATGATCGCGCCGGGAATGTCGCGAAGCTTGTGCGCATTCGCGAGTAATTCACCCGGTGCGAGAAAGAAGCTGTTCTTGATGTAATGCGCTTCGACGATCGGGGTCGGGGGCAGGCGCGCGCCTTCGGCAACGGTTTCGGGAAGGCCTGCGTGCTTCGGCGCAAGCTCGGAAAGGGTGCGCTCGTACGCGTTCCAGGCGTGCGCCGCCAGCGTCCGCGAGGGGCCATCCGGCCCGGTCAGAAGAGTGACATAGGCGGCGAGAGGGTCGACGCGCTCGTCCGGCGGAAGGAGACGGCTGAAGACTTCGAAAAGCTCGGGCCGGAAAATTTTCGGACCGTCGACAAACGCCCACCTGACTTCCGCATCGGTGCCGAGAAACAACGCGCGCAGGACAAGGGCCGTGACGCGCTCGGGATGCTTTTCGGCATAGGCGAGCGCCAGGGTCGATCCCCATGAGCCGCCAACGATCATCCAGCGGGAGATGCCGAAATGATCGCGAACAAGCTCGAGATCGGCAATGAGATGCGCGGTCGTATTCGCGTGGCAGGAGAGATAGGGATGACTTCTCCCTGCGCCCCGCTGATCGATGAGGAAAACGTGATCGCGCGCCGGATCGAAAAGCGTTCGATGGAGTGCCTGCGAACCGCTGCCCGGGCCACCGTGCAGGAACACGACCGGACGGCCGCCCTTCCTCCCGACTTCCTCGACATAAACCCAATGGCCGTCGCCGACGGCGAGCATGCGGGCGTCAAAAGGGCGGAAGGATTCCGGAAGGGTCTTCATTTTCCCTGCTGAGCACGCTTTTCAGTAAACGACAAGTTCGCCCGCTAAGAATGTTGCAACCAAATGACGAATGCCTTCTGACGGCGATCCGCCTATCGGTCATGACAGTGTTGCGTATCTCGATGTGCAGTACGGGATGCGCGGCGGAACCTCTCGCTGCCGCGTCACTTTAAACCGCAAACGGGAACGCCCAAAAACCGCCGGTTTGCAATTTCCGGCAATTGACGAAATTGCAGCCGATGCCTACGTGCTCCCGGCTGCAACCTCGGACGTGGTGCGTTATAATCGGTGGGCGCCGGTCTCAATGGAGATAGAGGAATGATCCAGAGCCAATCTTCGAAAGCGCGCCGCGCTTCAGTTTTTACCGCCGCGCTCGTGGGCGTTATGGGCATCGGCCTCGCTGGGGCCGAGGCGAGGGCCGAGTCGGTGATGCTGGTCGGAACCTGGTCCGGCAACGGTAACATCAATTTCGCGTCGGGCTCGAAAGAAGCTGCGCGGTGCCGGGCTCACTTTTCCAAGACGGGCGAGCGCAGCTACGAAATGTCGGCCTCGTGCGCCACAGCATCGGCGAAGGTCGATCAGACGGCTCAGCTGACGAAGGTTGGAGCGGACAGCTACGTCGGCCGCTTCTTCAATGAACAGTACAACACCGGCGGCTCGATCAAGATCACCGTTTCTGGGCGTACGGGCACGGTGAACTTGGCCGGCGAAGCGGGTACGGCTTTCTTCCGCCTTCGGAAGTTTTGAGAATTGCATCTAGGCCCGGTGCGTGCGCCGGGCCTTTCCGCTTTGAGCGGTGCGAGCGCTGGCAGGGTGAAGCGCCCGTTGAGAATTAGCTTTCAACCCGAGATAATTCGCACACGAACTTTATCGACGCTTCGCGTATATTTTCTTCATCGCTGATTCGTGCTCCGGGACATGCCGCTACTTGACGGGTCTCATTGGTGTGCGAAGAGGGACCGCAGCGATATGGCTGTCTCTTCCTCTTTGATTGTTACATCTGGAGCTTACTTATGAAGCGTCTTCTGCTGAGCGTGATCGCCGCGGCGTTCCTGCTTGCTCCCGCCATTTCGGCCTCAGCGGCCGAGTCACTCGATGCTTCCACGCTATCGTGCAAAGAGCTGACTGAGAAAGTGCAGTCGTCCGACAAATCAGCCAATTATGGCGCGAGCGTCATCCTCTATTGGATGGAAGGCTATCAAGCGACCGATGAGCAGGGCACCGTCGTCGATTTCGACAATGTTGCAAAGGAATTCGCGGCGACGACCGATTATTGCGGCAAGAATCCCGGCGTCGGGGTGATGACAGCGTCGTCGAAGTTCATGGGAGAGAACGCCGAGGACGCGACGCCGAAGGCCATCGATCTCGCCATTCTGAAGTGCGAGGCGGTGAACTCCACCAAGGAAAATGAAACCGACGGGCTTGGCCAGATCCTCATGTGGCTTGCGGGATATCACGCAAGCGTCGCCAAAAGCACGGTGATCGACATGGAAAAGTTCGGTGCAAGCGTCGAAAAGATCACGACCTACTGCGTCGAGCATCCCGAGATGGGACTTTTCACGACGAGCGAAAAGTTCATGGGTGACGACAGTGACACCGACAGCGGTGGCGACGAGTAGGGACGGGCTGGGTTGAGAGTGCCCCTTCGGCCGCAATGAATGTCATCCTCGACTTTATGCCGAGGATCCATCTTTCAGCTGGGCGTGATCCACCATGGATCCTCGGGACGAGCCCGAGGATGACGCTCAATGAGCGCGCCTTTTCACGCATCCCCGTAAGGCGGAGATTCGCCCGAACATCCGGCTTGGCTGGATCCCGGCCTTCGCCGGGATGCGGGGCGAGACCTGTCCCTCTCTAAACGTCATGGCCGCGTAGGCGGCCATCCACGTCTGCGCTGGATGACGGGAGATGGAGGATCACGTTCAGACCGGCTTGCCGAGGCGGGCGCGCCAGAGGGCGCTGTCGAGAATCGAAGACTGCTGAATCGGAATGCGCGGAGCGGTTGAGATCGACGCGAGCTGATCTTTGACGGCCTGGAACAGGCCTTTTGCGAGGCGCGGACTAATGACGATGCGAGAAACGCAGTCGAGATCGATTGTCAGATCCTTGATTTCGAGGACGCTCTCTTTGTCCTCGAACAGAATGCGATATTCGCCTTCGTCGCGGTAAGCGAGGCGTTTCAGAAACGGAATTTCGCTCGTCTTCGGATTCCAGTCGTCGGCCGTGTTGTTGCGCTTATAGGCGACGAGGCCGCAGCGGAATCCGGACTGACGCGCGACGTGGTCGATCAGCGCCTTGCCATGAAACTGGATGCAGACGCCGTCGGTGCCGTCGGCGAAGGACTTCCAGTGATGGTACTGTTCGGCCTTCGTCGTGAAGCAGGTGACGACGAGAGATTTCAGCGCCTTGCGCCGTTTGTATTCCTGCAGATACGCTATGTCGTTGCGGTCGACCCAGTTCCTCGGATCGACCAACGCGAGACGGCGGTTGCGCAGCAGATCGATGGCTACGGCCAAACTCGTGTATTTCCGAAGGCGGAGTGGTGTCTTCTCAGCCGTCATTGCAGGCGCACGGCTTATTCGCCTTCGCGCTGTTCGCTGGCGAATTCCGCTTCGAGATCGTGCTCGAGTTTCACGAGATCTTCCGGCAGCGGCATGCCGGTCGCCTTGAGCTGGTTCAGCTTTTCGACAAGCGAGAGATATATCTCGTGCTTATCGGTCGGCTGGTTCTGCATCTCGGTCAAAAGCTGGGAGATCTCCAACTTGATCTGGTCGAATGCCATGGTCGCTGCCTTCCCTACTACGTTATTATAATTTGGAAACGCCTCTGTTGGCGTCTGCGCCGTAGCGCATCAAGAGGCTACCCCCAGCATCCTAATTGGTGCCCAACCATCTAGGTAATGCGGGGGCAAGCGCAACCGCTGCTTGGATGACAGTAGCCAAGGTGGCAAGGCCTGCTAACACCAGCTCAATATTGCGAAGCTCGATTTTTCTGATCGCTACTGATTTTCCGTGCCAGTAAAGATTTCCTGCGGCGTCGATCCCCAATGCGTCCATTTCCGCAATTGCGATTGCGCGTACTCCAGGGGGCCATTCCTCCGGTTTGGCCTTGCGAAGGGGCGTTTTAGCGAGTTCTTCCTCGCGTTTATTTTTTTTGTGGTCATCGTTCATGTTCTACTCAGCCGCTTGCTTGTCGGCGTAGCCGAGCTGCGCGTTGAGCTTTTCGACGAGGTCGGCGGCGGCTTCCGGTATGTTGGTGCCTGGGCCAAACACGGCCTTGGCGCCCGCCGCATAAAGCGCTTCGTAATCTGACGGCGGAATGACACCGCCAACGACGATCATGATGTCGCCGCGGCCTTCCTTGTCCAATGCCGACTTGAGTTCGGGCACCAATGTGAGATGGCCTGCCGTCATGGTCGAAACACCGACGACGTGCACGTCGTTCTCGACGGCCTGGCGCGCGGCTTCATCGGCGGTGGCGAACAGCGGTCCGATGTCGACGTCGAAGCCCAAGTCGGCGAACGCCGATGCGATGACTTTCTGGCCGCGGTCGTGGCCATCCTGGCCGAGCTTCGCGATCAGAATACGCGGGCGGCGACCGTCGTTCTTGTCGAACTGCTCGACCAGCTTCTTCACGCGATCGAGGCTCGGGTTCATCGCCGCTTCCTTTTTGTACACGCCGCTGATCGCGCGAATTTCCGCCTTGTGGCGCGAGAACACTTTCTCCAACGCGTAGGAAATTTCGCCAACGGTCGCCTTTTTGCGTGCGGCCTTCACGGCGAGGTCCAAGAGGTTGGCGTTGCCTTTGGCGCCTTCGGTGAGATCGTTCAGCGCGGCTTGCGTTTCCGCCTCGTTTCTCTCGGCGCGCAGACGCGCGAGCTTCGCGAGCTGGGCTTCGCGAACGGCGTGATTGTCGACCTTCAGGAAGTTGATCTCCCGGTCGCCCTTGATCTGGTACTTGTTGACGCCCGTGATCGTCTGGCGGCCTGAATCGATGCGGGCCTGCGTGCGGGCGGCGGCTTCCTCGATGCGAAGCTTGGGAATGCCTGCAGCGATGGCCTTCGCCATACCGCCCTGATCCTCGACTTCCTGAATGTGAGACATTGCCTTCTTGGCAAGCTCATAGGTGAGCCGTTCGACGTAATGACTGCCGCCCCAAGGGTCGATCGTCCGGCAGGTGCCGCTTTCCTGCTGCAGGAGAAGCTGCGTATTGCGCGCGATGCGGGCGGAGAAGTCGGTCGGCAGCGCGATGGCTTCGTCGAGGCCATTGGTGTGCAGCGATTGCGTGTGGCCTTGCGTGGCGGCCATGGCTTCGAGACAGGTGCGCGTTGCGTTGTTGAAGATGTCCTGTGCGGTCAACGACCAGCCGGATGTCTGCGAATGCGTGCGCAGCGAGAGCGAGCGGGAATCTTTCGGCTTGAATTCTTCCTTGATGAGCTTCGCCCAAAGGAGACGCGCGGCGCGCATCTTGGCGATCTCCATGAAGTAATTCATGCCGATGGCCCAGAAGAACGACAGGCGCGGCGCGAACGCGTCGATGTCGAGTCCGGCAGCCACGCCTGCGCGGGCGTATTCGATGCCGTCGGCAATCGTGTAGCCGAGTTCGAGGTCGGCCGTCGCACCTGCTTCCTGCATGTGGTAGCCGGAAATCGAGATCGAGTTGAACTTCGGCATATTCGCGCTGGTGTAGGCGAAGATATCCGACACGATGCGCATCGAAGGTGCGGGCGGATAGATGTAGGTATTGCGCACCATGAACTCTTTCAGAATATCGTTCTGAATAGTTCCGGCGAGCTTCTGCGGCGGCACGCCTTGCTCTTCGCCCGCAACGATGAAGAGGGCGAGAATGGGCAGTACCGCGCCGTTCATCGTCATCGACACGGTCATGTCTTGCAGCGGAATGCCGTCGAAGAGCACGCGCATGTCGTAGATGGAATCGATAGCGACGCCCGCCATGCCGACGTCGCCCTTTACGCGGGGATGGTCGGAGTCGTAGCCGCGGTGGGTCGCGAGGTCGAAGGCGATGGAGAGACCTTTTTGACCGGCCGCGATGTTGCGACGGTAGAAGGCGTTCGAATCTTCAGCCGTCGAGAAGCCTGCATATTGGCGAACGGTCCAGGGCTGCAGCGCGTACATCGCCGGATAGGGGCCGCGCACGAACGGAGCGATACCCGGCAAGCCGTCGACGAAATCGAGCCCGGCCGTATCCGCGTCGGTGAAGACCGGCTTCACGGGGATGCCTTCCGGCGTTTCCCACACGGGCGCCTCGGGAGCTTTGGCCGCCGCGCTAGGCTTGGCCGGCGTCTCCGGATCGAGGGGGATTTGAGAAAAATTCGGGATCGACGTCATTCGTGTGGCTGATCCGGTCAAAAATGGAATGGTTCGGAGGTACGGTAGGGCAAAACCGCCGCGGGGAAAAGGTTTAGCGGTGTTTGCGGCCGAGGAGGTAGTCCCTTCGACGGAGAAGGAGATCGTAGATCACCGCGAAAAGGACGCCGCTTAGGGCGGCGCTGATCAGATCGTCGCGCTGGACGCCCGGCGGTGCGGGGGCCAGAGGGCTGAGAACGAGGTAAATCAGCTCCGCGAGCAGTAGCCAGAGGGCCGCGCCCAGCAGGGTGAATTTCAGGAGGCGGAGTGCGCCGCCATCCGGCGCGTCACCGAGAAATTTCGCCGCGGGTGGGAAAACGAATATCCCGACGGGTAGGAACCAGAGAAGCGCGGCGAGGACCGCGGTCGGCAGGTCGCCCGTGTAGTTCTTGACCGCCGATCCGGCTGCGGCCGTTCCGAGGGATTGCACGTCGGCGAGGGCGAGCAGCGTCGAGGCGGCAATGAAGGCCGATATGATGCCGCTCAGAAATCCCATCAGCATCAACCGCAGAAGCGAATGCGCTGATGCGGGCGTGGGCGGGTTTGTGGGAGCGGTCAAAGCAGTCTCCTTGCATCGATGCGTTCGTCATATCATGCCCTCCACGACGCGACACACCGACGAACTGTCATTGCGCACGATTAGTGCGGGCGGATATCGATCCAGTGCCTGTCGCCAGGTCCCGACATACCGTCATCCCGGTGCAGGCCGGGATCCAGCCAAGCGGATGTTCGGACGATCCCCGCCTTCGTGGGGATGACGTCAACTGGCGCGGTTTCGTGAAAGCCGTCCTCGGGTTCGGCGGAGGACGACATGAATGGAAATGGCGGTTGCGGCGCCGATAAAGCCACAAACGTGGGCATGATGCGGGGTGGGGCTCGCCGCAGATTTCAGAGACATGCATGCAACGCAAGGTATCCGAAGATGCCCGGAGCCAGAGTTCGGCTCGGGTTTGGGCGCCGCTGGCGCGCTTCATCGACTGGGAAGCGGAACTCGGAGAGAAGGCCGAAGCTCATGGCCGAGCGGCACACTTTGCTTATGAGTTTCTGCGCTTCGGCGTGAAGCAAGCGTGGGCGTGTTTATTCGGCGCGCTGCTTCTCGGACTTCTGATCGCGACGCACTTTTTTCATCCGAAAGGCGCGGTGCTGGCGCGCTATGATTTTCTCGTCATTGCCGCGGTGCTGATCCAGATCGTGATGCTCGCCTTCCGGCTCGAGACGTTCGAGGAAGCTAAAGTCATCCTCGTATTTCACGTCGTCGGAACGGTGATGGAAATTTTCAAGACTTCCGTCGGATCTTGGGTCTATCCCGAGGCGAGCCTGTTGCGCGTCGGCGGCGTGCCGCTTTTCACGGGCTTCATGTACGCTGCAATCGGCTCGTATATCGCGCGGTGCTGGAGGCTTTTCGATTTCCGTTTTACGCGCCATCCGCCGGTTTGGGCGCTGGGCATTTTGAGCGCCGCGATCTACGCGAATTTCTTCGGACACCATTATGTCTGGGATTTCCGTCCCATTCTCTTCGCGGCGGCGATCGTGCTGATCGGTCCGTGCACGATCTATTACAAGATCTGGAAGACGCACCGGCACATGCCGCTGCTGCTCGGGCTGGTGCTGGTGGCGCTTTTCATCTGGTTTGCGGAAAATATCGGCACCTTCACGGCCGCATGGGCCTACCCGCACCAGCAGCATGGCTGGCAGCTTGTCGGCTTTGGCAAGCTCGGATCGTGGTTCTTGCTGATGTTGATTTCGTATACGCTGGTCGCGGCTTTGAACCGTCCGCGTTCAATGAAGATTGAGAATTAAGGAGTAGAATATTTACTTCGAACGACGGTCCCGGCGCAGGCTGGATGCTTTTCGTCGTATAAATTCGTCCTGGTTTCTCGGAAAAGTATCATGCGCAACTCAATCGTTCTGACGGCAATGGCGATCCTCGCGGGGGCGGCAGCCTCGAGCGCGCTAGCCGCCGAAAATGGTCTCGAGCCGCCGATGGATCTGCTTGCGGCTCAGCTTCGCGAGCAGGGATTTGCCTGCGATCATCCCGAGAGCGCTCAATTCGATGCGGCTGCGTCGAAGCCGAACGCGAAGGTCTGGGTCGTCGCGTGCAAGGGTGCGCACTATCGCATGACCGTCGTGCCCGATCTCGCCGCGAAGATCGAGAAGCTCAACTAACGCCCGTCCCGCAGGCGTAAACACTCTTCCGCAGGCTCCCGCACATCGTTTGTCACGCGAGTGACAGCGGCAAGCGCCGGTTGCGCGCAGTGTTCCTCTCGTCAGGCCGACCGGCCTTCAGAGATCGAGAGGAGAGACGTCATGTCGGGTATTGTCGCTGGTTCTGCCGCCTTTGCTATCGCCACCGCCGCGACCGTTGTCGTCGCAGCGCTGCCAGATGCCCAGGCGCTCATTTCGCCGTTGACCGAAGGCGGCAATGAATACGCAATCGCGGCGGCATCCGTTTTCGCTTCGCTGCCGGCGCTCGGCATCATGGCGGTGCTGGCGGCGTCCGGACGCGAGTAGATGAGCTCGCGTTGAGTACGCAACGCGCCATTCTCCTGCCTTTGTTAGTGCCTCATTAATAGTTTGGGCACGGGGGGTTAGGGGAGAAAGCTACCCTTCGACGTGCTTTGTGTAGGGTGCCGCGGCACCGGTTGCGGGCCGGAGTCGACGAGCAGTCCCATCGGGGTATCGCGTGGGGTGTGCGTCGTGAAATTTAAAGCGATTACGATTCTTTTCGGCGCGTTTATCGCGTCGTCGTTTTCATCGCCAACTCAGTTCGGGCCTGGCCGGGCAGACGCTGCGGACGCCGCCGCGCCAGCAACACCGGAGGCGATCAGGGTTCCTGAATTCGTTCCGGTGGTGAACTTCAGTCAATTCGTGCTGGCGATGGAGACATTCGCGGCGCAGAATCCGAACTCGGCGCGGATCGCGGCCGAAGAATTGAGCGGAAAGTTCGCTCAGATTTCGCAGCCGCAGAACATTGAGCTGCATGCAGCGGCGCCTGTGATCGTCACGAGGCCGGTGGTTATCGCCAGCGTTCCGGTTACAGAGGAGAGTACGCCGAGCCTTCCGGCCGTTCCCGATCCGGCCGGCCGGCCGCAGATTGCACTTGCCGATCCGGTGAAAGTCGCGAGCGCCCTTCCGGCGGAGCAGCCCGTGGTTTCGACGCGGACGAAGCGGGAGAAGAAAGAGGCGACGACGAGCCGTGCCCGCATCGAGAAGAAGTTCGAGCCCGCGATGGGCCTCGGCATGGTGATTGAGTCCGCCGAGGACGCGCCGCCGATTTCATCGCTGCCGCAAAAAAAAAGAAAAGTGACGGCCGCTTCGCAAAAAGCCGAGTAGCAGCGCCGCCGAAGGACACCAAGCTGGCAACGGCAACGGATCAGGCCGCAGTACCACCGCATGGTGGTGAGCCCGCCTTGTCATCGAAGGATGGCGTCGCCGATGAGAGGTTCCAGGTCGGCGTACCCGGCCAGTTCATGGAGCCCTTCATCTCGACGTGCGCGAAGACCAAGAGATCTTGCGACGGCAAATTGTTTTGCGGTTGCTGACTGCGCGAGGCGCTTTGCGCCTCACGTCTTCATCTCGGAAGCCAACGGCGTGAAGCCTCGCGAAAGTGCATGATATAGCGGCTCGCGCTGAATGAGGCGGGAGACGCCCGCGGCGAGCAGCGATGTCGCCATCAGCGGAATGACCATGTCCCGCTCGCTCGTCATTTCCATCACGATCACGACGGCAGTGAGCGGCGACTGCACGACCGCGGAGAAGTAGCCGACAGTCATCAGCAGCATGAGAGCGCGCGGCTCGATGAACGTGAAGAGCGGCGTCACCATCGATCCGAGACCGGCTCCGACCGCGAGCGACGGCGAAAAAAGTCCGCCCGGGATGCCGCTCGCCGACGAAAGCAACGTCGCGATGAGCTTGAACGGTCCGTACCAGACGGGAATGTGCTCGCCCGAGACGAGACCGGCGTGCGTTTCCGCGTAGCCATTGCCCGATGCGTATCCGGCGGTCGCGACGCTCATCACGGCGACAATTAATCCGCAGAGGCCAGCGAACAGAGCCGGGTTGCGGCGGAGTTTCGCGATGAACGGAGGCGGCTTGCGCGTCAATACGACGAGTGAGCGCGAAAAGAAGCCGCCCATGACGCCGCCAAGGAGCGCGCAAACAGGGACGGCGATCCAATCAGTCGCGGAGGTCATCCGTGCCGAGACGTCACCGAAATAGGCGTAATTTCCGAGCAGAAGCCAGCTGACGCCACCGGCAATCGCGACGGAGGCAATGACAAGCTCATTGATGCGTCCGGCGTAGGATTTGGCGACTTCCTCGATGGCGAACAGAATGCCTGCGATTGGCGCATTGAAGGCCGCCGCAATGCCTGCCGCCGAGCCTGCGAGCACGAGGCCGTTGTGGCGTCCTATTCCGGCCTTGCCAGCGACCGCAAACATGACCGATGCGCCGATCTGCACCGTCGGTCCTTCGCGGCCGACCGATCCGCCGACGACGAGCGCCAGCGACGTCATGACGATCTTTGCAACCATCGTCTTGGCGCTCAGCAGCCTTCGGCGGAAGGCGTCGTTCTTGCTTCTGCGCGCCGCGATGACCTGGGGAATGCCGCTGCCCGTGGTCTCAGGAAACCACCGCGCCGTGGCGTAGGCGAGTGCGGCAAAGCCTAGTGGCGTGATGATGAACGGCAGCCAGGGCCAGCTCTTCATCATGTAAAAATAAAATGCCTGCGATTGATCGGCGAGCTTCGCAAACGCTACTGCTGCAAGGCCGATGATGACCGCGCCTATCAGGAAAACGCCGCGGCGAATCCAGACCTGTCGCGACAGGCCGACATAACGATAGCGGCGCAGGCGCAGCGAACGGCGGCGTGCCGGACTGCGCACGGTTGGCGATTTCGAATCCAACTCCGGACGTTCCCTTCGCTGTTTCGCTCAGGCGAGCTTGTCTTGCAGGTTCCTGAGAGTGGCGACGGCATCGGCGCCGGCAAAGAGGAACTGATCGACACCCGCCGCTTTGAGAGCGGCTTCGCTGTCTCCTGGGCGGCCGGACATCAGCAGAAGTTTCGCGCCGGCGGCTTTCAGCGCCTTCGCTGTCGGCTCAGCGAGCGCGGCGTTGATTGCATCGGACGAGCAGATGCAGGCGGTCGTCGCGCCGGACTTGCGGAACGCTTCAGCGGCGGCTTCGGGAGACTTGTAGCCGTCGCTGATGAGGGCGGTGATGCCTCCAGCCGCGAGATAATTTTTCGTCCAGGTGGTGCGGATGTTGTGATCGGCGATTTCGCCCATGCTTGCGACGAAGACGTTGAAGCCGCCGTGAGCGTCGGCGGCATCACGCAAGGCTTCGAAGGCTTCGCCGAGGCGATGCGGCTTCATCGGCGTGACCGCAATCGCGGCTTCGCCGTTGGGTGCAGCGGGCTCGGGCCACGGATCGGCATGGACGCCATCGTCTCCGAGAAGCGGGAAGGCGTTCACACCCGTCAGCTCCTGACGGATCGTTGCGACCGATTTCGCACGAGCGTCTGCCGTCTTCGCGATCGTTTCCTGAATGAAGCCCGATTGCAGGCATGCGAGCAGGCCACCTCGCGCTTCGATGTCCTGAAAAATTTCCCACGCTTTTTTGGCGATTTCGTCGGTGAGGTTTTCGACGTACCACGATCCGCCGGCGGGATCGTTGACGCGGCCGAGATGACTTTCTTCCTGGCAGACGATCTGAATGTTGCGTGCGACGCGGCGCGAGAAAGCATCCGGCTTGCCGAGCGCGAACGTGAACGGCAGCACGACGATGGCGTCGGCGCCGCCGAGTGCCGCACCCGCACAAGCGATGGTGGTGCGCAGGATGTTCGTCCAAGGATCGCGCTTCGCCATGATGCGATAGGACGTCGGGCAGTTGATCTTCACGGCAGACGCGGCATCGCCTGCGCCACACGCGTCCGCGACGCGCCAGATGAGGTGACGCGCGGCGCGGAGCTTGGCGATGGTCGAAAACTCGTCGATGTCGGCTGCGAGCGCCACGTTGATTTTCGGGAGTGCCTGTGCCGGACCGACGCCGCCCTTTTCGGCAGCGCGCAGGTAAGCCACGAGAGCCGACAGCATGAACGCCAGTTCTTGTGCTTCGCTGGCTCCCGCGACGTGCGCGACGACGCCGTCAGCCGTCATGACTTGAACGCGCGCCGATGCTTCGGTTGCCTTCATCAGCGCGACGGCGCGGGCGAGGGCCGTATCGACGGTTTCGGACAGTCGTCCCGTCATCGCGAGCGTGCCGAGCGGATCGGCGCCGAACGAACCCTGGCGGTCCGTCGCCGCGATGCTCCTGGCGTCCCATTCCGCCATGAGCGCCAGCGCGGCGTCGAACGTGTTCTCGCCCGCAACGAGCGCGATCGGGCAGACGTCGAGAAGGACGTCCGCAAGGGCGATGGAGAAGGCTTCCTTGGTTGCGGGCAATGCTGCGCCGCCGACCTGGAGGGCGATCGAGGTTACGCCGCCTTCGAGATCTTCGAGGATAGCGGCGTTGGTCGCCTTTGGATCGGATTCGATATGAAACGTCCGGATGTCCCAGCCTAGACCGTCGCGCACCGGCTGCGCGCCACGCGTTAACGGAGGCTTTCCAGGGAGGGCGTCGACCGTGCTCTGCAAGGCGTCGCCGCGGGTGTAAAGCGGGTTTATTTTAAGCCCATCGGCGGTGCGGGAGACGAGCCGTTTCTCAAAATCGGCGCCCTTCAGGGCCTTTTCGACCAGGGCGCGCCATTCGTCGATGCTGGCGGCTGGGAAATCTTGAGCGAAATGCAATTGTTGCGTCGGGGTCGTCATACAACTTTTGTTCCCGTGGCAGATGGGCGTTATCGAGAGGGTATTCTTCCGATATACCCCCTTCGGAGCCCGGTGCGAGCCCGAATTTTTCTTAGCCGAAGGCCCAATTGCCGCGCGCAAGGGGACTGGGCCGCGGGTTTGCGTCGGCCGTCTGCGCATGGCATCACGGCAGGCGCAGGGCGTTGCGAGTCGCCCGACCGGATACTTGAGGAGGCAATATGACTGGAAAGCATGGCCCCGGGGAGACCGGCGAAGGCGTCGCCGATCCTCGCGACTATGTCCAAGACGGCCTGATCCTCATCGGTGTCAGTAAGTCGGGCCACGATCTTTCCCCCGAGTGCATCGAGCTTTCGCTGGCCAACAGGCACGGCCTGGTAACGGGCGCGACGGGCACGGGCAAGACGGTAACGTTGCAGGTTTTGGCGGAAGGATTTTCCGCGGCGGGCATTCCGGTGTTCGCGGCCGACATCAAGGGCGATCTTTCGGGTATCGCCGTCAAAGGCACGCCGTCGCCGAAGCTTGTCGAGCGGGCGGAAGAGATCGGGCTTACCCGTTACGGCAATACATCCTTTCCGACCGTGTTCTGGGACATCTTCGGCGTCGACGGCCATCCGGTCCGCGCAACGGTGCAGGAGATGGGCCCGCTGCTGCTTTCCCGCCTCATGGAACTCACGGAGCCGCAAGAAGGCGTTCTCAACATCGCGTTCCGCTGGGCCGAGGACGAGCGCGCGGCCGGCGATGCCGCGATGACGATCCTGGATCTGCAGGATCTGCGCTCCGTCATCGACGAGATGGGCAAGAAAGCGTCGACCTTACGCAGTAAATACGGACATATCGCGCCCGCGACGGTCGGTGTTATCCAGCGCCGTTTGCTGGTTCTCGAAGAGCAGGGGGCCGACAGATTTTTCGGTGAGCCGGCTCTCGACATCATGGATTTCGTGAAGGTTTCGCCCGACGGCCGCGGCGTCGTCAATATTCTCGCGGCAGAGAAGCTGATGAACACGCCGCGCCTCTACGCGACGTTCCTGTTGTGGCTTTTGACGGAGCTGTTCGAGAAGCTGCCCGAGGTGGGCGATCTCGATAAGCCGAAGCTCGTCTTTCTGTTCGACGAAGCGCATCTGCTTTTCAACGAAGCGCCGAAGGCGGTGCTCGAGCAGGTGGAGCGCGTCACGCGTCTCATCCGGTCGAAGGGCGTCGGCGTCTATTACGTTACGCAAAGCCCGGGCGACGTGCCGGATCGCGTTTCGGCGCAGCTCGGCAATCGCATTCAGCACGCGCTTCGCGCCTTCACGCCGAGGGAGCAGAAGGCCATCCGGGCGGCGGCGCAGACGTTCCGTCCGAACCCGAATATCGATACCGAGCGCGCTATTCAGGAGTTGCGTGTGGGCGAGGCGCTGGTCTCGCTCTTGCACAACAAGGGCGAGCCATCGATGGTCCAGCGGACGCTGATCCGCCCGCCGATGTCGCGCGTCGGTCCGCTGACGCCGGAAGAGCGCAAGGCGATCAACCAGGCTGATGATGAAAACCAGGAGAAATACAGCAAGGGACTCGATCGCGAATCGGCGCACGAACGGCTGCAATCGCGTAATACGATGGTCGGCCAGCTGAAGCAGCGGCTGTCGTCGTTCTCGAATATCCTCCGCGGGAAGAACTAATGGAACGCGAATCCGTTGAAAGTCACAATTGAACCCATTAGGTTTTTCTCGGATTCGCAGATCTAGAGTGTTGATTGGCGTAAATTGGATGTTCTAACCGGCGGCTTCCGCCGACGAGGAGAATGAGATGGGTTACTTCCGGTTTCGCAAGACATTCACGATCCTGCCGGGTGTTCGCATCAACCTCAGCAAGACCGGTGTCAGCAGCAGCGTCGGCGGCAATGGCGCGACGCTAAACGTTGGCAAGCAAGGTCCCGTAGTGACGTTCGGCATTCCCGGGACGGGCCTCAGCTATCGTGCGCCGGTGAGCTTGGCGATCTTGTTCTTGGTGGTTGCGGCTGCGGCGATCGTCGGCATCGCTTATCTGGTTTCGCCGACGACGGTACATACGTTGCTGCACTGGTGGCAGCCGCGCTGGTTCTAAGCGGCGCTTCCGGTCTGGGCTAACGAACGATAGGCGCGGGCTTTCGGGCCAGCGCCTTTTTTGTTGTCTGCTTTGCGGTAAAGAGGACGGACTCGCTCAGCCGTTGGTATCCTCACCAACCTGCTCAGGCAGCTGTGGCCGAGGCTGATTGCCGTCGACGGTGATCGGAGCGCCGCCGGCAGGATGCTTCATCCAAATACCTTTGCGGCCGACCGACATGCCTTCCGCATACAGGGCCGCCTGATACTTCGGATCGTAGATTTCTTTCGTCGTGTAATCGAATGACGGTGGCACGGCGAGGAAGTTGAAGTCGGCCCCGCCGTCGAGCGCGACGCGATAGATGTGATAGACCTCACCCAAGTTCTGGCTCTTGATGAGCGTCGAAATCGAGCGGCCTGCGATCTGGAGCGTCGTCGGCTTCACGACTTCTTGCTCGGGCGTCGCCTTGCCGTTCTTGATGATGAAGAAGCGGCGGATTGGCGGTTTGTCGTAGAGCGTGTCGAAAGCTTTGATCGGTGCTTCAACCGGGCTTACGAAGACTTCGCGCGTGGTGCCGCCGTCGACGTGCAATTCGTCGTAATCCTTTCCGCCGGCTTCGACCTCGATCTTGACCGGTGGGAAGGCCGCGGGAATGGCCGCCGATGCGAGAATGACCTTACGGAATAGCTCGATGGCCTGCGGCGAACGGCTGAGTGCGATTTCGCCCATGTTCCAGACGACCGGGCGCTGAGCGTCGAGATTGGTTGTCAGGACGAGGAGAACGCGTCCGCGCTTGTATTGCGCGGCGATGCGATCGAGAAACTTGCGGTCGACATAGTTCGCGATGAGATTTTGCAGGGGCGCCGTGCTGGTGAGCGCAGGACCGCCGAAAAGACCCGACAGTATTTCCGGCGTCGCCACCTGGTCCTGGCGGTACTGTGTCCAGATGACATGGAGCTTCTCGTCCTCGGACGGCCCGAGAAAAGCGAATGGCGCGATGATCGCGCCGGCGCTGACGCCGGTGACGACCTGGAACTCGGGGCGGTCGCCGCGACGCGTCCATCCGGCCAAGACGCCCGCACCGAACGCGCCATCGGACCCGCCGCCAGATAGCGCCAGAGTGTCGATGATCTTGCGGCCACTTATCGTTTTAGCGTTGCGGCCAAGGGGCGGCATATGCGCCGTGCGCCGCCGAATTTCGACGAGGGGATCGGTTGGGACTTCATCGCCCCAGAAACGGACGCCGGGCATCCCGGGAATTTCAGCGGTTTCGGCGAGCTTGGCGCTCGAGATGCCGTTGCGCGTCATCACTGCCGCGCAACCCGTCAGCGCGAACACGACAATCATCACGAGCGCTGCGTGCAGCCTTGGCAACGACCCTTATCCCCCTGGTCGCGAAAACCCCATACCGCAATTGCTTTAAGGCAGGCGTGCGACCGGAGCAATGAACATGATCAGCAGACCGAGAGTACTCCATAGGCTCAAAGGTTTAGTTGCCGGAGCGCATCAGCATTACTGCGACAGGAAGAGGCCGAAGCAGACGGCCGATAACAAAGTGGCGCGGTCCTGGTAAGAATTCATCTTACGAGGACTGCGCCACAATGACGGAATGAGCTGGGATGCTGTGTTAGCCGACGAGAGCCTCGACGTGTTCCCAGTTCACGAGATGGTCGATCCAGGCTTCGAGATACTTCGGACGGGCGTTGCGGTAGTCGATGTAGTAGCTGTGCTCCCAGACGTCGACGCCAAGGATAGGCTTCGAGCCGTACATCAGCGGATTTTCGCCGTTCGGCGTCTTTACGACTTCGAGCTTGCCGTCCTTCACGGCGAGCCAGGCCCAGCCAGAGCCGAACTGACCCTTGCCGGCTTCGATGAAGTCAGCGCGGACCTTGTCGAAACCGCCGTAGCCGTCGACCAGCGTCTGAACGCTGCCGGGCAATTTCTTGCCGCCGCCGCCCTTCTTCATCCACTGCCAGAAATGCAGGTGATTGTAGTGCTGCCCGACGTTGTTGATGATGGGCTGTGCCTTGTCGGCATAGGCGTTCTTCACGATGTCTTCGAGCGACTGGCCCTCATATTTCGAGCCAGCGAGCAGCTTGTTGCCATTTTCGACATACGCCAAGTGATGCTTGTCGTGATGGAACTCGAGCGTCTCGGCCGACATGAACGGCGCGAGAGCATCGTAGGCGTAAGGAAGATCTGGGAGTTTCAGCGTCATAGACGGCCACTCATCTGATTTTAGGGGTGGGTTGAAAGCCGCGGGACCCTAACTTTGGAAAGCGGCTCGCACAAGTCGAAGGCTGAACCGTTGCCCCGCGACACGGTTCCATTTCTCCGAAGAGATCGGAGCCGAGGCATCTTCTTTATAGCTGACTTCCGCTGGTGAGTCCGCTGCCCTAAGCCGAACTGTCGCCAGATCCCCGCCTTCGCGAACGAGCCGCGCCGCCGAGTGGATTTGCCGATCCTTTCGCGGTGTTCTGGGTGCTGAATAAAGAGCTTAATTGCTGTTTGTGAAACCTTACAAAATCTATTGCCGATTTGAGGATCGGCGATTGTTGCGAGGGCGAGATTTTTTGATTGGGCTATAACCCGAAAAGAAGCGGCCCAAATGTTAAAGACTATGGCGGTGCCGTTAGAGCTATTTCTCAAGTTGAGATTTTCTCGCATTTTCGACTGAGATGCGATTTCAGGGATAAAGTGTCCAATTTTGAGAATGAATACGCTGCCTAGTGAATTATTGTTTGCCGATTATTCATGAGTATTGACGAGTTTGCGTTGACACGGTGACACATCTCAGAGATTCCTGCTGCGCGGGTATCCTGATGGTGATTTAAAACCGGACTTCAGCACATTCAGTAGAGGGTTTTTCTTGGCGATGCGAAAGGTAAAGACTATGGCGACGATCAATGTCGACAAACTTTCCCTGAAAGATCTTGTCGATCTTGAAGCGAAAGTTCAAAAGGCGATCGCCGTCGCACGGGATCGGGAACGCAGTGAACTCAAGAAGAAAGTCGCCGACCTCGCCGAGACGCATGGATTCTCTGTAGCCGAATTGTTTGGTGGTGGTCGCGGCCGGCCTGCTACCAAGGGAAAGTCAGTAGGCGTCGCAAAATACGCAAACCCCGAAAATAAATCCGATACTTGGACGGGCCGCGGCCGTAAGCCGAACTGGCTGGTCGAGCGGCTGAAAAAAGGCGCCAAGCTCTCGGATTTTTCTCTTTAATCCCGGCGGTTATTTAAAACACCGGCGGCAATGGAAAAAAGCGCAATTCATTACCCGCGATTTCGGGAATCCCGAGCGGTGAATTGCGCAATCCTGCCGTCCTCGGGGAAATGCGCTCCCATTGCGACGCAATAATTGCAATCACGCGCAAGCCCATATGCTGCCACAGTAATCTGCTGATGCAACTCGGCTGACCATTTTTGGTTCGGCCAACGGGTGTTTTTGATCTGCGGTGCTGCGGAAGGCTCTTCTAGCGGGCAGACTTTTGGCACTCAAGTATTGACAGTGCTAACAGCGAGAAGCATATAACCGTCGCGTTCGGGTTCGCGAGCGATCCTGCCCGCAAGGTGCTGACGGGCGATGCTGCCCGTCACTTGTGGCTTAGTATTGCTAGGCCGCGTGACCTAAAACAAATCGTCTAGCCAAATCATGAGGTTAAACCCATGGCGTTCCGTCCTCTCCACGATCGTGTCGTCGTGAAGCGCATCGAGGAAGAAGCAAAGACCGCAGGCGGGATCATCATCCCCGACACCGCCAAGGAAAAGCCCCAGCAGGGCGAAGTTGTGGCCGTTGGCCCCGGCGCTCGCGATGAATCGGGCAAAGTCGTTCCTCTCGACGTCAAGGTCGGTGAGCGCGTCCTGTTCGGAAAATGGTCGGGCAGCGAAGTGAAGATCGACGGCGAAGATCTCCTGATCATGAAGGAGAGCGACATTCTCGGCGTTCTCACGACCGCCTCGAAGACCAAGGCCGCCGCTTAATTCTATCCCCCCATTTGCAAAGCTTAGGAGTTGCTCAACATGGCAGCTAAAGACGTCAAGTTTGCCCAGGACGCTCGCGAGCGCATGCTCCGCGGCGTCGACATTCTGGCCAACGCCGTGAAAGTCACGCTCGGTCCGAAGGGCCGCAACGTCGTTATCGAGAAGTCGTTCGGCGCGCCGCGCATCACCAAGGACGGTGTGACGGTTGCGAAGGAAATCGAGCTTGAAGACAAGTTCGAGAACATGGGCGCGCAGATGCTCAAAGAGGTCGCCTCTAAAACGGCTGACCTTGCTGGCGACGGCACCACGACGGCAACGGTTCTCGCTCAGGCTATCGTTCGCGAAGGTGCGAAGTCGGTTGCTGCCGGCTCGAACCCGATGGACCTCAAGCGCGGCGTCGATCTCGCCGTTCAGGCCATCGTCGAAGACCTCAAGACCAACTCGAAGAAGGTCACGAAGGATCAGATCGCTCAGGTCGGCACCATCTCGGCCAACGGCGACGAAGTCGTCGGCAAGAAGATCGCCGAAGCGATGGATAAGGTCGGCTCGGAAGGCGTCATCACCGTCGAAGAGTCCAAGACCCTCGATTTCGAACTCGATGTCGTCGAAGGCATGCAGTTCGACCGCGGCTATCTCTCGCCGTACTTCATCACCAACGCCGACAAGATGATCGCAGAGCTTGAGAGCCCCTACATTCTCATCCACGAGAAGAAGCTTTCGGGTCTGCAGGCGATGCTTCCGGTTCTGGAAGCCGTCGTTCAGTCGGGCAAGCCGCTCCTCATCATCGCTGAAGACGTCGAAGGCGAAGCTCTCGCGACGCTCGTCGTCAACAAGCTGCGTGGCGGCCTCAAGGTTGCTGCCGTCAAGGCTCCGGGCTTCGGCGATCGCCGCAAGGCCATGCTGGAAGACATCGCAGTCCTCACGGGCGGTACGGTGATCTCGGAAGATCTCGGCATCAAGCTTGAGACGGTTACGCTGCAGATGCTCGGCCGCGCCAAGAAGGTGACGATCGACAAGGAAAACACCACGATCGTCGACGGTTCGGGCAAGAAGGCCGACATCGAAGCGCGCGTGAAGCAGATCAAGGCGCAGATCGAGGAAACATCCTCGGACTACGACCGTGAGAAGCTGCAGGAGCGTCTCGCGAAGCTCGCTGGCGGCGTTGCTGTCATCAAGGTCGGCGGCGCGACGGAAGTCGAAGTTAAAGAGCGCAAGGACCGCGTCGACGACGCTCTGCACGCAACCCGTGCGGCCGTCGAAGAAGGCATCGTCCCGGGCGGCGGCGTCGCGCTTCTCCGCGCTGCAAAGGCTCTCGACGCTCTGAAGCCCGAGAATGACGATCAGAAGGTCGGCATCAACATCGTCCGCAAGGCGCTGCAGGCTCCGGCCCGCCAGATCGCTACGAACGCTGGTGAAGACGGTTCCGTGATCGTCGGCAAGATCCTCGAGAACTCCAAGTATGCCTACGGCTACAACGCTCAGTCCCACGAGTACGGCGATCTGTACTCGCAGGGCGTCATCGACCCGACGAAGGTCGTGCGTTGCGCGCTGCAGGACGCGGCTTCGGTCTCTGGCCTCCTGATCACGACGGAAGCCATGATCGCTGACGTGCCGAAGAAGGACGCTGGCCACTCGCACGGCGCTCCCGGCGGCGGCATGGGCGGCATGGGCGGCATGGACTTCTAATTTAATGGCGCGGGGCGTCTCCCTCTCGGGGAGCCGGCCGCCCCCGCGCAGCCATAAAATCGGAAAGCCCCGCATCGCTGCGGGGCTTTTTTGTTGCGGGTGAACACGCCGATATCGTGATTGGGTCAATTGGCTGAAGCGGATATCGCGAACCAGTTTCCCAGCGATGCGGAAGAAAATCGTTCGAGCCCCTCAAGCGTCCCAATAACATGGCGCGCTTTCAGAATTTCCTCAGCCAGCTCTTCCGGTGGAATTTCGTGATCGACGGCAATCGTCCGGCTGGCCAGCGCCGGGTCGATGAGATTTGTCGATGCGATCGGCTTTTTTCCGACGCCGACGAGTTGGGAGAGTACGCCGGAACTTTCGCCATACTGGAGCATCCGCAGCTGAACAGCCACGTCCACCGACTTCATCCAACGATGCAGTTCTACGTCCGTCGGAGAGTCGACGATAATGACGATCTCGCGATCTTCTGCGCTTATGAAGTGCTGTGCATAGATATTCGCGCGCCAACCAACGATTGCCAGACGCGCAGGCTGAAACCGGTTGATCTCTCGGACTGCCGCAATCACCCGGTCAGTGCCTTTAATGCCATCAGGAATGCCGAACGTGCCGACAATGAGTTCATTGTGTCGGCGCACGAACGGGGGTGTTCCGTCAACGTCGATCCGGTCGATCGCATGATGGGCAACGTCTACTCGGACATCGAAATCGCAAGTGACATCATATTCGATCGCCTTCTTCGCCCGCTCGGAATTTACGACGATGTGTCTTACTCCGGCCCCTATGATGAGAGGGCGAATTCCCCTCATGCCGACGTCCGGGAATTCATTGTGGGATGCGCAGCTTCTCATTTGCGATAACGGATAGAACATGGAGAACAGCGTGCGCATCGCTTCGAGCGATCGGCCACAGTACCAAAACCAAAGATTTTCCAATCGGCCGTCATGCAGATAGACCGTCTTGGCTGCGCGGCTCCTTTGATGTTCCATTAAGGCTTGAAGGACCGACAAGTTGTGGTGCGAATTGCCCAGAACATAAATAGCGCGACCGTAACGCTCGGCCTCGTCGAGATCATCGAACGCGCTGATGGGCCATAGCGAAACCGGATGACCCGCGATCTTTTGCGTTTCCTGCTCGCGGCTGGCCAAATCCTGCGGAGACGCAACGTCGGTAAACAGATCGAACAGGGCGGCGTCACCGAAGACCTTAGCCGAATTCGTTGCAATTCCGCTTCGATCCGGCGGCGTACAGCTAAATACGGCGACGCGCCGGCTTGCCGATCGCAAGGGCGTTCCGTCAGTGACCCTGATCTCCAACAATTTATCGATCATCGTGCTCGCCGCAGTTGACCAATTCATCGTTGAAAGAAGGCTCGTTCCGGCCGCGATAGAACGCCTTCGCTCGTCTTCGTTATGAAGGAGAAGGTCGATGGCGTTTGCCATGGATACGGGGTCGTAGGGATCGAATTGATGCTCAGGCGGAATCAATTCTGCAGTCGCCCCGTACATCGATGCCGCGCAAGGGACGCCAGCAGCGAGGCTTTCGAGGATCGGCAATCCCAGTCCCTCGTACAGCGAAGGAAAGAAAGTCATGCGAGCGGATTTGACAAATTTCAGAAGAGCGTCTTCCTCGACGAACCCTGTCATCAGGACGTCGGTCGGTTGCAAAAGAAGATCACCGGCTAATTTTTCAAGCCGCGAACGCGAAGTGTCTGACAAATTTCCTGCAATGACGAGCTTCGCTCGAGATTCCGGTTTCAATTTTTTGAATTCGGCAAAGCCCTTTATCGCGCCATCAAGGTTTTTGCGGTATTCGTCACCGCCGACATATACGACGTTGTCAGTTGGCGCATGCCTATGCGCTGTCGACCATTTCGCAATATCCACACCGCCGTAAATCACTGTGAGCGTACTCGGCGCACAACCAGCATGTTTTGCGAAATCGTTGGCAGTTGTCTGGCTGTTGCAAAAAGTGTGAGCGGCGATGTGCGACGAGATTGCGCGACCAAGGCGAAATAAATCACGGATGTCGGGTCTTGGCTCAAAATAGACGTCAGGGAAAACACTAGGTATCAGGTCGTGGCCAATGCCGACGATCGAGCGGCTCGCCCTTACGGCCTGATGGGGCAATAACAAATCCAGACGGCCCGGACGGTTGGCCCAGTTGTCGGGAAAATAACACGGCAGGCAAAAATAGTCGAAATGGTCGTCGGCTAATGACGAGAGTTCATCGATGAAGATTGTCGACTTATCGAAACGAAAAGCGCCGCAATCCGCGAGGAGCGAAATCTCCAACCGGCCGTCAGCACGAAGAGCGTCGATCAACCCGAATATGTATCGGCCGATACCGCGTCGCCGTTGATGCTCTGCATATCGAACGTCGAAGAGGAGGCGCATGGGGCAATACCGGAAATAACTGGATGAAACTTCCTTGTGAGTGCCATGACTCGAACGAGTTCTCGTTCTAGTTGCGCATCGCGTGCAAGCTTTTCTGCGTGCTGAAGCTTGGCCTCAAATTCAAGTTGCGTATTTTTGAAGGGCATCGAAAACGCGGCCAAACGCTTTTCGACTATGCGTTCAATTTTTTTGGTGAGAGGTTTCAATAACCAACGCCGAAAACTCTTGGTAGTAGTTGCTGCCATGGCCCCACCCCGAAAATAAAACGTATACAGAAAATGTCTACACAAACTAAAATGGCGTTGGTTTGAAAGCAAGAGCCTTGCAATAAGACGCACGATATTTGCGGCCTCCTGCCGCCGTTGACGTGACAAACTGATGAAAATCAGATTTTGGGATTTGATGTGACAGGTGAATTAGAAGAGCGGGGCTTCTCCGAAAATCGCTGCTAATCAATATGTCTCCAACGGTCGTGCCAGTCATACTGAATTGACCTCCGTTACTCTCCCGATATTTCCCGATAGTGCGGACATGTCTGGGCTCTTGCCACTGCGGCTTTCGCATCGCTTGGCGGGTTGGTTTGTATTGACTGGGTACATTTATGGATCGCGGCAGGCTGAAAATATTCGTCCATAAATCTGGAACGCGCCACCAAACGGCTGGCCTTCGTGCGATCGCAACTCGGCGACGGCTTCGAGCGAGTCGAAGCCGTCAATGGGGCCGACATTCCTTCCTGGCGTCGAAGGCGCGTTGCGTCAGCTTTCTGACTGGGACGTCATTGGACTTTCGGGTGCAAAGCAGCGTCCCCACCGGTGTCTCCCCAAGATTGGGGGGCGCCATCTGGTTTGCTTATCCAGGTTTCCGAAAGTCACAGCGGCTTATGTCTTGAGCCAGTCAGGCGCGCGGATGCTTCTCAAATCGCGAATGCGCTCGCGGACGGTCGACGTCGACATCCGATACGGCTGGGCGATGTGACTTCGAGGCTAGGGCATCTATCCGCCTCTGGCGCGGCGCGGCAGGTCGGAGATTTCGGCTCAGCCATTCTACGCAGTGGCGCGTAGCGTTTCTATTGGCGAAAGGCTCCCATCAGATATGTGTGGGGTCGTGCGCGCGAGGTGGGGCTTTTCCTTCTAACGCGGCCTCTGAAGGCCGAGTAGGCACGGTCGGCGCTCGCAGCGTTTGCAATTTATAGCTGTGTACAATCTGTCGCAGGAGTTCGCGGGGGCGCGAATTCCTGTACTTTATTACTGCGCATTACTGGAAAATTTGAAGATGAGCGTCCGCATGTTCAGTCATGCGCAGGCGAGCGGAAACTTATTCTCAAAACCCCAAGAAAAAGGGAAGAATAGATGTCGGCCGATATCCTGTCCAAGCTCAAGACCTTACACGACGACGTTCGAGCGCGCATCGAGGCGTCGCCGGACTTCAAAGCGATGAAAGCGGTCGAGCGTGCCATCGGTGAGCTCGACGCCATTTTAGCGGTGCCCGTTGCTGCCAATACGGACACCGCTGAAACCGAAACTGCGATGGAAGCTGCCGAGGCGCCGGTGATGGCGGAGGCGGCTCCAGAGGCGGCTTCGGAGCCCGAGGAGGCTGCATCCGAGGTACCGGCTGCTGAAGAGGCGGCAGCGGAGCCGACAGTCGAGGAGGTGGTCGAGGCAGCCGTGGTCGAGACCGCGGAATCTACCGCCGAGCCACCGGCCGAAGCTGTCGCGGAGGCCGCGGCTGCAGAACCGGAGATGGCGGCCGAGGCCGCTCCGGAGAGTGCAGCTGAGGCGGTCGCGGAGGAGGCGTCGGTAGCGGATGCGGAGGTCGTGGCGGAGGCGCCTGCAGAAGCGTCCCCTTCCGAAGCCGGGGCGGAGGAAGCTCCCGCGGCGGCGGCAGAGGCGGCCCCCGAATCCGAACCTGCCGAAGCCGTAGAAGCCGCTGCCGAGGCCATCGAAACCCCGGTGGAAGATGAACTTGTCGCCGCCGCCGCCGTGGCAAACGGGGCGGCTCATCCAGTCGAGCCTCCGGCTGCAAGTCCCCCTGCGGAATAAACTTTTTACACGAGCGGCTGTCGTAAGACGGAAGCCCTGGCGCCTGCCGGGGCTTTTGCGTGGAGCGGGGCCAGGGAACGGATTATCCTGTGTTGGATTGGAGGTTTGAGCAGACAGCGTTCGTCTTAAATGAATGACGCCAAGAACAAAGCTAAGGGAGGTTCCGTCATGAATGCCGTTGAAATCCATGATCATGCCCGCAAGCTTTATAGCGTGCAGGGCGCGAAAGCGCTGGCCGAGGCCGCGCAGATGGTCCGCCGTTATGAAAAGACGGGGGACGAGCGTTCCGCCGAGGATTGGCGGCGGATCGAGCTGGCGCTGCAGCAGCTAAGAGGTCCGCGCGTCAGCTAGGACGTTTTGGGAGAGCTAGTTGAGCTTTGCGCCGATGCGCGCCAGCGCGGCGTAGTCGAGGCGGCCGTGCTGGAAGGTCGCGCTGCGGCCGTGGCGTTTGGCGATCTCGCGAACGGTGTCTTCGAGGTCGAGGCGCGGTGTCACGCTGAAGCGGGTCAACCACGCGCGCATCGCGTTGCGGCCCAGCGACGGCATTGATGCCATCGTGCCAAAGTCGACGATGTGCAGCTCGCCGTTCGGCGCGAGTTGCGAAGCTGCGCGATCGACGACGGCTTGCCACGGCGGAATCATCGACAACGCATACGAGATGAAAATTCGGTCGATGTTCTGAATGCCGAAAAGCTCGACAGGTGAAAACGTCGTGGCGTCGGCCTGGGCGACGGTGATGATGTCGCTGTGCGGGCTTTTTTCGATGGAGGCGCGCGCCGTCTTCAGCATCTCTTCCGAGACATCGAGGCCGTAGAATTTCGAGCCGGGATAGCGCCGCGCGGCGTGAAGAAGATTGCGGGCTGTACCGCAGCCGATCTCAAGCACCGTGCCGCCGGGCGGCGGATTAAGCTCGGCGATCATCTGGTCGCGTCCGATCAGGTAATAGCGGCGCGTCAGGTCGTAGATGTATCGCTGGTGGCGATACATGCCATCCATGGCGCTTGCTGCTGTCTCGGTCATCGGCGCGTTCAAGCGTTCTTGATGTAGAGGTGGAAGCCGCCGTAGATCGCCGAGCGATCCTTGGCGTGGATTTCGGCGGACTTCGCGGCGTCGTACGTCCACTGACTGAGGGTCGAGTCGGCAACGCGGCCGGGAAGGATGCTTTCTTCGCCCGCGGTGCGGAAGATGACGCGCGCGCCGGGACGGGCGGTGCGGGTGATTTGCTGCCACAGCGAATTGAGCAACGCGTCGTCCATCCAATCCTGAGCATCGAGCAGGATATAACGGTCGAGGCTTTCCGCAGACTCGCCGGAGAGGAAGCGGATCATGTTGTCGTGGATGACGTCAACGCGACCGGCGCGCGCCTTGACCGCCATGAAGTTCGACTTTTCGAGATAGGGCGGACACGGGCCTTCACCCTGAGACGCGTAGCTACGGCCGAAGGCTTGCCATGCGAAATAGTTGTCCTTGAGGTCGAACCCCGTTGCCAGGCGCTCGGCGCGTTCTTTCAGAACGTCGGCCATCGGCCGTGCGCCGCCGCCGGAAAGCGCATCGTACTGCACGGGAGGAATGCCCAAGCCGAAAAGAGAGGCGCGGTTGGATGTGATCCAACGCAGAACGGGATGGCTGAACGCAGGCCCGATCTCGCGCGCGAAGATCTCGCGCTGTTCTTCGATCGAACGGGCTTCGAGCAACTTTTTCGGATTGGCGCCAAAGACGCGGGCTGCGATATGGCCGGTCGCGATGAAGCGCCCGAGCAGGCCGAAGTGATAGAAGTTGCGGGCGAAGCGCGTGATGCGGCGGCGGCCGGAAAGTTCGCGACCTTCCCAATAAGCGCGCGTGTCGGCATCCAAATGCGGCGCGATGAGGTCGTTATAGAGGGCGACGTTGCGGCGGTCGTTAGCCGCGCCGAAGAAGCGATAGAACGTGCCGTGGTTCGGCAGGTGCTGTGCGGCTGCGATCTTCAGCTTCAACAGGGCGATGTGAGTCGCGTTCAGATCGACCGCATAGATGCGTGCCGGATTGGCGGACAGGTAGCTCATGACGTTGCAGCCGCCGGAGGCGATGGTCATGATGCGCGTCTGCGGCGTGATCTCCAGCGCTTCCATGTCGGCGCGCGGATCTTCCCAGATCTGCGGATAAACCATCGACCGGAAGGCAAACGTAAAGGTGCGTTCGAGAATGCCCGCAAGGCTCAGCGCGCGGTTCTGGTGCACGGCTTCGCTCAGCAGATCGGAACTCGTCGGCTCGAGGACTTTGGTAGCGTTCACGTGGGACTCTCCGTTTGCCGGCTAATTTGAAGCCGGCACAGCACCGCTTCAGGCGGCTTCTATAAACCAACGACCTGAAGGCGCCTGTGAGGCGCGGGCGGCCAAATGTTCTTTCCAGCGAATGATTTCGAACTTGCCGTCGAAACGCTCTCCGATAGCTGTGCAACTTTCGACCCAGTCTCCACAGTTCAGATAGTGGATACCGTCGATCATACGTTCATTTGCGTGGTGAATGTGGCCGCAGATGAGGCCTTCAGCGTCTCGCCGGCGAGCTTCGCCCGCGAGCGCTTCCTCGAACTCGCCGATGTAATTCACGGCGCTCTTCACTTTGTGCTTCAGGAACGCCGACAGCGACCAGTGTCCCAGGCCAAACAGCCGGCGCGCGAAGTTCAGGGGAACGTTGAGGGCCAGTGCAGCGTCGTAAGAACGGTCGCCGAGAAACGCGAGCCAGCGTGCGTAACGGACGACGACATCGAATTCGTCGCCGTGCAGGATGAGATAGCGCTTGCCGTCGGCGGTCTCGTGGATGGCATCGCGGCGAATTTCGATCTCGCCGAAGTTCATCCCGGTATAGTCACGAAGTCCGTCGTCATGATTGCCTGGAATGAAAACGACGCGCGTGCCCTTGCGCGATTTGCGCAGCAGCTTCTGCAAAACGTCGTTGTGGCTTTGCGGCCAGTGCGGTCCGCGGCGCACTTTCCAGAAGTCGACGATATCGCCGACGAGATAGAGGTGTTCGCATTCGACGTATTTCAAGAAATCGAGGAGTGCGGTTGATTGGCAATTGCGCATTCCAAGATGGACGTCGGAAATGAATACGGTTCGATAGTTCAATTCCGGGTTCGGTGCGCTCAAGGTCGGCCCCCAGTCACTGCGCCTCGCACAAATGCGGCTTCGCATTTCATGTAAAACGTAGGACCGGATTCATGTAACACGCGTATGACGGAGGCACGCGGACGCTCGCGTTAGCCCTTTTCGAAGCCCGCTTTTTCCGTGTTTACGAACAAGTATGAATGCGAGCTCGGCATTTCAAGGATGCCACAAAAGCGTCATCAGGACGGGCAGTTGCGCGCCGCCCAAGTGAGCGGCACGCCGATCTTAAAGTTCAGTGCGCTGAAAGATGTGCTCCCACGCGTAGAGCAGAACGGTATCGGCGGCGCCAACCAATAGGAAGGCCAAAGATATCGGATAGACGGATGTGTCAGGAAGGCCGAGATCCGCACCACGTGTTGCTACGGCCAAGGCTGAAACGAGACTGACTAGAGCGAGAAGGGCGAAGACGACTTGAACGAACTTGAGTGACCGTTCGCGCTCGTGACCGATGCTTTCCATCAGGGCATTTCCTCAACGCGTTACAAATGACGAACCCCACGAGCGCGGAACTTAATCCGAGCAAAAGGGAAGGTGAAGCGAAATTTAATGCTTTGTTAATTAAGTGCCGCAAACGCCAGCTCTTTGAGCACGCTGCTTTGCCGTTCGGCATCGTTTGAGAAATTGTTCTGCATCCACCAGCGTTCGAACGCGGCTAGAACTTTTCCAACTTTCGGTCCCGGAGCCAATCCGAGCGCCAGGACGTCGCTTCCCGAGAATGGCATAACAGGCGCTTTCCAACGATCGGGAAGCAACGTTCGTGCGCGCCAGTGTGCATCGTTGGCGGGTGCGCCGGAGCGTGTCCACGCCAGGCGGGCGGCGCGGGAAAAATTCTCAGGCCCGAGCTTATAAAGCGCGATGCGGGCATCCGCCTCCGGGGAAGCAGGGTCGATGCCGGCATCGCCCGCCGATGCGGCTGCAATGCGTGCGGCTTCAGCGTTCGAAAGACGAAGCTCGTTCGCAAGAAACGTTGCGTCTTCTGGGTTATTCACGGCAAGCGCCGCGAGACGAGTTAGCGCATCCGGTGGTTCGCCGAGCATGCCCTCGATTGCGGCCAAGCGCGCGAAGCGATCCGGCTCGAGCCGGGTGCGGATCACAAGCTGCAGGATCCCGGCTTTGTGCATAGCGTTCACCACGTCGACGGCACCCGGCGCCGCGAACAGCTTCATGATCTCGGCACGAACGCGTTCGGCGGAGAGGAGCGCGAGGCCGTCTTTCAGGGCAATCGCTGCCGCGAGTCCCGTGGCATCAAGCTGTCCGTTGCCGTACTCGGCGCTGAAGCGAAAAAAGCGAAGCACGCGCAGATAATCTTCGCGGATCCGGGCGTGGGCGTCCCCGATGAATCGCACGCGGCGCTTGCGCAGGTCGTCGATACCGCTGGCATAATCATAGAGCGTACCGTCGAGCTTGCAGTAGAGAGCGTTGATCGTGAAGTCGCGGCGGGAGGCGTCTTCTTCCCACGACGTCGTGAATGTAACGACCGCGTGGCGGCCGTCGGTTTCGACGTCGCGGCGCAGCGTCGTCACCTCGAATGGCTGCTTGCCGGCAACGACGGTGATCGTGCCGTGATCGATACCGGTTGGATGGGCGGCGAGACCGGCTCGCTCGGCAAGACGCATGACCTCTTCCGGGCGTGCCGTCGTAGCGATGTCGATCTCCTTGACGGGGCGATGGATCAAAGCATTGCGCACGGCCCCCCCGACGACACGTGCTTCGGCACCGCCGTCCGCCAACGCCGCGAAGACTTTGGCAAGCGCCGGAGACTGCAGCCAGTCGCCGCTGACACGCGGCCATTTCGGTTGAGACTCGGACATCGATCAGGGCTTTACCGTTTGCGGCGTGGCTTTGTCGGGTTCGTGGATGCTGTGGCCCGGCTCGAGCTTGCCGTCGACGACGGAGGCGGGCACGTAGACATCGTTCGGGCTGTTATACGTGTGCGATGAAAACACGATCAGCGTGGCGAACATCAACGCGGCTCCCGCGAAGAAAAGTCGGATGAGCGGCGCTTCTCTCACGACTGTCCGAAGGCCATCCCATTCGTCTTTCGAAAACGCGATCCACACGACGTAGAGAATGGTTGGAAGCAGGAAGAAGAAGATGTTCTCCATAATAATGCGGATCATAAGCTGAACAGTCTCCGATAGAGCGTGCGGATTATTCCCGCTGTTGCTCCCCAAATATAGCGTTCTCCGTAGGGCATGGCATAGAACCGCCGCTCGGAGCCGCTATAGATGCGGCTGTGGATCTGGTGATTTGCTTCGTTCATCAGAAATTCGAACGGAACCTCGAAGACGTCGGCGACTTCGTCAGGGTTGGCGGCCAGCTTAAAGCCGGGACGGACCAGGGCGACGGAAGGCGTGATGATGTAGCCCGTTCCGGTGCGGTAAGGCGATAAATAACCAACGGGTTCAATGAACGCTTCATCCAGGGCGATTTCTTCCCGCGTCTCTCGCAACGCAGCGGCAAGCGGGCCGGTATCGTAGGTTTCCACCTTGCCGCCGGGAAATGCGATTTGGCCGGCGTGCGACGGCAGATGCTCGGTTCGCGCCGTCAGGAGGACGGTCAGAGGGGAGCGGGCGATAATGGGTACGAGTACCGCGGCATGCCGCAGCCCGGTCGCAAATCGAGCAATTTCCGGATTGAGATCGTCGTCTCCCGGCGATTGCGGCTCATTGAGAAGAGGCGGGTTCGCGAGCAGCCGCGAACGCGCTAGGCGCTCGAATGTGGCGGCGTCAAGCTCGACAGTTGCCTTATTGGAGGCGGAAAGCGGGTTCATTCGCAACCTGCTGTTAATCGAAGTGCGGAAGGTACAAGTGCAACTCGCTGAATCACGTTACCCTCGATTCGCCGTTTCGAGTTGAGCCTTGTTCGATAGATCGAAGGGACCGCGCGTGGCTTATGCCTGCATGACATCGCCGAGCCGGTTGCGTGGTGTTGGAGCGTGGGTCGCCGTGCTTCTAGCCGTGCTTTGTCTGGCGATGCCGCAGCGCGTCGAGGCGATGTCGACCATCGATTTCCTGACGTCGCTGTCCGACGATGAGATCGCGGCGTTTCAGGCGTGGAAGAGTGCGCGGAACCAGTTCGAAGATCAGCTCGATGCCTATTGGGACGCTGTCGAGAAAAAGCGGGATCTGCGCCGAAAGAAGCGCGCGAAGAAAACTCCGTTCGAGGCAAGCGACTATGTGATGAGCTTTCCGCCGAAATATAAGGGACCGTCACTGTCGGGAGACCTCGCTCAGAAATACAGCCGGTTTGTCGAGATACAGAAGCAGAGCAATCCGACGCCGCCGAAGGAACTCGCAACGATTCCGGATTATCTTGCCGCCGCCAAGAGTGTCTACAACTTCGTGCCGGAGCGCGTCTCCGAAAAAGAATTCAAGCTGCGCTATGCGGCGGAAGCCACGGCACTTGGTCTTTCGAAGGAGCAGGTCGTGCGCGTCTATGCGCTCGAAACCGGCGGCGTCGGGACCTACGACATGCAGGCGGGCATTCATCCGAGCCGCAAGTCCGGCAAGCCCATATCGAGCGCGCTTGGATATGCGCAATTGCTCGATGCTAATTCGGTGAACGAACTTGCCCGCAGCGGCGCGACCTTCATCAGCAGGCTCAGCGCCAAGCTGCGCGATCCGCGCAATACGCCGGCCAGAACGGCGCTGCTGAAGCACAAGCTCGCCGTGCTGAAGAAAATGTACGCCAACGTCAAACATCAGCCGTTCGAGTGGAGCGTGCAGCAGGCCTATGCCAAGACGCCTACGGGTATGGGCATACACACGTTGAACATCGACGGCGACCTCGGGCCGATGCTGCAGGCGATGAAGCTCAAGACTATCGCGGATCTCGCGGGAAAGAGCGGCCGCTATTCGCTATCGGGCGCAGAGCTCGAGCTGATGAATTTGGCGGGGCCCGCTACTGGCCTCGAGATGCTGGATAGCCCAGGGGCCGATGCGCCGACGCCGAATTTCTTCGCGAGGCGGGCCTACTACGTCAACAAGATGGTCGGAGGACTGACGGGAGCGCAACTTCGCGCTGAACTCGACCGGCGCATGACTCAGGCCATCCTGACGCCTGGGTCGCAAGAGTTCGCAGCGGCTTTCGACGAGGTCTCGCTTAGGAGAGATGCCGAGCGCTGAGGCCCGGCATCCCGGAATGCACTGCTTGTCAGGCGTTCGCGGCCGCAAGCGCCGGATAGTCGATGTAGCCCTTGTCGGTGCCGCCGTAGAACGAGTTCGCGTCAGGCGTGTTGAATGGGGCGTCGATCTTTAAGCGCAGCGGCAGATCGGGGTTGGCGATGAAGATTTTGCCGAACGCAACTGCATCGGCGGTGCCATCGTTGATCGCAGCTTCCGCCGTTTCCTTCGTGAACTTCTCGTTGGCGATGAAAACGCCGCCGAATAGCTTCTTCAACTCCGGGCTGACCGAGTCCGCATCCCGATATTCGCGGGTGCAGATGAACGCGATCTTGCGCTTGCCGACTTCAGTCGCGACGTATCCGAACGTTGCAAGCCGGTTGCTGTCGCCCATGTCGTGTGAATCGCCGCGCGGCGAGAGATGAAGGCCGACACGATCGGCGCCCCACACCTCGATGCAAGCGTCGACGACTTCGAGCATGAGACGCGCGCGGTTCTCGATCGAGCCGCCGTATTCGTCTGTTCGCTTGTTCGTCGAATCCTGCAGGAATTGATCGAGAAGATATCCGTTGGCGCCATGAACCTCGACGCCATCGAATCCGGCGCGCTTGGCGTTTTCGGCGCCGCGACGATAGTCGGCGATGATGCCCGGGATTTCGCTTAATTCGAGAGCCCGCGGGGTTACGAATTCCTTTTTGGGCCGAACGAGGCTCACTGTGCCCTTTGGCGCAATCGCGCTGGGCGCAACCGGAAGCGCGCCATCGAGATAGAGCGGATCGGAGATGCGGCCGACGTGCCAAAGCTGCAGTACGATGGTGCCGCCGGCTGCGTGAACCGCATCGGTGATCTTTTTCCAGCCCGCGACCTGCTCGTCCGACCAGATGCCCGGCGTATCGGGATAGCCGACGCCCATCGGCGTCACAGCGGTGGCTTCGGTGATGATCAAGCCAGCCGATGCGCGCTGGACATAATATTCGCGCATCATCTCGTTCGGGACGCGTCCGGCGCTTGCGCGGCAGCGGGTGAGAGGCGCAAGCACGACGCGATTTTTCAGCGTAAATGCGCCTGCTTTGAGCGGATCTTGCAAGGTTGTCATTGTGGGATATCCGGAGTTTTTCTTAGGGGAACGCCTGTGCGGTCGGGCCTATAGTCCGGTTCCGCCGAACTAGCGAACATGTGGCACGCATCCTATGGCCGACAACTGCGGCTTTCGACCGCTCCCGTATAACGTATCAGAATGACGTCTTCTTTTGTGATATCCTGTCTCACGCGGCCTTGCCGCTTGCGTGCTCTGCTATCGCATCGGTTTCGGGCGAACGAGGCGGCTCTGCGCTCTTCCCGTCAAGGGTAGGAGGCCGGTAGACGATTTCGCGAATGGCGCTGCCTCGCGCCTCTTTGACCGTTTGCCCCAATCGCGTCAGCGCGCTTTCGTGAATTTTCTCATTGAGCGAAACGAGTCCGCGCCGAAGCTTGCTTGCGCGCCATTGCCGCGAAGGCACCGCGTTTTTCAAACTCTGCTGGATGAGACGCACATAGGGCCAAAAGCGGCTGAATGCATACAGCCAGCCGGTCGATGATGCGTGTTGCAGTCCGAGGTGATCGGGCCTGCTCTCGCGTTTCAGCGCGTTGATATCGAGAGCGAGGTTCGTCGTCGCCTGAATGCGCTCGGCCATCCAAAGGAGCGCAATATCTGAGAGATCGCTTTCCGGCCAGCCGCCGCCGACGTCGGCATGAGATCCGGGAAACCACACCTGCTCGATGTGCTGGCGCGAGGGTGGCTGAGCATCTTCTGGATACGTGAATAACGATGGCCGGAAGGGGCTGCGTCCTTCGTCAATCGAGAGTGCGTGGAGTGCGACGTCGATGGTATCGTGCAGCCGCATGTCGTGATAGTCGAGTTTGCGGCTAAGCCATGCCCATGACGAGATCGGATTTCCGATGTTGCCGACCGTATCCCAGACGCCGAGACAGCGAATGCGAACGGGATAGTGGCATGACGCGCTGACCTCTGCGACGGCGTTGAAATCGCGTTTGTGCTCGGCTTGGCGGTAGATCGTCCAGGCGTCGTCGATCGAAAAATTGCTGCCTTTCCGCGCCAATCCGAAAAGTGTGATGAAGCTTGCGAGGCTCCGCGCTTCGTAAGCGCCGCGAGAAAAGCCCAAGAGGTAAATCTCGTCGCCCGGCTCGTAGACGTTGCTGAGGAACTCGTAGCCCGCTTGGATCCGGTCGCTCACCTCGAAGCCGAGCGCGCCTTTAAGAAATGACCATCCTTGCCCTTCGGAAGATGCGATGCCGTCGACGTAACGCGAGAGCTGTCGAACGCCCCGGCGATCCTGAAAAAGGATGGCGCGGTTCAGCTTGGCGACGTTGGTCAGCGGCTGGGTGCCGTCGTCATCATTCCACGTGCCGTCGAGGGAGCAGACGAGGCGCTTCATCTCGAAGCGCTCCCGAAGGCCGCACGCACCAACCCAGCGGCGTGAAATGCCGCGCGCATATACTGCTCCTCGCGGGCATAAGTCCCGAGCTAGAATTGTCGCGAGGTTATACGTTCGGGCGCGCGGGGGTAAACCTTAGAGGTGGCCGCTATCAAAGGTCCGCCCTCGGAATGGCGAAACGGCCACTATGTGGGAGCGCCAGCCGCGTGCGGCCAACTTGTCATCCTCGGGCCTGTCCCGAGGATGACAGTAAAAACTACGGCCACTTCACCACGGGCGGCATAGAGGACAGGATGGAGTCGACGTTGCCTCCGGTTTTCAATCCGAATGTCGTGCCGCGGTCATAAAGCAGATTGTATTCGACGTAGCGGCCGCGGCGGATCAGCTGTTCTTCGCGCTGATCATCGGTGTAGGGCATCATGTAATTGCCGCGAACGATCATCGGATAAACGCTCAGGAACGAACGTCCGACATCCTGCGTGAATGCGAATGCCGCATCCCAGCCGCCTTCCGCGTCTGAGGGTGTCAGATAATCGTAGAAAATTCCGCCGACGCCGCGGGCCTCGTTCCGGTGCGGCAGAAAGAAGTATTCGTCGCACCAGGTCTTGAGCTTGGTGTAATCGACAATCGAATGGTTGGCGCATGCGCCATACATGGCCGCGTGAAACGCGAGCGTATCGGCGTCTGACTGTGTACGCCGCTTATCGAGCACCGGCGTCAAGTCAGCGCCGCCGCCGAACCACCATTTGTTCGTGACGATCATGCGCGTGTTCATGTGAACTGCGGGTACGTTCGGGTTGACCGGGTGTGCGATCAGAGAAATTCCCGAGGCCCAGAATTGCGGATTCTCCTCGGCCCCTGGGATTTGCTTGCGGAACTCGGGCGCGAATTCTCCGTAAACCGTAGATGTGTGCACGCCGACTTTCTCGAAGACGCGGCCATGCATCAGGCTCATCACGCCGCCGCCTGCATCCGCCTCACCCTCTTTGGCGCGATTCCACGGCGTCCGGACGAATGTTCCCGCCGGATCGCCGCCATGCGGAGCGGTTTCGGGAAGGTTCGCCTCCAGCTTTTCATACGATGCGCAGATGTCGTCGCGCAGCTTTTCGAACCAAGCGCGCGCGGTGGCTTTTCTCTGCTCTAGTGGCATATCAGGGGCATTCATCGAATATTCCGAGCCATGTCTTGTTTTTGACCGAAAAGACCCTTAGCTCCAACCGTTATCAACGATCAACACCCGGTCGCCGTCGCCAGTCGGATCCCGCCGACTTTGCGATCAGGCGCCCTTATTGTCTTTGCGATAGATCATGCTGCGCCGCTTAATGACCTGGGGTGAGACCCGCATCAAGCCTTTCGACGAGCGCGCAATCGTGCGCCCGCCCGATACGCTGTGGGCTTTTTATTGGTTTTTCATCAAACCGCTCTGGCCGTTTTTCGTTCTGCTGCTGATTGCGGGCTGTCTCGGCTCGACCATCGAAGTGGCGCTGATGGGCTTTATCGGCGCCATCGTCGACAAGATGCGGACGCACAGCGACCCGTCGACGTTCGTCGCGACTTACGGCTGGATGCTGGCGCTGATGGCGTTCGTGGCGCTGGTTCTGCGGCCCCTTGTCTCGATTGCGCACGACTTCATAAAAAATCAGATGCTGTCAGCAGGATGCACGTCACGCATTCGTTGGCAGACGCACCGCTATGTGCTGCGGCAGAGCCTCGGCTTCTTCCAGAACGATTTTGCCGGACGCGTCGCCAATAAGATCATGCAGACCGGCACGTCGCTGCGCGAAAGCGTGGTGCAGCTGATCGATGCGCTTTGGTACGCGAGCGTGCAGTTCGTCGGATCGGTCTTTTTGTTCGCCGCATCCGACTGGCGATTGGTCGTGCCGCTGATCATTTGGCTCGTCGCCTATACGGTGGCGCTGCGCTATTTCGTGCCGCGCATCAAGCAGCGCTCGACGGAAGCATCGGAAGCGCGTTCGATGCTCGTTGGCCGCATCGTCGACAGCTACACGAACATCATGACGGTGAAGCTCTTCGCCCATGCCGAGCGCGAGGACATCTATGCGCGCGAGGCGCTGACCGAGCAGATGGAGAAGTGGCAGGCATCGCTCCGCCTCATCACCGGCATGGAAGTCACGCTTTATATCCTGAACGGCATGCTGCTCGTCGCGACGATGGGCACGGCGATCTGGCTGTGGACGCTGCAGCATGTTTCGGTCGGCGACATCGCGGTTGTCGGCGGGCTCGTCATCAGGATCGTGACGATGTCGGGCTGGGTGATGTGGACCATCGCGGACGTGTTCGAAAACATCGGCGTTGTGCACGAGGGCATGGAGACGATCTCGCGCCCGAACCTGCTCGTCGATGCGCCCGATGCGAAGCCGGTGAGGGTGCCGCGCGGCGAGATCCGCTTCGATCATATTCATTTCCATTACGGAGCGGGACGTGCCGCCTCCGAGGATGCGGCGCCGCGCGTGATCGAATCCCTGACGCTCAATGTGCGTCCTGGCGAGAAGGTCGGTCTTGTCGGCCGTTCGGGTGCGGGCAAGTCGACGCTCGTCAACCTGCTCATGCGCTTCTACGATCTCGAAGGCGGTCGCATTCTGATCGACGGACAGGATATCGCGCACGTGACGCAGGATAGCCTGCGCGCCGAAATCGGAATGGTGACGCAGGATACGTCGCTGCTGCACCGCTCGGTACGCGACAACATCCTCTATGGCCGCCTCGATGCGACGGACAAGGATGTCATCGCGGCTGCCAAGCAGGCGGAAGCGCATGATTTCATCTTGAGCCTCGAGGACATGAAAGGGCGCAAGGGCTACGACGCGCACGTTGGCGAGCGGGGCGTCAAGCTCTCGGGCGGACAGCGTCAGCGGATCGCCATCGCGCGCGTGCTGTTGAAGAACGCGCCGATTCTGGTGCTTGACGAAGCCACGAGCGCGCTGGATTCCGAGGTCGAGTCCGCGATTCAGGCGAGTTTTGAGACCCTGATGCACGGCAAGACCGTGATCGCGATTGCGCACCGGCTTTCGACCATCGCGGCGATGGATCGTCTCGTCGTGATGGAAGAGGGGCGCATCGTCGAAGAAGGCACGCACGCTGATCTTTTGAAGCGCGGCGGCATCTATGCGAGCTTGTGGATGCGCCAGTCGGGCGGATTTCTCGCGCGCGAAGCGGCTGAGTAAATTCGTTCAAGTCCCTCACCTGCCCTGCGGGCATCCTCTCCCGTTCCGGGAGAGGAAAGGTGCGCCGAACTTCCTTCTCCCTGAGGGAGAAGGTGGCCGGAAGGCCGGATGAGGGGCTTTCGTGCCGGCGCGGATTGAAGCAGCTGCATGTCATCCTCGGCTTTATGCCGAGGATCCATTTGCAGACGACTGTGCTGCCTGATGGATCCTCGGGACGAGCCCGAGGATGACAGCGGTGCTGTGATTGCGCTTCTCGAAACTACTGCTTGTTGCGATGGTTGTTCGCGAACGCCGGAACTTTGTGCGCGAGTAGCGCATGGAATTCGCTCGCGGCGTGGCGGGCGTTGAAGAAGCGCGGAACCTCTCTCTTATAGTCGAGATAGTCGCGGCCGTAGCGCGCTTCGAGCCAGGGCTCTTCGGTGCGGGCCATCATCGCGTAGACGATGACGACGGCGGCGGCGAGAAGCGTCGCGTCCCAGGTCCAGGCGGCAAGCCCAAGCGCTACGAACGCGACAATGGCCGTGGCGTATTGCGGGTTGCGAGTCCAGCGGTAGACGCCGCCCGTCGCGAGGCCGCTTGCTTGGCAATACGTTGCCTTCCGCCCGAGAGACCACAGCGTATAGACGTAGGCGACGCCCGCCACGAAGGAGATAGCGGCAAGGGCAACTCGGAGCGGCGTCATCGGGCCTGACAGCGTCGTCAGCGTCCGTTCGATCGCCAGGATCAGCGCGGCGATATTGGCGGTGCGAAAGAGGGTCCAGAAGACGAAGCTCTTGAGCGATCCGACCGGAGGCGCTGGCCAGATCCGCCATGAACCATCCAAGCGGCCTGCAATCATTCCAGCGATCAGAAGAAACGCGGAGGCCGCGCCGGCTATAATGAGGATTCGATCGATCAGCATGAACGTCTGCGGATAGGCGATACGATCCAGCAGAGATGCGCCATTCACGTGTCATGTGTGCGACAACGGCGCGAAGTTATCGCGCGCGGGGGAAGCCATCCGTTTGACGGAGCGCCTCGCCCAATACCATCGCTGCAGCGACTGCGACGTTGAGAGACCGGAGGCCGGGGCGCATCGGAATGGTGATCCGCGCGTCCGCGAGATCATGCACGCTATCCGGCACGCCCGCGCTTTCGCGACCGAGCAACAGCGTGTCGTCCGGCGCAAAAACAAAATCGGTGTGGGAGGCCTCCGCCTTCGTCGTCAGCAGAACGAGACGGCTTCGTCCGTTCGACGACTCCGCGCGCCGTTCGACGAAGGCGTCGAAACTGACGTACCTCGTCAAATCGACGAACGGCAAATAGTCGAGGGCGGCGCGCTTCAAAGAGCGGTCGCTCATATCGAAGCCCGTGGGACCGATGACGTCCACGGGCACGCCGAAGCACGCTCCGAGGCGGAGAATCGTACCCGTGTTTTGGGCAATGTCTGGTTGATAAAGGGCGATGCGCATCACCTCGCGGTCTGTGCCACGGCAGGGATTTGTGTCCACTGCGACATATGCGCTAAATTGCCTCTCACTTTTTGTCGCGGATTTCGTTGCGAGCGACGCGAAACGCTGTCAAAAGCATCAACCAGGGAAGAAACGTACGAACGAGAGACCAATAAAAGGGCAGTCGGGTTTTGGACGAAAGTCTAAGCGACCGGCGAAGCTCTTGGCTCTGGTTCCCAATGCAGGAGTCGTGCGGTGAGCACAGAAGCCTTGGAGCCGCACCGCCGGGATTTCCTGGTGGTTGCCGGCAACGCGTTCGCCGCTGTCGGCGCCGCGTCTCTCCTGTGGCCATTCATTCAGCAGATGAACCCAGACGCCAGCACCATGGCGCTGTCGTCGGTTGAGGTCGATCTGGCCCCCGTGAAGGAGGGGCAGGCGATTACCGTGATGTGGCGCGGGAAGCCGATTTTCATCCGCAATCGCACCGAAACCGAGGTGAAGTCGGCAGAGAACGTCAACGTCAAGACGCTTCCGGACGATCTTGCGCGCAACGAAAACCTTCCGCCCGATGATCCGGCGACCGATGCCAACCGCACGATCAAGGGACATGAAAACTGGATCGTGCTGATCGGCATCTGCACGCATCTCGGATGTATTCCGAAGGGCCAGACATTCGGTGACGAACGCGGTGAATTCGGCGGCTGGTTCTGCCCGTGTCACGGCTCGCAGTACGATACTTCGGGGCGCATCCGCAAAGGCCCGGCGCCACGCAACCTCGAGGTGCCTCCTTACGCGTTCACGACCGATACCAAGATCAAGATCGGCTAGGGGGACAGCATATGGGAGGTAGAAGCTCGGACTACGTGCCGACGACGCGCTGGGGCAAATGGCTCGATGAGCGTTTGCCGATCGGCCGCGTGGTGAAGAACCAGTTCATCGATTATCCGACGCCGCGCAATCTCAACTATCTTTGGACGTTCGGCGGTATCCTGACGTTGATCCTCGTCGGGCAAATCGCGACCGGCGTGGTGCTCGCGATGCATTATCAGCCGAGCGCGACAGGCGCGTTCGATTCCATCGAACACATCCGGCGCGACGTGAACTATGGATGGATGCTGCGGAACTTCCATTCCGTCGGCGCTTCGATGTTTTTCTTCGCCGTCTTCATCCATATTTTTCGCGGCATCTACTACGGCTCGTACAAGGCGCCGCGCGAGGTTCTTTGGATCCTCGGCGTTCTGATCATGCTGCTGATGATGGCGACGGCGTTCATGGGCTACACGCTGCCGTGGGGCCAGATGAGCTTCTGGGGCGTGACGGTCATCACCAATCTCTTCTCGGCGCTCGATACGATTTATAACGGGCTTGGAACCACGATCGTCGAATGGTTGTGGGGCGGCTATGCGGTCTCGGGCGTGACGCTCAATCGCTTCTTCTCGCTGCACTACCTCTTGCCCTTCATTCTGACGGGCGTCGTGGTGCTGCATATCTGGGCGTTGCACGTCGTCGGACAGAACAACCCGACGGGACTCGATCTCAAGGAGTCGAGCGACTGCGTCCCGATGCATCCCTACGCCACGTCGAAGGACGCTGTGGGAATTTGCGCGTTCCTTCTGCTTTACGCGTGGTTCGTGTTCTTCGTGCCGGACTATCTCGGGCACGCCGACAACTACGTCGAAGCGAACCCGCTCGTCACGCCGCCGCATATCGTGCCGGAATGGTATTTCCTGCCGTTCTACGCGATCCTGCGCGCATTCACGAGTTCGTTCCTCGGCATTCCGCTCGGCCAATATGCGAAGCTGTGCGGTGTCATCGCGATGTTCTCTGCCGTGGTCGTCATCGCCTTTGCACCGTGGCTCGATACGTCGCGCATCCGGTCGGCGAAGTATCGTCCGATCTTCAAATGGTTCTTCTGGTTCTTCGTATTTACGTGCGTGTCGCTCGGCTATCTCGGTTCGAAGCCGGCGGAGGGCGTTTACGTGATCGCGTCGCAAATCTTCACGGTCTGCTACTTCCTGTTCTTCCTCGCCGCGATGCCGATCATCGGCCTGATTGAAACACCGCGCAGGCTACCGCGCTCGATCACGGAATCGGTGCTCGGCGAGGGCGGCGGAGGATTGCCATCGGGCGCTGCCGCCGCGCCAGAAGTGCGCTGAGGAGACGTCAATGAAACAGCGCATCTCGCTTACGTTCTTCTTCGCTCTCGCAGCGGTTCTCGCAATCACCAGCGTCTCCGCGGAAGAGGGTGGCGGTCATCCGGAAATTGCCCGGCAGAAATGGGTGTTCTCGGGCTTTACGGGACAGTTCGATAAGGCGCAGCTGCAGCGCGGCTTCCAGGTCTACAAGGACGTCTGCTCGGCGTGCCACGGTCTGAAGCATCTCGCGTTCCGCAATCTCGTGCAGCCGGGCGGGCCGGAATTCCCCGTAGATGCCGTGAAAGAGCTCGCCAAGACGTGGCCGAACCAGATTACCGACGGTCCGAACGACGAAGGCAAGATGTTCGAACGGCCGCCGCTGCTGTCGGATCCGATCCGCGGCCCGTATCATAACGATCAGGAAGCTCGTGCAGCCCAGAACGGCGCGTTGCCGCCGGATCTGTCGCTCATGGCAAGGGCTCGCAATGTGGAGCGGAATCCCAGCTGGTGGATCCATCCGTTCCTGATGCTCGGCGACATCGCGCACGCCTATCAGGAGGGCGGCGCCGATTACATCTATGGGCTCATGACCGGCTATTCCGAGCCGCCTGCCGACTTCAAGCTGACGGACGGGAAGTTCTACAACCACGTCTTCCCCGGCCACCAGATCAGCATGCCGCCGCCGTTGTCGGATGGCGTCGTCGCCTACCAGGACGGCACTCCGTCGACAGTCGACAACTACGCGAAAGACGTTGTCGCATTTCTGTCATGGTCCGCCGATCCGTCGCTCGATACGCGCAAGCGCATCGGCTGGCAGGTCATTCTGTACCTAATCGTCACCACTGGCTTGCTCTATCTGGGCAAGAAGCGCATCTGGGCCGGCATTAAGCACTGACCCAGACGCTTGTGACGATTTGCAAACTGGAAGGTCACGCGTGCGTGGCCTTCTTTCTTTTTCCGGCGGCGGCACAATCATCGGAAAACGGAGTATTCGGGAATGACGGCATCGGTTTTGGGGATCGTCGGAGGCAGCGGCTTTTATCAATTGCCGGGGCTCGCCAATCCCGAATGGAAAACGGTCGAGAGCCCGTGGGGCACGCCTTCCGACGACATTCTGTTCGCCGACATCGACGGTCTGCCGATCCGGTTTCTGCCTCGGCACGGGCGCGGCCATAAATTGTCGCCGACCGGCATCAACTATCGCGCCAACATCGATGCCTTGAAGCGCGCGGGCGTTACCGATCTCATTTCCGTTTCGGCGTGCGGTTCGCTCAGGAAAAAATATAAGCCGGGCGATTTCGTTCTACCCGATCAATTCATCGATCGGACTTTCGCGCGCGAGAAAACGTTTTTCGGCAACGGTTGCGTTGCGCATGTCGCGATGGGCGATCCGATCAGTCCGCTGCTGACGAAAGCACTCGAAAAATCGGCAAAGGCGGAGAAGATCAAGGTTCACAAGGGCGGCATCTATCTGGCGATGGAAGGGCCGCAGTTCTCGACGCGCGCCGAAAGCAATCTCTATCGGTCATGGGGGTGCGACGTCATCGGCATGACGAACATGCCGGAAGCCAAGCTCGCGCGCGAAGCAGAGATTTGCTACGCGAGCGTGGCAATGGTGACCGATTACGATTGCTGGCACAGCGAGCATGGCGACGTCGACGTGGCGTCCATCATCGCGGTCATGCACGAGAACACGGAGAAGGCGCAGCGGCTCGTCGCGCATCTGGCCCGCGATTTCCCGCGCGAGCATCCGGCTTGCCCCATTGGCTCCGATCGGGCGCTCGACGTTGCGCTCATCACGCCGCCTGAAGCGCGCGATCCGGAGCTGCTGAAGAAGCTCGACGCGGTGGCTGGGCGGGTGCTGGTTTAGGGGCTTTCGCGAGCCTCCAACTTGGAGAGCAAGAGGCGTCAGTTCGGGAAGCTGATCAGGATCTTCATCTTGATCAGCCACGGGAAGGCCAGTTCCAGCACAGCGCCGAGCGTCCACAGAATGGCGGTGAGCAGGAGGAGGGCCGGGATGCCCGCGAGCACGGCCTTCAGGAAGAACCGGACGAGATCGACGAACGGCACATCGAACTTTTTGACGGCGGCCGCGACAAGTGGGCCTGAGGAGTCGGGCGCGGGATTGGGGCTGAAGTCGGCCGAGGCATAGATCTGCGGCCGGGGGCGTTCATCCGAACCCATGGAGAGTGTCGGGGCGGCGGCGCGCTCCTGAGCTGCACGCTCACGAGCCTCGCGGGCGCGGGCTTCCTTCTCGCGTCTAAATGTCCTTGGAAGGTCTTCCGAGTCGTCCGAAAGCGGGTCGAAATCCGATCCGGCCAGTGCGGACGGGCCTTGGGCTGCCATCGCGTTGTCCCTCAAGCAAAGACAGTCTGCCGGTGCCAAATGATTCAGCACGACAGCGTTGCTCTAAATCTACCTAGAAGCCAGAGATATTGCTATTTTGCGCCGTCAATTTGACGGGAGTGGAGCACGTGAAGAACTACGACGGCCTTGCAGACCTTATTCGTACGATCCCCGACTATCCCAAACCTGGCATCATGTTTCGCGATATCACGACGCTGCTTTCGAATGCGAAAGGGCTCAAAAAAGCGATCAAAGGCATGGCAAAGCCGTTTGAAGACGAGAAAATAGACGCTGTGGCCGGTATCGAAGCGCGGGGCTTCATTCTGGGCGGAGCCATCGCCGACCGCCTCGAATGTGGCTTCATTCCGATCCGGAAAAAAGGCAAGCTGCCGTGGAAAACCATCGGGCAGGAATACACGCTCGAATACGGTGTCGACGTGATCGAGGTTCACGAGGACGCGTTTGAAAAGGGTTCGCGCGTTCTCATCGTCGACGATTTGATCGCAACGGGCGGAACGGCAGAAGCCGCCGTGAAGCTCATTCAGCGGTCTGGAGGGAAGGTGGTGGGCGCAACCTTCATCGTTGATCTGCCGGATCTCGGAGGCATGAAGCGGCTTCACGACCTCGGCGTAGAAAGTCACGTACTCGTCGCTTTCGACGGGCATTAGGGGACCAGATTTGGACCTTGCGGGCGAACATGTTTCGGAGGCGTTCAATCGCATCGCTCAGTGGCGATGCGATCCTTCGTCGGCGCAGACGTGTCCCGCTTGTCAGGCTCTGGGGATCGAGATCATCGATCGCTCCGCGCGTCCCTATTCGGAATGGTATACGCTGAAGTGCGCGGCGTGCGGTCTCGATGCGTCGGTGCAGATTCCTTTACCTGGGCCTGCCAGCTTTTGAGCATGACCAACATTGCGCCCGAGATCGTTCTGCTGCCGGGCCTCGATGGAACGGGCGAGTTGTTCGACCGTCTGGTGCCACGGTTGACGCCCGAGTTGACGGTCAAGGTCATCCGCTATCCGCAGGATCCGGCGTTCGGCTACGCCGGCTATGCGGAAATCGTGCGGAATGAGATTGGGGGCCGGCCGGTCATCCTGCTGGGGGAGTCTTTTTCAGGCCCGGTGGCCATTCGCGTTGCCAACCGGCTCGGCCGCCAGGTGAAGGGTGTCGTGCTGGTCGCCACGTTCGTGAGAAATCCATGGCCGGGCTGTCTCATTCGCCGGGCGGCGCTCGTCGATCCTCGCGCGACACCGCCGCATATTCGCGATGCTATTCTGATGGGTTCATACGGCGATCCGGAACTCGCGGCGAAAGTCGAAGAGATTGTCCGCACCCTGCCGCGTTCGGTGCGCGCTGCCCGATTGCGCGCGATTGCAGAGGTCGACGTACGCGGCGACTTTGCGAGGCTGGAATGTCCCGTTCTCGTGCTTCACGGCCGTGGCGACTGGCTGGTCCGAAAGTCGCTCATTCAGGGCGCCGTGAGCGACAAGGGGCGCGCGCGGATGATAGTCATCCCTGGCGCCCATATGCTCCTTCAAACGCGCTCCGCCGAGGCGGCGGCGGAGATCATTCATTTCGCGAAATCAACAGCGGAGTTGCACTATGAAGCTTGATGGAGTGCCATCGCGCACGATCTGGCTCGAACCCGACGGCTGGTCGGTCGGCATCATCGATCAGACCTTGCTGCCGCATAAGCTCGAACGGCCCTCGCTGAAGTCGGTCGAGGATGCTGCACGCGCCATCAAGTCGATGCAGGTCAGAGGCGCGCCGCTGATCGGTGTCACTGCCGCCTATGGCGTTGCGCTTGCGATGCGCGTCGATGCATCCGATGCGAGCCTTGATCGTACGGTTGCGTTTCTCGGCGAGCAGCGTCCGACAGCGGTCAACTTGCGCTGGGCGCTGGAAGACCTTCGTGCGACGCTCATGCCGCTCGCGCCGGGCGTTCGTGCTGTCGCCGCTTACGCGCGTGCAGCCGAACTCGCGGACGAAGATATCGAGACGTGCCGCAAGATCGGCGTCAACGGTCTCTCGCTGATCAGAGATATCGCCGCGAAGAAGGGTGGGCAGCCGGTCAATGTGCTGACGCATTGCAACGCGGGCTGGCTGGCATGCGTCGATTGGGGAACGGCGACGTCTCCCATTTATCATGCGCACGACGCGGGTATTCCGGTGCATGTGTGGGTCGACGAAACGCGTCCGCGCAATCAGGGCGCAGCGCTGACGGCTTTCGAGCTTTTGCAGCACGGTGTTTCGCACAGCCTCATCGCGGACAATGCTGGCGGACATTTCATGCAGCAGGGTGACGTCGATCTCGTCATCGTCGGCACGGATCGCGTGACGGCGAATGGCGACGTTGCAAATAAAATCGGTACATATCTGAAAGCGCTCGCTGCACACGATACGCACGTGCCATTCTACGTCGCTCTGCCTTTTTCGACGATCGACTGGCGCACGGAAAAGGGCAGCGATATTCCGATCGAGGAACGTGGCGAAGACGAAGTTCTGCGCATGCAAGGACGTTTGCCTAACGGTGAGGTTTCGTCGGTGCTCATCTCGGCCGAGGGCACGCACGCGCGCAACCCGGCGTTCGACGTGACGCCCGCACGCCTGGTGACGGGTTTCATCACGGAGCGCGGAATTTGTCCGGCGTCGCGCGAGGGACTTCAGTCGCTCTATCCAGAAAAAGTCAGCGCGGCAGCATAGTCAGTGAAACAGCCAAGCGAAAAAGCGTTACGAAAAGCGGTGATCGCGACGGCTCTCGAAATGAACCGTTCGGGGTTGTCTCCCGGGCGGTCGGGCAACGTGTCGTGCCGCTTCGAGAGCGGAATGCTCATTACGCCGACAGGCAGCCGTTACGAAGATACCGAGCCGGACGATATCGTTTTCGTGGATGGCGACGGCAGTGTGCCCGAGGGACAACTCAAACCGTCGAGCGAATGGCAGTTTCATCTCGCGGCTTATCATGCGCGACCGGATCGCCACGCGCTCGTGCACACGCATTCGCTGCACGCCACCGTTCTTGCGTGCGCGCATAAACCCATTCCCGCGTTTCACTACATGGTGGGTGTCGTGGGCGGGAAAGATATTCCTTGCGTTCCTTACGCGACGTTCGGAACCCCGGAGCTCGCACGCTATGTTGCCGAGGGGCTCAGCGAGCGCGACGCGTGCTTAATGGCCAATCATGGACAAATCGCCAGCGGGACTTCGCTGTCGCATGCACTCGAACTTGCTCAGGAGGTGGAAGTTCTCGCCTCGCAGTACTACAAAGTATTGGTGCTCGGCGCCGTGCACGTCCTTGACGACGCCGAAATGCTCACGATTGCAGAGCGATTGAAGGCCTATGGCCGAAATGCGGAGCAGACCCCGAAGCGCCGATAGAAAGGACCAATCGCCCCAATAGAGATTTGAGCACGATAAGATTGCCTTATAAGACTTTCTTGAAGATTCGATTGGTGGATTAAGTTTTTCTGATCTTAGGTCTCTTTGGTTTCCTCCAGGAAGGACGATCGCATGACCGACACCACGAAACTCACAACGTCCGCCGGCGCTCCTGTCGCTGACAATCAGAATTCTCTCTCCGCTGGGCCGCGCGGTCCGCTGCTGATGCAGGACTACCAGCTCATCGAAAAGCTCGCGCACCAGAACCGCGAGCGCATCCCCGAGCGCACAGTGCATGCGAAGGGTTGGGGTGCTTATGGCACCCTCACGATCACCGGCGACATCTCGAAATATACCAAGGCGAAGGCGCTGCAGCCTGGTGCGAAGACCGAGATGATCGCGCGCTTCTCGACCGTTGCGGGCGAGCTTGGCGCGGCCGATGCCGAACGCGACGTTCGCGGCTTCGCGCTCAAGTTCTATACGAGCGAGGGCAACTGGGATCTCGTCGGCAACAACACGCCTGTCTTCTTCGTTCGCGATCCGCTGAAGTTTCCGGACTTCATCCATACGCAGAAGCGGCATCCGAAGACGAACATGCGCTCGCCGACGGCGATGTGGGATTTTTGGTCGCTTTCACCGGAAAGCCTACATCAGGTGACGATCCTCATGTCGGATCGGGGACTGCCTGTCGGCGTCCGCAACATGAATGGTTATGGCTCGCACACTTATTCGTTCCTCAACGCGAAGAACGAGCGTTTCTGGGTGAAATTCCACTTCAAGACTTTGCAGGGCCATAAGCACTGGACCAACGGCGAGGCGACCGAGATTGTCGGCCGTACACGTGAATCGACACAGGAAGACTTGTTCACGGCCATCGAGCGCGGCGAATTCCCGAAGTGGAAGGTACAGGTTCAGGTGATGCCGGAAGCCGACACCGACAAGCATTGGTATAATCCGTTCGACCTCACCAAGGTGTGGCCGCACGCTGACTATCCGCCGATCGACATCGGCGTGCTCGAACTCAATCGCAATCCTGAAAACTACTTTGCCGAGATCGAGCAGGCTGCGTTCTCGCCGTCGAACATCGTGCCGGGCATCGGCTTCTCGCCTGACAAGATGCTGCAGGCGCGCATTTTCTCCTACGCTGATGCGCACCGCTATCGCCTTGGGACGCATTACGAGCATCTGCCGGTGAACGCCTCGCGCTGCCCCGTTCATAATTATCACAAGGACGGCCCGATGCGGTTCTTCGCACCGGAGACGGGCAACGTCGACGCCTACTACGAGCCGAACTCGTTCGGCGGCGCGGAGCAGGATAAGTCCGTTGCGGAGCCACCGCTCAAGATTTCGGGTGATGCCGACCGCTTCAATCATCGCGATGGCAACGACGATTACCGGCAGGTGACGGCGCTGTTCAATCTCTTCAACAAGGAGCAGAAGGCGCGGCTCTTTACCAACCTCGCCGAAGCGATGTGGGGCATTCCCGATTTCATCGCCGAGCGGCAGCTCGCGCACTTCAAGAAGGTGCATCCGGACTATGAGGCGGGCGTGCGTTCGGCACGCGAGCACATGACGCGCCAGAAGGCTTCCGAGACGGCACAACAGCAGAAGATGCCACAAGGCGCCGAGGCTGCTGAGTAAACGTCTCTCGGATTGTCGAGATGAGGAGGCCCTGCTCACGCGGGGCCTTTTTCGTTGGCTCAATTCCCTCTCGGGTACGAGGGTAAAGAGAAGCTATGCAACTTCTGATGAAGAAGCGCGTTGCTCGAAATGTGCGCAACCTGTGGAGGTGGCATCATGCCGAGAGGCGATAAATCGAGTTATTCGGATAAGCAGAAGCGCAAGGCCGAACACATCGAGGACGGTTACGAAAAGCGCGGCGTCGGCAAGGGTGAAGCCGAGCGGCGCGCTTGGGCTACCGTCAACAAGGAAAGCGGCGGTGGCAACAAGAGCGGCGCGGGCCGTGGAAAGAAAGATACGAACGTCTCGTCGAAGCGAGGCGGGCGCATCGGCAGCAAGGCGGCGGCATCACGCCCCGCGGCTGCGCGCAGCGCTTCCGCACGGAAAGCTGCGGCAACCCGAAAACGGCGCGGATCGTGATCGCACTTTCCAATATGGTCTTTAAGTGGGACGCTTGAAGCACCTTGCCGTCAGTTGGTGTTTTCGCCACGCGGCGGGGAGACAATCGCGAACGTGACGTCGATGGACTCGGACTGATAGATCGCGAACGAGGGGGGAGATTTGAAGGGCGCCGCGTTCTCGAGCGTTGTCAGAAAGAGGCTGTCGAGTGGCTCGTACCCGCAGCTCAGGGCGATGCGCCGATATACAAGACGGCCATTCGGCGAAATCTTGATTTTGAATTTGACGCTGTGCGCCTGCAGCAAGTTACCGCCTTCTCTTACGAGCGCATGAACTCTGTGCAGGTCGACTTGAGAGCCGATCAGTTCCGACAGATACAGCCGATATTCAAGCATCTCCGTCTGCTGCTGAGGCGTGAGCGGAGGCGTATCGAAGCTCAGAGGCGGGGGGCTATCGCCAGCGTTTGCCACGTTGGGAATAGCTGAGATTAGCGAAACGATGATCGCAAATAGAACTCGTCGCATGCGGAACCCATCCTGACCGTCCATAAGCGAGACGATTTCCAGGACCCGTTTGCGAAGTGAAAAATTGCGATGCGGAACGGCGTGTTACTTTCGAGCCGCATCCGGCATCGTGACACGAGGCAGCCGCAGACAACTACGCGCGGAAATACGGCTCGACCTTGCCCTTCAGCTTCAGCGTCATGGGGCGACCCTTCCGGTCCTTGGCTGCGCCGGCCGCAACGCGAATCCAGCCCTCGCTGATGCAATACTCTTCGACGTTCGTTTTCTCGACGCCGTTGAAGCGGATGCCGATGTCGCGCTTCAGCAGGTCCTCGTTGAAGAAGGGGCTGTTGGGATCGTTGCAAAGCCGGTCAGGCAGTTCTTCGGACATGATCGCTCGTTTTAGTTGGCGAAACGGAAGTGCATGACGTCGCCGTCCTGGACGACGTACTCCTTGCCTTCGAGACGCATTTTTCCGGCTTCTTTAGCACCGGTTTCGCCGTTTCCGGCAACGTAATCGTTGAACGCGATGGTTTCGGCGCGAATGAAGCCTTTTTCGAAATCAGTATGAATGACTCCGGCCGCCTGCGGGCCTTTGGTGCCGCGCGTGATTGTCCAGGCGCGTGCTTCCTTCGGGCCGACGGTGAAATAGGTTACGAGGTCCAAAAGGCCGTAGCCCGCGCGGATCAGGCGATTGAGGCCCGGCTCGTCGAGACCCATTTCCGCAAGGAAGGCATCGCGGTCTTCCGGAGCGAGGCCTGCAAATTCGCTCTCGATCTTTGCCGAGATGACGACGACAGCAGCGTCTTCGGCTTTGGCGCGCTCTTCGACTTGCTTCGAATAATCGTTGCCGTTGGCGGCGGACGCTTCCTCGACGTTGCAGACGTACACGATGGGTTTCGACGTCAGAAGCTGCAGAGCGCGGAAGGCGGGAAGTTCCTCAGGCGTCATTTTCGCGAGGCGTGCGGGCTTGCCTTCGCGCAGCAGCGCGAGCGGCTTCTCCATCACGGCATATTGCGCCTTAGCGTCCTTGTCGCCGGTCTTGGCCTTCTTCTCGATCTGGGAGATGCGCTTCTCGAGGCTTTCGAGATCGGCGAGCATCAGCTCCGTTTCGACGACGTCGGCGTCAGCGAGCGGATCGATACGATTTTCGACGTGCGTGATGTCGTCATCGACGAAGCAGCGGAGCACGTAAGCGACCGCGTCGACCTCGCGGATGTGGGAGAGGAACTTGTTGCCGAGGCCTTCGCCCTTCGAGGCGCCGCGAACGAGGCCCGCGATGTCGACGAAGGTCAGGCGCGTCGGGATCGTTTCCTTGCTACCCGCGATCTTCGCCAGCGTGTCGAGACGCGGATCCGGAACCGCGACCTCGCCGACGTTCGGCTCGATGGTGCAGAAGGGATAGTTGGCCGCCTCAGCCTGCGCCGTCTGTGTCAGCGCATTGAAGAGGGTAGACTTGCCGACGTTCGGCAAGCCGACGATGCCGCATTTGAAGCCCATGGTGGGGAGATATCCGTTTAGGTTGTGGTCCGTGGGTTAAGGGACCGAGCGCTTAATTGGAAGCCTTTTCGCCTTGCTCTGCGGCCCTATGGCTCACCGCTGATATTTCGCGAACGCAAACGCGGAATAGCGGGAAGGGGCCGGGAGATTGCTCGTGCCGGACATGGCGTCGGCCAGAGCTTCGGAAATATGCGTGCCGTCATCGGCTTGGCGGACCGCGATAACGATGAATGGGCGCTGCCAGCTCGTGTCCGTGTCCTCGCATTCCGCGCACGGATCGACGTAGCGCCCTAGGTTCAACGTCCACATGGGGATGCTGTCGCCGAGTGCATCCTGCACCCACTGGGCGATGCGGATGGCGCGCAGGCCCCCGCGCTGCTCCTCGCGCGCGACCTCGCCCTCTTGGCTTGCGAGGCCGACCGCGATCAGACCGCGCGCGGAGCCAAGGCCCTCGCGAAGCTGCGGCGCCAGAACTTCGCCTTGGATTTCTTCGGGCGAGAGGCGACGGTCATCCTTTTCGAGTTCCGTCGTGGAGCCACGCACCCAGCCGTAGTTCTTTGTCAGCACCACGACGTCGAACAGGGCGCGCCGTCCTTGACGGTCCGTGCCTTCGATCGGGAAGACGAGGGTGCGATCATTCCAACGCTTGGCGAAAATACGTCGGACGCCGGTCTTATCCTTATCGGTTGAGAGATAGGCGTCCCAGGCGACGCTGCCGAAAACGCCGAGCGTGAAGAGCAAGATCATCGCACCGACAAACGTGTCGAGCAGAGAACGCTGGCGCGGCTCGGGGTAAGTTTGGTCCTGGTACTCGGTCATCAACTGATCCCACTCGCCACACCGGCCAAAAAGCTCAAGTGTTGTCGTCGCCCGATTTTCGCGCGCTCAGCCATTTTTTCAAGTTATCGGCGAGCGCGGATTGGCGTTTGGATGCGCGTTCGCCTGCCGGGTGTGGCCCCGATGCCTTCGGTGCACGAGCGGGGGCGGCGGGTGCGCGTTCCGGCTTGCGCGTTTCCTGCTCGTGGTCTTGGAGCGTCAAGCGCGCGACTTCGCTGAGGAAGCGCGCATCGTCACCTTTCGCGAGGTGGGGAGCGGCGTCGGCGACGGCATCGAGCAGCGGGCCAAGCCATTCGCGGTCCGCTTTGGCGAAATCGTTCAGAACGTAATAGGTGACGGCATCCTTCGATCCCGGATGGCCGATGCCGAGCCGGACGCGCCTGTATTCGTTTTCGATGTGCGCGCTGATCGAGCGCAAACCGTTGTGTCCCGCGTTGCCGCCACCGATTTTGACTTTCACCTTGCTGGGCGCGAGGTCCAGCTCATCGTGGAAGACGGAGACGTCGGAGAGCGGAATTTTGAGAAAGCGCTGGGCTTCGCCCACCGCGCGGCCGCTTTCGTTCATGTACGTCTCGGGCTTCAGCAGCGTGATGCGTTCGCCGTCGATGGAGCCTTCGGAAACGAGACCCTGAAACTTCTTGCGCCAAGGGCCGAAGCTGAAACGATCCGCGATGCGGTCGAGCGCCATGAAGCCGATGTTGTGGCGGTTGGCGCGGTATTTATCGCCTGGATTACCTAGGCCAACAAAGAGCTTCATTTTGATTGTGCCTTCCGACTCGCCTCCGGCGAGCCGGCCGGAAGGCGCCGTCTAAGCTGACAAGCCGGCCGCAAGGCGCGGGATTGAAACTGGGCCCGGCGCATCGTTCCTCGAAGAGGAGATGCCGGGCCCAGCTTGAGATTTTTACTTCTTGCCAGCGGGCTTGGCTGCGGGAGCAGCGGCCTTTGCAGCGGGAGCGGCCTTGCCGCCTGCCGCCGGAGCGGCTTTGCCACCTGCTGCCGGAGCGGCCTTGCCGCCGGCTGCGGGAGCTGCTGCCGTCGCGTCAGCGGTTGCGGCCGCTGCTTCGTCGTCACCCTTCAGGGCGCCGGCGATCGTCGCGATGGTGAAGTCGCGGTTCTTGACGACGGGCGAAACGCCTTCCGGCATTCCGACGGCCGAGATGTGGATCGAGCGGCCGATCTCCATGCCCTCGAGGTTGACCTCGAACGCGCGCGGGATCTTGTCGTAGGGGCAGAACACCTCGACGTCGTGACGCACGATGTTGAGGACGCCGCCGCGCTTCAGACCGGGAGATAGCAATTCGTTGACGAAATGCACCGGGATCGAGACGCGGATCACGCCGTCTTTGCCGACGCGCTGAAAGTCCACGTGAAGGGGGGTGTCGCGAACCGGATCGACCTGAACGTCGCGTGCGAGCACGATATGCTTCGTGCCTTCGACGTCGAGTTCGATTGCCGTCGAGGTGAAGTGGCCACGAAGGACCTGCTTCCACAGCGCGTTGTATTCGAGGTTGATCGTCTCAGGTGTTTCGTGGTTGCCGTAAATGACGGCGGGCACATTTCCATCGCGGCGTGCTTGGCGTGCGGCCCCCTTGCCGGCACGCGGGCGCGCCGTAGCCTTGAGCGTAATGAGCTCAGCCATGGCATCGTCTCCGAGTGTTGAAGGCTCTCCTGCCTATCAGAAGAGCCAAAAGCCGCATGCCGGCCTCCAAGGGTGCCGGGCGGCGTCTCAGGAAGATCTTCTTGAGATGGCGGGTATATACCTGGGGTTGCCCAGCTGCGCAACGCCCCAGAATACTAGGATAGAAGACCTTTCCGACGCGGGTCGGACTGGAAAGTCGCTTCGAAAATCAGCATATTCGGGCTCGATTTACCTGAGCCCCCGATTGCCGTCCGCAATTAGGGGTGGTGGAGACATGCAGAGTGATGACAAAAAAGCCAACGAAACGCCGTAGCGCGGCCGATCAGGACAAAATCATCGTCGAGGCCCTGAGGGGCGTCGGCCGGCCGGTCAGCGCTTACGAGCTTATCGAGCAGGTGCGAGGGAAGGGTGTCAGCGCGCCGCCGACCGTCTACCGGGCGTTGCAGCGGCTGATCGATGACGGGCTGGCGCATCGTCTCGAAAGTCTTAACGCATTTGTCGCCTGCGACCATCCCCACCACGTCGGAAAGGCCGTTTTCGCGATCTGCGATTCCTGCGGAACGGTTAAGGAATTCGACAGTCCGACAGCGGTCAAAAGTTTGCAGACCTGGGCGGGCAAGAACGATTTTCACATTCGTTCGATGACGATGGAAATCCGCGGCCGTTGCGGAGATTGCACCGCGGGTCCCGACTAGATCGGGTGGACTGGGTCCCACAACCGTTAATGCCTAAAAATCCACATCGAGGCTGAGTTTCAGCGTGGTCGCGGGCGTATCGCCGTTGAGCCCGAAGAGGGCGCCGACGCCAACGGTCGTTTCGACTTTTCTTTCGGTCTCGGAGTCGCTTTTGCCTTTTGCGTCGTCATTGTCGCCGAATGTCCAATAGATGATCGGGCCGAGGCGGTATTGATCGAATGTTCCGAAGAGCCGTTCGGATTCATCGGTATTGCCGCCGCTGACGCGCTCGACGCCGCCGTAGGACTCGATCGCCAGCGCGAGTTGGTCCGACGTCCGGTACATGAGGCGTGCGGCGTAGCCGAAATCCACTTGTCCGCGATCCGCGAAGCCACCGCCGAAATATTGAATTGCCGTGGGGTTCAGCGTCGCGCTCCAGCGGCCGGATTGCCATTCAACGATTGGCCCGATCGTCAACGTCGAGGCTTCTTCGGCGTGGGCGGATTGATCCCATTCGACGAGGAAGCCCGCGCCGATGCCGTCGCCTTTTCGTGGAATGACGGTCCAGATGGTTTCAGCGCCGTAGCTATCGAATTCAAGCGGCCCCATTCGCCGCGCATCGTTGAAGGTCGCCGGATCGTCGATCCTGCTCTGCTCGAACTCGACGCCGAGGCGTAGCTTTACAAACGTCGTCAGCCCGATCTCGACCTCGAGGCCTTCGCGCTGGCGCGTAACCGTGTTGTCGTCCGCGACGATGCCGCCCGCGCCATCCGTAGTGATGCGGCGTCTGGGATTGCCCGACGAGAAGTCGTTCTGGCTTTCGAACTCAATCGCACCGGGCACGGACTCGAGGTCCTTGATCTCGAACTGATCGAGAGAGGGACCAGCGGCAGCGGAGGTGGAGCAGGCAATCACGGCCAGCGCAGCCTCGAGCGCGAAACGGCACTTCCTGCGCGTGCGCTTCGCCATTCGATCCGCGCCTCCCCCGGCCGGGAATTGGCTTCCCGTTGTCCTTCTCAATTTCCTTTATTGCATAGGGAATTTTTCCCAACCATGGGGAACATGCCAGCATCCGCGCGAAAACCGCCCTGCGATGCAGGACGGACGCGTGGAAAAGAGCGGAGGCTCGACAAATCCTAGTAAAAGAGGCTGGAGACGCTTTCTTCGCGGCTGGTGCGAAGGATCGCTTCGCCAATCAGCGGTGCAATCGAGATGACGCGAATGTTGCGCGCCGCCTTCACGGCCTCCGTCGGCAGGATCGAATCCGTGATGACGAGAGATTTCAGCCGCGAGTTTTGAATGCGGCTTACGGCGCCGCCGGAAAGAACGGCATGCGAAATGTACGCGGAAACTTCTGTTGCGCCGTTCTTCAGCAGGGCTTCGGCGGCGTTGACCAGAGTGCCGCCTGAATCGACGATGTCGTCGATCAGGATGCAACGCTTGCCGTCCACTTCGCCGATGACGTTCATCACTTCGCTCTCGCCAGGCCGTTCGCGGCGCTTGTCGCAGATGGCGATGGGCGCGGCGATGCGCTTGGCAAGGGCGCGCGCGCGGACCACGCCGCCAACGTCTGGCGATACGACGACGATGTCGTCGGTCGAGCCAAAATTCTCTTCAATGTCGCGCGTCATGACGGGCGCGGCGAAGAGGTTGTCGGTCGGGATGTCGAAGAAGCCCTGGATCTGGCCGGCGTGGAGATCGAGCGTCAGAACGCGGTCGGCGCCGGCTCGCTCGATGAGGTTGGCGACAAGCTTCGCCGAGATCGGAGTGCGTGGGCCTGGCTTACGATCTTGCCGGGCGTAGCCGAAGTAGGGGAGGACCGCTGTGATACGCCGAGCCGACGAGCGCTTCAGCGCATCGATGAGGATCAGCAATTCCATCATGTTGTCGTTGGCGGGGAACGACGTCGACTGAATAACGAAAACGTCCTGGCCGCGGACGTTCTCCTGGATCTCGACGAAGATTTCCATGTCGGCGAAGCGCTTCACCTGGCCTTTGGCCATCGGCAGCTTCAAGTAGGAGCAGATCGCCTCGGCCAGTGGCCTGTTGCTGTTGCCCGCAATGATCTTCACGCCTTGCTTCCCTCGGCCATCCGCGTTCCGCGAGTCACCCTTGGCATCAAAAGGCATATGTGCTCCAGAACCTTATCATTCGCGGGCTTGTAGCAATTGGGCCCGGACGATTCAACCGTCCGAGCCCAGAGACATTTTTGCGGTGCGATCCGTGGTGTACGGAGCGATGTTTGCTTAATCGATGCTTTTCGCCGGTAAGAGCTTGATAATGCCCTGTGCCGCCGCTGCGGCGGCCGCGTCGGCCGTCTTGCCCCAGGCGCCGTCCAGCGATCCCGCGGGGACTTCGTTCTTCTGCGACACGGTGCCAAGCTTTTTGCCGGTCGGGTCAAGCACGTTCCAGTCGATCTGGATGGGTTGCTTGCCGTCGCTGCTGTTGCCGACAGCAACCTTACCTTCGACCCGGTAGGCCTGGGAATCCGGGCCGGTCGCGAGCTTCATGCCGTTCCGCGAGAGTTCACGCTGAATGGCGGAGGTCAGCGTGCTGCTGCCGTCTCCTGGCGCTCCGGTCACCATCGGCACGACGGCCGTAACCGGGCCGGATGGGGTGATGCTGCCCGTGGTCGGCGCAATCGGCGAACTTGCCGCCGCGGCATATGTCGCGGGGGCCTGAGACGCAGAAGAGCCGGTGGAGGCGACGTTCGTCGACTGCGTCTTGATATTGGCAACGGGGACGCTGCCGCCGCTCGCGACCCAGCTGGCGATCTGCTTGGATGTTTTGTCCGAGATCCGCTGAACGACTGCCGGTGTAACCGCCGACCATGGATCCTTGCCGGAGCTGGCTATGATTTCTTCGCCCGTCACGCGGTGGACGCGTTTGCCGCTCTGGTCGGTGACGTCCCAGATGTAGGAAATCTTGGACTTCGCCTTTTCGCGCGCCGCGACGATGTAGCCGCGGACGACGTATTCGCCGGTCGCGTTGTTGGCGGTGACGACGGTCAAGCCTTCGCGGCCAATTGCGGACGCGAGCTGCGACTGGAGATCGTGAGCGACGTTCTCAGGCGAGCCGATGACCGGCGCGATTTGCAGCTTGGCGTTTTGCGCGACCGGAGCCGCTGTTGTCGGGATGGCGAGGGAGGTCTGTGCGCCAGGTGAAGTGCCGCCGCCCAAAATACCGGATGCCGATTCACAGCCTCCGAGACCCACCGCGAGAAGCAAGGCCATGGCTATTGGCCCACGTACCCCGAGTTTAGATGACCCGAGATTCCATCGATGAGTCCGGCGCGCACGCGCCCGAGCAGAGCAAAAGGTCGTCACGCGACGTCCCCCCTTATCCAACCGCGACTTCCCGGCGGCCGGAACACATACCCCCGCGGCCTGAACTCCCATGATTTACTACCGGAACTGACCTATTACCCCTAGATCAGGCCCGAACATCCCGTCCAGACGGGAGCTCGGCGAAACTGTTATCGACCGGTGTAAACGTAGGCGTCGCCGCGGACTTCCCTGTGGATTATGCCGTTAAGCCACGACGATGGCGGAGATTTGACGGCCATAATCCACTTCCCCGAGATGAGTTTTACGCCGGTAGCTGAAAAAAAGCGATTCGTTCTCGCAGGTGCAGAGCGCCAAATCTTCGATACCGCCGACGCCAGCCTCTTCAAGCCGCTTTATGACGAAGCCGGGCAGATCGAAATGCGGGCGGTCGCGCGGCGTCTTGCGCGAGAAGAACGCGGCGTAGAGGGGATCGCGTTCCAGGAAGGTCGCTTCGAACTCGGGACCGACTTCGTAGGCCGCTTGCGCGATGCAGGGTCCGACGGCAGCCGTGATGCGCTCACGCTTGGCGCCCTGCCGTTCCATTTCCCGAACGGCGCTGCCGACGACATCGTAAAGCGCTCCGCGCCAGCCGGCGTGTGCCGCCGCGACGACGCCAGCTTCTGCATCGGCCATCAGCACCGGGGCACAATCGGCTGTCAGGACGCCAACCACGAGTCCCGGGGTCGTTGATACGATCGCGTCGGCGCGGGGCAGGGCATCGCGCGACGGCGGCGACGAGATGGTTAAAGCCGTGGTGCCGTGCTCCTGGTAGAGGGTCACGACTCCACCCCCGGACCGTTCCACATCTCCGCCGAGGGAAACGCCGATGCGGCGACGATTTTCCAGCACGAGGGCCGTATCGTCGTCCGAGCCGAGGCCGCAGTTGAGGCTATCGTAGAGGCCCGTTGAAACGCCGCCGCGACGCGTAAAGAAACCGTGACGGATGCCGCTCAATCCGGCGAGGTTCTGCGCTTCGGCGGGTTTCAAGGTCATGATAGACGTTGCTTTCTTCATGTCGGACCTCAGGTCGGGCCGGGAGCCGCATTCGGGACGCGGGAGGCGCCAAATCCTGGAAGCGACGGCAGCCCCGGCGAGCGGGCGGCGAGCACCTTGAACCGCGATCCCATGCCATTCGGCGCAAGCAAGCGAGCCGCGCCGGTCTCGATTTCGGCTGCTCGCGCGGGGTTGGCTGCCATCAAGCGCGATGCGCGCTCGACGATGCCGAGCGAACCGAGAAATTCCGTTTGGGTCACGGGACCGTCGAGCGCGAGGCCTGCGCGATGCAGTGTCGAGGCAAGATCGTAGAAATTGACGTGGACGGTCAGATCGGCTTCGCCGGGCGATGTCAGGGGCGACTCGTATTTGTGCTCGCGGACGGCTTGCAGCGTATCTCCGGCGGCGGGAGTCGTATGGCCGTAGTCGATCATGAGGAACGCGATAGGGCCGCGATCGGCGAGCGCCTTCAAGACGTCGGCGAGCTGGTCGAGACGCTGGCTCTCGATGACCGTGCCGGGCGGTGCGTTGGGCCGTAATGCTTCGAACGCCTGCCGCGGGCAATCACCCTCGATGGCCGCGAATTGCAGCTCGCCGGCGGCGTCGAGCGTCACGCCTCGGATGTGCCAGCCTTCGGCCGTCTTGACCCACTGCGCGACGGGCCAAGAATCCAGAAACTCGTTGGCGAAGATGATCGCGGGAGGATTGAATTCATCAAGCTCGCGCCCCCAGCTCAACATGGTGCGGAAGTCGCCGAGAGTGGCGGCCTGCTTCTCGATGAGAGCTTCGCTCGCCTCGACGAGATGCACGCGGGCGACGTTTGAAAAGCCGGGAATGATGCGGGCGGCGCGAAGGATGTCGCGCATCATGGTGCCGCGTCCGGGGCCGTATTCGACGATGGTGATCGGGTTCGGCGCGCCGAGCACGCCTTGCCACACGACTCCGGCCCAGACGCCCAGAAGCTCGCCGAAGACCTGAGAGATATCGGCCGCGGTGATGAAGTCGCCGGAGGCGCCGAAGATCCGCTGACGGCGATAATAGCCATAGTCCGCGTCCCAAAGGCACGAGGACATATAGCTGTCGATCGTCATCGACCCGTCGCGGCGAATTCGTTCCTTGATCCGCCGCGCGAGCGGTGTATCGCGACGCAGTCCGCTTTCGATCACACCGTTGCCTTTCCGGGCTCGTCCTTCTTGCGAGCGGTCCAGAGGAGATAAAGTCCCAGGATAACCATCGGCACACAGTAGACTTGGCCAGCGGTGATCGGACCGATGTTGAAGATGTTATAGGGCTCGGGTTCGCGGAAGATTTCGGAGAAGCTACGGGCGATAGCGTACCAGATCATCCAGATGCCCGTCGTTACACCCGGCCGTTTGAGCGTCATGAAGTGATGTGTCGCGATGCGGATGATGGCGAACATCACGATGCCTTCGAGAGCGGCTTCATAGAGCTGGCTGGGGTGCCTCGGGTTTTCGCCGCCGTTGGGGAAGACCATGCCGACCCACGCATCGGTCACGCGGCCCCAGTGCTCGGAATTTATGAAATTGGCGAGGCGACCGAAAAAGAGGCCGAAGGGCGAGGAAGCGCAGACGAGGTCTGCGACGGAGCGGGCGGACACTTTGTAGATGTTCGCGAATAGGATGATCAGCAAGGCGCAGGCGATGACCCCGCCGTGAAAGCTCATGCCGCCTTTCCAGACCTTGAATATCTCCGCCGGGTTGGCGAAGTAGAAATCCGGGTCATAGAGAAGGACCTGTCCGAGACGGCCGCCGATGATGACGGCACCCGTCATGTAAAGCAGGAGATCATCGATGCGCTCGAGCGTGAGCGGAGGCTTGTCTCCGGCCCATAGACGCGGCGTCGACACCAGCTTGCGGATGTAATACCAGCCGAGCAAAAGGCCAGCCATGTAGGACAGGCCGTACCACTTGACCGCAACGGGACCCAGCTCGATCGCGACCGGATCGATATTCGGGTAGGTGAGAAGGGCGAGAGGCGTCATCGGCGCTCCGGGCGAGGTTGCGAAAATGTCCGTATCGGCGGGCTATAAGGCAAGGCCGGTTGCGCTGCGTTGTTTGGGAACCCCCTTGCAATGTCAAGCAGACATCGGGTTTCAAGCTGGGCTAAGGGCGGTCTGCCTGCCGCCTTGACCTTGCCGCCTCGATTGCCAGCCCCCATAGTCGACATGAACTCCTATCCTGAGATGTGACATGACCCAGACAACGAACAGACTCTTCGACGACTTTGCCAAGCTCATGACAGACGCCGCCGGCGCCGCCGATGGTTTCAAGAAGGAAACTGAGGCGCTTTTCCGTGCTCAGGGCGAGAAGTTCCTCCGCGACATGAATGTCGTCACGCGAGAGGACTTCGAGGCTGTGCGCGAAATGGCCCAAAAAGCACGGCAAGAAAACGAGGCGCTCGCCAGTCGCGTCGCGCAGCTCGAGGCGCAGATCGCGAAGCTTCTTCTGCAGGGCGGTGCAGCGGGCTGAAAGGCATCCACAGCTTCGGAGGCTTTTCACCAGCAATCGCGTGTGGAACGCCTCTAGAGCCCTCTTTCGCCTGGGCTTTGCCACTTTGATCGTGGACAAGACTTCAGGGTCTCTCCGGTCAGCTTGCGACTCGCAGGGGCGTCTGGTTTGGTCCGGCGCAGCACTAATGCGGCGCATGTTTCGAACTGTCGTGCACCGCACTGTGATCACACCGATGCGCGGCAGACTGGAGAGCGATATCAATGGCAGTTGCGGAACAGGGTTCTGACCGCGTTCTCAATCCGATCGATCTCATCGAGCAGCTCGCGCACGGTCACGATTGGCCGTGCGATCGCGCCAGCGATGAAGAGCTGACGCTGATCGTCGCCGGGACCTGGGCCGACTATCATATCTCGATCAATTGGCGCGACGATCTCGAAGCACTGCATCTTGCGTGCGCATTCGATTTCCGCGTGCCGGACAATCGCCTGACCGAGATGTATCGTTTGATCGCGCAGATCAACGAGCAACTCTGGCTTGGCCACTTCGACCTCTGGACGCAGGAAGGGCTCGTGATGTTCCGTCACGCGCTTCTGCTCAACGGTGCGGTTGCGACGGTCCGGCAGTGCGAGGCGATGCTGAAGGCAGCGCTCGAAGGCTGCGAGCGGTATTACCAGGCCTTCCAGTTCGTGGTCTGGGCGGGTAAGGAAAGCCGCGAGGCCCTGGTTTCGACGATGTTCGAGACGCAGGGGCAGGCTTAAGCCGGGCATTTCCTATCGCCCGGCACTCCCCAAGGTGTCTGGGTTATGTCTCTGAAATTGAACAGTTCGGTCGTGCTCGCGGGTGCGGGCAAAATGGGTGCGGCGATGCTCGCGGGCTGGCTCGAACGTGGGCTCGATCCCGCGAACGTCCTCATCCAGGAGCCGCAACTTTCCGGGACAGCGCTTGAACTCGCGAAGGTGCATGGCATCCAGGCTGCGCCGGTGCTTGGGCCTCAGGCGACGGCACCCGCGGTCATCGTCGTCGCTGTGAAGCCGCAGATGATGGACGAGGTGTTTCCCGGGCTCGCGAAGATGGCGGGGCCGGAGACACTCGTGGTGTCGATCGCGGCGGGCCGGACAATCGCGAGCTTTGAACGCTATCTCCCGCAAGGGACCGCCGTTGTCCGCGCGATGCCGAACACTCCGGCCGCCATCGGACGCGGAATCACCGGCGTAGTCGCCAACGCACATACCACGTCGACGCAGAAAGACATCTGCGAAGCTCTGCTTGGCGCTGTCGGTGATGTCGTCTGGGTACCCGATGAAAGCCTCATCGATGCCGTGACCGCCGTTTCGGGCTCCGGTCCGGCCTACGTGTTTCTTCTCGCGGAAGCGCTTGCGGAAGCGGGGGCGGCGGCCGGGCTCGATGCCGCAACGGCGCAAAGGCTCGCTTCAGCCACGGTCTCGGGCGCGGGCGAACTGCTGCATCAATCGAAAAGCGATCCGGCGACGCTGCGCCAGAACGTGACGTCGCCCGGCGGGACAACGGCTGCGGCGCTCGCGATTTTGATGCGCGACGGCGATGGCCTCAAGGAGTTGATAACCGAAGCCGTGCTGGCTGCTCAGCAGCGCGGCCGCGAGCTTGGACGTTGATCGGGTCTGGGATCGATCTCAATCGAGGCTCGCGGCCTTCATTCGGCGTTCCGATTGGGTTTGGCGACCCAATAGCGTGCGGAACTATCGATGCCGGTGACTGCAGCCTTGGAGGACACCTTCGCCGAAGTCGGACGGGAAATCGTACCGGAACCGATAGATGGAAACTGTAATATCATAACATTACAGTCAAATCACAACGGCGTGTCTGCAATGCGAGCGAAGCCGCGCGGGAGGCGGAAACCTCTATTGCGGCAATGAGATAATGGCGCGGAGGCCGCCCATCGAGCTTTCGCCCAAAGCGATTTCGCCGCCGTGGCTTTTGGCTATGTCGCGGGCGATGACGAGACCCAGGCCGCTGTTGCCTTCGTCCTGATTGCGGGCGTGGTCGAGACGATAGAACGGCCTGAAGACGTTCTCGCGCTCTTCCTCGGGAATACCGGGGCCATCGTCGTCGACCTCGATGCGAACCCATTTTCCTTCGGGCGCGACGCGAATGATGATGCGGTCGCCGAAGCGCGCGGCGTTGGTGACCAGATTCATAATGGCGCGCTTCAGGGCCTGTCGTTTCAGCGGCAGGATGATGTCGCCCTTGCTCTTGCGGATTTTGAGTTCGATCGAGGCAGCATAGATCGAGGCGTCGTCGACGATCTCTTCCAGCAGTTCCTTGAGATTGGTGGGCTTGGCTTCCTCGCCGCCGTCGCCTTTCGCGAATGCCAGATAGTCTTCCAGCATGTGCTGCATTTCATCGACGTCGCTCGAGAGTGCGCGCGTTTCGGGCGTGTCTTCGAGCAACGCAAGTTCGAGCTTGAAGCGGGTCAGGACCGTTCGCAGATCGTGGCTGACACCGGCGAGCATCGTTGTCCGCTGTTCGACGTGCTGCTTGATGCGATCGCGCATCTGCAGGAAGGCGAGGGCTGCTTGGCGAACCTCTCTCGCGCCGCGCGGGCGGAAATCCTCCGGGATGCCGCGTCCCTTGCCGAAGGCGTCGGCGGCGTCGGCCAGTCGCAAAATGGGCCGTATTTGATTGCGCAGAAACAGGATCGCGACCGTCAGCAGAATGACGGATGAGCCGACCATCCAAAGAAGAAAGATGTGTGAGTTCGATGCATAGGTTTGGCTCCGCATCGCAACGAAACGCAGAATAGCGTCGTCGAGCTTCACGCGGATTTCGACATTCTGGTCGCCGACGGTGTTGATCCAGAACGGGAGTTGGACGTGCTTACGCAGCTCGTTCGACAGCGCGCGATCGAGGAGACGGAAAAACGGCTTCGGCCCGGGCGGCGGCAGATCGCCGTTAGGAAGCACCTCCATCTGGAGGTTCAAGCGTTCGCGCGCGAGATCGATGATCTTTTGCGCACCTTCCGTCTTCACCATGTCGCCGTAGATTTCGATCACGGCGGCGATGTCGCGCGCCGTTGCCTCGGAAAGCCTGCGCGTCACAGCCTGCCAATGGCGCTCCATGAACGCGAATGCGATGACGCCTTCGAGCACGACGATGGGGGTGATGATGATGAGCAGAGCGCGGGCGTAGAGGCCTTTCGGCAGCATTTCACCGCCCAGGCTCAGCACGCGTACAAGGAGCGGATGCTCGCGAAGACGACGATACCGCGCGCTTAAGCTGCCGGTCTCCGGTGTCGTGTCAGGCAGAACCGCCATAGGATCTTTATCCGAATTGCGCTCGGCCCAGAGCGCCGGTTGTCACGGTCAATCCGTGTAGAGAATGTAGCCCTTGCCGCGGACCGTCTGCAGATAGACGGGGTTGGACGGATCCGCTTCGATCTTGCGGCGCAGACGATTGATCTGCACGTCAATGGCGCGCTCGCTTCCGGTGCTGTCGTCGCTCGAAAGCTCGTGCCGTGGAACCGCAACGCCGATGCGCTGGGAGAAAAGCCGCAACAGATCGCGCTCGCGTTCGGTGAGCTTGATGGCTTCTTCCTCGCGCTTCAGCTCTCCGCGCGTGATATTGAATACGCAGCCGCCCATGCGGATTTCGTCGCGCGGTGTCGTCTGCGTTTGGCCGCGGCGAAGGATATTGCGAATGCGGAGCAGCAACTCGCGCGGATCGAACGGTTTCGAGACGTAATCGTCGACGCCGGCTTCGAGTCCGGAAATGCGATCTTCGGCTTCGGCGAGCGCGGTCAGCATGCAAATGGGAACGGGGCGTGTGAGCTTCAGGTCGCGCGCGAGCGAGAGGCCGCTTTCACCGGGCATCATTACGTCGAGAAGCACGAGATCGAACGCCAGGCCGCGCATGAACGAACGGGCAGAGGCGGCGTCGGAGGCTTCGGTTACGCGAAAGCCGTTGCTCGATAGGAAGCGCCCAAGCAAACCTCGGATTTTCTGGTCGTCGTCGACTACGAGGATGTGCGGGGCATTGTCGGCCAAAGGCTCGGTTCGATCCTGCGCCATCAGAGTTCTCATGGGTTGCAATCGGGTTCTTCTGCGAGCGGTCCGCTGTGCAGACCATTCATGAGGGCTTCGACGCGGGGTCTATCCTTCTCGGCAACCATGGCGAAGAGGAAATTCCGCGTCAGGGCGTCGGCGCCCGATCCCAGCCCGGCGAGAGCCCCCTCGATCCGTTTCGCTTGAATTTGTGTCAGTTTATCGGTCAAACGTGCGCCCTTTGCCGAGAGATAGAGGCGCCGCTCACGCCGGTCTTCGTTGCCGGCCTTCTGAATGATGAAACCCTCGTCCACGAGTTGTTTCAGGACGCGGGCCAGCGACTGCTTGGTAATGCGCAAAATATCGAGCAATTCCGCGACCTTCAGGCCAGGATTGCGATTGACGAAATGGAGGACGCGGTGATGCGCGCGACCAAAGCCGTATTGCTCGAGGATGGTGTCGGGCTCGCAGGTAAAGCCGCGATACGCGAAATAAAAGAGCTCGATACAGGCCAGCAGATCGCTGCCGAGGGGGCGGCGGCCCTCTTCGCCGGCATGCGGGAGGCGTCCCGATGTCGCGAGATGATCCGAGGGGCCGTCTGACGTTATGTCAGTCATGTTGACTTATTGGCCTCGATTGTATTCTGTTGCAAGCCAAATTGCTGGCTTGTCCCGAAGGTCCATCGTCTTGCACGAGGCGCACTGAAACTGCGGTTTTCATAGCGTTTCAGCCTGCCTGGCCCGTCCGTAAACGGATCGCGCGACATACACCGGCGTTTCACTTTCGCCAACGATAAAGACCGGGAAGGATAACACTGGGATGGCCGACCTTATTCCGTTTCACGATCGCGACGGCTTCATTTGGATGGACGGCGCGCTCGTCCCGTGGCGCGATGTAAAGGTCCACGTGCTGACGCACGGATTGCATTATGCGAGTTCCGTCTTCGAGGGTGAGCGCTCGTACGACGGAGAGATCTTCAAGCTGACGGAGCATACGGAGCGGCTGATCGAAAGCGCCCGGATCCTCGATTTCACGATCCCTTACAGCGTGGCGGAGATCGATCAGGCCTGTCGCGACGTCGTCGCTGCCAACAAGCTGACGGACTGCTATGTGCGTCCCGTCGCGTGGCGCGGCAGCGATCAGATGGGCGTCTCGGCTCAGAATGCAAAAATTCATCTCGCGATCGCGGCATGGGATTGGGGCTCCTATTTCCCGATGGAGCAACGTCTTAAGGGCATTCGTATCACCAACGCGGTTTACCGCCGCCCGGATCCCGCTTGCGCACCGGCAAAAGCAAAAGCGGCCGGTTTGTACATGATCTGCACGATCGAGAAGCATCGCGCGGAGCGTGCGGGTTATTCCGACGCTCTAATGCTCGATTGGAAGGGGCATGTCGCCGAGTGCACCGGAGCGAACATTTTTTTCATCAAGGACGGCGTCATCCATACGCCCGACGCCAGCGGGTTTCTTGACGGCATTACGCGGCGGACCGTCATCGGCTTGGCGAAGGCGCGCGGTATTACGGTGATCGAACGCGCGATTTTGCCGGAGGAACTCGCTTCCTTCACCGAATGCTTCATCACGGGAACGGCTGCGGAAGTTACGCCGGTATCGGAAATTGGCGACCATAAGTTCAAGCCCGGCGCGATCACCGAAACGCTGCTCAAAGACTACATGGAGCTGGTGAAGCCGCAGAAGCGCGCGGCGGCAGAGTAAGTTCTATATGAGGCGGACAGCCTAGAATTTTCTCTCACAGACGATCGTCCGCGGGCTGGCTATAATTGCCCGCGGATTTGAGCGTTTCGATAATCGAACGCGCTCAAACTCAATTGTGCGGTGACTTGTGCCTGGGAATGTTCGCTGCGGTCTGTCGTCGGCGCGAGCGTGAGCGCCGGATTTAAGAACTTCAGTCTGTCAGAGCTTCGCGCTCTTCGGCGTTTAACGTCGCGCTGGGTGTCCGCAGCATGAATGGTGCGCAGACAGCGAAGAGAAAAACGGCAATGACGCCGCCGATAACGGCGAGGGCCGTCGTCGAAAGTCCGAAGCCGAGCCATTTGGCGAAAAGCCCGATTATGGCGCACCAGAAGACGGCGGGCACGAGAGACGCAAACGCGAGGCCCGCGAGACGCGAAATCAACGCGCGCTCAGTCGACTGAGGCGCGTGAGTGAGCAGCGAAATCTCTGTTGTCGCGGGAATATGCATATCGCCTACCTCAGACAACCCTTTATCTGATTCGCATGAGCCCGTGGATAACCCCCATTGGGTCAGACGTATTTCAACCTAATTTCAATGACTTAAACGCTCCGTAAACGCCGGCGTGAAAATGCCAATAAAAGTGGATGATTTCGGCGCCGCCCATGATTGCCCCGCGTCCGATGATGCCTATACGGGACTAGACGAATTGCGTTCCTTGTCCCCGAAAGTAATTCGATGTCGGATGATATTATGTCGCACATTGCGTGCAATCAATGGCGGTGCCTCGCTGTATCCACAATCGAAGATTGGAAACAAAAATGACAGACAAGATACAGTTTGCCCCGGCGATGCCGATTTTCAGAATTTTCGACGAGGCCAAAGCCAAGGATTTTTATCTCGGCTTTCTCGGTTTCACGCTCGACTGGGAGCACCGCTTCGAACCCAATTCGCCGCTCTATGCTCAGATCTCTCGCGGAGGAACTCTCCTCCATCTTTCAGAGCATCATGGCGATGCCGCGCCGGGAAGTGCTGCGCGGATTGCCGTCGACGACATCGACGGGTATCACGCGGAGATCATGGCGAAGGGATATAAGTACATGCGTACTGGCATCGAAGAGATGCCGTGGGGGATGCGCGAAATCAAAGTGCTCGATCCCTTCTTCAATCGATTGATGTTTTTTTCTCCGTCGCAGAAAGGCTGATGTGGAGATGCGCGTGACGCCTTCACTCGACATCGACGAAACCGAATTGGAAGAACGCTTTGTCAGGGCGTCGGGCCCGGGTGGACAGAACGTCAACAAAGTTTCGACGGCGGTGGAGTTGCGTTTCAATTTGGCGGCGAACGCATCCATCCCGGGCGATGCGCGCGCGCGGCTGAAACGCCTCGCCGGACGCCGGCTCACGACTGACGGCGTCATCGTGATTCAAGCCGACCGCTTCAGAAGCCAAGAGCAAAACCGAGCAGATGCGAGGGAACGGCTCACGGAGCTGATCGAACAGGCGCTTGTCCGTCCGAAACTGCGCATCAAGACCAAGCCGTCACGCGGAGCGCGTGAGGAACGCATGAACTCCAAGACCGTGCGCGGCAAGGTCAAGAAAATGCGCAGTCGCCGCGTGGATCTCGATTAATTTTTCTCGCACGCAGCCATTGAGCAGGGCGGAAAGCCTCAGACCACGACCGATGCGATCTTGGCCGCGACGTTCAAGATGCCCGCAAGTTCATCCATCGTCTTCTTGAACGCGTCGGACCCAGCTGTCGTGTCCGTGGAATCCGGCGTGCTTGCAGCTTCGCTTGCACTTGTCGCCGCGTCGGCGGGCACGCCTGCGTGAGCGTGATGGCGAGAGCTGTTGAGCGATGAAAGATCGGCTTTGAACTTCGTCGCATAGGAACTCGAGGCGGTCTCGTCGATGGCGTCAAGTGGAGCGGCCCGCGACGTCGTCTGCGGGGGCGACGTGCCTTGGCTCGATGACGAGAGCAGGTTGAGCTGCTGCTGGCGATAGCGGGCGTATGCGTCCGAATTGCCGATGGAAGAGACGGACATGAGAGCTCCATAGTGCGCGTGCAGAGGCGTCATGCAGCGGCAAAATCGGAGTGTGCGCGCTGCAATTTGAAATTGCCGTTCAATATACAGCTTGGAGCTGTTCCGAGGCTGACGTCTTATACTTGAACAAACATATCGATATTCGCACGTGCTATTGCTCCAGTTCCGCTGATTGAATCTCTGCCGTCAATGAAATGACAGCGCCATCGCCTTTCCAGGCTTTTATCCGCGAGCTGTCGAAGTTATTTTTCGAGAGAACAATGATGAACGATTATATTCGCCTGTCCGCGCCGCATCCCATGTCAAATGATTGGTATGGGGCAAAGCTGGAAGATATTGAGCTTGCGGTGCGCGGCTCGGCAATCCAGAGCATACCCTCGATCGCGGCGTTTATTCCTATGGCCGTTTTGATTGCCTCTCGAATGGGACGCAACCTCCGCATCGACGGATGCATCGATGGGGCTTTGTTGACTAAATTAAATTATGAGTACGCTCCATTTGTCTCGCGCTTTTACGACGGTCATTGCGTAAGCATTTCAGCTTCGGAAATTGGGCACGGGCCGGTGCCGCGCCGCCAAAGGTCCGCATTGATGTTCAGTGCGGGTATCGATTCGTTTTATAGCCTGCATCTTCTTACGCGGATCGGCATGAAGCCGGATGCCTTTCTCAACATTCATGCGGGTGCTCACGATGACAACCTGGAAACATGGTCGGTCCGCCTCGCGAACGTCAGGTCAGTCGGAGACGAGCTAGGCATTTCGGTCGAGACGATCGAAACCAATTTTCATCGCGTGTATTCCGAAGCTCATGTGCGCTGCCACACATTCAGAAATCTGGCGGCCGCAATGGCAGCTAGTGATATCGGAATTTTGTATTATTCAGCGGCTCACGAGGTCAGTGAGCTCTCATTCGCAGCGGCGAAATTGCACGGCCTCGATTTTATCGATCCGGCAATCATCCGTTCATTTCTTTCAGCTGAATTCGAGGCAATCTACCTCGGGTGGGACGCGGATCGTATCGCGCGGACCAATGTTGTCTCGCGGATGCCCATAGCGTTCAAGCATCTGGATATCTGCACTAATCAAAACTATCAGGCGCTGCGCCGGCCTGAGAATCCTATCAATTGCGGCGAATGCCGAAAGTGTATTCGGACGCTGGTGGCGCTGGACGTTGCCGGCGCATTAGATGATTTCGCCCATGCCTTCGATATTGGCTGTTGGCGCCGGACGAAAGGAGAGGCGATCCGCAAGCTCGCGATGTCGGAGCACCCAATCGATTTGAGCGCGGTCAATCTCGCACGTTCCGCGGAGGCGACAGGCACCGCTTCGTTGGGGAGAGATTTTCCTTCTGGCCCTAGAAGATAATTGGTAGCGGGAGGCGGACTTGAACCGCCGACCTGCGGATTATGAGACCGCCGCTCTAACCACCTGAGCTATCCCGCCACACCGGCTGGCAAGCTGCAGCCGAGCGACCGTCTATAGGGAGCGCCGCGGCTCCCTGTCAACACGGCGTACCGCCTCGGCAGCCCTTAATTTCTGCGCGCGATGGCAAAAAGCGGCCGAAAGCGTGCCGGAACCTTATTCCGCCGCTTCGGGACGCTGAGAAGCCGTGCTCTCGTCCTTGCGGAAGCGCATCATCGTGAAGATACCCCACGGGCGCAGCGCCTTGCGATCGATCAGCTTCAGTTCGGGGCAGACCATGACGCGTGAGACATCGAAGACCGAATGCCAACCGACGAGATCGGCGAACGGCGCCATTTGACGCTCGACCCAACCGCGGACGCCTTCTTCCTGGCTGAAATGATTGACGAGCATGACCTCGCCGCCCGGCTTCGTTACGCGCGCGAGTTCCTGCATCACCTTCGTCGGATCTGGAACGACGGTAATGACATACATCGCGACGGTGGTGTCGAATGAATTGTCTGGAAAGCTGAGGTTGCTCGCGTCCATCTCGTGAAGACCCGAGATGTTCGTCAGTTTCTCGGTTTTGACGCGTTCGCGCGCCTTGTCGAGCATTTCCGGCGCAAGATCGATGCCGACGATATCGAGATGATTTTTGTAATTGGGAAGCGAAAGGCCTGTTCCGACGCCCACTTCGAGGACGCGACCGGAGCCCGTATTGATGATCTCAACAGCGTGCCGCCGGCCCGCAGTCGAAACCGCGCCGAACGTATAGTCGTATACCGGTGCCCAGCGGCGATAGGCATCGCGCACCTGGCCTTCATCGAGCTGCAGGACTTTTGCGCCGGATCGCTTTTTTTGCGCGTCACATGCCGCCATCGTCCGAAAGCCCGAAGGCTCATTGTCTCTCACTGCAGATCTCCATCCGTCCGCATGCTTTTGCGGTCTCCTAGCGTCCGAGCCCGGCGACCGTCGTCCGGTACGTGCGCTTCGATGGCGTTCGCCTTGATCGTTTTGGCGATCCACCCCCCACCGAGCACGCGTCCTTCCGCACCTTCATCGGCATAAAACACGCAGGCTTGGCCGGTCGCAACACCTTCCTCGCCGTCGTGAAGCTCAACCTTGACCGTACCGTTTTGTTCGATTTTGAGCAGAGCCAGCCGGAGCTTTTGCGACGAGCGCATGCGAACGTAGAGTGAAAGTCCGGAAGCTGCGAGGCTTTCCAAGGGCTTTTCCCCGAGCCAGTTGACGTTGCGCAGCATGAGGCCGGTCGTCGTCAGCGCCGAGCGCGGGCCAACGATGACTTCGTTTCGCGAGGCATCGAGACGAACGACGTAAAGCGGTTCGGCGGCGGGGATCTTTATGCCGCGCCGCTGGCCGACCGTATAATGCACGATGCCTTCGTGGCGGCCGAGTACGCGCCCGTCCATGTGAACGATGTCGCCGGAATCGAGGGCGTTGGGCTTCAGCCGCTCGATAACGTCGGTGTACTTGCCCGTCGGCACAAAGCAGATGTCCTGGCTGTCCGACTTGTCAGCAACCGGCAAATTGAACGCGCGCGCAAGCTCGCGCACGTCGGCTTTGCGCATGCCGCCGATGGGGAACCACAGGGACGCAAGCTGCTCTTTCGTGATGCCGAAAAGGAAATAGCTCTGGTCGCGGTCTGCGTCGGCAGCGCGCGCGAGGACCGGTCCATGATCGGTATCGAGGCGCTGAACGTAGTGGCCGGTGACAAGCACGTCGGCGCCGAGGTCTTTCGCAGTGTCGAGAAGATCGCGGAACTTGATTTCGTTATTGCAGGTGACGCACGGAATAGGCGTCTCGCCCGCGACGTAGCTTTCGGCGAATGTCTCTATCACCTTCGCGGCGAAGCGCGTTTCGTAATCGAGAACGTAGTGCGGGATGTCGAGTGCTTCAGCAACTTTGCGGGCGTCGTGGATGTCCTGACCAGCACAGCAAGCGCCCTTGCGGCCTGACGCCGTTCCATGATCGTAGAGCTGGAGGGTGACGCCGATGACGTCATGGCCGGCGGCCTTCATGATCGCAGCTGCGACCGAGCTGTCGACGCCGCCCGACATGGCCACCACCACCCGTTTGCGGGGAGCGGTCGCTTCGATCGGGCCGGGCAAAGTGCTCCGGTCGGCAACGGTCGTTTCAGGCTGTGTCATACGGATCAAACAGAGGCTCGGGTTGGCCGGTGAGGGGAGCGACGAAGCCCCTACAACGCTATTCCGATGCCGCTATCCTTCAAAAGTTGAACGGATTCAAAGAATTGCCTTGGCAGAGCCTGTTATGGCCCATCGTCAATGCGAATAGCGGGTAATCAATAGTTCTCAAATCCGTCATGGGCAAGGCTATGCGTCATCCCGCAACGCATGTTGGCCCATTTTTCGCTCTGAAGGCCATAAGGTTAGCGATTGTTCCAAACTGGGATGGTTTGCCTCGACGGCGCCCTATTTCAGTGGCCGGATCATCGGAATTGGCACGCCTGTTTATGTCTTTTTCACTCAATGGCTTAGTGCTAATTTAATCGCAAACCGGTTATAACTGAGCCGTGGTCAAGAGTGTGTATCGAGTATCATGACCGAACAGCAGATGAGAGCGCGCGGGCGCTATGTGATCGGGCCGGATGGGTCTCCGCTCACAGTCGCAGATCTTCCCCCGCGGGATACGAAAAGATGGGTTATCCGCCGCAAGGCTGAAGTGGTTGCTGCTGTACGCGGCGGCCTCCTCAGCATCGAGGAAGCCTGCGAACGATATACGTTGACCGTCGACGAGTTTTTGTCGTGGCAGCGGTCGATCGACAAGCATGGCCTTCCGGGTCTGCGGGCGACGCGCTTGCAAGATTATCGCGAGTGATCGTTCGTTAGATCGGTCGTTCGTCGGTTCGGGTGCAAGAAGCGGCCTGGTTTATCGGGCCGCTTTGCGCTGCCCGTGCGGGCGTCACGGCTGGGTTGACGGTTGCGGGGCGGCTTTCGCCTGCGCAGCTTTGACCTTTGTCTTTGTGGGCTTCTTCGCGGTCTTCGGCGTATCGACATGAGCTTGCGGCGCGCCCGGAGCCCAACCGGCTGCGGTTTTCGTGCCGGTGCAGCCTTCGCCGTCTTTGGCCCATCGTGAAATGTCGTCGCTCATCGCCGCGGCGTAGGCGTCCGACATCTTGCGGTTCTCGACGGTGACGGTCGCCGTCGTGTCGCCGGTGGGAAGAATCTCGACGACGTATGCTTTGGCGCCGCGCGGATTCGGCTGAGACGGATCGCGTTGATGAATGGTGACGACCGCCTTGCCGCCTCTCGACGGTGCGTCGGCTGCGGCGTGGAAAATATAATCCTTTTTAAGCGGTCCGTTCACGGCGAACCAACACGCCATCGCTCCGCGAGCGATGTGCGAATAAATTTCCGTTGCTGAGCCAACGGCACCCGGAACAGGAATACCGCGCGGTTCCTCTGGGGCGGCGGGATTGTTTCCGGGTGAGGCTGAAACGCCGGCCGATTGTGCGGGCTCAGCCGACGGCTCGATGCTCATCGACGGCAACTGCGGCCCGTTGCCCGCGCAACCCGAAAGCGCTGCCATAACGAGCAGCGCCGGGACCATGCATGATGGACGGCGGACCAACATTTTCCCCCAATTGGCAGTCCAAGGCGAATCGTCATTCCGAGCATTGGTAGCGGACGAGACTCGTGCCTTCCGCGGGCTTCTTGGGCAAGAGGGCACAAGCGCGCGGTGTCACGGAGCCAACAGAATTTGGAACGAAAAAAGGCGGCGCCCTTCGGACACCGCCTTTGAAACTCAATATGTGACGAGATCAGCGCAGGGCGGAGAAGCCGAGCGGGCGATCACGGCGACCGGGGCGGCTCTCTTCCAGGTTCGCGGACTGCTGAGCGGCGCGAGAGAACTGCTCGACAGTGTCATCGCGATCACGGACGGCAGTCGTCAGCTTTTCGCGCAAACCTTCTGTCGACTGACGCAGGTTGTCGCGGCGCTGAGCGGCGGCCTTCGCGAACGTCGAATAGGAAAAATGCGCGCGATCGCGAATTCCAGTGCGGTCTTCTTCGAGCTGGATCTGGCGCTCGAGATCCGCCGCCATTTGATCGAATTCACGAATAATTCGCTCGAGGTCGTCAACCTTCCTCGACTTCTCTTCGACTTCCCGACGCTTCAGGCGAATGGCCATGTCACGAGACTTCATCGTTCGATACCCCAAACACATTCGAACCCTAGCTACCCAAGAAGCGTGCCAGAAACACAACTTGGCATTGCTGCTGAAGCAACTAGGAAGAAATACCTTAAATCCAGGCAGTCGCCGCGTTGCAACGGCTCCCGAGGACCCTCAATACTCTGAATAACATACTGCACTTAAGTTGCGGTAAAGCAACGCGTAACTAATTCTGATAGGTCGTTTCGTTTGGGGGCAGATTTTTGCCACATGCCGACTAGGGCAAAACCGCGAATTCTGTTAGCTCTTGATTCGGGCCGTATGCGGGTTGCGAAGCGATTGTAGAGGCCAATCAATGGGGTGGGCGCCCCGGAGATAGGTTTCGCTTAGGATCTGTTGGCGGGTCGAGAGGGGCACAGTTCTAATATTCCGAAGTCTGTAGCGGGCCGGTTCCGGCGCGAGCGGGGTTACTTTGCCCCGTTATCGACGGTGCGTGACCCGCAGACGGGAAAGCTTTATCATCTGCAGTTGTGGAACTGTTTTGTTCGGTTCTGGCACAGCATGATGAAATAGCTAACGCGGATTAGGGTTTGTTAACCTCTCGTCGCTAACTTCCTAACGATCGCTTAGCTCGACTGTAGTGCGTTCACTTTGAGCAAAGAGCAGACATAGCGCGGACACGGATCGGATAGGGCACCAGAGGGACGGTCATGCGGGTTCTACTCATTGAAGATGATAGTGCCACGGCGCAAAGCATTGAGCTTATGCTGCAGTCGGAAGGTTTTAATGTTTATACGACGGACCTTGGAGAAGAGGGCGTCGATCTAGGTAAGCTTTATGATTACGATATCATTCTGCTCGATTTGAATCTTCCCGACATGAGCGGTTATGAGGTGCTTAAAACACTTCGTGTCGCGAAAGTCGGAACGCCAATTCTCATTCTTTCGGGTCTTGCAGGCATCGACGATAAGGTTCGCGGTCTCGGCTTCGGCGCCGACGACTATATGACGAAGCCCTTCCATAAGGATGAGCTCGTCGCGCGTATCCAGGCCATCGTCCGCCGCTCGAAGGGACATGCTCAGTCGGTCATCGAGACGGGCGATCTTCGCGTCAACCTCGACACCAAGACGGTCGACGTCAACAACCAGCGTGTGCATCTAACCGGCAAAGAATATCAGATGCTGGAACTGCTTTCGCTGCGTAAAGGCACGACGCTGACGAAAGAGATGTTCCTCAATCATCTCTACGGCGGCATGGACGAGCCCGAGCTGAAGATCATCGACGTCTTCATCTGTAAACTTCGCAAGAAGCTGCAGGCGGCGACCGGCGGCAAGCACTACATCGAAACGGTGTGGGGCCGCGGCTATGTTCTCCGCGATCCGGGCCATGAAGGTTCCGAGGCAGCGTAATTCTCGCGGGCGTTTATCGAATTCGTTCACGCGTACATTTTGTACACGCGCACAGGGGCCATGACGGCCCTTGTCGTGTTTCTGGGGTGCTCGTCCGTTAAGGCGAAGGCTTGGCGCTCAGTTATTTCAGGGGCGCAGCGGGCGCTTCGCGGCCACCGAAGCGATAATTCAGCGAGATACGTCCCATCTGGATGCTGGGATCGAATTTGGTCGAGATAAACTCGTTTATCTCGGGGAAGTCGTGCGGCAAGAGCTTCATGCTTTCGGTGCCGAGGTCGACGTAGCGATATTCCGCCCTGAGCGAAAGCTGGTCCCAGATCTTGGTCTCGATGCCGCCGCCGAAGAAGACGCCGTCGAAGCGACGGCCGTCGATCAGTTCGACGCCTCCGCCCGCTCCTAGGAAATCGATATCAAGAGTTGTCGAACCCATGCCGGCATTGGCGTAGCCTACGCTGCCAAACAGAAGCGTGTCGGGCGTGGCGAGATATCCGAGCCGTCCGCCGAGCATCAGGATGTTATCGATTTTGGTGCTCGTGCCGCCGCCGATGGTGTCGACGCCATCGGACAAGCTCAGCTTGTTGCGGTTGCTGAGATTGGAGAAGTCGGCATCGAAGAACGCGCCGATTACATACCTCGGCGCGAACTGGTAATCGTAGCCGACCGTTCCAGATATGAATCCGCCCTCGCTGCCGATGCCGTCGATGCCAACATTGAAAATCGATCCGGGCGGTGTCGAGCGGTCTTCGATGGTCGCTTTGTTGTTCGCAACGCTGTAGCCGGTGCCGATGCCGAGATAAGGACCGGTCCAACTGCCGATGACGGGCGCCGGGGCGGGATCTGCAACTGCATCATGGCTGCCGTCGCCGAACCGGTAGTTGAGCGACAGCCTCGCCGTCTGGATTTGCGGCTTGATGGATGCGGATACGAACTCGCTAGCACCGCTGCCAGGAAGGACCGTCGCGGCTTCGGCATCGAGCGAGGTATAACGAATACTCGGCCTTGACGCTGAATCCCTTGCCGATCAGCGTTTCGACGCCGCCGCCGAAGAAGTGGCCGTTGAAGCTTCCGACGGTCGCCAGCTTGCCGCCGTCGCTGAAGCCTCCGGCCGAGACGCGGGCATCAAGGTCGCTCGTTTCAGCGTGCGCGTAGCCGCCGGTTGCAAAAAAGAGCGTCGATGGCGAAACGAGGTATCCGAGTTTGCCGCCGATCGAGAGTTGATTGTCGATCCGGAACCGGGCGCTGGCGTTCAAATCGCCCAATGGGGGGATGCCAATTCCAGCCGTGGTCTCGATGTTGGCGAAGTCGTAATCGATGAAGGCGCCGACAACGAACTTATTGAGGAGAACGTGGTCGTAGCCCGCTCCGAGCGTGAAGAAACCGCCGGTTCCGCCAAGGCCATCAATGTCCAGGCCGCCGCCCAATCCGGTCGTTTCGGGGCGCGGGCCAATCTTCAGCTCGTTGTTGGCGATCCCATAGCCGCCGCCAACCCCGAAGGAAAACCCATCCCATTCGCCTGCGAAAACGTGATTCGATGTCAGACCCATTGCAAGGACCGATGCGGCCACGAGCGGGAACATGCTTTTTCTATCCGACATTGTCCGTTGTTTCCGGTTTGAGCAGAAATTGGATGTGGGCGGACAATTGTGCGATTCGTGACTATCGGGCAGAGGCTGAAAGGCCATGAACCATGATTATTAATTGGGCAGTGGTTCTCGCAACCGCGAACGGCCGATGCGGTTTTGGTACGAAGCCGTGTCTCTATTCGCGCCAACGCGACGCTTCGCCGTCGGCGGCTATATGCGCTAAGACCGGCCCAGCAACACGGAGCGCCAATCATGAGCGAAGCGACCGAAAAGGTCTTATCCCCCCTCCAGGCCGCGATCGTGCGCGTTACGCCATTCGAGCAGAACTGCACGCTGATCTGGGATGAGGCGACCAAGGTCGGCGCGGTCGTCGATCCAGGTGGCGATCTCGACCGCATCGAACGGGGCATCAAGGAAGCAGGGATCACGGTCGAGAAAATCCTGCTCACGCATGGCCACATCGATCACGCGGGCGGCGCTGCCGATCTTCGCGACCGGCTCGGCGTCAAGATTGAAGGACCGCATAAGAACGACGCGGTTCTGCTCGATGCGCTAGAGCGGCAAGGCGCAAGCTATGGCGTCACGGGCGTTCGCAACGTCAGCCCGGACCGTTGGCTTGACGACGGCGACACGGTGACTGTTGCCGGGCATACGTTCGAGATTTTTCATTGCCCCGGTCACTCGCCGGGATCGGTTGTTTTCTTCGATCGCGCGCAGCGGTTTGCGCTTGTGGGCGACGTGCTTTTCCGCGGTTCAATCGGCCGAACGGATTTCCCTTACGGGGATCACGACGCACTCATTTCAGCAATCAAGACGAAGCTCTTGCCGCTCGGCGACGATATCGCATTCATCTGCGGGCATGGGCCGCCGAGCCAGTTCGGGCATGAACGGAAGACAAATCCGTTTCTGGTCTAGGCGCTGGGGAACCCGCCGGGCTGGGGCCGCCTAGAACGAAAACGTATAGGAGCCGCCGAGGCAGCCGAAAATTCCGCATTCGCGGGAGAGGGAGCCGTAGCCGCCGTCGTCGATCGAATTGCCGCCTTCATAGTAATCGATCGTCTGCACGCGCAGCGTTTCCTCGCAGCTTCGGCGGCAGTAGGTCCAGTTGCCGCTCGGCAGCTTCACCTGCCAGCCATTCTGCGCGCGGCGGACAACGCTTTTGATCGAACCGTTGCCGTAACGGCTGAAGGCGGTGACGATCTCGCCGGACTTATAGTGCGTCCTAAGGCGCCCGATGCCAAGTCCGTCGGCTTCTGCAGGGACGACCGCAGAAATGCCGGACAGCGCCACGAGGACGGGTACGAGGGCCAGCAAACGTGCGCGCATGTCGATCTCCTGCTTTGGTCGAAGTCTCGCTGATTCCCGTCAACGGGACATCGAAATGTGCACGCCCTTGAACGAAGGCCCGCTCGAGGCAACGGTCACGGAGTGAGAGCCGGAGGCTATCGCCACGGTCATCGACCCATTGATGCCGCCGGTGATGGCGAGCGTCATCCGGCTGGCGGTAGCGCGTCCCTGGACTGTGCCGGACTGATTGTACGTGCGCTCTTCCCAGTTGCCGCTGACCGCGCCGTTGGTATCGACGAGGTTGGCACGCAGCTCGAGCTTGGCCGATGCGTTGGCGCAGCGGATCGAAAGACCGAGATTATGGGGGTTGCCGTTGTTCGTGTAATAGCCTTTGCAGCGGAGGCTTTCGCTCTTGCCATCATCGAAGCGCGCGGTGCCCGAACCGCTCCACGTACCGGCGAGCGCGACGAACGGATTGTCCGATTCGGCCGCCACGGGGGTTACCGAAGCTGCGAATGCGATTGCGATAGCGGTCGCCCACCCCGACATCGAGGCTGCAAGTCTCTGATTGCGCATCACGAAAATCTTCCTTCCCCAGATTGCCGGGCCTCGAAGCGGCGGCATTATTGTCCGATGTCAGCCGATTTGCGAGCCATATGCATGTAGACCGGCTTCTCGTGTGAAACTGTTGCGGAACGGCGACACTCGACCGCCTTCGTCGTCGCATGCAAATGGCCATTCACGGCGCATCTGCAATGCGGCATTGCGATTTATCCGTCGACCGGTGTCAGAACGGCTGCACGATCTGCGATACGATTGGCGGAGCGTCCGATTTCGGATCGTAACGGAAATCGAGGATGAGGTTGAAGCAGTTTTGCGGCCACGGATCGGGGTACGATCCCTGCTGGCCGCCGAGGAGTGCCGAGATTTCCGGAAGCTTACCGTGGTGCCAACAGATAACGATCGTCTTGCCGTGATATTCGGCTTTCGAGAAAATCTCGGTGACGAGCGATCTGAACTCCTTGTCCTCGATGTGGTATTGCACTTCGAGGCCGAGAGCCGCGGCGAGCGGCTTCACGGTTTCCATCGACCGGATCGAGCGTTTGGAACGCGCTGCCGCATAGATGAAATCCGGGCGTCCGAAGACTTGCGGAATGTAGGTCACGAGTCGGTCGGCGCGGATCGAGCCTTGCTTCGACAGATAAATATCGTCGGTTTTTCCAGTCTTCTCCGCGTGGCGCATGAGCAGGATGCGGCCCGGACCGCCGCCGGGGTGATGCGTCGCGGAGATGTCCGAGCGGCCGAGCAAGCCGTTCCAGAGCGCGGTGAACCACCCGCTCTTGGATCCACTCTCTTGTGAATTCAGCACGTCAATTCCCTCGAAGCGTTTGCTCGCTATTTGCAGCGCGCGCGAAGCCCTTTCGCGGGCAAAAAAGGAAGACGCCGCGATACGGCATGAGCTGTGTCACAGTCAACGCCGCGCCGTCGCGCAGTTCGTTGAAATCACGGCCGATGCACGATTTTCAAAACGGTTCGGTGACGCGCGTAACTTTCGGCGGCGTGCCGGAAAAAGGATCGTACTGGAGATCGAGAACAAGATTGTAGGCGCCCGCTGGCCAGGGATCGGGATAGCTTCCGGCCGGTGCGCCCAGCAGCGCCGCCATCGCGGGAAGCTTGCCGTGATGCCAGCAGATCACCACCGTTTTGTTCTTGTAGTCGGGGTCGTTGAAGATTTCGTCGACCAGGTCGGCGAACTCATCGTTTTTGAAATAATCCTGGATCTCGAGGCCAAGGGATTCCGCGAGAGGCTTCACGGTTTCGAACGAGCGGTCGGAGTGCTTCGATTGCGATGCGGCCATGATTATGTCGGGCCTGCCAAAGGTCTCGGGGATATAGGCGACGAGCTGCTTTGCGCGCGCCCATCCGGCCTCCGATAGATCTTCGTCCTCTGAATCGATGGACTTGTCGGCGTGGCGCATCAAGATGATCCGCTTCGGGCCGCCGAGAAAATGTGGGACAGGCAGATACTCGCTCACTTTCTTGCGTGCTGGCGAGCAGAGGCCGCTGCAATAGCTATTGGCAAGCTTCGGGAAGCCGAGTGCAAGGAGGCCGACGTGCAGCGTGTCCGCTGATCCGCCGCTGAATTCCGCGCCGACCAATGCGGCTCCGATCCCCGCAAGCAGCATCGCCGTGGCAGCGATATGCCGGAAAGCGAAGATCTGTTTCATGATGTGCCGTCTCCTGTCCGATTAGACCCAAGTCTCGCCGTCGTTCTCTTCAGGGATCGGCCTGGGGCGTCCGTTTTCATCGAGCGCCACGAAGGTGAAATGAGCCCGAGTGACGCACGTCAGAGCTTCGCCGACCCGCGGCCGCCGCCACGCCTGCACTTCGAATGTCATTGACGATCTGCCGCGCTTCTCGAGGATCGCCCACACAGTCACCTCATCGCCGACCTTGACGGGAGAATGAAAGCTCATGCCCTCGACCGCAACTGTTGCGCACCGTCCCCGGCTCAATCGCGCTGCGGCATTGCCTGCTGCAAGATCCATTTGCGACATGATCCATCCGCCGAAAATGTCTCCCGCCGGATTTGTGTCCGCGGGCATGGCGATGGTGCGGATGACAGGATCTCCCGACGGGGCAACGAGCGCTTCCACGCCGTTCTTCTGTTCGCCGGTGGATTTCTGATCTGTCATATCTGCTAGCCCCCGGCAACTTTCCTTCGCGGCTTCGTATCGCGACGCCGGGGGGAGAATAATCCGGGTTGCCCACAAAGAGCTATGCGCCGGACAGGCGCGGAGGCGGCTTTTGTCCGAAAGCGGCACGGCGTCAACCCTTACGCAACCTTCAGGGGCCTATTTTCGACGGGAAAGCGCTTCCAAATCGATTCGGACCGAGACCGTCATGAAGTGGGCTAACCTTGATCGCGATCTGCTGCAGCAACTCGCGGATATTCCAGAAGTGACGTTGAGCGGGTTTTCCGTGCGGGAAGGCCTCGCCGGAACCGGCGTTACGGTTCTTAAGGGCCGCAACTACTTCGGCAGCTGGCGCACCGTCGACAAGCAGCTCGTCTGGGTGCCGGCGAATTTGACGGAACCGGGACATATCGTCGAGACCGTCGACGAAGCCGTGCGTCAGACTCTTCTGCTGATCTTGAAGAGCCTCGAAATGTCGACGCGGAAGCCGCCGCGGGCGATGGCAAGCTGAGATAGCAATCGCACAATGAAAATGGCCGCCCGGCAAAAGGCGGCCATTCGTTTATTCGGGGTTCGGGAAAGGGAAGCCGCTAGGCGGCCAACACGGCGCGATCGTGCTTTCCTTCCTCGATCTCTTCGATGATCTTGGCGACGAAGGCTTCGAGATCGCCGGGGTTGCGGCTCGTGACGATGCCTTCATCGGCGACGACGGGTTCATCGAGCCATTGGGCACCGGCGTTGAGCATGTCGGTCTTGATCGAGTCGAACGAGGTCGCCTTGCGGCCGCGGACCGCGTTGGCTTCGATCAGCAGCCACGGTGCGTGACAGATGGCGGCGACGACTTTTCCCTCCGCAAGGAAAGCCTTGATGAGCTTCAGCGCGTCCGGATTGCGACGGAGCGTATCGGGATTCATCTGGCCGCCGGGAAGTACGATTGCGTCGTAAAGCGCCGTCGATGCTTCACTCAGCTCGACATCGACTTTGACGGGCTTGCCCCAGTCCTTCTTTTCCCAACCGATGATCGAATCTTTCTGCTTGCGATCTTTCGGCGCCGCGACGTGCACGAGCTGCGCGACGGCTTTCAGCTTTTCGCGCGGCACGTCGAGTTCAGATTGTTCGAAGCCATCCGTGGCGAGAATTAGTATTTTCGCTTTCGAGATCTTAGGCATTGGAGGTTCCTCGATTGCTGTACAACTGAGGGACAACCGATTGCGGAGGGGGCGGTTCCCCGCAGTGCGAAGAACGCCGTTATTGGCCCGGTCTTCCGGTTTTCTTGGGGCGGCCGCGGCGGCCTTTCTTCTGATTTGGATCGCCAAAATCGCGCGTCGTCGTCGGGATCGTGATGCGCGACGGCTTCTCGCCGGATTTCACGGGCAGCGACGCGTGCGGGCCCATCTCGTCGAGCGTCGGCTTGTGAGGGCCTGAAATTTTTTCGCCGAACGCACCGGCTTTCACGCGGCTATCGACTGTCGGGGCGCGCGCGGGAACAGGGCGATCTGTGCCAGGACCCATGTCGTCGAGGGACGGCTTTTTGATACGCGATGTCGATTGCGCGTAGGTCGGCTGAATGGGCTCATATTCGGTTTGAACCCGGCCACTTCCTTCCGGGGAGCGGGCCGCCGGCTGCCGTGGCATGTTGGCTTTCGCGCCATATTTGCGCCCGCCCTGGAAACTTCCGGCTTTGTCCTCGATCTCGCTTTGACGCGCGAGCGGATCGTCGGCCACGGCGAGCTCTGTCTGCTGCAAGCGCTTGATCTCATCGCGGAGGCGAGCGGCGGTTTCGAATTCGAGATCAGCGGCGGCTTCCTTCATGCGCCGTTCCATGTCGGCGATGACGGCTTGCAGGTTGTGGCCGAGAACCTTCACATTCTCGCCGTCCGCCAAGCCAGCGTCGACGGTGACGTGATCTTGCTCGTAAACCGATTGCATCACGTCGGCGATGCTCTTGCGCACGCTTTCCGGCGTGATGCCGTTGGCTTCGTTCCATGCCATCTGCTTTTCGCGGCGGCGCGTGGTCTCGGCGATGGCGCGATCCATCGAGCCGGTGATCTGATCGGCGTAGAGAATGACCTTGCCATCGACGTTACGTGCAGCACGACCGATCGTCTGCACGAGCGAGGTCTCGGAACGCAGGACGCCTTCCTTGTCGGCGTCGAGAATGGCGACCAGCGCGCATTCAGGAATGTCGAGACCTTCGCGCAGCAGGTTGATGCCGATCAGCACGTCGAAGGCACCCAAGCGGAGATCGCGGATGATCTCAATGCGCTCCAGCGTTTCGATATCGGAGTGCATATAGCGCACGCGAACGCCGTTTTCGTGCATGTATTCGGTGAGATCTTCGGCCATGCGTTTCGTCAGCACGGTGACGAGTGTGCGATAGCCCTTTTGCGAAACCTGGCGCACTTCATCGAGAAGATCATCGACCTGCGATTTCGCCGAGCGCACCTCGACGACAGGATCGATCAAGCCGGTGGGACGGATGACCTGTTCGGCGAAGGTGCCGCCGGTCTGTTCCAGTTCCCAACTTGCGGGCGTCGCTGACACGAACACCGACTGCGGACGCATCGCGTCCCACTCTTCGAAGCGGAGCGGGCGATTGTCCATGCAGGACGGCAAGCGGAAACCGTATTCGGCGAGCGTGGCCTTGCGCCGGAAGTCGCCACGGAACATGCCGCCGATCTGCGGAACCGTGACATGGCTTTCGTCGGCGAAGACGAGGGCATTATCGGGCAGATACTCGAACAGCGTCGGTGGCGGGTCGCCAGGGTTGCGGCCCGTCAGATAGCGCGAGTAGTTTTCAATGCCGGCGCACGAACCTGTCGCCTCCATCATTTCCATGTCGAAGGTCGTGCGCTGTTCGAGGCGCTGGGCCTCGAGCAGTTTGCCCGCGTCGTAGAGTTCGTTGAGGCGTTGCTTCAACTCGGTCTTGATCGACTTGATGGCCTGCTGCAGCGTCGGCTTCGGCGTGACGTAGTGCGAGTTGGCGTAAAGCTTCACGAGCGCAAGCTCGTCGGTTTTCGTGCCTGTCAGCGGATCGAATTCGACGATGCTTTCGATCTCGTCTCCGAACATCGAGAAACGCCAGGCGCGATCCTCTAAGTGGGCCGGGAAGACTTCGACGGTATCGCCGCGTGCGCGGAACGAGCCGCGGACGAAGTTGTGATCGTTGCGGCGGTAATGCAGGGCGACGAGATCGGCGAGCAATTGATCGCGCGAGAGCTGTTCGCCGGCGCGGACCGTGAATGTCATCGCCGTGTAGGTTTCGACCGAGCCGATACCGTAGATGCACGAGACGGAGGCGACGATGATGACGTCGTCGCGTTCGAGCAGCGCACGCGTCGCGGAGTGGCGCATGCGGTCGATCTGTTCGTTGATCGACGCTTCCTTCTCGATGTAGGTGTCGGTGCGCGGGACGTAAGCTTCGGGCTGATAGTAATCGTAGTAGGAGACGAAGTACTCGACAGCGTTGTCCGGGAAGAAGCTTTTGAACTCGCCGTAAAGCTGGGCTGCGAGCGTTTTGTTCGGCGCAAGAATCAGCGCCGGACGCTGCGTCGCCTCGATGACGTGGGCCATCGTGAAGGTCTTGCCTGAGCCCGTCACTCCGAGCAGAACTTGATTGTGCTCGGTCTTCTTGATGCCTTCGACAAGCTCGGCGATGGCTTGCGGCTGGTCGCCTTTCGGTTCGAATTCCGAAGTGATCTTGAAACGGATGCCGCCTTCGCTTTTTTCTGGCCGGTCAGGGCGATGCGGCATGAACATCGGCATGCTGCCGGAGACGATCGGGTGCGAAGCCATGAGAGGCTGACGCGACAACAGCTCGTTGGCACGTTCGGAGCGTTCAGTAGGCTTCGTCAGCAGAGCGGTGAGGCTATCGGTCAGGCTTTCGCCACCCATCGGCGGACGCGGTCCGGACTGGCGCAGCGCAGGGAGGCTCGGCAATCCGTTCGCGGATGTTTTTCCTGAAAAGTCGGCTGGCGCGAAATAGCCGCTCGATTCACCAAATCCTGGCGTGCCAGCTTCCGTCTCGACGGGAGGCGCGGCCGGTTTTCCCGATTTGCCACGGGACGGACGGGGCGGTTTGGAACCGGATGTTTTGGATGGGGGCGACACGGAAGGAATATAGGGGCTACAGGGCCGATCATAAATGCTGTTTTGACGCCACAGTGTCACGGCTGAGCAATAGTACGAAATACCGACCTGCCGGAGCGCCCGAATTGCACTCCTTACCGCGATTTATAGAGACAATAATCGCGGCCGTGATAGCGAAACGGGGGGCTAGTTCGGCGCGTTTCAATAGCGCCGCCGATCTGGCGGGGGCCGGTGTGCCCGGCTGAGCTTGGCTCGGTGCGGTGCGCTGGAAACAACCCTGGAAATGGAACACGGAGACCACCATGAACACGACCCGACTGATCGCTGCCGCCGTTGCTGCCACGTTCGTCATCGGCGCCGGCTCGGCTTTCGCCGCTGAGAAGCCGCGCTCGGCTGAATCCCTCGAATGCTCGAAGCAGGCCGACGCGAAGGGCTTGCACGGCAAAGAGCGCAAGACATTCCGCGCTCACTGCAAGGCCGACGCGAAGAAGGCCGAAAAGAAATAAGCTTAAGCGCTTAGCGTCAAAGCGAGAAACCCCGTCGTTCGCCGCGGGGTTTTTTATTGCGCGCTGGTCTAAAGTGTCTTCGCATTCGGAACCGGGAGCGATGCGATGTCGAAAGTGGCGCTGGTGACCGGAGCCAATCGCGGGATCGGCTTTGCAATAGCGTGCGAGTTGGCGAAGCGAGGGCTGCGCGTGCTTGCGGGCGTGCGCAGCAGCGAGAGGGCGGCCGAGGCCGCCGCTAATTTTACCAAGGCCGGAGTGAGCGTGATGCCTGTCGTGCTCGACGTGGCCGACGCCGCCACGATTCCCGAGGTGTTGGCCCGTGCCGCCGTGGCTTCAGCACCCATCGACGTGCTCGTCAACAATGCGGCCATCATGATCGATGGGCCGGGCGGTTTCGATGCGAGCTTATTCGAGATGACCGACGACGTTCTGCGGAGAACCTGGGAAACGAACGTTTTGGGGCCGGCGGCCACAATGCGCGCGCTCGTGCCGGGCATGATCGCACGCGGCTATGGTCGCGTGGTCAACCTATCGTCGCGCGCGGGGCAGATGAGCGGCATGTGGCGGGGCTTTCCGGCCTATCGCGCGTCGAAAGCAGCCCTCAACGCCCTTACGCGGATTGCTGCGGCGGAGGTCGAGACCTCAGGGGCCGACGTCAAGATCAACGTGTGCTCGCCGGGCTGGGTCAGGACGGAAATGGGGGGCACCGAGGCGGAGCGCTCGCCCGGGCAAGGCGCGGAAACGCCAGTTTGGTTGGCGACGCTTGATCGCGACGGCCCCAACGGCGGATTCTTCGAGGACAAGAAACCGCTGGCGTGGTGACGAACACCATCGACCGCAGTTTAAATTTCAAAAGAATTAGAGCGTCCGGCCGCCACGGCCACCGGCAAGGACCGGCAATCCGCCCTGCTGGATCTCCATGACGAAGCGAACCGGAAGTGACGAAGAATCCTTCAGGTCGCGCGCCGTCACGAGTACGAAGTGGCTCGGACCGGACGTGGTGTCGATCTGCGTGATCTGAGGCGCGACGTCGGAGACGGTCGATACCTCGAGCGTTTTGCGCACGCCACCAAGATTGAGAGAAATCTGGTCGCCGACCGAAACGGTTTTCGTGATGGGAGCCGAGCCGTCACGCATCGCGGACAGCCAGAAATCCTCAGACCCCGAAACCGGCGGTTTCGTTTCGGCGACTTCCGGGAGCTTTGCTTCGACCTGATTGGCTCGATTCTCGAGCGCGGTTTGGAAGCTTGAGCGGAGCACTGTTTCGCTGCTCGCGAAAAGTAACGCCAGAGAGGCGCCGGCAACTGCTGTGCCTGCGGCGAAGCCCACGAGGGAGGGGCGCGTTACTTCCTGCTTCGTCATGCTTCGGTCTCCAGCATTCCTACCCAGGGGCAGCAAACCCGATTCAAACTGTCCGGTTTGCTGTCATCAGACGTACAAACGAGATTACGGCAATTCAATAGCGCGGGTCGCCACATTGGCCAATCACCCAATTTTGCGGTTGGAAACCGCCCGATAGGAGGTCGCGTACGCGCGCTTCAGATGACGAACCACCGCCAAGTTTAGGGCGGCCATCATAGAGAATGCAACCCCAAGTAGGGTCCAGGCGGCAGTTGTGCTCGTCTGCCGATAGACGGCATCGGCGGGCGAGGTTGCTGTCGCGATTTGAACGAGGGGCAGCGGACCCGGCTCAGCGACCGCCTTGGTGGCTATGGGATTTGCAGCAGCCTCCGCCACGGCTGTGACGGCCGCAGGTATGATCCCGGCTTTGGCGTGATTGCAGGCGACGGCCGAACTGACGAGCGTAAAAACGACACCGGCAATCGCCGCATCGAGAAGCGGCCGAAAAACGATCCCGCGATATCTCGGCCGCTTCGCGCCGTTGCTCCGGCGCGGTGTCGGCCTCTGCTGAGCGCTGGCTGCCATCGTCTCAATTCCTCCCGCGTAGCATCAAGTTGGTAATGAAATCCCGTTAAGGGAAAGTTGACCTCCGCTTCTTGGCAGCTGTTGGTTCGGATTGTGGCGGCTTAGGAAGAAAAACGCTTCCATTGATTTCTTATCGCGCTTTGTGGCGTGGGCGCATCGGCTGACAGTCCTAGCGCTATGGGGAGACTTGCAAAACACTGCCTTGCGGCAGGAGTTCATTGCAATTAGGGTCCGCGCCGCTTATCTCGCCGACGCGAAATAAGGTGTCCCACACTCGATTACAGGGCGCTTCCATCATGGGCTTTATCGCCGACAGTCTGAACCGCATCCAACCCTCCGCGACCATCGCCGTTTCGACGAAAGCGCGTCAGCTGAAGGCGCAGGGACGAGATATCGTTTCCCTGTCCGCAGGCGAGCCGGATTTCGATACGCCGCAGAACATTAAAGATGCCGCCAAGCGGGCGCTCGACGAGGGGAAGACGAAGTATACGGACGTCGACGGTATCCCCGAGCTGAAGGCGGCCATCGTCGCGAAGTTCAAGCGCGATAACGGTCTCGACTACAAGCCGAGCCAGGTCTCCGTCGGGACCGGCGGCAAGCAGGTGCTTTATAATGCGCTGCTCGCGACGCTCAATCCGGGCGACGAGGTCGTTATTCCGGCGCCGTGCTGGGTATCGTATGCCGATATCGTGCTGCTCGGCGGCGGCAAGCCGGTGTTCGCGGAGACGACGCTCGAGAACGGCTACAAGCTGACCGCAGACGCTTTGGAGAAGGCCATCACGCCGAAGACCAAGTGGTTTATCTTCAATTCTCCGTCGAACCCAACGGGAACGGCCTATTCCGCTGCCGATCTCAAGATCATCACGGACGTCCTTCTCCGCCATCCGCACGTCTGGGTGCTGACGGACGATATGTACGAGCACCTTCTGTACGATGGTCTGGAGTTCGCGACTCCTGCTCAGGTCGAGCCGAAGCTCTACGAGCGCACATTGACGATGAACGGGCTGTCCAAAGCTTACTGCATGACCGGCTGGCGTCTTGGGTACGCGGCTGGCCCGGAAGTTCTGATCAACGCGATGCGCAAGCTGCAGTCGCAGTCGACCTCCAACCCTTCCTCGATCGTGCAGTGGGCAGGTGTTGAGGCCTTGAACGGACCGCAGGATTTTATAGCGGTGAACAACAAGATCTTTGTCGAGCGCCGCGATCTCGTCGTCAGCATGCTCAATCAGGCGAAGGGCATCCAGTGCCCGAAGCCTCAGGGCGCGTTCTATGTCTATCCGAGCATCAAGGCGGCGATCGGCAAGACGAGCAAGGGCGGCGCGGCCATCAATACTGACGAGGATTTCGTCACGGCGCTTCTGGAGGAAGAGGGCGTTGCCGTCGTTCACGGCGCGGCTTTCGAAGGTTCACCGTCGTTCCGCGTATCCTACGCGGCGTCGACAGAGTCGCTGAAGGATGCCTGCATGCGCATTCAGCGCTTTTGTGGAAACCTCGCCTAAAAACATAAAGCGCGCGATTTCGGTCGCGCGCTTGGCAATTCCATTGGCGAAGCGGCCCAATTGAGGCCGATACGTAGGCGGCTGCCTTACGCTGGCGTCGCGCCGTGATGGTGCATCACACGGGCGGCGAACCAGTCCCAGGCGTTGGCGACAAGCCCGGAGATCGGCTTTCCATCGACGGCGGGTACAACCGGCCGCCAGATGGCTATTTCAGTTGTTGGGCGCGCTTTGAATTCGAAGACCTTCGGCTCAGCACCGAAAGCTTCGGGTAGTTGTTCTTCGGCGGCCATGACGTATCCGGCAGCGTTGGCTGCGGACATCAATGTTTCGATACTCATAACCTTGCCTCGCATTTCTGAGCCATTTTCCCTCTGGCCCATTCCGAATTCCTCGCCAGTCCCCTTAGAACGCGCGAAACATCGGAAGAGTTCACAATGCGACGAATATAAAGTTATTCAAGTTATTTTTCGCTTGAGAACCCCGTTCGACAAACATGCGCCGCAAAGTAGGTTCGGCAGCGCAAAATAAATCTCCCTCCGATCGTCTTCATACTGCGTTGCAATAGATCAAATTCACGAAACTGTGTGCGGTAAGGACGATTGTGCCGCCCGGTCTTTGGAGCGAGCATCGCCTTGCCGCTCTCTTCCGAGGTGCGGGATGCGGCTGCTCAAAGGCGCGCGCCTCGCAATCGGAGGCAATCATGACAAGTTCAGATGGCCCAAAAGGCGGAAACGGCACTCAAAGTGGCAGAGGTGGGGTCCGGGCGCGATGCGTCGCGCTCATTGGACCCTTCGCAAGCGGCAAGACTACACTTCTCGAAGCCATCCTGGCGCGAACCCACACCATCCAGCGCGCTGGATCGATAGCGGCAAAGTCCACGGTTGGCGACAACGCGCCGGAAGCGCGCGATCATGGGATGAGCGTCAACGTGAACGTCGCGGACGTGTCGTTCCTCGACGATCAATTTACCTTCATCGATTGTCCGGGCTCCATCGAATTTGCGCACGAAGGCGCCCTTGCGCTGCCCGCCTGCGATATGGCCGTCGTGGTCTGCGAGGCCGATCCGAAACGCGTGTCGGCACTTCAGGTGATCCTGAAGCAGCTCGACGACACGGGCGTTCCCCATCTCCTGTTCCTCAACAAGATCGACGCGTCGTCCATTCCGGTGCACGAGGTCATTCCGAGTCTGCAGCCCGCGAGTGCGAGACCGCTGGTCCTGCGTCAAATTCCGATCTGGGAAAACGGGATCGCGACGGGATTCGTCGATCTCGCTTCGGAGCGCGCCTACGTTTATCGCGAGCATGCTGCGAGCACGATTATCGAGCTGCCGTCGGCGGTTGCCGCGCGCGAAAAGGAAGCGCGGTTCGAGATGCTCGAAAAACTCGCGGATTACGATGACGAGCTCATGGAGCAATTACTCGTCGATATTCCGCCGCCGAACGATCGCGTCTTCAACGATCTGACGAAGGAGCTGCGTGACGGTCAGATCTGCCCGGTTCTCATCGGCTCTGCCGAACATGGGCACGGCATTCTGCGTCTGATGAAAGCGCTCCGTCACGAGTGCCCGACGGTCGAGGATACGGCGAAGCGGTTGAAGCTCGATGGCGAGAAGTCGGCGGCTTACGTGTTCAGAAGCGTGCACACGAAAGCAGGCGGCAAACTATCGTTCGCGCGGGTGTTCGCGGGCGAGATTGCTGACGGTGCGACGGTGACCGGCGCGCACGGTCAGGAAGAGCGCGTCGCGGGCGTCTTCACCATTCGTGGCGAGGAGACTTCGAAGCGGGGCACGGCAAAGGCAGGTGAGACAGTCGCGCTCGGAAGGCTAGATTCTGTCCGGTCGGGCGAAACGATTGCGGTAGGAAAAGCGGCGGTTACTCAGGTGGCTGTGCCGAAGCCACCGCAAGCGGCGCTTGCCATCGGGCTTGGCCTCAAGGATCGCAAAGACGAAGTGAAGTTGTCTTCGGCAGTGGCGAAGCTCACTGACGAAGACCTGTCGCTGACGCTCGAGCACAACGCCGACATGCATCAGATCCTACTGCATGGCCAAGGCGAGATGCACCTGCGCGTTGCCCTCGAGCGGTTGATGCGCAAATACGGTATCGACGTCAGCCGGGAGAAGCGGCGGGTCGGCTACAAGGAAACCATCCGCACGGCGACGGAAGTGCGTGGACGGCACAAGAAGCAGTCGGGTGGACATGGTCAGTTCGGCGATGTGAAGCTCGACATCAAGCCGTTGCCGCGTTCGGGCGGCATCGCGTTCGACGACAAGATCACTGGCGGCGTCATTCCGAAGAATTTCATTCCTTCGGTCGAGATCGGCGTGCGCGATTTTCTCGCCGAAGGTCCGCTTGGGTTTCCGGTGGTCGATGTATCGGTGACGCTGACGGACGGGTCGTATCATTCGGTCGATTCTTCCGACATGGCTTTTCGCCAGGCGGGCCGGCTCGCGATGTCTGAAGGGCTGCCGAAATGCAATCCTGTGCTGCTCGAACCGATCATGGCGGTATCGATTGCGGTGCCGTCGGATGCGAATGCGCGGATCAACGGCATTATCTCGCAGCGGCGCGGTCAGATCCTGGGTTTTGATGCGCGTCCGGGCTGGCCCGGATGGGATGTGATCGAGGCGCACATTCCGGAAGCGGAGATGGATAACTTGATCATCGATCTCAGATCGGCCACGGCAGGCGTCGGCTCGTTCACATTCGGGTTCGACCACTTGTCGGAGGTGTCGGGGCGGCTTCGCGATCAAGTGCTGGCAGCGAGCCGCGCGGCAGCGGAGTAGCTACGTAGCGTCATCCTCGAACGGACGAGTTTACGAGACCGTTCGGGGATCCAGCGTAAAGCTGCCGAAGGCTCCAATATCGTGTCTTCGACGAGTCTTACGCTGGATCCCCGACCCGCATTCGCTCCGCTCATTTGGCCGAGGATGACGAGAGAGTCTTAGCCCGCGTCGCCGCCGCCGCTCGCGACACTGGGCGCAGCACCTTTGGGAGCGACTTTGCTCTGGTTTTGAATCGCGGCCTGTTTCACCGGCGATTTCGGGCCTTTGTAATATTCGGCCATGGCTTCGAGGAAGAGAGGCGAGAAGCCTTCGCTTCCTTTGTCGAGAAAGGCTTTCAAGTCGTTGCGCATCCTCGGTTCCCAGAAATTGTGGATGTGCATTGAGATGCCGTCGATGGCTTCCTGCTTCGGGTACGATTCAAAGTACGCGGCGATCTGGTTGGCCATGCGGATGAGGTCGGAGCTTTGCATCGTTAGACCGATTTTCTCTTTGGCTGGATGTTCAACGATTGAAAACGACTGGGCCGGCAGGGCCGAGCGCGGCAAGAAAAAGGTTGGCGTTCGTCGCGAGTTCTAGCGCGAGTGCCGTCGGCGCGGAGACGGTGACGAGTGCGCCGATTCCGGCAGTGACGGTTTTCTGCACCAGCTCGAAGCTGCAACGGCTGGTCATCAACACGAAACCTTCGGTGCGATCTACGTCTTCGCTGTAGAGCGCGCCGATGAGCTTATCGAGGGCGTTGTGGCGGCCGACGTCCTCACGGACGATTTTGATCTCGCCGTCTTTCGATACCCAGGCCGCACCGTGCACTGAGCGATTGAAGCGGTTCATCGGCTGCTGTTCGGAAAGCGCTTGGGCCGCGCGGCGGATCGCGTCGGAAGAGGGCGCCCAGGTTCGCGAAAGCGGTTTCAAGGGGCGGACGGCGGATTCGATATCTTCGACGCCGCAAAGTCCGCAGCCGGTGCGAGCTTCGATTGTGCGGCGGGAAAGGCGCGAAGAGTCGATAGCCTCTTCCGGCACGGCAACGTCGATGGCCATGCCGCCATCGACCGGCATGACAAGGATGCCCTGGATTTTGCCGGGGTCCGGCACGATGCCTTCGCCAACAAGGAAACCGACAGCGAAATCGCGCAGATCAGCGGGCGTCGACATCATGACGGTGTAGGGAACAGAGTTGATCTGCAACGCGACGGGCGTTTCCTCGGGGAGCTGCCACGTGATCGTCTGCGTGCCGGAAGCCGTTGTTTGTTCACCCGAGGCGGGGCGCGAACACAGGTCCGCTCCGCCTTGGGGCTTCGACACGGCTTTTGGCACGACATTCATTCCGATCGAACTCCGCGGAAACCAGCCGAAGCCGGATTACTCCGCCGGCTCCAGTTTCTTGTCCTTAGCGATGCGCTTGTTCTCGAACTCGCGCTCCTGCCATTCCTCCTGCCACTCCGACGGGTGGTTGGAGACGTTAACCTGCACCGCCGTCACCTTGTACTCGGGGCAGTTGGTCGCCCAGTCCGAGTTTTCGGTGGTGATGACGTTGGCGCCGGTCACCGGATGGTGGAAGGTCGTGTAGACGACGCCTTGCGGCATGCGGTCGGAGACCTTCGCCGTCAAGGTGGTGGCGCCGACGCGACTTGCAAGAGAGACCTTCATGCCCGTCTTGATGCCGCGCACTTCGGCATCATGGGGATGAAGCTCCAGGATATCCTCGGGATGCCAGGCGACGTTTTCGGTCCGCCGGGTCTGAGCGCCGACGTTGTACTGCGAGAGAATGCGGCCCGTCGTCAGGATGAGCGGGAAGTTGCGGTTCGTGCGCTCCGCCGTCGGGACGAAGCCCGTCAGCATGAAGCGGCCCTTGCCGCGCGTAAACTCGTCCGTGTGCATGACGGGCGTGCCGACAGGATGCTCGTCGTTGCACGGCCACTGAATGGAGCCGAGCTCATCGATGCGGTCGAAGGAAACGCCCTGGAACGTCGGAGTGACGCGAGCGATCTCGTCCATGATCTCGGCAGCCGAATTGTAGCGCATCGGGTGGCCCATCGCGGTCGCGATGCGCGAGACGACTTCCCACTCTGCCATGCCCTGCTTCTCGCGCATCACCTTGCGGACGCGATTGATGCGGCGCTCGGCGTTGGTAAAGGTCCCGTCCTTTTCAAGGAAGGACGTGCCCGGCAGGAAGACGTGGGCGAAGGCGGCCGTCTCGTTCAGGAAGAGATCCTGGACGACGACGATGTCCATAGATTCCAGCGCGTGCTCGACGTGGTGTGTGTTCGGATCAGACTGAGCGATGTCTTCGCCCTGAATGAAGATGCCCATGAATGTGCCGTCCGACGCCGCATCGAACATGTTCGGGATGCGAAGGCCCGGATCGGGATCGAGCTTGGTGCCCCATTCCTTCTCGAAGATCGAGCGGACTTCATTGTTGGACACATGGCGATAGCCGGGAAGTTCGTGCGGGAACGAGCCCATGTCGCACGATCCCTGCACGTTGTTCTGGCCGCGCAGCGGGTTCACGCCGACGCCTTCGCGGCCGATGTTCCCCGTCGCCATCGCGATGTTCGCCATCGCCATGACCATCGTCGAGCCCTGGCTGTGTTCGGTGACGCCAAGGCCGTAGTAAATGGCCGCGTTGCCCCCGGTGGCGTAGAGGCGCGCTGCTTCGCGCACCATCTGAGCCGGAACGCCAGTGATGTTCTCGGTCGCTTCCGGAGAGTTCTCGGGGCGCTTGATGAATTCTTCCCAGCGATAGAAGTCCGCAGGTTCACAGCGGCGCTTCACGAACTTGGTGTCGATCAGGTTCTCGGTGGCGATGACGTGGCCAATCGCGTTCATGATCGCGACGTTTGTCGAAGGCTGAAGCTGCAAGTGATACGACGCTTCAACGTGCGGCGAGCGCACGATATCGGTACGGCGCGGATCGATTACGATCAGCTTGGCGCCTTCGCGGATGCGCTTCTTCATGCGTGAGCCGAAGACGGGATGGCCATCCGTCGGGTTCGCGCCGACGACCATGATGACGTCGGTTTGGTCGACGCTCTTGAAGTCCTGCGTTCCGGCGGATTCACCGAACGTCTGCTTCAAGCCGTAGCCAGTTGGGGAGTGACAGACACGCGCGCAGGTATCGATGTTGTTCGTTCCGAATGCGCCGCGAACCATGCGCTGGACGGCGTAGACTTCCTCGTTCGTGGTGCGCGAGGAGGTGATGCCACCAATGGAATCCTTGCCGTACTTGTCCTGCGTGTCCTTTAGGCGCTTCGCGGCATAATTGATGGCTTCGTCCCAGGAGACGGCTTGCCACGGATCAGTGATCTTCTCGCGGATCATCGGGGTGAGGACGCGATCCTTGTGCGTCGCGTAGCCGAACGCGAAGCGACCCTTCACGCACGAATGGCCCTCGTTCGCGCCGCCGTCCTTGTACGGCATCATGCGGACAACTTCTTCGCCGCGCATTTCTGCTTTGAATGAGCAGCCGACGCCGCAATAAGCGCACGTGGTGACGAGCGAATGTTCAGGTTGGCCGTGATCGAGGATTGTTTTCTCGATGAGCGTAGCCGTTGGGCAGGCCTGCACGCAGGCGCCGCAGGAGACGCATTCCGAAGACAGGAATTCTTCGTCCATGCCGGCCGAGACGTGCGAAGCGAAGCCGCGCCCGTCGATGGTCAACGCGAATGTTCCCTGCACTTCCTCGCAAGCGCGGACGCAGCGAGAGCAGACGATGCATTTCGACGGATCGAACTGGAAGTAGGGGTTCGACTTGTCCTTGGCTTTGAAGCGGTCGTTGGCTTCGCCATCGGCCGACCTTGCGAAAACGTGGTTCTCGCCATCGTAGCCGTAGCGGACCTCACGCAGGCCGACGGCGCCCGCCATGTCCTGCAATTCGCAGTCGCCGTTGGCGCCGCAGGTGAGGCAATCGAGCGGGTGGTCGGAGATGTAGAGTTCCATCACGCCGCGACGGAGATTGGCGAGGCGCGCATTCTGCGTCGTCACCTTGATGCCGGGCGCGACGGGCGTCGTGCACGACGCGGGCGTACCCTTGCGGCCTTCGATTTCGCAAAGACAGAGGCGGCACGAACCCCACGGGTCGAGCATGTCGGTGGCGCAGAGCTTCGGGATCTGGATACCGAGCTGCATGGCCGCGTTCATGATCGACGTGCCTTCGGCGACCGTGATCTCTTGGCCGTCGATTTCAAGCGTCACCGTCTTGGTGGCTTCGTGCATCGCGGGCGTCGGTGTGCCGAAATCGGTCTCTTTGATGAGGCTCATCGGCTTTACGTGGTGGTTCATCGAGCGTCCTCTTTGAGGTCAGCTGATCCTGGAAATTTACTCTGCGGCATCTGCGAGAAATTTATTCGGCGAGGGCTTGTGGAAGTCCTCTGGGAAGCCGCGTAGCGCGCTCATCACGGGGAAGGGCGTCAACCCACCCATCGCGCACAGCGAACCGTCGGCCATCGTCACGCACAAATCTTGAAGCAGCGCCAAGTTCTTGCTGCGGTCGACATCGTCGATGATGCGGTCGATCACCTCGACGCCGCGCGTCGAACCAATCCGGCACGGCGTGCACTTGCCGCAACTTTCGATGGCGCAGAACTCCATCGCGAACCGAGCCTGCTTTGCCATATCGACAGTGTCGTCGAAAACGACAAGGCCTCCGTGGCCGACCATGGCGTCGACCTTGGCGAATTCCTCGTAGTCCATCGGGACGTCAAACTTCGATTCCGGAATGTAAGCGCCGAGCGGGCCACCGACTTGGACGGCACGAACGGGACGTCCCGTCGCCGTGCCGCCGCCCCAGTCTTCGATCAGCTGGCGGGTCGTTACGCCGAAGGCTTTCTCGACGAGTCCGCCCTGCTTGATGTTGCCCGCAATCTGGAATGCCAACGTTCCGCGAGAACGGCCGACGCCGTAGTTTTTATAGAACTCGCCGCCTTCGGTCATGATGATCGGCACAGCCGCGAAGCTCATCACGTTGTTGATGATGCTCGGCTTGCCGAAGAGGCCTTCGATGGCCGGGATCGGCGGCTTGTAGCGCACGATGCCGCGTTTGCCTTCGATGCTTTCGAGCATCGAGGTTTCCTCGCCGCAAATGTAAGCGCCGGCACCCATACGAACGAAAAGATCGAAAGCGTATTTCGTTCCCTGGATATTGTCGCCGAGCCAGTTGGCCTTGCGGGCGATCTCGATCGCTTCGCGCAACACATGGACGGCGTGGGGATATTCGGAGCGGACGTAAATATATCCCCGCGTAGCTCCACCCGCGACGGCTGCGATCGTCATGCCTTCGATGAGGCAGAACGGATCGCCTTCCATCAGCATGCGGTCGGCGAAGGTGCCGCTGTCGCCTTCGTCGGCATTGCAGACGACGTATTTCTCAGCGCCCGGTAGATCGTGCACCGTCTTCCATTTGATGCCGGTCGGGAAGCCCGCGCCGCCGCGGCCACGAAGTCCCGAATTCGTCACTTCGGTGACGATGTCGATGGGCTTCATGTGCAGGGCTTTGGAAAGACCGACATAGCCGCCGTGGGCGCGGTAATCTTCGATGGAAAGTGGATCGGTGATGCCGCAGCGCGCGAACGTCAGCCGTTCCTGATTTTTGAAGTAGGGAATTTCTTCCGTCGGACCGTGGCTCAGGGCGTGCGCTTTGCCCTCGTAAAACTTCGCGTCGAACAGGCTGGTGACGTCGCTCGGCGCGACAGGCCCATAGGCGACGCGGCCGCCCGGCATTTCGACTTCGACTAGCGGCTCAAGATAGAGCATGCCGCGCGAGCCGTTGCGGACAATTTGAATATCGAGGTTGCGCGATTTCGCTTCCTTGGCGATGGCGGCAGCGACTTCGTCGGCGCCGACGGATAGAGCGGCGGCATCTCTTGGGACGAAAACCTTGATCATTCGGCGGCTTCCTTCTCGAGAGAGCCGATGATCTCATCGAAGCGTTTCGGGTCGACTTTGCCGTAGAGCTTTTCGCCAACCATGATCGCGGGCGAGAGCGCGCAGTTCCCAAGGCAGAACACCTGCTCGATGGTTACGGCGCCGTCGCTCGTCGTGCCGCCGAGCTTGGTGCGGAGCGAGCGCTCGGCATGATCGCAAAGGGCGTCGGTGCCCATCGACTGGCATGCTTCGGCGCGGCAGATCTTGACGACGTGCTTGCCAGCCGGATGCCGCCGGAACTCGTGATAAAACGTCAGCACGCCATAGACTTCGGCGCGCGAGCGATTGAGGGCCTTTGAGATCACAGGCAGTGTCGCTTCGGGCACGTAGCCTAGCTGATGCTGCAACTCATGGAAGATTTCGAGAAGCTCATCCGGCTTGTTGCCGTGACGGGCGCAGACAGCCAAAGCAGCGACCTCAGATGGGGTCGCGGCTGTCGCGGGAGCCGTTGATGAGCCGTTTGATTTGGCGGCTTTTTTCGCCATGCGTGGCGTTTCCTCGGTGCTGTTCGCGGTCTTCATGACGCAGGTGCGCACTTTGCCGCATAATTTCTAGTGGGTCATTATGGCCAGAGGTTCAAATCGATATGACCGATCTCATTATAGACGCCGTCGATGATGCGGCGCGCAAACTGGGGCGGATGGCGTAGTTTCGGCCTTTGAAGGTGGTTAACTCCCGGCGAAGCCAGGGGAAATGCCTTTTGTCGAAAAGCGGGTTGCTGCATCCCGGAAGGCCCGGACCAACGGCGCCACCGGATCACGATCTTGTGTAACCATTCCCACGCTATGGGCGACTTCCGGCTCGACAAGTGAAATGGCGGCGAGTCCCGGGTCTCCGCCCAGAAGATTCAACAGGTAATGGGGCATCACGCTCGCGAGTCCCATCAGGCGGACATTGGAATAGAGATTGATCACCGAGTTGGTCTCGAGCGCCGGAACCGGGTGGCGACCCGCCACTTCGAAGGCGCGGTCGATGATGCGCCGGTTCTGCATGTTCGCCGTCAGAAGACCCAGAGGTAGCTCCGCGGCTTCGCGCCAAGTCACTGTTTCCCGCCCTGCAAGCGGATGGCCCTCGGGCACGAACAGGCAATAGCGTTCGACATAAAGTGGAGTTGCGACCAGATCGTTGATTGGCTCGTTGTCGAGGTAGGTGATCCCGGCGTCGATCGTATATTCGTCGAGTCCGCGCAGGATTTCCTCGGAACTCATCGACATGATCGTGAAGTTGATCTCGGGGTGCAGGCGCTGCACGTCACGCGTCAGATAGGGAATAATCGGCAACGCCGAGGGGATGGCGCCGAGGGTCAGTCGTCCGGTCAATCCGAAATCGCTGATCGCAAGTTGCGCCAGCTCCTGATGCATCGACGCCCAATTGTTGAGGATGAGCTGGGCCCATTTGAGGACCCGTTCGCCTTCCTGCGTCAGGCCCTGGTAGCGCTGTCCGCGCTCGACAATCGGAACGCCGAGTTCAAGCTCGAGCTGACGGATGCGTCCGGAGAGCGTTGGCTGCGTGACGCTGCAGGCGTGCGCCGCGCGGGTGAAATGCTTTTCGCGAGCCAGCGCGACGAGATATTGAAGCTGCCGGATATCCATTCCTGACACTCTCGCCCGACAGAGAGCCGGTTATCGGTGGTTCGGCGCGCAAAAGCAATCGAGCCGCGCGGCAGCAAGGAAATATAGGTTTCTTGCAGGTTTCAGTAGTCGGAACCGCAGGCATCGAACACGTGACCCGAGAGCGAGCGGCCGCGGCGCGAGGCGAGATGCAACGCGAGGGAAGCGACATCGGGCTCATTGGCGAGATAAGCGCCCGATGCGCGGCCATCGAAAAACGAGCGTGGGCCGACGCCATTGATCCGGATGCCTTTATCTGCCCACGACCGTGCCTCTTGCGCGATCATCGAAGCGAGCGCGGTGCGGGCGAAACTCGCGACGGCTGCCTCTCGGGTGCTGCGGGGCTCCGGCATGTTCAGGACGTTAAGGATCAGGCCTTCGCTCATGACCACGCACATGCGGTTGGCGATGACGCGCGTCAGCTGGGCGAGCGGGGCGAGCTTCTCTTCGATCAGAGCATCGAGATCGCCGTCGGCCAGGATGGCGTCGATTTCGGCGGAAGAAATGTCCGTCATGTTGATGGCCGCGTCGAGGCCGCCGAAAGCCTGGGCCGAAGTCTGAGCGAATCGCGCGGCGGTGTTCGCAGATGAGATATCGAGCGTGTGAAGGCGGATTTCGCTGGCGCTTTGGGATAGGAAGGCAAACAGCTCGACAAGCTCAGGGGAAAGCTCGGTCGTATGGGCAACGAGGCGAACGCGAAGGTCGGCAAAGGCTCGGGCGACGTCTATGCCCAAGTTTCCGGTCAAACCTGTAATCAGGATCCGCGCCCGCGAAAGCTCACTCGAGACTTCATCTTCGACGCTGCTACCAACTCGATCCATGTACATGGCGCTCTTCCCCTCCTGACAACACGCTGAACCGGCGAACGCGAGAGGCGTCGTCGGAAGCACGATAGCACGCCGATTCGCCTAACGAGACCTAAACAGCCAGCCGATTCGGGTTTGCGGGAGACGGGTCAAGGGCGCTTTTGCGACTATGCACCCCTCAAGCGGTTATAGTGCTGTGACCCTGCTGCCCCTGCAGGACATAGATCTGCACCGAGAGTGCGGCTGGGGTGGAAAAGGTGGTGATAGTCCGCGCGCAGCACGTTGCGTCTCTTTTCCTGCGTCTGCGAAGGTTAGGATCAACGAATCGACTAGCTGCTTGGAATAAGATGACAAAACAGGATAACTCGAAGCCGCAAGCCAGTGTCGCGCCCGCAGACACTGCTGCACCCGCGCCGGCTCTTGGCCCTGCTCCAACAAGCGGTCCGCCAGCACCCGCCGCCGTTCTCGAAGCGGAAGCACCCCGCGAAGCCAAATCGCGTGACGGACTGGTCGTCGCGTCGATCCTGATTGTTTCGCTTGCCGCCGCGGTCATGAGCTTCTCGCAGCTCGGGCTGCCGCTGCCGATATCCGGGGGCGTTGGCGTCGTGACGCTCGCGCTCCTGATGCTTGTTCATAGGCAGATGCAGAAATCGGCGCAGATCGCGCAGCTGCAAGCCGAGCTGGCGCACAGCCGCCAGTTGGCCCGCGCGAAGCCGATGCCGCGCACGGCACCTGCGCCTGCTCCGGCGCCTACCACTCAGACGTCGACCGAGGCGCGCATTCGCGAACTTAGCCGCGACATCGGCAATATTGCGCCCCGCGCCGATATTGGATCGCCTGCATCGGTGTCCGCTCCAGGCGCGTCAGCCATTGCATCCGAACTCGAACGGGCAGTGCGGAAGCAGCCGCGTAATCCGCAGCAAGTGCCGCAAGCGAGCGAGCCGGCGACGTCCGGTGTCGCATCTGCTCCTCAGAACGAAGAGCCCGCGGCCGTGCCGCAAGGTCCGCAAGCGCCGCAGGGCGACATCGTGCGCGAACAGTGGTCTTTCCGGCCGAGAACGGATGCGCAGGCGACCGTGCAGGACGCATCGGCTGCGGCTTCGCCAGTCAACGGAAGTGCGGCTCCGGCGAGAGCGTCGGTGGCGATGACCGTCGAAGGCGATCTAGAGCTGGTCCAGCGGAAGATCAAGGAACTCGCCGACGAAGTGAATGCCGCTGAGGCGCTGAAGCCGAAAACTCCGCGCGTGAATGTGCGGCCGAAGTCGGAGCCGAGCGCGCTCGAAGATTCCATCGGTGCGTTGCGCGCGGCCGCAAAAAGCATGCGTCAGCGGCCATCGCTCGGCGATTTCGTTCCGAAGTTCGAAGCCCAGGCTTTCGCGCCGACTCCAACGCCTGTGCCTGCACCCTCCGCAGCACCGTCTGCGGAGGCGCCGAAGGACGGATTTGGAGAACTCGTCATTCCAGCGACAGCCGAGCGGATCGCTGGGTCAGATTCCTCTGCTCCGGCCCCCAACCTCGCAGACCGGGAACCGCCAAGCCTTGATCTGCCGCTGCCCGACTTCGGCGCTGTAGCGGCTCCGGCGCTAGCGCCACGTGCCGTTGCGATCACCCGTGCCGTCGAAGACGATGCGGTGGACGTTCTGCTCGGGCCGATCGTGACGCTCGCGGAGCATTCCGTCACGCACTATGAAATGTCTGCTCATCTGCGCGGTGCGGCGGGCGAGCATCTCAACGCCAGCGAGGACGACTTCGCGGCCGCTGGGGGAGATATCGACTCGCAATTCGACGTTGCGCGTCTCAATCGCGCCGCGGCACTTGCGGCACGCATGGATGCGCGCGACCGGGAAGGTTCGCTGCTTGCGGAATTTCTCGGCTCTTCGATGACGAGCAGAGCATTCCTCCAAACTTTCGCGCAGGCCTATGAGGCGCGACAGAGGATCTCCGCGCAACTCGTGCTGACGTTCTCGCAGCGCGCCGTCGATGAGTTCTCGCCGGCGGCGTGGCAGGCGGTCCGCGACATGCACGCGTTCGGGTTCCGGCTGGCGCTCGACAAAGTGCAGCATATGCGGAACGACTTCGCAGCGCTGCAGAGGTCTGGCTTCCGCTTCGTGCGCTTCGACGCGCAAGCGCTTCTCGACGGCATGGCGACATCGGATCGTTTCGTTCCGGCCGAGGAAATCGTGCAGCGGGCGACGCTGGCGGGGCTTTCGATCATCGCTAACGGCATTCAGGACGCGGCGACGCAGAAGCGATTGCTCGACTCCGGCATTCTGCTCGGACAAGGCCCGCTGTTTGGGGCGCCGCGCGAGGTCAATGTCGATAGCAGCGGCTCCGGGCCGGCAGATCAATCCGCGGCGGCATAGAGAACAGCGCAGGGAAAGTCCTGTGACGACGGCGCCGGATGACACTCCGGCGCCGTTTCGTTTATAGGGCCGCCAATCGAGGCCGCATCACGCGGGCTCAGCCATAGGCCCGCCCCATGACGCCCATTCCCGTTCTTTCGTCGATATCGCCGCTCGCAGCGACTTCCGATCTTTGGTTCGTCGATATCTGGGGCGTGATCCACAACGGGGTCCGACCCTTTGCGACATCGGTGGCGGCGTGCGAAGCTTTCCGAAAGCAGGGCGGCACGGCGCTTCTCGTCACGAACTCGCCCCGGCCGCGCGAGAGTGTGGCGAAGCAGCTCGACGGCATAGGTGTTTCGCGCGACGCGTACGACGGTATCGTCAGCTCGGGAGATGTTTCGCGGAGCCTCATCGAAGATTGGGCTGGCCATCCCATCCTCCATATCGGCCCCGCGCGGGATTTGCCGACGTTCGCGGGGCTGACGGCGCAGCCCGGTGCGACGGCGGACGATGCTGAAGTCGCGGTTTGCACCAATCTCTATGACGATGAGACCGAGACGCCGGACGACTATGCGGCGCTTCTCGCCAAGCTTAAGGCGCGGAACGTTCCGATGATTTGCGCCAATCCGGATCTGAAGGTCGAGCGCGACGGGCGGCTCGTCTTTTGCGCCGGGGCAATTGCGGCCGCCTATGCAGCGCTGGGCGGCACGGTGAGCTATGCGGGCAAGCCCTATCGTCCGATCTATGAACTGGCGCTCAAGACCGGTTCAACTTTGCGCGGTGCGCCGGTTGCGAAGGAGAGGGTGCTCGCGATCGGTGATGGCGTTGCGACCGACATCGGCGGCGCGGCTGGCTTCGGCATTCGGTCGGTCTTCATCGCGAGCGGCGTTTACGTGCAGGCGGGTGAAAACATCAGTCACGCGGTGAGCCGCTTGTTCGCGGGCAATCCAATAAAGCCAATCGGTGCGATGACGAAATTCGTTTGGTAGTGTGCTAGCCACCTCATGCCGACGAACGCCGACGCTCGGTCAAGAATCTCGAAACTCATCGTCGATGGTTGACTAGATCCCGGCCTGCGCCGGGATGACGAAAATTGATCGTAAAACGCAGGTCTGCGCTGCCGTCGCATCGGCCCGTTAAAGCGTCAGGACGATTTTGCCGATGTGGGCGCTCGTTTCCATACGCGCGTGAGCTTCTGATGCCTTGGCCAGCGGATAGGTGCTGTCGAGCGGGATCTTGATTTTGCCTGCGAGGATCAGCGGCAAAACCTTTTCCTCGATGGAACGCGCGATTTCGCCTTTCACTTCGTTCGGGCGGATGCGCAACGTCGAGCCGGTCAGCGTCAAGCGTTTCAGCATCACGCGCATGAAGTCCACCGTTGCGGTCGAGCCGTTCTGAAACGCGATGTTGACGAGACGTCCGTCGTCGGACAGCGAGCGAATGTTCTTCTCAATGTAGTCGCCACCAACCATGTCGAGAATGACATTCACGCCTTTGCCTTGCGTCTCGTTCTTGATGATTTGTGCGAAATCCTGCGTGCGATAGTTGATGGCGACATCGGCGCCAAGCGCGCGTGCGGCTTCGCACTTTTCGTCGGAGCCGACGGTGGTGAAGACGGTTGCGCCGAATGCTTTCGCAAGCTGGATCGCGGTCACGCCGATCCCGCCCGATCCGCCATGCACCAGGAACTTTTCTCCGGCCTTTAGCTTTCCGCGCTCGAAGACGTTGTGCCAGACGGTGAAGAACGTCTCCGGGATGGCGGCCGCGTCGACGAATGAGATCGCCTCAGGCTTCATCAGGCAGGAAAGCTCGGACACAGCCGCGTATTCGGCGTAGCCACCGCCGGGAACGAGCGCCAGAACGGCATCGCCAACGGTAAAGCGCGTGACGCCTTCGCTGATCGCCGCAACAGTGCCCGATACTTCGAGCCCGGGAAGCTCCGAGTGACCCTTAGGCGCCGGATAATTCCCCTGCCGCTGCAACACGTCGGGGCGGTTGACACCTGCGGCAGCGACTTTGATTAGCACTTCTCCCGGCTTCAGCTCGGGCATCGGCACATCCGTCAGGGTGAGGACTTCGGGGCCGCCGGCGCCATTGATCGCAATGGCTTTCATCGATTTCGGGAGGCTCATTTCGCTGCTTTCCTGGCTCGTCGCTTGGCGAGAGGAATGCACGGCGTTCGTCACGAGGGCAAGCCGGGATGGCGCGGGGACGGCGCATTCGTTCTCGACCGTTGCGGCGATCTTCAATTAAAGTGGCCGCGACGACGAGCTTGGAGGATGTGCGATGGATCTCGACGATCTTCTGCCGCAAAAAAGGCCGAGTGGAACGGCTATCGGGGAACAGCTTGAAACGCTGTCGGTCGGGGAGCTCGAAAAGCGCATCAATGATCTCGAGGCGGAGATCGCTCGCGTTCGCTCGGAACTCGATCGGAAGAAGCGCCACGAGGCAGCGGCGCACGCGCTTTTCAAATCGTAAAGCAAATCCGAACGATCAATTTGAAATACGCTGTATGCTGTACGAATTTGGGATTGGAGGAATTCGGCCGCTCCGTATCGAATCCTAACAGAGCCGGCGGCGCGCGCTGATTCCACTTAACCGAAGTTTAAGCATATTGCGGCAGTTTCAGCGTCAATCCAGGCCATCTGGATGAGAAGCGGCCCCTCTGCCGTTTCATTCGACGCCTCCCTGTTGACTTTCGAGCCGCTCCATCGGGGCGGCTCTTTTTTTGCATCATCCACAGAATGATTGAAGGTGCCCCGTTTTGGGCTGAGTTGTTAACTATGGTGCTCTAGTGTCGGTTCGTGGTAGCAGTTGCACACGGGTAAGCGTTTGTATCGTTGAGGGTCATGAGTAACGTATTTCGCGCGGATGGTGCGCCAGCTGGCAGCGCCACGACGGTCTCGTTCGGAGAGCGGTTTCAGTCCTCCGAGCACTTTGACCACATCTTCAAAGAAGGCATGGCGCTGGTCGAACGTACGGCCAGCTATCTTGACGGCCCGGGCCGCAAGGAAGCGAAGGATCTCGCCGGTGGGGTCGGCGTCCTTTATGCGACCGAGAGCATGCGCCTGACAACGCGTCTGCTCGATTTGGCATCGTGGCTTTTGATCCGTCGCGCGCTTCGCGAGGGCGAGATCACGGAAGAAGAAGCACAGAAAAAGCGTCGCCGCGTGAAGCTGCAGGCCTTCGGCCGCCCTTCGCACGTGAAGGGCTATGCAGAGCTTCCGTTGGGGCTGCAGAATCTCATCGCAGAAAGCTTCGCTTTGCATGACCGCATCGCTCAGCTCGACCGCATCCTGACGACGCCTTCGGCTGCGGACATGCCCGAAGCTGCCGTGAACCCTGTCGCGCATCAAGTCGGCATGCTGCAGCGCGCGTTCGCAGCGAAACTCAGCTAAGCGAACGCGGCAGATTCATCTGCAAGATGGCGCAAACAAAAAGGCCCGCTCGTGAGCGGGCCTTTTGATTTAGCGAACGATGTTTCCGATGCCGTCCGGCAATCAGAACATGCCTTCGAACTTCTTCTTGAAGCGCGAGAGGCGGCCGCCACGGTCCATCAACTTCGCATCGCCGCCGGTCCAAGCCGGGTGCGTGTTCGGATCGATGTCGAGGGTGAGCGTGTCGCCCTCTTTGCCGTACGTCGAATACGTCGTGAATTCGGATCCATCCGTCATCACCACTTTGATCTGGTGGTAATCGGGGTGAACGTCAGCGTCTTTCTTCATGGCCTTAAGTCCGTCTGGTAATACGATTTTCGCGGCGAAGCTCTGACGAGCCCCGGCCCCGGTCTTTGCTAAAGGGGACTGAATTGGCCGGATGTTTAGCCGAGATAACCGCCCTGCACAAGCCGCAGGGTGCCGCAAACCTAAGCAAATCGTAATTTTGCGCTGGCTCGTCAGCGGCCCATTGCCTCTTGAGCCGATGGCGGCGGTGGGGCATGGTCCCCGCGGCTTCTGGGTTGAAACATCATGTTTCCCCGCGACTTGGACTAGAAAAACCTTATGACAAGCGACGTTGCAGACCAAAGCCCGGCAAGGGCTGAACCCGTGGACGACAGCACACAGCAACGCCGACGCATGTCCTTGAAGCCGCTTTTGACGCTCAAGCCCCTCATTCTGGCCCACAAGGGCGCCCTCTGGGGAGCGATCATCGCGCTGGTCGTTTCGGCCATCGCCATGCTGTCGGTTCCGCTCGCCGTCCGCCGCATGATCGACAAGGGTTTCGCGGGCAACGATTCCGCGCTGATTAACAATTATTTCCTGACGCTGATCGCCATCGGCGTGGTCATCGCCATCGCGAGCCCCGCGCGCTTCTATTTCGTCAACTGGATCGGCGAGCGCGTGGTGGCGGATCTCCGCGCCAAGGTGTTCGCTCAACTCGCGAAGCTCGGGCCGGCCTATTTTGACGTCAATCATTCCGGGGAGATCATGAGCCGGCTCACGGCGGACACGACGCAGATCAAGTCGGTCGCTGGATCGTCGCTCAGTCAGGCGGCGCGCAACACCATCATGCTGGTCGGTGCGCTCATTATGATGTTCATCACGAGCCCGCAGCTTTCGGCGCTCGTGTTTCTCGCAATCCCGATCATTGTTTTGCCGCTTGTCGGTTTCGGCCGTCTCGTTCGCCGCTTTTCGCGCGAAGCCCAGGATACGCTCGGTGACTCGTCCGCCTATGCCGCGGAGAACCTTGCCGCTTACCGGACCATGCAAGCCTACGTGAACGAGAAGACCGTGACGGAACGCTACGCACGTTCGGTCGAGCGGACGTTTGCGGCGGCGCGGCGGCGCATGCGGGCGCGCGCGGCGCTTACGGGCATTGCGATTTTCCTGACAGTCGCGAGCGTCACGGGTGTTCTCTGGTACGGCGCTTCGGCTGTGATCTCCGGCGACATGACGGGTGGGCGCCTCGGGCAGTTCGTTCTCTATGCGCTGTTCGCAGCGGGCGCACTGGCGGAAGTTTCGGAAGTCTGGGGAGAGATCAGTCAAGCGGCGGGCGCGGCGGAGCGTCTCTCGGAAATGATGGCAACGGTGCCGGAAATCCGATCGCCCGACAATCCGACGCCGCTGCCGCAACCGTCTATCGGTAGTGTTGCCTTCGATAACGTTTCATTCTCCTACGCGGCGCGAAAGAACGAGAAGGCGCTCGACGGCGTAACGTTCCGGGCGGATCCGGGGAAGACGCTTGCTCTCGTCGGCGCTTCAGGGGCGGGCAAGAGCACGATCTTCAATTTGCTTTTGAGATTTTATGATCCAAGCTCGGGCGTTGTCCGCGTCGACGGCATCGACGTCAAGGATGCGGATCTGGCGGAACTCCGCAGCCGCATCGCGCTCGTTCCGCAGGACGTGGCGCTGTTCGCCGACACCGTTGCAGAAAACATCCGTTACGGAACGCCGGGCGCGACGCTGTCGGAAGTTCGCCGCGCGGCGACGGCGGCACAGGCAGACGAATTCATTCGCCGTCTCCCTGACGGATACAACACGCGGCTCGGGGAGCGGGGGACCACCTTGTCCGGCGGCCAGCGTCAGCGGATCGCCATCGCTCGGGCCATCCTGAAGAATGCACCTATTCTTCTGCTCGACGAGGCGACGAGTGCGCTGGATGCCGAGAGCGAGGGCGCCGTGCAAAACGCGCTCGAAGGGCTCATGAAAGACCGCACGACCATCGTTATCGCGCACCGGTTGGCAACGGTGCAGAAGGCCGATCGCATCCTCGTTATGGAGAATGGCCGCATCGCGGAGTCGGGCACGCATGACGAACTTGTGCGCCGCGGTGGCATCTATGCGCATCTGGCCGAGCTTCAATTCGGGCGCGAAGCGGCGGAATAGGTCGAATGGCGGACGCCAAAGTTAATCGGATGATAACGTCTGCCTGCTGATTATCTGCGCTATGAAGGTGCTGACGGTCATTGTCATTATATTCGGCGTTTTTGCCTACGATCTGTCGTTCAACGACGCGCAGATCATGAGTTGGCTTGGCTCGGTCCTGGGGCTGTCTGGATAACGCCCGGCGACAAGATTTTGGCGGTATGTGGCCACTCCCTTTAGGGAGCCGGCCGCCAGGCACGGTCTTACCGGTTCGTGAGCTTCAGCTCGATGCGGCGGTTCTTCTGATACGCTTCTTCGGTGTTGCCGGAGTCGACGGGTTGGAACTCTGCGTAACCCGCCGCGACCAGACGGTCAGCCGGGACGCCCCGCGAGACGAGATACTTCACCACCGACGATGCACGAGCCGTCGAGAGTTCCCAGTTCGACGGGAATTCTGCCTTCGAAATCGGACGCGCGTCGGTATGGCCGTTGATCTGCAGCGCCCAGTTGATGTCGGGCGGAATTTCCTTTTGCAGTTCGACGATGGCTTCCGCGATCTGATCCATCGCTGCCATGCCTTCCGGCGTCAGGGTCGCTGAGCCCGACGCAAAGAGCACTTCGGATTCGAAGACGAAGCGGTCGCCCACGACGCGGATGTCGTTACGGTTTTTCAGAAGCTCGCGAAGGCGGCCGAAGAAGTCGGAGCGATAGCGCTTCAGTTCCTGTACCTGCTGGGCGAGGGCGGTGTTGAGGCGCACGCCGAGGTCTTTGATGGTCTTGTCGCTCTCGGCGCCTTTCTTCTCGGATGCTTCGAGCGCATCGTTCAAGGCGGCGATCTGGCGCCGGAGTGCGACAAGCTGCTGGTTGAGCAGGTCGACCTTCGAAAGCGCTTCGGTGGAGATATTCTTCTGCTTGTCGAGGTCGGTGCTGAGGCCCACGATTTGCCCGGCGGCTGCCTTGGCGCGTTCGTCGGCGCCGAGGCCTGCGCCCGACAGCTTTTCGTTTTCGGCTTTGACCGAGGCGAGAGACGCCTGCAGAGCGGCAAGTTCATCCTGGGCCGATTGCGACTTGCCTTTCTCGAGCGACAATAGCGACGTCAGTTCGCTGATCTGCTGCGTCAGGCGCTGGAGCGCGGAGTCCTTGCCCGTCACTTCCTGGGCCGAGAAATACTGTGCGATCATGAAGATCGACATCAGCAGCGTGACGACGAGAAGAAGCGTCGAAAGCACGTCGACGTAGGCGGGCCAAAACTCGCCGTACTCGCCGCCGCGACGGGATCTTCCGCGCGCCATCCGCTAGCCCCCGCGCTTCATCGCATCGGCGAGGCTGCGCAGCATGCTCGCGACCTCTGCCTGCTGCTGCGCTTGCTCATCGACCCATTCGCGCACGACTTTCTGTTCGGTGCGCATTTGCGAGACGAGCTGATTGACGCCGCGTGCGAGATCGCGAACGTCATCCGGATTTTGCTGACTGGTCTTGTCGGTCGGGGCCGGTTGTTCCGCAATCCGGTTGGTGAAATCCTCGAGCGAGCGCTGCATGTCAACGACGGCCGACAGAAGCTGGCGATTGACGTAGTCGCTCGACGATACGCCGCCAGCGGGTGTCAGCTCGGTGATGCCCGAGAGCCATTCCTCGAGCTCGTTATAAAAGCGATTGTGGGCGTGGCTCGCCTGCAGTTCGAGAAAGCCCAGTATGAGCGAGCCTGACAAACCCAACAGCGAGGATGAAAACGCGGTGCCCATGCCCCTGAGAGGCGCAGCGAGGCTCGCTTTCAGATCGCTGAAAAGTTGGACGTTGTCGGAGGCTTTGCTGTCGAGCGAATCGATAGCGTGTCCGACGGACTGTATGGTTTCGAGCAAGCCCCAGAACGTTCCGAGCAGGCCGAGGAATACGAGGAGGCCAACGAGATAGCGGCCGGTGTCGCGGGCTTCGTCGAGACGCGATCCGATCGAATCCATGAAGGAGCGCATCGCGGCCGTCGAGAGCAGGAGCGTTCCCGTGCGGTCGCGGAGCATCGTCGCCATCGGAGCCAGGAGCACGGGCCGGGCGCTGATCGAAAGGCCGGGATCGGAAATGCGGAAGGCGTTGACCCAGCGGATTTCAGGGAAAAGCCGAAAGACCTGGCGGTAGGCGTAAATGATGCCCAGGAACAGCGTGCCTAGGATGAGGCCATTCAGGCCCGGATTGTTCAGGAAAGAGTGTTGGAGCTGGTCGAACAGAATGGCGGCGAGAAAGCCGACAAGCGTCAGAAATATCGTCATGCGCAGCAGAAAGACGCCGGGCGGCGTCAAACGCCGCGATACCGGCGCGAGTGCAGAAGCATCGCCCGTGCGATTCTTGGCCATACGTCGTCTCCGGAACGTCCCCGCGATCCCACTGCGCGACCTTACCGCAACGCTGTGTCATGGAAAACCGGCAACATCATGCCGCGCGGCCGATTTCCAAAGGTTCACGGGACCTGTGTCAGCGTTTCGAGAAGAGAGCAGCGCCAAAAGCTTTGTGAAGGGTCAGGTTTGACGCCAGCACATCGCCGGTTTCGAGCATCTTGTCGCCGCCGGAGAGGTCGCTGACGAGCCCGCCCGCTTCGCGCACGATGACGATACCTGCCGCCACGTCCCACGGCTGCAGGTTGTGCTCCCAATAGGCGTCAAAGCGTCCGGCGGCGACGTAGGCGAGGTCGAGCGCGGCAGAGCCGGTCCGGCGAATGCCTGCGACCTCGCCCATCAGCAACTGCATTTCGCGGAGGAAGCGGGGATGGCCCTCGCGGCCGCGGTGGGGAATGCCGGTCGTCACCAGCGCGTCGGCAGGTGATTTGCGGGCGGCGACGCGAAGGCGGCGGTCGTTCATGTAGGCGCCTTTGCCTTTTTCCGCCGTGAAGAGTTCGTCGCTCGCGGGATTATAGATTACGCCGGCGACAAGCTGGCCTTCGCGTTCGAGCCCGATCGAGACGCAGAACATCGGGTTGGAATGCAGAAAGTTCGTCGTTCCATCGAGGGGATCGACGATCCAGCGGTGAGACTTGTCCGCGCCGATGATCTCGCCGCGCTCTTCCATCAGGAAGCCGTAGCCGACGCGGGCCTTGGACAATTCCTTGAAAATGATGTCCTCGGCCTTGTGGTCGGCGGCGGAGACGAAATTGGCCGGACCCTTGATCGAAACCTGAAGGTGCTCGACTTCGCCGAAATCGCGGTTGAGGCTGCGACCGGCCTTGCGCGCCGCCGAGATCATGACGTTAAGGGTCGGGGAGACGTTGCTCATGTCGAGGAATCCGGCTGGCAGAAAGGGGAAGACGGGGCTCTAACGGCTCTTCCGGCATGTGGCAAGGGCGGGGGTAAGCCTAGGGGACCGCCATCATTCCCGGATCGCCAGCGATGCGGTCCGCCCAGGCGTCCGCCTGAGCCTGCGCCTTGGCGCGATCTGCTTTCGACATCTTGGCGACGATGCCGTCGAAATTGTCGTCGGCAAAACCATTCTTTTTGGCGATCAAGCGCCATTTCGCGGCCTCGATCGGGTCTTTCTTCACCTTGATGCCGTCGAGGTAAACGTAGCCGAGGCGGTTCTGCGCGCCGGCTATGCCTTTTTCCGCGGCGGCTTTCAGAAGCGCTGGGATCTTTGCTTCATCGTTGGTGAGGCCGTAGCCCTGCAGCAGGCGCACGGCATAGTCGTATTGCGCGACGGCCAAGCCCTGATCGGCCGCACGCGAAAGCCAGCGGGCTGCTTCGAGGGCATTGGCTTCGACGCCGGTTCCCGTCTGGTAAAGATCCGCAAGATCGTATTGGGCTTGCGAGATGCCTTTCTCGGCAGCGTAGCGGATATGTTGATAAGCGCGGATAGGGCTCAGCGGCTTGCCGTCGCCTTTGAGAAACAGCATGCCAAGATTGTAATTCGCCTCGGCGTTGCCCGTGAGCGCGGCCTTCTCGAACAACTCGCCTGCCTTCACGCGATCTTTTTTCACGCCGCGGCCTTCCGCATAGGAAATGGCGAGGGCGAAGGTGCCTTGGACGTCACCCAAGTCGGCGGCGCGCTTGTAGTATTCGAAGGCTTTCTTGTCGTCCTTCTGAACGCCGAGCCCCTCCGTATAGATGCGCGCGATGAGCGTGTTGGCCTGCGGCTCGCCGTGCTCGGCGGCTTGTTCGGCGAGCTTCAGAGCCGTCAGATATTGTCCCTGATCGAAAGCCGTGTAGGCGGCGTCGTCGCCGGTCGTCGGAACATTCGACGGGATGCTTTTTTGAATGATGGATTCGTTCGGCGTTGCCTGTCCCGAGGGTGTCGCCTTTTTCGGTGAGGGCGCCAATTTCTGGAGGGGCGCTTCGGTTGTGTCGCGCGTAAACCACGAACTGCTGTCGGCAGACGCTGGTACGGCCGCCCCAACCGGGACAAGCAACCAAAGTGTCAGCAGTTTCGCTATTTTCGGCACGCTTCGCCTCATTTTGCCGGCTCGGGCACGCGAATGGCTTCCGAGAATTCGCGGACGCGTGCTGCGGCATCGGCTGGTGTATCCGTGCTTCGGATGCTGACGGCTACGAAATCCGCGCCCATCGCCGCCAAGTGATGAGCGGCGCCGGGTTCGGGGACATCGAATGCGACGCAAGGCACTTCGAAGACTTCGCTCCACCATTGAATGAGATCGGCCTGCCGTTCCGCGGCCTTCTCTCTGTCTTCGACATGCGGCGGAATTCCGAAAGCGATGTAGTCGGCGCCCGCTTCGCCGAGTTCCATGGCGTCATGGCGGCTGCGTCCCGCATCTGCGCCGAGGATCGCTCCCGATCGGGCTGTCTGCTGGATCGTTTTGAACTGCGCGACGATATCTGTTGTCCACGGCAAATGAATACCATCGGCATCGAGCTTCGCCGCATTACCGGTGCTCGGCGTGAGAAGCACCGCAATGCCTTTCTTCTGGGGAAAAGCGATGAGGTCGCGCACAAGTTTAGCATCGGGTTCGCTGTCCGACGTGCGCAGAAGGATGCTCGCAATAGGCGCAGCATCGATTGCGGCCGCGAGCACCTTCATTGCGGCGGCGCTGCGATCATCAAGCAGGAAATCCAGATATAAGCTGGTCGGCGTGGACACGTGATGCTCCGATTTTGGCTCGCTCAATCGTGGCGGATTGCGGCGGAAACAAGAAGCCGCGTCAACGGTCCATTTCGTCCCCTGCGTTGCAGGAAACGGGTCTATACTCAACTCGAATCGGGATTTAAGGGCCACAGGGCGGTTTTTTCGCCGGATTTGGGCAGCGACGCAGTTTACCAGACTGCGGGAACGGGTCATGCTTCGCCCATCTCTGAGTTTAGGCGTTTTTCCGCCAACTTGAGGGCTCACGTAGTGTCGGCAACGCTGGCATCGCCACGCCTCTCGCCTATCGGAGCCAAACGGGGAATGATCAAACTGTACACGCTTCGCCTTATTGGCGTTGGTTTGTTGGGGGTCTGCTGGGCTGGAAGCATTCCAGTTGCGATGGCCGAGTCCACGTCTCAAGAAACCGCGAACGGGACAACGACAACGTTTTCGTCGTCGAAGCCCGCAACGACAGGAACGATCCCGACATCGGTCGATCCGCCGAAAGACGTTCATCCGGACGCTTCGGTTCCGCCGAAGGCAACGGCGCCCGCGACGACTGCCGCAGTAGCACCAGCGGCAAGCGAGTCACCGGCAACACCGCCCGCTACGCCGCCAGCGTCTTCACCGGCTTCGCCCTCCGTGCCCGCCACGGAAGTTAAACCGGACACGGCGCCATCGGCGCCCACGACGGATACTGCAATCGTGACGCCGCCAGCGACGAGCGAGCCGCCTGCGTCACCTGCTCCTGAGAGCCAGTCGCCGCCAGCGGCAACTGACGCGCCTCCTGCCGCCCCGGCAGCAACGCCTTCGACGCCGCCTGCCGATACGGCTGCTCAGCCGAAGCCCGCTGAGACGCCAACGCCGGTGGTCACGGCTCCGCCCGCTCCACCTGCGCCTCCGCCGGTCAATCCGATCGTCGAAGCAGCGCGCGCCAAGCTTGCGGACAAATCATTCTCCAGTCGCGCCACGGGCGACGATGCGAACGCCGCGCGCGATTTCTACAATGCGCGCACCGAGCCGATGTGGGTGAAGGATGGCGAGTTCACGCGTAAGGCGAAGGAGGTCATCTCGACGCTGAAGAGCGCCGACGACTGGGGTCTTGAGTCTTCAGACTTCACCATTCCGCGCGTTGATAACGGCGCAGCGGCAGAAGGCGCTGCTGAAGCGCAGTTGACGCTTTCCGCCCTGAAATATGCGCGATTTGCACGCGGTGGACGTCTTGATCCCGTTTCGCTGAGCAACATCCTCGACATGAAACCGCCGGTCAAACCTGCGCGGTCCGTCATGCAGGAGCTGGCTAGCGCGTCCGATCCGGGCGCCTATCTTCGCGGGCTCAATCCGAAGCATGTCGGCTTCGAGCGTCTCCGGCAGGCGTTGCTGAAAGCGCGCGGCGGCCAGGTCGTTCAGGATGAGGCTCCGACCGATCCGGCGCTTCTCGTCAAGCTGCCCAACGGCAAGACGCTGAAGAAGGGCACGAAGGATGAGCAGGTTGGCTTGCTGCGTCAGCGATTGAGCGCTCCCGCCGATAATCCGGCCGACGATAATACCTTCGACGACAAGCTCGCCGACGCCGTTCGCAACTTCCAGCAGGAGAACGGTCTCAAAGCTAACGGCGTCGTGACCAACCGCGTGCGTCAAGCTTTGAACAATGTGGGTCAGCCCAAGAAGACAAGGTCGAGCCCATCTGAGAACGTCGATCGTCTCATTGCCAACATGGAGCGTTGGCGGTGGTTGCCGACCGATCTCGGCAAGTTCTACGTCCTGAACAACATTCCGGAGTATACCAGCGAGATCTGGAAAGACGACCGGATCGAGCTGAAGCAGAGAATGATCGTTGGTCAACCGTCGTGGCCGACTCCGTTGCTTTCCGCGAAGATGCAATTCGTTATCTTCAAGCCGAGCTGGGGCATGCCCGATGGCATTAAGGCCAAGGAGCTTGCGCCGCGTCTTCGGCAGGCATCGGGGAATTCCGGTTTTGGCTTCTTCGACCAATTGTTCGGTGGCGGTGGCGGTTACACCGGCGCGGATGTGATCTCGGCCTATAAGCTGCAGGTCTATTACAACGGCCAGCGCGTCGACCCGAACTCCGTCAACTGGAAAACCGCCGACATTCGGCAGTACAGCTTCATCCAGCCGCCGGGTTCCGACAATCCGCTCGGTCTTGTGAAGTTCCGCTTTCCGAACCGGCATGACGTCTACATGCACGACACGCCGGAACGCGGGCTCTTCGGCCAGAATGCCCGGGCGTTGAGCCACGGCTGCATGCGCGTTCAGGATCCGCGGCGAACCGCCGAGGTCATCCTGGCGCAGGACAAAGGCTATTCGCCGGAAAAAGTCGGCGAGCTTTGGGATAGCGGGGCAAGCGTTACGCTTTCCAAGGAAGTGCCGGTCTATCTCGTGTACTTCACGGCTCGCGGCGGTGACGACGGCCAGATCGATGCGTATTCCGATGTGTACGGCATCGATTCTCGCGTGATGTCGGCGCTGCGCGGACGTCCGGTGCGCTTCGTGGCGCAGGAGGCAATCGATCCGACGGAAGCTTCGGCTCCGGGCGGCTCGGGCAACTCCTACGATGCGGGATCCGACGACCTCAACGATACGGCACCGCGCGGCAATTCCAACAACAGGCCGACGACGACGGCAAAGAAGAAGAAAGACACGCTGCAGGACGCGCTGTCGAACATCTTCCTGAACTGAGCCGGTCAGCCGAAAAAACCAAAGAAGAAGGGCGGATCTTTCGATCCGCCCTTTTTTGTTTCGAGCCGCTTTGGCTTTCTCAGATCAAGCCGCTTTCTCGAGCTTGTGGTCCCATTTGCCGAGAGCTGCGAGGCTGTTCATTTTGGCGCGGTGCGTGAATGCGCGCTGACCGGCAGCGACGTTCTCCGGCTTGCCGCCCCAGGCCTGGATCGCGGCTGCCTGAAGTGCGCGACCGTAGGAGAAGGTCAGCGGCCACGGCAGCGGGCCGGCGGCGTTCATGAGCGAGAGATGCTCGGTCGCGGCTTCGTCCGACTGACCGCCCGACAAAAACGCGATGCCCGGCACTGCCGAGGGGACCGTCGCCTTCAGACACTTGATGGTTTTTTCGGCGACTTCAGCGGCGCTGGCCTGCTTCAGGCTTTTCTGGCCGGCGATGATCATGTTCGGCTTCAAGACGATGCCTTCCAGATCCACGCGAGCGTCGTAGAGTTCGCGGAACACGGTGCGCAGCGTCCACTCGGTGACGCGATAGCATTCATCGATGTCGTGACCCGAATGCTCGCCGTCCATCAGGACTTCAGGCTCGACGATCGGCACGATCTTCGCTTCCTGTGCGAGGGCGGCGTAGCGGGCGAGCGCGTGGGCATTGGCCTTGATGCAATTCCATGACGGCAGGCCGTCGGCGATGGTGATGACCCCACGCCACTTCGCGAAGCGGGCGCCGAGAGCGTAGTATTCGGCGAAGCGTTCGCGCAGCCCGTCGAGGCCTTCGGTGATCGTTTCGACCTTCGACGTCGGACCGGCAAGCGGCTTGGCGCCCATGTCAACTTTGATGCCCGGAATCGAGCCCGCGGCCTTCATGACGTCGACGAGCGGGGTGCCGTCCTTGGCCTTCTGGCGGATCGTTTCGTCATAAAGAATAACGCCGGAGACGTAGTTTTTCATGCCCTCGTTGGCGCGGAAGAGCATCTCGCGATAGTCGCGGCGGCTGTCTTCGGTTGAGGTGAGGTTGATCTTGTCGAAGCGCTTTTTGATCGTGCTCGTGCTTTCGTCGGCGGCCAGAATGCCTTTGCCGGGCGCTACGAGAGCGCGGGCGATATCTTCGAGTTTTTCGCTCATATTTGTCTCCGTAGGCCGTTCACTCAATAGCTCTTCAAGGGAACGGGCGCCGTTTTATGGCGCCCGTCCGAAATTCACTCAGATCAGCTTGGCCATCGCGACTGCGGTATCGGCCATGCGGTTCGAGAAGCCCCACTCATTGTCGTACCAGGAAACGACGCGAACGAAATTGCCGTCCATCACCTTGGTCTGATCGAGGGCGACCGTCGACGACGCTGGGTCGTGGTTGAGATCCATCGACACCAGCTTTTCCGTCGTCGTCGTCAGGATGCCAGCAAGACGGTTCGACTTCGAGGCTTCGATGATGGCGTTGTTAACTTCTTCTGCGGTCGTGTTCCGCTTGGCGACGAACTTGAAGTCGATAAGCGAGACGTTCGGCGTCGGCACGCGCATCGAAGCGCCGTCGAGCTTGCCGTTGAGATCGGGGATGACAAGACCAACGGCCTTCGCGGCGCCGGTCGTCGTCGGGATAATGTTCAGCGCAGCCGCGCGGCCGCGGTAGAGATCCTTGTGAAGCGTGTCCAGCGTCGGCTGGTCGCCAGTGTATGAGTGGATCGTCGTCATGAAGCCGTGCGCAATGCCGATGCTGTCGTGGAGCACGCTGACAACCGGCGCTAGGCAGTTTGTCGTGCATGACGCATTCGAGACGACGAGATGATCTTTCGAGAGCTTATCCTCGTTGACGCCATAGACGACGGTAAGGTCGGCGTTGTCGGCAGGAGCCGACACGAGCACGCGCTTGGCTCCGGCGTCGAGATGCGCCTTGGCTTTTTCCTTCGACGTGAAGATGCCCGTGCACTCGAGCGCGATGTCGACGCCGAGAGCCTTATGCGGAAGCTCCGCAGGGTTCTTGATGGCGGTGACCTTGATCGGTCCGCTGCCGGCATCGATCGTGTCGCCAGACACCTTCACTTCCTTGGGATAGCGGCCATGCACGCTGTCGAAACGCAGCAGATGTGCATTGGTTTCGACGGGGCCGAGATCGTTGATTGCAACGACCTCGATATCGGTGCGGCCACTCTCAATGATTGCGCGCAATACGTTGCGGCCGATGCGGCCGAAACCGTTGATCGCGACCTTCACAGTCATTCTTGGTGATCCTCCGGAAACGAGAATTGCGACGGTTGCGGATGAGTTGGCGTCTCATCGCCGTCAGTCTCTAGGTTTTGCGGGTCTTTAACGTCAGTTGGTGGCCGGCTGTCAATCAGGCAAGGTCTGGGCTTTGGGTTACGCTCGCGGAATTCTTTTCATTCTTCAGGGGGCAAACACGGTCTCGTTTATTGACGTCGTTTACCCTAGCCACGTAACTTACCACCCGAGCGAAGGTGATCGATGCGTCAATCGTGTCGCCCGAGAGGGCGATGAGAGGCCATGACTGAACGCAACACCGCCAAGATCAAGCGCGCGGAAGACTTAAAGTCTCCCCGCAAGGCGTCGAGTGATATCGACTTGAGGTCGGAAAACACCCGCCTCAGAGCCGAGCTCGCGATCGCGCAACAGCGCGTGGCCGAGCTTGAGCAACGAACCGCGGATGCACTCAATCGCATTGATTGGGCTCTCGATTCGCTTCATAGTCTGCGGGAACGCGAGTGACTGTGAGCGTCGTTCAAGGGGAGACCGGCTGGGCAGCCGGGCAGGATGGCTGAGGTCCCATTCACCTTCAATCAGCGCACCTACCGCTTCCAGTGCGAGGAGCACGACGCCCGCCGCCTGACGGATATCGTCGCATATTTCAAAACGAAGTTGGAAGAGCTGGTCCGCGAGCACGGGGCTGTCGGCGACGAGCGCCTGATCCTCATGGCGGCCCTTATGATTACCGACGAGCTTTTTGACGCGCGCGCCGATGTCGACGACTTGCTGGAGGGGGGCGGCTCGGCGGAGCTCCGAACCGTCGCTATCCGCAGCATGGAAGCCGACGAGGATGTGGACGCGGAACCGGAGCGGCGCCGGGCAAAAGCCTAGTCCCACCGGGGATAGGACGCCACGCCACTGGATTTTTCCTTCCGGCTCACATAAATCTCTAAGTGCTGCGGGGCTCGTCAGGGACAATATGACCCGGGGGCCTATAAGATCCGCACGGGCGCTGTCCCTGACCGGAGCCGTGGCTTCGGACACACGGTGCCCACCTACGCTCGTAGGGACCACGCGGGTTCATGATCCCAACGGCCTTCGCGGCATTTTTCCTCTGCGGTATTGCTGAAAGTAGAGCATGGCGGACGCCAAACAAGAATTGCGCGCCGAAGCATTCCGGCGACGAAAAGAGGCCTTCGAGCGTCATGGCGCGGAGGCCAGCCGTCTGATTGCCGCCCAAGGCCTCGATTTTCTCGGCATCAAGCCGGATAGCGTGGTCTCGGGTTTTGCCGCCATACGCGACGAGATCAATCCGGCGGCGATTATGACCTGGCTGCAGGCGGAGGGCTTTCGCCTGGCGCTTCCTGTGATGCAGGGCAAGGGCAAACCGCTGTTGATGCGATCGTGGTCGCCGGGGGACGTCATGACGCCCGTCGCCTGGGGGATCGCCGAGCCGACCGAGGACAAGCCGGTCCTCGAGCCGGACGTGGTTCTTGTGCCGCTGCTGGCGTTCGATGCGCGTGGTTTTCGCCTCGGCTATGGCGGCGGCTATTATGACCGGACGCTCAACCGATTAAGGAAACTGAAGCGGATCGTCGCCGTCGGGCTGGCCTACGACGAACAAAAGGTCGACGTGGTGCCTGCTGAAAGCTATGACGAAAAACTCGACTGGGTCCTGACGCCTTCAGGCCCCCAACAATGCAAAGACTTCTAGTCCGGACCTTTTCATGCGTCTTTTGTTTCTCGGGGATATCGTCGGCAAAGCTGGCCGAACGGTGGTTTGCGATGCGCTTCCGGGACTCATCAAGCGGTATGGACTGGATTTCGTCGTCATCAATGGCGAGAATTCCGCGGGTGGGTTCGGCATAACGGAAGCCATTCTCAACGATCTCATCGATGCCGGGGCGGATTGCGTGACGCTCGGCAATCACGCTTTCGATCAGAAAGACGCGCTGGTTTTCATCGAGCGTCATGATCGTCTCGTTAGGCCGCTCAATTTTCCGAAGGGAACGCCCGGCAAGGGCGCGACGCTGCTGCGCGCGAAAAGCGGCGCTGATGTGCTCGTCGTGAACGCCATGGGCCGGGTTTTCATGACGGAGATCGATTGCCCGTTCCGCGCGGTCGACGCCGAACTGACGGCCTGCGCGCTTAAAAGCGGCGCGGACGCGATCCTAATCGATTTTCACGCCGAGGCGACGAGCGAGAAACAGGCATTCGGGCTGTTCCTCGACGGACGCGTCAGCTTGGTGGTGGGCACGCATACCCACACGCCGACGGCCGACGGGCGGATTCTTCCTGGCGGCACAGCCTATATGTCGGACGCAGGTATGTGCGGGGACTACAACTCGGTCCTCGGTATGGACCCGGACGAGCCGATCAATCGCTTTCTGACTCGTATTCCGCGCGGGCGCTATGAGCCGGCGGTCGGTCCAGGGACAATCTCGGGATTTGCCGTCGATGTCGACGATGCAACGGGTCTGGCCAAGAATGCGTCGCCGCTCAGGCTCGGGCCGCATCTCGAACACGCGACACCTGCATTCTGGGCCACCGCTTAAGCGCGAATAGGTCGGCTGCCCTTGACCGCCGACCTCCCGTTGCAGCAAAAGACGGATCTCAGCGCAATTCTTAACGCCAAACGAGCACGAGCATGGCTGGCCATTCGCAATTTAAGAACATCATGCACCGCAAGGGCAAGCAGGACGCCATGCGTTCGAAGCTCTTTGCGAAGCTCGCGCGCGAAATCACGGTCGCTGCGAAGACGGGAACGCCCGATCCCGACATGAACCCGAGGCTGCGGCTCGCCATCCAGGAAGCGCGGGCCGAGAACATGCCGAAGGACAACATCGAGCGCGCCATCAAGAAGGCGCTGGGCGGAGATCTCGCGAACTATGAGGCCGTCCGGTACGAAGGCTATGGCACAGGCGGCGTTGCCGTCATTGTCGAAGCTCTGACCGACAACCGCAATCGCACGGGCGGCGTCGTCCGCAGCGTTTTCACGAAGTATAATGGCAATCTCGGCGCGACAGGCTCAGTCGGCCATATGTTCAATCACATCGGCGAAATCACCTACAAGCTCGAAGCCGGTTCGGGCGAGGCGGTGCTGGAAGCCGCCATCGACGCGGGCGCCGACGACGTTCAGTCCGACGATACGGGCCATGTCATCACGACGGCGTTCGAAACTCTCGGAACGGTCGCCGCGGCGCTCGAGAAGAAACTCGGCGAACCGCGGGGCGTCAAGGCGATCTGGAAGCCGAACCTCACGACGCCCGTCGACGAGGACAACGCGCAGACGATCATGAAGATGCTGGGCGCGCTCGAAGACGACGACGACGTTCAGAACGTGTTCGCCAACTTCGAAATTTCCGACGAAGTGCTGAAGAAGCTGACGGCGGCCTAACCGCCCGTGTAGAACACGCCGAAGATCATCGCGACCAATCCGGCGATGATCATCAGCGCGCCGACGATGCCGAGGAATTGCGCCATCGAGTTGCGGAACCGCACCGCGGCGCTGCCTCGGGTGGAACCGGAAGCGGCCGTATTTATCTTCGCCGAAGAATTTTTACGAAGTTTGTTAATGGCGGCTTCGGCCGTGGCGGCGGCGATCTCGGCGCTCTTATTGTTGCGTCTTCCCCAGCGAAATAGCCAAATTCCGCCCAGGAACAGCGCTATGCCCGCCACAATCCACTCTGGATGCAGGAAGGTCGGGTTCATCTCATCCTCTGCGGTGGCGTCAGGTTGCCAATATGATATTCATCCCGCAACACTAAAGCCCAAATCTTGAGGTTTTACGAGACGGTGCGGCCGCAAAGCGAGGGAGACGTGCTTTGCGGGTAAAACGCGCTAGGATTGGGGCGTACACGGCGTACGGGAGTAAGCATGGCGGCGGACGGGCCATCGGGCGGCAGGGGCCGGGTGCGTGTCGGACTGGTCGTTGTCCACGGTGTGGGCGAGACGGAGCCCGGCTATTGCGTCAACGCGGTCCTCGATACGCTGGCCGCGACGAGGCCCGGCTACAGTGTGTCTCCCGCCAACGAATATAACCGCATGCCGGAGCCGGAGGTCGCAAAGCCGCCGCCGGTCTTTCCCGTCATTCGCCGCGGAGCCGCGCATAACAGCGGCATCGAGATCGAAGCGGTCGAGCTGCACTGGGCCGATCTGACCGAAGGGCAGCCGGGCCGCGTCAATACATTGCTGCAGCTCTTTCGCGTTATTTTTGAATCGCACCATCTCGTCGACGCGATGTTGAGCCGGACCAAGGACGCGACGTCCTGGATTCTCCGTAAGATCCTCTGGGTCGCGGGCTGGCTGATCCGCGGTCCGAGCGCGGCGCTGACGATCGTGACGTCCGCGATCTGCGCGCTGTTTCTGTTCGAGCCGCAGTCGGTTTCGGCCGATGTGATGGACACGCGTCAGCAAATCCTGATCGTGACGGGCATTATTTTTGTCGGCGCGCTGTATGTGTTTTACCGCATCAGCCGGCAGCAGGACTACTCGTGGTACGACACCGTGTTCTGGCTTGCGGTATCGGCAGCGGGCGTATTCGCGCTGACGTTCAACAATTCGCTGCTAGCCGTCTTGAAGCACATCCCGGAACTCAAGATGGGGCCGGAGCGCGCGATCAGTCCGCAGGCGCTCGACTGCGCTGCAGGAGCGACAAACCCCGCCTGCTACATCGACGGGCTTTACAAGATCATCATCTGGGGCTGGCGCTTCTGGGGCGGATTGGTGCTGCTGGCGACCGTCTTGCTGGCGCTATCGTGGATACGCGCGCGGTTCACAGGCGATCGCTCGCGCCTGTCGACGGTGTCGACGAGCATTGCCATCCTGATCATGCAGTTCATGCTCTGGACGACGGTCGTCGTCAGCGTGATCTATCCAATGCTCAACCGGGCCGAAACGATCACGACGCTGAAGGAAGCGCAGCCGTACATTCAAACGGCGATCGATGCGCATAAGATCGCGCCTGACAGTTCCGTCGCGAAACTTGTGCAGGTGCCGGACATCGAGCTCGACTGGATCGGGCGTTTCAAATTCATTTACGCATCGGCAGCGTTCACCGTGCTGATGCTGATCGTCGCCGGAATGCTCCTGATCGAAATCCGGCAGATGAAGGCACGGCGAGGGCTCTCCGACCTCGAGCAGACGGCGCGCAGCATGCCGCGGCTGCTCTTCAATCCCGTGCTCGTCGGATTGATGATCGTCGCGTTCCTTGTCATCTTCGCGCTGGTTTTCGTGCAGCCGTATCTCGACAACAATCAGGTCTTCGTGACGCTGCGCGGCTACATTCTACCGGTCGCGGCGGGTGTCGCGTTGATCTTGCCGTTCTTTTTCGGACGGCGCGTTGCGAACGTCGCGAACTTCGCGCGTGACCTGATCGATCATCATTATCAGCCACGGCAGGAGACGGCCGCGTATTTCATTCCATCGGTATTCCGGTTGCGGCATCGCCGGCTGAGGCGCGAGCGCATTCAGGGTCGCCTCAATCTGGTGCTCGAACACTTCGTGCAGAACCAGGGCTACGACGGCGTGATCTTTCTGGCGCACAGCCAGGGCTCGGTCATCGTCTACGATTTTCTGCGGGACAATGGCCCGCACTATACGCGGCTCGGAGACGCTGCTCCGGCGCTGCTGACATTCGGCTCGCCGCTCGGCAGCATCTACCAGAAGTATTTCAGCGAGTACGCCGCCTCCAACACCGTGCCATTGGGAATTGCAGCGCGCCTCAAGTGCTGGATCAATCTTTACCGCCTGGATGACTACATCGGCGGGCGCATCTCACCGCCGCCGGGACTGCGTATCGACAATCACGTCATGGGCATGGGCGGACACACCGGCTACTGGACCGAGCCCGACGTCGCGGAGGCGCTCGACGCGATTTTGACGGGCAAGGTTGCGGACGCCACCAAGCCGCCGCCGCTTCCGCCGCCTCTAACGACACCTTCGGCGCCCTATGCGGTTCGTGCTATGCGAAGAGCATGAATGGACGAACGATTCGCATCATTGGCATCGATCCGGGTTTGCGCCGCACGGGGTGGGGCGTCATCGAATCCGATGGCGTGCGTCTTGTGTACGTGGCGTCCGGAGTCATTACGCCGCCGAAGGACGATGATCTTGCCTATCGGCTTTCAGCGCTGTTCGACGAGGTGACAGGCGTCATCCAGAGCTTCAGCCCGTCAGAAGCCGCCGTCGAAGAGACGTTCGTCAACGAAAACCCGCGGTCGACGCTCAAGCTCGGGCAGGCCCGTGGCGCCGTCTTGCTGGCTCCGGCCCGCCTCGGATTGAAAGTCGCGGAATATACGCCGAACCTCATCAAGAAATCCGTGGTCGGCGCGGGCCACGCGGAAAAGCATCAGATCCAGGCGATGATTGCATTCCTACTGCCGAAGGCGACGTTCGGCTGCGCCGATGAAGCCGATGCGCTCGCGATCGCCATCACACATGCGCATCATCGCGTTGCCCGTCAACGCGTGGCGGCATACGCCCCGAAGGTCGCCGAAACATGATTGGTAAGCTCAAAGGTAAGGTCGATGCCGTCGGCGAAAGCCATCTCGTCATCGACGTCCACGGCGTCGGCTACGAGGTTCAGGCGTCGACGCGGACACTTCGCAATCTAAAGCCGGGCGACGACGTATCGCTGACCATCGACACGCACGTGCGTGAGGATGCGATACGGTTGTTCGGATTCCAGAGCGAATTCGAGCGTAGCTGGTTTCGTACGCTGCAGACGATTCAGGGCGTCGGCGCGAAGGTGGCTCTGAGCGTGCTCGGCGTGATGGCGCCGCAGGATCTCGCTAACGCCGTCGCATTTGGAAACTTCGCGGCGGTCGAAGAAGCGCCGGGCGTCGGCAAAAAGCTCGCGCAGCGGATTGTCGCCGAATTGAAGGACAAGGCTCCGGGGCTTTCGCTCAGCGGGCATAACATTCCGGCGGCTGCGGCAGGGTCTGCTTCTCCGGCCGCGAGTGTTCCGCCTGGCAACCTCGCCTTCGCGGAAGCTCTCTCGGCGCTGACGAATCTCGGCTACAACCCGGCGCAGGCGAATGCCGCCGTCGCTGTCGCCGCGAAGGAGCTGGGCGAAACCGCCGATACGGCGGGCCTGATCAAGCGCAGCCTCAAAGAGCTGGCGCGCTGAGCGCCGCCACCTCGATTCCTCTCACATAGGACGCGTGCCCCGTGCCCAGCGAAAACGAAAAACTCAGCAACGGACTGAGGGCGCTTTGGATGGTGCTGATCACGTCGCTTGCCGTGCCGTTCTTTGCTGGGCTGGTTTTTGTCGCGCTCCAATTTCTCGGCCCGGCGGCGGAGGGGTTGCTGCCGCCGCATTCCGGCGAAGCGATCGGGGAGGTGGCGATCGATTCGTTCGTCTGGAGTGCGCTGCCTGCAACGGTCGCGGCATTGGGGCTGACGCCGTTCGTCCTTCAAACGGGGACCTATAGCTGGCTTCATGCGGCGGTCGCGGGCGTGCTGGCTTTCATGGCGGGCGCGATCATCTTCCCGTTTCCCGCGGGCGGCGCGCTGCCGTTTCTGGCTTTCCTTGCGGGGCTTGTCGCCATCGGCATGCGGGCACTTCTGATTGCCGGGGGTATTCTGCGCGATCCGGGGAAAGCCTGAGCGTTTTCGGCGCCGACTTGACGACGAGGCCGAATAGCCTCACGAACAAACCATGACCGACAGGCTCGTCAGCAGTGCGCGGAAGGAGGCGGACGCCTTTGAGGCGACGATCCGCCCGCAGTCGCTCGACGATTTCGTCGGGCAGGAGCAGGCGCGCGCCAACCTTCGCGTTTTCATAACGGCGGCGCGAGGACGGGGCGACGCGCTCGATCATGTGCTGTTCGCAGGGCCGCCGGGGCTCGGCAAGACGACGCTGGCGCAGATTCTGTCGAAGGAACTCGGCGTCGGCTTCCGGGCGACGTCCGGCCCCGTCATTTCGAAAGCGGGCGACCTCGCGGCGCTTCTGACCAATCTCGAAGAGCGCGACGTGCTCTTCATCGACGAAATCCACCGTCTCAATCCGGCGGTGGAAGAAATTCTCTATCCGGCGATGGAGGATTTTCAGCTCGACCTGATGATCGGCGAGGGGCCAGCGGCGCGATCGGTTCGCATCGATCTGCCGAAGTTCACGCTGGTCGGCGCCACAACGCGCGCGGGGCTGTTGACCAATCCGTTGCGCGACAGGTTTGGGATTCCTGTTCGTCTCAATTTTTATTCTATTGCCGAGCTTGAACTCGTGGTGGGTCGCGGGGCGCGGGTGCTCGGCGCAGCGATGTCGCCGGATGGCGCGCGCGAGATCGCAAAACGCTCGCGGGGGACGCCGCGTATCGCAGGCCGCCTGCTTCGACGTGTTCGCGACTTTGCGGCCGTTGAGGGCGCCGCGGTCATCAACGCGGAGGTCGCGGACCGGGCGCTGAAGATGCTCGAAGTCGATGCCGAGGGGCTCGATGCGCTCGATCATCGCTATCTCGGCTGCATTCTCAAACATTACGAAGGCGGCCCTGTGGGCGTCGAGACGCTGGCGGCGGCACTGTCGGAACCCCGCGACGCGCTCGAGGAGATCGTCGAACCGTTTTTGCTGCAGCAGGGTTTCATCGCCCGAACGCCGCGGGGGCGGGTTCTGACGCTCAAGAGCTATCGTCACCTGGGCGTTAACGGACCGGCCGGGCGCGCGGCGACGCAGGAGCTTCCGATCTTCGACGACGGCGAGACCTAACGCCGCTCCTCAAGCAATTCCTTAAATAGTTCATGGTTTGGACAGCATTTCCTGGCGACTGTGCGCCCGCACTCGAAACTCCGGGAGCGAAGGGATCTGATTTGATCAGCCGCCGCGATCTGTTGAAGATGACCGGTGTCGCGGGCGTGGGCTCGACGGCCCTCAGCGGCTACGCGATTGCCGAAGCCTTCCAAGAACATGTCACCGCCTATGAGCTGACGCCGCCGAAGTGGACGCCAGGCCTTAAGCTCCGGCTCGCAGTTCTCGCCGATCTTCACGTCTGCGAACCCTGGATGTCGATCGAGCGTCTCAAACGCATCGTCGAGCAGACCAACCTTCTTAAAGCCGATGCCGTTCTGCTTCTCGGAGATTTCGTCGTCGGGCTGCGCCTCGGTATGTATTCCGGCGCCGTAAAAGACGAGGCGTGGGCCGCAGTTCTTGCAGATCTCAAGGCGCCTCTCGGGGTGCACGCTGTGCTCGGCAATCACGATTGGTGGCAATCGGCCGAAGTTCAAAGACGTCGCGCAGGGCCGACGCCTGCCGGACTGGCGCTCACGGCTGTCGGTATTCCGGTCTATGAAAATACGGCGGTAAAATTCGAGAAGGATGGCCACGCTTTCTGGATCGCCGGTCTCGGCGATCAGTGGGCCTTCCGCGGTCGCCAAGACGAACATGATGAAGCCGTGCCGACGCGATCAGCCGGCTACACTGGGGTCGACGATCTCTCCGGCACGATGCGTCATATCACGGACGACTCGCCGGTCATTCTCATGGTGCACGAGCCGGATATTTTTCCTGAAGTTTCGAGCCGGGTTTCGCTGACGCTCGCCGGGCATACGCACGGCGGCCAGGTTCGCATCATGGGCTATGCGCCGGTCGTTCCTTCGATCTATGGATCGCGATATGCTTACGGGCATATCATCGAGGGTGGGCGGCATTTGATCGTGTCGGGCGGTCTCGGCTGCTCGTCGTTGCCGGTGCGGTTTGGGTCGCCGCCGGAGATCGTCGTTCTCAATCTCGGCGGTGAACAAGGGGGCGAGGTTTGAGCGTCGAGCAATGGCCGGATGTCGCGGGCCGTATCGTTCGTGACGAGGCGGGCCAGCGGCACATTCTTCCTGTGCGCGTCTACTTCGAAGATACCGATGCTGGCGGCGTCGTCTATCATGCGTCGTACGTGCGCTATTGCGAGCGCGGACGCACGGATTTCCTGCGGCTTCTCGGCACCGATGCGCGACGGCTGATCGACGGCACCGACAGCACCGAGCCGGCCGCATTCGTCGTCCGCCGCATGACGTTCGATTTCGCGCGCCCGGGCCGGATGGATGACCTTCTCCTAGTCGAGACGCGCGTGCGGGAGCTTGGCGGCGCGAGTGTCACTCTCGATCAGACAATCAGTCGCGACGGCGTCAGTCTCGTTACGGCGGTGGTTGTCGTCGTCCTGATTTCGATTTCGGGAAAACCTCTGCGTCTCAGCACAGCGGTGCGCGAAGCCTTTTCGGCGCACGCGGAGGCCAAGAAAAATCCGGCGCCCTAAGGAGATACGGGGGCATTCGGCAGAGAGCTGAAGATTGCGTCCGAACGCCGATTGACATCCGAAAGTCGGCCCGTCATGCCTCGTCGCGAGGCGAACGGCCGCGTTTTTCGTGGATAAACACCGAGATGCGGCGTCGTCATGGGCTGTAGTAAGCCCTCGTTTGGTCATATTGGGCGGCAAAAGCTCTCAGCCCAACGTGCATATGGCGGGGGCGCTTGTTGCCGGGGTGGACGACATTACGCCGTCATACGCTTTCTTCTTCGGGCTCGCCCCGTGCGCGTTCCACTTCATTGGGTCCGCGCCGTGCGCATCCCAATGCAGCCGAAATTTCACGGCCCGTGCGGTTGCGCACGGGTATCGCAGTTCTTCGACATGGATGGTGAAATGAATCCCGCGGATGTCGCCCAGAGCGCCGTTGCCCCGGTCGCAGCTGGCGGTTTTTCATTCGTCGAGCTTTTTATGCAGGCTCATATCGTCGTCAAGATCGTGATGACGGGGCTTGGGCTCGCGTCCATCTGGTCTTGGGCGATCATTTTCGAGAAGCTGCTGGCGTTCCGCCGGGCTCGCGTCGAAAGCGATCGCTTCGAGCAGCTGTTCTGGTCGGGCCAGTCGCTGGACGAGCTTTACGCCAATTTGTCGCGCGGGCGCACGATCACGATGGCGGCGCTCTTCGTGGCCGCGATGCGCGAGTGGAAACGCTCGGTCGAGGGCAACATCCGGGCGCTGGGCGGCATTCAGCTTCGCGTCGAAAAGGTGATGGATGTCACGATCAGCCGCGAGATGGAGCGGCTCGACAGGCGGCTTCTGTTCCTTGCGACGGTCGGCTCGACGGCGCCGTTCGTCGGTCTCTTCGGAACCGTCTGGGGCATCATGACGAGCTTCCAGTCGATTGCGGTCTCGAAGAATACCTCGCTTGCTGTCGTGGCGCCGGGCATCGCGGAAGCGTTGTTCGCCACGGCTCTCGGCCTCGTCGCCGCTATTCCTGCCGTTATTTTCTACAACAAGTTCTCGGCGGATTCGGCTGCGATATCGCAGCGCCTCTATCAATTTTCCGATGAGTTTGCGGCGATCGTTTCGCGGCAGATCGACGTGAGGGCTTAAGCCGATGGGTATGAGCGTCAAGTCTGGCGGGGGCGGCGGTCGCGGTCGGCGCGGCAAGCATATGCCGATGAGCGAGATCAACGTCACGCCGATGGTCGACGTGATGCTCGTGCTGCTGATCATCTTCATGGTTGCGGCGCCGCTGCTGCAGACAGGCATCGACGTCAATTTACCCGAATCCAAGGGCCAGGAGATCCAGCCCCCGAAGAAAGACCCGCTGGCGGTCACGGTGAAAGCCAACGGCGACGTTTATATCGGCGACACCCAGGTTCAGTTGGACGAGTTGTCTACGAAGCTGAAGGCCATCGCCGGGAACGGCTACGACGAGACGATCTTCGTTCGCGGCGACAAAGGTGTGAACTACGGAACGGTGATGGAGGTCATGAGCCGCATCAACCAGGGCGGCTTCAAGAAGCTGTCGTTCGTTCTCAATGGGGAGAAGGGAGGCACTTAGCGCCCGTAACCGCTTAAGGACGATACGTATGACGAACCAGGATGCGCGTCGGCCAAGGAACTCGCGGAGCGCGGTGCCGACGCATCGCTCGAATTGCTCGCTGCCGACGACGCGTATCCTAGTTCGCCCTGCGGTTCGCCGCCCTTGTGCGCGAGCAGACGTGCCGTCTTTTAGAGAACGTGGGTGCTGAACCGTGCCCTTCGGACTTTTTCTGTCCCTCCTTTTGCACGCTTCACTCCTCGGGTGGGCGCTTTTTTCCACGCATTCAACGCCTCCGCTTTCGCCGGATACGCCGGCGATCTCGGCTGACCTCATTACGCCTTCCGAATTTCTGCGCCTGAAGCAGGGCGCAGAGGATGCGAAGCACCTCGACACCAAGGCGAACGACAAGCCGACGCTCGACGAAAGCAAGAACGATACGCCGAAGCCCGCGAATGCGCCGCCACCACCTCCGCCGCCCGCCGAGGAGCAGGTCGCCAAGGCGGAGCCTCCGCCCGAGCCGCAGCCGCCCGAAGCCGCCGAGCCGCCTCCGCCGCCACCCCCGGCCGAGCCTCCGAAGTCCGATCCGATAGCGAAGAAGCTCGAGGAAGCGCCTCCGCCGCCACCTCCGCCGACGCCTGAACCTGCGCCCGGTCCGACGCCCGAAGAAAAGAAGGCCGAGGAAGAGCGCAAGCAGGCCGAAGAGGCGCAAAAGAAGGCTGACGAGGAAGCGAAGAAAAAGGCCGAAGAAGAGGCCCGGAAGAAGGCTGCGGACGAAGCCAAAAAGAAAGCGGAAGCCGAAGCGAAGAAAAAGAAGCTCGAGGAAGAAAAGAAAAAGAAAGCTGCTGAGCTTAAGAAGAAAAAGCAGGAAGAAGCCAAGAAGAAAGCCGAAGCCGCCAAGAAACAATTCGATCCCAGCAAGATCGCGTCTCTGCTCGACAAATCACCGGACGATGCGACGCCCAAGGCCTTGTTGGACAAGGATAAGCGCAAGAAGGGCCAGCAAGCGTCGGGCTCCAAGCCGGATGCGTTCGACACCGGCAAGGAAGCGGGCGTGGCAACGGGCACGGACACGGTGCTTTCGGCGCGCGAGCAGGACCTGTTGAAGGGTATGCTGAAATCGCAGCTGAACGGCTGCTGGCGGCCGCCTGGGACGGGCGGTGGCGACGAAGTGCCGGTCGTAGAGCTTCACTGGGAGCTTAACCCCGACGGTTCCCTCGCGAGCGACCCACGGGTGACATCCGCACCGAATACGACGGCGGGGCAAGTTTATGCGGAAGCGGCCCTGCGTGCGGTGAGAATGTGTTCGCCGTTCCGCCTGCCACCGGACAAATACGAAGGTGGCTGGAAGGTTATCGACTGGACTTTCGATCCGCGCCAAATGTTGTAAACGCCTAAAAGTTGCTTCAATCGACCGCGAAGCGAAACTACCGCCTGAATTCCCGATCGCTGCAGAGCCGCATGAGAGAGCCTTCATGATCTTGAAAGTCCGCCTGAAACGGCTGTTGTCCATTGCCGCCTTCGCCGCCGCCGGCGTCTGGTTCGTTCCCGGACTGTCGTCGCCTGCCATGGCCCAGCTGAAGGGCACGCAGACCGAAGGCACCATCGCGCCCATTCCGATCGCCATTCCGACGTTCCTCGGCGACGATCAGCAGCTTGCGCAGCAGATTTCCGGAGTGGTCGAGGCGGATCTCGAGCGCTCAGGGCTGTTTCGCCCGCTCGATCACGCCTCGTTCCTGGAACAGGTGCGGGACGTCAACGCACTGCCGCGTTTCGGTGACTGGCGATCGATCCAGGCGGACGCGCTGGTCGTCGGCCGCGTCGTCAACGGCGGTGACGGCAAGGTCGGCGCTGAATTTCGCGTCTGGGACGTGGCGGGCGGCAAACAGCTTACCGGACAGCGCTTCTCGACGGCTGCGCGCAACTGGCGGCGGATCGGTCACATGATCGCCGACAGCGTCTACGAGCGACTGACGGGCGAGAAGGGCTATTTCGATACGCGTGTCGTTTTCGTCGACGAGACCGGCCCGAAAGAGCGTCGCGTGAAGCGCCTTGCGATCATGGATCAGGACGGCGCCAACGTCCGCTTGCTCACGCAAGGAAACGAACTCGTCCTGACGCCGCGGTTCTCGCCGACGAACCAGGAAATTACCTACATGTCGTACACCGGCGACCAGCCCAGGGTTTTCATCATGAACCTTGAGACCGGGAAGCGTGAGATCGTCGGCGACTTTCCGAACATGACCTTCGCGCCGCGATTCTCGCCAGATGGCCAGCGGGTGATCATGAGCCTCGGGCGGCCCGACGGTGGGTCCGACATTTACGAGATGGATCTCCGCTCGCGTCAGCCGCGCCGCCTCACGCAGTCGAACGGTATCGACACCAGTCCGAGCTACTCTCCGGACGGCAACCAGGTCGTATTCGAAAGCGACCGCGGCGGCCGTCAGCAGCTCTGGGTCATGAACTCGGACGGTTCGAACCCGCATCCGATCTCTCAGGGCGACGGCAGCTATTCGACGCCGGTCTGGTCGCCGCGTGGGGACTACATCGCGTTCACCAAGCAGGCTGGCGGTCAGTTCATCATCGGCGTGATGAAGCCTGACGGCTCGGGCGAGCGCACTTTGACCGAGGGCTACCATAACGAGGGGCCGACCTGGGCACCTAACGGGCGCGTCCTGATGTTCTTCCGCGATCTCGGCGGCGGCGAGTCGGGCGGTCCGCGAATCTTCTCGGTCGACATCACCGGCTATAACGAGCGCAAGGTAGAGACCCCGTCGTTCGCATCGGACCCGGCGTGGTCTCCCCTGCTGAATTAACGCTTCGTTTACGAACGCGTCGCCCAAGTTATTAACGATGACTTCGGACGAACGGGAAAAGATACGCGAAATCAGTGGTTTGCGTATCTTAACGAGACGGCTGAAAGTGTTGACTTTTGCCCACTAACGCCCGTTGCATTTTCGCATCTATAGGCTTGGAAAACTTGGGATTTGCCGCCTCCGTTCTTGATCGGGAAGCGCCCTACCGGTACCCCAGAGTACGGCTTTTGCCGGAATCGTATCAGGAGATATGACCATGCAGGGTGTGAAGGGGCTGATCCTTTTGTCAGCAGTTGTTGCGGCTGTTGCTCTCGGCGCTTGCCGTCGTGAAGCAGAACATACGCCGTTGAAGCTTGGCGGCCCGGTCGCCAGCGACTCGGTTGCTCGCTAATTTAGCGGGTAATCAAGAACTCTTAGGAGACTACAATGAAGAACGCAATCGTACTCGCTGCCGTTTTGGCTGCTGTCGCTCTCGGCGCTTGCCGTCGTGAAGCGGAACATACGCCGCTGAAACTTGGCGGGCCCGTCGCTTCGGAGCAGGTTGCGCGCTAAGCGCAGCCTCTCTTCCTTAGTAATGCGTTTTTCATCCTAATCTTCAAGGCCGAGTTGAGGGCATTTCGGTGCCACCATCTCGGTCTTGAGCTTTTTAGGGGAATCAACGCGAGCGCGACTTCCCTGCTCAGCGTTACCGAATGATTAAGAAGTTCGGATCAAGTTTGCACCCGAGTAGCCTCTACAGCCTCCGGGATAACGCAAAGAAAAGTGCTCGTAATTCAAATTGGTCGCACACACACCTTGAAACCCGATGCTAAAAACTTCGGGAAGATGAGTGCTGCGGGGAACCTGGATTATCCGGCCTTGTTGCGAGGAAGTTGGGGTTACCTCAGCGGAATCGGCCATATTTTGGGCCGAACGCTCCGCTATCGGCATAAGGGACAAACCACTTCTCTTGGCGGAAGATTCGCAATCGCGACTCGCGCAGGAGACGAGATCGAGACGAAGGGATTAGCGAAATGATGGCCACGTTCGCGCGGAGCTGGGGTCTGCGCCTTGCCGCCGTTTCGATGCTTGCCGCGACGCTGGCTGCATGCGCCAACAAAGACATGCAGCCCGACTCGCTCAGCAGCAAGTACGGCAACGCGACGCCTGGATCGCAGCGCGACTTTACGCAGAACGTTGGCGACATCGTCTACTTCTCGACAGACTCGGTCGACTTGACGCCTGAAGCGCAGCAGACGGTCGCTAAGCAAGCGCAGTGGCTACAGCAATATCCGCAGTACACCATCACCGTCGAAGGTCATGCCGACGAACGCGGAACGCGCGAGTACAACATCGCGCTTGGCGCTCGCCGTGCGACGGCGGTCCGGAACTTCCTCTCGCAGCATGGCATCAACGGCGGCCGCATCCGGACGATCTCGTATGGCAAAGAACGCCCGGTGGCAGTCTGCAACGACATCTCCTGCTGGTCTCAGAACCGGCGCGCGCAGACCGTTCTCAACAGCGGCGGCGTGGTCAGCCAGCGTTAAGCGCGAGAACTCGTGTACCGCCATTTGAGCCGGCCCAAGCGGTTGGCTCAAATCTGCCACACGTTAAGAAAGCTTTAACTTAGTCTTAATCCAGCAAAGTTTGGCCCAATTAGACTCGCATAACGGCTCCGAGAAATTTTGCGGCGCCCGTATTCGATGTTGAAATTGCGGACTTCATTTGTAGCGGCCAGCGTAATCTGTGGCGTCTTGAGCCTGATGGGCGTGTTTACGTCTCATGTTGGCGCTCAGGACCGCAATTCCGAAGACGAAACGGCTGCCGAACTTCTCGAAGACGGTCTCGATGCCGTTTCCGATCACGCCGACGATTCAGGCCGGCGGTTGCTTGATCGCGTTGTTACCGATTATCCCGGCACACCTGAAGCCCTAAGGGCAAAACGCGCGCTCTCTGCGTTGGATCGCGGCGAGCTTGATCCCGATTCTCGCGCCCAACTCAAAGCCGATGAGGCGGAGCGCACTTCCGAATATCGCCAGGCCTTTCTCGTAGACATCGGCGATCGGGTCTTTTTCGCGGAAAGCAGCGCGGCGCTCGGTGGCCGGGCGCGTAGCATCATTGAGCAACAGGCTCGCTGGCTCAGCGCCCGCCCGGACTTGTCGGTCATGGTGATCGGACGCGCCGACGCCGAGGGCGACGGGGCTGCGCTTCGTGACCTGTCGTTGCAGAGGGCCCAGGTTGTTCGAGATCGCCTCATCGCCGCTGGGTTGTCTCCCGGCCGCATCGAAATCAAGGCGGCAGGGAATCAGGACCGCGTGGCGCTGTGCGATGGGCCGATATGCCGGGCGCAGAACCGTAATGCCGAGGTTTTGATCAACTATTGGCATTTGAATAGCCGGTGGCGGTCCAGCCAGCAGATACCGGCGCTCGCCAAGCCGACAGCAAACGATGGCGCACGGGCGTTGCTCGATTCATCCGGCCAGATTTCGCAGTGATTCTTCCCGACAGACGTTGAATGGGGACTGCGACGCGTCGTAGGTGGAGGCGCGGGAGCGGCTGGGGTAAGCTCGCACCGGCGAGAGGCGGTGATCGTCCGGCTTTCGCGGATGAGGCGGTATCGAATGCGAAGGGCAAAGCCAGACATGGCCAAGCGTGCTGTTAGTCATCGACCGGGAGCGCGGATCGCCGCGCTGATGCTGGCGACGGCCTTGTCGGCTGTTCTGGGTATGGCGTCATCGGCAATCGCGCAAACGAACGACGCGCGACCGGCGAAAGGTAGTGCATCGGCAGCTGCGGGCGGAGACGCTGCTCTCAAATCGCGCGTCGACGCCCTCGAAGAACAGCTTGTCGATATGCAGGTTGTCGTCGGCACCCTCGAGTCGCTCACCAAGAATGGCGGCGGCGGTGGTGGTGCGGCGGCCGCGCCGTTTCCGTCGGCAGGCGGTGCGGATGGTGCCCGCATCGACAGCCTCGAAACTCAGGTGCGCGCGCTTACGGCGCAAGTGCAGCAGCTTTCCGATCAGCTGAGAAGCTCGGGCTTCCCGCACAACTCTGAAATTTCCGGCGGAGCCGATCCTGCCGCAGCAGGCGGCGCTAGCCAGAGCAACGCGGCGCCGGCTTCGGGATTCGGTTCGACGACGGTTTCGTCGGCCAGTAACGGCAGTGACGCCATCGGTGGTTATCTGGACAGCCAAGGGCAGCAGGGTCATGCCGGGACTGCAGCAGCGCCTACGCCTGCGGCGGTACCGGCTGCTGCTTCGGTCGCGACTGCCGCGCTGCCGCCGGGAAGCGAAACGAGTGGCGATCCGAAACAGGCTTATGAGACGGCCTACGGCTATCTGCTTCAGCGCGATTATGGTTCGGCGGAATCGGCCTTCAACGACTTCCTCAAGAAGTTTCCGAACGACTCGCTTTCGGGCAATGCGCAGTATTGGCTCGGCGAGACGTATTTCGTGCGCGGTCAATACAAGGCGGCGGCAGGGGCGTTTCTCAAGGGCTATCAGACCTATGCGCAGAGTGGGAAAGCGGCTGACAGCCTCCTGAAGCTTGCAATGTCGCTCGACAGGCTTGGGCAAAAGGATGCAGCTTGCTCATCGTTCGCGGAGCTGGCCACCAAATTTCCGACCGCACCGCAGAATGTAAGGTCCCGGGCGCAGAGCGAGCGTCAACGGGTCGGTTGCCAATAGGAGCGGCGGGCAAAGTTCTCCTGCCGCGTGTTGTGTCGTGAGTAGAGAAGCTTCACAGTCAGCGATTACCGATGCGGAGGCCGATGCCGCCTTCGCGATGCTGGCTCGCTTCGATCATCTGATCGTGGCGGTTTCCGGCGGTCCGGACAGCATGGCGCTGATGGTGCTCGCCGCCGAATGGCGCGCGCGAACGTCGCCGTCACTCGCCCTATCCGTTGCGACCGTCGATCATGGCCTTCGGCCTCAGTCGCGAAGCGAAGCTGAAATGGTCTCTGATGTGGCGCAGCGATTGGAGTTGCCGCACAGCATATTGACGTGGGAGGGCGGCAAGCCTTCGACCGGCGTGCCCGAGGCGGCGCGTGACGCGCGCTATCGTCTTCTCGACGAGCACGCGCGCAGTTTCGCCGTCAAAGGGCTGCGGGTTGCGGTCGTCACCGCGCATCATCGTGACGACCAGGCCGAGACCTTCGCCATGCGTCTCGCGCGCGGAGCGGGTATCGACGGGCTCGCAGGAATGCGCCGCGAGCGCCCGTTGCATGCCGGTTCGTCGATCGTCCTCATCCGGCCGCTGCTCGAAATTTCCAAAGCTCGCCTCGTCGCGACGGTTACGGCCCGTGGGGTCGCGGCGGTCGACGATCCGACCAATAGCGACCTCCGCTTCGAGCGCGCACGCGTCCGGTCACGATTGCGCGAGTTCGAAGCCGCAGGCTTCTCCACCAACGCGATTGCGATATCTGCGCGACGCCTCGGCGAAGCCCGCGACGCGCTGTCCTACGCCGAAGGCGCGTTCGCTGCTTCGCTCGGGCTATCGTTCGGCAATGAGGTCTTCGCGCGGTTCGACAGGGCGGCCTTCGAAAACGGCCCGGCATTCTTGCGGCAGCGTGTCATCGCGCGGCTGATCGACAGGTACGGCGGCGACAGTCCAGCGCCGCAGCTATCAGAGATCGAGGATCTGGTGGCGCGTATGCAACGCGACGGTGCGTCTGCGGCCACACTCGGCGGGGCGATGATTTCGGCCGGGCCGCGGTTCGTTCGCGTTTGGCGTGAGGCCGGACGCCTGGATCGTTCCGACATCTCGATTTTTCCGGGCGAGGAGCGCGTCTGGGATCGCCGGTTTCTGTTGCGCAGAAGGGCCGCTGACGCGCCTAAGGGAGGCATCCTCGATGTAGCGGCCGTGACGGTCCGGCCACTCGGAAAGCGCGGCCATGCTTCCCTCTTGCCCCGCCTCGAGCCAATGCGGAGACCCCCTGCGAGGGCCGCCTTTGCGCTGCCGTCATTCTGGATCGGGGAGGAGCTCGTCGCCGCTCCATCTCTTGCCCCATTTTCGCGGTTGGGTGCGCCGCCTCTCGACCCGGAATGGTTGGAGATCGTACCCTTAGCCGCATCCGCGTCATATTAAGGAATTTGGCCTATTTCTTCGTCGCGAAAGGTTGGTAAACGCACGAACTTGTGCGGCGATACTGAGGCCCCTATGTTAGGATCGAACCTTGGGGGCAGTAGCGCCGCCGAGTACGCGCCGTTTTGGTGCCGTTGGCACCAACAAGGAAAAATATGAACCCGAATTATCAGAAACTCGCGATCTGGGCGGCGCTTTTCGTCCTGTTGCTGGCCCTGTACAATCTCGTGAGCAATCCGAGCACGACGCGGCGTACCAATGAGATCCAATATTCGGAATTTCTTGACGCCGTCGACAAGGGTAACGTGACGGAAGCCGTGTTGGCGGGTAACCGCATCACGGGGACGAAGCGGGACGCGGCGGGCGATGCTTCTTTTTCGACCTACGCCCCGGAAGACCCAAACCTCGTGACCCGCCTGCGCGAGAAGGGTGTGAAATTCAAAGCGCGGCCGGCCGAGGATGAAGTGCAATCGATCACAAGCATTCTTCTGAGTTGGTTCCCGATGCTGCTGCTCATCGGCGTGTGGATCTTTTTCATGCGTCAGATGCAGTCCGGTTCGGGCCGAGCCATGGGCTTCGGCAAGTCACGCGCCAAGCTGCTGACCGAACGCCATGGACGCGTCACGTTCGAGGACGTCGCTGGCGTCGATGAGGCAAAGGCCGATCTCGAAGAGATCGTCGAGTTCCTGCGTGATCCGCAGAAGTTTCAGCGCCTCGGCGGACGCATCCCGCGTGGCTGCTTGCTCGTCGGTCCTCCGGGCACGGGTAAGACGCTGATCGCTCGCGCCGTTGCGGGTGAGGCCAACGTGCCGTTCTTCACGATCTCGGGCTCCGACTTCGTCGAGATGTTCGTCGGCGTCGGCGCGAGCCGCGTGCGTGACATGTTCGAGCAGGCGAAGAAGAACGCGCCGTGCATCATCTTCATCGACGAAATCGACGCCGTCGGCCGTCATCGCGGCGCCGGTCTCGGTGGCGGCAACGATGAGCGCGAGCAGACGCTCAACCAGTTGCTGGTCGAGATGGACGGCTTCGAGGCCAACGAAGGCATCATCATCATCGCGGCGACGAACCGTCCCGACGTGCTCGACCCAGCGTTGTTGCGCCCAGGTCGTTTCGACCGGCAGATCATCGTGCCCAATCCGGATGTGATCGGTCGCGAGCGGATCTTGCGCGTGCATATGAAGAAGGTGCCTTTGGCGCCAGATGTCGATCCGAAGGTGATTGCGCGTGGAACGCCCGGCTTCTCGGGCGCCGATCTCGCGAACCTCGTCAATGAGGCCGCCTTGCTTGCTGCGCGCCGTAACAAGCGGCTCGTGACGCAGGCTGAGTTCGAAGATTCCAAAGACAAGGTCATGATGGGCGCCGAGCGCAAGACCATGGCCATGACGGAGGAAGAGAAGCTCGCGACCGCCTACCACGAAGCGGGCCACGCCATCGTCAACCTCGTCGTGCCGGGCAACGATCCGCTGCATAAGGTGACGATCATTCCGCGCGGCCGTGCGCTGGGCGTGACGATGAGTTTGCCGGAGCGCGATCGCCTCAGCTATTCGAAGCAGTGGTGCGAGGGTAAGATCGCAATGGCCTTCGGCGGCCGTGTCGCCGAGCAGCTGATCTATGGCCGCGAGCATTTGAATACGGGTGCGTCGAGCGACATCAGCCAGGCAACGGGCATCGCCAAGCGCATGGTGACCGAGTGGGGCATGAGCGACAAGCTCGGTCCGCTGCTCTATTCCGAAAACCAGCAGGAAGTCTTCCTCGGCCACTCGATCACGCAGCAGAAGAACATGAGCGAGGAAACCGCCAAGCTCATCGACGAAGAAACGCGGCGTATCGTAACGACCGGACAGACCATCGCCTGGGAAGTGCTGACGAAGCATAAGGGCGAGCTCGAAGCCCTGGCGCAGGCACTCATGGAATACGAGACGATCTCGGGTGAAGAGTGCCAGACGATCATGCGCGGCGAGAAGATCTCTCGTCCGACGGATGACGACAGCTCGAAGGGTTCGGCCGGCACGGCTGTTCCGTCGGCTGGCCGTCAGCCTCCGCGTCCGCGCAGCGAGCCGCAGAGCGGTATCGATATCGGGCCCGAGCCGCAGCCGCAGTAAGCGCGGGCGTGTGTTCGGCTATCAATCTACAAGCGGCCGCGATAGTTTCGCGGCCGCTTTTTCATGATCGACGCATTCATCGCGGGCACTCATCGGAATGAAACGATCCATCTATCTTCAGCCTACCGCCATCTTCTGGGATCGGAGCGGAAAGCGGGCCATCGACGAAGCCGATGTTCCGGAATGGAAGGGGTTGCCGCTTGCGGGCGGGCGGCTTTCCTTCGCGGCGCTCGACGTGCTGACGCGCGGATCGGCCGAGACCAAGCGGCGGACGGTGGTTCTGGGCGATGCCTTCAGCGGCGACTGGGGACGAGAGGCGCTTGCTGCCGCCGACCTTCTGCAGGAGCTTTCGGAGCCGCGCGCGCGGCTTGCGGGCCTCGCGCTCGAGCGGCCGCGCATCATGGGCATCATCAACGTCACGCCGGACAGCTTCTCCGACGGCGGCGAGTTCGCGTCCACGCGCGATGCAATCGAGCACGGTCTTCGCCTCATCGAAGAGGGCGCCGACATTCTAGACATCGGCGGCGAGAGTACACGTCCGCAAGCCGAATACGTGACGCCGGACGAAGAGTTGCGCCGGATCATTCCGGTCATCGAAGGATTGCGCGCGAAGACGGATGTTGTGATCTCCATCGACACGCGCAAAGCGGAAGTGATGAAGCGCGCCGCCGCGGCGGGCGCGGACATCTTGAATGACGTCTCGGCGTTCACGCATGAACCGGAATCTCTGGAGGTCGCGGCGGAGACGGGTTTGCCGGTCGTCGTCATGCACGCGCAGGGCGATCCGAAGACGATGAATGATAATCCGCAGTATGACGATGTCGTGCTCGACGTGTTCGACTATCTCGAAGGCCGCGTGCAGGCGTGCATTGCGGCGGGCATTCCGAAGGCGAAGATTGTTGCCGATCCGGGCATAGGGTTCGGCAAGCATCTTCATCACAACGTCGCGGTGATGGCGGGGCTATCGCTTTATCACGGTCTCGGCGTGCCGATCCTGCTTGGCGCGAGCCGAAAGAAGATGATCGGTCAGTTGTGTAACGTCGAAGGTGCGCAGGACCGGGTGCCCGGCTCGCTCGCGTGTGCGATAGCGGGCGTCGGTGCGGGCGTGCAGATCATCCGCGCGCACGACGTCGCCGAGACCAAGCAGGCGATCGAAGTCTGGCGCGCGTGCGTCGCGGGGACGGAGAAGGGGCTGGATTAGGGCTTGTCTGGATTGGCCGGAATGCCCGCAGCCACTTCTCACGCCGACTTTCTTCGCCGTACCCCCGTCTCTCACCCTCCCCATGGGACGGGATATTTATCCTGTGCCCGCCGGACATATCCTCTCGTTATTCGAGAAGCTGATTGCCGGAAACGCGCACTGCCGCCGGCGGTCAGAATGCCTTATCTCGTGGACGTTTAATTCCGCGCTGAGAGGAAGGCCAATAGCGATGAAGCTGTACGATCTCGATGTCTCCGGAAACTGCTACAAGGTTCGTCTGCTGTGTGCGTTGCTTGACGTTCCGGTAGAGTTGATCTCGGTCGATTTTCTCGCAGGCGCGCACAAGCGCAGTCCGCTGATCGACCTCAACGTGTTCGGGCAGCTGCCAGTCCTCGACGATGGCGAAGTCATTCTGCGCGATAGCCAGGCGATCCTCGTTTATATCGCACGCAAGGTTGGCAGCGAGGCGTGGCTGCCGACTGACGCCCCTTCGCTGGCGCTGGTCACGCAATGGCTGATGGTCGCGGAAAACGAGATTGCGCGCGGGCCGAACGATGCGCGGCTGCACGACAAGTTTGGTTATAAGCTCGACGTCGTCAAAGCCCGCGAGAACGCCCGGCGCATCCTGACAATCATGGACGAACATCTCGAAACACGGGAGTGGCTGGCGATCGACCGGCCGACGGTCGCTGACATTGCCTGCATGCCGTATGTCGCGCTCGGATGGGAGGGGGGCGTGCCGCTTGATCCTTATCCGGCCGTGGCCGCGTGGGTTGAGCGCATCAAGAAGCTTCCGCGCTTTATTCCCATGCCGGGGCTTTGAGGAGCAATGTTATGGCACACGTCGCCTCGGATATCGCTTTCACGCCTCGCGTAAAGGCTGAACAGGCGCGTCGTGGCTCGCGGCGGCAATACGAGCGCATGGAACAATTGCACGGCTGGCCGACGACCATCGACGACGACCTCGCGCAGCGGATCGCGGAAACGCGTTCTTTCTATCTCGCGACGGCAAGCGCTGATGGTCAGCCTTACATTCAGCATCGCGGCGGCCCGGCTGGATTTCTGAAGATCATCGACGAGAAAACGCTGGCGTTTGCGGACTACGGTGGCAACAAGCAGTACATCACGGTCGGCAATCTCGCGGAAAATCCGAAGGCCTATATCTTCATCATGGATTACGTGAACCTCAGGCGTGCGAAGCTGTGGGGCACTGCGAAGGTCATCGAGGGAGACGACGAGCTTTTGGCCACGCTCAGCGATCCGGCGTATCGCGCGAGGCCGGAGCGGGCGATCGTCTTCACGCTCGAAGCGTGGGATCGCAATTGCCCGCAGCATATTCCGCGCATGCTGCCGTTCGATGAGGTGAAGGACGCAATCGGACGATTGCAGTCGCGGATCGCGGAGCTGGAAAACGAGAACGGACGCTTGCGGGCGGAGAGTGGGGCCAGCACATGACGCCGCTCCCTATCCTCCTGAAGAAAAGCTATGCCGCGCAACTCGTGGACGTGAAGATTATCGCTCGCTCGCTTTGGTCATTCGCATGACGGCGTAGAGGATAAGGATTCCCGCCAGAAGCGCGGCAGCGAGCGCGGGTGCGCGCCAGTCGGAACTAGCAAGGCGCGTGACCAGAAGCATGCCGCAAACGGCGATGCCCATCAGCGGTAGCACAATCGGAATTTCAAACCGGCCGGGCGCTTCGCTCGCACGTCGCTTCAAGACCACGAGAGAAGCGTTGACGGCAATGAAGATCACGAGCAGCAACAACACCGTCGCTGCGGCGAGATCGGCGATCTGCCCCGCGACGACGAGGAGCAGCAGAACGCAAAGCAGTGCGGCGATGGCAATGTGCGGCGTTCGCCGTGTTTTGTGCACGCGGCCGATGAAGCTGGGGAGCAATCCCTGGCCCGACATGCCGTAGATCAGGCGCGAGGCAGTCACATAATTGACGAGCGCAGTGTTCGCGACCGAGAACAGGGCAATGAAGGTCATAAGCTCGGCGGGAATGCTGGGCGCGCTCTTCTGCATCACGGCTGTCAGCGGACTCGCGGCATTGGCGAGTTCCTGCCATGGCACGACCGAAACAGCCGTGATCGACACTGCAATGTAGAGAACGGCCGCCGCCAGTGTTGCGATGACGAGCCCGCGCGGGATCGTGTGTTCCGGTTCTTTGCATTCCTCGGCGACGTTTACTGCGTCCTCGAAACCGATGAAGGCAAAAAAGGCGAGCACGGACGCCTGCAGCACGACGACGCCGATCCCCATGTCGGCGCGCTCTGGCGGGATCTCGAAATAGTCGACGCTGCCCCAGTACGAGATCCCCGAAGCGATGACGAGTAGCAATCCGGAGACTTCCATCAGGGTGCAAACCACATTCACCCACATGCTTTCGCGAATGCCGCGAAAGACGATGCCGGACAGAATAAGAAGGAAGCCGACGGCAATGATCGCCGGCGACGTTGCTTCCCAACCTGCGAGGTCCGCCAAGATGGCCGCGAAGATTTTCGATTGGGTCGCGACCGAGGTCAGCCCCGAGGCGACAAGAGCCAAGCCGATGGTGAAGCTCAAGACGGGCAGGCCGAAGGCGCGGTCCGTGACGTAGGCCGCGCCGCCCGCGCGCGGATAGCGCGAGCCAAGCGAGGCGTAGGATAGGGATGTGAGAAGCGCCGCAAAGAGCGCGACCAGAAACGACAGCCAGATGGCCGATCCGGCTTCGCCCGCCGCTTTGCCGATAAGGCCGTAAATGCCGGAGCCGACCATGCTGCCGAGGGCATAGAGCGCGAGTTGCGTCGTCCCGACGGAGCGGCGGAGGTGAGGGGTTCCGTCGCGCGCGTCCTGGGCTGCCAAACTCACGTCTCCTATTTGGGTGTCCTGACCGTCAGCTTGCCGCAGCTTTTCGGTCGGCAAGGCGGCGTTCGACGCCTGCGACGATGGCTTTGCGGATATCGTCGGTGCGTTTCAGCGTTGCGTCAACCGGCACGTGCTGCGCTTCGGCAAAAGCACGAAGATGCTCGGCGGACTTGATGTCCTTCAGGCGCAGCATCAGGCCGTCGCGGCCGTGCTTCGCCAACGCGACGAGCGCCGAGAAAAGATAGGGGTTGAAGTTCTCTGCGCGGTCGTGGCGCTCCTGCGCTTCGACCACCTTCTCTACGGGGGGAGCCGTTGCAGCAGGGGGAGCATCCGGAATGTCGGACGGAACTTCCCAGACGAGCATCCGGTTGACGGCTTTCGCAAGCGCCGCCGCGAGCTTCTCTGCGGCTTCGCCATCGAGCGACGTCTCGCGCCGGATGTGAGCGCGAAAGAACGCGAGCATCTCGTCGCCGGGCCAGAGCTGTTTGCCTTTGCTCATGATCGACGTCTTCTCGCCTTCAACGGTTAAGAAACTGCGACTTTGGCTTTCTTGTTCGCGGCAACCGTATCGACCAGCCGCGAAATTTCCTGGTGAAGCTCCTTCACGTCGCCTGCCGCATCGGAGTATTTCGCCTCGATGGAGCGCAGCTGGCCAAGATAGTCGAAGGCGTTGGCGATGCCGTTGCGCTGAGGCAGAAATGTCTCAAGCACGGGATGCACGAGGCTGATTTCCTCGATCATCATATAGTCGCGGTCGTCGTTGCGCACGTAGTTTGCAAGGCAGACGTACCGGCGGTCTTCCGGCGGCATCTCGGCGAGGTCGTCGAGATTGCGCATGTCTTCGATCAGCATGGCCACGCGGTCGACGGCGAGCTGCGACACATAGTCGGGTCGGAAGGGCACGATGACCTTGTCGGCCGTCTTCAACGCCGCGAGCGCCGCGAATGAGAGGCCCGGCGCGCAATCGAGAATGACGACGTCATAGTCTCCCTCGAAGCGGCGAATGAGGCTTTCCATGCGGCCGCGAACGCGGTTCGCGACGACTTCGGGAACGTTGCTCTGGTTCGCCTGCTTCAGGTAAAGCTCGCCCTGGATGTCCTCGAGCAGCAAGGATCCGGGAACGAGCGAGATCGGTGCGGGCTTGCCGTTAGCCGATGCAACGTCGCCAGCGTTCTTTGCCACATAGTCGCGAGCGTTGGCGGGAATGCCGTCGAACAGATCATAGAAATAGTCGGCAATCGTCTTGCCGGCCTTGCGCGCCTCGTTCCAGCCCTGGCCGCCCATCAGGATCAATGACGCGTTGCATTGCGAATCGAGGTCGATCAGGAGCACGCGCTTTCCGCCGAATACTGCGAGGCCATGCGCGAGCATCACAGAGACGGTGGATTTGCCGACACCGCCCTTGCGGTTCGCTACCGCGAGAAAGACTGCCATAATTGCGTTACCTCTCGGATCGCGCTCGCCAATTCGAAAGCCCTCTGCGGGCGCGCTCGTCATCCATAGCCGACCTATGGGCCGATTCCATGTCGCTCCACCAGCCTGCGTGCGGAAGCCTGACGCGTGCGGCTTTATTAGCGCTGTTTGCAACCCTTAGTGGAATTCCGTGCAAAATTCCGCTTCATTCAACCATCGCGATGGAATGCAGACGCGCGCTCGGGCATCTATGATGGACGAGGGACGTGGGGGAGAGGCGCTTCAGGTAAGGCGTGCTTCATCCTGCGATTTCCGGGTACGGCGCGAGGCGATGGGTCAACGCGCATGTCCGGTCTGACGGGAGGATATTATGGCACGGCGATATTTCGGGACGGACGGCATTCGCGGGCTCGCCAATCGCCACCCGATGACGTCGGAACTCGCGATGAAGGTCGGGATGGCGGCGGGAACCGTGTTCCAGTCGGGTGCGCATCGCCACCGCGTTGTGATCGGTAAGGACACGCGCCTTTCGGGCTACATGCTGGAAGCCGCGTTGATGTCGGGGTTCACGGCGGTCGGAATGGATGTGTTTCTGCTTGGCCCGATGCCGACACCGGCTGTCGCCATGCTCACGCGGTCGCTGCGCGCCGATCTCGGCGTCATGCTGTCGGCGTCTCACAACCCGTCGCACGACAACGGCATCAAGCTGTTCGATCCGGACGGTTACAAGCTTTCCGACGATATGGAACACGAGATCGAGGAGCTGATCGAGGCGGATTCCAAAACGATGCTCGTCGACGCCGATCGAATCGGCCGGGCGACGCGCGTTGAAAGCGCGCAGGAGCGCTATATCGAATTCGCCAAGCGGACGATGCCGAAGCAACTCCGCCTCGCGGGCTTGCGTATCGTGATCGATTGCGCGCATGGCGCCGCCTACAAAGTCGCGCCGGAAGCACTGTGGGAACTCGGCGCGGAAGTCATCAAGATCGGGGTTGAGCCAAACGGCCTCAACATTAATTTGAATTGCGGCTCGACGTCGCCGCAGGCGCTGGTCGAGAAGGTGAAAGAGCTGCGAGCCGACATAGGCATCGCGCTCGACGGGGATGCCGATCGCGTCGTAATCGTGGATGAGAAGGGCGAAATCGTCGATGGCGATCAACTGATGGCAGTCATCGCCGAAAGCTGGCACCGGACAGGTAAGCTCTCCGGCGGTGGCATCGTCGCGACGGTTATGAGCAACCTCGGGCTCGAACGCTATCTGCGGTCTATCGGGCTAACGTTGGCGCGCACGCCGGTCGGCGATCGCTACGTCACCGAGCACATGCGCAAGCATGGCTTCAATATCGGGGGCGAGCAGTCGGGACATATCGTGCTGTCCGATTTTACGACGACGGGCGATGGTCTCGTTTCGGCTCTGCAAATTCTGGCGAGCGTAGTCGCGACCGGAAAAACGGTGTCGGAGATTTGCAATCGCTTCCAGCCGCTGCCGCAAATCCTGCGAAACGTGCGTTATGCGAGCGGTCAGCCGCTGGAGGACACGCGCGTCGTCAAGGCGATAGAGGGTGCGAAGGCGAAGCTCGGCGAGAACGGCCGGTTGGTCATCCGTCCTTCGGGTACGGAACCCGTCATCCGCGTGATGGCGGAAGGCGACGATGAAAAGATCGTGTCGAGCATCGTCGGCGATATCGTCGATGCCGTGAAGTCCGCAGCCGCGGCTTGATTTCTCACGTAATCCTCGGGCTTGTCCCCGAGGAGCTATTCCGTTCGTGACGCTGCTCGATGGATCCTCAGCATAAAGCCGAGGATGACACCTGATGGGACGGAGCGACGAACTCAGCATCCGGATCATCCGTCTCGGGCGTTTACATTTCGTTAGGGATTTCGGGCCGTCTGGGCGTTCCAGATATCGACGGCAGTTAAGTATGCTTTAAGCACTCTCGGCAATAGTCGGGTTCGGATTTTGGGTCGAACTGCTTCGCGGTTGATCGGCCTCAATAAGGAACTCGCATGCTCTTCGTGCGCAAAGCACCGCTCATCAGCGCCGCTCTCGTGCTCGGCAGCGCCGTTGGCGCGTCGGCCGCAGATCTCGGCGACGTGAGCCTCAAGGATGCGCCGCCGATGCCGGCAATGCCCTCCGGCTATACGTGGAAATGGTACGTCCGGGCCGACGGCGGATACACATGGTATCCGGCGCCCGGTATGACCTTCAGCAATTTCGACAATCACGAAACGAAGGCCGGTGGTGGCTGGACGGTCGGCGGCGGCATTGGTCAGTATTACGCATGGGGCTTTCGCGGCGACATCACGGTCGACCACATGTTCGATGCCAAGAACGAGACCAATTTCGATTTCGGCTCGACGCGGCTCGACTTCAGTAGCACCGTCGTGCTGGCGAACCTCTATTACGAATTCAATCGCGGCGGACGGTTCGTCCCTTACATCGGCGCGGGCGTCGGCTACGCGCACAACGAGACGAGTTCCGGATCTGTCGTCGACGGCGCTGGCGCATCGTCGTTCGGCGGACGCTCGACGGATAATTTCGCAGCGGCCGCCATGGCGGGCGTATCGTGGCGGCTCTGGGGCGGCCGGACGATGTACGTTTCGGGCGGCACCAAGGACGATGAGCCGGTCGAGGTCAACACGGGCCACGCGCTCTATCTCGATGTTGGATATCGCTTTCTCTATCTCGGCGACGCCAAGACAGCATCATTCGATGCCGATGGAGCTTTCGCTTCGGAGAAGCTGAAAGAGATCACGGCACACCAGTTTCGTATGGGTTTGCGTTACGACCTGAACTAGGTCGCGAGTTGTTCAGTACGCAGAAGCCGGGGTGTTGGCTTCTGTATGAAATGCCAAAAGGTGCGGTTTGTACTGCGGTGTTTCGCGTTCGCGTGTCCACGTTTAGCGTCGTGCGCTTCTCGCAAGAGGAGCGCACGGGACACCGATCCGAGCCCGTCCATCCCCTCCCTAGGCTTTGTTAGCGCAGCGTAGCGTTGAGCAGAGTCATTGTAAGTGGCGCGCGTTTCCAAGCGCCGGTTCTGGGGGATGGGGTTATGAAAGCTGTAAAAGCAGCTATTGCTGCGGCGTGGATTATTGCTTCAGGTGCGGCGCCCGCGATGGCAGCCGACTGGGGCGGCGTGAAGGACATGGGCGGCGGTGTCCCGATTCCGGTGCCAGCGCCTGCGCCAGTGCCGACGTATGACGCCGACAGTGACTGGTATGTCGGGTTGGCGATTGGGGGCAATCTTTCGACCAGCGCGAAGATTAGGGATAGCGATCAGAACATGCCCATCGGGGGCAGCGGCGACATCGCTATGTCGCCGACATTCGGAGCGACGTTCGGACGTTACATTACGCCGTCTCTGCGTTGGGAAGTCGCCATCGACTACACGCCGAATTTCAATCTCATCGATGGGACCAGCAAGTATACGACTTTTGGCGAGCCGGGCACTGCTATTGAGGGACAGCCGTACGGAGTCTTCCGCAACGACACGGTCAAGCTCTCGCGAACCACGGCGCTGTTCAATCTTCTTTACGACATCCCAACGGGTACGCGTTTCACGCCCTATCTCGGAGGTGGCGTCGGTATCACGTGGCGGCGATTGGAACGCAATTATACCGAGACCGCCCGCTGCAATGATACGTTCGACTTTCCGGCTATCAGCTGTAGTCCTGGATCGCCGACCGCTGTGACCCGCAGTGGATCCGACTCCAAAAACCAGATCAACGTGGCGGCGGCGGTTCAAGCGGGTGTTGCGACCGAGCTTACGGACCAAATCATCTGGGACAACGGTTGGCAGATGCTCTGGGAGAGCGGCAGCATCTCGATTGCAGGGGATTCGATTTCGGGCAGCAATCGCATCACCTACAAAGATTCCGTCCTGCAGCAGTTCCGCTCGGGCATCCGTATCAAGTTCGATTAGAAAGCGTGCACCCTTGTGTTGCTTTGGTGCCGAAAGGCGGTCGTTCGCGACCGCCTTTTTCTTTGTGCTGCGGGCGTGCTAAGAGGCCCGGATGCCCACACAGTCCAAACCGAAAATAAAGCCGAAAAGGCCGTTCTTTTCCTCCGGTCCCTGCGCAAAACGTCCAGGCTGGCGGCCGGACGTGCTCGCGGGCGCGCTCGTCGGACGCTCGCATCGCTCAGTGGAAGGCCGCGAGCGTCTGAAGCTTGCGATCACGCGCACGCGCGAGGTGCTGCGGCTGCCCGAGGGATATCAAGTCGCAATCGTGCCCGGGTCCGATACCGGCGCGGTCGAGCTTGCGATGTGGAATTTGCTCGGCGCGCGGGGCGTCGATCTTCTCGCCTGGGATCAGTTCGGCCGCACCTGGCTGCGAGACGCGACGACGGAATTGAAGCTTTCTGATCTGCGCACGTTCGAAGCGGAGCCGGGGCATCTTCCGGATCTCGGTAAGGTAGATTTTTCGCGCGACGTTCTCTTTACCTGGAACGGCACGGCATGCGGCGTGCGTGTTCCGAACAGCGACTGGATCCCGCACGACCGCGACGGCCTCGTGATCTGCGATGCAACGTCGGCGCTGTTTGCTGAAGAGATCGATCTTAGCAAAATCGATGTGCTGACTTATTCGTGGCAGAAGGCGCTCGGCGGCGAGGGAGCGCACGGCATGCTCGTCATGTCGCCGCGTGCGCTGGATCGTCTTGCGTCGTATCGGCCGCAGTGGCCGGTGCCGAAGCTTTTCCGGCTGACGAACGCCGACGGCATTCTTCACGATGTCTTCGAAGGCGTGACGCTCAATACGCCGTCGATGCTGTGCGTCGAGGATTACCTCGATGCGCTCGCTTGGGCGTTCGAGATCGGCGGCATCGAGGCGACGAAGGCGCGGGCACGCGCCAATGCGTCGGTGCTTTATCACTGGATCGAGAGGAGCGACTGGGTGAAACCGCTCGCTGTTGTCCCCGAGACGCGATCGCACACGTCCGTCACAATGCGGTTCGCGGAACCTGCGCTTGCGGATGGTCCAGAAAATATGCGTCTCGATGTCATGCGCGAGATGGTGCGGCTGCTGGAAGCGGAAGGCGCGGCTTTCGATATCGCGGCCTATCGCGGCATGCCCGCCGGATTGCGGATCTGGTGCGGCACGACGATCGAGACGGAGGAGGTCGAAGCGCTTCTTCCGTGGCTCGATTGGGCGTATGCGGAAGCCCGCAGGGTGGTCCTTCCCGGTGGAAATTAGTGAAAACCTTCGCGCATCTGGTTAAAAGCAGGCGTGTCAATGCCTTTTTCTCGTACCGGCCATCGGCCATAATCACGGCGGCCCGCCAACTGGCTCTGGCGTCACCCCCCAACGTGTCATTAAGCGATCAACGGAGATCACAGCGAATGCGCCTTGTCTTAGCGGCAGTTTGTTTGGCTGCCTTCTCAGCGAACGCACTTGCGGCGCAGGTTCCGGCGACGTCCGCAATCGATGCCGTCACGGTTTTCCTTTCCGGCGCCGAGGTGACGCGGATCGCGAAGGTGCACCTCGACAAGGGAGAGCACACCATCGTCGTCGGCGATTTGCCGTCGAGCGCGGTGCCGGGATCGATCCGAGTGGAGGGACGGGCAACGGGGAAGCTCGACATCGGCTCAGTCGATACCGCGCGAAAGCTTCTTCAGCGCGCCGAAAGCGAAGCGACCGACGCGCAACGCAGGATGCTCGAAGACCGGATTCAATCGCTCAAAGATCAGCGAACGCTGATCGAGGGACAGGTGCTCGCGGCGAAGACGCAGAAGAAGCTGATCGCTAACCTCGCACAGCTTCCGACGCGGCAACCCCCGCAGGCGGCTTCGGCGGCGCCGATCGACGACTGGACCAAAGTCCTCGCGCTCATCGCGCAGGCATCGACGGACGCAAGCAAGCTCTCTCTCGATGCGGAGCAGAAGGTCCGCGATATCGATCGCCAGATTTCGGATGCGGACAATCAGCTCTCGGCGCTTGCGCCGCCGCGTACCGAGCAGACGGAAGTGCGCATCCACGTGATCGCGCAGAGCCCACTCGATGTCGATTTGAGCCTTCGCTATCAGGTACCGAATGCCTACTGGGCGCCACTCTATGATGCGCGCCTGCAAACGGGCTCGAAAACCGAACCGCCGAAACTGTCGCTCGACCGGCGCGCGGCGATCACGCAACGTTCTGGTGAGAGCTGGGATGGCGTTGCCATGTCGCTCTCGACGTCGCGGCCGTCGGACGGTTCGTCCGCGCCGGAACTCGATACCCAAACCGTCGATTTCGAGCCGGAGGTGAAGCCCGTCGCCGCGCCTCCTCCGCCACCCGCGCCGATGGCGATGGCAAAGCGCATGGCGCCTGCGGAGCTTGATGCCGCCCCCGCTCTTGGTGGAGCGATCGCCAATGCGGAAATGGAAGCGGAGGAGACGGTCTCACAACTCAAGGTCGCGCCGTTCGATGCGACGTTCCAGGTGCCGGGGCGCGTAAGCGTCGCAGACACGGGAGAAGCGAAGCGCGTGCTGCTTTCAACCGAAGACAGCGAGCCCGCGCTTGGCTGCCGCTCCGTGCCGAAGGTCGATACAAACGCCTATCTTTACGCGAAAATCAAAGTCTCCAAAGGCTCGCCGATGCTGCCTGGAAGCGTTTACCTTTTCCGGGACGGTACGTTCGTCGGCACGGGAGGACTGCCGCTGCTACAACCGGGAGAAAATTACGATCTCGGTTTCGGCGTTGACGATCAGGTCAAAGTCAAGCATGCGGTGCTTGAGGATAAGCGCGGTGAGACCGGGCTTATATCGACCTCGCACGTCGATAGCCGGAACTTCCGCGTGAACGTCAAGAATCTGCACGAGCGGCCGATAGAGGTCACCATTCTCGATCGCGTGCCCGTTTCGCAGAACGATGACATCAAGGTGGAGATGACCGGGCGGGTGTCGCCGACGACGCAGAACCTCGACGACAAGCGCGGCGTCGTGGCGTTTCAGGCGCGGCTTGAACCGGACGAAGAGAAAATTCTCGAGTACGGGTATCGCGTGTCCTGGCCAGCGGCGAAGTCCATCGTTTACGGGCCCTGAGGCGGCGAGCTTCTGGTCTGAGAGAGCAATACGCGGGAATTCCGCGAGGCCCTGGCTCACGCTGGGGCCAAATCATGAGAAGGCTGAGAAGGTTTAACTACAATGGCGAATGTCGTCGTGGTCGGCGCCCAGTGGGGCGACGAGGGCAAAGGCAAGATCGTGGATTGGCTCTCGGAGCGCGCCGACGTCGTCGTGCGCTTCCAAGGCGGCCATAACGCCGGGCACACGCTCGTCATCGGCAATAAGACGTTCAAGCTGTCTCTGCTTCCGTCGGGCGTCGTGCGGCCGGACAAGATGTCGGTGATCGGCAACGGCGTCGTCATAGATCCGTGGGCGCTCGTCAGCGAAATCGGGCGGCTGCAGGAACAGGGTATCGGCATCACGCCGGACAATCTGCGCATAGCCGAAAACGCTGCGCTCATTCTGCCGTTGCATCGCGAGCTCGACGTCATGCGCGAGGCGGCCGCGGGCACCGAGAAAATCGGCACCACAGGGCGCGGCATCGGCCCCGCCTATGAAGACAAAGTCGGCCGTCGCGCGCTCCGCTTTCAGGATCTGGCTTCGCCTGCGACGCTCGGGCCGAAGATCGATCGCCTTCTCGCGCACCACAACGCGCTGCGCCGTGGCCTCGGACAACCCGAGATCGATAAGGACACGCTGATCGCCGAGCTGGTCGAGATCGCGCCGAAGGTTCTGCCTTATGCCGATGTGACGTGGGAATTCCTCGACAAGGCGTGGCGGCAGGGCAAGCGAATCCTGTTCGAGGGCGCGCAAGGCGCATTGCTCGACGTCGATCATGGAACATATCCGTTCGTGACGTCGTCGAATACGGTTGCGGCGCAGGCCGCGACGGGATCGGGCATCGGCCCCCGTCACGTCGGATACGTGCTCGGTATCGCGAAAGCCTACACGACGCGCGTCGGCTCCGGTCCGTTTCCGTCCGAGCTGACGGATGCCATCGGCGAGAAAATCGGCGAGCGCGGCCGCGAGTTCGGCACGGTGACGGGACGCAAGCGGCGTTGCGGTTGGTTCGACGCCGTGCTGGTGCGGCAGGTGGCGAAGGTGTCAGGCATCGACGGCATCGCGCTGACGAAGCTCGACGTGCTCGATGGCTTCGACACGATCCGCATCTGTGTCGGCTACAAGCTCGGCGGCGAGACGATCGACCGTCTCCCGGCAAGCGCTACTGCGCAGGCTGAGATCGAGCCCATCTACGAGGAATTCGAAGGCTGGTCGGAATCGACTTATGGCGCGCGGCGCTGGGCCGATCTTCCGGCGCAGGCAGTGAAATACGTTCGCCGCGTCGAAGAACTGATCGAATGCCCGGTGACGTTGCTGTCGACGAGCCCAGAGCGCGACGACACGATCCTGATGAAGGACCCGTTCATCTCGCAGTAAAAATCATGCGGCGTGAGCCGCTCGTCGACGCGGTGCAGGCAGGGCTGTCGCAATGTTCTTCATCGCGTCGAAAGTGATTTTCTTCCTCATTCAGCCGTCGAGCGTAGCGTTCCTTTTGCTGCTGCTCGGCGGCCTTTTTATACGCAAATGTCCAAGGTGGGGGCGGCGCTTGCTCGCGGCCGGACTCACACTCGTCGTACTTTTCGGGTTCCTGCCGGGCGGCAATCTTCTGGTGCTGCCGCTGGAAGAGCGTTTTGCAGTACGTGTGCCGTCGGTTCCGCACGAGAAGATCAGCGGCATCATTTTGCTCGGCGGTTTCGAAGATATTTCCATCACGCGTTCGCGCGGCGGTCTGGCCCTCAACGAAGCTGCTGAGCGTTTGACGGAGACGCTGCGTCTTGCGCGCGCGCTTCCGGATGCGAAGGTCGTCTTCACGGGCGGCAGCGGCGCGTTGTTCGGCAATCACGGCGTCGCCGATGCGGTCCGCCAGTTTTTTATCGATGCGGGAATTTCTCCCGAACGGATCGTCATCGAGAACGATTCACGCAACACCTACGAAAACGCGACGTTTACGAAGGCAATCCTGAAGCCGACGCCGGAAGACCGCTGGGTGCTTGTGACCTCGGCCTATCACATGCCCCGTTCGGTGGGCGTGTTCCGGAAGGTGGGTTACGATGTCGTGCCGTATCCGGTTGATTTCCGAACGCGGGATGAGGGTGACGTCTATCGCCCGTTCGACAGCCTAGCCGCCGGTCTGCAGCGAACGGATCTCGCCACGAAGGAATGGATCGGTCTCGTCGCGTATTGGCTGACAGGGCGAAGCTCGGCGTTGTTTCCGTCACCGTGAGCTTTCCCTGACGACGAGGATGCATCGTCCGGCGAGTTGTGCGCCGCACGCTGACAGATATCCGCCGTCCAATATTTTCCTCTGGAACCATCGCGTCGCGGGCACCGTTGAGGGCTCGAGTCTTGGAGACGAGTTTCGAGCGAGGAGACGTGCAGTGCACGAGATCATCTATCTGATTGGATTAATCGTGGTCATTTCGTTTCTTCTGGGAATGTTGGGTTTTAGGTGATCAGAGGAGACGCATTCATGGCCGAAGTCATCGAGATCGAGGCGACGAGCCCGAGGGAGTCGTTTCTGAGCTGGCGTGGAGTTATCGCTGGCGCGTTCGCGGGGTCCGCCGTCTCGCTTGTGCTGGTATCGCTCGGCATTGCGGCTGGGCTGTCGTTTCTGTCGCCGTGGCCAGGGCAATCGTACACGGGGTTCGCTGCGAGCGTCGCCGCGATCTGGGGTTTAATCGCAACGATTGGCTCGTTCCTCATCGCGGGCTTTGTAGCAGCGCGCGTGCGTCCTCGCGTGGCTGACGTTCCTGCAGATGAAGTGGAATTTCGCGACGGGCTGCAGGGTTTCGTTGCCTGGGCTGTTTGCGTTCTACTGGCCGGGGTGATGGCGGTCGGCGCGAGTGGTTTGGCTCTGCATGCTGGATCGGCGGTTGCCAAGTTTTCGGAACGGTCATCATCGAGTCCGCTGTCGTCGATCGTTTCGACGCTGGCCGCGCCGCCGGATGGAAAGCCGGTCACGGCCGTACCGCTACTAACGACGGACGAGACGAGGACGATCGAAGGCATTTTCCTGAAATCGTTCGGTCGCGATAGCGGTCTGGCGCCGAAGGATAAGACGTTTGCCGCCAACATCATTGCGGCGAAGGCGGGCATTCCACTGCCGGATGCGGAAACGCGGATCGATACAGCTTATGCCGACGCGGTTGCTGCTCTCGACAAAGCCAAGAAAGCGACGGAGCTTTCCGGATTGCTGACGGGATTGGGATTGCTGATCGGCCTCGCGGCTGCTTGGTATGGCGGCGTACGCGGTGGCAAAAGCCGCGATGAGAATACCCCCTCGCGCTTCAGGTTCGCTGGGTGGTGATGCGGTCCTTCGGCGGGCCGCTTACTGGCCGAGAATAATACGTGGCGCCCTGCGGCGCTGCGGCAGCGTCGGAAGCGGCGGTCCGAACAGAGGCTGGACCATGTTGTAATTGGGTCCGGCTGCACCGCCACTATTGCTTCCGTTCCAACCGGAATCGGGGCCGAGCATTGTGTCGGGCGGGAGGGTCGGTCCTCGCCGATCGACGGGGGCAACGGGTACATCGCCCGCTGCTGCTCTTGGGCCGGAGCCTGAACGTGGTTCGGCGCCAGCCGCTCCAATCGATACCGCCAGGGCGGCTGCAGCACCTACAAGAGCGAGCGATCTCATCTGGCTGTCCTTCGTGTCCGCGAGAACCGGCTTGTGCGATGACGGTCTGAATGCACCCGCACATGACATTAATCCGAGCGCGCGCTGGCGGAAAGGCCGTCCAGCCTTATCCTCCGAGCTGCTGCTTTAATGGCACAAGCGTCGAAAACGCCCGGATCATATCGCGGAAATGCCGCGGAAGAGTTAAAGCGGAGACCCAATTTACGCCGGTTAGCTCGTCGATGTGGGGACGGTGATCGGGTCGATGTTGATGATGCCGTTCGACGATCTCGAGCTTCCCTGGAGGATCTGTACGACCGGTGACATCGCGGACAAGTCCGAATTGGTGACATCGTAGAGGGCCGCGAACTGGGCAATGAGCTTGTTCAGCTTAGTGGGATCCTGCAGATCGGTCAGATCGAGCTTGTTGGTGATCATCTTGGCCTGAGTGTCGATGTCAGTCTGTGACATCGCCGCCGAGAGGCCGAGCGCTGTCTGGGTGAACTGCAGCAACGCCTTGTCGGCGAGAAGCTGGAACGGCGACGTGATGTTTGGGGCTTTCTTCAAGAAATAGAGCGCGAGACGCGCGCCATCGCTCTGGTCGCCGGCCTGGCTTTCCATCGTCTGCTCGAGATAGCCGTCGGCCGTGGCTACGATCTGGCTCCGGTCCTGCACCTGCTGTTTCGGATTATCGAGCGTGTTGCCGTCAGTGCCGAAGTTAAAGGCGACCGTGAGCGCGCGGTAGGCGGAATTACCGGGTTGATTGACGTAGCTGTTGGAGTCGAGAGGATCGCTCGTCAGGATCTTGCGCAGGTCGGCGGTCGAAAGATTGGCTTGCTTCAGGCCGTAAGCATCGAGCGCATAATTGACGAGGCGGCTATCCTTCAGGAAGCCATCGACGTTCGAAACGGTGGCCATCGTCGAGATGTAGTAGGTTGTTTCGGTCTGAGCCAGCGTCTGCTGTTGTGTGGCGGTGGCACCATCGGCGACGTTGCCGCCATTGTGCTTCGTGTAGAGCGCGCCGGTCGAGACGATGTTAGACTGCGACTGCGCGACGGTCGGCGTTTTGGCGTTGCCGCTGGAGTCAAAATTGAAATCGGACGCCAGCCTGAGATAGGACGCGTTGTGCGATTGGCGCGCGAAGCTGTTGGGGTCGTTCGGATCGCTTTCCAGGATTTTCGTCAGCGTATATTTCGACATGGTGGCGGAGTCGAAACCGTACGCTTTCATAATGAAATTGTAGGCGGTCGAACCTAACAGAGCGTCGACGGTCGTCACGGAGGCCAGCGAGCTTTTGTACGAGGCGATTGCCTTGTCGTTCGCGGTCTGGACAGCGTCGTCGTAGGTAGTCGAATAGAGGCCAACGACCGAGTTCATCTGAGTGGCTGTTTGCGCGCTTCCGTTCACACTGCCGTCGGTGTTGAAGTTGAACGCCGCCGCGAGCTTCGCGTACGCTTTATTGCTTTGCTGATTGGCGACGCTGTTGGGGTCGGAGAGATCGCTGGTCAACACTTGGCGAAGCGTCGTCCTGGACTCCAGACTTGGATTGAAGCCGAAGGCGGTCAGCGCGACATCTACCAAGGCGTTGTCGGCGAGGAAATCGTCTACCGAGGTGATGCCCGGCATTTGCGACTGATAGTACTGCGTCTTGTAGGCGGCTGCGGCTGGGCTCGCGTTGGTGCCCGTGGCGTTATAGTACTGGTAGACAGTCTTCGAGATGTTGGCGGCGGACTGCGAAGTACCGTTCACGCTACCATCGGTGTTGAAGTTGAAGGCGGCCGCCAGCGATGTGTAGGCCGAATTGTTGAGCGTGTTTGCGGTGCTGTTCGGGTCGGAAAGGTCGCTCGTCAGAACGGCTTTGATCGTCGCATTCGAGACGCGGTCGGGATTGAGGCCATAGGCCGAGACGGCGTAATTGAAAAGCCGCTTGTTCGCGATCAACTGATCGACCGACGTGATGTTTCCGATGTTCGCCTGATAATACGCCGCCTCGTCGGACGCGGCCGTGCCCTTGTTGACTTGCGTCTGCGTATAGAGGCCGATGGTGTCGTCCTCTTCGGATTGCGTCTGGGGGACGACGTCCTTGGTCGTGATGCTGCCGTCGGTCGAGAATTGGTAGGCCTTCGCGAAGGCGAGGAAGCGGGAATCGGTGAGCTTGTTGACGAAAGAGGAGGGGTCGCTCAGGTCGCTCGTCAGAACCTTCTTCATGAAGGCCTTGGCGTAGCTCATGTCGCTCAGCCCGTAGGCGGACATCGCATAGGAGAACAGGCGGGTATTGTTCAGGAAGTCATCGACCGAGGTCACCTTGCCGATGTTGGCCTGATAATACTGCGCGGCGTTCGAAACGTCGCTCTGAGAGCCGATGCGGCTCAGCGTCTTCTGCAGGTCGGCGGCGTAGGTCCGGTAGAGGAGATACGTGGAGATCATCGCCGGCTTTCTGCGTCAGGTGACATCGAGTTTCGCGAACTTTCGGACCCTCAGCTTGCGTGAGCCTGCCGCCCCGCTCGTTGTTTTTGATGCAACTCGCGTGGGGGCCGGGCCGACGGAATGGTCGGATGAATCGGTTACGACAGCGTTACGATTGGCGCGCCGGCGATGCCGTCAGCAGTTCGGGCCGGCGGAGTTCTGCGACGGCTCGGCGACGACGAGGCCGCGATAACCGGCGAGCGCACCCTCATTGAGCTCGTAAGCCAAGATGCGCTGCGGGTTGACCGGTCCTGGAAAGACGATCTGGCCGAACGGAACGGGCTTGAAGCCGAACCGGCCGTAATAGGGTTGGTCGCCAACCAGGATCATCAGCTTCGCGCCACCGGCCTTGGCTGTATCGAGCGCCGCGTGGATCAGCTTGCTGCCGAGGCCCAGACTGCGGTGCTCGCCGTCGACTGCAACCGGGCCGAGCAACACGGCGCCTGCCGTGCCACCGACGGTCACCTCGGTGGTCCGGATCGAGGCGATGACAGCATTGCCGAGGCAGGCGACGAGGCAGAACCGCGACAGATGTCCCTTGCCCTCGCGCACGCGGTAGGCGGAGCGGGCGAAGCGTCCTGGACCGAAAACGCGCGCATGCAACTTGGAGATTTCTCCAATATCGTCGGACACGGCCGGTCGTATGATCAGGGGAGGGGACATGCGGGGATCGGAACACTCGCGAAATGAGCTTGGGTAGGCGGGGGCTTCTATCATACTTCCGAAGCCGTGCGATCCCGAAGAGAGCGGCGAATGCGCTCGGCTCGCTCTTGTGACACTCCCGCCGGAAGCTCTTGGCTCGGGAAAAAGGCAACCTCTCGCCCCCACGCTCCGGGCATTTGCCGCCAGTGACGTACAATGAACAATCCCGTTTGCCCATCGCGGCTTTGGGCATAAAAGAACGCCAGCTCCGGTTTCGCATTAACCTCGACACCGGCAACGTCGCGGAGGATTCGGCGCAATGCGGCTTCTAGATTTTCGTTTTTTTGGACCGTTCCCCTCGGCCATTCCCAGCTGCCGCCATTTTCCTCCTGGACCATGAGAACGCGACCGGATTCGTCGATGACATGAGCTTCGACGAATAGGCGTAACCCGCGGACGAGGCGCCAATAGCGCTGGAAGGCGCGGACAATCCAGCGACCGGGTGGGGGTATGTTTTCTCTCAACGGCACACTCTCCGATCTCGCGTCCGTTGTGGGGCTATTGCCAGTGCGCAAGGTATTCTGACCGTGAAATTCCCAGCATATCCCACCTTCCGCCGATGACCGAGGCATTCACACTGGCGCATTTTTCCGACGTCCACTTGCCGCCCGTCCTCGGCGGGCCTTGGCCGTATTGGAATGCGAAGCGGCTGCTCGGCTCTGCGAATTGGCTTCGCAAACGGCGCCATGTTCATCAAGCGGCTGTCGCCGACAAACTGATAGCCGACGCCAAAGCGCTGCGGCCGGATCATATCGCAATCACCGGCGATCTGATCAATCTTGGACTGCCGTCGGAATATCAATCGGCGCTCCGCTGGCTGAAGACCGTCGGTACGCCGGCCAACGTCACGGTCGTTCCCGGTAACCACGACATCTATTCGAACCTGCACGGCGACCCCGGCGTCGCGCGCTGGGCGGAGTACATGGGCGGCGAGAACGAGACCCTGGCGTTTCCCTTCGTGCGCCGCGTCGGCCCCGTGGCGCTCGTCGGATTGAATTCGGCGGTAGAGACCCCGCCGTTCTATGCGAGCGGCAAGCTCGGGCGCCATCAACTCGAAATCGCGGCGGAGATTCTCGATGCGCTCGGAGAAGAGGGCCTTATCCGTGTCGTGTTGATCCATCATCCGCCGCTGCCAAATCTCGCGCCGACGCGCCGAGCGCTGAGCGATGCGGCGCATCTTGCGCATCTCCTCGAGCGCGGCACGGCTGAACTTGTTCTTTACGGCCACAATCATCGGACCCGCCTCGATTGGCTGCCGACAGCAGATGGCGCCATTCCGATTGTCGGCATCGGGTCGGCTTCGGCTGCTGTTGTTCATGGCGAGGAACCTGCAGCGAACTACAATCTCTTCACGTTCTTCAAAAACGCGAATGGAGTTCGCATTCGCCACACCGTGCGTGGCATCGACGATGCGGAAGCACCTGTCCGGAAAATCAGCGAAACAATTTTGCAAACGTCTAAATAGCGAGACGTTTGTGACAGCTGTCGGCTTCGCGGCCAAATGCCACGCGCTCAGCGAAAGAGCATTTGAGATGCCGCATCGTGACGCGCCTTTGTGAATACGCCGCGGTGTATGCTCGCTCGTTGTGCAGTCTCGGCGATATGAGCCCAGAGGTTGGACGTGAATACGCGACGGGCCTGTGTAATATTTTCGCGCTAGTGAATAACTCGGGTGAAAGTCTGTCGTTCTGCCGCGGTGCCGATGACACAAGCTTGCCGCGCCCTGTAGTGATATGCAATCGCGCTGGCTTTCGTTTTGGTGGCCTGCGGGGAGCAATTCAATTTGGCTAAACCTGTCGACATCAATCTTGCCCTTCAGGGCGGTGGAGCGCACGGCGCCTTTACGTGGGGCGTGCTCGATCGTCTGTTGGAAGATGACACGCTGCAGTTCGGCTGGGTCAGCGCGACGAGTGCTGGCGCCGTCAATGCGGTGGCGCTTGCGGCCGGTTTGGCCGAAGGCTCGCGGGCGAAGGCTCGCGAGAAGCTGTACAAGATTTGGCATGCGATCCATCAAGCGGGCGTTCCCGATCTCACGCGCCTCAATCCGTTTCTCAACGGTCTGGTTCGCCCGTCGCAGTTGACCTCGCACTTCGCGAGCATGCTGTCGCCATACGAATTCAATCCGCTCGGTTTCGATCCGCTCCGCAGGCTGATCACTGAGCATGTCGATTTCGATCTCATTCGCGCGAAATCGCCGATCGAGTTGCTGATTGCGGCGACGCACGTCGCGACGGGCCGAGCGCGTCTTTTCCGTCAGGACGAGATCACCATCGAAGCCGTTCTTGCGTCGGCATGTCTGCCGGTAATGCACCACGCCGTCGAGATCGAAGGCGCGGCCTATTGGGACGGAGGCTTCTCGGCCAATCCCGATATCGTCACCCTCGCCAGCGAAAGTCCGATTGGGGATACGCTGCTCGTCATGGTGGCACCGCGCGTCAACGAACACCTGCCGACGACGGCGCGCGACATCTCCAATCACGCCAACCGGCTGACGTTCAATGCGCCGCTTCTGCGCGATATCGAAATCATAACGGCGGTGCGCGAGACATCGGGGCCGATGCTGGCGAAGGGACGCCTGGCGCCGATCTGCCGTCACAGGTTCCATCTCATCGATGGCGGTCCGATCACTGGAACGCTCAATCCCGAGACGACGGTGAAGCCGGATTGGGATGTAATTACCTATCTGCATGGCGCCGGACGCGACCATGCCGAGAAATGGCTCGACGTCGCGCGGTCGGCGGTTGGACGGCTCGAAACCGTCGACCTTGCCAACCACTTTTTTCCCGCGGTCGAGGATGGCGTGCGTTTTCGCACGACGGCGACGCCAAAGCGGCCAGCGCAGCGGCGAGGCATGGGCGTCAAGCGGGCGAAGTAAGTTTAACTTCGCGTCGTTGTACGTCGGCAAGGCTTTGTTGCCCAAAGACGCAACCAACGCGGGGCCAGTCTGGTTCTTCTATCAGAACCGGAGGTCTAACGCGGTGATATGTCGTCGATGCATCGCTGTCTGCTTGTCTTTAGCACTCGCGCTCCTGCCATTTCTGTTTGCAGGAGCAGTGGCGGCCGCGCCGTCGCGCCTCGCTTTTCTCGGCGTCCATCTTCAGAACGATAACGAAGGTCTCGAGCCGACCACGGATGCCGAGCGCAATCGCATGGCGGCCATCGGGCGGCAGTTCACATCGGCGCTGGCGGCATCGGGTAGCTATGAAATCGTGCCGTTGACGCCGGATGTTGAAACAAAGCTCGCCCGCGGGCAGGCGGTCGGTCACTGCGGCGGTTGCGAGGTGGACTACGGAAAAGCGCTCAAGGCTGATCTCGTGGCGTGGATCACGGTGCAGAAGGTCTCGAACCTGATTCTCAATATGAATGTCTACATGGTCGACCCACAAACGGGGAAATACACTTTCATCAAGAGCGTCGATATTCGCGGCAATACCGATGAATCCTGGTCGCGGAGTCTGAAGTATCTGCTCGACAACTATTTCTTCGTGCAAAAGTCGTAGAGCCTCACACTTCCTCTCGCAGATGGTCTTCTCAACGCGCCGTCACACGGCGATCCCCTCAGATGTCATTCTCGGCTTTAGGCTGGGGATCCATCGTGCAGGGCGCTCGCTGAAAAATGGATCCTCGGGACGAGCCCGAGGATGACAGTGATAAGCGCGAGCACGCTTCACCTCTATTTCCATCCTCCCGGCCGGAGGCTGAAATCCAGTCAAACCGCACCGCGGCCTTTGCTGATTGTTGTCGTGGATGGCCGCCTTCGCGGTCATGACGTTAGTGACACCGTCATCCCGGCGCAGGCCGGGATCTGTCCAACTCTACTTTCTGAGCGAAATCGACGCTTGGACGGATCCCCGCCTTCGTGGGATTGACGTTCTTGGTGGAGGGGACGGCTTTCACCCGACTAGGCGCGCGTAGCCTTCGGCGACGGTCTCGTCGAGAATACGTTTGTATTCGGCGTAAGCCGGATTTTTCGGCGTCACTTCGCCGAAGGCGTCGTTATCGAAGCTCGTGCGCTGGGCGTAGAGGATGGGTGTCGCGACCGGGATAAACGTTGCGCGCTGCTTGTTGAGGGTCGTGATGATGCCGCGCATCTCGCCTGCACGGTCGAGCTGCGAGACGACCACCATGCGCATCGCGCCCTTGGTCAGAGAGACGAGGTGAATGAAGCTCGATGACGCCGGAATATAAAGACGGCCACGATGGGCGTAGGGCGCGTCGGGTCGGTCGCGTTCCTGGAACAGAAGGCTTGGCCACTCCGAGTCCCAGCTGATGTCGGTGCGATAGGCAACGATGGTGTCGGGCAGGGAGAACGAGCGCCGGAGCGTCAGATAGCTGCCGATATAATGATCGACGGCCGCTTGCGTGTAAGCGCCCATGTAGATCGGCGCGATGCCGCCGCCGTTGCCCTTGAATTCAAGCGGGCCGTTCGCGCTTTCGACCGCGACCGTCTCTCCGTGCCAGGCGTCCCGTAGGCCGTGGAAGTCGAGGCCGAGCACCATGCAGACGTCGAACAGTGTCTGATCGCGGACCGAGCGGCCGCCCAGCAGGTTCTGGATCGTTTTTTCGTGGCAATCGGCGGTATCGGCAAGCTCAGCCTGGGTGAGCTTCTTTTCGACCATCGCTATCTTGATACGCTCGAGCGCCTCGGAGCGAGTTGTCGCGGGCACGACCGGGATAGCAATTTTCTTCATGGACTACGGATTCCGATGCGTGACGATGAACGCCGCCGTTGCCGGAAATTACCGATTCTTGCCGGTCGGAAGCAATCGGAATCGGCCGCCAAATTCCAGCTTCTGCCGATTGCCGCCGGGTGGCGGTTAACGGGCTCATGTTTCCAATGCGATTTCGGCACTCTTCCCGTCGTCGCCGCTGGGGCGGCACCGCGCACGAGATCAGTGCGAAACCGAGGAGATGGGCACCATGTCGGACACGATCACTTTGAAGCTGGCGGCGGCGATTTCGGCCGGCGCGCTGCTCACCCTAGCCGCTATGGCAGGCAGCGTGCGTCCGGCGGCGGCGCAAGAGTTCGATTGCCGGAATGCCGAGTTTGCTTCGGAGCGTGCGATCTGCGGCAGTGACCGTCTTTCGGCTCTCGATGAACGGATGAGCGCCCTCTATGCCGATCTCAAGGCAGCATCGGGCAGCCGCTATCAGCGCAACGACATCAAGGCGTATCAGCGCCAGTTTCTGGACGCGCGCGATAGCTGCGGCCGCGATGTCGAATGCATCAAGGGCGCGTATCTCGATCAGATCAGCGTTCTAGAATCCCGGCTCGAGCAGGCCTACCGGCGCAGCGAGCGCTGAGCGACATTTTCGACGACGTGTGGCGCAATAGGCTGGGCATCGACAACACGAGGCGGATCTTCCCGGTCGACGACTTCGAGTTTTACCGCCGCGAGGCCTTTATCGGTGATGCGTAGGTCTTCGGCGGCGCGCTGTGACAGGTCGATCACGCGGCCAGGTTTGAAGGGGCCGCGGTCGTTGATGCGAACGATGATGCTTTCGCCGTTGTCGACCCGCGTAACGCGGACCCGCGTGCCGAACGGCAGAGTGCGGTGGGCGGCCGTCAGCCCTCGGGGATCGAACGCTTCGCCCGTGGCGGTGTGCGTGCCCGTTCCGTAGAAGGAGGCAAGTCCCTTCATGGCATGGTGAGCTTCGGCGGCCTTGGCCTTCGGACCGAACGAGGGTCGCAAGAAGGTGATCTTGGCCTTCCAATGATCGAATTTGGCGGTGGGCTTCGGCGGATCAGTCGCGGTGATCGTTGACCAGGCACCAACGGCTGCACCGACAGGGGCAGCGGGTGCCGCCAGCGTATTGGATGGAAGCAGGGAATTGGGCGCAGCAAGGGTATTCGACGGAGGCTGCGTATCCGATGGAGCGAGATTCGCTGAAGGCTGGATGTTGAATACAGATTGAGCCTCAGACAGCGACTGGGCCTTTAACACTGCACTCCCTGCCAAGATGGCCGGACCAGCTAAAGCAATAGCATAAGCAACACGAATGCCTCGGCGCACGCACATTCCCCCCGGAACCGACCCCCGAATCCTCGCTAATATGACGATTCTAATGGCGAAAAAACGTCGGGAGGCGTTGGTTATCAACGCCTCCCGAACGTTTATTCAGAGCATAAGTCTCTGATCAGTTGAGGACTTGCAGCGAAACGCGTGCAACGCCCTGACCGGTCATGTTGATCGCCCGCGCAGCGCCGCGCGAAAGATCGATGACGCGGCCGCCGACGAACGGTCCGCGGTCGTTGATCACGACGACAACCGACTGGCCGTTGGACTGGTTGGTGACGCGGACGCGCGTGCCGAACGGCAGCGAGCGGTGAGCGGCCGTCAGACCATCAGGATTGAAGCGTACGCCCGAAGCGGTCTGCTGGCCCTGCCAGTAGTAGGACGCCATTCCGCCGCCCGAGCCGCCGCCGCTTGCGTAGTGGCGCTTGCGCGACGAACCCTGTGCATAGTGTTTCCGAGATCCCTGATAGGCGTACCGGGAGTTCGAAGATTTGTGGTAGGACTTGTAGGAAGACTTGCGATAGGTCGCTTTAGCTTTGTGGTGCGAAGATCCGCAGGCATAACGCGAACCATCACACTTCGAATGCGCGTCTGCGGGCATGGCTGCTGCCGTGATACCCGCCAAGGCCAATGCCGCTGCGGCAAAAGTCGAACGCATAATGCACTCCTTCATCAAGGAGCAGCAGTGGTTACAGGTCGAATGAGCGGTTTCCCCCGCCCGTGATCAGCTATGGCGACCACGGGTCAACCGCCTCGGTGGCGGCACCGTTGTTCAAGATTGGGAGAAAGTTGCCCGTTGGTTTTGCAAACCCCGTGTGACCCGTAATAGAACTCCAGAACCCAGTTCGTACTGCTGCCCGTGCTGTTGACTGGGGATACCCCCGTCCTGGCAGCCGCCAACGAGCATCGGGACGGCCGTCAGGTCAACCCGCGGATCGCATCTCTTTTTAACCATAATTGGTAACCTTCAGAAAAATAACATTTATTTTAAGTGCATCCTTAAGTTGCGCGACGCCAGGTCGCAGAAGTCGACGATTATTTAGGGAACGAAAATCTTAACGCGGCCTTCGCCATCTTTTTGTTTACCATTCAGTTACCTAGGCCGACTGGCATAGATAGAATATCTGCATACGCCATTTTCCCGCGTTGCGTTCGGCACTTAATGGTCGTGGAGACCCTATCGAAGTTGCTGCGCTGGGCTGCTGAAAAGCAGTTATTCTCGTTTTTTCGCGCTCGATTATTTACCAGAGACGCCGCGCCGACCGCTCCAGGGGATTGCGATGACGGACCATGCCCAGCCGACGCCGCGCGATTTGCGGCCGGGTGCTCTCTCGCCATCTTTACAGGAAGCGCGGCGCGTCTGGGCGCGCATAGGGCTTACCTCGTTCGGCGGTCCGGCCGGCCAGATCGCGATGATGCACAAGGTGCTCGTCGATCAGAAGCGCTGGCTCGACGAGGAGACGTTTCTGCTGGCGCTGAACTTCTGCACTCTGCTTCCCGGCCCTGAGGCTATGCAACTTGCGACGTATGCAGGCTGGCGGCTGCATGGCATCCGAGGCGGCCTCACGGCGGGGCTCTTGTTCGTCGCGCCGGGTGCGGTGGTCATTCTCGCGATTGCGATCCTCTATGCGAACTTCGGCGCGGTGCCGATGGTCGCCGCCGTCTTCGAGGGCATCAAAGCCGCAGTGCTGGCCGTCGTCGTCGAGGCTCTTCTGCGGATCGCCGGGCGATCGTTGAAGGGAGGGCTCGATTGGCTGATCGCGGCCACGTCGTTTCTGGCGATTTTTCTTTTCAAGGTGCCGTTTCCTTTGATCGTGATCGCAGCAGGCCTCATCGGGTATTGCCGAGGCCTCTCTGCGCCGCGCGAACCGAGCCTGGGTGGGCGTAGCGCCTCGACAGTGGAGCCGGGGGTTACGGCGCGAACCATTTTAATCGGGATCGGGATCTGGCTGCTGCCGCTCGTCGCGGTCGCCCTGGCATTCGGATTCGATCACGTCTTAACGCGGCTTGCGCTCTTCTTCTCGAATCTCGCCGTCGTCACGTTCGGCGGGGCCTATGCCGTGCTCGCGTACATGGCGCAGGATGTTGTCGAGACCTACGGCTGGCTGAAACCCGGCGAGATGCTGGACGGACTTGGACTTGCGGAGACGACGCCCGGGCCGCTGATCCTGGTGACCGAGTTCGTCGGCTTCATTGCTTCTTACCGTCATGGCGGTGAACCGGCGCTTCTCTATGGCGTGCTCGGCGCGGCTGTCACGCTCTGGGCGACCTTCGCACCGTGCTTTCTCTTCGTGTTTGCCGGCGCGCCTTATGTCGAATGGCTGAAATCGGTGCCGTCGCTGAGGTCGGCGCTTGCTGCGATCACAGCGGCGGTGGTCGGCGTGATCTTCAATCTATCGCTATGGTTTGCGTTGCACGTTTTCTTTCGCACCCGATCCGAGGTGACGCTCGGGCCATTGCGGCTCGATGTTCCCGACGTCGCCAGTCTCGACTGGATCGCTGTAGGATTGGCGCTGCTGGCGGCGGGACTGTTGTTCATCATGCGCGCAGGCATCGTGACCACGCTCGCCGTGGCCGCCGCCGTCTCTCTCGTCATCGCAAGTCTGACGTAGTGTCAGAGCCAGCCCTTTTTCTTGAAATAGATGAAGGGGACCAACCCGGAGATGAACATAAGGCCGAGTGCCATCGGATAGCCGTACGGAAAATCCAGCTCGGGCATGACTTTGAAGTTCATGCCGTAGATCGAGGCGACGAGAGTCGGCGGCATCAGCATCACGGCCATGACCGAGAAAAGCTTGATGATCTGGTTCTGCTCGGTCGAAATCATGCCGAGCGTCGCGTCGAGAAGAAAAGCGGTGCGCGACGATAAAAAGCGCATGCTTTCCATCAACGACAGGATGTCATGATTGGAGGCTTCGATGCGCCCCATCACACGCGCGTCGTCTTTGCGCTCGCGGGCGGCGTTGGCGAAATAGAGCGAGAGACGATGCAGCGAGTTGGCGCTTTCCTGGGCTCGCGCCGTGATATCGCCTTCCTTGCCGACGGTTCGGAGGAGCACGTCGAGCCGCCGAGCATGGGCGTTCTGGCCCTTCTGGGCGAACACAAGCGGCGCGATGCGCTCGACTTCATCCTGCACGCGCTCGATCAGGTCGGCTTCGCGCTCGATAAGCATTTCGAGCAGGCCGATCATGACGCCCGCGCCCGTCACGCAATCGACATCGCCCTTCGCGGCGCGCGCGACATAAATTGGAAAGGCCCGGGGCTCAGCGTATCGCACCGTCACGAGGTGGGGGCCGGAAAGAATGAAAGTCACGACGGAGGTCAGCGGCACATCCTGCGCGTTGTGATGCAGGATAATGCTCGTCATGTAGTACGCGCCGTTCTCGGTATAGAAGCGGTTCGAGGCTTCGATCTCGCGCATCTCGGAGCGGGTCGGAATTTCGATGCCGAGCGCCTGCTCGATGGCCTTATCCTCGTCTTCGCCGGGATTGACGAGGTCGATCCACACGGATGTCGTGATGTCGCCGGTTTCCGTCCGCTGGATTAGTTTGCCACCGGCAGCGTCATAGATCGTTATCATTGATTTGAACCTCGTCACGTCTGACATGCGGCGCGGGTGATAAAACGCGGGTGCGCTCAGCCGGTTTCGGCCGGGCGCACCCTTTTCACGTCAACCGACTCTCTGCAAGTCTGCTAAATGAGGGAATTGAGTTGCGTTGGTGCGACGAACGGGCAGATGCCGAATGAAATCTTAATGGAGCGGCCACATGTCTCCACGTGCATTGATCGTTGCCAGTGCGGCGGGTGTTTTCCTAGCGGTTGCCGCCACTTCGGCGGAAGCAAAGATTGCCTGTAACAAGGGCTTTCAGATGGTGCAGGGCTCATGGATATCGACGCCCTATTGCCGCGACGCGTACGTCGCGGAGGTGGCGCATACCTATGGCTTCAGTGCGACTGCAGACAAGGTCCGCAACGATCCGTTGTTCAAGCAGCGTCTCTGCCGCTTCATCGGCCAGGACATCCGGATCAAAGAAGCTTGCGACGAGGTCAATCCCGGCGTGCGAAGCGTGTTTTAAGCCGGAGCGTCGGCGCCGAGCAGGCCGCATATGAAAACGGCGGCGACCGCTTTGTTGCGATCGTCGCCGTACGGTCATGAAAAAAGCCGCCGAAGGCAGCTTTAGTTGAGGTCCGGGGTGACTTCGCTGGCGTCTTTCGCGCGGCGAACGCTGCCGTCGAACTGGGCGCCTTCATCGATGGAAAGCGTTTGCTTGACGATATCGCCATCAACGCGCGACGTGGCGTTGAGGTTGACCGACGTGCCCTTGAGCGCGCCGCTGACTTCGCCTTGAACGGTGATGGTGCGCGCAGTGATCGTTCCGACGACGCTGCCGGTTTCACCGACCGTCACAGCTTCGCCGTGCACGTCGCCCTGGATATGTCCGGCGATGAGCAGCGAGCCCTTCGTCTTGATGACCAGCTGGTGGCCAGAAATGGTGATGTCCTGTCCGAGGACAGATGTCGGCGCGTCGATGGCCATCGGCGAGGCAGACTGCTGAATGGGTGATCCAAAGAGCGGCGGAGCGGGCGCCTTGATCGGCGCCATCGCCGGGATTGGCGCCATCGAAGGCGTGTGCGGCGTGAGAGTTTTGGCTGGCTCTGCAACGCGCGAATCCGGCGTCGCTACGCGGTTGAACATCGGTGTACCCCCAACAAAAAATGTGAACTGCTTTGGCCCGTCCCGCTTCGGCAGTCTAAATCACGCTAGTTTGGATACATTATGTCCAAGCAGACGAGTACGCCAGGATTGTTTCGCCGCGGTGCGGTATGATTTTGCAGCCAAATCCTCGTCGTGAGAACGCGCAATAAGAGTGTCCGAAAATAGGAAAGCGGGGCGCCCGTTTGAAGCGACCCGCTCATCCAAGTTTGCAGATCTTCAGCAGTGGGGCCGCTATAGGAACCCCGATGCTTCACCTAACGCCAAAGGTCGACGAATGGGGCAACTACATGCGTGCCGCGGCGGCCGCTGTAGACGTGCGCGAACGGTGCGTCGACGACGGACCGGCGTCCGCTTTCCACGCGAGTGAACGGCGCTCGGACGACGTTGCGACCACGATAGTAGCGGCGGTGATAGCGCCTGTCGTAGCGGTCATAGACCTGAACGACGTTTGAAGAGTTGGCGGCGACCGCGGGCTTTGCGACCGTCACGGCATTGGCGCTCGATACGGCCGCAGCCGAGGCGACAACGAATGTCGCTGCAATTAGGACACGAGAAAATCCCGTCATGACAATACTCTTGTTGCTCCTGTTCCTACGGCCTGGAAACTCTCGAGATGAGCTTTTGGTTCGCAACTTTCCATGCGGCAAAACCTCGAATGTCCGCATCGTTATGCTTAATATGATGATATAGTGACTCTCTAATGCGACGTAGCCTGCAGAATTTTCAGGCCGGGCTTCCGGGCGAGAGGGAGTCTGTTAGGCTTCGTTAACAAAAAACGGGAGGAACGCATGGTCATTCGCCGGTTGGGGCTCGCCATTTTCTCGGTTGCGCTTCTCGGGCATCCTCCTGCTTTTGCTGACGATGCGAGCACGTGTCCGAGAGCGGGCACGCTCGGCGTTTCGCGCACTGTCGAAATCGATACGACGGGCGGACCGGGCTTCGGGATGGAGCACTACAAGGCCTACGATTTTCTGCAGGACAAGGAAGTCGTGCTGACGTTCGATGACGGGCCGCAAAAATACACGACGGAAGCTGTGCTCAAGGCTCTATCCGACGAGTGCGTGAAGGCGACGTTCTTTTCCATCGGCAAGATGGCGCTTGGATATCCGGAGATCATCCGCGAAGTGGCCAAGGCGGGAAATACCGTCGGTTCACACACCTGGAGCCACAAGGCGATTGCCAAGCTCAAGTCGTTCGACGATGCGAAAGACGAGATCGAGCGCGGCGTCAGCGCCGTGCATCGTGCGGTCGGTGGCCCTATCGCGCCGTTCTTCCGCTTTCCGACGCTCGTCGATACGCCGGAGGCCGTCGCGTATCTCGGCAAGCGCAACATCGCGATCTTTTCGACCGACATCGACAGCTTCGATTTCAAACCGCAGACGGCCGATCATCTCGTCAAATCGATCATGCAAAAACTCGACAAGAGGGGCAAAGGCATCCTCTTGATGCATGACATTCACAAGACCACCGCCAAGGCCGTGCCGATGCTTCTCGCCGAGCTCAAGGCCAAGGGCTACAAGATCGTACACATGACGGCCAAGTCTCCGGTGACGACGGTCGCGGACTACGATCAGGCCATCGAGAAGGAAGCGAAGGGGCTGCCGCAGGTCGGCGCGGAGCGGCCGGTATCGAGCATCGTCAAGACAGTCGGCGGGACGCCGCCTGCCGCCGAGGCATCGTCTTCGGCCGGGGGTGAGCCTGAGGGATTGCCGCCGCCACCAACTCCCGATGCTGCGGCTGCGTCTCCGGCAGCTGCCCCGCTTCCGGCGTTTCCGACGACGCCGAAGGCTCCGGCCGCGCCAAGCGAGGTGGCACCGGGCAAACAGTCCTCAATCGAGCAAAATGCGCCTGTCGTCGCAGAGGTACACCCGGCAGCGCTGCCAGCTACAGCGCCAACGCAAGCTTCAGCGTCTGTGTCTGCTCCGGCGCCGGTGTCTTCGTCCGTTGCGCCTCAGCCGGTCGTGAACGTCGCGACGTCCGAGGTGTCGCCAGTCAAGACGATTGCGGGCGTTGCACCTGTCGCGGCGGCACCCGCCGCAGCCGCGCCAGCCGCGAATGCGAAAGCCGCCGATGATGCGCTGCCCGCGCAGCCGCCGAAGTCCATTTCGGAAAAGTTGAAAGAAACTTGGAAATTCTGGTTCGGCGAATAGCCGAGGCTCGCCGCTCAATCATAAAAGAAATGGACGGCACAAGCGGTGCCGCCCATTTCTTTTTGGACGCCCTGTAAGGCCCCCCCGGGCCCGCCGCAAACAAGTCTCTTGCCCAAGCGCACAACAGCGCAGCGGCACATCCTTGAGCGTTCACCACGGACTGACGCTGATAATCAGCGCGTGGCGTTTCCGGCATCACGTGGGCTGCTTACCCCTCAGCCGACCCCCCGATCGACTGCCCACATTCATGACGCTATGGGAGCTTTAAGACTTGATCCACTGAAAACGAATCGAACTGGCCGAATCCGGCGTCGTGTTGCGTCCTGGATACAACAAAATGAATAGTGCGTACCAAGACTATTGAGATGTGGATGACGTGTCGGTGCTGAGCCGGATGCTCTCGTTCGCCGCTGCGGGAAGGAGAGACGGTGCCAAGAATGGGCGAGGAACTGCTGGTAACGCGGCTCGAAAAAGGAAAGGGCCGCTCGTGAAAGCGGCCCCGTGAGATCATCGTTCTGAAAGCGGAGTGCATTGCTGCCGCTTTGGTCTCAAGCGCACTCCAGGAGAGTTCCGGATGCGAGCCTGAGCGACCACGACATCGTCCGCCTCAAGACCCCACTCGACATCGGATCACCTCCTCTCGGTTGTTGAAAGATGAGGTAAGCTGGCATTGTTCGGAGGCTTTGAAAAGTCTTTGTTTCATGACGTTTTGTTAAGTCGCCTTCGAGCTATTCGTCGACGCAACTTGGATACGGCGGCTTCTCGCCGGGCTTGATTGGGCAGATGCGGATCGGCGCGAGCTTCGCAAGCCGGGCTTTCCACTTGGCTTCATCGATCGTCAGGTTTTCCGCATTCGCTGGCGCGCGCTCTGCCCACTGCACCGTATAAATGCTGTCCGCACCTTTGATCGAAACGATGAGCGCGGTTTCGGCGTGCTTGTCTGTGCTGGCATCGACCTTGCCGCAACTCGCGATGGCGACAAAAGCTTCCTCGCCGCTGATGCTCGTTGGTCCGAGCGGCTTCACCGAGAACGTTGCGGGACACGCCTTCTGAAATCCGGCCGCGATCTGCGCCGCGAAATATTGCGCGGAGAGATCGGGATGCGTCGGGGTCGCCTTTGCGCCTGTTACGGTGATCATCTGGCTCCATTGATCAACGGTCTCGCCTTTGAGCACGGCTTCGCGGATGTACGTTTCGGCCGTCGGCTGTTCGGACACTGTCGTGAAATCCGCGGGTAGCGTGAACATCACGAGCTGGCCGAAAATAGGCGAGATGACGATCGGATTGGCTGCCTGGGTTCCGGTCTTCGAAGTTTCCTCTGCCGTGGCCAGCCCTGGCGACGCGCAAATCAGGGCGAGCAGAAATATCAGACATCGCATGCGGCACATCCTCTGCATTTTGGGGAAGAGCTACTCTGCCGATATGTCCACAGTCGGACGGAGCGGCATCAATTCCAGCGCGGCTGTGCGATGAGAAGGGAAAGAACGAACACGCCTGCGAGGATGGCCGGAACGCCGACGATAGCAAGAACAGCATTGGCGGCAAGGATTTGCCCGCGCATTCGGAGATAACGGCCCGCCAAAATGGTCGCGATGAGGGCGCCAAGTACCCCCAGCCATAGCACTATATTGAACGAGGAGACGGTTCCGTCGCCGATGCCCTCGGCAAAGAAATAGACCGCAATCGATAATGCGATGGCGTCGACGGCGAGGAGGAGGATGTAAATGCGCATGGCAGGAAACCAATTGTCCGCTCTGTTGTCTATTTCAATTTCAATATCCTGAATGTCGTCATTCTCGGGCTAGTCCCGAGCATCCATCTCTCCCTTATCGCGGATGCATGATGGACCTTCGGCGTGAAGCCGAGGATGAGAATGGAGATATTCGTTCACAGGCGCGCCGGTTCGCTGATGGCATCGTGGATCGCGCGGCAGTGGCGCACAAGATTGGCGTGCTCGACGACGAACTTTTTCAGCGGCGTGTCGATGTCGTAAAAATAAATATTGGCGATGAAGCCGTATATACCCGCGTCGATGCTGGATGGCGCTGGGCCATGAACGAAGCCTGCTTCGGGAATGAGATTAGCCAGCACGCGAAGGTCCGCGAGGCCGCGCGCCATCGCATCGTCCGGCTCGTAGCGGCCGATGCCCTGATAGTAGTAGCGCTTGGCGTTGAACTCTTTTGCTGCGGCGAGACCTTCTTCCGTCAGTTGCGGGTGCTCGCGCAGGAGTGCGTCGCGAAACTGTTTCCAGTAGCGCTCATCCTTCCAGCGCGAATAGGACATGACCCAATAAAGATCGTCGAGCAGGCGAGTAACGAGAAGGTCGGTATCGCGCTGGGCTGGTGTCAGCGCGTCGTCCATCGAAGTGCCGTACTTGCGTTTGACGTGTGCCATGATCGCGCCGCTGTCGCCGATCGTCTCGCCGTCGTCGACGATATAGGGCAGTTGCCCGCGCGGCGCAGACGATGCATCGAAAATGTGCTCGTGTTTGAACGGCACGCGAGCAAGTTTCAGAAACGCATAAACCTTGAGGCCATAGCCGTTATTGTCGGCGACACCGAATAGAGCCGGATAGGAATAGAGCGTGAGCATGATCTTCCAGCCGCTTAATTGCGATGCGAACGCATTTCCATGGCGCGGCCAAGTCCGGCAAGCAAAGTGCCGAAAGCGAACAACGCGAGCACGATGTATTGGAGATAATCCTCGACGCCTTCCTTCGCGATCATGAAATCGGAGATATCGGCGTCCGAGTTCTTGAAGCGGTTTAGGGTCTCGTCGCGCGCGGCTTGTGCCCCGGTGATTTTTTCCGCAGGCGCATTGAGAGCTTGCAGCACCTCGATGCGATTGTCGTAAATGGCCTTGATCTGGATCTGGGCCGATTGCTGAGTGCTGAAGGCGGCGAGCCGCCATTCGATTTCGCGCTTCAGAGGATCGAGATAGAACATCTGCATCGCTGTCGATCCGAGCAGCAGAACGATCCCAAACAATTCGCCGAGCTGATAGAATTTAAACCCCATGGCTTTCCCCCGCGGCTGGCATTGGACGGGGGGATGCCTGAAGCACCCCTCCGTCAACCGCGATCCTAGCAAAAGGGCGTGGGCTGCCTATGGGTTTTTGGCGTCAATATAGAGCTTTTCGCCCATCTCCTTGAACTTCGCGCTCATCTCGATCATGCCGACTTGCTGATCGTTGAGGGTCGCGGCGTAGTCGCGGACGTCCTGCGTGATCTTCATCGAGCAGAACTTCGGGCCGCACATCGAGCAGAAGTGGGCGACCTTGTGGGCGTCCTTGGGCAGCGTTTCGTCGTGATACGACATCGCCGTGTCGGGATCGAGCGACAGGTTGAACTGGTCCTGCCAGCGGAACTCGAAGCGGGCGCGGGAGAGGGCGTCGTCGCGAAGCTGCGCGGCGGGATGGCCCTTCGCGAGATCGGCAGCGTGGGCCGCAATCTTGTAGGTGATAACGCCGACCTTCACGTCGTCGCGGTTGGGAAGACCCAAGTGCTCCTTCGGCGTGACGTAGCAGAGCATCGACGTTCCGAACCAGCCGATCATCGCTGCGCCGATGCCGGACGTGATGTGATCGTAGCCCGGAGCGATGTCGGTCGTAAGCGGTCCGAGCGTATAGAACGGAGCTTCGCCGCAGGCCTTCAGCTGCTTGTCCATATTGGCTTTGATCTTGTGCATCGGCACGTGGCCGGGGCCTTCGATCATCACCTGGCAGCCTTTGTCCCAGGCGATCTTCGTCAACTCGCCGAGCGTTTCCAGTTCGGCGAATTGCGCGCGGTCGTTGGCGTCGGCAATCGAGCCAGGGCGCAAGCCATCGCCGAGCGAGAACGAGACATCATATTTGCGCATCAGATCGCAAATCTCGTCGAAGCGCTCGTAGAGGAAGCTATCCTTGTGATGCGCGAGGCACCACTTCGCCATGATCGAGCCGCCGCGCGAAACAATTCCCGTCACGCGGTTTGCTGTGAGCGGCACGAAGGGAAGCCGCACACCGGCGTGGATCGTGAAGTAATCGACGCCTTGCTCGCACTGCTCGATCAGCGTGTCGCGATAGAGTTCCCACGTCAGCTTGACGGGATCGCCGCCGCATTTTTCGAGCGCCTGATAAATCGGCACGGTGCCGATCGGAACGGGCGAATTGCGGATGATCCATTCGCGCGTGGTGTGGATGTTGCGTCCCGTCGAGAGGTCCATGACGGTGTCCGCGCCCCAGCGAATCGACCACACCATCTTCTCGACTTCCTCTTCGACCGACGACGTAACGGCAGAGTTGCCGATGTTGGCGTTGATCTTCACGAGGAAATTTCGGCCGATGATCATCGGCTCAAGCTCGCCGTGATTGATGTTGGCCGGGATGATGGCGCGGCCGCGCGCTATTTCCGAGCGCACGAACTCGGGCGTGATGTGCTCGGGGATGTCGGCGCCGAAGCTCTCGCCGTCGGCGAGCGCGTCTTTGGCGCGGGCGAGGGCATTCGCGCGGCCGAGATTTTCGCGATGCGCGACGTAAATCATCTCTTTGGTGATGATGCCGGCGCGGGCGTATTCGAATTGCGTGAGAGGCGAGGAAGAATTCGTCGCGCGCCGCGGCTGATGCACGGTCGGGAATACCCGCGCGGCGTGGGCGTCGGAGACGTTGCCGTTATCCTCGGGCTTTACCGTGCGGCCGTCGTAGGCTTCGGTGCCGCCGCGTTCCACCACCCACGCGTCGCGAATGCGCGGCAGGCCCGTCGCGACCTCGATCGATACGGTAGGATCGGTGTAGGCGCCGGATGAATCATAAACGCGAAACGACGGCTCGTTCACGTCGGACAGTGCGATCTCGCGAAAGGGAACGCGAACGTCGTCATGGCCTTCGGGCGAAGAGTAAATCTTGGTCGAGGCGCTGAGCGGACCGACGGTGACTTTCGGGGCTTGAATATCGGCTGCGCGGGTAGGCTTGTTCATGACTTTGCTCCTCTCAGCCTCTCCCTTGGTAAGGGAGTGCTCGACGACGATTGTGCGCAAAGCGCGCGAATACGTTGTCCGGAAAGGTGCGGAATGCGGCCTCAGCCGCGGAATGCCCCGTCCCTTCGCCGGCATGACCCGGATCAGGTTCGAAGGGTGCTCGCGCTTAGTACACGATCTCAGCCGGATTACCGGCGCCCCTCGGAAACAGCGCTATTGTCGCGCCAACGCGATGCGTTGGCAAGCTTCAATGCGGAATGGCGGCATGCGCGTCTGTTATGCTGACAGGTGCTGAAACGTTTCGACGTTTCCTCGTCATCACGGCCTTCGCCGGAATGACGGTGGTTTTGTTTAGGCCGCCGCAGCCAGTTTGGCGAACTCGACCCAGCTTTTGATTTTCTCGATATCGGGCGGGCGGCCTTCGCGCAGGACGCGTTTCCCGGCGGACGTCGTCGCGAACTTAAGGACGCCTGCGGAGAGCGCCAACGGATCGGCTTCCGCGACGGCCTGCGCTGTCCGGTAGCCCGCGCCGACGAGCAATTGCGCATGCGTCCCGCGGAGTCCCGGCACCGCCATCACGAGCTTCGCCTGGTCCTGCCAGTCGAGCAGCGTCTCGGCATCGAAATGCGCGTCGTCGAGCTTGTCCGCCAACTGCTCGGCGTTCTGCTGCAGGAAATCTCCCACGGTGTGAATGCCAATCGCAGCGAAACGCTCTGCGATCTTCGGCCCAATCGAGGGCGCGGCTTCGAGATCGTCGGCCGCGCGCAGATAAACCCGAACGTCGGATGAGCGCTCCGGCGACGGACGTTGCGGAATGGGCGTCAATGCGACCGGCGGCGGCGCCGCAGCTGTTGGCGCCGGAGTGGGCGCCGCTGGCGGCATCACAGCTGCGCGCCGTTGTGCGGGCACAGGAAGCGCTTCCATGCGTGCCGCGATGCTGGGTGCGGCGCGCGGCATCGGTGGCGGCGTTCTGGACATCGGGATCGTCGGCGGCGTTTCCGAGATTTCCATTTTAGCGGCGGCGGACTTCGCGACCGCCAGTTCGAGCGGGGTGTTGTCGGCGCCGTTGATGCGGGAAGCACGCGCGGCCTTGCGTTCGGCGATCTTGGGCGCCAAGACCTCGGCCTGATGTAAGTCGCGAATGGTCCGATCGTCTTCGGGCAATGCGCGATCGACGCGGCCCGTCGTTTTCAACTCGTCGTAGATGGCGGCGACGAGCTTGCGATCTTCTTCGTTCGAGAGCCGCTTTTCGATGAACTTGCGAGGGATCTGCGTCATGGCGAGGAATGTCTCGGCCGTCAGCGTCACTTCCGGAGCCGATACGCCTGCTTCGCTGATCGCCCTATCGAGAACTTTGCCGAAGCTCGTCGACGCATAGATCAGCAACTCCGAGACGATGGCCTTTGCGATGTCGTCGAGCCCTTCCTCGGGCCGCGTCGCGCCTTTGTGGATGTCGTAGTGCGCAATCAGCTTCTCGTAATAGCGATGCGAGAACTCGGCGCCGTCGCAGACGAATGCGGAGAGCCATTTCTGGCCGGAAGGCACGGCGATGCTCAATCGGCCGAAGTTCTTTTCGCCCAAGGCCCGCAAGGTATTGTACGAGCGGTTGATGCTCCATTCCGCGGCGCGATGGACGGCATTTTCCGCTTCCGTCTGGCCGGTGTGGAACGGCATCACCGGGTCGGTGAAATAGTGGCTCAACACGCCTGCGGCGTAGACGGCTTCCGGCCAGTTTCCGGCTTTGAGCTCGAAGACGGTGCGGTTGTACCACTCCTGAGTCTTTTCGGGTGCGCCGCCCCAGTAGTTCTCCGACACGTGCAGGACGTGATTCTTGAAATCCTTGAAGGTGACATCCGGCGCCTTCGAGCCCTCGAGATAGCGTTCGACGTGCTTCAGGAACACGCGCGTCCAGTCGGCGCTGTCAGGACGCGTCATCGCCTCCAGCGCGTCGAGCGCAAGCTTGTGGTGTGTGCCGTTGGCGTGCGTGGCATACACAATTCGAAAGAGCGGCGACATCGGATGCCCCTAGGCTGCGGTCAAGCCGGGATGCGGCGAACGATCCTTACGCGAGTCGCGGCCGGGGCTCGATCCGTGCAAAGAAGGATCAGGCGGTCATCAACGGTTTTCGCGGTGGGCGCGCGCGTGTTTTTCGGCGGCGAGGTCGATGATGTCCGCGCCGGCGTTCCGGTCACGGGCGATGCGGCGGGCAAGGTCGGCGCGTCTTGCTAGCTGCACGACATTGAGGCCGTGCGGTGGGGCCCGCTCCGAGAGAACCCTTGCGATCATGTCGGGCGTCAGGCCGCAGGCCGCTCCAAGGGCAATGGCTTCCTCGCGCGCGACGGCATGCGCGGCTTCAATGTAGCCCATGAGGGCGGCGGCGGCGTGGGCGCTTCCCAGCGGGCCTGTGCGCTCGACCTGGCCGAGAAGGGCCAGAAGGCTTTCGACAATCGCGACACCGGTTTCTGCGCCGCCGAGCAAAACCTTGGCACGGCCTTGGGCTGCCGCTTCCGCTCCGCCGATGAGCGTGGCGTCAGCGAGCGCGACGCCACGGGGTTCGAGAGCCGAAAGCAGGGCATCGAGCTCACGCGGGGTCCGTGCGCCGAGATCGACGAGCACGCAATCGGGGGAAAGCGCGAGGAAGACGCCGCTGGCGTTGTTACCGGTCAAGAGCGTGCGGAAGGCTTCCGTGTCTTCAACCGCCGCCAGCACCACCGGACATTGAGACGCCCCGACTTGAGAAGAAAACATCGGGCTCAGATGCTCACCGAAAGTCACGGAGGGAGATCCCTCCAAGCCAGCGTAGAGCGTTTCGATGCGGCATGCGGCGAAGCGTTCGGCGATGGCCGCTCCGGTCGCGTCGTTGCCGATGACACCTATGGGGCGGTTTGTTGCAGCGTATCCCATGGTGGTTGTGCCCTTTTTGTTATCGTCCCTCGCGCCACCAAGCCAAAGCGATGAGGGCCAGCAAGGCAGAGAGCGCTGCGAAGCCCGTGAACATTGGCGTCAGCTTCACGCCGCGTGTCAGATAGGCCTGACGGTCCTTGAGACCGAGCCAGTCCGACCCCGCCATCACCTTGGCAGCTGACATCATTGAAATACGCGGCACATCGATTTCGGTTGCAGCGGCGAGAAGGCCGGACGGTTTTGTCCAGAACACCCCGCCGCCCGTGGCATCCGCGATCGGTTTCATTTTCAGGTCTGTCGCCGTGACTTCGCTCATTTCACGCGGATCTTCGACACCGGCATTGGCGACGGCCGTCAGCGTGCCGTCGGGGCCTGGCGTTTCGAGCTTGTAAAGTCCGGGTAATTTGACATCGATAGCCGTGCGCCAGACACCTGCTTCGACCGGCACGGAATCGAGCGTGACGGAAGAGGTATCGCCGCCCGGCCCCAGCACTTTCACCGGGCCGATCTTTTCATCCATCGAACGGCGCTCGATCGTGAGCTTTAGACCTTTGGCGGAGGCCGTGAGGCGTTCCTCTTCGAGGTCCGGCTCTTTCATGAGCCAATGCGACAGACGCCGCAGCAGATCGGTGTGGGGGCCGCCGCCATCATAGCCGCGGGCCCAGAGCCAAGCGTGATCGGACGTCAGCAGCGCAACGCGGCCCTTGCCCTTGCGGTCGAGAATAAGAAGCGGCTTTTCCTCGGCGCCGTTCATCAGCACGCGGCCGCGCAGTGGCGTGACTTCCGCCTGCCGGAACCACTTGCCCCACGACGGTTGCGGCGCGTTGTCGGCGACCTGTGCGCCGTTCCAGCCCGGAAGGTCGTGCGTCACAGGATGCTTCTGGCCTTCCGTCGTCACTTTCGCCTTGAACGGCATTTCGAGCACGCGGCCCGTCGGCATGGCGGGAAGGACGGGGGCGAGCGGCGTCCGGTAAATGCTGTAGGGGCTCGCATAGTCGTCGCCCGCCGCGATGAGCAGAGCGCCGCCGTGGTCGTTCACGTAGCGCGCGATGTTGTCGTAGTAGAGAAGCTGCAGGATGCCGCGATGCTCGTACCGGTCGAAGATGATCAGGTCGAACTCGTTGATCTTTTCCGAGAACAGCTCGCGCGTCGGAAAGGCGATGAGCGAGAGCTGATTGATCGGCGTGCCGTCCTGCTTCTCGGGTGGGCGCAAAATCGTGAAGTGCACGAGATCGACCGCAGCATCGGATTTCAGCAGGTTGCGCCAGGTGCGTTCGCCGGGATGCGGCTCGCCAGAGACGAGGAGCACGCGAAGATTTTCGCGCACGCCCTCGGCCGCGACGACGGCGCGGTTGTTGGCGGTCGTCAACTCGCCGTCGACGGGCTGCAATTCGATCTCGACGATGTTCGTTCCCGTGTGCGGGATCGGCATGTCGATTTTGACGTTGCGATTGATTTCGGTGCGGATCGTTTCGTCGGGCTGGCCTTCGCGGCGGACTTTAAGCGTTGCCGTGCCTGAGTTCGCAGACGGCGCGGTGCCCGTCTCTCGAACAGCCACCTCGATGTCGCGGGACTGGCCGACGAGGCCGTAGCGCGGCGCCTCGATCACTTCGATGCGGCGGTCGAATTCATTGCGTTTGCCGGTCAGCAGCGTGTGAACGGGCGCATCGAAGCCGAGCGATGCAGCCGATTTCGGAACGTCATGGACTTGGCCGTCCGTCACGAAAACGACACCCGCAATGCGGTCCGGCGCGGTATCGTTCAAAGCCGCATTGAGATCGGAAAAGAGGTTCGTTCCAGGCGGCGTGGAATCCGATGGGACACCGCCCGTCACCCACTTGATATCGAGGTTCGGGATTTTCGCGAATTTCGCTTCGAGGTTGGCGCGAATGTCTTCCAACTGCTTCGCGCGGTCTGCGAGCTTTTGGCTCGGGCTTTCGTCAAGCACGACGATGGCGACGTTGGCGAGGCTTTCGCGCTGTTCTTCCTTCAGGATCGGATTGAAGAGCGCGGCGATGAGCGCGGCGAGGGCGGCGGCGCGGAGAAGGGCGCCGCGCGACCGGCGAAACAGGAGAAGCAGAACGAGAGCGAGCGCCACCACCGACAGGCCGATCAAGACCGGCATCGGCAGGAGAGGCGCAAACGTGATCGACCAGTTCAAAACGGCAAGCCTCTACTGGCCCAGTCTCTCGAGGAGAGCGGGAACGTGAACCTGATCGGCTTTGTAGTTGCCGGTCAATGCGTGCATGACGATATTGACGCCGCCGCGGAATGCCATCTCGCGCTGCATCTCGCCGCCTGGAACGACGGGGTAGAGCGGACGGCCGCGATCATCGAGCGCCCAAGCGGCCGCGAGATCGTTCGACGTGATCATGATTGAGGTGACGCCGTCGGAGACGCGGGCCTTGTGTGTGTCGTTGTCGTTCTTCGGCGTCGCTTCGACCCAGAGCTGGCCGCCGTCCCATCGTCCGGGGAACGAGCGCAAGAGGTAGAACGATTTCGTCACGACGTGATTTTCGGGGACGGGCTCGAGTGGCGGAACGTCTAGCTTGCTTAGCAGCCGTTGCAAGGCCGAGCCTCCGCTTCCGGCGAGCGGCAAAAGATTGGCGCCGCCCTGGCCGTAGTCTCGGGTATCGAAAATGATGAGGCCGCCTTCCTTCATGTAGGCATCGATCTTGGCGATCGTCGCGTCGGGAAGGGGTTTGGCGGATTCGAGAACCGGCCAATAAAGGACCGGATAGAAGGCGATCTCGTCTTTTGCGATATCGACGCCTGCGGGTTCGCCGGGCTCGACGGCGGTGCGGGTTTGCAGGACGCGGCCAAGACCGCGCAAGCCGGCGCGGCTCGTTTCGTCGGTCTCGCGGTCGCCGCTGATGACATACGCCAGCGTGACCTTGCTCGTTGCGTTAATCGCGGCGTTGTCGGCGGGCGATGCGGGAGGACGCACGACATCGGGGCCGGACTGCGTCGGCGCCATGCCGGAGTAGCCGTCGAACTGCGGGATGGCGTCGCGGAACTCGGGCGGCAGATCTTGCGCTGAGGCGTGCGTCGTACCGGCGATGCCAAAGCCAAGGGCGAGAACGCCGATGGCGATCATGGCGGCGGCGCCTGTCGCCCGCGTGCGTGATCCCGGACGACGCGCGAACAGGCCTCCGATGCCGCCTGCTTGCAGGATCGTCACGGCGATGATGTCGATTAGGAGAAGTCCGAGCGCGATTGCCAGCATCGCGGGTTTCAGCGCCGTGCTCGACGCGTCTTCGTAGCTTAGCCGCGTAACGCCGGACGGCAGAGTGGGGAAGGGCACCAGCGTGCTCTTCGGCGTCAGCACGTTGAGCGCACGTGGCGAACCCGCTTGTCCGTAGTAGCCGGGCGGATGCTCGATGTCGGGCCGTATGGTACCGAGGTCGGATGCTTTGAATGGCTCCGCAGTCGGCGGCGGCGATACGAGCGTGCCGCTGCCGGTGAGCGTCTTGAGCGGCGCCAGTACCGCGACGCTGGCGGTGTTCGCCTTCGCGGTGGTGTCTGCGGCCGAAGATTCCGTCTGGCCTTCGCCCGATCCGGCGGCGCCGACGGCGCCCATGGTCGAAAGACGGCGGAGCATCTCAACAAAAAGGCCGGACATCGGAAGGTTCGACCAATCGGAATTCGCCGTCACGTGAAAGAGGACGAGGCGGCCGTTACCGTGTTTCGCCGAGGTGACGAGGGGCGTGCCGTCCTGGAGGCGCGCCCAGATCTCGACGTCGGGGGTCAACTCAGCCGGATCGGCGAGCACTTGCCGCGTGATCGTGACGTCCTTCGGCACGGTCAATCCGGTGAAGGGGCTGCTCTCGTCGAAGGCGGCAAGAGCCTGGGGCGACGACCACGAAAGCGCGCCGCCGAGCGAACGTCCGCCGCTGCGCAGCACAACAGGCAACAGATCGTCTCCGGCTTTTTCGAGACGCGGACCGGCGAAGCGCACCAGCAAACCGCCACGCTTGACGAACTCATCGACCTTCTCGGCTGCGGCGCCGCTCAGCGTGCCGATATCGGCGAGCATCAACACCGAAACGTTTTGCTTCAAGACGGAATCGAGGCCCTGCGCGAGATTGGAGTCCTTCGTCGATACGACGTCGGCATAGGGCTTCAGCGCTTTCTCGATGTAGTAGAGCGGCGCGAGCAGCGGCTGCGCTTCTTCGCGGCTTTCGCCCGAGAGAAGACCAACGCGATGCCATTGCGTCATTGCGTCGATGAGGCTGACGGCGCCTGCGGAACGCTCGCCCGCGATCTCGATGCGGGCGACCTGATTGCGCAACTCGAGCGGCATGTCGAACGTGGCTTTCGCGGACGTCGATCCGGCCGCGAGCTTGAAGGGTGTTTCGCCGAGGCGCTCGCCGCGGGCGGAGTAGGCGTTGATCATGCCGTTGCGCTCGGGCCCGCCGGTCGAGAGAACAGTTGCTTCGAGCTTGCCGCGCTCAGCGAGGTTGGCGACGAGGCCAAGGGCTTCGCGTCCGCGCGTTTCGTCGATGACGGCCAGCGTGCCGCCCGCGAGGTTCTGCAGTTTCGCTGCGACGTCGGCGGCTTTGCCTTTGTGGTCGATGCCGTCGTGGATCCAGACGACGGACAGGTTCTTGACGCCCGCTGCCGAGAGCGCTGTCTGCAACGCCGAGAATGCCGCTTCCCGGTTCGGTTCAAATGGCTGCGGGCTGAGCGCGGCCGCTGTGCTGCGCGCTTCGCCAGGCGGCTCGATCTTGACGGACGGCAATTTGCTGGCGGCGGCGGTCGGCACGATCACGACGGGACGACCGCCGCTTTCCGCTTCACTGATGATGCGTTGAATAATGTTGGCGCGTTCGGGCCAGCGCGAGGCCGCCGCCCAGCCGTTGTCCGTGAAGATGACGACCGGGCCGGTCCCGGCGAGGCCTTTGTCTTTCGATGGATTGAGGATCGGATCGGCCAGGGCGAGGATCACGAGCGTCGCCGCGAGGAGGCGCAGGAGCGTCAGCCACCACGGCGTTTTTTCGGCGGTCTTTTCGTCGTTCTCGATGCCGACGAGAATGCGGGTCGGCGGAAACTCGATCTGCGTCGGGCGCGGCGGCACGGCGCGCAGCAGCCAATAGATGACGGGTAGCGTCACCAGAGCCGCGAGCAGCCAGGGATTGAGAAATGCGAGCGGGCCGAAGCTCATCGGGCGGGCTCCTTGCCGCCGGTCTTGACGGCATCGGAGCTTGACGACAGCCAGCGATACCCCTGGGCCGAGCCGTTGAGACGCATCAGCAGCGACAGGAGCGGCTCGGACGCCGGACGATCGGTATGATGCGTGAGAAGCGACCAGCCGAAGCGTTTCGCCATCTCGGCGACTTCGGCGCGGTGGGCGGCGAAGCGCGCCTGATATTTCGGACGCAGGGATTCAACGCGGTCGGCGACCCATCGCTGGCTGCCGGAAGGCGTCAGGAATTCGGTGCGGCCGTGATAGGGCAGCGTCTCTTCCGCCGGATCGATCACCTGCACGAGGTGGCCGCCGACACCGACACCCGCATAACCTTCGAGGCGCTCGCGGATCGCGTGTACGGGGGCGAGGAAATCGCTGAACAGGATCAGCCCGGAGAAGCGGTTCAGGCCCGCATTCGGCGGCAGGCTTTTCTGGACGACATCGGAATTGGCGTTGGCTGCGATGGTTTCGGCGATGCGCGTCGCGGCGTTGCGGTTGGCGGTCGGCAGCATCTGCGCGAGAAGCGCCACGCGCTCGCCGCCGCGCACCAGCAGCTCGGCGGAGGCCAATGCCAGCACCAGCGCGCGATCGCGTTTCGTCACCGGCGCGAGATGGCTTTTGAAATCCATCGACGGCGACACGTCGGGCCAGAGGTAGAGCGTGTGCGCGGCTTCCCATTCGCGCTCGCGGACGTAGAGATGATCGGAGCTTGCCGAGCGACGCCAATCGACGAGGCTCGCGTTTTCGCCCGACTGATACTGCCGGAACTGCCAGAACGTTTCGCCGGGACCGGCGCGGCGGCGTCCGTGAATGCCCTGCGCGACGGTAGACGCAATGCGCGCCGCTTCCATCAGCAACTCGGGCATCCGGTCGACGAGGGAGACTGCCTCGCGCTCGAGCGTTAGAACGCGCCGCGTCTCGGAGCTTTGGCCTTCACCTGCCGTCGCTGTCCGCCCTAATGGGCCTGCCATCCCGCACCTACTCCACGGCCGCCGCGAGACGCGCGATGATGTGATTGAGGTCTTCGCCCTCGGCGCGTGCTGCGAACGTCAGCGCCATGCGGTGCTTCAAGATCGGCTCGGCGAGCGCGATGACGTCGTCGACCGACGGAGCGAGGCGGCCGTCGATCAACGCCTTGGCGCGGACGGCGAGCATCAGCGCCTGGCTGGCGCGGGGACCGGGACCCCAGGCGACGAATTTATCGGTATCTTCGCTGGCGCCAGTACCCGGACGCGCGGAGCGCACGAGTTTCAGGATCGCTTCGACAACCTTATCGGGTACAGGGATCTGGCGGACGAGACGCTGCGTCGCCATCAGTTCTTGCGCGGTGATGACGGTTTCGAGCTTCGGCGTTTCCGTGCCGGTCGTCGCGAACAGCATGCGGCGTTCGGCGATGAGATCAGGATACGTCACGTCGATCTGCAGCAGGAAGCGGTCGAGCTGTGCTTCGGGCAGCGGATAGGTGCCTTCCTGCTCGAGCGGGTTCTGCGTGGCAAGCACGTGGAACGGTGCGGGCGTGTCGTGGCGTTGGCCCGCGACAGTGACGTGATGCTCTTGCATGGCCTGCAACAGCGCCGACTGCGTCTTAGGCGAGGCGCGGTTGATTTCGTCGGCCATCAGCAGCTGCGTGAAGATCGGACCTTTGAGGAAGCGAAACGAGCGGCCGCGCCCCGGCTCGTCTTCCAACACTTCCGAGCCGATGATGTCGGAGGGCATCAAGTCGGGCGTGAACTGAATGCGTTTGGCGTCGAGGCCCAGAACCCTGCCGAGCGTTTCGACGAGCAGCGTTTTCGCGAGACCCGGCACGCCGATCAAAAGCCCATGGCCGCCCGAGAGGATTGTGATCAACGTCCGCTCGATCACCTGATCCTGTCCGAATATGACGCTCGCCGCAGCCTTGTGGGCGCGCTGAACGCGTTCGGCGGCGGCTTCGAGCCTCGGCACGATATCGGTATGGGTGTCGACGACAGTGCTCATTCAGGGGGCCTCGCGCTCGAGCCGTTGTTATCCGTGTTCTTGGCGAAATTCGCCTTATGAAACAATGGCCGAGCGGCGGCGTTCCCGGCATTGAGGTAAGCCTAGACGATCCTGCCCGGTCCTCATAGGGTCAAGTGAATGTTACGTTAGGTTGTGGTGCCTTCGAACGCGCGTCGAAAGCACCGCCGCGAATGCCGGATGAAAAACCGCAAGTTGCTTCAATGAACGGAAATTCTGACGCACGGCCACCGGGCCTCGAGGGGCTTTTGCGGGCGGCATCCGAAGGCGGGAGCGGCGGCGCGAGACCGGTGGAAAAGTGGGATCCGCCCTACTGCGGCGACATCGGCATGGCGATCCGCCGCGACGGCACGTGGATGTATCAGGGCAGTCCCATCGGGCGCATCGCGCTGGTCAAGCTGTTCGCGTCGATCCTGAGAAAGGATGACGACGGACGAACGTATCTCGTGACACCTGCTGAAAAGGTGGACGTGACGGTGGAGGACGCGCCCTTCCTCGCCGTCGAGATGGCGGTGTCGGGTGAGGGGCGAGCGCAGCGTCTGACGTTCCGCACGAACCTCGACGACGTGGTGACGGTCGATGCCGAGCATCCGCTGCGGTTCGAGACGAGCGGACCCGACGGAGGGTTGAAGCCGTATGTGCTCGTGCGCGGGCGGCTGGAGGCGCTCGCGACGCGCTCCGTCTACGCCGACCTTGTCGAGCTTGCGGTGCCCGGAGATGATGACGGCGATGAGGTGGGCGTGTGGAGCGGGGGCGTGTGGTGGGGGATGGGGTGATATGTAGCTGTGGATGTCTGATTATACCCAAAGCGGAAGTCAGCACGCATCAATATGTTTCCCGCCTAGCATAGGCTCAGAATCTGCTTCTCGCTGGAAATCTGGCCAAACCAATGCTTATGGACATCGTGCCCAATAAGTCGAAGCTATCTCGCGGCTATCTGAAGAACATTTTCTAGATCTTGGTCGAGCTTTGTCGCGACGGAATCAACGGAGACGTCGTGAAACTGTCCAAAGGTCGAGGCTGGGCGGTCGTACTCAAATGCGGACCCGCCGTCGGTGCTTTCTCGGAGCAAAACCCGAATGGGCGCGTAAAGAGCAGCTGAGATCTTGTGTCGAGTCATCAACGATGCGGTCAATGGATTGCCGATATCATATTGAATAGCGCACTGCTTGACTCCAGCGATTGCCAAAAGAGCACCGTGGTCCCGGTATCCGAAGATCGAAAGAGCGGGCGCTGTCTCAAGCTCTTCTCGCGCCCGATCCGCTAAACCAGATTGGATAAGCGTCAAGAATCTTTCGTCAAGACGTGGCACCAGCTCTTCGAGCGAGGCGCGCGTCGCGGCGAAAGTCTTGCTTGATGAGATCGTGACGTGTTCGACAATTATATTCGTGGATGCGTTGCCGCCAGCCATCGGAATTCCTTTCGATCAATTTTCTGCAAGACGGATGCGCGCCTTTTCCCTTGAATAGGCGAATGCTCCCGGCACATTCGGACCGGGAGAACTCGACGTCACTTCGCAAGCGTCGCCTTTTCAATGACCGCAGCGACTTCGCCTGCATGAACAACGAGCGAGGCGTGGCTGCCAGCGACCTCTGTGACGTGGGCGTGCATGCGGTCGGCGAACATCTTCTGTACCTCAGGTGCGATGACCTTGTCCTTGGTGGTGATCACATAGAACGTCGGCTTGTCGCGCCAAGCTGCCTTGTCGACGGGAGCCTCGAAGGCCACGTGATTCAGTGGGAGCTGGTGGTTGGCCAAGGATTCCGCAATTTGGGGAGGCAGGTCCGCCGCGACCGCCGAAGGAAATACTTTGGGATCGATATAGAGATTGCCTTTGCTGTCGGGGTGGATTGCAGCGGTGCCTTCAGTTGCGGGGCCACTGTCAGCCAAGGTCTTCAAGGATTGTCCCACATCGGGTGCGAATGCGGACACATAAACAAGCGCCGAGACTTTAGGATCATCGCCCGCTTGTGTGATGACGACGCCGCCCCATGAATGGCCGACGAGGACAGTCTTGCCGTCCTGCTTTGCGAGCGCCTGCTTAGTAGCATCGACGTCTGCAGTAAGTGACGTGAGCGGATTTTCAACGAGGGTTACGTTGTAGCCCTTTTTCGAGAGGATATCTGCAACCGGCTTCCAGCTCGTTTGATCAACGAAAGCGCCATGGACCAGCACAATGTTGTGAGCCGCCCCTTTGGGAAGCTCAGCTGCTTGGGCCGACGTGACAATTGCTGCTGCACCGGCCGAGAGGATAGAGGCGGCGGAGAGTAGAAGATTTCGCATCGAAAGTTCCTTTTGGAATGTCGGACAGCCCAGGTCCAATGAATGGCGGGCGTTTCCAGCAGGAACACAGTTCTTCTATCACCGATTTCGGGATGATCGGTGTACGCCGCTTCAGCCTGCGCGACATCATTTAGGCTGGGGGCATCTCGGACGATAGGCTTCTTCCGTCCGAATATTGTGTCGGATCGTGCGGTGAATTAGAATGGCAGCTATGGATGTGCTCGCTGACGTTCTTGATCGTGTCCGCTTCGGGGGAACGCTGCTGTTCCACTTTGAACTCGGGCATCCCTGGAGTTTGGCGCTTCCGAAGCGCCCCTACGCGCTGTTCCATTACCTCAGTCAAGGCACCGCGACGCTGACCCTTGAACAGGGTGAAGATCTGCATATGAGCGCGGGCGACTTCGTCGTCATTACCAGCGGCGAACAACATCTGCTTTATTCTGATCGGTCGACCAAGCCGTTCCCGCTCATGAACCTCGAACGGCCGACCGGACGTCTCGGTGTCGTGCGACACGGCGGTAATTCGGAGCCGACAGCGACGATGATCTGCGGCAATTTCACGGTATCGCAGCCTTTGCGCAGCAGCGTTCTTGAGTTCCTTCCTCCAGTGCTTTTGCTGAGACCGCCAATCAACGGCGAGGGACTCGATGCGATTCTGAAGCGCATGGTCTCCGAGTCGGCGTTAGTGCGACCGGGCCAGGACATTGCGCTCTCGCGATTGACGGAGGTGCTTTTTGTCGAAGTGTTACGAAGCTGGATTACGTCGCTGCGTCCGGGAGAAGGTGGATGGCTTGGGGCGATGGGTGATCCGCATATCGGGCCTGCGCTGCAGTTAATTCACGAACGACCGGAAAGGCCTTGGACACTTCAAGAACTCGGCAATCGCGTGGGTCTTGGCCGCTCGGCATTCTCCGCGCGCTTCACAAAGCTTGTTAGCCAGCCGATGCAGCGTTATCTAATCGCGCGCCGGATGGCGGAGGCTGCATTTCTGCTCGAATCGAGCGATGAGGCTATTGCGAGAATCGCGAGTCGGGTTGGCTACGAAACGAGCGCCGCATTCTCGAAGCTGTTCCATCGACACTATGGCTTGTCGCCCGGCCGCTACCGCGCAACGCGTCGTAAGACAGACAGCGAAAGCTGACTGGGTGCACTGGTAGTATTTGAACTGCTACCACGTCAGCGTTTGAGAGTGCCTTAGCCTTCGCGGCGGAGGATCACGTCGGTTATGGCAATCGCGAAGGCGCGGGGCTTGAAGCGCTGGATAACCGCATCGCGGTCATAGCCCGTCTCCACCCACTGCCTGAAATCGAGACCGCGCGCGGCGCCTTCGTCGCGATACGCTTTGATCACCTCGCGGAGAATTCCCGCGCGTGAGGACGGCAAATGTCCATACCACAGCGAAAGCTGGGCGAGGGCCTCGGCGGGTGGGCGGCCTTCGATAGCAAGCAGGTAGACGGCGGCGACGAAACCGCTCCGGTCGGCACCCGACTTGCAGTGAATCAGCATCGGGTATTCTGCCGTTTCGAGCAGATCGACGAGCGCGAGCAGCTCGCTTTTCTCGGGCGCCTCGCGTCCGCGAATGTGCATCTTGTAAAGATCGAGATCGTGGCGTTCGCAGGCTTCCTGCTCGAGCGGCCACGGACGAAATGGAAAAGAGCCGCGAACGCAGACGATCGTTCGGATGCCGCGCTGTTTTTCCCGCCGCAAGCCGAAGGGTGTCGGCTGAGCGGATCGCCACACGCGATCTGAAACGCGGTGCCGGTTCAGATAAACAAGCCGCAGGAAGCCGTGGTCCGTGAGGATCAGGTCGACCCAGGCGCGCGCGCGCTCGAGTGGAGACAGCTTATGCCGAGCGGTGAGCTTGCTGCGCCGGATGCTGGAAGTTCTGTCGACGAGCTCGTCCATCAACCCTGTGCCATAATTGCGGAAACGTCGTAGGCGTGGGTCATGACAGATATACGACGGTTAGTCTCTGTAATCAGCTTGTTGACTAGAGCATTAGCGCTAGGCTGAGCAATTATTAAGGCATGTCGCGCCAGCGGTCGATAGCAAGCAGGCTGACGTGATGCCGCTGCAAACCGATGAGCCGGAAACTCGAACTTTTCGAAATCAACGCCCTACTTAGGCCAGGAGTGATTCGCGGCCACTTGGGTTGACGCTGTTTCGCGGCAGACGTCGGATCGGCGCTGGGCCAAAGAAACTTATCCTCGCTGGGTGATGAGAGATCATAATGAGGATGGGACGAAAGGCAAATTAGCAGGAACATATCGCCCCGGTCGCTCTGATCCCCTCATAGGAGATCCACGCAATATCGCGTTATGGCGCGTCGCAATAAGTTCCTAGCCGAATGTCTGATATCGGCGCTGTGAACAAAATTACGCCTTTGCGCGTTTCCGGCGCTATGGATCAATGGATATCGGTCATTCACACCACAGCGCTTGCTGCGAGGTCCGTCCCCGTCATCCTGCGGTACGCCCTCACGACTGCGCTTGTCCTTCTGACGCTCTGGCTTCAATTGACGTTCGGAAGCGAAGGAGGGGAAAACTATGCCTTGCTGGCGTTTATCGCGGTCGTCTTTGTGTGCGGCACGCTGTTTGATCGCGGCAATGGCTTCTTCGCGACAATTCTAAGCGCCGTTCTTTATTCTTACTACGTTCTTTCTCCGAAGCGTTCGCTGGCTGTTTTGGGATCCTCGGACCAGACGGGGATCTTGATGTTCGTCGTGATCGGGTTCGCGATTTCGTTCGTCGTCGAGGCATTGCACGCCGGGCTCGTTGCGCTCGCGACCGAGCGGGAGAATGCGAGCGTTTCGCTGCGAGACCGAGACGTGCTGTTGAATGAACTCGCACACCGGACGCGGAACGACTTCGCAAACGTTGTGACGTTGCTGAACCTGCAGGCGCGCTCGGCGAATGCGGAAGCACGCGAGGCGCTCGTCTCGGCGGCGGACCGTGTGCAGACAATCGCGCGCGTGCATCGCAGGCTGGAATTACGTGAGGACCGCGTAGTGGTCGATACGAAATCTTATATCGGCGAGCTGTGTTCTGATCTCCGGCTCTCGCGGGTGGCGATGCGGCCGATCGCGCTCGATTGGGAGGCGGAAAGCCATTCGATCAGTTTGGAGAAGGCGGTGCCGCTCGGCTTGATCATCAACGAGTCCGTGACGAATGCAACGAAGCACGCATTTCCCGAACAGCGTCACGGCAATATTTCGGTCTCGTTTCGCCGCGATGGAGACTATTACCGGCTCGTGATTGCGGATAACGGCGTCGGCAATGGGAGCATATCAGGCTCGGGAATCGGCAATCGATTGATGGGCATGCTGGCGGCGCAACTCCACAGCACATTCGAATTCGAAACGCGGTCGCCTGGACTGGCCGTGGTCGTGACGATGCCGGTGGCGAAAGTCGGCTAGAGGCGAGGCAATAAAAAAGGCGGAGCTTCGCGCCCCGCCTCGGTGACTGAACTTCGGATAGCCAACCCATCCGACGATGGAAAATCAAATTTTTACAGTGGAACGACCGGCGTTTTGTTCTGTGCGAGCTTTTGCAGCGTCGCCAAGTCGATATTCAAATGCGCGGCGACGAGTTCGTGCGGGACGTTATTCATCCACGATGCGAGTGAAACGTCGGCATATTCGGCGCTCGTAAAGACTTCGAGGAACCGAAGCGTATCTTTGCCGACGTTCTCGACATAGTGCGCTGTCGATTGTGGAATGTAGCCGACATCGCTCGGATGAAATTCGACGGTGCTGTTGCGGCCTTCGCCGTGGAACACGCCCATGCGCGCCGTGCCGCTGATGTAATACTGCCATTCGTCCGACGTCGGATGCCAATGGAGTTCGCGCATGCCGCCGGGTTCTACCTCGACAAGCGCGGCCGCCATCGTCGTGGCTTTGAAGTTGTTCTTGTCGGCGATGCGCACGCTGCCTCCGGCCGATTTGAAGACCGGCTTCTGATCGAGCAGAGCGAAGCTGTAGGGATGAGGAACGTCGGGCTGTTTGCTCTGAGATTGATCGTCCGCGAGGCTGCCGGGCAGCGGTGCGTTGAAGATCCAAAGATCCTTCTTCGGCACATGATCGAATGTGGATTCGGGAACGCCGAAGTTTTTCGCAAGGACTTCGGGCGGTGTGTGATTGAACCAGTCGCTGATGAGAAACGTCGAATCTTCCGAGAAATTTCCATCGTTGAAGACGAGGATAAATTCGCAGCCGTCTGGGCCGAGCCCCTGAATGGAATGGGGAACGCCGCCGGGGAAGAACCAGAGATCTCCAGCCTTCACGTCGCCGATGAACTTGTTGGCATCCTTGTCGACGCCCGTGATGCGACCTGTCCCGTAAGTGACGTAGGCCCACTCCGCAGGTATATGCCAGTGGAGTTCGCGCACAGCACCGGCTGGCAGGCGCATGTTGACGCCCGCCATCTTCTTGGAGATCGGGAAATTGCGGACAGTGACTTCGCGGGCCCAGCCAGCATCGGTATGCCGATTGTGCACCATCGAGAACGATTGGCGCAGCATGCCTGCATTGCCATGATCGGTCGGTAGCGATTGCCAGTCGTAGGGATTGATGGCTTCCTGCGCCGCGTCGTGAGGGCCGGGATCGCTCGTAGCGGCGGAACTAGAGGAGGAGGTCTCGGCATTAACGCGCGTGACACCCGCCGCAGCAATCAAGCCTCCGGCGGCGCCCGTCGCGAGGATGTTGCGTCGGGAATAAACAATCATGGCTTCCTCCTGATATAGACCTTTTGGCTGAGGCAAAAAATGCATCGCCGGCGACGGAAGTTGGCGGTTGTCATTCGGAATGTGAACGCCGATATTCACGATCATTGCTATCGTCTTTTCCGATAAGCAGATTGATTAGATCGATGTTCGATCCTGCACTGCTTCAGACCTTTCTTTTGATCGCCGAGGGGAACAGCTTCTCGGAGGCGAGCCGGAAACTCGGACTTCGCCAGCCAACGGTCAGCGATCACGTTCGCAAACTCGAGAGTATCGTCGGGCATCGTCTTTTCGTTCGCGATACGCATACCGTCGCGCTGACGATCGAAGGGGAATCGATGATCGAGTTCGCGCGCAACATTCTTGAGGCGAACGAGCGCGCGACACGGTATTTCGCCGGAAGCAAGCTGCGTGGCCGTTTGCGCTTTGGTGCGTCGGAAGATCTTGTCTCGTCGTGGCTGCCGGATGTGTTGCACGATTTTATGGAAGATCATCCGCAGGTCGATATCGAGCTGACAATCGGATTGAGCACTGCGCTGATCGCGAAGTTCGATGCGGGCGAACTCGACGTCGTGCTTTGCAAGCGTTGGCCCGGAGACGATCGCGGTGAGTTTGTTTGGCGCGATCGCATGGTATGGGCGGGAAACGACGCCGAGCCGGCCTTTGCGAGTACGCAACTGCCGCTGATTATGTATCCGCCGCCGAGCATATCGCGGGTTATGGCTCTCGGCGCGCTCGAGCAAGCTTCGGTACCGTGGCGCATCGCATGCACGAGCGGAAGCCTGACGGGTCTCGTCGCAGCAGCGCGGGCTGGCCTCGGAGTCATGGCGCATTCGCGCCGGTTGATGCCGAAGGGATTGATCGAATGCAGAGAGACGCGACAGCTGCCGAAACTCGGCGATGTCGAGTTTGTGATGCTGCGCCCGAAACGCGGTGCGCGAGCCCCGGTATCGGAACTCAGCGCGACGATCGTCGAACGCGCGGCGCACTTCTGACTGCGGCTTCCGCAGGCATACTGGTCGCGCGATCCAAATGCGCGGTTAGTGAATCGTCAATTCCGCGCCGACGAACTTCAATTCACATGGACGGATGAGCTTCGAATGCGCGACGGTCACGCGGTATAACTTGCCATCGAGCTGCGCCGCCCAGAAGTCGAGGAAGGATTTCAATTTCGGAAATCGTGGCGCGGAATCGAATTCCTGCCAGATATAACTCTGAAGCAATGACGGATGATCCGGAAGACGATAGAGGATCTCCGCGGTCGTCAGGCTGAAGCCTGCAAGCTGAGCCTTAAAGCCGTTATCGCAAGACAATTTCTGTTCGGTCACGTAGCAATCTCCCTTCAAACAGGTGATTGGGCGGCCTCCCTGAAATGACGATGATCAAGCGAGAATCGTTCCGTGTCTATCGCGAAGATGGACGAGCATGCATTGTTAGCAGGCTGCATAATCGAGTGCTTACACTTTCTGCTAAAGTCGTGTGCACGCCGCTGACCGGATGGGCGTCGATGCCTTTCACGCGGCAGAAAACTGCATCGACCGGAGACTGCGGCCATGCTTGAGACGGCGCTGAAAAGCTTCACGACCTTTTTCGCGACCGTCGGTCCGATTGAAGCGGCGGTGCTGTTCGCGACGCTCACTCCGAAGATGGCGCATGCCGAGCGCCAGGCAATTGCCGTGCGCGCTACGCTGATTGCCTCCGTTATCCTGGCGTTCTTTACGTTGCTCGGCGGACCGATCCTCAATCAGCTCGGCGTTTCGATTGCGGCGCTTCAGGCGGCGGGCGGCGTCGTGCTTTTGCTGATTGCGCTCGATATGATTTTCGCCCGACCAGGTGGCGCGATAAAACTAACGGCTCCAGAAGGGGCGGAAGCGCATACACGCGACGATGTCGCCGTCTTTCCTTTGGCGACGCCGCTGCTCGCGGGGCCGGGCGCGATGAGCGCCGGGATTTTGCTCGCGGCCAATGCGCATGGCGAGCCCTTGGGCCTAGCGATCGTCACCGGAGCGCTCGCCGCCGTGATGGCGTTGACGCTGATCCTGCTGATGATGGCTAATCAGCTCAATCACGTTTTGGGCGTTACGGCGCAGCGCGTGCTTATCAGGGTCTTCGGCATTCTGCTTGCTGCGATTGCCGTGCAGGCGCTTTTTAACGGCATCGGCGCATCGGGCCTTATCCCGGGGGCGGCGCCCCTCGCGTAGGGCGTCCGGCTATCGGCCGATGCCGAAGAGGCGCGCCCGTTAGGGCGGTTTTAACGCCTAGCTGTTTCAATCCTGGACACATCTTGAGTTTTTGTAGCGTCCTGTTGTGTCGAAGGCGTACCCGATGTCTGCGTTTCCAGTCCGGCGTTTGACGGTCCCTGCCGTGCGCACGGGTCTTATGTTCGCTGTTGCCGCCGCTATCGCGTTGTCGGCCGGCGGATGCGCTAATACCAACACGACCTACTCCGCCAATCCTTCGTATGTCGCGCAAGCTCCTGCCGTGCAGATGGAAAGCGATGGCTTGCCCGTGCAGGCCGCGCCGTCGGCGCTGATCCGGCAATTGCCCGACGATCCGGGCCAGCCATTCAGTCCGAACTACGGTGGGAGCAATCCGGCCCGGGCGACTTCGCCGCCGACCGTCAGGGCATCGAAAGACGCCGTGCCGGAGAAGGCCGCTATGAGCGCCACGATCCCTGCGGACCTGCCGCCTGCGTTCCGCAGACAGCTTGTCGCTACGCTGGATGCCTCCGGCTGAGCCGAATGCGCCAGGTTTCGCGGCGTGATAAAGGGGCGCATGCCTGACCCAATCACCATAAGCCGCTATCTCGACGTCGACCTAACGCCACAACGGTCGAGGGAGATCGACAGCATCTTTTTCGAATCGAGCAATACGAAATCGTTCGCGAGCGAAGAGGCGAGAGCCGCGTTCCGCGAGCGATGGCTGGGGCGGTATTTCAGGCGCGACCCGGCGTTCGCCTACCTCGCGAGAAAAGAGGATGGCGCGGTGGTCGGGTATCTCGTTGGCGCGCTCGACGACCCGGCGAAAAGCCAACGCTTTGCTGACATCGGATATTTTGCGGCGCTCGGTCTGCATACGCAGCGCTTTCCGGCGCACCTGCATGTGAATGTCGCTTCCGGGTTTCGCAACCGGGGAATCGGCGGGCGGCTGATTGAAGGTTTCGCGAAGGATGCGAAAGCGTCGGGTGCGCTGGGCATGCACGTCGTAACGAGCGCCGGCGCGGCGAACGTCGGTTTCTACAGCAGGAACGGATTTACCGAAGTTGCCCGTGCGGGAGAAAACGGCGATCTCGTTTTCCTGGGGCGGCCGCTCTGAACGCGGATCTTAGCGAGGAAATCCTTTCCGGCCGCCGACTAAAAGGAACAAACAGCGGCCGGGAAGGTGAAGTTGAGGTCCTTGGGGGAAGGACCCTGGGGGGTTATGAGGGGTAATGTCGTTAGTTTGCGAGTTCCGGCAGCCGCGGCGGGACGACGAGGCTGATCGGCTCGGATTTGATTTCGACAGTGCGCGGATCTTCCTTGGTCCGGCGCGATTTGCCCTCGAACATTGCACCCTGCTCGATGGACAAAGACTGGTGGAAGATATCGCCTTCGACCTGGCTGGTTGTCTGCAGCATGACGCGGCGGCCACGCACCGATCCGACCACGTGGCCGCGAACGATGACTTCGTCGCCGTAGATGCTGCCGGTAACAGTTGCGCCTTCGCCGACGACGACGTTGCTGCCTTGAATGTCACCCTCGACGACGCCGTCGACCTGGACTTCACCCTTGCAGGTGAGATTGCCGGTGATGGTGAGGCCGGCGCCGATGATCGACACCGACTTCGCTCCCTCTGATGCCGTGCGCGGAATGGTCAGAAACGGGCGCGGCTGAAATGGCGACGGGACGGAGGAGTTCGCATCATTCGAAGATGCCTCGGGCTCGGAACGGCGAAAATTAGGCAGCATGTCGGTCTTCCCTCTGACGCAACTTAAGCAACTGTCCGCACCCGAAACGACTCAACGCATCACATAATCGCTTTGCGACGAGCGCGTGCTGATTCGCGTACCATCTTTGCAGCGCTAATCCACCCCACAGCTACAGGCTTTCCACTGGAAATACCCAGGATCGTGCACCCGTTGCCAATACTTGGCGGCGAACTGTGGCGGAAGATCAACGGTGAGCAAAGTTCTAGCGGAGTTGGTTACGTTTTAAGCGCGCGGACGGCGTCGAGCACGGCCTCGGCGTGCCCCGGCACCTTCACCTTGTGCCAGCTCTTGACCAGCTTGCCAGTCTTGTCGATCAGAAACGTGGACCGCTCTATCCCCATATATTTGCGCCCGTACATCGATTTCTCGACCCATACACCATAGGCGTTCGCGGCCTCCTTCTGCTCGTCGGAGAGCAATCGGAGAGAAAGCTCGTGCTTGGCCTTGAATTTCTCGTGGCTCTTCTGGCTGTCGGGAGAAATTCCGATCAACTCCGCACCAGCCGCGGCAAAGTCGCCAGCGAGGCAGGTGAAGTCCTTTGCCTCCTGCGTGCAGCCCGACGTGTCGTCCTTCGGATAGAAATATACGACGACGGGACGCCCTTTGAGCTTTGAGAGGCGGACTACTTCTCCGCGGTCGTCGGGTAAAGCAAAGTCGGGCGCCTTCTTGCCTTCCTCGATCATCTTGAAAGTGCCTTTCTTTTGTCGTTTTTGGGACTAGTAGCTGGGCTTTCCGACGAGCGGAGACCGGAGCCGTTAGGCTTTCATTTGAAAGCATTTTCTTGTCCGTTCCCGGCTACAATACGGGCGACCGGCCCGCAATCGGCCGGTCGGGGTTTTTGAGGGGCGGAATTGACTAAACTGGTAACCGGCGGCCGCGCTTCGAACAAGCGTGGCGCTGACCAAAGTATGCAGGGAGCCGTTTCGCAACGCCTGTCGGTCGATCCGCAGCGTGTGCCGCCGGTTCTGCCTACCCCCGAGCCTGCCGCCCGCACGACAATGATGCGTAGCATCGGGCACTTCTTCTTCGGTTGCCGCATCATTTTTTACAGCATCATGCCGCTTGCGCTTCTGGCGATGATTGCGGTCGGCGTTCTTTACGTCAGGCTCAGGCATGGGCCTATAGCCTTCGACTTCGTCGTCGCGCCAATCGAGCAAGGCATTAACGCCGAGCTGATTACGAGTTCGGTCAAGATCGACGGCGCGGAGCTTAGGCTTGGACCGACGGGCGAACTCGAATTCCGCTTGCGCGACGTCAGCGTGTTGGAAGGGGGCGGCGATGTGGTGCTGTCGTCGCCGCTGGCCGCCGTCAACATATCGACAGCCGCCTTGATGCGCGGGCGCATCGTCCCGGCGCGCGTCGAGCTGATCGACCCGATCATTGCGCTCGCCTATTCCGAGCAGTCGGGCTTCGTGTTCGAACGGGCCGTTCCGAAACCCGTGGCTTTGCATCCCGGGACGGAGGCAAGCTCGCCGCCGAACGCCACAGCCGCACCGGGCACGACCATCGTGCCCCATTCCGGAGTTCCGAGCGGGGCTAAGGTCAATCTCGCCAAAATGCTCAGCGAGTCATCGCGGCGCGCACGTCAGCGCCTCGACGCGACTTCGTTTCTGACGGAATTCGGGATCTCGAATGCGACCGTCGTCGTCGATTATGAGGGGCAGCGCAGCTCCTGGCGTATCGATGAGGCAAGCGTCGATTTCGATCACGCCGCTCGACGCAGCGTGATTTCGGGTCGGGCCACCATAGCCTCTCAGCGCGGGCCGTGGTCGGTGACCTTCCTGACGGATGAAAGCGAGCAGACAGGCAAACTGGAGGTCAAGGCGACTGTCCGGGATCTCTTGCCGTCGTCGCTCGCATCGGCGGCGCCGCCGCTGGCGCTCCTCGGCAACTTCGAATTTCCGGTATCGGGGGACGCCACCGTCAACCTTTCGAGCAAGGGGGATATCGAGGCGGCCGATCTCTCGGTTGAAGTGGGGCATGGCCGCGCCCGCCTTCCCTATATGGTTCAGCCGATGGATGTGACGGCGGGAGTCTTCAAGCTCGACTACGACGGTAAGGCCAAGCGCTGGGATCTGAAGCCGAGCCCGGTGAAGTGGGCCGACGGCACCATCATGTTCACCGGCTCGATGAGTGACGTCGCCAAGGACGCCGAGCCTCCAACTTGGCGCTTCGCGCTTGATGGTAAGAACGGCGTGTTCGAGGCGCCGGAATTCAAGGTGCCGCCAGTTTCGATCGACAAATGGTCGGCGCAAGGCACGATCGTTCCACGTCGAGGGTTCGTCGATCTCAGCGAATTCCGGCTGGCGGGAGGCGGCGGCGAGGCGGTCGTCAAGGCGACGACACAGGCCGGCCCGCAGGGCCAAAGCATGTCGGCCGAATTCCACGTTTCGCCGATGCCTCTCAATACGCTCAAGGCGCTCTGGCCGCGGGCGGTCGCTACCGGGCCGCGAGATTGGGTGGGCGCCAACGTGAAATCCGTCGATTTCAAAGGCGGTACGCTGACGTTCTCGAATAGTGACGTCGGCGGCATCGAACCTGGGACCGTACAGACAGCGACAGAGCGGGCCAGCGCGGACTTCGAGGCGGAGAATGCCGTTTTCACGACCCTCCCCGGCATGCCGCCGATTGCGGCCCGGAAGACGTCGATCCATCTCGACAATAACGTTCTGTTGGTGACGGTGCCCGAGGCTACGATGACGTTGCCGGACGGGCAAACGGTGCCGCTCAAGGACGGGAGCATGCGGACAGACGACATTCTGTCGCCGCGCCCGAACGGAGAAATAGCGCTGACTGCGACGGGCGATCTCGGCCCGTTCATGGCGGGGCTTGAGCAGCTCCCGATCCGGGCCATTCGCGATGCTTCACCGTTACCCAAGGCAGGAGACGGAAAGGTCAACGCGCAGTTTCTGATCAAGATGCCGTTTTATGACGGCGTCACTGGCGACGACATGACGATAACGGGCAAGGCGCGCATTTCGGATGGCCGCTTCGGTAAGGTCGCCGGGCGCTACGACGTGCAGGGCTTCACGCTCGACCTCGCTCTGACGGAAACGTCGCTCGACGCGAAGGGCGATCTCATCGTCAACGGCGTTCCTGCGAAGATTGTCGGCCAGCGTCTGTTGAAACCGGACAATGGACAGCAGCCGCCGGTCAAGATCGTTGCGAAACTCGATGACACGGACCGCACGCAGCTTGGGCTCGACATCAACGATATGGTGCGCGGGGTCGTGCCTGTAGAAGTGTCATATCAGAAAGGCGATGGCCCATCGCCTGCCGTCAAAATTCACGCCGACCTGACCAATGCCGAGATCACTCTCGACAAGTTGCAATGGCGTAAAGCTCCGGGGCGCGCGGCCATGCTCGACACCGACGTCGTAACGACGCCGGATCGCGATACGGAGCTGCAAAACTTCAAGATGATCAGCGACGACATGACCGCGAACGGCGAGATCGTGATCGGACCGGACAACAAAATTAAAACGTTCGAATTTCCGGGGCTCAATCTCAACGTCATTTCGCGTCTCGATGTCGATGGTAAGCGCGATAGCGACGACTTCTGGACCGTGAATATAAGCGGGTCGAATTACGACGGCCGCAATTTCTTCCGTTCACTGTTCAGCGTAGGCGATGGCCCAGACCGTAAAGGCAAAGCCGCGGCCAAAGGAACGCGGCTGTCGTTCGATATTGCAAACCTTATCGGAAGCTCCGACGTTTCGGTGCGCAATCTCAAAGGCGTGGTTGAGACCCGCAACGGCAATCTTTCGGCTCTCGATGCGCAGGGAACGCTTGATGGCGGTGCGCCGCTTGCGGCGAAACTCGATCAGAGCACCGGTTCGCGGCGATTGATCGTGACGTCGAGCGATGCGGGCCAAGTGATGAAGCTCGTCAATTTCTACCCGAATATGCAAGGCGGACGCCTGCGGCTCGACGTGGCGCTGGACGGTTCCGGCCCGGCGGAAAAAACGGGACTACTGGTCGTTGATAATTTCCGGGTCCTGGGCGACCCCGTCGTGATGGAACTCGTGAGTAGCGCCGACAGCGGGCGGCCTGCCATCGGCGGCAATCAAAACGTCGCCCGCGAGGTTTTCGATTTCACACGCTTGCGCGCGCCATTTTCGGTCGGATACGGACAATTCGTTCTGCAGGAGTCCTACGTCAAGGGACCGCTGCTCGGCGCGACGCTGCGCGGCAAAGTCGATTTTAAAACGAAACGCGTCAGCATCGGCGGAACGTACGTTCCGTTGCAGGGGTTGAACGGCGCACTGGGTGACATCCCGGTGATCGGGCAAATCCTATCCGGCACTCAGGGCGAAGGCTTCGTCGGGATGACGTTCGCGGTGCAAGGGCCGACGTCGTCGCCACAGGTTATCGTCAATCCGCTCTCGCTGGTTGCGCCAGGTATTTTCCGCGACATCTTCCAGATGACGTCGATGGATCCGACCATTCAGGTGCGCGAAGATGCGGGACACGCTGCTCCGGCAATCGGTAGCGCCGGTGCTGTGTCTGCCGACGCGCCAAGCACCAACAAGAAAGCCAAGGCAAAGTCGAAGGCGCAATCGCAGGCCAAGACCAAGAAGACGGCGCCGAAAGCCGAGGCTCAAGCCATTGATGGCTGGTCATCGACGACGACCAGCCACTGAGCGCGCGTCAGACGGGCTTCAAAAGAACGTGCTTCTTCTTGCCGAGCGATAGCTTGATGATGCCCGTCGCGGCGGCGTCTGCCAGGGAAAGGCTGGCTTTGTCGCTCGTCACGGCTTCGTCGTTGACCTTGAGCCCGCCGCCCTGGACCTGCCGCCGCGCTTCGCTGTTGGAGGCGACGAGGCCGGCTTTTACGAATGCCGTCAAAACGCCAAGGCCCGCTTCGATCTCGGCGCGTGGAAGCTCGACTGTCGGCAGGTCAACGGCCAACGACCCTTGCTCGAATGTCTTGCGTGCGGTTTCGGCCGCTGCGTCGGCTTTATCGCGGCCATGGAGGAGCGCGGTCGCTTCCGTCGCGAGCACTTTTTTCGCTTCGTTGATCTCGGAGCCCGAGAGCTTCTCAAGTTTCGCGATCTCGTCGAGCGGCAGGAACGTAAACAGCTTCAGGAAGCGCGAAACGTCGGCGTCTTCGGTGTTTCGCCAGAACTGCCAATAGTCGTACGCCGGAAGCTGCGCTTCGTTGAGCCAGATCGCTCCGGCCGCTGTCTTGCCCATCTTGGCGCCTGATGCCGTCGTCAAGAGCGGACACGTGAGCGCGTAGAGCTGATCCTTCACGCCCATGCGTCGGCCGAGATCGATGCCGGTGACGATGTTGCCCCATTGGTCGGAGCCGCCCATTTGCACGTTGCAACCGTAGCGGCGGTTCAGCTCGACGAAATCGTATGCCTGCAGCAGCATGTAGTTGAACTCGATGAACGATAGCTCCTGCTCGCGCTCGAGGCGGAGTTTGGCGCTGTCCATCGTCAGCATGCGGTTGACCGAGAAGTGGCGGCCGACGTCGCGCAGGAAATCGATGTAATTGAGCGGCGCGAGCCATTCGGCGTTATCGACCATCATGGCGTCGGAGGCTTGATTTCCGAAGCGCAGAAATTTCTCGAAGACGCTTTTCAGTGCGTCCTTGTTGGCGTTGATTTCCTCAATCGTGCGCAACACGCGCGTCTCGTCTTTGCCCGACGGGTCGCCAACACGGGTCGTGCCTCCCCCCATCAAAGCAATTGGCTTTCCTCCGCCGGTCTGCTGGAGCCAGCGAAGCATCATGATCGAAAGCAAGTGGCCGATGTGAAGCGACGGAGCGGTACAATCATAACCGACGTAAACAATCATACGGCCATCGGCCGCCAGCTTATCCAATCCTTCGAGATCGGAGGACTGGTGAATGAAACCGCGTTCTGACAATGTTTTGAGAAATTCGGATTTCGGTGTCGTCATAGCAATTCAGGCTTTCACTTCGGTCGTCGCGGGCTATGGTTTGGGTCGTGCCGCTTAATAGTTTGCGGTTGCGCCGCAGGGCGGCGGCACCATGCACGGGAAGGTCGCGATGGGCAAGTTGATGAAGGCGATCGGGCTAATGAGCGGGACGTCGCTCGATGGCATCGACGTGGCATTAATCGAGACGGATGGCGAAGATGAGGTCGTTCGCGGCCCCGGGATGACCTTCCCTTATGACGATTCCATGCGCCGCGTGCTCGTCAATGCCATTGCTGACGCTAGGGACCTCAAATCGCGCGACGAGCGGCCATATTCGCTGGCGGAAGCGGAACGCGCGCTGACGGAGAGCCACAGCGTTGCGGTGGCGCAGTTCTGCAAGGAAGCCGGCGTAGAGCGGTCGTCCATCGCCGTCATCGGCTTTCACGGTCAGACCGTTCTCCACAGGCCGGAAATGGGATTGACGGTTCAACTCGGGCTTGGCGATCTGCTTGCGAATTTCACGCGTTGCCCCGTCGTCTATGATTTAAGGGCGGCGGATGTCGAAGCTGGGGGGGAGGGGGCTCCTCTCGTGCCGGCTTACCATCGCGCGCTTGTGGCCAAGCTGCCGCAACGGCCAATTGCGATCGTCAACATCGGCGGGGTCGCGAACCTCACCTGGATCGGCGAGGACGGCGCGCTGCTGGCGTTCGACACCGGGCCGGGGAATGCTCTGATCAATGACTGGATGTTGAAGAAGACGGGAGCGTATCTCGATTCCGAAGGGGCGACGGCCGCCCAGGGGCAGGTGGACGAAGATGCGATGATATCTTTGCTGAGCAACGCTTTCTTCGCGGAGACGCCGCCGAAATCGCTCGACCGCAATGCATTTTCGACGGACGCCGTCCAGGGATTGAGCGTCGAGGATGGCGCGGCGACGCTCACCGCTTTCACCGCCCGGACCATCGCAAAAGCCCGCGAGCACATGCCATGGGAGCCTGAGCTTTGGGCGGTCGCGGGTGGCGGGCGGCGCAACCGGATCATCATGCGGATGCTGGCGGAGCAGGTTCACCACGCCGTCGTTCCGGTCGAAGCCATCGGGCTCGATGGCGATAGCCTCGAAGCGGAAGCATGGGCCTATCTGGCCGTTCGTTCCATTCGCGGCCTGCCGATTACCTTTCCAGGTACGACGGGCGTGGCGGAACCATCGAGCGGGGGAGTAAGAGCCGATCCCACCGCTCACGTTATTCACTGATATCGGGCACTGATAGCTAGCGCTGATATCGCGGCGACAGCCGTTCGTTACTCGTCGTCGCTGTCGTCTTCGCTGCTTGCAGCGGGCGTCGGGCTTTGGGCTTCCATGCGTTCAAGCTCACGCTGGCGCTGACGTTCGCGCTCGCGCTCACGCTCGCGTTCCTTGTTGCGCTCGCGATCGAGTTCGAACTGGATCATGCGTTCGTCCAGGTAGGAGCCGACGATGTTGCCAAGCTCTTCGGTCTTGTTCTCGAAGAAGTGGTTGGCGCCCGGAATGACCTCGTGCGAAATCTTGATGCCCTTCTGCACCTTCACCTTCGCTGCCATTTCAACGACGGACGCCGTCGGGACGACGCGGTCCATGTCGCCGTTGACGATCAGGCCCGATGAGGGGCACGGCGCCAGGAACGAGAAGTCATAAAGGTTCGAGGGCGGTGCAATGCAGATGAAGCCATCGACTTCCGGACGGCGCATCAAAAGCTGCATGGCGATCCATGTGCCGAAGGAGACGCCCGCGATCCAGCAGGTCTTGGCGTCGGGCTTGACGAGCTGTAGCCAATCGAGCGCGGAGGCCGCATCGGCAAGCTCGCCCGGTCCGCCATCCCAGACGCCCTGACTGCGGCCGACGCCGCGGAAGTTAAATCGAAGCACGGAAAATCCCCGCGCCGCGAAGGTGTGATAAAGTGAGTAGACCACCTGATTGTTCATCGTCCCGCCGAATTGCGGGTGGGGGTGCAGAATCAGCGCGATCGGGCTGTCGGCGTTGCTTTCGTGGTGGTACCGGGCCTCAAGGCGTCCGCCAGGGCCGTTGATAATCAGTTCGGGCATCGGAAGATCTCGGTCTCGCTCGTGATTTTTGGGACGGAATTAGGCGCTGGGCGGAGATGGCAGGCCGGGCTGCGGCCTTTTGGCATTCAAATCCTTGTGGTTCGTGTTCTCAATCCTTGACTCCAGCGCTCAGGATTTCCATAACTTTAGAACCGTTCGAAATGTAGGGGCTCTCGTTGGTAAACGTAGTAGCCGCTGTAGGGCGGGTCTCTTAGCACAGTCCGGGGTGCCGGATGCAAGCTAAGGATGCGCTGGTTGGATTCCGCCGCCACTTGAGGCGACGACAGTCCGGGGATTGAGACGTGGAACTTACGACCAAAGGCCGCTACGCGGTCATGGCCATGGCTGACCTTGCGGGACACGCCGAAGATGGGGCGATCCCCCTGTCTGTGGTGGCAGATCGCCAGAGCCTGCCGCTTTCCTATCTGGAACAGCTTTTCGTACCGCTGCGGCGCGCTGGGCTCGTTGAAAGCGCCCGAGGCCGCTCGGGAGGCTATCGGCTTACGCAGCCCGCAAAAGACGTTTCCATCGCCGCAATCATGGAGGCCGTTGAAGAGGATACGCGCTTTACGCGCTGCTCCCACAATGACCCACGCTGCTCGGTCGCGACGCCGTGTGTGACACACGGTTTGTGGAGTGCACTCAGCGATTCCACTGGAAAATTTCTGACTTCGGTGAGCCTGGCCGACGTGATTGCGGGCGGCAAGTATTCAGCAAATCCGGTTCGCGCAATCGGTGCTGTTTCTGGACCAGTTTCCGCGGCGCCGCGTGCGCCCGTGCGGCGAACCTATCTCGATTTCAACGCGACGGCGCCGCTCCGGCCAGAAGCCAAGTCCGCGATGGTCGAAGCGCTCGATATCATCGGCAATCCGTCGTCGGTTCATAGCGAGGGCCGCCGCGCGCGGGCCGTAATTGAGCGCGCGCGGGAGAGCGTCGCGCGGCTCGTTGGAGCAAAGCCGTCCGAGATTGTTTTCACGAGCGGGGCCAGTGAGGCCAATGCCTGGGCACTGTCGCAGCCTTGGGCGACGATTTTCACCAGCGGCATCGAGCACGATTCCGTTCTCGCACCTGCGCGTGCTTCGGGTGCTGCGCTTGTCATGTTGCCAATCGGCCGGGACGGCATCGTAAATGTGAATGAACTTGCTGCGATGCTGGCGTCCGGGGCCTTCGCACGTCCGGCGGTCATCGCCGTGCAGCTGGCCAATAACGAAACGGGCATCATTCAGCCTGTCGCAGCGATCGCCGAACTCGCGCGCGCCAACGACGTGAAAATGCACGTCGATGCGGTACAGGCGGCAGGCCGATTGGCCATCGATTTCGCGGCGCTCGATGTCGATACGCTGTCAATTTCGGCACACAAGTTCGGCGGCCCGAAGGGTGTTGGCGCGCTTGTCATTCGCGATCATGTCGATCTCGTGCCGATGATCAGAGGCGGCGGGCAGGAGCGCCGGCGCCGGGCCGGAACCGAGAACCTTCCGGCGATTGCCGGATTTGGGGTTGCTGCCGAAGCCGCTCATCGCGACCAGGAAGAGGCGAGCGCGATTGCCGTTCTGCGCGACGGACTCGAAACGGCGATCAAGCACGCCAGCCCGAATGCCGTGATCATCGGCGAAGGCGCTCCACGGCTTCAGAACACGACGGCGGTGGCGCTGCCGGGAAAGCTCGCCGAGACGCTCGTCATCCGGCTCGATCTTGCGGGCATTGCAGTGAGCGCGGGCTCGGCATGCTCCTCCGGTAAGGTCGGCGCGAGCCACGTTCTCGAAGCGATGGGCTTCGGCCCTGATATCGCCGCAAGCACGATCCGCGTCAGCCTAGGGCCGATGACGAATGACGACGACATCGCGGCATTTCTCGCTGCATGGAAGACAATTGTAGGCGAGCCGGCGCTCGCCGCTTGAGATTTGGTTTTGAGTATCGCCGCAAGGCGGTGCGTAAAGAAAGAGAGACGAGGAAATGGCTGCTGTTCAGGAGACGATCGATCAAGTTCGCAAGATCGATGTCGACCAGTACAAGTATGGTTTCGAGACGCTGATCGATAGCATCACGGCGCCTAAGGGCCTTGATGAGTCGACCGTGCGCTTCATCTCGGCGAAGAAGGGCGAGCCGGAGTGGCTTTTGAACTGGCGGCTCGAAGCGTTCACTCGCTGGAAGGCGATGACGGAGCCGACTTGGGCGAAGGTCCATTATCCGAAGATCGATTTTCAGGACCTCTATTATTATTCCGCGCCGAAATCGACGGAGGGGCCGAAGAGCCTCGACGAGGTCGATCCGGAGTTGCTGGAAACGTATAAAAAGCTCGGTATTCCCCTTCGGGAGCAAGAAGTGCTCGCCGGCGTGCAGGGTTCGCGCGTGGCGGTCGACGCCGTGTTCGACAGCGTGTCGGTCGTCACGACCTTCAAGGACGAGCTTAAGAAAGCGGGCGTGATCTTCTGCTCGATCTCGGAGGCCGTGCGCGAGCATCCAGAGTTGGTGAAGAAATATCTCGGCTCGGTTGTTCCGCAATCGGACAACTTCTACGCGTCGCTCAACTCGGCGGTGTTCTCCGACGGCTCGTTCGTTTACGTGCCGCAGGGCGTTCGCTGCCCGATGGAGCTTTCGACCTACTTCCGCATCAACGCGAAGCAGACCGGCCAGTTCGAACGCACGCTGATCATTGCGGACAAGGGCGCCTACGTCTCGTATCTCGAGGGCTGCACGGCGCCGATGCGCGACGAGCATCAGCTGCACGCGGCGGTCGTGGAGCTTGTCGCTCTCGATGAAGCCGAGATCAAATATTCGACCGTGCAGAATTGGTATCCGGGCGACGCGAATGGCAAAGGCGGCGTCTATAACTTCGTGACTAAGCGTGGCGATTGCCGCGGCCATCACTCGAAGATTTCGTGGACGCAGGTCGAGACGGGCTCAGCGATCACGTGGAAATATCCGAGCTGCATTTTGCGCGGCGATTATTCGCGCGGCGAGTTCTATTCGATTGCGGTGTCGAACGGCTATCAGCAGGTCGACAGCGGCACGAAGATGATCCACCTCGGCAAGAACTCGTCGAGCCGCATCATCTCGAAGGGCATCGCGGCGGGATATTCGCAGAATACCTATCGCGGTCTCGTGTCGGCGCATCGCAAGGCGACGAACGTGCGCAACTTCACGAACTGCGACTCGCTGCTGATCGGCGACAAGTGCGGCGCGCATACGGTGCCTTACATCGAAGCGAAAAACTCGAGCGCGCATTTCGAGCACGAGGCAACGACGTCAAAGATCTCGGACGACATGCTGTTCTATTGCCGCCAGCGCGGCCTCTCGTCGGAAGAAGCTATCGCGCTCGTCGTCAATGGCTTCGTCCGCGACGTGCTGCAGCAATTGCCGATGGAATTCATGGCCGAGAGCCAGAAGCTGATCGGGATTTCGCTGGAAGGTTCAGTTGGTTGATGGCTGACAAGCAATCCGACTTAGAGCAGCTTCTCGAAAAGCAGCTTGCGGTGGCGGAGGAGCACAGGTCATTCGTCGAGAGTACATCTGCTGATGGAGTATTGATTGCGACAGCCGAGAACGCAAAACGCCTAGCGGATATTCACCGTAGGCAAAAAGAGATCGAAACAGAAATAAGCGAACTATTAGGTCAGTAGAATGCTTGAAATTAAAAACTTGCACGTGAAGCTCGCGGATGAGGATCGGATGATCCTCAAGGGGCTGTCCCTGAATGTCCCGAAGGGTGAAGTGCACGCCATCATGGGCCCGAACGGTTCGGGTAAATCGACGCTCGCTTATGTGCTTGCGGGTCGCGACGGCTATGAAGTCACTGACGGCGACATTCTTTGGAATGGCGAGTCGATCATCGACATGGAGCCGGATGAGCGCGCCGCGAAAGGTGTGTTTCTCGCGTTCCAATATCCGATGGAAATTCCCGGCGTCGCGGGGCTGACGTTCCTGCGCACGGCGCTGAACTCAGTGCGCAAGAAGCGCGGCGAAGCGGAACTCACCACGCCTGCCTTCATGAAGCTCGTGAAGGAGAAAGGCCAGAAGCTCAACATCGATATCGAGATGCTGAAGCGGCCGGTCAACGTCGGATTCTCGGGCGGCGAGAAGAAGCGCTCGGAGATTCTGCAAATGGCGCTGTTGGAGCCGACGCTGTGCGTGCTCGATGAAACCGATTCCGGTCTCGATATCGACGCGCTCCGGATCGTGTCCGAAGGCGTGAACGCGCTCCGGGACAAGGATCGAGCGTTCGTCGTCATCACGCATTATCAGCGGCTGCTGAACTACATCGTGCCCGACAAGGTGCACGTGCTCGCAGACGGACGCATTCAGAAAACGGGCGGCAAGGAACTGGCGCTCGAACTCGAGAAGTCGGGCTACGCCGAATACACTCACAAGGCTGCGTAAAATGAACGTTGCAGTGATGAAAACGAAGGCCGAGCAGGCCATCTCGGAAAACTTCGAGGCCGTCGCCGAGAAGCTGCCGGGAAGCGAAGCCGTCAAGGCGAGGCGCGCCGAGGCGATTGGCGCATTCAGCGGCCTCGGGCTTCCGCATCGGCGCATCGAGGAATGGAAATACACGGATATTCGCGCCAACGTGAAAGAGATCTTTCCGTCGGCAATTCACGACGCGGCGCGGATTACGATCGCGGAACTGATCGTGGCGCTAGGGCCGTTGGCCCACGTCGATGCGCACCGGATCGTGTTCGTCAACGGACATCATCGTTTCGAGCTTGGCGATTTGGCTAATGCCGAAGGGTTCAAGGTGGCCGCTCTCGGCGAAATTTTGGCGTCGGCCTCCGAGGATGTTAGCGCGGCACTCGCGACAACGCCGGAAGGCGGCGACGCGGTTGAAGCGCTCAATACCGCTTTCATGACCGATGGCGCCGTCGTGACCGTTGCGGAAGGCGTGACTGTCGCGAAGCCGCTGATGATCGTTTTCGTTCGCGCCGGGGCGCATGCGCATTCGGTGACGGTGCGTAATTCGCTGATGGTCGGTAAGAACGCATCGGCGGACGTGATCGAAGCACATGTCGTTCTGCCGGGCGCGTCTGCGGATGCGCAGCTCAACACGCTGACAGAGGTGACTGTCGCCAAGGGCGCAATGCTCATTCACGCCAAAGTCGCGGTCGATGACGGCAAGGCTTTGCATCTGTCGAATTGCGATGTGACGCTCGATGCCGATGCAACCTATCGCAGCTTCCAGTTTTCAACGGGGCTGGGTTTGGCGCGCAATGGCCTCAATGTGATTTTCGAAGGCGAAGGCAGCAAGATCGATTTGTCGGGTGCGTATTTGGCTCGCCATTCCGAGCATATCGATACGACTCTCGTCGTCGATCATGCGGTGCCTCGCTGCGAGAGCCGGGAGCTCTTCAAGGGCGTCCTCGACGGTCATGGACGCGGTGTGTTCCAAGGCAAGATTATCGTTCGGCCCGATGCGCAGAAGACCGATGGCAAGCAGATGTCTCAGGCTTTGATGCTTTCGGAAGACGCGGAATTCGATTCCAAGCCCGAACTCGAGATCTATGCCGACGATGTGGTTTGCGGGCACGGCACGACGGTGGCGGAACTCGATGCCGACCTGCTGTTCTACTGCCGCTCGCGCGGTATTCCGGAAAAGGAAGCGCGGGCGCTGATGATCGAATCCTTTATCGGTGAAGCGATCGAGAAAGTGGACAACGAGCAGCTTCGGGACGCGCTGGCGGCATATGCCATGCAGTGGCTCGGGCGCTCCGTGCGCGGATAAGAACCATGGGACATGACACGAGCATTGCCGTCGCGAGAAGTGCGGCATCGCAAGCGGGCCTGACGGGTGCGCCTTACGACGTCGAACGCATCCGTGCCGACTTTCCGATCCTTTTTCGGGAAGTGAACGACAAGCCGCTTGTCTATCTCGATAACGGTGCGTCGGCGCAGAAACCGCTCTCTGTCATCGAAGCGATGGATCACGCTTATCGCTTCGAATATGCGAATGTGCATCGCGGGCTGCATTTTCTTTCGAATACGGCAACCGACAAGTACGAGGCCGCGCGCGAGACGGTGCGCCGCTTCCTCAACGCCGAGCACGCGGACGAGATCATTTTCACGCGCAATGCAACGAGCGCGATCAATCTGGTCGCGCGTTCGTTCGGCGAACCGAGAATTGGCGAGGGCGACGAGATCGTCATCACGATCATGGAGCATCACGCCAATATCGTGCCGTGGCATTTCCTGCGCGCGCGCAACGGCGCGGTGCTGAAGTGGGCGCCGATGACCGACCGCGGCGAATTGATGATCGACAAGCTCGACAGCTTGATCACTAAGCGCACTAAGATCGTCGCCGTTACGCATATGTCGAATGTGCTGGGCACGATCAATCCGGTGAAGGAGATCATTCGGATTGCGCATGCGAAGGGCGTTCCGGTGCTGATCGACGGCAGCCAGGCGGCTGTCCACATGGGCGTCGACGTGCGCGATCTCGATGCGGATTTTTACGTCTTCACGGGACATAAAACCTACGGCCCGTCGGGTATCGGCGTGCTTTACGGCAAACGTCAACTTCTTGCGTCGATGCCGCCCTATGAGGGCGGTGGAGATATGATCGAGAGCGTGACGGTCGATAACGTCACGTATAACGAGCCGCCGCACAGGTTCGAGGCGGGCACACCCGCCATCGTCGAGGCGGTGGGTTTGGGCGCCGCGCTCAACTACATGATGCAGGTCGGCCGCGAAAAGATTTCGGCTTACGAAGCTGAGCTTGGCGCCTACGCGGCCGAGCGGCTCGCGGAATTGCCGTGGCTCAAGCTCTACGGCACAGCGCCCGGCAAAGGGGCGATCTTCTCGTTTACAATCGACGGGCTGCACCCGCACGATGTGTCGACGATCATCGACCGGTCTGGCGTCGCAATCAGGGCGGGACATCACTGTGCGCAGCCGTTAATGGAGCGCCTAGGCGTCAGCGCAACCTGCCGCGCGTCTTTCGCGTTGTACAACACAAAAGCCGAGGCTGATGCGCTGGTAACCGCGCTCACCAAGGCTCATGACCTTTTCACGTAAGGAGCTTCCGCCATGGACGGGAAGCAAATTGAAGACCGGGAAGCCCTGAAGGCGGCCGTCGAAGCGCTCGATGCGCCGTCGACGTTGCCTGCTGACAGCGGCGCGGCTCCGGATCCGGCAGCGAAGGACGTTAGCAATGCTTCGTCTCTTCCGCCGGAAGAAATCGAGAGGCTGACGAACGACATCGTCGCGGCCTTGAAAACGGTTTACGACCCCGAAATCCCGGCTGACATCTACGAGCTTGGATTGATCTACAAGGTGGAGGTCGACGACAACCGCAATGTCGCGATCAATATGACTCTCACCGCGCCGGGCTGCCCGGTCGCGGGCGAGATGCCGATCTGGGTTGAAAATGCCGTCAATGCCGTTCCGGGCGTTGCAGGCACGAAAGTCAGCATCGTGTTCGATCCGCCGTGGGATCAAAGCCGGATGTCGGACGAAGCGCGACTTGCTGTCGGCATGTTTTGACGAGGGTATCGTTTTGGACGGCGAATGCCCATATACTTGCTTCGAAACCACTCGACGAACTCACGGAGGCCGATGTGCCCTCGCTTAGAATGATGCCAAAAGTCATGACGTTGACGGATGCCGCAGCGGCGCGCATTTCTGCTCTTATTGCGCAGAAGCCGGGCGTCAAGGCGCTTAAGATCGGCATCAAGAAGGGCGGCTGCGCGGGCATGGAATACACCATGACCTGGGCCGAAGAGATCGGGAAGTTCGACGAGGTGATCGAGGAAAAAGGCGCAGTCGTGCTCATCGATGCGGCCGCGATCATGTACCTGCTCGGCACGGAGATGGACTACAAGACGGACAAACTGTCCTCGCAGTTCGTCTTCAATAACCCGAACCAGAAGAGCGCTTGCGGTTGCGGCGAGAGCGTCAACATCGAACCTGCCACGCCAGCGGGATTCGCGCCCGCGGGCTGAGTTGAGCGCGGGCACGGCGACCATGTCCGCAAACGACCATCTTCTCGAAATTCTCAAAGAGGCGTTGGAGCGCGACGGTCATGTCAGCGGACGGCGCATGTTCGGCGGCATCGGCGTTTATTTTGAAGGCACGTTCTTCGCAATCATCGATGGCGGTACGGCTTATCTCAAGACGTCTGACGCGATACGCGGGTCTTTTGAGAGCGAAGGTTCGCGACCGTTTTCCTACATGACAAAGAAGGGGCAGGCGGAGTTGCCCACCTACTGGCGGCTACCCGAACGCCTCCTTGATGAAACGGATGAACTCCGCGAATGGGCGCAGAGGGCAATCGCGGCCGCGCGCGATGCCGCGAGAACCAAGCAGGGGCCAGTGGCAGTTCTAGATGCCGCAAAGACAAAGTCGCGGCGTCGCTCAAGCCGTTAAATGTCATCCTCGGCTTTATGCCGAGGATCTATTTCTCAATTGGAGGCGCTTTTTAATGCATCCTCGGGACGAGCCCGAGGATGCCAAGATTAGCCTCGGCCAGGGACTTTCATCGGGCGCGAGGGTTTGCGCATGAAAGCCGGCATGTTTTCGGCAAAGCCCAAGCGCTCGCCGCCCTTTTGCGGCGGAGGTGGCGAAGGGGCTCTCCTGGCTTGTTCTTGCGGCGCTGCCTGGCGCTTCTCGGGGGCGCGTTCTGCACGCCGCGGAGCTTTCGGTTCGTCCGTCCAGGCATCGACCGTTGGCTGTTCGGTGTGACGGCCCCGGCGTTGCTGTGCCGGCTCGTGCCGAGGCGGAGCCGCCTGGCGAGGCGTCGCGGCGCTCGGTTGCTCTGCCCGGCTCTGAGCAGGATGGCCTTCGCTGTCGCGCGCAGGGGCCGCATGGGGCCGCTGGCGACCACCGGCAGCGGGTTTCTGCTCACGGTGACCTTCGTGGCTGCTGCGCGTCGGTTTCGCCGATTTTTCGCGGCCGCCTCCCGAAGCTTGGCCGTGTGTGCGACCTCCACGCCCGCGCCGCCGTTTTCCGGCTCCGGCGATATCTTCCTCTGACGGAGGCTCGCCGAGCCAGACGGGCGGTTCGCTGGTGATCTTTTCGATGTCCTTGACGAACTTCAGATCGTCCGGGCTGACGAGAGAGATCGAATGACCCTCATGACCAGCGCGGCCCGTGCGGCCGATGCGATGGACGTAGTCGTCGGCGGCCCAAGGTAGGTCGAAATTGAAGACGTGCGAGACTTCCGGAATGTCGAGGCCGCGAGCGGCGACGTCGGAGGCCGCAAGCAACATGATCTCGCCGTTACGGAACTTGTCGAGCGTATCCATGCGGCTCGTCTGGTCCATGTCGCCATGAAGCGCGCCGGCGTTGAAGCCGTGCTTCGTGAGCGACTTATGCAGGACCGCGACGTCGCGCTTCCTGTTGCAGAAGATGATCGCGTTTTTGACGTTACCGTCGCGGATCATATTGCGCAGGACTTCGCGCTTCGCCCAGTCTTCGCCGTTCTGGCAATAAACGAAGCGTTGCGTGATGGTTTTCGCTGTCGTCGCGGGTTTCGCGACTTCGATGCGCTCGGGGTTGGTCAAGAACTGGTTGACGAGACGCGTGATCTCGGGCGGCATCGTGGCCGAGAAGAAGAGCGTCTGGCGGCGCGGCGGCAGAAGCTTGCAGATCTTCTCGATGTCAGGAATGAAGCCCATGTCGAGCATGCGGTCGGCCTCGTCGATGACGAGGATTTCGACGCCCATCAGCATGACACGACCACGCCCGAAATGATCGAGCAGGCGTCCCGGCGTCGCTATCAAGACGTCGACGCCGCGGTCGAGCTTTTTCACCTGGTCGTCCATCGAGACGCCGCCGATCAAAAGTGCGAGCGACAGCTTGTGATTGACGCCGTATTTCTCGAAGCTCTGAGCCACCTGGGCGGCGAGTTCGCGCGTCGGCGCGAGGATCAGCGAGCGGGGCATCCGTGCCCGGGCGCGGCCGGTTTCCAGCCGCGTAATCATCGGAAGAACGAAAGAAGCCGTCTTGCCGGTGCCCGTCTGGGCGATGCCGAGGACGTCTCGGCCGGTCACTGCGACCGGAATGGCGGCGGCTTGAATGGGGGTTGGCGTGACGTAACCCGCAGCAGTTATAGCTGCTTGGACCTTGGGCGAAAGCCCGAGGTCAGCGAACGTCTTGGTTTCCAAAAGCAGGTATCTCCATCTGCACAGGCTCAGCTTGTCCGGCGCTAAGCGTCAGACGGTCTTTAGGAGAGCGCAGGGGGGACGGGTGCCGAAAAGGACCTAAGCCGAATAGGAGTGCGGATCAAAAAGCATAAAAAAATGCGTAAATCGATCCCCTGCGCTCCGGCACGTTCGGGTGCTCGCATACATCTCGAAGAATCGCAAGGAAAACTCTGTGGTTTTGGCTGGAGAGGCCGCGAGGTTGTGTCACGGGGGAGGTCTAGGGCGGCGAAAAACGCCGCCCTTATCCCAGTTTGGCGGGGATTGTTAATCTTCGAGCAGCCAACGGCCGAAGAGGCCGCCGATGATGCCACCAAGGATCGGCGCGGCGAAGAATACCCAGACCTGGGCCAGCGGCTCGCCGCCCGCGAAAATGGCCGGAGCGAAGCTGCGGGCCGGATTGACCGACGTGTTGGAGATCGGAATCGACATGACGTGGATCGCGGTCAGGGCCAGTCCGATAGCAATGGGCGCCATCATCGAGGGATGGTTTGCGCGGGTCACGCCCATGATGACGACAAGGAAAAACGCAGTCAGGACGGTTTCAAGGATGAAGACCTGGGCGAGGCTCGATTTCAGCATCGAGAGGTCGCCGTAGCCGTTGGCGGCAAACGTCGGGCTTGTGTGCCCGACAAGCGAGAAAACGACGCCCGAAAGGCAGGCGCCGACGAGCTGAGCGATGATGTAGGGAATGGCTTGTCCGGCCTCGAAGCGGCCTCCGGCAACCAAGCCAAGCGTAACAGCCGGGTTATAGTGGCCGCCCGAAACATGGCCGATGGCGAATGCCGTTACCATGACCGTTATGCCGATGCAGAACGCCACCCCAAGGATGCCCGCCGCGCCGGATGGGGCGCCAAAGGAATAAAATGCCGACCCAAAAATGGACGACATCAACATAAAGGTGCCGAACGTTTCGGCGACTAATGCTCTGGCATTCATACGAAATATTCTCCCTGTCCCGGTGCCGAATTTCGGATTTCCGTTCGGGACACAAACGGATCCGATTCGATAAACGAGTATGAACGCTGATCGAGCGCTGACACAGGCGCATCCCTGCAACATCTTAAAGATCCCGGCGAGGAACAGCCGTTCGGCCGGTTGAAAATTCCTTAATGAGTCGCCAAAAGCTGAGGAGAGCTTATTTGTCGTATCAGCGAAATTGACTTTCTGACCGATATTCGCTGCCGTAGGTGTCGGCGAGGCGGAGCCGGGCTACTATCAATTGTACCGAGTGTGCAAAGTGGATAGCGCTGTTGCATAGCGTAAGCGTCCGCGACGGGCGGATGCCGCCACGCAGTGCGCAAATTCGCGAGGATATCGAGCGATGACAGTCGATGCTGGTTCTGCTGCGGGCGGTCTCACCGCGCGCGATGCCGTTGACGCCGCGGCCGGCGCTCGTCCGCGTCCCGCGCGCCGCGCCGATGCCATTCGCGAACTGAAGAAGCGCGACAACTATACCAACTTTGCCCATATCGGGTTTGTCTACCTCGTCATCGCCGTTTCGATCGGTCTGACGATCTGGAGCTATAGCGCCGTCGCGGCCGCCGGCCTCGACTGGTGGTGGAATATTCCGATGACGATTCTGTGCATCGCGGCCGTCGGCGCGTCGCAGCATCAGTTCGGCGGCGTGATCCACGAAGGCACGCACTTCACGCTTTTCGAGAACAAGCTCCTGAATGAGGGAGTGTCGGACTGGCTCGGTGGCTTCCCGATCTATACGTCGACGTTCCAGTACCGGTTGCACCATCTGGCGCATCATCAGTTCATCAACGATCCGCTGCGCGACCCGGATTGGGCGCAGCTGCACGACAGCGGCCACGATCTCGATTTCCCCATCACCCACGTCGATATGCTGAAGGAGCTTGCGAAGCAGCTCTGGCTTCCGAACCTCTTCCGCTACATGATCGTGCGCGCTCGCTACAGCGCTCTTGGCGCCGACAACAATCCCTACATGGATCGCGAGCGGAAGGGCGAACGGCTGCCGACGTTAATGGGCGTCATTTATGCCGTTACGGCTCCGATCGCGGCGATCACCCTCATCCAGACGGGACATGGCGACTGGGCCTTCGCGGCGCTCGGCGTGATGACGGCTGCGGTCGTTGCGTATTTCTATTTCCTCGATGAGGACAAGCTGCCGCATGCACACGTCGAGACGATGATTTCGCATCGTACGACGAACATCAGCCGCATCGTCTTTATGGCAATCGTCTACACGGCTCTGACCGCTATCGAAGTCGCGGGCTGGGGACCGGCCTGGAACTATTACGGATTGCTTTGGATCCTGCCGCTGTTCACGGCCTTCCCGCTGTTCATGATCATGCGGCAGTGGGTGCAGCACGGTAATGCGGACCGCGGACGTTATACGAATACGCGTGTGTTCCTGGTCAACCCGTTCATTCGCTATGCGGTGTTTCCATTCGGTATGGATTATCATCTGCCGCACCACATTTACGCGTCGGTTCCGCATTACAAACTGAAGGGCTTGCACGAGCTTTTGCTGCAGGACCCGCAGTATCGCGACAAAGGCATTGTCGTCGAAGGCTACTTCAACTCACCGCATGGCGAGGTGCCGGAGCGTAATCCAACGGTCATCGAGGTGCTGGGCGAGAAGTATGCGCCAAAGCCCAACGGCGAGGTCTACGTCGATACGGAGACGCTCGAATACGCCAAGGTGAGCGATCGGGCCGCGATCCAGCGCGAGAACGAGGCGTCCTCGCGCGGGGAGTAAGGCGATCCCGCGCCACATCTTTTTTGAAAACCTTGCGCGAGACGAGCTGGATTTCCTCTCCCGGGGCGGGAGAGGATGCCCGAAGGGCAGGTGAGGGACTTGAGCCCTCTGTGACCAAAGACCCATCATTCGGCCTTCGACCACCTTCTCCCTCAGGGAGAAGGAAGGTGTCGCTCATATTGAACTCCCCATGAAAGGGGAGAGTTGGATCAGATATCCAGATCTTTGGCGAAGGCGGCATTCTCTTGGATGAAGCGGAAGCGCGCCTCGGGCTTTGAGCCCATGAGCGCGTTCACGACCTCGGACAGGCCCTCGCGCGTGCCTTCGGGGATAGCGACGCGCAGCAACGTGCGGCGCTTCTTATCCATCGTCGTTTCTTTCAGGTCCTTGAAGTCCATTTCACCCAAGCCTTTGAAGCGCGTGACCTTGGGCTTCTTGTTCTTGAAGTGCGTCGCGAGAAGCTCGTCGCGGTGGGCTTCGGTGCGCGCATAGGCGACGTCACTCTTGTCGGAGATCTTATAGAGTGGCGGCACCGCCAAGAAGAGGTGACCGTTCTCGATGAGTTCCGGCATCTCCTGGTAGAAAAACGTGATCAGCAGCGAGGCGATGTGCGCGCCGTCGACGTCGGCATCGGTCATGATGATGACGCGCTCGTAACGCAGATCCTCGTCGCGATATTTGGCGACGGTGCCGACACCGAGCGCCTGGATCAAGTCCGCGAGAAGCTGGTTCTGCGAGAGCTTCGCGGACGAAGCGTTGGCGACGTTCAAGATCTTACCGCGCAACGGCAGCACAGCCTGAGTTTCGCGATCGCGCGCGCTCTTGGCGCTGCCACCGGCCGAGTCGCCCTCGACGATGAAAATTTCCGTGCCTGCCGCCTGCTGGATCGAACAGTCCGCAAGTTTGCCGGGAAGGCGCAACTTGCGTGTTGCAGACTGGCGGCCGACTTCCTTTTCGCGGCGACGCTTCAAACGCTCTTCCGCTTGGTCGATCGTCCATTCGAGCAGCTTCGTCGCCTGCTGAGGGGAATCCGCCAGCCAGTGATCGAACGCATCGCGCACGGCGGTTTCGACGATCTTCGTTGCCTCGGCCGTCGCGAGCTTGTCTTTCGTCTGGCCCTGGAATTCCGGCTCGCGCACAAAGACGGACAACATAGACGCAGCCGTGCTCATCACGTCTTCCGAGGTGATTTGCTGCGCCTTCTTCGCGCCGACCAATTCGCCGTATGCGCGCAGGCCCTTATAGAGCGCTTGGCGCAGGCCGTTCTCGTGTGTACCGCCCTCGGGGGTTGGAATGGTGTTGCAGTAGGACGACGAGAAACCGTCTTCGTCGGAGATCCAGGCAACCGCCCATTCGACCGAGCCGTGGCCGGCGTCCTTTTCGACGCGACCGGCGAAAATGTCCTTCGTGACGCGTGTCCGGTCCTCGATGGACGACGTCAGATAATCGCTGAGGCCGCCAGGGAAATGGAATGTCGCTTCGGCAGGCGTATCGTCCTTGATCAGCTCGGGCGCACATTTCCAGCGGATCTCGACTCCGCCGAACAAGTAAGCTTTCGACCGCGCCATTTTCATCAGGCGTGCAGGTTTGAATGCGGCGCCCTTGCCGAAGATCTTCTCGTCCGGCTTGAAGCGCACTTTCGTGCCGCGCCGGTTCATGATGGAGCCGAGCTTTTCGAGCTTCGTCTGCGGCTCGCCGCGCGAGAACACCATGCGATAGAGCTGCTGGTCGCGCGCGACCTGAATTTCAAGCGTTTCGGAAAGCGCGTTGACGACTGAGACGCCGACGCCGTGCAGGCCGCCCGAGGTGTTGTAGGCCTTGGAATCGAATTTGCCGCCCGCGTGCAGCACGGTCATCACGACTTCGAGCGCGCTCTTATTCTTGTATTTCGGATGCGGGCCGACTGGAATGCCGCGGCCGTTGTCGGTAACGCTCAGGAAGCCGTCGGCCGAAAACTCAACCTCGATCCAGGTGGCGTGACCGGCGACGGCCTCGTCCATGGAGTTGTCGATGACCTCGGCGAAGAGGTGGTGCATCGCCTTTTCGTCCGTGCCGCCGATGTACATGCCGGGGCGGCGGCGCACGGGTTCCAGGCCTTCGAGGACCTCGATATCCTGTTCGCTGTAGGCGCTTTCGACAGGCTTGCGGGCACGCGACGATTTCTCAGTCATTTCGTTTTCGAATTCCGGAAAAAGATCAGTTTGAGATCGGCTCATCGGCGGCCCTCGGTCGTGCTGTGGCGTGACCACGCGTTCGAAACGAAGCGGCGGGACGCCTACAACTCAAGCCGCTGATGCGAATCTTGAAGAGCCTCCTTATAGCCCGACGCGGCCAGGAGCTACCATGGCGTTTCGGGCTTGTGGCGGCTCGGCAACTCGCGGAGTTGTTCAGACTGCGACGTTATCGATCAGCCGGGTTTTTCCGAGCCAGCAGGCGGCGAGCACTCTCAGGGGACGGCCACTTGCGGTTGATGCGGACCCGAGTGTTTCAGAGTCACGGACTTCAATGTAATCGATTTTCTCGAAGCCAGCCGCCGTCAGCTTGCGCTTGGCGTTGGTAACGCCCGCCGCAACGTCGGCGCCTTCGGCGATATCCCCGGCCAGTGCCGAGATGATCGAAAACAATGATGGCGCAATCTTGCGTTCGGTGGCGCTCAGATAAGCATTGCGGGAGGAAAGCGCCAGCCCGTCGGTATCGCGCTTTGTCGGTGCGCCGATCAATTTCAGCGGCATGTTGAGGTCGCGGACCATCTGGAGAAGGACCGCGAGCTGCTGGAAATCCTTTTCGCCGAAAATGGCGACGTTGGGCGTCACTTGGTTGAAAAGCTTGGCGCAGACCGTCGCGACGCCGTCGAAATGCTGCGGCCGGAACGTGCCTTCGAGCTCCTTGGCGGCGCTTCCGGCACGAACGCCGGTCGAAAAGCCGTCCGGATACATCTCTTCGACGGTCGGCGCCCAGACGAGATCAGCGTCGGCATCGTCGAGCTTTTTCAGGTCGCCCGCCTCGTCGCGCGGATAGCGGGACAGGTCTTCGTTGGCGGCGAACTGGGTCGGGTTGACGAAAATTGATACGACGGCCCTGTCAGCCTTCTTTTTTGCGAGTCTTACGAGCGAGACATGCCCGGCGTGAAGAGCGCCCATCGTGGGCACTAGGCCGATGGAATGGCCGCGGTGCCGCCATTTCGCGGTGACTTTTCGAAGGTCATGAACGGTGCGCACGATCTTGACGGTGTCGGACAATGCGGGAGCCTCGGCGTTATCATCAGGCAGGTGGTGCCGGGATTAAGGGCGAACCGGCACGGTGGCAAGGGGGCGGCCCGTCCGCAGAGGGGGAGGCGGTAATCGGGCGATCTGCTAATATCCGTTAACGGGCGAATCGCATCGAACGCCCATATCAGCGGGAACGGCATGGTCGCGACATTGCGGCGTGAGGATAGCGTGACACAGCGGGGTCTCCCGTTCCGGGACGAGTTCGCCAGCCAGTATCTCATGGACGAGCAGCGTCTCGTCGGAGCGCTGATCGAGCGGGCGTTTTTCACAGAGGACGAGCGCCGCCGCATAGCGGATATCGCGCGCCGCCTCGTTCATACAGCCCGCGCCGATAAAACGAGCCATGCGGGCATCGACGCCTTCATGCACGAATACGGGCTAGCGACGGACGAAGGCGTCATTCTGATGTGCGTCGCGGAGGCGCTTTTGCGCATTCCCGACGCCGAAACCGCGAACGCCTTCATCGCCGACAAGATCTCCGGGGGCGCCTGGGAGAAGCATCGCGGACATTCCGACAGTCTTTTCGTGAATGCTTCGACTTGGGGCTTGATGCTCACCGGCCGCATCATGCGCCTGAAGGAAGCCAAGGGCGCCAACCCTTTCCAGGCCATGAAGCGGCTCGTCGCGCGCTCGGGCGAGGGCACGATCCGGCTCGCGGTTCGCCATGCCGTCAAGCTTCTCGGCGAGCAGTTCGTTTTAGGCTCGACCATAGAAAGCGCGCTTGAGCGGGCGCGGTCTTACGAAGAGAAGGGCTATCGCTTTTCTTACGACATGCTGGGCGAGACGGCGCGTTCCGAGCAGGACGCCGAGCGCTACTTCCAACGCTACATGGCGGCGATCGATACGGTTGGCACCGAGGCGCCGCCGTTCACGACGCAGCACTCGGACGCGATTTTCACGCGGCCCTCGATTTCGGTGAAGCTTTCGGCGCTGCATCCGCGTTTCGAACCGGGCAAGGAAAAGCGTTTGCGGGCGGAACTCGGCCCCAGGCTGCTGACACTTGCGCGCGCTGCGCGGGCCAAGGGCCTGGGCCTCACGGTCGACGCGGAGGAACAGGATCGCCTCGATCTGATGGCGGATTTGTTCGGCGAGACGTTCATCAGTCCGCAGCTCGAGGGCTGGAACGGCTTCGGGATTGCCGTGCAAGCCTATGGCAAGCGCGCAATTCCGATGCTTCGCTGGCTGCGCCGCCTTAGCGAAAAGACGGGGAAGCGCATTCCCGTTCGCCTGGTGAAGGGTGCCTATTGGGACAGCGAAATCAAATGGGCGCAGGAGCGTGGGCTCGAAGATTATCCGGTGTTCTCGCGCAAGCTTCACACCGATGTGTCCTACCTTGCGGCGATGCGGCTCCTGATCTCTGATCCGGTCGCGTTCTATCCGCAGTTTGCAACGCATAACGCGCACACCATTGCGGCGGCATCGGTCGCAGGCGGCGCGGTGGAATTCGAGTATCAGCGTCTGCACGGCATGGGCGAGGGTCTTTACGAGCAGGTGGTCGGAGACGGCAAGTTCGGCCGCGCCTGCCGGATCTACGCGCCGGTCGGTGGCCACGAAGATCTGCTCGGCTATCTCGTGCGACGCCTGCTTGAAAACGGTGCGAACACGTCGTTCGTCAACCGGCTCGGCGACGATGAAACGCCTATTTCGGAGATCATTGCCGATCCAGTCGAGATTGCCGACCGCGAGTTCAGCTCAGGCGAGAAGCCGAAGCTTCTTGTTCGCCCGCGCGATATCTTCTTGCCCGAGCGCAAGAACAGTGCGGGGCTGGCGCTCACCGAAACGACAGTCCGCGACGCGCTTTTCAACGATGTCGCCAAGGTCTTGAAGACGCCGTTCGCGGCGGGGCCCATCGTCAATGGCGTCGTGACGGCGGGCGGCGATTCCGCGGCTATTTCATTGTCGCCGCACGATCATCGCGACCGGATCGGCACGGTGCGCCTTGCGACGCCGCAGCATCTCGAAGATGCGATTGCATCCGCCAAGGCCGCCGCGCGAGCCTGGGAAAAGACCGAGGCGACGGAGCGGGCGCGCATTCTGGAGACCGCCGCGGATCTGTTCGAGCGGGATCGGGCGGTATTGATGGCGGCGCTCATCCGCGAGTCAGGAAAGACCATCGAGGCAGCGCAATCGGAAGTCCGCGAGGCGGTCGATTATCTGCGCTACTATGCGACCGAGGCGCGCCGCCTGTTTACCGATTCGGTTGTTCTCAGGGGACCGACAGGCGAAGAAAATACGATCACACTGCGCGGTCGGGGCGTTTTCGGCTGCATCGCGCCGTGGAATTTCCCGATTGCGATTTTCACGGGCCAAGTCGCGGCGGCATTGGCGGCGGGGAACGCCGTGGTCGCAAAGCCAGCTGAGCAGGCCCCGATCTCGGGTTTTCTGGCAATCAAGCTGCTACATGAAGCGGGCGTGCCGCGTGAGGCGCTACACTTCGTGACTGGCGGCGGCAAGCTTGGCGAAGCGCTCGTCAGGGACGCGCGCGTCCAAGGCATCGCCTTTACCGGATCCAACGATACGGCCTGGGCCATTCAGCGCGCGCTCGCGGACCGGCGCTCGGCCATCGTGCCGTTCATCGCCGAAACGGGCGGCATCAACGCGATGATCGCGGATTCATCTGCCTTGCCCGAGCAAGTCGTGCGCGACGCGGTGCGTTCGGCGTTCGATAGTGCTGGACAACGTTGCTCGGCAGCGCGGATTCTCTTCGTGCAGGACGATAACGCGCCGCGCATCCGTTCGATGCTGGCGGGCGCAATCGAAGCGCTCGATGTCGGCGATCCGCTCGACTACGCGACCGATATCGGTCCCGTGATCGACGAAGCAGCACAGGATAACCTTGAAAGCCATAAGGTTCTTATGCAGCGCGAGGGCCGGGAGATCATCGATCTCGCCATGCCGGAAGCCTGTCGCGTCGGGACTTTCGTCACCCCCGCGCTTTACGAAATCGACCGGCTGGACAGGCTCGATCACGAAGTTTTCGGCCCGATCCTGCATATGGTTCGCTATGAGCGCGGCCATATCGACAAGGTCGTCGCGGCGCTCAACGCGACGGGTTTCGGGCTGACGCTCGGGCTACATAGCCGCATCGAGAGCGTTGCCGATTACGTTGCGGAGAACGCGCACGTCGGCAACCTCTACGTCAATCGCAACCAGATCGGGGCGGTCGTTGGCGTGCAGCCGTTCGGCGGCGAGGGGCTATCCGGCACCGGGCCGAAAGCGGGTGGCCCAAACTATCTCGCGCGCTTCGCTACTGAGCGCACGCGATCGACGGACATCACCGCGACGGGCGGAAATTTCACGCTGCTGAGCGGGAAGGGCTGAGAAGGGACTGGATTTTAGGGAATAGGGATTAAGCATTGAGCAGTTCCTATTCCCAAGTCCCTAACACCTACTCATACACCGCGTAAAACTTCTTCGCGGGTTCGACGATTTCCCAGGTGCCGGTGAAGCCAGCAGGCGTCAGGAAGGCGTCGCCCGCCCGGAACGTCGCTTCCGAGCCATCGTCGCCGCGGACGACGAGGAGGCCTTCGAGGATGTGACAGAACTCGGTCTCGGTGAATACAACACGCCATGTACCGGGGTCGCCGCTCCAGATTCCGCAGTTGAAGCGGCCATCTGGGCTCTGGAACAGGTTTTGGGCGCATTGCACGGGATTTCCAGCGACGACGCGATCGTCGGCGGGTTTGTAGACGTCGCCGGGCGGCAGGACGCCCTGGAAGAGTACGAGCTTGGGGAATTCGGTGGTGGCGGTCACTGAGAGGCCTTTGCGAAGCTGAAGCGGCGCGATGCTACGACCGTGCGACTTCGCAGAGCAAGCGTTGCCGCTGCCCGTCAGTCGCCTGCCATGACGAAGCAATCGACCGCCTGGCGGCGCAGAGCGTTGCAGGCGGACGTCGCGCGGCCTGCATCGAGGCCGGTGAAGCGTGCCCGGTAGATCTGGTGGCCATCCTTCATCGCCGGATTGGTAACCGTGGAGGCTCCCGCGAGCAGTCTTCCTGCCCGATCCTGGACGTTCGTGAGCGCGCGCTGGGCATCGTCGATCGAGCCGTAAGCGCCGATCTGGACGGCATAGCGGCTGCTTGCACTCTGCTGTGCGTTGCGGCGGGGTTCGAAATTCTGTTGGTCTGCACCAAGAGCGCGCGCCTGAGCGCCGAGTGTCGAGGGGGGCGTGCCACGGATAATGGGTGGCTGGTGCACGTCGGCGCTGGCGGTTTTTACGGGTTTGTGGGCGGCGTGCTTGATGCGCGGTGGCTTCGCCAGGACCGGCCGCGGGACTGCGGCGGTGATGGCAGGTGAAGGCGCGTCGGACGTTCCAAGCATCGCGACTCGGCTGCCGCTGGGCTCGCGGCTGCGTTCGCTGGGCGAAGGAGGGGCGGGAGCTTCCTCGGATCGTGCCAACCCTGCAGGGGCGAAGGCACGAAGCGGCGCAGTGGCCTCGGGGGCGGCCGGCGCAGCGGCAATGCCGATGCGTTCTCCGCCCGTATCGCGGACCGCCGGTAGCGGCCGTTGCGGCGGCTGTGGATCGGAGGCTTCCATGTCCGTCGTTTCGTCGGCCGACGGCGCGGGGCGGGCGGCTTTAGGAACGATTGGAACGGCACGAACCTTGAAGATTTGCACCGGTGTCTCGGCGGCATCCTCCGCTTGCGAAGGTGCTGGAGATGGTACCTGGGCGCTCGCCGGAGCGGCGCTCTCGAGCGGGGCCGCGGGGGTTGCGTCCGCGACGGCTACTGCCGGTTTGTGCTTGGGTGGGCGCTGGGCGATTTTCGGTTCGGTCCTCAGGCGCGCAAGAAGAACGGGTTTGCGGGTCTTGGCCGAGGATGCTCGCGAAACCATCCGCGTCAGCAGACTGCGCATTTCAGCATTGCGCTCAGCGGCGGTGTCGCCGCCGAAGACGACGCCGACCAAATGACGGTCGCCGCGGTGCCACGAGGACACAAGGTTGAAGCCGGAAGCGCGCGTGTAGCCTGTCTTGATGCCGTCGATGCCCTGGAGCGTGTTCAGCATCGTATTGTGATTGCGGAACGACTTTTTGCCGTAGGCGAAGACACGCGTCGCGAAGAGCGGAAAATATTGCGGAAAATCGTCTTGAAGCCTGAGGGCCAGGGTCGCCATATCACGGGCGGTGGTGATCTGCTCGTCGTTCGGGAGGCCGGAGGCGTTGGCGTAGTGCGTGCTGGACATCCCCAGTTCGCGGGCGCGGGCATTCATGAGCCGTGCGAAATTCGTTTCCGAGCCGCCAATTCTTTCGGCCAGTGCAACTGCGATGTCGTTTGCCGATTTGGTGATGACCACGCGGATGGCGTCTGACACGGTGATTTGGTCACCGGGGTCGAGATCGAGCTTGGAGGGTGCGACACTCGCTGCCGCATCCGAGATCGTGAGCTTGTCGGACATCTTGAGGCGGCCGGATTGCAGCGTCTCGAATGTCAGATAGAGCGTCATCATCTTAGTGAGCGACGCGGGATGGCGCGGCGCGTCGCCGTCTTCGTTGTGGAGAATGGCCCCGGTGTTGGCGTCCATGATCAACGCAGCGTGACGGCTGCCGCGAGCGTCAGCGCTCGTCAGGGCGACGTTCAAGATGATCGCAAATGCGGACGCGTACGCAAACGCTCGTCGCAACACGACGTTCTATCCCTCTGACCGCCTTCAGAAAGCGGCGACAATTGACACCTGATCCCCGCGGGTTCGCCTTTTTGAGCGCCCGCGAGCGGCCCCACCAGTCAAGGCTGAAAGGAGGAGCATTGTTTTTAGGCACTTTTTGGGCGTCAAAGAGGCCTTCGGCGCTTTCATGTGCCGTATTGACTGTAGGACTCAGAGGACTGCGTTAGCGTTAAGGAACGCGGTAAAAATTAGCTCTTTGGCTGTCCCAATATTGGGCGCTAAGCTCAATATCGGTGGGGCTCTTCGAAAGCGTGGAACGGGCCGCCGTGTGTCTTCTGCCGGAGGTTCGCGCGGGGCGGGGATACGCGTTGTAAGCCCGAGTGCGAGGGGGCTATCGGAACATCTGGGCGCGTCTCGCCATTCCACAGGGAAACGAGAGCGAACGAGGGAAACATATGAAGTGCCACACGGCGCATTCTATTTTTTGCTCGCCGACGTGCCTATATTACGGGCTTGATGAACACGGGTGTTTAGCTTGAACATTTATACGGAAAGACACGAGAGGCGCCGGACGGGCGTTTCGGAGGCACGCGTTACTTTTCTGCCTCCAATGATCTGGCGTTGCGGAATAACTTCAGGAGATCCGATGGATTCGGGTTTCACCCGAGGCGCGCGATGAAGAAGGTGGACATTTCTTCCGCACTGTTCGCTCAGCGCATGGCTGCGAACAACGAGCCTGACGGACCTCGTCGCGAAGACGGCGATGGAGAGTCCAAGACGGGTATTGTCACGAAGACCCGTCCCAAAACGAAGAAGCCGAACCTATATAAAGTTCTTCTGCTGAATGACGACTTCACGCCGATGGAGTTCGTCGTGCTCGTGCTTCAGCGTTTCTTCAACAAGGGTCAGGAGGACGCGACCCGCATCATGCTTCACGTCCACCATAAAGGCGTCGGTATTTGCGGCGTCTATACTTATGAAGTTGCCGAAACCAAGGTGACGCAGGTTATGGACTTTTCCCGCCAGCATAGCCACCCTCTGCAATGCACCATGGAGAAAGAGTAGGACTCGATTGACATCGCTCTCCAAAAATCTCGAGGCTTCGCTGCACCGCGCGGTGCAGTATGCCAATGTCCGTCACCACGAGTTCGCGACGCTTGAGCATTTGCTCCTGGCGCTCGTTGACGATCGCGATGCGGCGGCGGTGATGCGTGCCTGCTCCGTCGATCTCGAGCAGCTTCGCGCGCGTCTGATCGAATATCTCGATACAGAGCTCAAGCCGATCGTTTCCAAGTCCGCGCGGGATGCGCATCCGACGAACTCGTTCCAACGGGTCGTGCAGAGAGCCATCGTCCATGTCCAGACTTCGGGTCGCGAAGAAGTGACCGGAGCGAACGTTCTCGTTGGAATTTTCTCAGAACGTGAAAGCCACGCGGCATATTTCCTGCAGGAACAGGAAATGACGCGCTTCGATGCCGTTCAATACATCGCGCATGGAATTGCGAAGCGGCCGGGCATGTTCGAGCCGCGTACCGTTCGTGGGGTGGATGAGGACGTGAACGCAACCGAGAGCGAGGAGAAAAAGCCAGGCGACGCGCTCAACACCTATTGCGTCAACCTCAACAAGAAAGCCCGTGACGGCAAGATCGATCCGCTGATCGGCCGCGAGCAGGAGGTGATGCGCACGATCCAGGTGCTTTGCCGCCGCCAGAAGAATAACCCGCTGCTCGTCGGTGATCCCGGCGTCGGCAAGACGGCGATTGCCGAAGGTTTAGCGCGCAAGATCGTCAGCGGTCAGGTTCCGGACGTGCTGAAAGGCGCGACGATCTTTTCGCTGGATATGGGCGCATTGCTCGCCGGCACGCGCTATCGCGGCGATTTCGAAGAGCGGCTCAAGGCCGTCATGAAAGAGGTCGAAGCCTTCCCGGGCGCGGTTCTCTTCATCGACGAGATCCACACCGTCATCGGTGCGGGCGCGACCTCGGGCGGTGCGATGGACGCCTCGAACCTGCTGAAGCCAGCGCTTCAGTCGGGTACGCTGCGGTGCATCGGCTCGACGACCTACAAGGAATATCGCCAGCATTTCGAGAAGGATCGGGCGCTCGTGCGCCGGTTCCAGAAGATCGATGTGAAGGAGCCGTCCGTCGAGGATGCTATCGAGATTCTGAAAGGTCTGAAGACGGTCTTCGAGGACTATCACAAGATCAAGTACACGAACGAAGCCATTAAGGCCGCGGTCGAGCTGTCTGCGAAGTACATCCACGACCGCAAGCTACCGGATAAGGCGATCGACGTGATCGACGAAACCGGTGCGTCGCAGATGCTTCTGCCGGAGAGCAAGCGGAAGAAGAAGATCACCACCAAGGAGATCGAGGCGACCGTCGCGACGATGGCGCGCATTCCGCCAAAGACCGTCACGAAGAGCGATGCTGAAGTCATTGCGCACATCGGGCGGGATTTGAAGCGGCTGGTGTTCGGTCAGGACAAGGCCATCGAGGCGCTGTCGAGCGCGATCAAGCTGGCGCGTGCCGGTTTGCGCGAGCCCGAGAAGCCCATCGGTTGCTATCTGTTCTCTGGTCCGACGGGCGTCGGCAAGACGGAAGTCGCCAAGCAGCTCGCCAATCTCATGGGCGTTGAGCTGCTACGCTTCGACATGTCTGAATACATGGAGAAACACACGGTTTCGCGCCTCATCGGCGCGCCTCCGGGCTATGTCGGCTTCGACCAAGGCGGCCTGTTGACCGATGGCGTCGATCAGCATCCGCATTGCGTGCTGCTGCTCGACGAAATCGAGAAGGCGCATCCGGACCTGTTCAACATCCTGTTGCAGGTGATGGATCACGGCAAGCTTACCGACCACAACGGCAAGTCTGTCGACTTTCGCAACGTCGTTCTCATCATGACGACGAACGCGGGCGCGTCCGACATGGCAAAGCCGCCGATGGGCTTCAACCGGGCAAAGCGCGAGGGCGAGGATACCGAAGCGGTGACCAAGCTGTTCACGCCGGAGTTCCGCAACCGCCTCGATGCCATCGTACCGTTCTCGGGTCTTTCGCCCGAGATCATCGCGCAGGTCGTCGAGAAGTTCATCTTCCAGCTCGAAGCGCAACTCGCGGATCGCGGCGTTACGATCGAGCTGTCGGATGAGGCGACGCGGTGGCTGGCGGAAAAGGGCTATGACGAGAAGTTCGGCGCCCGGCCTTTGGGCCGCGTCATCCAGGAGTACATCAAGAAGCCGCTGGCCGAAGAGCTGCTGTTTGGAAAGCTCGAGAACGGCGGTACGGTGAAGGTGCTTGTGGCGGGCAAGGGTGCAGACCGCACACTGACCTTCGACTTCCTGCCGCTCGATCCGTCGAAGAAGATGAAGACACCGGAAGACGAAGAGACCGACGACGATCTGCCTCAGCCGGTTCTTGCCGACGCGACGCCGAAGAAGGCGCTGCCGGGGCCTAAGGAAAAGGGCGAGAAGTCCAACGGCTCGGGCGCGGTGCCAAGCGTGCCGCGAAAGAAAAAAGAGGAATAGTTTCGACGGCGCGGGCTCAATCCCGCGCCGTTTTTATTTGGCCGCGAATTCTCACAGCTGGGCTTGTCGCCAATGATCGCGTTTGCCGCTTTGCTGTCTGCTGGAATAGCCGGCTTTTTGAGAGGTAGCTGGGCAATCCCGGCTATTATCGCTTTCGTTGTTGTTGCGGTCTTGGGGATCGAACTTATCGAAGCGAGCGAATTTTCGGCGATAGATGTCCGGGATTCGGCGCTTCTGCTGGGGGGGATTGTCGTTTCCTGGTGGCTCGGTCTGGAGTTGAGGCGGCGGCTGTCCACCTCGCGCTGATGCGCTCCTGCTAGGCGAGCGCGGGTGCGGCTTTGAGCTTTTCGGCGTTGGCCGCATACGTGGCTTTCTCGCTGTCTAGAGCCCTGCTATTGAGCGGTCGACCTACGAACCATCTCTAAAAAGTCGACAGAGAGCACGATGGGCGCATGAGCCATGACCTCTCCCGCTGGACGCCCCGCCCGCGTCCTTCGCGCGTTGTTATCGATGGCCGTTACACGCGCTTGGAGCCGCTCGATCCGATACGGCATGGCGACGCGCTGTTCGAGCTATCGACCGGTCCTGGCACGGAAGAGCGTTTTCGCTATCTTTTCGAGCAGCCGCCCGCAACGCGCATCGATCTGCAGCCGTGGCTCGATAAGATGGCTCAGAGTTCGGACCCAATGTTCTGGGCGGTGGTCGATAAAATGAACGGCCGCGCTGCTGGCCGCCAGGCGTTTATGCGCATCGAACCCGCGCACGGCGTTATCGAGATCGGATCAATACTTTGGGGGCCGGCGATTGCGCGTTCGCGCGTGGCGACCGAAGCTTTCTACCTCTTCGCCGCGCATGCATTCGAGACTCTTGGCTATCGCCGTTTCGAATGGAAATGTCACAACGATAACGAGCCGTCCAAGCGCGCGGCGCGCCGTTTTGGTTTCACTTATGAGGGCCTGTTCCGCCATCATATGGTTGTTAAAGGAGCCAACCGCGACACCGCCTGGTTTTCGATGCTGGACGAGGAATGGCCGAGGCTCAAGGCAGGTTATGAGTCTTGGCTGATGCCCGACAACTTCGACGAGGCACGGCGGCAAAGGAAGCGATTGTTGGTTGCCGCCGCTGGGGCTGATTAAAAGCGCAAACGGGCTCGACGAGAAATTCGAACCCGCGGCGAAATCAGGCGAGCGCTGCTTTGAGCTTTTCGGCGTTGGCTGCCAGCACGGCGGCGTCTTCCATTTTTCGCGCGTGAATTTGCAGCGGTTGGCCTTCGTAGCGCGGCATGATGTGAAAGTGCAGATGGAAGACGGTCTGCCCGCCTGCAGTCTCGTTGAATTGCGCAATGCTGATGCCGTCGGCGTTGAACGCGGACTTAGACGCGACGGCGATCTTCTGCACGAGAGGGATGATACGGGCCAGCACGGCCGGATCGGCGTCGAGCAGGTTGCGCGAGGGTGTCTTCGGCACGACCAGCGCGTGACCCGACGACTGGGGCATCACGTCCATGAAGGCGATGGCGTCGTCATCTTCGTAGACCTTATGGCAGGGGATCTCGCCACGCAGGATTTTCGCGAAAATGTTGGAGTCGTCGTAGGCCATTTACAAAATCCCATGGAAAGAGGCCGGTAAGGAACCATTTGATTGCCCCCTTATCCGGCATTCGGCCACCTTCTCCCGTAGCGAGAAGAATTAGGCCTCGTCTTTGCGATAGGGACCCATTTCGGTCAAGTCGGCATTCAACTGCGAGACTGCTTCGCGTTCTTGAATCAAGAAGCGCTCGACGGCCCGGCGCAGCGATGGATCCGCAAGCCAGTGCGCCGAATAGGTTTCGACAGGGAGGTAGCCACGGGCCAGCTTATGCTCGCCCTGCGCGCCCGCTTCGATCCGCGGCAGCTTCTGCGCGATGGCGTAGTCAATCGCCTGATAATAGCAGACTTCGAAATGCAACGAGGGATGCTGCTCGACGGCACCCCAATAGCGGCCGAAAAGGCAATCACCTCCGATGAGATTAAGCGCGCCGGCGATGTATTTGCCTTCGCGTTTGGCGAGGACGAGAAGGCAATGCTCCGGCATGGTTTCGCCAAGCAGAGAGAAGAAAGTTCGGTTGAGGTAGGGCCGTCCCCACTTGCGGCTGCCGGTGTCCGTGTAGAACGTGAACATCGCATCCCAATGGGCTTCGGTAATGTCCTTGCCGGTAAGCCACTCGATGTCGATGCCGGGAGCCAGCGCGGTTTGGCGTTCTTTCTTCACGGCCTTGCGTTTGCGCGACGCGAGCGTGCCGAGAAAATCGTCGAACGAGGCGTAACCCTGGTTTTGCCAGTGGAACTGCTGGCCGACGCGGATGAGGAAACCCAGCGATTTTAGGTGTTCCGCGCTTGCCTGCTCAAGGAAGGTGAGATGCACGGAGGAAAGGCCGCCCTGGCGTGCGACCTCGATTGCGGCGGCGGCTAACAGTTGTTCGCTGGTGCTCGCGGTTTCGCCGGGTTTGATGAGCAGGCGAGGTCCGGGAACCGGTGTGAACGGCACGGCAATCTGAAGTTTCGGATAATAGCGCCCGCCTGCGCGCTCATATGCGTCGGCCCAGCCGTGATCGAACACGTACTCGCCCTGGCTGTGGGATTTGACGTAGGCGGGGGCAGCTGCGGAAATTCCACCCTCCTCATCGTTGATGACGAGATGGCGCGGCAGCCAGCCGGTCTGCCGGCCGACAGTGTGCGAGTCTTCCAGCGCTTTCAGAAAGGCGTGGCTGACAAACGGATTGAATGTTGCAGGTTCGGGATTGGCGCACGCGTCCCACTGCGCCGCATCGAGCGACGCAATCGAAGGAACGAGGTTGACGGCGGTATCGGAAAATATCGGCATCGCAATCGTTGTCGCGCGACAGGGAGATCTGTGCAATGCCTTGATATAAGATCGAAACGCGCTATTGGCAGAGCAGGTCTGCGCGATTGCGCGTCATGTCACGGCCGCCGCTAGGGCCGCAAATCCTCAAAAATCATTGCGTCCGCCCAGGTTTCGGCAATCCGGCGCTGTTTAAGCGTGCGGACGGTCCATGTGAAGACGGGAAGGCCGGAAACCTTGCGCGCATATTCCGTGACGGGAGTCGGCAAGGCATCGACTTCGTAAGCGTAGAAATCAGGCGCGACAGATCCGGATTCGAGAAGATCGCGAAGCGCCTCGGCGCGCGCTTTGGGAATTTTTCGAGACCACCATCCTGGACCCGCATAACTGCCGGAGACGATGCCGCGTGGAATATCGGGTGCTGCCGTGCGGGCTGCAGTCATGACAGCCGGATCGAACGACATCAGCGCCACGGGGCCATGATAGTTCATGACGAGCGAAGCGACCTTCGCGATGAAGCTCTTTTCGGGCGGCTCCCATTCGCTTTTGATTTCGATGAGGAGGGGGACTTGTCCCGCGACGAGATCGAGAAGTTCTGCAAGTGAGAGGATCGACGACGTTGCGCTGTCCCGATAGCGGAGCGTTTTCAACTCGCTTTCCTTGAGATCCGCAACGGGTCGGCGCGGGCCGACCAAACGCTGCAGCGTCTCGTCGTGAAAGACGATCGGCGTGCCACGTCGGATCGGACGGATATCGCACTCGATCCCGTAGCCAGCCGCAATGGCCGCCTCGAACGCGGGACGTGTATTCTCGACGATGCCGCCCTTCAAGTCGTGCAGGCCCCGGTGGGCGATTGGTCGAAGAAAGGCTGCGCGATCAAGCATGGGTCAGCGGATCTTGAAGATCGCGTCGATCTCGACACAGGCGTTGAGCGGAAGGCTCGCGACGCCGACTGCCGACCGGGTATGACGGCCAGCATCGCCAAGCACCGACACGAGAAGATCCGAGGCGCCGTTAATTACTTTCGGCTGGTCGGTGAAGCTCGGCGTCGATGCCACGAAACCGGTCAACCGCAAAACCTGAGCGACACGGTCGAGATCTCCCAGAGCAGCCTTCGCCTGAGCAAGAAGATTGAGTGCCGAGTGACGTGCGGCCTCCTGCCCTTCCTCGATAGAGACGCCCGCGCCGAGTATTCCGGTCAGAATGCGCCCAGTGCCGTCCTTGGCGATTTGTCCGGAAATGAAGAGCTGATCGCCGGAAATCAGAAACGGCACGTAATTGGCGACGGGTTGGGGGGCTTCGGGCAGTTTGAGACCCAGTTGGGCAAGCCTTTGGTCTATCGCGGTCATGGCAATATTACTCGATGTTTAGGTTGTCTTGGCAGCTTTTGGCCGCCACGACGCCTCTTTGCAATGCTTTATCTAAAGCCTACACTGTTGTAGTTATGTAGATCCCCGACCGGAGAGCGAGCTCAGTCCGATGATTATGCGTGATGGCTACGCTGCATTAGCGCTGTTTGTCTTGGCGTCTGGGATTGGATCTCATTCCGCCAGCGCTGCTGATATGGCGCCTTTCGTCCCGCATCGAGCCGTCTACGATTTGACCTTGGGCGACTCGACCGCAGGGTCTGGCGTTACCGGCGTTACCGGACGGATGGTCTACGAACTCAATGGCTCGCCTTGCGCCGGGTACACGCAGAACATGCGTTTCGTCACTGTGATGACGAACCAGGATGGCGCGGAAACGGTGAGCGATCTCAGGAATTCGAGCTGGGAAGAAGCCGACGCGAAAAAGCTGACGTTCGCGTCGACGCAATATCAGAACGACAAACTGGCGGATTCGAGCCAGGGGGATGCGCTGCGCTCGAAGGGCGCGACACCCGTCGTCGGCGTTGATCTCGTCAAGCCTGCCAAGAAGCGCGTATCGCTGCCGACCGATATTTATTTCCCGATGCAGCACGCTTCGACATTGGTCCAGGCGGCGAAGACCGGCGTGAAGATGTTCACGGCAAATCTCTATGACGGCTCGGAAAAGGGCGAGAAATACTATCTGACCAACACCATTATCGGCGGCAAATATGGAACTGGAGCTGCTGCGTCGCTTGGCACGTTCAAGGGATCGGACAAGCTTGCCGCCATCGCGTCCTGGCCGATGACAATCAGCTACTTCGATGCGGGCAAGGATCACGAAGATCAGACGCCCTCGTACGAATTGTCATTTCGCTATTTCGAGAACGGTGTGACGAGCGATCTCAAGATCGACTACGGCGAGTTCTCGATTAAGGGTGAGTTGAAGGAATTGACGTTCCTCGACCCCGGCAAGTGCCCTGCCAAGGATCCGCACTGAGGGATCAGTCGTCGATGCGGCCGGATAAAAGCTGATAGGCCGGCCCGATCATCGCTGGATCGATTTTCGCTTCCTGACAGAACGCTAGGAGCAGTCCCTCATCCGACAGAAGATATTCGAGGGTGGCCGTTTGAAGCTCGCGCGAGCCGGCGATGCCGCGAAGATCTTCCGGCGTGCTTCCGGTCAGCGATAGGAAGCGCGAAATTTGCTGCGCGTCGCCGAGCAAGTAAGCTAGCACCTGCAACGCAACTGCCTCTGCCCAGTCTTCTGTGAGGCGCGGGGGCTTCGATCTCATCATGGTTACCTAATCGTCCGGCTGTCATTAACTGTTGGTTACGGCTTTCCGGGGCAAAGTCGGCCGCCAGGTCCGCTGAGAATCGGTGCACAACGGCCGCGAGGAGAGTGCGGTTGCGATGACGTATCAAGAAACCAGAACGAACGTCGAGCGTCGTGTGCCGGATCCGCGCGTTGGCACGCAATCCGTGCTGATTGTTGAGGACAACGAGCTCAACATGAAGCTCTTCAACGATCTTCTTGTCGCTCATGGCTACAAAACGATCCAGACGCGGAACGGCTTCGAAGCGCTTGAACTTGCGCGCCGTCATCGGCCGGATCTTATTTTGATGGATATTCAGCTGCCTGAAGTCTCAGGGCTCGAGGTGACGCGTTGGCTGAAGGACGATGATGCTCTCTCCCAGATTCCAATCGTTGCCGTAACGGCCTTCGCGATGAAGGGCGATGAAGAGCGGATTCGGTCGGGCGGCTGTGAAGCGTATATCTCGAAGCCAATTTCCGTAACGTCATTTCTCGAGACCGTTCGAAAATTCATTGGATCCTCGAGGCCGTAGACCTCCCGGCAGATACTGACCCATGACCGCCCGCGTTCTTGTTGTCGACGACATTCCGGCGAATGTAAAACTCCTCGAAGCACGGCTTCAGGCGGAGTATTTCGACGTTCTAACGGCGAGCAATGGTCAGCAGGCGCTCGACATTCTTGCGCGTGAGAGTGTCGACGTTGTGCTGCTCGACGTAATGATGCCCGGCATGGACGGCTTTGAAACCTGCCGCCACATCAAGGGCAGCCACGCGACGCATCATATCCCGGTCGTGATGGTGACAGCGCTCGATCAACCGTCCGATAAGGTGCTGGGTCTCGAGAGCGGCGCAGACGATTTTCTGACGAAGCCCGTCGATGACATCGCGCTCGTAACGCGTGTCCGCAATCTCGCTCGCCTCAAGATGCTCAACGACGAGATGATGATGCGGGCTTCGACCGGCAAGGACATGGGAATTCCGGACGACGGCTCGCTGGCGCGCGTGCTTTCGGCGCGGTCCGGACGCGTTCTGCTGGTCGATGATCATCCGCGTTCATCGGGGCGTTTGCTCGAAGTTCTTTCTCGCGCCAACGACGCGCATTTGGAGCACGATGCACAGACGGCGCTCGCGCGCCTCACGGAGAACAGCTTCGATCTGCTTATCGTCAGCCTTTCGCTGCAGGGATCGGACGGATTGCGGTTGTGCTCGCAGGTGCGCTCGCTGGAGCGGACGCGGCACCTGCCGGTCATCATGCTGGTCGAACCGGGCGACGAGGCGCGGCTGTTGCGTGGCCTCGACATGGGGGTCAACGACTATCTGATGCGGCCGATCGATCGGCACGAGCTGCTGGCGCGAGTCAAGACGCAGATCAAACGGAAGCGTCACTCCGATTTCCTCCGTCACCGGCTGGCCGAAAGCGTCGAGATGTCGATCACGGACTCGCTGACTGGGCTCCATAACCGGCGTTACATGGAAGGGCACCTGAGAACACTCGTCTCGGAGGCCGTGCGAACCGGGCGGAGCTTGTCCATGCTGGTCGCGGATATCGATCATTTCAAGCAGGTGAACGATACCTATGGCCATGACGTCGGCGACGCGGTTCTGAAGGAATTTTCCGTGCGCATTCGCCGTAACACGCGCGGCATCGACCTTGCCTGCCGTCTTGGGGGCGAGGAGTTCGTGATTATCATGCCGGACACAGATCTTACGCACGCCTACCAAGTGGGCGAGCGGCTCCGCGCTTGCGTCGCGTCGGATGAATTCAAGATCGGGGATGGTCAGAACATTCGCGTGACGGCCAGCGTCGGGATCGGGACCTTAGAGACGCCAGACGACTCTCCCGAAACCCTTTTCAAACGTGCCGATTGCGCGCTCTACATCGCGAAGAGACGTGGGCGAAATCGTGTTGTCGCCGACGCGGCGTAAATGCTACTTTGGACGAAGAGAGCGTTGCTTTTCAGTCTTTGTACGACTTTTCCACCGCGGTAGATTATGCGGAATGCCAGGAATTCGTAATGTTTCCGGCCGCTTAAAGGCATTCACGAAAACATCGACATCGGAAGAATCGTAGCGCCAGCGACACAGTAAAGCAGTTGTTGCTTTCTGCATCGTATTCTGGCACCAATCTACGCGATCAAGTGGGGATAAATAGGCATTTGCGGTATTTTGGACGCCATTCTTGCGAGGCTTTTCTTGTGAGAATTGGCGAACGTGAAATCCCGCGCTATCGGGCCCGCCGCATAGCCTGGTAGAGTGGGTATGATCGAACCGAGCGACCACACGAGTGGCCTCCTCGAACGGTTGCAGAGGGTCGATCGCGAAGCTGGGAGAGGAACAACGCCCTCTTTGAACCTCACCCGGTCGTGGCCAGGGTTGCGAAGCTGTCTCGGAACGATTTACCCCGCTGCCGAGTTTGCTTTAAGCCCTGGCCACTTTACGTGGCCAACGCCTTCAAAAAAATATGATTTAAGTCAAAATAGGAATGGATGAGCCAAGCGCTTTTCCACGCTCTTACTTAATTTTCGTTTCCTTGAATTCCACGTGCTTACGCACGACAGGATCGTACTTCTTGAAAACAAGCTTTTCCGTCGACGTACGCGGATTCTTCTTCGTGACGTAGAAGAAACCCGTTCCAGCGGAAGACAACAATTTGATTTTTTGCGTAACTGGCTTTGCCATGGATCTTCTGGCCTTAATTAAGAGCCAAGACACCTTGGCGGGGAAGCGCGCAACATACGCAGCAACTTTGCCATGTCAAGGCATCGAGGGTGCGACTTTACACGATATCAGGTCGCGGTGGAAGGCGGAGCCATCGGAATAATAGAAGGGTAGATGCTCAGCGGCATCGCGCAACATAGGCGCCGCTTGCAGCAGGACGGCGACGTCCTCCAGAACGAGCCGTGTGATGTGGGGTAGATCAAGCCCCGCCGCTTCGGAAAATGTAAACCATCCGAGATCGAGAAGCTCGTCGTCTGTCACTGAGGAATCGGCGGAAATAGCTTCCGCGCTCGTAATGAAAAACCAAGTGTCGTAGCGGCGTACGCGTCCCGGCGGGGTAATGGCTCGCGCGAAGGGAAAGACGTTGCCGGGAGCGGGTGTCTGGCCGCTGGTGGCAAACGTTCGCCAGGCGGGGCCCGGGTCATCCAGTGCGCCCTCGCGGCCGATCAGTAGGCCGGTCTCCTCGAAAAGCTCGCGAATGCCGGCGAGCGCGAAAGGCTTGATCTCGTGAGCAAGGCCGTCGGGCGAAAACGGCTCGGCGAATGCGTGCGCCAAAGCACGATCTTCGTCTTCGACGCGACCGCCGGGGAAAACCCATTTGTTGGGCAAGAAGACTTGATCTGAATGGCGGCGTCCCATCAGCAGACGCGGCTCGGAAGCTTTCAAGTCGGCGATGAGCACACAGGCGGCGTCGCGGACGGGAACCTCGATTACGGAACTCTCGGCTTGTCCGTTCACCATCGGCAGCACTTTACCTGGATGACGTCTCGGGAGGCGTCGGCGGCCATTGTTCCGGCTCGTCCAGCTTCGGGTCGCCGAAGCCGTGCATGCGCAGCGCCCACTGATAGCCGATCAACGCACCTTTGACGCGCGGAAGCAGCCACAGGCTCAAGAGCACCAACGTCGGCAGCCAAATCGCAAGCTGCACCCAGGTCGGCGGCGAGTAGAGCCGTTCGACGATGAGAATGCCGCCGACGATTACATGCGCCGTTATCGTCATGACGAAATAGGGAGGCGCGTCATCGGCTCTTTGATGAAAAAGCTCGGCGTGGCAATCCGGGCAAAGGTCGTTGACCTTGAGATACTTTCCGTACATCCGGCCGGTGCCGCAGCTTGGGCAGCGCTGCCGCCATCCGCGCGCCATCGCAGGCCAGACCGGGCGGGGCGTCTCGTCATCGACAGCGGAAAATGTTTCAGCCGGATTTGCCATGGAAGGGTGATGGGCTTTCTGGCTATCGAGGTCAAGGCGAGCGCCTTGTCCTGCGGCGATATTGATGGATTTCAACGGCTGCGGCCGCGAAATTTGCCAAACTTCTTCTTGCCGGTCGTGCCCCGGCGGGGAATTTTGCTCGCGGCGGAGCTGCCTCGCGTCGGCTCGGTCAACATCTCGAAACGCAGCGCGCCCGCGGAGGGGATGGCTTCCAGAAGGCGAACCTCGACGGTGTCGCCGAGACGATAGCCTTCGCCCGATCTGGCCCCGATCAGAGCATGGGCGGCCTCGACGTGATGATAGTAATCGTTGCCGAGGCTCGAAATCGGGATGAAGCCGTCGGCGCCGGTATCTTTGAGCTTCACGAAAAGGCCCGAACGCGTCACGCCCGCGATGCGCGCTGGGAACGTTGCGCCAATGCGATCCGCGAGGTGCGCGGCGATCAGACGGTCGGTCGTCTCCCGCTCGGCGGCCATGGCGCGCCGTTCCGTGTCGGAGATCGCCTTTGCGACACTTGCGAGGCGCGGAATTTCCTCGTCCGTCAGACCATCGGGTCCGAGGTTCAACGCACGAACCAGCGCGCGATGCACGATGAGATCCGCATAGCGGCGAATGGGCGACGTGAAGTGAGCGTAGCGTACGAGGTTCAAGCCGAAATGGCCGATATTCTTCGGATTGTATTCGGCCTGCGACTGTGAGCGTAAAATCACTTCGTTGATGAGGTCCGGAACGGGCAGATCTTTTGCCTGATCCAACACACGATTGAAAGCTTCCGGCTTCAGCGCTCCGGCGTGCGGGATTTTCATGTCGAGCGTTTCGAGGAAATCGCGCAGGCCCTTGAGCTTCTCGGGGCTCGGTTGATCGTGAACGCGATAGACGAGGGGAAGGCGTTTCTCCTCCAGCGTCTCGGCGGCAGCGACGTTGGCCTGAATCATGAACTCTTCGATGAGGCGGTGCGCTTCAAGTCGTTCCGGTGTGACGACGCGCGCGACCTTGCCTTCTTCGTTGAGAACGATCCTGCGTTCGGGAAGGTCAAGATCGAGGGGGCCGCGTTTGTCGCGTGCCTTCGCGACTGCGCGATAGGCTTCCCAGAGTGGCAGCAACGCCCGTTCCATGAGCGGAACGCATTTTTCGGATGGGTTGCCATCGATGGCGGCCTGAGCTTCCTGATAGGAGAGCTTGGCGGCCGATTTCATCATGGCGCGGAGAAACGTGTGGTTCCGCTTCTCGCCGTGCTTGTCGAAGACGATGCGGACGGCGAGGCAGGGACGCTCTTCCAATTCACGCAGCGAGCAGAGATCGTTCGAGATCTTCTCGGGCAACATCGGCACGACGCGATCCGGGAAGTAAACGGAATTGCCCCGAAGCTGGGCTTCGCGGTCAAGCCTGGAGCCGGGCCGGATGTAGTGGGCGACGTCGGCGATGGCCACGGTCACGACGAAGCCACCGGAATTCTTCGCATCGGTGTCGGGTTCGGCATGGACCGCGTCGTCGTGGTCGCGCGCGTCGATTGGATCGATCGTCAGCAGCGGCATGCTGCGAAGATCGGTGCGGCCTTCCATCGTTGGAGGGGAAAGCGTTTCGCATTCCTTGATGACGGAGTCGGGGAAGTCTTCCGGAATGCCGTGAGCGTGAATGGCGATGAGCGATATTTTGCGCTGGTCGTCGGGATTGCCGAGGCTTTCGACGATCTCGGCGCGGGGCGTCGCGAACCGTCCTCGGCGGATGAGTTCAAAGCGGACGAGATCACCGTCTTCGGCGGATCCCATATCGCCGGGAAGGATCGGCCAGCTCTTCAGTTCCTTGCGATTGATCGGCTCGATGGTGCCGCCGCCCCGCTTCGCCGCGCGAAAGATGCCGAGGAGACGCCGTTTCTCGCGGGGCAGCTTCTTGATCGGCGTCGCTTCGTATGATGCTGCGCCGCTGCCGCGCGAAAGCTTCTCAAGGCGCGCAAGGACATGATCGCCGATGCCGATTTCAGCGTCGCGGCCGTCACGTGAGGCGACGACGCGCACGATCGGACGTTTGCCGTCCGACTCTTCCCATTGCAACGGCTTGGCGAGGAGATCGCCGTCGTCGTCGCGTCCGGTGATTTCGAGCGTCGTGACGGGCGCGAGTTTGCCCTTTTCGCGCAGGTGTTTTTTATCCCCTGCGAGGGTTCCTTCTTCGGCCATCTCGGACAGAATGCGCTTCAAAGCGATCTTCGCGCCGCCCGAAACGCCGAACGCACGGGCGATCTCACGCTTTCCGGCTTTGCCGGGCGCAGTGCTCAGAAACTCGAGAATCTGCTCCTTGCTCGGCAGACCACCTTCGGTCGGGGCTCGCGTCGGCTTGGGTTTGCGGGCCACCTGGTCGCCTCGTCGTTTTGCGGTCAGACTTTTGCCTTCGCGAGTTTCTTGGTTCCGGCGGATGCGGAAGCAGCTTTCTTGGCGGGAGCCTTCGCGGCGGCCTTCGGCGCAGTATCGGACTTGGCCGCCTTGGGAGCCTTAGCCGCTTTCGCTGGCTTCTCTTCCTTTGCCGCCTTTGCCTTGGCGCCGCGTGCGGGCTTGCCTTTCTTGCCGCCGCCGTTGGCGATGCGTTCGGCAATCAGCGCGAGCGCTTCATCCATCGTCAGCTCTGCCGGGTTCTTGGCGCGCGGAACGGTGGCGTTGACCTTATTGTGCGTGACATAGGGACCGTAACGGCCTTCGAGAACTTGGACCGGACCGCCCTCCGTCGGATGCACGCCGAGATCCTTCACGACCTTCGGTGCGTTGCGCTGGAACCGGCTCTTGCCGCCGCCTGCGCGCTTCTCCGCGATCAGCGTGACGGCGCGATTGAGCCCGATGGTGAAAACGTCTTCGAGGCTTTCGAGGTTGACGTACGTCTTGGCGCCGTCCTTTTCGTGCACGATGAACGGCCCGAAACGGCCGAGGCCTGCGGTGATGGCGCCGCCTTCGTCGGGATGAGCGCCGACTTCGCGCGGCAGCGATAGCAGCTGCATCGCCTTTTCGAAATCGAGCGTTGCGGCGTCGATGCCCTTGGGGATGCTCGAGCGCTTCGGCTTTTCCTCGCCTTCCGCTTCGCCGAGCTGGATATACGGTCCGAAGCGGCCGGTGCGCAGCGTCACCGCAAGGCCGTCGTCGCTATAGCCGAGGATCTTGCCGTCGAGGGACGCGGCGTCGCCATCGGCACTTTGCGAGAGTTGGCGCGTGTAGTTGCATTCGGGATAATTCCCACAGCCGATGAACGCGCCGTATTTGCCCGAAATCTTCAAGCTCAAGCGGCCTGATCCGCACTTTGGGCAGAGCCGGGGATCGCTGCCGTCGCCCTTGTCCGGGAAGACGTGCGGTCCAAGCATTTCGTTGAGTGCTTCAAGCACGTCACCGACGCGTAGATCTTTGATCTCGCCGACGGCCGCCATGAAGTCGCGCCAGAAATCGCGCAGCACGACTTTATATTCGAGTTCGTCGTTCGAGATGAGGTCGAGCTTTTCCTCGAGGTCGGCCGTGAAATCGTATTCGACGTAGCGTTTGAAGAAGCTTTCGAGGAACGCGATGACGAGGCGTCCCTTGTCTTCCGGAACGAGGCGCTTTTTCTCGATGCGCACGTAATCACGGTCGACGAGCACGGCCATCGTCGAGGCGTAGGTCGACGGACGGCCGATGCCGAGCTCTTCCATGCGCTTCACAAGTGTCGCCTCGGAGAAGCGCGGCGGCGGCTGCGTAAAGTGCTGATCGGCGCTGACTTCCTTGTCCTTCAGCCGGTCACCGACAGCGAGCGGCGGCAGACGACGGTTGTCATCGTCCTCGTCGGAGATGTCGTCCTTGCCCTTGTCGATGGTGCGCACACGATCGTCGCGGCCTTCCTCGTAGACTCTGAGGAAGCCGTCGAACATCAGAACGGAGCCGTTGGCGCGGAGGCCGTATGCTTTGCTGTCCGAGCCCTTGACCTCGATTTCCGCTGTCGTCTGCTCGATATCGGCGGCGGCCATTTGGCTGGCGATGGTGCGCTTCCAGATCAGGTCGTAGAGCGCAGCCTGGTCTTTCTCGAGATGCTTGCGGACCTGATCGGGCTTGCGGCGCGGATCGGTCGGGCGGATCGCTTCGTGCGCTTCCTGAGCGTTCTTGGCTTTGGTTTTGTATTCGCGCGCAAATGGCGTGTAGTTCTTGCCGTACTCGGCCGATATCACGTCGCGGATCTGGCTGACGGCTTCCGGAACGATCTGGACGCCGTCGGTTCGCATATAAGTAATGAGGCCGACCGTTTCGCCGCCGATGTCGACGCCTTCGTAAAGGCGCTGGGCGATCTGCATCGTCTGCTTGGCGGAAAAGCCAAGCTTGCGCGAGGCATCCATCTGCAGAGTGGACGTCGTGAATGGGGCGTAGGGGTTGCGTTTCGTGGCTTTCTTCTCGACGGACGCAACACGGAAATCCTGACCGAGCAGCGCCTTGCGGATGGCTGTCGCTGTCGCTTCGTCCTTGATGTCGAGCTTTTTCAGCGTTGTGCCGTCGATCGCGACGAGGCGCGAGCGGACATCTTCGTTCTTGGCCGTCGAGAGCAAAGCTTCGATCGTCCAGTATTCGTCGGTTTTGAAGGCCTCGATCTCGGCTTCACGGTCGCAGACCAGCCTCAAGGCAACGGACTGCACGCGTCCGGCCGAGCGCGATCCCGGCAATTTGCGCCACAGAACAGGAGAGAGCGTAAAGCCGACGAGATAGTCGAGGGCTCGACGGGCGAGATAGGCGTCGACGAGCGGCTCGTCGATCTTGCGCGGCTCTTTCAGCGCGGCGAGGATCGACTGCTTGGTGATGGCGTTGAACGCCACGCGCTCGACCTCGATATCCTTGCTCAGCGCCTTCTTTTGATTGAGAATTTGAAGGATGTGCCAGGAGATCGCTTCACCTTCGCGATCAGGGTCGGTCGCGAGGATCAACTTGTCCGCCTTTTTCACGGCGTCCGCGATCTCGCGCATGATCTTCTGGGACTTCGGATCGACTTCCCAGTGCATGTTGAAATCGTGATCCGGCTCAACCGAACCGTCTTTTGGGGGCAAATCGCGCACGTGTCCGTAGGACGCGATGACCTTATAACCTGAACCCAAATATTTATTGATCGTCTTGGCCTTAGCGGCGGATTCGACGATGACCACGTTCATCTGAGGATTTCGCTCCTGGCGCCGGAATACCCGCATTGGCTGCGGGGCGCAGCGTTCAATCTGGTGCCGCCCGGCGGGCCGGGAACATGGTTGATCGCCGCAGCGCTGTCAAATCCCCTGCCAACATCACCCATAGATTGTGGCATTATTGATATTGCTACTTATTGGTGAATGAAATAGGTTGCAAATATGGAATGTGGCGGGGCGAACGCGAAGGCGATGGACAGTTTGCACAAAAGCGGAATTTCCGACCAGCTCGAAGGAGAGCGGCAGGCCCATCTTGAATATCTCGCTGATCTGCTGGGAGAATTGCAGCGGATGGCCGAGCGTGAGGGTTGCCGGAAGCTGTCGCACCTGCTGGCTATATCTTATGCTGAGGCTGTGCGCGAGACGCACCGGCACAGCGCCTAGCTCGATTTGAGCGCAATGAGGCCCTGGCCCTGCCTTTCGATGCGGCCGGCCAAATCGAGTTCCAGCAGGGCGATCTGTACGGCCTGCACATTCAACCCCGTTTGCCGGCTGACCGCATCGATAGCCACGGGAGCCGGTCCCAGGGCCGTCAGGACGGCCTTCAGGACGTCCTCAGGCGCGAAATCAGGAGCAGGGGCGGGTGGTGGCGCGGTCTCAGTCGGCGACGGTCCACGGCTCGCATGATCGCCTGGGTGCGCATAGTCAAAACGGCGCTCCTCCAGCCCGAGGATCGGCCGCAGGACCTCAATAATATCCGCCGTTTCCGTAACGAGGGTCGCTCCCTGTTTAATGAGCCGGTTGGTTCCCTCCGCGCGCGGATCGAGCGGGTGACCGGGCACGGAGAACACCTCGCGGCCGAGTTCGTTCGCGTAGCGGGCGGTCACGAGCGTACCTGAACGAGCGGCGGCCTCGACGATGACCACTCCGTAAACGAGCCCTGCGATGATGCGGTTTCGGCGCGGGAAGTCCTTGTCGCGCGGTTGCAGTCCTGGGGGACGTTCGGTGACGAGGCAGCCCTCGGTCCCTATGCGTCTCTGCAACTCGGCGTGTTCTGGCGGATAGACCCAATCAATGCCGCCCGCCAAGACCGCAACGGTGCCTCCCGCCAGAGAGGCTTCATGTGCTGCGCGGTCGATACCGCGCGCCAAACCCGAGACGATGACAAAGCCGGCTTCTGCGAGCTGGCTCGCGAACAGCTTCGTCAATTGGACGCCGGCGGCGGAACATTGCCTCGACCCGACGATTCCCACAGCCGGCCGTTTCAGAATATCGAGACTGCCTTTGACGTAGAGCAGCGGTGGGGGTGCCTCGATGCCGGCGAGCACAGCGGGATAGTCACGCTCGACAGTAAAGAGCGGAGTAGCGCCAAGGCGATGGGCGACTGCGAGTTCTCGCTCGGCGTCGTCTTTTGGGCAGATGCGGATGGGCCGGCCGGAACCGCCACGTCGCGAGAGTGTCGGGAGGATATCGAGCGCTTTCGATGCGCCACCATAGTAGGCGATGAGATCGCGGAACGTCACCGGTCCGACGTTTTCGGAGCGGATCAGGCGAAGGCAGGCGAGCCGCTCCTCGTCCGAGAGGGCCATGGAGGAAGGCTGAGAAGGAAAGAGGTCCGTTTGCTCAGGTCTTGGAGCCAATCCTCGGCTCCTCTCCGGCTATCAGGCGTTCGATGTTGGCGCGATGCTTGATGAGGACGACGATGCTCATCAGCGTGACGACGATGGCAAGATTTTGCGGTCCCCAGATCCAAGCCGCGGTCGGAACAGCGACTGTGGCGACGATAGCGGCGAGCGACGATATCTTACCGAGCTTGGCGACGGCGAGCCAAAGCGCCGCGAACAGCAACGCCAGTTGCCAGGCCAGCGCGATCAGGACACCGAGATAGGTCGCGACGCCCTTGCCGCCCTTGAAGCCGAGCCAAACGGGATAGATGTGCCCGATGAAGGCCGCCAGACCGGCCAGCATCGCGGCGGTTTCGCCAAGTGTGTATCGGGCGATCAGAACCGCGACGGCACCTTTCGCGGCATCGAGCAGAAGCGTTGCGGCGGCGAGTTTTTTGTTGCCGGTGCGCAGAACGTTGGTCGCGCCGATGTTGCCCGATCCGATGCTTCGGATATCGCCCAGCCCGGCGGCGCGGGTCAGTAGAAGTCCAAACGGGATGGAGCCCAGGAGATAGCCAAGCAAGAGCGCGGCTAACGCTGGAAGCCATGAGCCGTCGTCCGTCAGCAAAGCCAAGGGTGACATCAAGCTCATGACCAAATTCTCACGTACGGAATGGAACGCCCCGGCGAGAGAGGTAATGCTTAGGTGCGCTCGACGCCAGCGTATTCATAGACGGTTTGGCCGGCAACTACTGTTCTCAGTACGCGGCCTTGCATCTTGGCCTCGTCGAACGGCGTGTTCTTCGAGCGCGAGCGCAGCATGTCCTTGTTGACGACCCACGGCTCGCCGGGATCGAACAACACGAGATCCGCGATCGAGCCCTTCGCCAAACGCCCCGAGTGGAGACCGAGAAGCCGCGCCGGGTTGATGGTGAGCGCCTTCAGCATGGCCGAGAGCGTGATGTCGCCAGAATGGACAAGCCGAAGCGCAGCCGAGAGCAGCGTTTCCAATCCCACCGCACCGTCCGCGGCTTCCGCAAAGGGGCGCCGCTTGGTGTCGGCGTCCTGCGGATCGTGGCTCGAGACGATGATGTCGATATCGCCATTGGCAACGGCCTGGACCATGGCCGCGCGGTCTTCCTCGCGCCGCAAGGGCGGCCGCACTTTGAAGAACGTGCGGTAGGGGCCGATGTCGTTCTCATTCAGCGTCAGGTGATTGATCGAGACGCCGCAGCTCACGGGAAGCTTTTTTGCCTTGGCGGCTCTGACGACATCGAGGCTTTCCTGGCAGCTGATCGTCGCGGCGTGATAGCGGCCGCCCGTCATCTCGACGAGGCGCACGTCGCGCTCGAGCACGATGGTCTCGGCGATTTTGGAGACACCCGACAGACCGAGGCGGGACGCAACCTCGCCGGAGTTCATCGCGCCGTTCGAGAGATACGGGTCTTCGGTGTGGTGAACGACGAGGGCGTTGAAGTCTTTCGAGTAGCTCAGCACGTTGCGCATCACGCGCGTATTGACGATGCTCGACTTGCCGTTGGCGAAGGCGATGGCGCCAGCGCGTTTTAGAAGACCGATTTCGGTCATTTCCTCGCCCTGCAGGCCTTTTGTCATCGCGGCCATGGTGTGGACGTGAACGAGGGCGTTGTCGCGGGCGCGGCGCTGAATGAAATCGACAAGCGCGACCTGATCGATCACCGGATTGGTGTCCGGCATCACGACGATGGTCGTGACGCCGCCCGCCGCCGCTGCATGACTTGCCGTCTTCAGCGTTTCGCGATGCTCGTAGCCCGGTTCACCCGTGAACACCTGGGCGTCGATCAATCCCGGAGCGAGGACGTTTCCTTTGCAATCGATGACGGACGCGCCCTCGGGGGCGTTGCGGCGGAGGTGACTGCCCAGATCGGCGATCAAGCCATCTTTGACGAGAAGGCCGCCAGGTTCGTCGCGGTTGGATGCCGGATCGACGAGGCGCGCATTGATAAAGACGGTCGCCGGGCCGACGGTCTTCGGCTTTTCAATTGGCTTTCTCATGGCGCATCCTCCGCGAAGCCGGGAAGGTGCGCAGACAAGGCTTCGAGAACGGCCATGCGAACTGCAACGCCCATTTCAACCTGCTCACGGATAACGCTTCTGGAATGATCGGCGACGGTCGAGGCAATCTCGACGCCGCGGTTCATCGGCCCTGGATGCATGACGAGCGCGTCTGGCTTGGCGCGGGCGAGCTTTTCCTGATCGAGGCCGAAGAAGTGGAAGAATTCGCGGCTAGACGGCACGTAGGAAGCGTCCATGCGCTCGCGCTGCAGGCGCAGCATCATGACGATGTCGACGCCGTCGATGCCTTTCCACATGTCGGTGAAGACTTCGCATCCGAGCCGCTCGGGTGACGACGGCAAAAGTGTCGTCGGGGCGATGAGGCGCACGCGGGCGCCGAGGGCGTTCAAGACGTTGATGTTGGAGCGGGCGACACGCGAGTGGAGGATGTCGCCGCAGATCGCGACTGTCAGGCCGGCGATGCGGCCTTTGGCGCGGCGGATGGTGAGGGCATCGAGAAGAGCTTGTGTCGGATGCTGGTGGGCGCCGTCGCCTGCATTGATGACGGAGCAATCGACTTTCTGCGACAAGAGCTCGACGGCGCCTGCCGCATGGTGGCGGACGACGATGATGTCGGGGCGCATGGCGTTCAGAGTGACGGCGGTATCAACCAGCGTTTCGCCCTTCGTCACAGACGACGTCGCGACATTCATATTCATGACGTCGGCGCTGAGGCGCTTGCCCGCCATCTCGAAGGACGATTGCGTGCGGGTGGAGGATTCGAAGAAAAGATTGATCAGCGTTCGCCCGGCGAGGACTTCGCGCTTCCTGCCATTGTTGCGGATGTGATCGGCGTTCCGATCCGCAAGATCGAGAAGAAAATTGATCTCATTCGCCGACAGACCATCGCAGGTCAGCAAATGGCGGCGCGGAAAAACCTTCAGCGCGTTTGAATTCGATTTCGTTGTCATTAAAGGCGCTTCTATAGGGGGAGTCTTGCGAGGCCGCAAGCTCGGGGCGCGACATCAATCGCAAACCCCTTAACGGAGCCTGAAATGTCACGCTCTATGCTGTTGGGCGCGCGAATTTATTTCAAAGATGCGAAGTTTAGCTTCGCCAGGTCGTGCGGATGATCTCGCGACCCAGATCCTATCATCCTCGAGCTTGTCTCGAAGATAGCACCGAAACGGCGCTGCCGTCGCGTTCTATCGAGATGGTCATCCGCTGAGGCGGGAATCCGCCCAGACATCCGGCTTGGCTGGATCCTGGCCTTCGCCGGGATGACGGCATAAGGCACCATTTCCTCTCATATCATCCCGGGCGAGCCATCTTGCGGGACCTAGGATCGCTTCGCGGGTGTGCTTCTGGGGCCCGGCTCCGCGCTTCGCTTCGGCCGGGATGACAGGGGTAGATGCCGCCTCTGTCAGTTTTCCTGCTTCATCCGGTCGAGCGCGCTTTGCAGGATGATCGTCGCCGCGAGCTTATCGATCACCTCGGCGCGGCGTTTGCGAGTCTGATCGGCGTCAATGAGCATGCGCTGGGCCTCGGCGGTCGTCAGGCGTTCGTCCCAAAGCAGAATCGGGAGTGGCGACAACTTATTGAGGTTGCGCGCCAGAGCGCGGGTCGCCTGGGCGCGCGGGCCCTCCGTTCCGTCGAGGTTTCGCGGCAGGCCGAGGACGAGCCCCGCAATTTCATGTTCGGCGGTGATGGCAAACAGGCGGGTGGCGTCGGCCGTGAACTTTGTCCTGCGGATCGTCTCGAGAGGCGACGCTATCATACGCCGCACATCGGAAAGGGCGAGGCCGAGCGTCTTGGTTCCGGCATCGATGCCGATGAGACGGCCGGGTGCGCCCACGAAGTCGCGAAATTGCTTTTGGTCTTCCGTGGTTAAGCCTGGGGGCGCGGGAGGGGAGGTTTCGGTCACTCGGAGGCCTGATCTCGGAAAGTGGGGGCGAGTATGCCGCTCTAGCAGCTTCGGCGACAAATTGGCATCATTCCCGAGACCGGACCGGGCTTTCCCCGTCAATTCCGTGACTTGACCGCCAGCGATGCTGCCACTGGTTGCATTAGAGGCGCTCGCCCGGCTATGAGAGCGACGCAATCCCCCGATTTCTTGAAGGGACTTTTCATGCAGGTCGATGAAGCGACCGTTCGCCGTATCGCGCGCCTCGCCCGGATCGAGGTCAGCGCCGAGGAGGCGAAGGGTCTCGAGAAGGAGCTTTCTGGCATTCTCGACTGGGTCAAGCAGCTCGACGAGGTCGATACGTCGGCGGTCGAGCCGATGACCCGGGTCGTCGATCAAAAGCTCAAGATGCGCGACGACGTCGTGACGGACGGCGAGATCGCCGACCAAGTCACCGCGAACGCGCCGATGACGGAAGACAACTTTTTCGTGGTGCCGAAAGTCGTGGAGTGACCCCATGATTCACGCGTTGTTTGCCGCGGCGGCCATCATGATGTTTGCAAGTCTCGCGCGTGCCGAGGAAAGGAAACTCGATGCGCCGTTCGTAGGAGAAGGCACCTATTCGCCGACGACGGGCTGCAAGAAACTCGAGGACATTCAAAACGGCAAGGCGGCTCCGAACATCGCAACATATCCGTTGACGCTGACGCGCGAGGGAACGGGAAGCTGGGAAGGCGGCTGCGATTTCGAGGCACTCCGCGAAGTGAAGCCCAACGTGTTCGAGGGCAAGATGCAATGCTCCGAAGGGGCGGACGAATATGCGCAAACGGTGACGTTCACGCGCCTCGACGCTAACCGCATCGAGGTCAAAAGCGGGACGGAAGCGCTCGTATATGAGCGCTGCAAAGGGTTGAAAGGGAAAGTCGAGCGGTGACCGATCTTACCAAACTCACCATCGCGGAAGCGCGCGACGGGCTTCAGAAGAAAGACTTCACGGCGATCGAGCTGACCGACGCGTTCGTTTCAGCAATCGAAAAGGGCAACGGCGCGCTCAACGCTTACGTTCTGCAGACGCCGGAGCACGCTCGCGCGCAAGCGAAGGAAAGCGACAAGCGGTTCGCGGAGGGCAAGGCGCGTCCGCTGGAAGGTCTGCCGCTCGGCAACAAAGATCTCTTTTGCACGAACGGCATTCGCACGACGGCGTGCTCGAACATTCTCGGCAATTTCAAGCCGACGTATGAATCGACCGTCGGGCAGAATTTGTGGGATGCCGGAGCAATCATGCTCGGCAAGCTCAACAACGACGAATTTGCGATGGGGTCGTCCAACGAGACGAGCGCCTTCGGCAACGTCGTCAATCCGTGGCGGCGGAAGGGCAAGGACGGCAAGGCTTCGACCGACAAGCTCGTTCCCGGCGGCTCGTCGGGCGGGTCCTCGTCGGCTGTTGCTGCGAACCTCTGTCTTGCCGCGACTGCGACCGATACGGGCGGTTCGATCCGCCAGCCTGCCGCTTTGACCGGGACCGTCGGGATCAAGCCGACTTACGGCCGTTGCTCGCGCTGGGGCATCGTGGCGTTCGCATCGTCGCTCGATCAGGCGGGGCCGATTACCAAGACTGTGCGCGACAGCGCCATCATGCTGAAAGCGATGGCGAGCCACGATCCGAAGGATACGACGTCGGTCGACGCGCCCGTTCCCGATTACGAGGCGGTGCTCGGCAAAGGCGTGAAAGGTTTGCGTGTCGGCATTCCGAAGGAATATCGCGTCGATGGCATGTCGGCCGAAATTCAGAAGCTCTGGGACGACGGCATCGCGTGGCTGAAGTCGGCAGGCGCGACGATCCACGAAATCTCGCTGCCGCATACGAAGTACGCGCTTCCTGCGTATTACATCGTGGCGCCGGCGGAGTGCTCGTCGAACCTCGCGCGTTACGACGGCATGCGCTACGGCCTTCGCGTCAACGGCGACGATCTGATCGATACGTACGAGAAGACACGCGCGAAGGGCTTCGGCCGGGAAGTGCGCAGGCGCATCCTGATCGGGACTTATGTGCTCTCTGCGGGCTACTACGATGCCTATTATCTGAAGGCGCAGAAGGTCCGCACGCTCATCAAACGCGACTTCGACGAGGCGTGGAATACGGTCGACGTTGTGCTGACGCCAACGACACCGTCTCCGGCTTTTGCCTTCGGCGAAAAGTCTGGCGACCCCTTGGCGATGTATCTCGAGGACATATTTACGGTCACGGTGAACATGGCTGGCCTGCCAGGCATGTCTGTTCCTGCCGGGCTTTCTTCGCAGGGCACGCCGCTTGGGTTGCAGCTTATCGGCAAGCCGTTCGATGAAGAAACTCTGTTCCGGACCGCTCAGGTCATTGAAGATGCCGCCGGCCGTTTTCCTGTGCCGGACGCGTGGTGGATGAAGGGCTAATATCATGGACCCAAGACGTCCGTGGGAATGCGCAGACATGTCCCAGGTGCGCAGTGAGATCGATCGCATCGACAGTGCGCTCGTAGATTTGATCGCCGAGCGCTACGGTTACGTCGATCGGGCTTGGCAGCTCAAGATGACGACGCAGGAAGGCGCCGTCGTGCAGTGGCGCATTCAGCAGGTCATCGACCGTGTGAAAGAACGCGCCGCCGACAAGGGGATGCCGCCGGAGATGATCGAGATGGTCGGCGCACAATGGCGCAATATGATCGGCTGGTTCGTCCAGTTCGAGGAAGAAAAACTGCGACAGGTGCAGGATGTCGCCCAGAAGCCCGGAGCAAACGGTGGGACCTGATTTCCAGCCCGATGTGCCTTTGGCCGAAGTCCTTCTTTATGGCATCCTCAATCCGGCGACGATCATCGTTGCCTACATGCTTGGTCAGCGCGCCAACGAGAGATCAAAGATTCTGATTGCGGGATTCGGCGGGGCAATGGCGGGCGTTGCGCTGCTTTATATCGCGACGCTGTTTCGTATTCTCGATGCGCCGACGCTCGCACGCGCCGTTGTCGGCGTGTTCATCGTGTCGCTAGTGGCCGGATTTGTTTATGCAGCTATCGGGTATGCTCTGAAGGCACGGACCGGAGGCGAGAAATGAGCTCTCAGAAAATCGCTGAAAAGCCGACATCCAAGAACCTCATTGCCGGCGCGACCGGCGACTGGGAAGTCATCATCGGCTTGGAGGTTCACGCTCAGGTCGCCTCCAAATCGAAGCTGTTCTCGGGCTCGTCGACAGGCTTTGGTGCTGAGCCGAACAGCCATGTTTCGCTCGTCGATGCGGCGATGCCGGGCATGCTGCCGGTGATCAATCGCGAGTGCATCGCCCAGGCAATTCGCACGGGACTTGGCCTCAAGGCGCAGATCAACCTGAAGAGCGTTTTCGATCGGAAGAACTATTTCTATCCGGATCTGCCGCAGGGCTATCAGATCTCGCAGTACAAGCAGCCGATCGTCGGCGAGGGCGAGATCGAGATCGAGGTCGACGGCGAGTTGCTGAAGATCGGCGTCGAGCGGCTTCATCTCGAGCAGGATGCCGGTAAGTCGCTGCACGACCAGCATCCCGATTATTCCTACGTCGATCTCAATCGCTCGGGCGTGGCACTGATGGAGATCGTCTCGCGCCCGGATCTTCGTTCGTCGAAACAGGCGCAGGCCTACGTCACCAAGCTGCGCACGATCTTGCGGTATCTCGGCACGTCCGACGGCGACATGGAGAAGGGCAACCTTCGGGCCGACGTCAACGTCTCCGTGAGGAAGCCCGGCGACAAGCTCGGCACGCGCTGCGAAATCAAGAACGTCAACTCGATCCGGTTCATCGGTCAGGCGATCGAGTACGAGGCGCGCCGTCAGATCGACATCATCGAGGACGGCGGCAAGATCAACCAGGAGACGCGGCTGTTCGATTCCGGAAAGGGCGAGACGCGGTCGATGCGTTCGAAGGAAGAAGCGCACGATTATCGCTATTTCCCCGATCCCGATCTGCTTCCGCTTGAATTCACGCAGAGCTACGTCGACGAATTGCAGTCGGGCCTTCCGGAATTGCCGGATGAAAAGCGCGCGCGCTTTATGAAGAGCTTCGGGCTTTCGGGCTATGACGCTGACGTGCTGGTCGCGGAGCGGTCTTCGGCCGATTACTTCGAGACCGTCGCCAAGGGCCGCGATGGGAAGCTCGCCGCGAACTGGGTCATCAATGAGTTGTTCGGGCGCCTGAACAAGGAAGGCAAGGCCATCGAGGACAGTCCTGTTTCGGCAGGACAGCTCGGCGGTATCGTCGATCTCATCGGGTCAAACGCCATCTCGGGCAAGATCGCCAAGGATCTGTTCGAGATTGTCTGGACCGAGGGCGGCGATCCGGCGGACATCGTAGAAAAGCGCGGCATGAAGCAGGTGACGGACACCGGCGCTATCGAAAAGGCCGTCGATGCCGTCATCGCCGCAAATCCCGACAAGGTCGAGCAGGCGAAGGCGAAGCCGTCGATGCTGGGCTGGTTCGTCGGTCAGGTGATGAAATCGACGGGCGGCAAGGCGAACCCGGCTGCAGTCAACGACATCCTGAAAGCCAAGCTCGGCCTCTGAGGCCTTAGCGGGCCGGAGACGCTTTCTGAAGGGCTGCGCGCTTGGCCCTTCGTTCGCGGATGCCGACCATCGCGACATGGGCGATGCCGACGCACGCCAAAAAGACCAGACCGAACGGGACGATTGCCGCCACCACGTAAGCCGCTTTTGTCATTGTTGTTAGCCTCTCCTTTGGAGGCGTCATTCGAGATGCGACAAAGCATACCGCTGATTGTTTTAGGTCGCGCTCACGCGCCGCCTAAAAATGCGGGTGGGAATTTCGGACCTCGGTAACTTTAGTGAATGAGCCGTTAAAGCGGCCGGACGATCAGCGGCATGCCGCCTTTGGGGCGGAGCGTGACGCGGCTGACGGGCTCGGGGACATGCTTGCCATCCCATTCGAAGCGCGCGTTTTGGAGCAGCGTCGCGAGAATGGCCGTCGCCTCCAGCATGGCGAACGATGAGCCGATGCAGATCCGCTGCCCGTATCCGAACGGCATGAACTGCGTCCGCGGGTAACGCGCTTCCCTCTCGGGCAAGAAGCGATCGGGATCGAAACGGTTGGGATCGTCCCAAAGCGCGCGATGGCGATGGATGATAAAAATCGGCAGGACGATCAGCGTCGATTTCGGAAGTGTTTTGCCGCCGAGGCTTACTTCCCCGGTCGTGATCCTCGTCATCACCGGAGCGGGCGGATAGAGGCGCATCGCTTCTTTCAGCACGCGCGATACCGTCGGAAGCTTGCCGATAGCATCGGAGGTGATGGGCCGATCGCCGATGACCGACGAAATCTCGCTACGCAGTCGATCCTGCCAGTCGGGGGCGCGAGAGAGAATGTAGAGCGTCCAGGTCAGCGCCTTGGCGGTCGTCTCGTGTCCAGCGAAGAGGAACGTCGCGAGATTGTCGGCGATCATCTCCTCCGGCATGGGCTCACCCGTTTCCGGATCCTTGGCCGCGAGCATCCGGGCAATGAGATCATTGCCGGGAGATGTGTCTCGGCGACGCTCGGCCACCAGGGCGCGCATGATAGATCGAAGCTCGGTCGCTGAGCGGCGCATGCGCGCCTTGCCCGGATGCCAATACGTTTCCGGATACCGCAGCATCGATGCAGCCACTTCCCAGGAGATCGGATCGAGGTAAGCGCGGCTCGTGCGTTTGATGGCGTCGCCTTCGGCCGTGCGGACACCGGCCAGGATCGTACGCGCGACGACGTTGAACGTTACGTCCGTCATCGCGGCTTCGATGTCGGTGGCAAACGGCGCACGGCCGTGGTCGCGCCATTGCCGGACGCGTTCCACGGCGGCCTCAGCCATGGCGGGGACGTAGCTCAGCAACTCCGTATGACGAAAGGGCGGGCTTGCGAGTTTTCGCTGCCAGCGCCAGCTGTCCCCTTCGGTTGTCAGCAGGCCGTTACCGACGATGGGCGTTAGGACGCGGCGATCGAGGCTCGTCTTTGGGAACTGCTCGGAGTTCTTGACGAGGATTGTCTCGATGAGCGCAGGATCGGTCACCCAAGCAAGAAGCGGGCGCTTCTTGCCGTAGGTGACGACCGGTTCCTCATAAACCGATTGAGGAATAGCCCGCAGCGGATTGCGGATGAAACGCCGCAAAAAGGAGAGCAGGGGCAGAGGGCGCGCCGGCGGCACGATCGTCGGCGGATAAAGCGCTGGAGCCATGGGTTTTGATGCTCATGTCTTCGCAATGCGCCGGCATTTGAAGGTAGATTGGGGTAGGAAAGCGTCGGCCCGATGTCAGGCCGATGCCGCCTTCTTCGCGCGGGTGATGCCCGAAAGCTTCTTGAGGCGCTTGCGCACGGCGGGGGTGTTGCCCTGGATGCGCGTCTGCGCCGGGCGACCGATGGTGCGGCGGGCCTTCTTCTTCTGCTTCTGGATATTCTTCAACGACGTCTTCGACATGGAAAGATGGCCTCGATGCCTGGAAAGGATTGATCCGATGGCCGCGGACTGGCGCGGCGCGAAAGCGTTCCTCTAAGGGATCGCGGTTATTCGCGCAAGCTCGGCCTGCATCAGGGGCCTGCCGGGGTGGTATCTGCGCCTAAAAAGTAACCGAAACCGAAGTATGACGGGGCGATGATGCCCGCCGCCCAGATGAACGCAGAAACAATGTTCGCAATCTGAAACTGCCACTGCGGCAAAGCGTACATCCCTGCGATTACCGGAATGATGGCGCGGACCGGTCCGAAGAAATGGCCGAAAAAGACGCTCAACGCTCCCCATCGATCGAAGAACGCTTGTCCGCTGTCGACCATCGCCGGGTGGCGATTGAATGGCCACAATTCGCGAATGCCGTCCTTGTAATAGAGGCCGATCCAGTACGATAGGGCGTAACCGAAAGAGCCTCCGACGCCGGCTGCAACGATCGCCGGCCACAACACGCTCAGTTCGACTCCGCTACTCGCAAGCAGTGCCGAGATACCAACCAGAATGGCGGTGCCAGGCCAGAGGATCGAAAGGAAGCAAAAGCTTTCGAGAAAAGCCACGCCGAACGCGATCGGAATAGCCCAGGCTTCATGCGCTCTTACGAAGGTGACGGTAGCGTCTACGAATTCCTGCACGCTCATTCGGAGGCTTTCCAATTAGAGATTATTATTATTGGCAGGCAGGACAGAAACGCCGTCTGGGCAAAATGGGAAGCCCACTGTCTGCTTCAAGTCTTCAGCGACACCGCCGCGCGATCTCCTGGGCAAGTTCGCGGGACACCTCACGTGAGAGCATTGCGGCTCTCGCAACCTGTCCCGATGTCAAGCCGATATAGGCTCCGCCGCTCAATGCGGCCGGGCCACGGTCCGCTTCTGCCTTGCCGTGGGCCAGCTCGCTGCATGTGAGTTCTTTGCGCTTTTTGCTCAGTGCCATGAGGCGTACGCCAGACGCGTATTCATGAGGCCCTGGTTGCTGCTTCACCCACGCCCGCGACGGGTCGGCCATATAAGAATCGTAGACCATCTTTCGCTGGCTTATGCACACGTTGCTGTCATCGACGCACTTCAGCCCGCGCGCCGGATCGCCCAACGCGGCTTCGTTTCCTGCACAGCCGCCGAGTGCCAACGTGGCGAGGACCAGCGCTAACGAGGTATTCGGCTTTCTCGGGCGCGGTTCATATTTGGGGCTGGGCAAGACGGTATCCGTTTTCGTTTCATCTGCCGGTAGAAAGTCAGCATGGCAGCCTCGTGGCGGCGGGCGATTTAAGTTGTGGCCCCGGTCAAGGGCCTAGCGAGATTCGCGACGAAACGGCATCACTTGATCCACAGTTCATTCGAAGAGGACCGTCACATGCCACATTCCGTCCGCCTGCACGCGCATGGAGGCCCTGAGGCCCTGGTCTATGAAGAGATGGCGCTGCCGTCACCCGGTCCGGGCGAAGTGCTGCTTCGACAGCACGCGATCGGGGTCAATTACATCGATATTTATCACCGAACGGGCCTCTACAAGCTGCCGAGCCTTCCTGCGACGATCGGATCCGAAGGGGCCGGGGAGGTTATCGGTGTCGGTCCGGGCGTCGAAAGGCTGAAAACGGGTGACAGGGTCGCGTATGCCGGCCCGTTGGGTGCTTATGCGGACGTTCGGGTGGTTCCGGCGGATCGGCTCGTCAAGCTTCCGGACGGAATAGATTATGAATTGGCGGCTTCGATGCTGCTTCGTGGAATGACGGTGCGTTCTCTGCTTCGGCAGGTCTATCCGGTCGATGCGGGCACAACATTGCTGTTTCACGCGGCCGCGGGGGGCGTGGGGCTTATCGCCTGCCAGTGGGCGCGCGCACTCGGGGCAACGATGATCGGGACGGTGAGTTCGGACGAGAAAGGCGAACTTGCTCGCGAGAACGGCTGCACGCATGTCATCAATACGAAGCGCGAAGATTTCGTGGCGCGCGTGCGGACGTTAACGGACGGCAAGGGATGCGATGTCGTTTACGATTCCGTCGGCAAGGATACCTTTCCGAAGTCGCTCGATTGCCTCAGACCCCGGGGACTTTGGGTATCGTTCGGAAATTCTTCGGGGCCGGTGCCCCCATTTGAGCTAACGGCTCTTAAAGGCTCTCTTTTCGCCACGCGCCCGTCGATTTTGGCTTATACGGCGACAACTCAGGATTTGGAAGAAAACGCCACAGACCTATTCGAGATGGTGCTGAGCAAGAAAATCCGGATCACGGCGAACCATCGCTATCCACTTGCCCGCGCGGCGGACGCGCATCGCGATCTCGAAGCCCGGCGAACGACGGGCTCCGTTATTCTTGTTCCCTGAGGAGTGAAATGCAGGACGACGGCGAATGGGACGAAGAGCCGATCACGCTCTATTTCTGGCCCACACCGAACAACTTCAAGATTTCGATCATGCTCGAAGAACTTGGCGTGCCTTATCACGTGAAGTTCGTAGACCTCAGAAGCGGCGAGCAGTTTGATCCGGCGTTTCTTGCCGTTTCACCGAATAACAAGGTGCCTGCTATCGTCGATCCGGACGGACCTGATGGCAGACAGCTCGCCATCTTTGAATCGGGAGCGATCCTGCATTATCTCGCGCGCAAGTTCGGCGCCTTTTATCCTTCCAGCGAGCGGGCAAAGGCCGATGTCGATCAATGGCTGTTCTGGCAGGTCGCTGGGCTAGGTCCGATCGCGGGGCAGATTTTTCGCTTTAGGCTCGAGCCGCCGGAACAGGCTTCCTACGCGATGGAGCGCTTTTCAAAGGAGATGGCGCGGCTGTTCGGCGTGATGGATCGGCGCTTGAGCGATCGGGACTATCTTGCCGGAAGCTACTCGATTGCCGATATCGCCTGCTTTCCGTTTGCGCGCGCGTGGGAGAGCCTTGGTCTCGATATCAAGGACTATCCCAATGTCGGGCGATGGCTGAGTGCGGTCGGAGCGCGGCCGGCAGTACAGAAAGGCTTGTCGCTGAAGAAGGACTAACGGGAGCCAAAACGGCTGCTATTCGCCGCGGCCGAGCAGGCTATCCGGATCGACGGTCTGGCCCGTGATTTTCTGGAATGCCATCGCGCCAAGGACCTTGTTCGATTGAACGTGGCGCAGAACTCCAGGCGTGTCTTCGCTGACCGGCGGCTCTGCAGCTTCCGCTGCGAGGCTTTTGCTGGCGAGGTCCGACAGACCAATAAACGCCGGCCGCGAGCCATCCTGTGCGCATCCGGCGAGCGCGAGCACGCCCACAGCCGCCAAAGAGCGGCAAACCATCGCGTGAACCATTGTCCCTCATCAAGCCGCGCCAGCGGCTTGAACCCTCCTCGAACGCATGGGCCATCTGGCCCGTGATTTTATGGTTACCAGCACTCGGCTGAACCCTGGCTGAACGCAGTGAGCCCCGTCGCTCCAGCGATCGCATCAGGACGCCTTTTTGAAGCATGGTTACCAATTGGTGGCAACCCTTCTTAACGGCCGATGACCGCCTGTCCGCCCGCGGAAAAATTGCGCCGATCTCGGCCATTCCGAAATGCGATGTAAAGCAAGCTTACTAGGCTATTACCCCAAATTTGTTCGGCTTTTTACGAGTTTTCATCCAAGCCCTGCGATTGTTTCGGGGTGCCCACGATGACTGTTTGGTAGGGCGCATGTCACGGCTGCGTTCGACATGAGGTGTGAACGAACGGCCGATTTGGAGTACATAGATATGGCACGCATGGACGTGTTGTCCCGGCAGACTTTCGAATACGCGGCTCAGGGCGATCAATCCGACGCTCTGTTCGAGCTGGGCTTGAGCTATTGCACCGGCCGCGACGGAACGGTCGATCTGATCGAAGCGCATAAGTGGTTCAACATCGCTGCTGTACGCGGCAATGACGAAGCGAAACGCTATCGGTCCGAGGTCGCCGGGGACATGAGTAAGTCTCAGATTATTCGGGCGCAGCGATTGGCCCGCGAATGGCTGGCTTCCGTCCACTGAAGCCTTGCCGTCCGCGAAGCTAAATCAAATCGTTGTCTCGCGCATGCTCTCAGCATTTTGAGAAGAATGATGAGAGGCACTGCCAGGAGCTCTTAGCGGCGCCGCCAACAGCGGAGCCCGCTTTCTCCAGGGCCGTGCTCGCCGACTTCGCGGCTGCGCCAGCAGTCTTCTGAGTCTCGTTGATACCGTTTCCGGCGGACTGGGCGCTTTTCTCGACCATTTCCTGAACTGTCTTCGGCGGAGGCTCGCTCGCGGCCTGATCCGGCGGCGGTTGGCCGGGCGGCGGTCCGCTCGCTTGGTGTTCAGCCGGCGGTGGAGGCACGTTTGCTTCTTGCGCCCCGTGCTCCTGTTGAACGTGGCTGGCTTGGCCCTGGCCTTCTATTGGCGGCGGAGACGTATTTTTCGGCTGGTCGCCGTCGCTATCGTTGTCGTTGAGAATTGCCGGGATTGGCAGCTCACGGCGCTCTCCAGGACACGGAGCGGTTACGGACCGGTCGATTGTGCAACTGGCGTGCGATCCGGCCTTCGCGAGCGTCGTGATGCAATAGAATTTAGCGACGGTATCGAGGGTCGCATTGGAATGCCCGCTTCCCACGACGCAGGAATAGGCGGCATCCGGGCCGGTACATTTGACGCACAGCTCCGTCGCCTGCGCTGCCGGAGCGGCGAGCGCAGAGACACCGAGCAAAAGCAACGTCAGGCGAGCATGCACAACTTCAGACCTGTCACGGTGGAGGAGCGATATTGTTTGTACGATACTAGGACGACTTTGCGGCGGCAGCCATACACAGAGGTATCTTTGAGACGGTTATCCGTCATGTCTTGCAATGCCGTGATCTGCCCTCTATAGGGGGCGCTTGCCCATTGATTTGGGGAGACGTGGCCGAGTGGCTGAAGGCAACGGTTTGCTAAATCGTCATACGCCCTAAAGCGTATCGAGGGTTCGAATCCCTCCGTCTCCGCCAGTTCGTTTTTCTCAGATGTCTCACTTACCTCGCTGTCGTCTCATACGTTTGTGAAAAACCACTGTTTTTACGGACGAAATCACCTAAAATCTCATCGTGATGATCCCATCTGTCTCATAACGGATCAGGCCATCCTACGCGCGGATGGGGGATATGATGGGGGATTGGCGAGGGGCAATCTGCATGGCTCGAAAGGCCAATCAACTCACAGCTGTTCAAGTCCGCAACCTGACGAAAGCTGGGAAGTACGAAGACGGTAGCGGGCTCCGTCTTGTCGTCTCTGATCACGGAGCCCGCAATTGGGTGCTGCGCGCATCTGTTGACGGCAGGCGGCGAGAGTTCGGACTTGGCGGTTACCCAGATGTGAGCCTTGAGCAGGCGCGGCGGAAGGCCGAAGAGAAGCGGGTCGACTTGCGATCTGGTTCGTCGCCCCAAACGGTGAAGCTCAGCTCAGGTCGCGCCGCCGTGCCGATCGACCGAATTACGTTCCGGATGGCATTTGCTCAGTACTACGCGACGAAAGAGAAAACGCTTTCGAACGAGAAGCACCGAGAGCAGTGGCGCTCTACAATGAATACCTATGTTTTCCCGTTCATCGGCGACACAGCTGTGCAAGACGTAACGGGTCCGGACATTCGCAAGCTCCTATTGCCGATCTGGAACGCGAAGCAGGAGACAGCCCGACGGGTTCTTCAACGCGTCAAAGTCGTCTTTGCTTTCACGATCTTCAACGGATGGCGCGCCACAGCTAATCCGTGCGAGGGCGTGAAGGAGGCAATGCACAGCGAGCCACGATGCGTCGAGCATTATAGGGCCATGCCCTACACGAACGTGCCGGCATTCGTACGCGATTTGCAAGAGCTGAAATCCTGGCCTGAAACTAAGCTTGCCTTCGAATGGCTCATTCTAACGGCGACACGATCCGGGGAAACACGCGGAGCGCGCTGGGATGAGATCGATGAGAAGCGAAACACCTGGGTCATACCGGCAGAGCGCATGAAGAAGAGGAAGAAGCACATCGTTCCTCTCTGTGGTCGCTGTCTCGAAATACTCGGGTCAGCGAAGGCGCTCCAGCGACGCAGCGTACTGATTTTCCCGAGCCAGCAAGGTGGCGTCCTCTCCGATATGACACTCACGAAGCTCCTTCGCGATCACGGCTATGCAGGGGTTGCGACTGCGCACGGATTTCGATCATCGTTTCGCGACTGGTGCGCTGAAGTGGCGAAGGTCGACGAGGACGTAGCCGAAGCTGCTCTCGCACACGAAGTGAAGGATAAGACGAAAGCCGCTTACAAGCGGGCTCAGTTCCTTGAAGAGCGGAGGGTGCTGATGCAGCGCTGGGACGATTATTTGCAGGCTGTTGAAAAAATTTCGAAGCCTACTTGATTTTGAGGCCGAATAAGCTCTTTGTCGAATCAACGATCTCACAAGTCTCGTGAGACCGAGGGATGCGCACCAGCTTTTTTGTTAATAGCCATAAATCCCTTGGTGAGATCGGTCAGACGGCATTCAGTGCCGAAGGCGGGTTGCGCATGGCGCCCGAGCAACCATCACCGGACAACTGCCGGGGGTGCTCAACGCTGGTGCGCCATGAACTCGAACTCCGTCTATCATGCCTCTTCGGAGGCACCCTCCAAGTTTCTAGGCATTTCCGAAATCGTCACGATGACCTCTCTCAGTAGAGCGTCTGTCTATCGACTTGCCAAAGAAGGCGCATTTCCAAAGGCGATCGCACTTACGAAGAAGCGAGTCGCATGGGACCGTGACGCCATCGTGGACTGGATGCGGGAGCGATCGGCCAGCGCGCTCTAAAGCCGGCCAGCATTTCCAAAAAACGAAAGGGCCCCGTTTTCGGCGGAGCCCCTTTCTCAGATCCCGCAGAGCGTGCGCCGCCAAGCTCGATTGCTCTGCGTCAACAAAATTCAAATCGAGAACATCATGACGCATAGCGATAATTCGCGCCGGAATCAAGCCGATCATCGGCGAAGCAATTTTCCATCGGTCTTCGATGATATCAGGAGATTGCTCCAGATCATCCCAATGCGCCATGAAGCAGAATTGCGAGCAGCTGTCGCACTTCGCATGGAGGTCGACGAAAGTTCCGATCAAGTGCTTGGCGAAAATGGACGCGAGCGTCTTCAACGGGTAGCGAATATTTCGCGCGCAAACACCTTCGACGAAGCGATTTCTGCGTTGCAGGAAAAAGGCATTCTTCGCGTTGATCGTCGATACAGTAACGGAGCGGGCGGCCGCATCTATCAGCGTGGCGCCGTATATATTTTGACACGTGAGACGTGGCCGGAGGGAGCGAGCGCGCCAAAGACCGAACCGTCGCCCCTGTTGAACGATGTCGTCCCCGCTCAGCGAGGAGAACGGGCGACCGTCGCCCCCGATGAACGGAATATCTCCCCCCCGCTTAGTGGGGAGGACGGCACTGCGCTTAGCGGGGGGGACCTATATAAGGATAACGACGAAGTATACGACGAAGAAACGACTAGGGCCCTCTTTGCTGGCGCACTCTCCGAGAACAGAAAAGCTGGAACGGGATCAAGTGCAGACCCCCCTATACCCCCCGTGGCCCGCATTGATCATGCAACGAAACCGTCGGTACGAATTGCTGATCCAACGCTAGGTCCGAGCTTCGGCTCCGACATCAACAACCTCAATCCGCACGCGCAGAGCTTTCGACGTCGGGGGCACTCACACCAGGCGCCGCAAGAGTACGAAGTCAAGGATGCGGTCTATCTCGATCCGCGCACTGGGGAGGTCTCGCTTCCCACCGAGGCTGGCGTGGAATTCCGCGCTGAGCTTCTTCGCGACTTTCCAGGCATCGACGTCGAGCAGGTCCTCAAGGCCTCGAAGGATTGGATCGTGCCGAGGCATACCGACGTCGATCGCAAGAAAGCCATCCGTCGCAACGCCAGCCAGATGGCTACCGGGTCGCGCCAAATGCATCAGAAACAGAAGGGGTGGGGGGTGCGCAGTCGTGGATTTCAATGAGACAAAGGACGAGGCTGCCCGTTTGGATCAAGCCGACCCAGTCGCAAATCCAGGTGCCTGTTGTGGGGAAGGCCGTACGCCTATCGTCGTGACTCTGCGCGCGGCTGGCCGCGGTAAGTTCACCGCGACCCTCGATGGGCATCCTCTCGTTGAGCGACCGTCTTCGTCCATCATCTTCGCTGCATGTCGAGCGCTCACGGCGGCTGGCGTCCCGGATGGCCCAGCTTGGTTTCGTCAGGCGGGTTCAGCTCACGCAGTCGACGCCGTCGTGCCGAGTATTGCTGCCGGTGCCGACTTCGTTGCCTACGATCCCAGCGGAGGCAGGCTGCGCATTGTGCGTTGGACGCCCATCAACGAGGAAAAGCGTTAGGGAGCGGTCTCGGGCTGCAATCTTTGTCATTGAGATTGGGGCCGCCACCCTCAAATGAGATGGCCGTTACAGCTCAACTCTAACGTCAGCAAACGGCATTCCAGTATTTGATTATCGGAGAGACGTGAATGATCAGCGTGCAAAACCTGTTTGGAGGACAGGACGTCACCTTCGTCGTCGACAACGACGCCGACTTGGTTTTCATCCAGCGCGAATTCCGCATGCCTGCGGTGAAGCTCGACGACATCAAAAACATGAACGTCAAGCCGACCGACGTTACGCAGAACTTGCTTGTGATCTCGGAGAGCGAAGAGGACGGCATCGAGCGCCTGTCCGACCTGATGGCTCAGGGCTGTGACTCGGCTGACCTGCGCTTCATCGACCTCGGATATGGCGTGACGTTGCCGAAGGCCAATCCGCAGCAGGTTCTTGCCAAGCTCAATCGGCCGAAGGATGTCTACTGGAAGACGACGCGTCCACTTGCGGATTGGGGTGAGAGCGCGCCACTTGAGACCTTCGACACTTATGTTGATCAACTCACGGCCCGTTGGGCTTTCCCTGATGTTGCAGTCTTCTGTGGCGGCTACGGCTCGGGCAAGTCGACAATCGCACAAATGTTCGCCCTAAAGCTCGCTCATCACAAAGGCTGGCCAGCTCATATTTGCGCGTGGGAAGACCGTCGCGATGATCTGCAAAATCGTCTTTGGCGCACGGCAATCGGTCATACTCGTCATGATGACTTGAGTAGTATCGATCCTCGGCCTGCAATGGATCTCGAACGTCGCGTGTTTTGGGATGAGCCTGAGACAATCGACGAGCGGTCGCTGATCGATTACTTTGAGAGGGTTCGTTACCTTCATCGATCGCGCGGTGTAAAGGTCTTCGTCTGCGATCCGTGGAACGAATTTGATCATGACGTATCTGGCGGAGAGCGCGAGACGATCTATGTCCGCCGCATGATGCGGGAGGCGCAAAGCATGACGCGCGAGCTTGGCATCATCTTCATGATCGTCACACATCTGCCTAAAAGCGGTTACGGCGACAACGGTAACGTCAAGCCATTCCGCATTGCCAATGCAGCGGGCTCGGCTGAATTCGGAAACAAGGCCTCGCACGGTTTCTGTGTCGCGCGTACGAAATTGTTCGCAGAAATGCTCAACTGCGAAGGGACAGGCATGGAGCAAGGGGACGTCGATCGCGCCATGAAGATCGTGAGCGCATTTGGGCCGCCGAGGGGCAACGAACATGTCTTGATCAGCGTCGATAAGGTCAAGATCGAGCCGGAGATGGGGCGTCGTGATGTGTTCGCCTACGTCCTGGACAAGGAGCGCAACGATCTGGTTTTCGATCCAGCTGCAACGGAAGTCGCAAGGATTCTGTGGAGGGCATGATCGGATGAAGAAGCCTCAAAGAGGTGGGCGCAAGCGCCAGCGTTCGCAGCTGCTCGATCCTTCTGAGCTTCTGCGTGAGCAGTTCGAGGTGTTTGAGAAGAAGTTCGGACGGCCACCACGACAAGGCGATCCAATCTTCTTCGATCCAGATGCGGATGAGCCTCGGCAACTGTCCATTGAGGAGCTTAATCGAGAAATTCTTTCCGTAATGAGAGCAAGCGACGTTCCTCCGCAGATCATCTACGCTTTTAAAAAGACGGGAATGATTCTGAGCGAGCGCCTGAAGGATGAGTATCCCGCTGAGAAAGTGGCGACCTGGGAAGCAGCGATCGACGAGTATTTTGCGTTGGAGGCGAAGCCAGAACACTCCGACGCGGCTAGAGGCGAAAGCCCGTCTGAGCATCCGACCGAAACAATTTCACCGAAAAATACATCAGGCATTGCGGACGAACACGAACGGATGGCGAAGGCGCTGGGTCTCGAAGGCGAAGAGTTCGAGCGCTACGTCCATAGCTTTAGGCATCCTGGGTTCGTCGGTACGTTTACGTTCGATATGATTTTCGAGCTTTTCGGTGAGCGCATCCGACGCAAGGCACGCGTCGCCTATCAATGCACACCCAGTGGGGAGTATTACGATCTGAAGAAGAAGGCGCTGTTCGAAGGGTGGGGCCACGCGACTTACGCGATCGAGCTGCGCGGGTGGGAATATCCCGACAATGGCGAGAAACGAAAGGCAGCCTGGGTCGCGTCCGACGTCAATGATGTCTTCCTGACCGAGAAGCTTTCAGACAAGATTTTCGATCTGATAACGGAGGAATGCAAAAAGCTGGATGCCGAAAGGCGTAGGAAAGCGCGCCTGCCTCTCGCGGATGCGTGACAGCGGCTGGACCATGCGCCGGCGGCTGATCGAAGACGGCAATGCGCCTTAGGCTACCTTCCGCGGACGTCCACCCTTCTTGCCATTCTCTCGTGCCGCTGCCGACTTCGCCTTTGATCGAACCTTGCCGCCGAGAGCGCCGAGCGAAGCGGCGGACGATTTCTGAGATCGGCCTTTGCCCTTCATCAACGAAGGTACGTAGAGATCGACATCGAGCTTTGGCCAATGAAGCCCGAGGCCTGACGAGTTGATCTCAATCTCCGCCAACGCCTCCGGTGCGGCGCCGTCGAGACCTTCAATCAGCCGAACCGGAATGCTCATCACCATGCCGGACGCCATCTTGACGACGATCATCTTGGCGGAGGGAGCATACTTCGCGGCTACGGCATAGCCTTTGGCGCGGACCTTTAAGCCTCGCTCCTGCGCCAGTTTGAATTCGCTCTCAGAAATCGCCATGGATCTCGCTCCACTTTACGCACATGGCTCCGATCTCGGTCGTCAGCCAGTCGAAAATCTTGTTCACCTCGTCCAATTTCATGTCGCCGTAGACTTCCCGAAGCTCCGGCGGTCCTTCCGGGCAATGCAGCACGAAAACCGCCGTCGCTTCGCCCTTACCTTTGCCACGGATCACGTGGACGTGAGCCGGTCGATGGTCGTTTGAAAAGATGACGACACGATGCGGCGGGCGCCGAAGGATGGTGGCCATGGGCTTTTTATAGCAAAACCCAAGCGCTTGGGAAAGGTTGCTGCCCAATCCTTGGAAATGTGCTATTTAGGCTTATGTGCAACCCGTGTTCCGGAGCAGCCCGTTCATCCGGCGAACGATCGCTCGACGAACTCGAAGCCGGCGTTCGTGCTGGCGCGGAGTTTGGACCCGGCGCAGATGCGGAACGCGCAGAGCGATCTCGACAAGAAAGATTTGCTCGCGGCTTGAGCCTTCCCGCCGCACGACCTATCCCAAAAGCGGCAAAATTGACGGTTCACCAACGTGCGCGAAAGAACGCTATTTAGGACAGTTTTGCACGCTTTAAGCCCATTTTATCGGGGTTAAGAATTGTAGGAAAACCCGCGATTGACTATATTCGAATCATCCCGCGCGCCGAAACCTCACCTGCTCGGGTGAGGGCCCGGCCTATGTCGCGGCTCTATATGAGCCTAGGCGTGCGGGAGTTACCATTTGCGGCCGAAGGTGGGTCGGCGTGGTGGCCCGGGAAATTCCAAGTGCCAGATATCGAAGCGCGCTCCCGGCTTCCGGGTCGGCGCGGCCAAGGTATACACGCCAGCACATTTAGCTACAAAATTCATCATCGCGACCTTGTGCGCCGCAGGCGCGGCGGCGCCATGGTGTTGATTCAACTCGTAGGCGATCGCCCCCGTGATTACGTCTGTCGCCTGGATGAGGCGGCTCTTTTCCGACTTTGTGAAAGCGACTAGGCGATAGGGATCGTATCCGCGGGGCATATCTCGACGGACCCTTGCGTTGAGGGCCTGCTGCATCGTTTCGGGGCGATGCTTCGTGGTTCGATCGTCAAGGAAGCAGTAGAAGAGATTTTGGCTCCTAAACGTTCGAGCGAATTTGAATAGCAGAGTGAAGAGAAACTTCGTGAACCCCAAGTCGCCATCGCCTTCGCTGTACTTCTTGTGATCCACGAGGGTGCTGTCCACGACGAGGCAATAGAAATACAGCCATTGCCTGTCGAGCATCTCGAAGTAGACTTTCGCTAGCGCCTGATACATCGGTAGCGTCTTACGTTTGACCTTCTGCCACTTCAGCTCGGTGGTGCCCCCGAAGGGCGCAATCGCCTCTTCGATCGCAGCGGCGATCCTCGGCGCCATATCCGCGCGACAGAACGTTGCTCCGATAACGGTGTATCGGTGCCCGGTTTGCGAGCTTTCATCGCAGTAGATGTGAAATCGGGGAAATCGACTGGAGTCCAATGTGCTGTTCTCGTCACGGAGTTCTCCAGCACCGTGAAGATAGATTTGCGTCGAGTCGAGAGGGGAGAGCGGCGGTCTCCGCAATATGTAGTGGTGGGGTTGGCAGCGTGCCCTAACCGCCTCGACAGCCGGTGTAATCTTTACGTGGAAAATCGTCATTGACGGCGGTGAATTCTGATCAATCAGCCCTGACCGATCATTGCCCGCGCGCTCTTCGGGTTGTAGGGCTGGCCGTTTTCGTTGAGGAAACCCTTGGCGGCCAGCGCCTTGCCGATCTCGGCGAACGATAGGCGCTCGCCGGTTCTGTTGTTCGCGCGACGGAGCCGCTTCACCTCTGAGAACGATACGTGCATCATCCGAAATCATCGCGTCTCGACCATCGGACTTGTAGCTTTGGAATTTGACACCCTCGATCGTCCGCCAGTGGTGGATTGGGCGAAGGTTAGGCCACTTCGTCATGACCGCCGACGCGCACTGTACAGGCAGAAGCAGGCGACGACGCTCTCGGGCGGCGAGGCGCAGCGCCAAGCAATTTTTTCTTCCGAGGCCGTCAAGCAGCCAACGCAAAAGTCGTCGGCTACTTGAGATCCCTATTAGAAACTCACAGTTACTCCCGCATTGAACGAACGACCTTGTCCCGGCACCGGCGAGATTAGACCGCTCTGTCCCGCAGCCGCGTAGTCTGCCCAATCGACGCCGCCGAGGGGCGGGTAATAGAGCTTGTCGAAGACGTTCTCGATGCCGACGTCGAACCGAATGTTTTGCCATTGATAGCTGGAGCGCAAATCAATGAGCGCATAGCCGGGCGTCGTCGGTTCGTGACGAAGTGCATTGACATCGTCCTTAGCGTTGACAAGCTTAAGCTGCGCGGCATTCGACCAGTTGCCAAGCCGATGGTTCAGCGTCAGCTGCGCGTTGAGCGGCATCATGTGATAAAGCGTGTCACCCGTGTCGAGGTTCTCGCCATTGACGTAACCGATGATGCCTAAGAGGCCAAATTGGCCGTATACGGGGCTTTCCCACAAGTTGAGATTTCCCGAAACATTTACGCCATAAAGCTGCGCGGCATGATTGGCGAACTGAAGCGTCACGAACTCAGTGGACGCCATGTCCATCATGCCCATTCCGCCCATGTCCATGCCGCCGCCCATACTCGACTGCGACTTCAGGAAATTGGCATCGATATAGTTTTGCACATAGGTGTAATAGGGCGTGACCTTGATCTCCCACGAGCGGCGCGCGCGATCATGCCAGCCCGCAGTGAAGCTCACGGTGTTGCCGACCTCGGGCTTCAGATCGAGGTTGCCGACGTAGCCATTGGCATCGCCGTACCAGCCGATCATATCGGTTGCCATGGCACCCGTACTCCAAGCGTAACGCTCATAAAGATTGGGTGATCGTGTTTTTCGGGCATAACCGATTTCATATGTTTCGCTCGCCGATGGCTCGTAACGCGCGAGCGCAGTCACGTCGAAGTTGGCGTCGGTGCGCGCATGGTTCCGCGCATTGAATGCAGTCGCATCAGCTGCGTACATCGAGCTGTATCCAGTCACGTCGCCGGTATCCATCCACACCATGTCGTTGCGGACCCCGATGAGCGTGCTCCATGCGCGGTCCCAGCGGTGTTCCCACTCGACAAAGGTTCCGAGGCGCTGTCGGGTGCCGTGATTGATATCGACAAACGTGTCCGGCCCCATCATCGGCTCCATACCTGCGACCGGAGGCCACCAATCATTGAGTGTTTCCCGGTGGAACTCATTGCCGATCCGCAAAATGTCGACGGTCGTCAGTGGGATTTCGGCTTTGACCGAATAACCTGCATCCGTGCCGTCAACGCTCATGGGCATGGCGCCGGACTTGTCCTCCAGCATATCCATCCGGTGCTTCGTCTGATGGTAGAAGGCGCGGAAGTCGAGGGTTCCCCAGTTGAAGTGTGTCAGGTAGCGAGTATTAAAAAGCCACGCATCGTTATCCACCATATCCATGCGCTGGTTGACGTACCCCTGGTAGGGGACAGAGACATAGACACCTTGGAAGGTGAAGAGGTCGGCACCGTTCTTCATTCCCAACGTCAAGGCATGATTGTACGCCTGATAGAGTGTCGATCGAACGATGGGACCGTCATCTCCACGCGAATAATCGTCGGCTTTCGCCCACGAGCCCGTGTAGCCGAGGCTCACGTTCCTTGTTGCAGCCTCCGCGTGAGCTGACGTGGCCATGCCGTCGTCGTTGCTGCGGTAGAACGCGGAAATGCTGCCTAATGTGCGCACGCCGTCGCCCGCGTCGGAAAACTGTGACGGCAACGATTCGACCGTGATTGTTCCGCCGAGACTATCGCCGCCTTTGCTGACCGGCGTAACGCCCGCGATCACGTCCGCCGTGGCGATCTGAGACGGATCGATATAGGAGAGCGGCGGGTTCATTTGATTGGTGCATGCTGGCGAGATCACCATACCGTTTACGAGAACCTTCACCCGGTCGCCGTTTAGCCCGTTTATCGCGGGCAGGCTCGAAATTCCTCCGGACGTGAAAAGGCTGACACCGGGCACTGACGTCAAAAGTTGAGCTGTGTCGCTGGAGACGGGCAATTGTGACTGGATGGCTTGACGTGAAAGACGGGTGGTTGTGAGGGGCACCGCCAAACCCTTCGATCCTACTCCGCTGCCAACCTCTGCGCCGTCAGGCGTATCGAGCGGGCTTGACGGTTCCGAAGCCGATTGTTCACTAACGGTGCTGGTGTTTTGACCGCCCGAAGATTGAATCTTTTTTCTGATCGCCTTCTTCGATGAGTTGTTTGTGTTTCCTTGATCCACGAGAACTGGTGGCATCGAATTCGGCGCGTTCGGATTCTCCTGCGCCTTTGCGTCCCTGTTCTGCTGGCCCAACGCAATAACAGTCATGGCGGCTGCACCGAGCAGCTGCCTTCGCTGGTTACGAAACATAATGCATTTCCCCAAATGACCGCGCTTCATCGCTCCGAGTGTGTCGGAACGCTGCTGGTCAGTTCTTTGATGATGATCTGAAAGAGATGTGCCGGATCGCCTTTACACATTGGCGATCCTTACCGTCATCAGTCGAGCCGCGGGGGGCCTCGGCTTCTGGCTGTTATTAGGAAAACGATCGCCAGCAGAGCGGCTTCGCTTGGATCGATCTTTTGGCCAGTCAACATCAATGGCTCTATGGCCGGCTGATCCTCCGTCAAGGCGAGCTGGAAAGCTGCGAGGCCTTTACAAAACGGACAGCTTGGGGCTTTGCCAGGGGAGACTGGATCGGAAGACTTGCCGCTCTTGCAAATGACGTCGGCAAAGGTTCCGTAGTCTGCTGCGAACAAAAAATGATTGAGTTCGGAGACTAGGTGATTGGGGAGGAGCGACGCGTAAAATGCGACGCTCAGCAGCGCAAACGCCGCCGAGATCCTTGAATGTCTCGCTGCCCAAATATTCCACCCCATTGAAAAATCGTACGACCGGCCACCCTGAGCGTCAATCGCCCTAAATGCCTTCTTTGTGCGATCTCTAGTGCATGTGATCGTGCTTCATCTCGGGGTGGTCTATTTTCATCCCGCTGTGTTCCGCGTCTGAAATGTTCATTGATCGGATCGCTCCCGCTTTGTAGTCAATGTAGGCGACGCCCCGCTTTCTCGAAGGTCAGCGAGCCTCTGGCGTTTGGCGCCCTGAACGATGGGCTTCTTCATGGTGACAAGCTTCGGGCGATACGCGCCAGGACTGAAGCGACCCGGCAGCCGATAGTTGCCGAAACAGCGTTTGGGATTTACAGCTTCTCCGATGTAGACGGTGTTTCGATCTAGGCTTCGGACGATCAGTCGAAACAGACCGGCGTCCTTTCGAGCCAATAATACCGCGAAGGCGTTTCTGCAGTGGACATCCCCCGGATATTCAACGTCACCGAAAGCGCTCACCGCATCCATAACCCGTTCACACCCGAAAAGCTTTCCACTCTCGGCGTGGCGCTGCGGCTGGAGCCAGAGACCCGTGTGCTGGACCTTGGCAGCGGTTCGGGCGAGATGCTGTGCACCTGGGCACGCGATTATGGGATCAGCGGCACTGGTATTGACATGAGCCAGTTGTTCACCGAGCAGGCGAAGCTGCGCGCTGAAGAACTCGGGGTCGCCGATCGGGTGAAGTTCATCCACGATGACGCTGCTGGCTATGTGGCCGAGGAAAGGGTCGGTGTAGCAGCTTGTGTCGGCGCCACGTGGATCGGTGGGGGAGTCGCCGGCACCATCGAGCTACTGGTGGGGAGCCTCCGCGCCGGAGGGATTGTTCTCATCGGCGAGCCCTATTGGCTGCGGTTGCCGCCCACTGAAGACGTTGCCAAGGGGTGCCTTGCCGGTTCGATCTCCGATTTCCTGATGCTTCCCGATCTTATCGAGTCTTTCGGAAACTTGGGGTATGATGTTGTCGAAATGGTTCTGGCAAATCAGGACGGTTGGGATAGGTATGAAGCCGCCAAGTGGCTTACTATGCGTCGATGGCTGGAAGAAAATCCAGATGACGACTTGGCGAAAGACGTTCGGGCAAAATTGAGCGCGGAACCTAAACGCTACGCCATGTACACGCGTGAATACCTGGGCTGGGGCGTGTTCGCGCTGATGGCGCGGTGACTACTGGTTGACGTAGTTCACCGTCTGAAGGAATCCCAAAAATTATCGCCAGGTCTGCGGGCGATCGACGATCGTCTCGGCTGCCTCGATCCTTCGAATGGTGTGCTCGGTAACCCCAGCTGCTTCCGACAGTTCGACGATTGTTAAGCTGGCGAGTGCTTGCATCACCGTGATCTGACGCCTATGCCGTTTATCATCTGACTACGTGGCGCGCATCGTCAAGACTCGCATAGCGGAGCACTTTGTCAGAAGTGGCGTGCCGGAAAGGCTCGCGCTCGAAGAGGCCGGGCGCTACGCTGCGCACTCTCTGCGCCACGAGTTTGCAACTAGCGCGGCGGAGGCTGGCGCCTCGACACTGAAGATAGCGAGTGTGACCGGCCATCGATCACAAGCCATCCTCGCTCGGTACGGTAGGCAGGCGGACAAAAATAACCTTCGTCCTGGGCGACGATTGGGAGTGGGGTTGCGCCGGGATGGCTAAGAGAATGTCTGCGCCCATAATCCGCTTTGCCGAGAAAGCCGACGCACTTCGTTGCGTGAGTCGCTTCGTTCAGTCGCTGGGATGCTTATTTGGTATTTAATAGCAAGCGGGCAAAGCGAGTTTTTCCGCTGTGGGCCGACATGCATCCGAAAGACGCCGCCAGACCTCACACATGCGATGCTGCGAACTTCTGTTTCACATCACGAGTGCGGAACATCACAGGGTGCTCCGTCAAAGCGGACGCGCGCGGCATGGATATCGGAATGGCGACGGTCGGCCCAATCGATGAGACTCGCCATAGGCTCCAGCAGGGAGTGGCCTAGCGGAGAAAGGCAATATTCAACGCTTGGCGGCTTGGTCGGAAAGACATGGCGGGTGATAAGTCCGTCGCGCTCCAAGTCGCGCAGCGTCTGGGTGAGCATACGCTTGGAGATGTCGCGGATGGCTCGGTGAAGCTCGCTGAAGCGCTGCGGTCGCGTCGCGAGGGTCATAATCATGAGGATGCTCCATTTATCGCCGATGCGGTCGAGCACGTCGCGCACCGGGCAATGTACGGGTTCTCCTGACTGGGCGTCGTCCGATTGATATCGGCTGAATCGCTTGATCGCGCTTAATGCGTCGCTCATGCGGGTTCCCTTTTCCTCTCCTAGTTACAAAAAACTGCCTCCTTACGGTGCAGGTCTGAGGTCTTTATATGAGACCTACCCTAGATTATAGACCATTTGGCACCGGGAGAATGCGCATGTTTCTAGTTATGGGCGTTACGGGAAAAGTCGGCGGCGCAACGGCCACGCATCTGTTGGCCCACGGTAAGAAGGTACGCGCGCTGGTCCGCGACCGCGCGAAGGCCGCAAGCTGGGCGGACCAGGGCGTCGAACTCATCGACGGTGACTGGAATGACCCGGCAGCGATCGAGCGGGCGCTCGAAGGCGTCGACGGCGCGTTCGTCATGCTGCCGGCAGTCTGGGCTCCCTCGCCGGATTTCAAAGAAGCCAAGGGCGTCATCGCGAACTATGTCGAGGTGCTGACCAAGGCCGCGCCGCCACGTGTGGTCGCGCTCTCGTCGATGGGGGCGAACCGAACCAGCGGGCTGGGAATGATCACCGCCCTGTCGCTGCTGGAGCAAGGCTTTCGCGACTTGGCGTCGCCGGTCGCTGTCGTGCGCGCTGGCGGGTTCTTCGAGAACTTCCTTTACGGACTGCACGTCGCCCAGGGCGGCACGCTCCCAGTTTACTACGATCCGACCAGCCGGAAATCGACGATGGTCGCGACGAACGACATCGGTGCCGAGGTGGCGAAGCTGCTGACCGGACCGGCGTGGTCGGGGCATCGCATCATCGAACTTGGTTCGATGGTCAGCGCGGATGAAGTCGCGGCGCAACTGGGCGATGTCATGCAGCGCGAAGTCAAGGCTTTCGCTGTCCCGCGGGCCGAGTGGCCGGCAGCGTTCGAGCAGGTCGGCATCCCGAAGGGCCAAACCGGACCGGCTGAAGCGATGTTCGACGCCGTCAACGCGGGCTGGATGGACCTCGGCGTCGCTGGCACGGAGCACGTCGCCAGCACAACGCTTCCCCGCGATGTCTTCGCGGCGGCGCAGAAGGCCGCCACGGCGTAGGTACGCGGATCAGCGATGAGGTGCGACTTTCGAAATCGCTCCGGAAATTCGCATCTCCTTTCGAATGAATGCGTCGCGGCTGGCCGTCTCTTGGCGCGACCACACAGATCCTCCGCGGTGCGCCATCAGAAAAGGTTGGGACAAATGTCAAAGATTTCCTGGAGCCAAGTCTCGGCCTTGGCACTTGCAGCTTTCTTCGTCGTGGGATCGCTCAGCAACATCTTCACCCCTGGGTCTATTTACGAGGAATATCTGCGGTGGGGATACCCGCACTGGTTCCATTTCGTGACCGGATCGTTGGAACTTACGACCGCCGTTCTGCTAGCGCAGGAACGGACGCGACTGTGGGGTGCGGTGCTCGGCTGCATCGTGATGTTGGCGGCGCTCGCGACTGTCACCCTCCACGGTGAATACGGGCATGGGCTGCCGCCGCTTATCGTGGCGACCCTATCAATAGCCGTCGGCTGGATCGCCTGGCGGAAGCGGTTCCCCAGCTCGGCATGACCGTCGCCACTGGAGGCATCGCAGGGCGGAAGGTGTTTGGTGTTGACCAGCGGCTGGCCGGCCTTGTGCCACGCGGAAAATTCGCCCTCCAGCGTTTCGGCGGCCACGCCTTCCTGGCGGAGCCACGCGGCAACGCCTTGACTCAGCGCACCGCCGTTTTGGCAAATAACGACGACATTGCGCCTGCCGACGGCCGAGAGCACCGCGTCAGGTTTGGGGTCGGGCCGGGGAATGGAGCCAGGGATGAGATGCGGATCGCGGGTTGCATCGTCCGGGCGCGCGTCAATGAGCAGCGGGCTGTTGGGCAGTCCGATAAGCCGGGCAAGTTGAGGAACTGTGATTTCTGCTGGTGACGTCTTTGGGCTGTCGCCTCACGGGGACGTCGCGGGACCCCTTGATGGTTATTTCATGCCGGACACCCACCGCTGTCAACCCCGGTCTGGGAATCGCACCCGCCTCCTTACGGAGGCCCGCTCCCGAGGCGATCCGACGGGACCGCAACAACGCCGATGACCGCGAGGATCGCGAATGCGGCGCCTCCGAGGAACGTGCCTTGTGCACCAATTACGTCCCAAAGCTCCCCGGCGATCACGCTTGCGGCAAGCAATGCAACGCCGGTCACGAGATTGAACATGCCGAAAGCTGTGCCGCGCAGCTCCGCCGATGCGGTATCGGCGACCAATGTGGCGAGCAAGCCCTGCGTCAAACCCATATGGAGCCCCCAGAGCGCAACGCCGACTGCAACGCAGGCGACACTGGTTGCCTCAGCCAGGGCGACATCGGCCGCGACAAGGACCGCGAGCCCTACAATCAGAAGAGTCCGGCGGTCCATGTGATCCGATAATGCGCCAGCGGGATAGGCTGCTAGAGCATAGATCACATTCATGAGGACCAACACCGCCGGCACCAGTGCAATCGGCAGGCCGACGGTCTGAGCGCGCAGGACAAGAAAAGCTTCGCTAAACCGTGCCAAAGTGAAAACGGTGGCAACGCCGACTACCCACCAATAGTTTCTTCCGAGATGCGCAAGCTCAGCGCGGCTCAACGGTGATTTGATTTGGCGCAGACCTGCGGGACGATCCGGCTCGTGGACCGCGAAGACAATGAGCGCGAAGGCCAAGAAGGCCGGTAAAACCGCAACCCAGAATACCGTTGTGAAGCTGTTGGCCGTAATCATCATCAGAACGATGGCAAGCAACGGGCCAAGGAACGCGCCTACGGTATCGAGCGACTGACGGAGGCCGAAGCTCGCGCCACGAATCTCGGGCGGCGCGAGGTCAGCTACGAGCGCATCTCTGGGCGCGCCGCGAATGCCTTTGCCGACGCGATCGACGAACCGCGCTGCAATCAGCCAGGAAACATCGGGGGCAAGAGGGAAAACAGGTTTGGTGAAAGCCGCCAAGCCATAGCCGAGAGCCGCAAGCTCTTTGCGGCGGCCAAGCCAATCCGACAGCGCGCCCGAGAAGACCTTCGTAATCGCGGCTGTCGCTTCAGCAATGCCTTCGATGATGCCCACGGCCAGCATCGACATTCCAAGCGTCGTGATAAGATAGAGCGGCAACAGCGCGTGGATCATCTCCGAGGAGATGTCCATCAACATCGAAACAAACCCGAGGACCCACACCCCGGATGGAATGTCCCTCAATCGCGAGAGCGGGGAGGTTGGGATGCTCACAGAATAGCCCTCATCCAGCAAGGCGGCACGTGCACGGTTCGGTAACAAGCACGCGGCCGCCCCAATCGGAAGCAGCGTTGCCTGCGTCACAATAGAAAAGATGTCGTCACGCGGGGGGCCTCGGCTTCAGCGTGGGCAATAGGCTGATTGCCGGTACTGCTGAGTCGACAGCGCAAGGGTTACATCACAAGACTCTATGAATTGCGACACGGAGTTGGCGCATTCTCCGGGCTAACCAGCGTCATCAACGGGTGATGGGGTTCTCAGTTGGAATTTAGCGCATTCGATGTCGCGGCGACCCACGCCGTGAACAGCCTGTCCGGTTCGAATTCCGTCCTCGACAACGTGATGATCTCGGTTTCCGCTTTCGGCGTACCGTTGCTGGTTCTTGCGGTGGCCGCACAATGGTGGCGCCGACCGGACAGATCTCATAACAGGCATGTGCTTGTGGCAGCAGGCTTCGCGTTCCTCCTTGGCCTTGCGATCAACCAGATCATTCTCGTCTTCGTCCACCGAATCCGGCCTTATGACGCCGGAATTACCCATCTGTTGGTCAATCCGAGCGGCGACCCGTCATTCCCCTCCGATCATGCGACGGTGACCTTTGCCATTGGGGCCACGTTTCTGTTGCATGGGATGCGTCGGCTTAGTCTTTGTTTCCTCGCTGCTGCCGTGTTGGTTGCGTTTTCGCGGGTATACATCGGTATCCATTACACCGGTGATGTATTGGGTGGGGCGCTGACTGGCATTGTGGCGGCATTGGTCGTCCGGGCTGTGTATCGTGAGGGAACGAGAGCCGATCGATTGATTACAGGCATCTTTTAGGCAAACTAGAACACGCTCCACGTCGAGGCTGCGATCCTGGCGGATGCTGGATCGTCCCTTTCGGATGCGGACAAGCTGAGCACTGCCTTGAAGAACGAACTGTTCGAGCACATCTCCGCCTTGTCGGTCGCCAACATCCGTGTTCACGCCTCCAACGCGGCGGCTTGCGGCACCGTCAAACCGCACCCACACGGCCTTGGCCATCATCATGCGCCGGCGCCGTTTGCCTTCGCCGGGAAATTGGCGGATGGTCGCGTGGAAATCATCGACACGCCCAAGCGCGATCGCGCGACCCTCGGCCGTTTACCGCCAGCGATAAATTGCTCGGAGAACTAAGACGGTCGATAGTGACCGCCGACGCGAATCGGAACCACAATAATTTGTGCGAGGGTGGAGTGACTGAACCATGACCGGCAAGAAGATTGACCTGAATGAGTTGATTGCAATCGTGACCGTGCTGACTGCTATGATCGGTTTTTGCGTGGGAAGCATTTACGTCTTGGGTGAAGTCTTACATCTTGCACCGAAGGCTGCGTTCTCCCTCGGGATCGTGGTTGGCCTTTCGCTCACCAGCATTTTTTTCTGGTTCGTTCTGGGCATGATCGGAGAATACCTTGAAGCTTCAAAGCACGAGACCAAGGCGCGCGAGCGTCGCGGATAAAGTCTCGCAGCCGGAGGACGACGTTGTCGAAGATGGTCACGATGAGCGTTCCGGGCGAACAGCCCCTTTCGAACGAATCCATCATCGGCGATTGCGCCAAGCTTGCGCGCACCGCGGAATGGTGGGGCGCGGAAGGGCAGGGCGAACGCCTCGCAAAAATCGCGATTTCTCTATCAAAGGACGATTTGCAAGGGGCAATGAGAACCCGCGATGAGATCAAAAGACACCTCGATCACGCGAAGTCCGATCGCCTGTTCAAGGCAATGTGTATCACCATTCCATTTGCAATTGGCGGCTGCGTATACTTGATCGGAAAGTATGGCTGACGGTCATTTCCCGCTTCGCAAATAGCCATTGTTTGCGAGCCACTTTCCGATCTGGCGCCGGTTGATCGACACGCTGTCAACCGTCGTCCCGAGCTTATGCTTCAGCTCCCTCTTGACAGTGTTGGCGGTCACGCGCGCATCGCGCCTTGAGCCGCGAGCGGAGATCCGAGCTTTCAATGCGAAATCACGGGTGTAGGAAGCTCGCCCACTGGCGGTGGGTACCGAGTTAGTGGATCAGCATTTTCAAACTCGGATTGTGGATCTCTCATGACGCTTGAGCAGCACATCGACGCCTATTTAGCGGAGTGGCTAGATGGCCTGATAATTGAAGATCTTCCCAAGGACGAGCTTGTCGAACGAATGGCCAGCATGGTTCCGTTGGACAGCCAATTAGGGATGAATAGCTATGTAAGCCGCAAAGGCTATCACCATCTGTGCCTTGCTGCCGACCTCCTTCTCAGACGCAGTAGAGAACAGCGGTGTCTTTCCCAAGGATCAGCACGGAAGTGCCTTATTGAATCCCATTTCAAACACCTCGAAAAGGCGCGCCGAACTGGAACGCTTTCCGAGTTTGCGGTTATTGCCGGCGCGGAAAAGCGTATGGCAGAATTGGAGCGAGACGACGGGCTTTACGTTCTGCCTCTTGTGTTCGCACCAAGGGCAAAGGACTCGTGCTTTCAAGTTGGTCCAGTGACGCTCATGTCAAAGGATTGTTTCAAGGCACAGCACGGTGATGCGATCCGCCAGCGCACTGACGGCCTCGCCCACGATCGTAAATTTGTGGCGGAATGGCGTGCATACAACAGGCGATATGATCATTTTATCGCAGTCGTGGTCGAAAAACATGAATCTAAAATGGCATGGGCGGTCGCACGTGAAGCCGCCGATTACATGCTAAATCTTATCCGCATGACATTCGGCTACACCTCTACGCGCAATATCAAGATCGGAGGCGGCTACATACAAGAGCAGTTCCATTCGACAATTATGGTCTCCAAGAGTGGGAATGTTTTATTTTCATCGCAGAGCGGACCGCGGGGGAGCCATTTTGACGATCAGTGGATGGACCACCTCGATAAGGAATTGGGAGGCTCAGCCCGTCTGCTTAGCAACGTCGGATCGTGGATCACTTCAGGAAAAGATCCGGGCTCACCAGTTCTGGAGAGGCTACTATATGCAAATTCATTGCTTTCCGGCGCTTATAGCGAACCTCACGATCACATCCGCCTTGTCCGTTTAATATCGGCGCTGGAAGCATTGGCCCTCGTCCCACCCAAGCAGAAGGCAGAAAGTTTAGCTCGGCGATGCTCGCAGGTCGCCAGCTCGGGGGACACCACGCTGCGAGACGGCATATTTGCCGCGATCATCGAGGCCTACCGACAACGCAATGCAGTAGTTCACGGCGATGCACCCTCTGTGACGGCCGTTATGGAAGCCTTCTTGGGTTTAGAACGCCACATCCTCGCAATCTATATGGGTTTTCTTGAGCTACATGCCCGCGTCTATAATAAGACGCGCCCACAGTCCATTCAGCACTTTCGGAGGGCAGTTGGAGATTTTATTGGGAGTTGAACGCTACGCGCGCTGCCGCCCGATTACCTAATTCTGGAAATAGCATGGCCGACCCTCACCATTCACCGGAGACGCAACATGACAACTGGGAACCGGTCTGGATACTGCCGAACGTTACGCTAATTGAGTCGATCGACCATTCGCATGTCGGATTGATGCACCAAGAAGACCAACGGGTCTTGGCCGCCTGCAAGTTCCATCCAGGACTGACTAAGCTGGTCAGAGCATTCAAGTCAGAGTTCGGCTCTCCAGTGTCGCCGACCGTTTTGATGATGAGATCCGACGCGCCGCCATCCGTGAAGACTGTTTCCGCGCTCGGCGGATTCAGGGATATTGTTTGCACTGGAGCGATCGTGCATAGCCATGCGCGGATGCTCGCTTGGAAGCGTCCCGTCGGCATCATGTTCTCGGACGCTTTTGACATATACCCGTGGGGTCTGGGTAAGCCCGGCAGCCAGCACGTTTACGCCTTCACTCCTGGAATGTCAGGTGTTCACGATCTTAATCGACTGGCTGCGTCTCCGGCTGCTGCGCTGCCGGCCCGTAGTTTGGCCATCGACGAACTCGATGGCGTTCTAGTTCACAGGTTGATGAAGTGCTGGGATGAATACCACTGTGCTGGCACTGAGGAGGTTCAACACCGAAAGATGTTTCGAGCGCTAGACAGCGCGCGATTCGCTGCGCGCATGCCCGGAGGTACTGACGCGAACATCTTCGACGCTGGACGCTCCGTGGCGCTTTGGGTGAGCGCGTTTGAGATTCTTGCGCACGATGGAAAGAGGGCGGACCTGGAACGCGTTCTAGGTCTTTTTAGCAAGGTCGATTGGCAGCACGCCCACTTGCAAAGCCAGAGCCAAACTATCGCGTTCGGAAAAAAGACCATTCCGACCAACCTCGCGGGTCAGATCTATAAGGCACTTTATGATGCGCGGAACGCCTTTTTGCACGGCAACCACGTCAACAGCGAAAGCCTCCGCAAACCTTTTGGGCGACACCTGAATTGGTTTGCCGCTCCCTTGTTCCGACTCGCCCTAACGGGATTTCTTGAGTTGAGCTTCGACAAGCCTGCTCCAGATCGACAACAATCGCCGCAATCCTTCAGCGAGCATTGGACAGAAAAAGGGACCTTCTACAGAGCACAATCCCGAGCTGAAGAGGCCATCCTTATGGCCGATAAGCCACTCGACGACGATGATCATGAAGACGACTAGGACTCCCGTTGAACGCTATCACGAACGTCCAAATCACTTGAGGTGCGATGCCGCGCCCTGATCGTCTCGAAAATCAGCCTGACCGCGTGCTCGGCATGATGCCTCATCCAGAACGCCTTTATGAGCCGGCGCTCGGAGGCGTCGACGGCAGGCGCATCTTCGAGAGCATCCTCGTATCGACGTTGGAGGCAGCCTAAGGGCGCGCGATCAACGACCTGCCCTTCGACGGCGTCGGATTTGCCGTGATCGCCTGAAGCTCCAGGATGCGCTTCTTCGCGTCGTCACGGCTGAGGCGATCAACGCCTCCTGGCACGTTCGAAGCCGCATCGACGCCGTCCTTGGTCATGTCGTCCAGCATGTTGTTCGCCAGGTAGCGCGCCGTCGACGGATCGTTCTTCGCATGCACGAACAACAGCCGGCGGACGGAGGCATTGCAGACCTGGCGCCCATCCCTCCAGGCATCGCGCGCTTCGCTGTTGTCATCCAGGAAGGTTCTGAAGGTGCTGTATGAGACGCCAAGCAGCGCGGCTGCCTCGCCCTTCGTATGCCGGTACGCGGCAAGGTTTGAGATCATATCGAGGATCGGCTTGCCGTTGATCGTATCGCCGATGTCGAGCTTGTTGCGTCAGGGCTTGAACTTGAAGAACGGATTTTCGCTCACGGTCTAGTCTCCCTCACTACTGAAGAGGAAGGGTTATCCGCGACGCCTGTCCACTGTGGCCTGTCATAGCTTGCTATGCGCCATCAGCAGAACTCGTTTATTCGGAACGAGTGTCAACGATCAGTGCCAGGTGCCCTCGTCAGCTTCGGCAAAGCCGTTGGCAAAGGGCATGGCGAGGAAGGGACCGCCGTCGCGCACAAAGGGCGTAATGACAGTCGGGTCCTGATACCGCATGGCGGCATCGAGATCGCGCAACGTGCGGATCATGCGGTGCGGCTCATCTGTATTGGCGCCAAGGATACGCATCACGTCTTCGTTCCGCTTTCGGAACAAGAGGTCGTCGGCATAGTCGGCGGCAGCGCCCAGAGCCCGGCCTGGCGATAGAAACACGTCAACGGCGTTCTTCAGTTTGCCGAGGACCATGCTCGACTCTTTTTCGTCGCGGATGCGTGCAGTCGGAGAATTCTTGTCAGCGCGAGCTGATCGCGTGGCGAGGCCAGCGCGGCGCACGAGCTGATAGAAGCTCTCGGCCTGGTCCGCCCCCATCATCCGATTAAGCATGCCGCGCATACGCTGGTTGGTGAAGAGCTTCGCAACGTCATGGAAGTCGCCGCCGGTCTCGACGTCGGACTTGATGCGAGCCATGAGGCCGCGAGCGAACATATCTTGCTGGTCGCTCGACATGCGGCCCACGCGGCGCATCGTCATCTCCATATTGATGACCGACTTGCCCTTCGCATTGACGTTCAGCGAGATGCCGTCCGTGTAGGCCCTTTGCATGGCCTCAAGACTGGCGCGGCTATCGTTCGCCGCTCCCCAGTCGCGGAAGATGTTGCGCGTCGCCTCCGGATGCGACGTGTCGTCAGCGATGCCGCGCACGTTGCGATCGATGGCGGCCTTCAACTCGCGGAGATCATGCGTTGTCGCCGTATCGCGCCCGAGCGGCGACTTCGAGCTTTCGATCGCCTGCGTGAGCGCTCGGCGCTGATGGATGAAGCCGTCAAGGTCCATCGTTCCGCGTCTGCCCATGTCCTGGATTTCCGTCGAGCCGCGCGGCCCCTGCACCGTCGACGAGATCGGCGATCCTTTCGGCAGCATCAGGGTTTCCGGGTTCGTGAATTTTCCGAGCTGTGTGCGGACAGTATTTGCCATGTCATCAGCGCGATTGCCGAGCTGAGCCTCGACATGGAGCCTGGTCATGTCGATTGCGCGCTGAAGCGCCTGCTGAGCCTGGGGGTCGTTGTTGAACGCTTCGGTGACTGGGCCATAGAGATCGTTCGAGGCGCCACGACGAAGCTCGTAATCTTGCAGCATGCGACCGACGTCGCCGTCTCCAAGCTGACCTTCAAGCGCGTCGCTGATCTGCCCCCTCGCCGCCGGCTGACGACCCGTCATGAATTGCGAGACCTGGGAGGCTTCAGAGCCATCCCGAGCCATGTTGATGCCGCTCTCGAACTGGCGATGCGTCGCAACAGCGTCGCCACCCTGAGCCATTGCAGCCAGCTCGTTGACCTGAGAAGGAACGGCGTTGCGGCCCTGATAGCGCGTGACGACCTGGCGGACCTGCGTCTGAGCGGTGCGAGGATTGACCCCGCGCTGCGCAAGCTCTCCGGCAATCGTGTTGCGCGCGGTTTGGTCGTCAGCTCCGCCTTCGATCAACGCGCCGTAGCGCTCCATGATGTTCGAGACATCATCCTGGGCCATGCCGCGATATTCCGGCAGCACCTGGTCGCGCATCTGCTGCGGCGTCACGCGATCGGCACGCAGGCGCTTCGCGACAGCGACGGGTCCTGCATCTGCTCCGGTCTCGCCACTGGCACGAGCAATAAGCGTGCGCGTGTCATCGATCGCATTCCCGACGCGAGGCATGATTCCGTTCAAGGCCTTCGTGAAGCCGGTCCCGAGGCCATAGTCGAGCGCCATCGCGCTCGGATCGAATGCAGCGCTGAGACGTTCGCCGGCATCGTCCATCAGTGTGTCGGTGTCATCGCGCCCATCGCCCTCGATGTTTGGCGCGCCCTCATATTTGCCAGCGCGATCGGTTGCGCCATACTCCATCGCAGCCAGACCGCCGCGGCGCGCGTTTGTGCCAGCTACTATCTCGGCAGCGCGGCCAACGCCTGGAATAGCTCGCACGGTTGCGTTGACGGCCGCATTCGCTCCGGGGATCGCCTTAGCAGCATTGCCAGCTCCCAAGAGCGAGCGCAGTCCAGCGAGCACTCGCTGGCCCATCGCCCCCGCACGACCGAGAGCGGCGAGCTGCCCGCCCGGAACGAGCATCAGACCCGCGGTCGATCCGACCGCTCCGGCGCCCTTTGCGGCCATGTCGAGATAGGGGTGTTCCTCCTCGAACTTTTCGAGTTTCTTGCGATAGCTCTTTTTTGCTTCGTTGCCGCCAATGAGGCCTACGCCTTCGTCAGCGAAGTCCGCGGTCGCTCCCTGGCCAAACGAGCGCAAGAAGCCACCGGCAATTGACGGGTTATCATCGCCTGGTGCCGGTGGCGGGCCGTCGAGAACGAAGCCTTCTGGCAGGTCCGCCGTTCCAGCCGCCACCGGCTGATCGAGAACGGCGCCCGGCGGCAATGGAGGAAGTGTTTCTGGTCGGGGCTGCGAAGGCTGACTGTCGAGAACGAACCCCTCTGGGAGGTGCGTATACCCGGGCTTGAAGATCGCAGAGTTCGCTGAAGCCTGCGTCACTGGCCGGTCAAGCACAATGCCGGGAGGCAATTCATTCGATGCTGTCGAGGTGGGAGAGGGCGGCAAAGCACCTTCTGCTGGCTCGTCCAGAACAGCCCCAGGCGGCAATGGAGGAAGCTGCGCCATCGAGACCTCACAGCACGCGGAGAAGGAGCGGCAGCGCCATCAGCGGCGGCAGCTTATTGATCGCGGCCTGCGCGACGCCACCGTTCATGCTTTCGGTTGCTACATAAACGTTGTGCTGATGGCTGCCGGCCCAGTCAGTAATACCCGTGCTGCTGCCCCATCGATAGTTTTGATATGCACCGCCGGCGTCTCCTTTCTGAAATCGTTCTTGGGTTGCGAATGTGTGCTGATGAGCGCCTTGTGCATCGGTATAACCAGAACCGCTCAGCGCCACATTCGGAAGGTTTGAGCGCGCAATGCCAACTGTTTCAGCGCCGCCGCTGCCGCCAACGGTCGTTCCAGCAACCGTTGTCAATCGACCAGCCGCAGCGCCGCCCATATTGTCGAGGCCGAAGATCGTGCGACCGCGGAGATCGGGCGCATTGAAGGTGTTCGCGCCGTCGCCAGCGCCGAATGCAGTGCCGACGAGGTTGTAGAATTCGGCATAAGTCACGCGCGATAGCGCCTGGCCGAACGGCAGGATGAAGTTGCTGTTCGGAACTGCGGTCGAGCAGAACGGCAGGAAGCCACCGATCGGTATTTGATAGGGGTTCTGGAAGAAGCCGCCGAAAATCCATTCCTGCGTCGCGGCGTTATAGGTGACGCGATATGGCGTGCCTGCGATACCAACGCCTGCCGAGAGCGATTTGCCTGTGAAGCCGCGAACAGGCTTCGGGTCATTTGCATCGAGCTTAAGCGTGCAATCCTTCGCGTTCGTCACGTGAAGGCGGATCGAGAGTGACAGGCCGTCGAAGAGCGCAAGGGAGCCGCCAGTGGTAATCGTATAAGCTGAGGCGGTTCCCGCGGTCACATATGTGTTGTCTTGGAGTCCGGTCGCATCATCGACGTACTTTTTTGTCGCGAAGTGACCATTCGCAACAGGAGCGACACCGCCAACTGGATCAGTAAATGAGCGTGATCCGTCCCGCTTAATGAGGGTCGCTTCTTCAGTGGTGGCCCGATCGATTTCCGCCTGAAGTGCTGTCTGAAGGGCATAGTCAGTCGACGTGATGGCGCCAGTGGTGCGATTGACGTATGGCGCAATTCGCGAGATTGAGCCATCCGAGCTGATGCGCACTTCGCCAGTAGAATCGGATGCGGGCGCCTCCATTGGATCGCCTGCAGCCGTCTTGATGAAAACGCCTTTGCCGCCGGTCGTCCTATTGACGAGAACGTAGCGCTTGCTCCGTGCGGGTACGACAAGCACGACGTCAGCCGTGAGCGCTCCAGAAATTGAGATAGTCGACTGACGGGTCTGGTTATCGACGTATTGCGTGTCGGTGAGGTTGATCGTTCCGCCGGTCGTGGTGATGCTCGTAACGCCAGCGATCGACTTGTCGATCTGCGTCAGCAGGCGCAGCATCACCTCATCCCATGAGCCGCGGTAGTCGCCCGCGCCGGGTATTTCCAATTGCAGAGACGGCGTTGACGTAGAAACCATGCGTCACCCTTTGGCGCAGATGTGAATTCAGGGTGACGACAAAATCGACTTAGGGGCCGAGGTATCGGCCAACCCTAAGTTCGGCCAATGGAACAGCAAACTTATTCGGAAGAACTGTCAATTGATCAGTGCGGCGTTTCATCGTCCGATTCCGCGAGACGGTTGGTGATGAGCATGGCGAAAAAGGACCCGCTATCGCGCGAGTATGGAGTGACGATCGTCGGGTTCTGGTAGCCCGGAGATTGTTTGAAATCTTCAATTAGATAGCTGGTTTTGAGTGTGTCGGCGCGCGAAACAGCGATCCGGTTTGCTCATGGCTTCTTCTTTGAGCTGACCTTGTGCAGGTCCGCATCGAGACCCTTGTCAACGAGGCGACGGATCGCTTCGGAGCGACTGGGAAGATCGTCCTGCCATTTCCGCCAAGAATCGATAGCTGCGACCTGTGATGGTGCGATGACCATCTGTAATCGGACTGATTTTGTTTCGTCTGCCATGAAGCAATTCTACATTACTTACACAACTTGAGCAATAAATCTTGACTTCATGTGTAAGTTGTGTAAGTTTTTGAATTGACCGAGGTAAGGAGGCACCCTCACCTCGGTCAGCAACCGCAACCGATCAGATGGAGATCGATTATGGCTACCCCCTCGAATAACAGACTCGCGGACGCAGCTCCAACTTTCGGCGCCTCGCGACCCATGATGCTCGCGATCAACTGTGACGAGCCTTCGCTCGAAACACTGCTCGACAAGATTGTCGACGGAGAAATGCGAGGGCAAACTTTCAATCTCGTTATGCACGGGGTCCCTGACAATGTTGTCATGATGATCCACGAGATCATTTGCATGCACAAAGGCAAAACCGTCATCGTGGACGCAGCCTGCTCGACACACGAGACGGCACAAGCAGCTTAAGGATCGTCCGGAGGGAGAGGCGGCGGGTATGCCGTCCGTGATCTGGACGTGGCCCGGCGGAGCGCTGAAAGGCGTGGCCGCAGGGTCTGCGCGCAACTGCCATCATCAGTTTGCGAGACCGGTTGCAGAATGGCAGTTGCAAAATTCATAAGAGATTGTGATGGCATCAACTTCCATAAATTTGCGAGACCGCAAACCATCACCTTTGCAACGGACCCTCCGCCCGTTTTGCTAAGCGGTGAGCCGCTGCCTACTATTGACGTCTGCATGCGCAACCTGGGTTGCGCGCCACAGCGTCGATTTATGGAGATCAGGAAACTGGGCTCGCATCTCCGGGATATTTGGAGACCGCCCGTGACGCTCGCGAAACTTGCGAACGAAATCGAGTACGTTCGGGTCGCGCTTGCGTCCGCGTTTGCTGGGTGAGATCGTCTTGGCCGGCTGACGCAACCGCGGCGCCCGTGATGGTGATGGTGTTCGCGGTTCCGATGCTTTTGGTGTCTCGGCAACCTTAGGCGGCGCTAACGCGCTCGTTGGCGCCACCGAACTTGCGGCGATCGTAGGTCGCAAGAACCAGACAGCCGAGGGAATGAATGCTCCGAGGAGTTCAAGGGCGATAGCGAAGAACACTGCTCGGGCAAGCCCCACGTCCGCTGTGCGCCATCCAAAGACATCCGATATCACTTCCAGCTCAGGGCTTGCGGACTTGTTGGCGTCAGGCGCTGGGGCCGTCAGGGCTCGGCGAATTTCGGCGATGCGTGCCCTGAGCTTATCAGCCTCAGCCGCCTTCTCGCGAGCTGCTTGCTTGAGCGCCGCCTTCTCACAGAAGCGCTGGGAAGACAAAGGCAAGCGGAGAAGAGGGTTGCAAGCCTCCGTCGTGCGCCAGCGAGCGTCGGTCTTAAAGCCATCGATTTCCGCTTCGACGGCTGCGAGGGGAGGCGGGGAGCCTAGCTCGGCAATCCGATTCTCAGACGCGCTCAGCTCCGCACGCCAATCAGCTTCGATCTTGAAAGCACTCGTCGCCTTTGCATCGCTTGTGGCGCGCTCGATCGTCGTGATCGAGGTCGAGGACCAGAGGGAGAGACCCAGCAACATCGCAAAGACGACGCTAAGCGTCCAAGCAGTGGCTTTATGCGACCGAGCCCACAAGGCAAAAATGATCGCCGGGAGGCCGATCTTGACGATATCGGCGATGGCGAGGGTGGCGCCGGTCAACCAGGGCTGGGGCTCCGACCCTGCAAGGGTGATCCCGTAGCGGTAGGCGTAAACGACATTGGCGCTTGATGCCGTGACTGCGATAGCCATCGCGATCAGCCAGCCGATGATTGCAAGAGCAAAACGAAGCTTCGACACAAGAGGCGTCCCAGTCTGTTGACGATGGTGCCGTGCACCTCCAGCTAGGAACGCGATGACAACGAGCCGAGATGGCAAGGCCTCAATGGTGGACTCGTATTCGGAAGGATGGTCAAGCCGACAGCTTGCCGGATACTCGGAGCGGAAAAAATCGCTGACCAGAAATGCCTTTGGTGAGGAATGTCAGAGGCTAATCTGTCGAGTCTCAGCAGTGGTGAGCTTGACGGAAGTTTCGAATAAAAATAGGCGACCCAGTGCAATTTACGGTGCGGATCGCTCTGCGTCTGTGAATTCGGGCACACTGGGCGCTGATTACGGTCAGCGCCTTTTTTCTTTGCAATCGCCCATAGCGCCTTTCCGCGCTTCCGATCCGTTTGCATGGGGGATAATTTGGGGGATGCTAAAAATATATATTATTTTTCATATGCATAAGAGGACTCCGTCTCCGCCATTGCAGCCTTCTATTATCACAAATGGTTTTTGGACTGAGGAAGGTGGGAATGCCTTCCGTGGGGTCAACGCGTTCGGCGTTGAACGATGTGCATGACCCAGGCGGCGAGGCATCCGGCGCCGACACCGGTCGCGAGGTCGATAGCGACCGTCAGGATGAAGGTGACGAGCAGCACGATCGCCGAGGAGCGATTGGCGAGCAGTTCCGCAAAAGCCTTCCTTTCCGCCATGTTCCAACAGACGACGAGGAGCAAGCCTGCGAGTGACGCCAGCGGGATGAAGGCGGCGAGCGGAGCAGCGACAAGGAGAAAGCCCAGCAGGAAGACGGAGTGGAGCATCCCGGCGATTGGGCTTCTCGCGCCAGCGCGGATGTTGGTCGCCGTGCGGGCGATGGTGCCGGTGACGCTGATGCCGCCGAAGAGCGCCGACGCGACATTGGCGATGCCCTGTGCGACCAGCTCCATGTTCGAGCGGTGTTTGCGGCCTGTCATGCTGTCCGCGACCTTGGCGGACAAAAGACTCTCTATCGCACCGAGCAACGTAAATGAGAGTGCTGTCGGTAAAAGCGGCAGAAGATGATCCAGCGACATGTCCGGAACATGCGGCGCGGGGAGGCCAGTCGGCAACCCGCCGAAACGGCTACCGATGGTCTCGACGGGCAGGCGAAGAAGTGCGGCCAGTAACGAGGCTGTCGCGACTGCGATCAGCATGCCTGGCCAAAGCGGCCGCCATCGTCGTAGCGCGAAAATCATTGCGGCCGACCCTGCGCCAAGAAAGAGGGCGGACAGATTGAGCGAAGGGAGAGCACCCGCAAGTGCGTAAAGCTTTGGGAAAAAGGCACCGGGCTCGGAGCCGGGAAGCCTTAGACCGCCAAAATCGTGCAACTGGCTGGCCGCGATGATCACCGCGATACCGCACGTGAATCCTACCGTCACCTCATGCGGGATATGACGGATCAGATTGCCAAGACCCGATAATCCCATGAGTATGAGGAAAAATCCGGACATGATGACGACCGCCATCAAACCATCGATGCCGTGGGTGGCGACGGTCGCTGACACAAGCACAATGAACGCCCCGGCGGGACCACCGACCTGCACGCGGCTTCCGCCCAACGCGGACACTAGAAAGCCGCCGATGACGGCTGCGTAGAGGGCGCGCTCCGGCGGGACGCCGGAGGCGACGCCGATGGCCATGGAAAGAGGCAGTGCAACGACCGCGACGGTGAGGCCCGCCAATACGTCCGCACGCAACGACACCCAGCCGTATCCTTCGGCGAGGATCGTGAGCAATTTTGGTCTGTAGAGATGAACTGTGGCGGAACCGTCAGGCATGAATCGATTCTTATGTAGGTTCTTCCAAAGATCAAATCCAATTTTGCGGACGCGCCTTGATCCTGCTCAATCGCCGAGCTGCGGCGCGCCTTGCGAGGGCTAGGATTTTCTTTCCCTATGCGTCGTAAACTTCGAGATTCTCGTGGTGATGGACGCGCAGCATGAATTCATTACCTGACGACCTCATGGATTTTGCGTCTCTTATTCCAGTGCTGGTGTTTGTTGCCGTTCTGGTCGCGATACTTCTCGGGCCGCTGCGTTCCCTCGTTTTCGGGGGACGGCGCCGTTGGGGGCAACCGTCCTTGCCCCTTCCGAATGACGTCGCTGACCCGAAGCAGCAGTTGGAATTCGTCTCTCGGGTTCGGTTCGAGACGCAGCCGCTCCTGAACAAGAGCGAGTTTCAGGTGCTACTGGTTCTTGAGAAGGTGACACGGGGGCTCGATCGAGGCTTCCGGGTGATGGCGCAGACCTGTCTTGGTGAAATATTGCGCCCGAAGCCAAACACTCGGGGAACGGAGAGCGCTGATCTCGCCTATCGTTCGATCAACAGCAAGCGGGCCGACTTCGTCATCGTGGACCCGGGCGGCATTGCGGTCCTCGTGGTCGAATATCAAGGCCACGGTCATTACCAGGGCAATGCCCATCTGCGCGACGCGGTGAAGCGCGAGGCTCTGCGAACGGCGGGTGTGGCGCTTCTCGAAGTGCCTGCGCGATTCGACAAGGACGATGTGGCGGAGAAGGTGAGGGAGATCTTGCGGCGGAGCGGCGAAGGCGCTCGCGACGCCGGTTGAGCGCGACTCCAAGTGCGCGCTTGGGACAAGTAGTCGAAGGTTCCATGGCTAAAGTCGGACGCAGGCATGCGACTTCGCGCAGGGGGTGAGAGGCTATGGCGCAATCGGCATTCAAGATGCTCGAAGTGCTTGGCAGACCTTCCTAAATTGCTGCTCGCTCGAGCGCTTCTTCGGCTAGACGGAGATCAGGTGGGCGGCGAGTCGTCCGCGGTGCCAAACCCCCTTGGTCGCCGTGGGCCCGCGAATACTCCCGTCTTCGAGGCGCCGCCCACTATTTTCTGATGCGATCTGAAATACGATCAGCTTTGCGGTCTCTCATGGCATTGCCAGAGGTCAATCAGCGAACGATTAGAGGGTCAGGCGCCGACGCTGGATAGACCGAGCTTCTCGGCGGCGCGAACGAGATCAGCCAGCGACTTAACCGCCATTTTGCGCATGACGTGCCCGCGATGGATTTTGACGGTGATTTCGCTGAGGCCCAACTCGCCGGCGATCTGCTTGTTCATCAGCCCCTTGGTGACGTAGGCCATGACTTCTTTTTCGCGGGCCGTGAGGCTTTCGTAGTGCGCCGATAGATCAGCGATGCTGTGATCGGATTCGAGTTGCTTACGGTCCGTCTCGAGCGCGGAGAAAACCGCGTCGAGCATGTCCTGATCCCGGAAAGGCTTCGTCAAGAAGTCGACAGCTCCGGCCTTCATCGCTCTGACGGACATCGGGATATCGCCGTGACCGGTCATGAAGATGACCGGCATCCGCACGCCGGATTTTGCAAGCTGCGCCTGGAATTCCAGACCGCTGACGCCAGGCAGGCGAATATCGAGAACGAGACAGCTTGGAATATCGGGGTGCTTCTTTTGAAGAAATTCGGCGGCCGATCCGTAGACTTCGACCTGAACCCCGACAGAGCGAAAGAGACTGCTGAGCGCGTCGCGCAAAGAGAGGTCGTCGTCGACCACGTAGACAATCGAAGAGCGCGTCTCCGCCGTGCGATCGGTGTTCGAACTGGTTTTCACGCTTCCTCCTCCCTCATCGGCAATTGAACGCGGAAAGTCGCGCCCTTGCCTAATTCCGATGACGCGACGATCTTGCCACCGTGGCTTTCGACGATCGAGCGGCAAATGGATAGTCCCATTCCCATGCCTTCGGGCTTGGTCGTATAGAATGCCGTAAAAAGCTTGTTAATGACATCTGGATCGATGCCAGGGCCGTTGTCGCTGACTTCGACGACGACAATCTTTTCTGGAGCCTCGGTCGTTTCCAGCCGCGTACTGATATGCAGAGCATGGCGCCTATCGGACACGGTCGACATTGCCTGGACGGCATTCAGCGCGAGATTGATAATCGCCTGCTGGAGTTGCACGCGATCTCCTTCCACCGGCAGCGGTGTAGGAGCGAGGTCGAGGTTCAGTGAGACGCTCCTCGCGATCAATTCTCGATCGACGAGAAGCAGCACGTCTTCGATCAACTCGTTTGCGTCGAGAGGTGCGCGGATAGAATCCGTTTTCCGGGTGAGTGCCCTGAGCCTTGCGATCACGTCGCTTGCTCTGCGGCCGTTGCTGATCATGCGCTCCAGCGAGTTCTGGACCTCGCCAAGGTTGGGAACATCCCGCTTCAGCCAGCGCAATGCCGCTTCGCCATTGGTGACGACGGCTGCGAGCGGTTGGTTGACCTCGTGGGCGATGGATGCCGTCAATTCTCCGAGCGTCGTAAGTCGAGTGGCGTGCGCGAGTTCGATTTCGGCCTTGTGGAGCGCATCGGCCGAACGCTTCTGTTCGGTGATGTCGTTGTTGGTGACCATGGTCGCGACGGGGCGTCCCTTCTCGTCGCGCTGCAGTGACCAACGGCTAGCGACAAGGACTTCGGTTCCGTCCTTCTTGGTGTGTGTGATCTCGCCTTGCCAGCGACCGACAGCGGCCAGGTTTTTTGAGATGTCTTCGAGGGGCATTGGAAATTTCGATTTCAAAAGAGCAATCGCAAACTGGCCGATCGCCTCTTCTCGTTTCCAGCCGTAAAGCTCCTCCGCGCCTTCGTTCCAGTACCGGATCACGTCGTGGGTGTCGCGCACGTAGATCGCGTCATGAGTGAGGTCGAGAAGGGCCGCCTGATCGCGCAAGTCGTGGGTGGCCTGATTGTTCCTGAGGGCTAGAAGAGTGGTGACCACAATGGCGCTCAAGCTCACGAGGCATCGCACGAGAGCCCGGCTCTCGAAATCATGCCAGTGTGTCATCGCGAAGCTCGCGATCGTTAGAAAAACGCAGACGGCGGCAATCGAAAGCAAACCCTCGCGGCTCAGGAATGTCGCCGAGATCATAATCACGGCGACGTACAGAACCGCGATTGCGATATCGAGCGGCGTGAACGTGTCGATCAGAAAGATCGCCGTTGCGCCGAGAAGGGCAACGGCCGGATAGAATTGCGAATTGGATTTTTGAGGCAGAAGCGGTTCGTTCAACATTCGGAATCAAGCCGTCCTATGTCGTTTCGGCGAGCGAGACCTGCACCGGGCGCCGAGCGGATATCGCTAAAAGCGTCATATGTGCGCTATTGGTAAGCATGCGCCGCATTCGGAATGCCATGGGACAAATGGTAGTTTTGCATTCCTCCCGCCGAATTCGCGAAAGGCGAGCAATTCCCATTCGTAGACTTAATTTGAATGTCGGCCTGACATCGCGCAGACGCCGTGGGTGGCCGCTCGTTCCCGGACTATGAAGAAAGCGTGCGAACTCAACGCAATGCAGGTCGAGCAATGAAACGAGGCGAATATTGAATGAATTTCAATTTGGACCGATCCGCGCGGATCGGTCCATGAATTTGCCGGCTGAATTGCCGCGCTAAGCCATATGGGGGAGCTGTCGCTCAGCCTTCGGCCATGAGCGGCTGTTGTCCGGACGGCGCTTCCGGGGGCGGACCGAAAATGTTTTTGGCCCGGCGAACTTTGCCTGAGGCCTCAGGTTCAATACGGTCCACGAGCTCGACGTCGAAACGGATGACGTCGGCAAGCCCTTCGGTCGTCAATGACTGCTTGACCAACTGCCGGAGCTTTTCCGCCGATAGCGTCCTTCCCGGAAGTGCCGAGGCGCGCATGACGAACGTGTTGACGCCTGTTTGCAGGAATTGATGTTCCGCAAGATCTGTTTCGGTATGGAGCGCGAGCAAGAACACGTAATAGGGCAGATCGCGGATCTGACCATTAACGTCCACCCAAAACTGGTCCTTCGACCGGCCATCTACGGATTCAATCAGCGGCAGCAGACTTCCGCATTTGCAGGGCTTTGCGCTGATCGTGACGATGTCGTCAATCTCGTAGCGGATGATCGGTTGGGTGAGATTGTAGAGGTTGGTAAGGAGGACCTTGCTTCCCGGAGTGCCGTTCGGAACGGGTTTATTGTTGGCATCGACGACTTCGAGAATGGCAAGTTCGTCGTTGAGGTGGCTGCCGTGGGTTACGAGACACCCGCAGGTCAGCGCCATGCACTCGGCCATGCTGTAGATATTGGTGACGTGGACCCCGAAGGCTTTTTCGACGCGTTCCGCGATCGGCTCCGGCAACGGCTCGCTGATGTTGGTGATCTGTTCGAGGTCGCCGCTGAGTTTCAGGTGGCCGGCCTGAAGCTCGCGCGTGATGGTCTCGAGCGCGCTGGTATAGCTGGTAATGAAGTTCGGCTGGCCGTCGTTGAGCTGCTTGACCAGAACCTCCGGCGGGTCGAACACAGAGAGGCGCTGCAACTTGATATATCGCCGGGCGCGCTCGGGAAAGTAATTGAAGAAGGTGCTGCTCGGGTAGAAGCCCGGCCTCTGCGTGACGATCGCGAAGCGGGCGGGATTGAGCAATTTGTGAAGATAAGGAAGGAAGCGGCGGGTAAGGGGCTTACCTCGCGCGAATTGCGCGGCGAATGTTGTCAGGATTGCCTTCTTATCCTGGACGATAATGGCCGGCTGACCTTGGCTGCCAGATGTATGGCAGACAGCATAATTGTCTTTGAAGTAGGCGCCGATGTTCGCCGGATCGGACATGAAGCGTTCTAAGTCGGCGCGGCGCAACGCGCGGTCGGTCAGAACATCGTCGAGGTTCGCCATCATCTGCGACTTGTTGAAAGTCGGCAGATCGGTAATCGCACAGGTCGCGAGATCGATGCCCTGAAAACGTTTGCGATAGTACGGCGAATTCTCATTGGCGTAACGCAGGAGCGCCCGGAAGCGGTCCTCGCGCGCCTTAGCGCGCTTCTCGGCGTCGGCGGGGCGCGGAGGCAACAGCGAACGGATCGCCAGCGCCAGTTTGATTTGATCCGAGACGGCCCGGAGAAATCCTCTCATAAGATATAAGCCTTTGAGATATTGCGATGTTTATGGCGGGCACGAACGGCGTTCGCGAGCGCGGTCCGCATGACGGCGCGAGACGCGGCTTAAGTATGGCAATGGAGGGGCAATTGGCAGCGAAAACTGTGACCGGGACATTTTTTCATCAAAATTACCCGGCTTCCGGCGGCTTGGAAGGGTGGCGAGGCTCGAACCCGGGCAGAGGGCCGGGGAGGGCAGCTTCGGCTCGCGCCTGTAGTTCTGCTTCATGTCGCCTCAGATAAACGAAAATCGCTAAAATAACTCCGACGGCGATTGCCGCGCCGGCGGCGCCGACCGGTCCCTGAAGCTCGTGAATACCTCGTCCGAGCGTATAGGCCGATATGCCCACGATACTCGCCCAGACAAGACCTCCACATGCGTTCGCGACGAGGAAACGTGGCCACGCGAGTTGATTGACGCCAGCCAGGAACGCGGCAAGAAAACGCAATACCGCGAAAAAGCGACCAAAGAAAACGACCGCGCCGCCGTATTTCTGAAAGAGGTATTGTCCGAGCTTGAGACGACCCTCCGAAATCCCGACGGAGGGGCCGAAACGAAGCACGATGCGATAGCCGAAAGTGCGGCCAATCAAGTAGCCGATGTTGTCGCCGATAATCGCGCCGATCGTCGCGGCGGCAATTACTGCAACGATATTGCCATCGTGCGTGGCGGCATACACGGAGGCGATGATCAGGACCGCTTCGCCCGGCAGCGGGATGCCCAAGCTTTCGAGGCCCACAATCAACGCAACGGTCCAGACCCCATACGTTTGAAAGAGATAGTGCAGCTGATCCGGCGATATCAAAGGCTCTTCCTTCGTCGACGCGGGACGAAGTTGCCTCGTCCGATTGATTGAACGTCATCTATCTGACTTTGCGTCACGTCAACGGAACTCCGTGTCAATGACGCGAAATATTGTCTTGGGTTTACCGGACATCGGTGCGTGCGCCAGCGATTTCCTGCAAAACCAGGAGTTTAGGTTGGTTGGGCGCCGAAGCGCCGCACGCAAGAGTGCGTCAACCATCGCCACAAATCGAGCAAAACGCGGCTTGCGCGATTTGAAATCGATATCCAGAAATAAGTCATGATGTGGATTCCGAAACGGATATGGGCCGATAAACGTTTATCGGGGCTGCCATTCGGCATTGCCGGTGATGCCGCCTTTAAAATTTTTTGCGCGCCTGAATTATCGCACTATCGCGCTCCCAATCACCCGGAGCTTGTGAAGAGAGCGCGGTTTCATTTGCGAAATGCAGAATGGCGGCGAATTTCGACGCCTGTTGCCGATATCCAGACTTACACATTCGAACCTGATCGCAGTACGCCCGCCGGCACCGTACTTGTGGTTCATGGCTGGACGAGCGAAGCGTCCTTCATGACCGCAATAGCCGAGCCCATTCGGCGGGCGGGATTTCGCGTCGTGCTGTTCGACCTTCCAGCGCACGGCTTGAGTAGCGAGGGCTCGACCCATTTGATCGATTGCGCTCGCGCGACGTCGTTCGTCGCGCGCGAGGTGGGACCGTTGCACGCCGTTGTCGCTCATTCGTTCGGCGGCATGATTTCGCTTGTGGCTGCGGAGGGGTTTCCGCCCATGCCAGGACGGATCGAAATCCCCCGCATTGTGCTGATTGCGTGCCCCAATCGATTGACGCGGGTCACGTCGGATTTCTCGAGACATTGGGGCCTGACAATTGCCGGACAACAGGCTTTCGAACGACGCGTCGAGCGCGTTGGCGGCAGGCCGCTCGAGTGCTTCACCATCGTGAAGCTGCTAGAAGCGACGGCTTGCAAAGCGCTCGTCATTCATGATCGCGATGACAGCGACGTGTCGTTCGAAAGTGCTGAAGAGATTGCGACCAAAGGCCATGCGGCAGAGTTGGTTGCCTTCAGCGGATTTGGGCATCGCAACGTTCTTTTCGCGCCACCCGTGATGCGAACGATCGTTTCCTATCTCGTTCGCGAAGGCAAACGAGATTCGAGTGCCGCTTAAATTTGGAGAATCTTCGAAATTCGCAATTCGATATCGTTTGTTGGCTACATCGCATGTCGGAAATCGCGCAATTTCCGACATTCTCCTGGCGTTGATTGAGAGGATGATACCGGTAATATAATGGTCATCGAAGGCTGCGATGAAATCATCGTCTGCCACGATGATCATTTCAGCGCCGGGAGCTCTCGATGATCACTCTACAAGTCAATGGTCAGCCTCACGATGTTGACGCGCCGCCCGACACGCCGCTGCTGTGGGCGTTGCGCGATGTGCTGGGTATGACCGGAACAAAGTACGGATGCGGTATCGCTCAATGCGGTGCATGCACTGTGCACGTCGATGGGCAGGCGGTGCGTTCGTGCCAGCTGTCGATCGGTTCGATCGAAAATCGGCCTATTACGACGATCGAGGCGGTCGGGACGACCGATATCGGCGCCAGAGTTCAGAAGGCATGGCTCGACCTCGAAGTGATCCAGTGTGGCTATTGCCAGTCTGGACAGATCATGTCGGCCGCTGCACTTCTGGCTCACAAGCCGAATCCAACCGATGACGACATCGACGCGGCGATGGCAGGTAACATCTGCCGCTGCGGAACTTATGTCCGCATTCGTGCCGCCATCAAAAAAGCTGCGACGGCCTAAGCGAGGAACGCTTCCATGCGCGCAACTGCATCCTCCGAACGGCGCGGACTTTCGCGCCGAGATCTACTGAAAACCGGAGCCGCTAGCGTCCTGCTTCTGGGCTTCCGCCTGCCGCAGGCTCACGCGGCGAGCGACACATTTGCTCCGAACGCCTTCATTCGCGTCGGCGACGACGACATCGTGACCCTGGTCATGCCGCAGGTCGAGATGGGGCAGGGCATTTACACGGCCGTCGCGATGATTTTGGCCGATGAGCTCGATGCTGATTTCGATAAGGTCGTTCTGCAGCACGCCCCGCCCGACAAGGCATATAACAATCCGCTGTTCGGTGTGCAGGCAACTGGCGGATCGACGTCTGTGCGTGCGTTCTGGGATCCGCTGCGCAAGGCGGGCGCGTCCGCTCGCGGCATGCTCGTCGAAGCTGCGGCCAAGCAGTGGAACGTCGATCCTTCGACCTGCCGGACTTCGAAGAGCGAGGTCATTCACGACGCTAGCGGTCAGAAGGTCGGCTACGGTGCAATCGCGGCGCTTGCGGCGACCATGACGCCCGTCGCGGAGCCGAAGCTTAAGCCGGCCAAGGATTACACGCTGATCGGCAAGCCGATGAAGCGCAAGGACACACCCGACAAAACCAACGGCAAGTCTAAGTACGGAATCGATGCCCTGCCTGCGGGTGTCAAGTTCGCGGCCATCGCGCAATGCCCGGTCTTCGGCGGTAAGGTTGGTAGCGTCGACGACACCAAGGCGAAAGAGATCAAAGGCTTTCGTCAGGTCGTGGCCGAAGACGATTTCGTCGCCGTCGTGGCCGATACGACTTGGTCCGCGATGCAGGGGCTCGATGCTCTCAGCATCACGTGGGACGAGGGGGCGAACGCAAACGTCAACTCCGCCCAGATCTGGGAGGCGTTGAGGTCGGCCAGCAAGGAACCTGGCGTCGTTGCAAAAGAAGTTGGGGATGTGAAAAGCGCGTTCTCCGACGGCACGCGTTACGACGCAGTCTTCGAATTGCCGTTCCTTGCGCATGCGACGATGGAGCCTCTGAACTGCACGGTCCATTACACGAAAGACGCGTGTGAAGTCTGGATCGGAACCCAAGTCATCGGGCGTGTGCAGGAGGATGTCGCCAAGGCGGTTGGATTGCCGATCGAAAAAGTGACGGCGCACAACTTCTATGTCGGTGGCGGCTTCGGTCGCCGTCTCGATCAGGATATGGCGTACCGTGCGGCGCGCGTTGCCAAGCATGTCGATGGCCCGGTCAAGGTGACCTGGTCGCGTGAAGAAGACATCCAGCATGATGTGTACCGGCCCGTTTATCACAACGCGGTGTCGGCAACGCTGAAGGATGGCAAGATCGTCGGCTGGGACCATCGCATCACCGGTTCTGCGGTGATTGCGCGTTGGCTGCCGCCGGCCTTTCAGAAGGGCGTCGATATCGATGCCGTAGATGCTGCAATCGATCAGCCCTACGGGTTCCCGAACCTCAAGGTGGAATATATCCGTGCCGAGCCGCCCGCCGTTCCGACGGGGTTCTGGCGCGGCGTCGGCCCGAACAACAACGTCTTCACCATTGAAAGCTTTATGGACGACATCGCGCATCGCGAGAAGGTCGATCCGGTCGCGTTCCGCCTGAGGCATCTCGACGGCAATCCGCGCCTAAAAGCTGCGGTGCAACTCGCTACCGAAAAGGGAAACTGGGGTGCGCCATTGTCGCCGCGCATGGGCAGGGGATTCTCTTGCCAGAATGCCTGGGGCACGTTTCTCGCGACCGTATGCGAGGTGGAGGTCGATGAAAGCGGAGAAGTTCGCGTCCATCGGCTCGTCACTGCGGTCGATACCGGCGTTCCGGTCAATCCGGATACGATCGCTGCTCAGCTCGAGGGTGGCATAATCTTTGGCCTCTCCGCTGCGCTTTTCAACGAAATCACGATTGAGAACGGTCGTGTGCAGCAGGGCAACTTCAACGATTATCGGATGCTGCGGATCAATGAAGCTCCGAAGATCGAGATTCACCTCATACCGAGCGGCGAACATCCGGGCGGAATTGGCGAGCCCGGCACCGCGTCGGCGCAATCGGCGCTCGGCAACGCGATCTTTTCGGCGACCGGTGTCCGGCTAACGAGACTTCCGATCGATCGCGCGGCGCTCGCCGGGAGAAAGCCTGCATGAAACGCCTTTATTGGATTCTTCTGGCGGCTGCGGCCGTCGTGTGTGTCATTGCGGCCTGGGTTATTTATGTGCCCGGTCCAACCGCATTCGCGAGTGGTGGAAGCGTTGCGCTGGGCGACTACAAGGACGCAAATCCGACGGGCGTACCGGCGAGCCTCGCCCGTGCCGATATTGTCAAGCGCGGCGAATATCTGACGCGCGCAGCGGACTGCGAAGCGTGCCATACGGCAAAGGGCGGCACGCCTTATACCGGTGGCCTGGCGTTCAATCTGCCGTTCGGCACGCTCTACTCGCCGAACATCACGCCCGATAAGGAAACCGGAATTGGCAACTGGTCGGACGACGATTTCATCAAAGCGGTGCATAAGGGAATCGCTCCCGACGGCTCGCGGCTTTATCCGGCGTTTCCGTATCCGTCCTACACGCTGTTGACCAAAGACGACGTGCTCGCGATCAAGGCTTTTCTCTTCAGCCTCACGCCGGTGCGCCAGGAGACGCCGCCGAATACGCTCGCGTTTCCGTTCAATCAGCGTTGGGGAATGATGTTCTGGTCGCTGTTTTACAATAGCGACGAGCGTTACCGTCCCAATCCCAGCCAAAGCGCGGAGTGGAATCGCGGCGCCTATCTTGCGGAAGCGCTGGGACACTGCGGCGAGTGCCATACGCCTCGTAATTTACTGCAGGCTGTCGATAACAAGAAGAAGTTCGCGGGCACCGTCACGGCGGGCTGGCGGGCGTACAACATCACGCAGGACGCGACGAGCGGTATCGGTAGCTGGGACGCCGCGACGACCGCGAAATTCCTGTCGCATGGGCATGCGGAGGGTCTTGGAACGGCGTCCGGCCCGATGGGCGAGGCCATCGATCTGAGCCTCAGGCACATGACGCCCGAGGACATCAACGCGCTCGTCGTGTATCTGAAAACCATCCCGGCGATTGCGGACACCTCGATGCCGCTGCCCAAGACGATGCAGGCGTCCGTGTTCCCAAGCGATCATGAGATCAGCGAAAACACCCGGGGGGCCATGGTCTTCGCTGGCGCCTGTGCGGCGTGTCACAGCTGGACGGGCAAGAGCGCCGTTCTTTCCTACGCAGACTTTATCGGAAGCCGGACCGTGAACGATCCGACGGCGCAGAACGTGGCTCAGGCTATTATCTGGGGTGTTACACGACACTCGCCGAACGGTGTCGTCAAGATGCCGGGCTTTGGAAGTGCGTATTCCAACGAGGAGATCGCGGCCGTTTCCAATTACATCACGGCGCGGTTCGGCGCCGAGAAATCCCGCATCACGGCGGAGGATGTGAAGAAGATCGGAGAGCAGGCCGCACACTAGGTGCAGGGCTCAACGCAACGTCCCCGGGCAAATACGACTTGTTTGCCCGGGTTGGGGTCGATAGGAAGCAATGGATTGCGGCATTCGAGCCGCGTGCTCTGAGCTTTCAAGTCGATGACGGACGGAAGACCTGTATCCATACGCCGTGCTTCGCGCATCGGACCGCTCGCGAACTTGCCGGTCTTTTTCAAGTTGGACGGCAAGCGAGTCGTGCTGGCGGGCGGCGGCGAACCCGCGCTCTGGAAGGCTGAGCTGCTCGCCGCAACGGGAGCGCTCGTCGAAGTTTTCGCCGAGACATTTGCCGAAGGCTTCCAGGAATTGGCTGCCTCGCCTCCAAATGGCGAAATCGTTCTCGCCGCGAAGCGATGGAGTGCCGACGATCTTCGATTTGCGGCCCTTGCGATTGGATCCTTTACCGACGAGGACGAGGCCACAGCGTTCGCCGCAGCCGCACGTTCGGCGGGCGTGCCGGTCAACATCGTGGATCGCCCCGCTCTGTGCGATTTTCAATTCGGCGCCATCGTCAACCGGTCGCCGCTCGTCGTCGGGATATCGACCGATGGGGCGGCGCCGGTTTTCGGCCAAGCCCTCAGGTCTTTGATCGAGAGCCTTTTGCCGCAAAGCTTCCGGTTTTGGGCCGAGGCGGCGAGAGATATCCGCCGCCGGGGTGACGCCTTCGGCAATACACCGGATGAGAAGCGACGTTTTTGGCAGCGCTTCACGGATTTTGCGCTTCGACACGCTGAGCGGGGGCCGAGCGAAGCAGATATTGCGGGGCTCATTGGCAAAGAGACGGCCGACTCCGCAGTTCAGCCCGTTGCGCTCGTCGATGTCGTGCCGGATGTCGATGCTCTGACGCTCGGCGCGGTGCGCGTTCTCAGGACCGCGGACGACATCTTTTTCGATGATGGCATTCAGCCTGCGATCTTGGACTTTGCCCGCCGCGAAGCGCGTCGTCATCTTGTGGCGAGTACTAATGCCAACATACAAGAACTGGCCGACAACCTCATGCAGGCGGCGGCAAACGGCGGCCGCGTCGTTCGGTTGAAACGCCTTAGTGGCGCGGATCAGGACAAGCTGTTGGCCGAAGCCGATGCGCTGAGAGCGGCTGGGGTGTCCGTTAGGGTCATTGCAACGGCGGTTCCGCCTCTGCCATAAGGGCGGCTTGCCTAAGCAAGGTTAACCCGGCCAATTTCTCCATTGTTGCCATGCCGTTGCCTCGAATGCGTGCGAGCAACGACGGCAAGAGGCCCTGGAGCCACAGGGTGTGATCGCTTCTGCGATGACATGATAACGCCTTTTCTATCAAATAGTTAGTTGGAAGGGTGTGGCTCGGCTCCGCTTGGAATGGTCTTTCCTCTTGTCTATACTTCGTCTCGGGGGTCCGCTCGGATCAGAGTTTTGCCACGCTGGGCGGGGTTAGCGCATCGCTTTCCTGACGGTGGGGGTTTTTCTCGTTCTGTCGCGGCGTGATGTCAGTGAGCATTCGGAGTCGCGTACGCATGCGGTGCAATCCAACATATTGGCTTTTGGGACTTGTCCCGATTGCGATGTTGAGCTGGGTTGCCGTTCAGCTTGAACAGGTCAACATCGAGACAGACCTGACTCACCGGGCCGAGGACGCGCTCAGGCGGTCGGGGTTTGCCTGGGTGAACCCGCATTTCGTTGGCCGCGATGCTGTGATGTCCGGCCGCGCCATCGATGAGCGCGAACCGGACCGGGCGCTTGCGGGACTGCGCAATGTCTGGGGTGTCCGCGTTGCATCGGATCGTTCGGAGTTGCTGGACAGTGTTGCCGACTATCGCTGGTCGGTGACGGCTGGAGGCGACGGCAGAATTTCACTTGCCGGAAATGTCCCCTCAGAGGATGCGCGCGAGGCGCTTCTTGCGGTCGCGCACAAAGACTTTCCGCGCGAGGCAATCTCCGACGGAATGCGTCTCGCTCGTGGGGCCTTCGATCGCGAGGCATGGCTCGCCGGCGCGACGTTTGGCTTGAAAAATCTTTCCGAACTCAAGCACGGCGAGGCAAAGCTCGCGAAACTCGATCTGTCGATTGCGGGCGAAGCCAAGACATCGGACGCATACCGCACCGTTCGCGCTGCCGTTGCCGAGCGGCGGCCAGCCGGGATCGGGCTTTCGGAAGAAAATGTTACGCCACCGTTCGCGCGGCCGTTCGTCTGGAGCATCAAGAAAAGCGAAGCCGGAATAGCGATGGCTGGCTTTACGCGTTCGGACCAGGATCGCGAGCGGCTCGGTGAGCACATCAGGCAGCGTTTCGGTTCGATGACCATTGCCGACAATACCGACATTGCCGATGGCGCTCCCGAAGGATGGGACAAGGCGGTCGTCGTGGCGCTCGACCAGTTGGCGCAACTTCGCACCGGGGATGTGTCGCTGCACGATCGGGACATGATTTTCTCGGGTGAAGCGCCGAATGAGCAAATTGCATCGGCGGTTAAACGGACATTGAAGCTCGAGGTTCCGCAAAACTTCCGGATCATGGATCAGATCCGGTTTCCGCGGCCCGATGTGGCGCTGCCGAGCAGCGGCTATGTCATGGGCATCGTCAACAACGGGCCGTCGCTCGATCTTGTCGGCATGGTTCCGAGCGAGGCTGCGCGCGGGGCGTTGATCGATGCCATCAAGGCGCGCTTTCCGGGACGCTCCGTCAACGACAAATCGCAGGTGGCGCCGGGTGCGCCTGACGGATGGCAGCAGTGTGTCGTCGCCGGGCTTTCGTCACTGCCGCGATTGAAGAAGGGCAAGTCCATCCTGACGGATCACAAGCTCGAGCTTACGGGCGATACGGACGACTATGCCGCTTCGCAATCGGTTCCGGGCGACGTCAAGGCCGCAGCGGGCCAGACCTGCGAGACGGAGACGAACATCGCCTTCACGGGACAGATGAAGACGGATCTGACCTGGAAAGCGGCGCGCGAAGCGAACGGTATGGTGACGATCGAGGGCGAGGCGCCGGATGATGCTTCGCGCCAGCGCCTCATCGAAATCGCGCAGCAAATCTATGCGGGCTCGAGCGTGACCGACAACATGAAGACGGTCGGCGCGTCAGCGGAGCCTTGGTCTTCCGCTGCACATCTCGGTCTCGAAGAGATGGCGCGTCTCAAGAACGGCGAAGTCTCCATTTCGGGCAAAGAATTCGTGATCAAAGGCGCGGCTGAGACCGATCAAGTCGCGAACGATATTCGCACCGTTCTTTCGACCGACTTGCCGCCAGGCTTCAAGAGCCGCGACGAGATCACCGTCATGTCGCCGGAGGAGAAGGCTGCGGACAGCTGTCAGTCCTTGATGCGGCAAGCATCGGCCAAAGGCACGATCAACTTCGCACGGGCCAAGGCAGACCTCACCGCGGATAGTTCGCAGACGCTGCGGGATCTCGCGCAAATCGCGAACGCATGTCCGAGCTTTAAGATCCAGATCGAGGGGCACACCGACGCCGAGGGTACGGACGAGCGCAATCAGCGCCTCTCGGACCGCCGGGCTCGCGCCGTCGCAGATTTTCTGTCGGAAAACGGGGTCGATCCTCGGCGGTTGAGCACGGCAGGCTACGGCGCTACCCGGCCGATTGCGGACAATGCAACGGAAGAGGGGCGCGCGAAGAACCGGCGCATCGAATTCACCGTGAAGGTCAACTGAGGGAAGAGCGGGGAGCGAACGATGGACTATCTCTTCATCAAGATGATCTGGTGGATCGCGCTCGCGTTTGCGCTGGGCCTCGTCACGGGCTGGATATCGTGCCGAGAGAAGAAGACCCGATAAACGAAGGGCAATGTCGCGAAAGCGTGCAGGGGACTTGGTTGGATAGGAAATGACGTACCTACTGCTGCAAACATTCCTGCTGCTGCTCGCGTCGTATTTTCTCGGCGCGTTCGTCGCGTGCATGGTGAAGCGGGCATTCTTCGCATCGGCGGCGGAAGAGGCCGTCCCTGTGATGGTGCCGATGCAGACGGAGGTGTCCGTACCGCCGGTCGTCATGCCGCCTCAGCCTGTTCGCGTGCGCCCGGCACAGCCAGCATTTCAAACGGTTGCTCCGAGAGCAATCGATCCAGTTCAGCCGAAGATCGAGGTTTTGCGCCGCCCCGAGCCGCGTCCTGCGCCGACGGTCCTGGACCCATCGCGCTTCGAGCGCGCGCTTATTGGACCTGACTTCAATGAAGGCGTTCCCCGCATTTCGATTATCGAGGTTCGTCAGTCCGTGTTGGAGCCTGTCACTGGTATCTACGTGCCGATGCCTCCCCCACCGCCTGAGCCTCCGCCTGCTCTTCCGGTCGTGGAGGAGACGTTGCCCGAGCCCGAGATCGTAGCGGAAGAGGAAACGCCGTACGTCGAGCCGGAAGAGCCGGTCAAGGAGAAGCCGGAGCCCCGCACTGGCGGGTTGGCGGCCAGACTGCGGGACGCAACGACTGCAGCCGCCGCAGGAGCGGTGGCTGCCGCCAAAGCGGCGGCCGCGGCATCCGTTGCATTCCCGGTGATGGGAGCGTCGCGCCGGGCGCAGGTGGAAGAGCCTGCAGAGGAGAAGATTCAGTCGGAGCCGGAAGCGCCGGCGAAGCCTATCGAGGCCGAAGCCGCGTCCATCGAGGGCGCGGCCGCAGCACATCCGGATTCGGAAGAAGAGCTTTCCGCTAAGGTACTCGAAGAGGTCGCCGAGGAGCCTATCGAGGATACGGCTGAGCCAGAGGACCACGTCGAGACGGAGTCGGTCTTGGCGCCGGAGGCCGAGCCGGAACCCGAACCCCAACCGGAAATAGAGTTCGAACCCGAGCCAGTGCTTGAGCCTTCGCCTCAACCGCAGCCTGAGGCGAAGGTCGAGGCGGCTCCCGTCCTCCCGGCAATGTTGGTCGAGGGCGGCGACGATTTTCAACGCATCCGCGCCATCGACAGCGCTATCGAGCAGCAGCTGAAGGCGCGCGGCATCATCTACTTCGAGCACATCGCAGGATGGAGCGCATCCGATGTACGGCGGGTTGCGCAGGAACTCGAAATTCCGGGCCGCATCGAACGCGAACAATGGGTCGAGCAAGCGCAGATTTTGGCAAAAGGCGGCGAGACGTATTATTCGCGCAACCGCAAAGCCATGCTCAAGGCAAATGCCGAGACCGCTGCCGTGGCTAGCGACGCAAGCGTGCCGCGCGCTGAAGATCGATCAGAAAAAGCTGAGCAGCCATCGCAACCGGCGTCTACCGGAACGGCATTGCAGCGCGAGCCGCTTTCGGGCGTCGCGTCGGCGAGTCAGGGACGATCAGTCGCCGAGATGGCAGCCGCCGCTGCTGCGGCCATTGCTGCGGCGTCGGCGAGCGTCACGCGCGGACTGAAACCCATCGAGCCGATCTCACCGCTGTCGAAGGTCGATCCTAAGATCTCGATGCCGGCACGCATTACGGATGCCATTCGCGAGAAAGAATCGGCCGCCACGACCGTCGAAATCTCGAAGGAGGAGCCGGCGGCCGTTTCGTCGGACGCTGGGGATGCCGACGATCTGAAGCGCATTCGCGGTATCGGCGTGCTTATAGAGAAGCGTCTCAACGCAATGGCTATCCGCCGCTACGATCAGATCGCAAACTGGACGAGCGGCGATATCGACCGCGTGAGCCGTATGCTGGAATTCAAAGGGCGCATCGAGCGGGAAAGCTGGGTCGAGCAGGCCCGTATTCTCGCGTCTGGCGGTCAGACCGAATTTTCCCGCCGCGTCGATAGGGGCGAGGTCGACACCAGCCGGGAGACGTGATCGGCAGCGCCACTTGGAGCCGCGCTCTCGTTCCGCTCGTCGGTTTCGGCAAAGAACGCTGCGACGGCGGCTATTGTCGGCTCATCGCGCAATAGCGGCGCGTGGCCCTGATCCGGCACCGTGTAAGACGAAAGATGCGGGTGGCGCTGGCGCATCTCTTCGACGGTCGCTTCCGACAGGAGGTCCGAATTGGCGCCTCGCAAGACAAGCACGGGTATCCGCTTCATTGCCTCGAACTGAGGCCAAAGCTGAGGAATGGGACCGTCGAGCACCGACAGGCAGCGCGCTAGTTTCGGATCGTAACCGCTGACGGGCTTACCGTTCTTGTCATTGAAAAGCTGACGCGCGACGGCTGCAAAATCATCTTCGGACAGTCGAGGAAAGTCGCGCTGCATCAGGTCCCCGACGATGCGCGCGGCATCAGGCCAATTCTTCGGCAACGGAACACGACCGACATAGCCGGCGATCCGCGCAAGACCTTCCGTCTCGATAACTGGACCGATGTCGTTTAGCACGACGGCGCCCATGAGCGACGGCTGGACAGCGGCAAGCACCATCGAGATGAGCCCTCCGCGGGACGTCCCGATAATACCGGCGTCGCGAAGCCCGAGCATCGTCATGAAGTCGATGACGTCCTGCATTTCGATCAGCACGGCATAGTTCTTCCAATCGGAATCATATTCCGAAAGTCCGCGCCCCCGGGTGTCGAGCGTATAGACGTCGCGAGGCTTCGCGCCTTTGCTCAAAGCCAGCGCAATGTCATGGAAGTCGCGGCTGTTACGCGTCAGTCCCGCTAGGCAGACGACGGGACGCGCGCCAGAGACGGCTGCGGCCTTATAGTGTCGCCCGTACAGGCGCAAACCGTCGCGACTGGTGAAACGGATTTCCTCGAAGTCCTGCGCCGTCATGCGTGCCCCGCCTTTCGCTTCAATCTCAGCCGTCGCTGTTGCCGTCGGCCACGCCTTCGCCCGGTGAGTTGTCGTTCGGGACTTTTTTGTCGCCGCGATCGCGCATAAGATCCTGCTGCAGGCGGAGCGGATTTTTCATTCCGAGACGGGCGCGATAGATCTGAATGTTTGCAAGCACTTTCGTGACGTAGTCGCGCGTCTCCGTAATGGGAATGCGCTCGATCCAATCGACCGGATCGACGTTCGGATCCCGCGGGTCGCCGAACTCGCGGACCCACTGTCTCGCGCGGCCTGGGCCGGCATTATAACCGGCTAGCCCCAGCACATAGGAGCCGCCGAATTCGTCCATGCGGTCGCCGATGTAAGCCGATGAGATCGTGACGTTATATTGCGTGTCGGAGAGAAGGCGCGGGATCTGGCATTTGATCTTATAATCTTTGCAGACGTGACGCGCGGTCATCGGCATGACCTGCAGAAGCCCTTGCGCGCCAGCGCCGGAGACGATCTGGGAATTGAATTCGGTCTCCTGGCGGGCGATGCCGAGCAGGAACGGCAGCTCGGGCGGAGCGCGAAGCGGCGTATACGCGGGGAAGGACTTCAAAGGGTAGCCGTAGGTCAACAAGTTTTGTCCCTTGCCGATCGCGATCTTCGAGATGCGCAACGACATCTGCTGATCGCCTAGCTCTTGGGCGAGGAAGGCGACCATGCCGACCTCGGCTTCGGAGGGGGCGGCATTGCGCAGCCCGGCAAGAAATGTTCGGGTGATTTCTCGCGAAAGATTGGCTTTTTGAGCCAGCACGAGTGCGCGAGCGACATCCGAAGATGTGAGCTTCTGGATCTGGGCGGCGGTTGGATAGACTGGCGGCGTCAGGTCAAGTCGCGTGCGGCCGGGCTCCAGCATCTGCATGGCGAGGAGCCCGTGAAATGTGTCGGGGTTCTTCGCGGCGATGCGGTACTGCTCGGCTGCAGCCGCCTTATCGCCGCGCGCGGCCTCAACGCGGCCCAGCCAATACGATGCCTTGGCGCGGCTCAGCGGGCCGTCGGCCGCAGCGGACATGTCCTTGAAATGCCGCTCCGCGAGCGCCGGCTTCTTCAGGTAGCGAAACGCAATCCAACCCGCCAGGAACGTCTGCTCTTTGCGCGGATTGACCGTCAGCGGCCCGGCGTCCTTGACAAGCTCATATGCGAGTTTCGGATTGCCGAGCTTCAACGCGCCGTAAGCGAGTTCGCGCCGCTCTCCCCACCATTCGTCGAGGGCGGCGATCTTGTTCGGGTTCGGCGGAACGGACAGGATGATGTCGGCCGCTTCCTCGATTTTTCCGGCCTTGCGGAGAAGCTGCGCCTTGTGGAAGGCGAGGCCGGAATCGTCGCGGCTTCCGGGCGGGAGCGCGTCCATCAAGACTTGAGCGTTCGACGCCTTGTTGAATACCGCGAGCCGTGCGGCCGCCTTTTTTTGCTCGCTTGCCGGCAGGAGAGGAATGAGCCGCTTCGCAAGCGCCACGCGGTCTTTGCGATTGCCCGCGTAGCGCACGTCATCGGTCACGAGCCGGTCGAACCGCCATTTGTGATCTGCAGGCGATAAAAGGCTTCCGAAGCGATCGAGGAAACCGTTTTCAAGCTCGGGAGGCAGGCTCATCTCGCGCCAAGCCTGGGCTGCGAGCTTGCGGGCGGCGGCGGTGTTGCCTTCTGCAAGATTGGCTGAGGCAAGCGCTGCATAGCCTGTGCCCGTTTCAGGCATGGCGCCCGAGAAGTACGACCTGATCTCACTCGCGCTGCCACCGCGGGTAAAGACCGCTTCCTCGAAGCCCTCCGTGATGGTGGACCGGTCGGGCCATGAGGGATGCTCACGCAGGAAAGCGCGAAATTCTTGCGGCTCGCCGAGACCGGCTCTGAGACGGATCCAATCGGCGAGCGTGCGGCCTACCGGATCGTTGATGGTGCCTTTGGCGGCAGCGAAGGCGGCGAGGTCCTTGGAGCGAACGGCAGCAGCCGCGCCACGGAGCGCTGCCAGATCACTGGAATCGGGGTTGAGCGACAGAAGCGGAGCGAGCGCCGAGCCGAGTTTACGGGCCTGCTCTTTCTCAGCCGCGAGGGGTAGGGGAGCCGGTACCGCCTTGAACGCAGATTCGGCGACGGCCGGGGCGTTCATCATCACCGAGGCCGCCAGCGCAAGCATAGCCACCGCCGATTTGAAAGCGGATGTACGGGAGCGGATTCGCATTCTGAAATCGAGGCTTAGATGCATTGCTCCCCATTGGGTAAAACGCCCTACTCGCCCCGATCTTGCGGCAAGCTTAACGAGCGCCTAATATTAGGGCGCTTGCGTCGCTGGCAACGATACCCCGTATTAAGCGGTGTTATGGATGCTGAGGCAAGCGGTTCAGGCTGGACGAGTGGCACGTGCGTACGGCAAGACCGTGGCCCATAGCCAGTATGGCATGAGTCCTTGCAACGTTAGAATTCCCGCTCGCGGTGGGGACACCCGCGCCAGACGGTTCCTGTCTCTTACTTATCCAAGTTAAGGCTACGCATGTTCAGAGGTTCAATTACGGCGCTCGTTACGCCGTTTCGCAACGGAAAGGTGGACGAAACCGCCTTCACGCGATTCGTCGAGTGGCAGATTTCCGAAGGTACGCACGGTCTTGTGCCCGTCGGAACGACGGGTGAGAGCCCGACGCTCGATTTTGACGAGCACAAGCGCGTCATCGAACTTGCGGTCACGACGGCGAAAAAGCGGGTGCCTGTCATTGCGGGAACAGGCTCGAACTCCACAGATGAAGCTGTGGAACTGTCGCAGTATGCGGAGAAGGTCGGCGCCGACGCGGTGCTGATCGTGACGCCGTACTACAACAAGCCGAACCAGGAAGGGCTCTACCAGCACTTCAAGGCGATCAACGATTCGATCAACATCCCGATCATTATCTACAACATTCCGGGGCGTTCGATCGTCGATATGTCAGTCGCGACGATGGCGCGCTGCTACGAGCTTAAGAACATTGTTGGGGTGAAGGACGCGACCGCCAATCTCGCGCGGCCGTCGCAGACGCGTGCGCTTCTCGGTCCGGACTTTTGCCAGCTTTCCGGCGAGGATGCGACCGCACTCGGCTTCATGGCCCATGGCGGGGCGGGCTGCATTTCGGTTGCATCGAACGTAGCTCCGCGGCTGTGCGCCGAATTCCAGAACGCGTGCATGGCCGGCGACTTCAAGAAGGCATTAGCGCTGCAGGACAGGCTCATGCCTCTGCACGAGATCCTGTTCATCGAAACCAACCCGTCGCCGGTGAAATATGCCGTCTCGCGCCTGGGCTTCGGAACGGCCGATATGCGTTTGCCGATGGTGCCGCTGCAAGAGGCGTCGCGCCGGGCGATTGATAAGGTCCTGAGCGACCTTGATCTCTTGAGCGCCAAAGCGGCTGAGTAAGGATTGCCGGAAGGCGTTATAAGTCATGGCCTCTAAACGCGACGACGGCAGCACGCTGGTCGCCGAAAACCGCAAAGCGCGACATGAATACTTCATCACGGACAGCTGGGAAGCCGGTATCGAGCTTCTCGGGTCCGAGGTGAAGTCGCTTCGTCGTGGACAGTCGAACATCGCCGAGAGCTATGCCTCGGTCGAAGATGGCGGCGTCTGGCTGATCAACAGCTACATCGCGGAATATCCTGGCGCGGCGCTGTTTCCGCATGAGCCGCGCCGCAAGCGCCGGCTTTTAATGCACGCGACCGAGATCCATAAAATCGGGATCGCAGTCGAGCGGAAGGGTATGACGCTTGTGCCGTTGGAACTCTATTTCAACGAGAAGGGCCGAGCCAAGGTGAAGCTCGGTCTGGCGGAAGGTAAGAACCATTCGGACAAGCGGCAGGATGCGGCGAAGCGCGACTGGAACAGGCAGAAAGCGCGTCTGATGCGCGAGAAGGGTTGACGCACGCCGCTATTTTTTTGGCGACGATGTTCGGCATCTTAGGAGGCCACTGTCATGACAGTAAACGCGCCCTCGCCGACGCTGGGCGATGACGGATCAGCTAAACATTTGATCGCTGGTACTCGTCTGCCGGACATCGCTTTGCCGGCGACGCGGGGCGCGAGCGTCAATCTCGCGCGCTATCAGGAACGGGCGATTGTTTTCGTCTATCCGATGACGGGTACGCCCGGTGTACCCAATCCGCCAGATTGGGATGTCATTCCGGGCGCGCATGGATCGACGCCAGAGGCGGAAGGATTTCGCGACACCTACGCCGACTTCGAGTTGCTTGGATATGAAGTCTTCGGCTTGAGTGGCCAATCGCCGGAAGCGCAGCACGCGTTCGCGCGTCGCGCTGGAATTCCGTATCTGCTGCTGAGCGATGAAAAGCTCATGTTCGCGGAGGCGCTCAAGCTGCCATTCTTTACGACGGGTGGTGCGACCTATCTATCGCGGCTTACGATGATCGTGCGGAATGGCGTGATTTATCGCGTCATCTACCCGGTCGATGCGCCCGCGGACCACGCCCGCGCGCTATTGCACTCGCTTACGCCAACTCTCGCCTGATCGCAGCGAATACGGCGTGGAACATCGCGGTTGTTAATCGGCCGGTGTTGGTGTTGTAGCGCGAGCAGTGAAAGCTATCGTAGAGAGCGAGTCCCGGCGAAACCTCGTGACGCGCACCGTGCGCGAAGGGATAGAGTGCTTTCCGTTTTTCCAGCGTCGCGAGAGTCTGGTCGTGCGCGATGCGGCCGAGAGCGAGGATGATTTTGAGCTTGGGAAGGCTCGCCAGGCGCGCTTCAAAAAACGGGCGGCAGTTGGCGATTTCCTTCGGTTCCGGCTTGTTTTCGGGGGGGACGCAGCGGACCGCGTTCGTGATCATGCAGTCGACGAGCGTTAGGCCATCGTCGACGCGCGCGAGATATTCGCCCTTGGCAAAATCGTACCGGAGTAGGGTTTCATAGAGAAGGTCGCCCGCGTAATCGCCGGTAAATGGACGTCCCGTTCTGTTCGCACCATTGCGGCCAGGAGCGAGGCCCACGATCAACAGCCGACCGTTAGCCGTTCCGAATGACGGTACAGCGCCGTTGAACCACTGCGGTTCTTTGCGCTCGTTTTCGGTACGGAAGGCAACTAGGCGCGGGCAACGCGTGCACTTCGGCGGCGCTTCCGGAGTAGACGCGACCTCGCGAATGGCCGCGCTCATTCGGCAATGCCCTCGGAAATCTTGGCTGTGTTAGATTTCTTCCTCAGCGAGATCGTCATCGCCGAGATAACCTGCTTCGCGTGGCGCCATACGTGCAGAATAGCTGCGTCCGCTGCTTTCACGCGGAGTGCGTCCGCCGCTGGAACCGCCATTGCCGTTTTGCGAGCGGCCCACCTGATCTTCGAGGTCGGCAAGATCGACAAACTGATCCGCTTGTCGGCGAAGCTCATCGGCGACCATCGGCGGCTGAGTTTGGAGCGTCGAAACCACGCTGACGCGTTTGCCCTTTTGCTGCAGAGCGGCAACAAGACTGCGGAAATCTCCGTCGCCGGAGAAGATAACGATGTGATCGAGGCTGTCGGACAGGCGCATGGCGTCGACCGCCAGCTCGATATCCATGTTGCCTTTGACCTTTCGGCGACCGGTCGCATCGGTGAATTCTTTCGTCGGCTTCGTGACCATCGAGAAGCCGTTGTAATCCAGCCAATCAATCAGGGGGCGGATCGACGAATACTCCTGCTCTTCGGCGAGCGCGGTGTAGTAAAGAGCGCGAACGAGCTGGCCCTTCTGCCGGAAAAGGCCCAGCAGCCGTTTGTAGTCAATGTCGAACCCCAGTGACTTCGCGGTGGCATACAGATTTGCGCCATCGATAAAGAGCGCTATCCGTTCCGAGGGGTAAAAATGCATTGGCGTTTCCTGGTAGATTTCTCAGTGAACAACGTCCAGAAATAAAACTGGGGAGGGTTTTGAGAAAACCACTTCTACAATAGGCTACAAGGGCTTACAGTTATTCGGCAGTCTACGCATATCTACAGCGTAGAACACTGTCTATGCAAGAGTTATCAGACGTGATCCGTAGTCAACAATTGTGACAAAAAGTCTGATCAACAACATAGGGCGCGTGTTTTCCTTTTGATAGCGCTACTTTCCGGTCAGCCCGGGGTGGGCCGCGCTTGCTTAATTCGCACGGACGTGGCACAGAGGCACCAGCGTGGCGCTGAGAAGCTGTCTCGGTCGATTGCTTGCGCCCTCACTGCACTCAATAGAGCGCTCGGATTTCTCCAAGGGAAGGTTTAACCCATGGCTCGCGTTACCGTCGAAGATTGCGTCGACAAAATTCCTAACCGGTTTGAGCTTGTGCTGCTCGCCGCTCACCGGGCGCGTGCGATCACGAATGGTAGCGCGATCACCATTGCCCCGGACAACGACAAGAACCCAGTCGTCGCCCTGCGCGAGATCGCGGAGCGGACGCTGTCTCCCGACGACATGCGCGAGACGTTGATTTCATCGATCCAGAAGAACACGGAAGTCGATGAGCCGGAAGCCGTTGCCGCACCGTTGCTGCCGCCTGAGCGCCGGGCGCCGATGCTTGGTCGCGACGATCTTTCGTCGGATACGCAAGTTGATGTCATGACGGAAGAGCAGCTTCTTCGCGGCTTGGAAAGTATGACCCCGTTGGAGCCTTCGGCCAACATCGGCTCGGGCTCCGGTCCCCGCGAGCGGGATCGGGATCCGCGCGATCGGTCGTCGCGCTAATCGGCGCCTTCGCGCCGCTCGTGACATCGGGATCAAGACTGTCGCACTTTAATCCGTCGTGCGTCTTCGGTTACGCTTGCGCCCAGAAGGAGTGCGGCGGAACATGATGCGGCAGTACGAACTCGTCGAGCGGGTTCTGAAATACGATCCGAATGCAGACGAGGCGCTTCTCAATCGCGCCTACGTTTATGCGATGAAGGCGCACGGCAACCAAAAGCGTGCGTCGGGTGCGCCGTATTTTTCGCACCCGCTCGAAGTCGCCGCCATCCTCACCGATCTCAAGCTTGACGACGCGACGATCGCGACCGCGTTGCTGCACGATGTGATCGAGGATACCGATGCGACACGCGCGGAGATCGACCAGATGTTCGGGCCGGAGATCGGCGGCCTCGTAGACGGTCTAACGAAGATCAACCGCCTCGACCTCGTCTCCAAGAAGGCCGAGCAAGCCGAAAACTTCCGCAAGCTTTTGATCGCTATTTCGAGCGATATCCGCGTGCTGCTCGTGAAGCTCGCGGACCGTCTGCACAACATGCGCACGCTCGAGCACATGAAGCCTGAGAGCCGGCGAAGAAATTCGGAGGAAACACGCGATATCTACGCGCCTCTCGCCGGCATGATGGGCATGCAGGCGCTGCGCGAAGAGCTTGAAGATCATTCGTTTCGCTGGCTGCATCCGGAGGCCTACGAGGCGCTCACGGAAAAGCTGGTAGATTTACGCGAACGCAACGGCGGGCTCGTTGAGGAAATTCGCCAGGCTATCGCGCGAAAATGCGCGGATTCCGGCATCAAGGCTGAAACTTCAGGACGCGAAAAGAAGCCCTTCGCGATCTGGAGCAAGATGGAACACAAGCAAATCAGCCTCGAGCAGCTGTCCGACATCTACGCGTTTCGCGTGACCGTGGACACGATCGAAGATTGCTATCGCGTGCTCGGCATCGTGCATACCACCTGGGGCACCGTCCCCGGCCGCTTCAAGGATTATATTTCGGCGCCGAAGCGGAACAATTACCAGTCGATTCATACGACGGTGTACGGGCCGAGACATCAGCGCGTCGAGCTGCAAATCCGCACGCGCGAGATGCATCATATCGCGGAATATGGCGTCGCCGCGCACGCTCTCTATAAGGATAAGCAGCGCGGCCTCGTCAATGGTCACGAAATCATGGCGGACGAAGAGGGCGATGACAGCCCCTATGGCCGCCTCCGGGTCATGATCTCATCCCTGCTCGAAGCGGCAAATCCGGAAGAATTCCTGGAGCACACGAAGCTCGAGTTGTTCCACGATCAGGTGTTCTGCTTCACGCCGAAGGGGCGTCTCATCGCGTTACCGAGAGGAGCCACGCCTCTCGATTTCGCCTATGCCGTTCATACCGATATCGGCAACGAGGCCGTCGCTGCTTATATCAACGGCCGTCATGTCCCGATCGATACGCATTTGCGCAACGGCGACGAAGTCGTGATCGAAACGTCGAAGGGGCATATCCGTCCCGCCGCATGGGAGGCGTTCGCCGTCACGGGCCGTGCAAGGGCAGCGATCCGCAGAGCCGCGCGTGAGGCCGAGCGTAAGCGCTTCATCGAACTCGGACGGCAACTCATTCATTCGACGCTGGCTGGTATCGAAGTCGACTATTCGGAAGAAAAGGTCAAAGCGGCGGCGCCGAAGATCGGATTTAAAACAGCGGACGAACTTCTGTCCGCGGTCGGCCGCAACGATGTCCAGCTTCAAGATGTGCTCGGAGCGATCTTGCCCCAGGGGCAGTCGCTGGCTGACGCTTATAAGCCTACGAGGCATTTCGGCCGTGCGCGCGAGCAGGACGGCTGGTTCAACATCGATAAGGTCAAGAGTCTCAAGTTCCGCACGTCGGAGATCGACAGCATGACGGCTGTCTCTATCGGCGGGCCGAGCCAGGATCTGCCTGTTGCATTCGAGCCGGGCGGCGCAGTGCCAGGCGATCGAATCGTCGGGGTGATGGCGCCCGGCGAAGGAATTCGCGTCTTCCAGATCCATTCGCCGCGGCTGAAGGAGTACGAAGAAGAGCACTGGATCGATGTAACCTGGGACGTCGATCCCGAGCGGCCCCAGAGATTTCCGGCCCGAATCACAGCAACGGCGGTCAACGCGCCGGGGTCGTTGGCCGAAATCGCTAAGGTTATCGGCGAGACAGGCGGCAATATCGACAATATCAAAATGGCGCGCCGTGCTGCAGACTTCACCGTCATGCACATTGAGCTCGAAGTGTTCGATTTGGTGCATTTGAACCACATCATTGCGGGACTTCGAGCGAAGTCGTCTGTCGCAAAGGTGGAACGTCTTTTCGAGTAAGATAAGGTGCGCCGGCTGCACCGATTTGGGTGCTTGGTGGCCATAGGATCAGTTCGTTTGGATGACAGGCAATCAGCTCAGGCTTGGGTGAGCCGCTGGCCGTTCGATGCGGTCAGGCTTCATTCGCGTCTGCGTTATTTCTGGCGACGATTGCTTCAACTTCGGGCGACCCCGCATGAGGTTGCGCTGGGGTTCGCTATCGGCGTCTTTACCGCTTGCACGCCTTTCCTGGGAATTCAGACCATCACGGCGTGTGCGCTCGCCTATCTTCTCAGAGTCAGCATGCCGGCGGCGCTCCTTGGAACCCTCGTCGGCAATCCGTTGAGCTGGCCGGCGATCTGGAGCGCTTCTTATGTTTTCGGCGCGCTGCTTCTGGGGCTCGATCCGACCTATGCGACGGACCACTTGAGCGAGACCGCTAACGTTCTCGGCGATACGATCAGTGCGCCATCTCCCGAGAAGCTCGATATGGCCGTAAATAATCTTTTTCCCATCGTAGAGCCGATGATCGTCGGTGGCCTTCTCGTCGGCTTGATAGCGGCGGTCTTCAGCTATTATCCTACGCGGCGTGCGGTCCGCGTGTTTCAACGGCACCGGAACGCCAACTGACCCTTTCGTTTGGCAATTTGCCTTCCCTCGCATCAACGGTGGCACCATCGTGGCCGTGACACGTAAGCCTTCTTCCGCCGATCTCCCTGCCGTCATGCCCGTGCGCGCGCTGCGGCTGGGCGTCAACATCGATCACGTTGCGACGCTTCGGAACGCGCGCGGCGGTCTGCACCCCGATCCGCTGCGGGCGGCGCATCTCGCAATTGAAGGCGGCGCCGACGGAATTACCGCGCATCTGCGAGAAGATCGTCGCCATATCTCGGATGCAGACATCACGCGATTGAAGAATGAATTGACGCGGCCCCTCAACCTCGAGATGGCGGCAACGAAGGAAATGCAGCAGATCGCGCTGAAACATGCGCCGAATGCCTGTTGTCTCGTTCCTGAGCGGCGGCAGGAGCGGACGACCGAAGGTGGACTTGACGTCATCGGCGCCGCGAAGACGCTGAAGCCCTACGTCGCGAAGCTTAAGGATGCCGGTATTCGCGTATCGCTCTTCATCGAACCCGACTTGAAGACGATCGAGGCGGCTGCAAACGTCGGCGCCGATATCGTCGAGCTTCACACGGGCCGCTATTGCAATCTCGCCCTCGAGCACGATGCGGCAGGTGTCGCGCGCGAATTGGTGCGACACAAGAAAGCCGCCACCGCCGCGGCGACCGCGGGTTTGGAGGTTCATGCCGGACACGGACTGACCTACAACACGGTGAAGCCCATCGCGGCCATCCCGGAAATCGTCGAACTCAACATCGGACATTTCCTGATCGGGGAAGCCATCTTCGGCGGCCTTTCGATGGCCGTCCGAAGAATGAGAGTGCTGATGGACGAAGGCCGCGAAGCCCATCAGACACCGGCGCAGCGCTAGAAATGATCATCGGCATCGGTAACGATCTTTGCGATATCCGGCGGATCGAGAAGACGATGGCGCGGTTTGGCGATCGCTTCCTGGAGCGGGTCTTCACGCCGGAGGAGCGGCGCAAGGCATATTCTCGCGCCTATCCCGAGCGGACATTTGCGAAGCGCTTTGCCGCCAAGGAAGCCGCGTCGAAAGCGCTGGGCACGGGGTTCCGTTTCGGCGTCCATCTCAAGTCTATCGGTGTGGTCAACGCGCCCTCGGGGAGGCCGACGCTGGCTTTGACGGGGGGCGCGGAGCGGCGGCTCGCCCAGTTGGTGCCGAAGGGCTACAAAGCGCGCATCGACGTCACTTTGACGGACGAATATCCGATGGCGCAGGCGATTGTCATCATTTCGGCGGAGCCTGAGGCTCTGGGCGGCCCGGATTAACACTTCCTCCGTATCCGTCCTATTCTGCCATCGAGTCGCTGTTTTCCTTACCTTTTAGTCAGATTCATGCCCGTCGTTGCGGGCTCTGGTTAAACTCGCTATAGCGGACCGAAACATGAAGCGAGCCCCGGCCAATGCCGCTCGGCGGCGCAAAGGGAGCCCCTGAATGAGCGTTGGTACCAAGACGTCGAGATCGAGCTGGTCGGAGACCCTCATCATCGTCGTCGAAGCTCTCGCAATCGCGATGTTCGTTCGTGTTTTCTTCTATCAGCCTTTCAACATCCCTTCGGGATCGATGAAGGAAACGCTACTTATCGGCGACTACCTGTTCGTTTCGAAGCTGTCCTACGGTTATAGCCGCTTCTCGTTTCCGTTCAGCCCGGATGTATTCTCAGGGCGAATTTTCGGTTCTGAGCCGAAGCGTGGTGACGTTGCGGTCTTCAAGCTGCCGCGCGACAATTCCACCGACTATATCAAGCGCGTGATCGGCCTTCCGGGCGACGAAATTCAGATGAAGAACGGCCAGTTGTTCATCAACGGCCAGGGCGTTCCGAAGGAAGCGGCCGGCGATTTCACGACATGGGAAGATGGGCGCGAGCGGACGATCCCGGTCTTCGAGGAGACGCTTCCCAACGGCGTGAAGTACAAAGTCTTGGATAGCGATCCAGACGGTCCGTATGACAATACGGGGGTCTACAAAGTTCCTCCTGGGCATTATTTTATGATGGGGGATAACCGCGACAACTCGACGGACAGTCGTGTCCGGAGCGCGGTCGGGTTCGTTCCATATGAGAATTTCATCGGGCGGGCGGAGATCATCTTCTTCTCGGCGAAGGTGGATGGGCCGGAAGCTCTTCGCTGGTGGGCGCCGTGGACGTGGCCATTTGACATTCGCTGGAACAGGTTCTTCACTCTGGTGCGGTGACCGCAAAGCGGCATTTGCGCCATGTTGAGACCACGGAAATTCAAAGATCTCGAGACGAAACTCGGGTACAAATTCAAGGATTCGGCGCTTCTCGAGCGGGCGTTGACGCACGCTAGCGTGCGTGGCGGTAAGGTCGCCCGCTCAGATAACGAGCGCCTCGAATTCATAGGCGATCGCGTGCTTGGCCTCGCGATTGCGGAAGCGCTGAACAAGCAATACCCTGAAGCCAACGAGGGTGAGCTTGCTCGCCGATATAACCGCCTCGTCCGCGGGGAAGCGTGTGCCAAGGTCGCGCGCGATATCGGTCTTGGAGCGCACCTTATCCTTTCCGACAGCGAGGCCGACAGCGGCGGCCGTAACAAGACGACAATTCTGGCCGATGCGGCCGAGGCGCTTCTTGGTGCAGTATTTATCGATGGCGGATTTGAGAAAGCACGGGCGGTCGTGAACAAGCTCTGGCAGGATCAGTCCGAGCCGGAGCCGGAAATTTCTGTCGACGCGAAATCGGCATTGCAGGAGTGGGCGCAGGGGCAGGGCTTAGCGCTGCCGCGCTACACGGTCGTTGCGCGCAATGGCCCCGATCATGCGCCGCGTTTTACGGCCGAAGTTCTTATTGCCGGGAAAGCTCCGGCGCAAGGAGAGGGCGCTTCAAAGCGTATCGCCGAACAGGCGGCCGCAAGCGCGCTTCTTACACGTGAAGGTGTCGGAGCACGAATGGGCCATGTCTGAATCTGAACAATCCCCTCAGCCGGGTAGCGAAGGCGAGCGCCGTTGTGGGTTCGTCGCCGTTATCGGACCGACGAACGCCGGCAAGTCGACGCTTGTCAACGCTCTGGTGGGCGCGAAGGTTGCGATCGTCTCGCACAAGGTTCAGACCACGCGAGCACCGATCAGAGGTATCGCGATGGAGGGTGCCAGCCAGATTGTCTTCATCGATACGGCGGGCATCTTCAATCCAAAGCGACGCCTCGATAGGGCGATGGTCGATGCTGCGTGGGGCGGCCTTGAGGACGCCGATGCCGTGGTGTTCGTTCTCGACGCGGCCGCGCACCTCGGAGAGGATGTCGAAGGCATCGTCGAGCGTCTGAAGTCGGTGCGCATGCCCAAGATTGTGGTTCTGAACAAGATCGACCGCGTCGAGGACAAGCCGAAGCTTCTGGAACTCGCGAAATCGCTGGATGAGCAGCTTAAGCCCGACCGCATTTTCATGATCTCGGCTCTCGAAGGAAAGGGCATCCAGGATCTGCGGACTTATCTTGCCAATCTCGTGCCCGTAGGTCCGTGGCACTATTCAGAAGACGACGTCACCGATGTGCCGATGCGGACGCAGGCGGCAGAGATGACGCGAGAGAGCGTTTATCGCTTTCTGCACCAGGAACTCCCCTACACGACGACCGTTGAAACGACGGATTGGAAAACCCTGAAGGATGGCTCGGCGCGCGTCGAGCAGACGATCTACGTCGAGCGGGACGGGCAGAAGAAAATCGTCCTCGGCAAGGGCGGCGAGACGATCAAGAAGATTTCGAGCAGCGCGCGGCATGCCATCGAGGAGATGGCCGGCCATCGCGTTCATCTCTTTCTGTTCGTCAAAGTGCGCGAAAACTGGGAAAGCGACCCTGAGCGGTATCGGGAAATGGGACTGCCTTTTCCCAAATCCTGAGTCGCCTGATATGAAGCCGCATGCAGTGGACGGATGAAGGCATCGTTCTTTCGGTAAGGCCGCATGGCGAGACGGCAGCGGTGGTCGATTTGTGGACGCGTGCCCATGGGCGCCACACCGGGCTTGTTCATGGCGGCAGGTCTCGGCGATTGCGTCCCGTTCTCCAGGCGGGCAATCACGTCGATGCCACCTGGAAGGCGCGACTCGCCGACCAACTCGGTTCGATGAACGTCGAGATGCGCCGGGCCTTCGCCGCGGAAACGCTCGACGATGCTCGCGCTTTGATGGCGCTCTCCTCGATCACGACGCTTACCGGCCTGTTGCCCGAGCGGGACCCGCATCCCAATCTTTATGAAATCACCCTTTTCGTTCTTGGATTTCTCGACGATGCGACGGTCTGGCCCGCGCTGCTCGTCAGGTGGGAGCTGGCGCTGCTCGATGAACTTGGTTTTGGTCTCGATCTTAGCCAGTGCGCGGCGACCGGATCGAACGATCAATTGATCTACGTTTCGCCGAAATCCGGTCGTGCCGTTTCTGCTTCGGCGGGCGAGCCCTATCGGGACAAGCTGCTGGCTCTTCCGCAGTTTCTGACTAAACAACGGTCGGGTCCGGTGACAACGCACGACGTCAATCTTGGTTTTGCGCTGACGGGTCACTTCATCGAGAAGTATCTGCTGTCGCCACGTGGACAGCTTCTCCCGGCAGCTCGGATGCGCCTTGTCGCTCAGCTCGCGGCGTAGCGAATTCAAAGCCTTCCATTTTGTAATGTTATTCGAAGCGCATGCGGCGACGGATGCGAAGCATGCTGCCGTTCTCCTTAGTGACAGCTGGGACGGTAGCGAAACTCGCTGTGTCCCAAGTCGTCGATTGCACTGCCGAATCTCTCCATTGGTCCGGTGATGCTCTGTTCCTGGCGTTGGCGTTGCGACCCACACCGCACGCTCAAGCAGGCGACCGCCCGTTCGGATCCCCCCTCCGAACGGGCTCTCCTTTTGGAGTAGGTCCTTTCTGTCCGCGATAGTTGCCGGAGAGAAATAGCGCGCCCTTCAGCATTCGTTCATGCTGATGCGTAGACAACTCCTATCATTACTTTCCATTCCCTCTGTGCATGCGGGAGCACGGCGGGGCTAACGGGATCGCGGCGCGAGCTGCGATCCCGATAGACATGTGGTCTTGCTACCACCGGCCGGAAAACGCAGGCTTTTATCCTCAATTTCTGACGATCTTTAAGACGCGCTTAAACATCGTTGCCTAACCTCCAAAGCGTGTTTTGGCGTTGGGGGTTGCGATGGGTGGGCTGCGGACACTGCCGATTGACGAGATCTTGGAGCGGCAAACCATCGAGTTTGACGATCTCCTGCTTTTGAAGCGCGCCTACTACGAAGAGGGCGTGACCTCGGCGGACGAGGCAGATCTGTTGATCGCGCTGCATCAGACCTGCGCCGTTCAGCACGCCGATTGGCCGGATCTCTTCGTCGAAGCCATTACGGATTATCTCATTCTTCAGGAGCCGCCCCGCGGCTATCTCACGGCGGCAAACGCTCAGTGGCTGATGGATCGGATTTCGCGCGACGGAAAGATCCGGAGCAAGCCCGAAATGGAGCTTCTCCTAAGTGTGTTGGATAAAGCGCGCTGGGCGCCCGTAAGCCTATCGCAATTTGCTTTGGAGCAGGTTCGCCACGCCGTCATCGGTGGGGCGGGGCCGTTGCGTCAGGGCAAGTCGATCGCGCACGGTCGCATTGCCGAGTGCGAAGTCGATCTCCTGAGGCGGATACTCTATGCCTTCGGCGGCGACGGCCATGTTGCGGTGACGCGCGCTGAAGCGGACGTGCTGTTCGACATCGACGAAGCCGTTGCAGGTTCGCCGCCCAATCCGATCTGGACCGACTTTTTCGTCAAGGCGATTGCCAACGTGATGATGTCGGCCTCAGGCTATTCGGTACCCTCGCGCGAGGAAGCCCTTCGTCAGGATGCCGACATAGAGGAAGACGACGGGCAAACTTCGATGCTGTTCTCCCTGCTGTCGATGGTGCACGCGAACCTCTCGTCGATGCAGGATGCCTATCACGATCAGAGCGTGGAGGAGCGGGCGCTGGCCCGTCTCGAGCATCAGCGCATCGAGATCATCACGAATGAGACGATCGCGGAAGCCGATCCCTCCTGGCTGGTTGGGCGTCTTGGCCGCGATGGCCGCCTCACGCCGAGCGAACGGGCCCTTGTCTCATACCTCAACCACGAAAGCCCACGGGTTCACCCGACCATTACGGAAGCGGTCTGCAGGCTGGGACAGGCCGCTTAGCGCCCATCCCCGTATCGTTACTTTTGTGCCGCCGGCGAGCCCTCTTCGCCGGCGGTTTTCGTTATGCGGCAGCGGATCGCAGAGGGGCCGCCAATCCTGGTGCCAACGGTGTGTTTACGCGGCCTTGGACACGCTCTAGAACGGCGTGTTGCCTTGCGACAATGCGGCAGCCAAAATATTCACGGGAAGGACCGGAACCCGCCGATGTTCAAGAAGATCCTCATCGCCAATCGCGGAGAAATCGCCTGCCGCGTCATCAAAACCGCTCGCAAGATGGGCATCAAGACCGTCGCCGTCTATTCCGATGCCGATCGGGACGCGCTTCACGTGGAGATGGCGGACGAGGCAGTCTACATCGGGGCTGCGCCCGCCGCTGAATCCTACCTCGTGATGGATAAGATCATCGCGGCCTGCAAACAGACCGGGGCGGAAGCCGTTCACCCCGGCTATGGCTTCCTGTCCGAGCGCGAGGCGTTCCCGCGGGAGCTTGAGAAGAACGGCATCGTTTTCATCGGGCCGAACGCCAAGGCGATTGCCGCCATGGGCGATAAGATCGAGAGCAAGAAAGCCGCCGCGGCAGCCAAGGTTTCGACCGTGCCAGGCTATATGGGCGAAATCAGCGACAGCAAGCACGCGGTCAAGATCGCCAACGAGATCGGCTATCCGGTCATGATCAAGGCCTCCGCCGGCGGCGGCGGCAAGGGTATGCGCATCGCCTACAACGCCAAGGAAGCGGCCGAGGGCTTCGAGCTTGCACGCTCGGAGGCGAAATCGTCATTCGGAGACGACCGCTGCTTCGTCGAAAAGTTCATCGAAAATCCGCGACACATCGAGATTCAGGTGCTCGGCGACAAGCACGGGAATGTCGTTTACCTCGGAGAGCGCGAATGCTCGATCCAGAGGCGTAACCAGAAGGTCCTGGAAGAAGCTCCGTCGCCGCTGCTCGACGAGAAGACCCGCAAGGCGATGGGCGAGCAGTCCGTCGCGCTGGCGAAGGCCGTGGGCTACGATAGCGCCGGCACCGTGGAATTTGTCGCCGGTCAGGACCGCTCTTTCTATTTTCTCGAGATGAACACCCGTCTGCAGGTCGAGCATCCCGTGACCGAACTCGTCACGGGTATCGATCTCGTCGAGCAGATGATCCGCGTGGCGGCTGGCGAAAAGCTTCCGTTCAAACAGTCGGACATCAAGTTGAAGGGGTGGGCCGTCGAAAGCCGCGTTTATGCGGAAGATCCGTTCCGGAACTTCCTGCCGTCGATCGGCCGTCTCGTGAAGTACCGGCCGCCTGCCGAGGGTTCGAAAGACGGCGTCACCGTGCGCAACGATACTGGCGTGTTCGAAGGCGGCGAGATCTCGATGTACTACGATCCGATGATCGCCAAGCTCGTGACGCACGCGCCGACCCGTCTTGAAGCCATCGACGCACAATCAATCGCGCTCGATGCCTTTTATATCGACGGCATCCAGCACAATGTGCCGTTTGTTTCCGCGGTCATGCAGCATCCGCGCTGGCGGTCGGGCGAGATTTCGACGGGCTTCATCAAGGAGGAATTCCCCGAGGGCTTCGTGCCGCGCGAGCCTGAGGGCCAGCATTTGATCACGCTCGCGGCTGTGGCGGCGACCATCGACCACTTGAGCAACGCGCGCCGCAGGGACATCACGCACCAGATGTCGGGCCAGGGCGTCAGTTTTGCCAAGCGGCGGATCGTCAAAGTCGGTACGGCGACAGTGGAGATCGAGGCGCTCGGCGTCATCCCCGGTCCTTACTACATTTCGATTCTCGACAAAGATGGCCAGCCCAGCAAAACGATGGAGATCACGTCGGAGTGGTGGCCGGGCGAGCCTGTCTGGTTCGGAACCGTCGATGGAGCGGATGTCGCTGTGCAGGTCCGCCCCATTCCGAACGGGCTGACCCTTTCATATCGCGGCATTCAGGCTCCGACCTACGTCTATACGCAGCGTGAGGTCGAGCTTGCAGCGCTGATGCCGGTGAAAGTGCCCGCCGACATGTCGAAATTCCTGCTGTGTCCGATGCCGGGCCTGATCAAGGTCGTGAACGTCGTCGAGGGGCAGGAGGTCAAGGCTGGCGATAATCTCGCGGTCGTCGAAGCCATGAAGATGGAAAACATCTTGAAGGCGGAGCGCGACGGCACGGTGAAGAAGGTCGCGGCGAAACCTGGCGATAGCCTCGCGGTGGATGCCGTCATCATCGAATTCGCTTGAGATCAATTGCGCGGGCGGTGCGAAACATACGGTTATGTTCCGTGATCTCGGCTCAGCCGAGCTTCGCTGCCGCCCGCCGCAATCCCCGCAGAATAGGCTCGTAAGCCTCTTCGTTCCGAGTTTCGGGATAGACCATATAGACGGGGTAGACGAATTTGCGTGACCGCTTCGGCTCGCGAACACGTCCCCGGGCGATCAGCTTGCGCACCATGCGGGCAGGGAAATAACCCGAGCATTCGTTTGCAAGAAGGTAATCGAGCCCCATCGGACCGAGATCGAGACTGATCGCGGGGTTTGCGTGCTCAGGAAAAGCAGCGGCATGATCCTGCACGAAATCCGTTCCCCAATCGATCAACAGGTAATCGTTAACTCCGCGCCGCCCCGCCTTCGCCGATGAGACGAGTATGAATTCCTCATCGAAGAGATGCTCGATCGTAAGGCCCGGTGGCGGGGACGGGCGATACATAATCGCGAGATCCAGCGTTCCTTCGATCAGCCTTTGACCCAGTACAGCCGATGGTCCGGCCGTTGCCGACACGGCTATGCCCGGGATCTGAATGCGCATTCCAGCGGCCCATTTCAGCAGAAAATCGCTCCATAAGCTCAAAGGAGCGCCAACCGAAATGTGTTCAGGATGCTGGTCGGCGAGCGAAACTTGAAGCTGCGCCTGTTGCCAAACGCGCACCATCGCCAGCGCGTGTTTCTGAAAAAGTTCGCCGGCGCCCGTTAGTTCTGCGCCGGATTTGGAACGCGTGAAGAGCGGGCGGCCGAGCAAATCTTCGAGGCCTTTGATGCGCGCCGATACAGTCGATTGGGTGATGTTTAGCTTGCGTGCGGTGTCGACGAAGCTTCCCGTTTCGGCGACGACAAGGAATGTACGAGCGAGATTGACGTCCATCCGTTGAGATCCTCATCGTTGAGGCGAAGTCTCATCTATCGAAATTTCCGATATCACCAAACACCAAATTTCGTTTGTGCATCGTCTTAAATCTCATCAATGTCAAAAATGACCTGACTAGAGTCGGGTCGACAGGCGTGCGTCTGTCAACGATCAAACGGAAGGACGATTGAAAATGGCTAAAGCCGCAAAGAAAGCCGTCAAGAAGGCCCCTGCCAAGAAGGCAGCGAAGAAGAAGAAGTAATGACTTTCTACCGCGATCGCAGGAGCGGCCGTTTCGGCCTTCAGGTTATTACGGCCAGCGCGATCGCAGTTCTTCTTACGACCTCGGCTGTTTCTGCAGCCACGATTGCCAACCGAGGTGACAGAGAGGTCAAGCTCACCATCACCGAGGGCTCGTCCCGCCAGGATGAAGTTCTTCCAATTGGTAAGGTGATCGATGGGGTCTGTCAGAAGAGCTGCATCATCCGCCTCAATGACAATGCGAACGACGAGTACGAACTGAACGGTTCGGAAAGTGTTTTGGTTGAACAGGGGCTTCTCTACTTCGATTCTCGCGACAGAGGGGGCGCGCCGCTCGTTGGCAGCGCCTCGGATGGGCGGGAAGGAAATTGAAGCAGGAAGAGGTTGCGGTAATTCTTCAAACGGCGCTTGTGTCCCCCTCGGATGCAGGCGCCTTTTCTTTTTTGTCGAAGTTTCAGGTGCTAAGCTTACGGGCCTGATCGCGGGCCGAACTCTCAAATCTCATTGGCTGGCCTCAAGTTCCGGCGCGTCGACCAGTTTTGTCGGTCCGAATACCCGCTGGAAACTCGTTCGAAGCGCGACGTCCACATCATACATGGATACCGGCAGGCCGAGGTCCGCGAGGCTGGTGACGCCGTGATCGCGAATGCCGCAAGGCACGATGCCCTCGAAGTGTGAAAGATCTGGGTCGACGTTGAGTGCGATCCCGTGCGTCGATACCCATCGGCTGACGCGCAGTCCTATCGCCGCGATCTTATCTTCGACGTGCTCACCACGGGCAGGCCGGGTCACCCAGATTCCCACCCGATCGCTGCGAATTTCTCCAGTCACGTTAAATTCCGCGAGTGCCGCGATCAGCCATTTTTCGAGCCGCGTGATGAACTCCCGGATGTCACGTCCGCGCCGGTCGAGGTCAAGCATGACATACGCCACGCGCTGACCTGGCCCATGGTAGGTGAACTGACCACCGCGCGCGGTGCGAAACACGGGCAAGGCGTTGGAATTAAGAAGGTCCTCGTCTCTGGCGCTCGTCCCGGCCGTGTAGAGCGGAGGGTGTTCGAGCAGCCAGACGAGTTCATTAGCCTCACCTTCGCGGATTGCAGTTGCGCGCCGGGCCATGACATCCAGCGCGTGTTCGTAATTGACGTATCCGCCGCTGATTGCCCATTCGACTGGCGGCAGGCGGGTGGCAATCGGCATTTTTAATGGATGCGCCATAATGATGAGCCGGCTTGGACTGCGAGCAGGGGCTTTTGACCGATATTGAGCGACTGGCGGGTAAGGCCGAAACCTTACGGTGCAGGTGCATATATATAGAGTGAGTCACGCCATTTGCGGGTAAGCGGCATTTCCTGCCAATCTGCCGCTTGCGTTCGGAGAAGCGCTCTGATACGTCGGCGTCTTCGCGGATTTTGGGCATCGCCAAAGGCCCTTCGCGATCTCCAGATCCAAGGGTCTGAACTGCGGTTGTGGCGGAATTGGTAGACGCACTACCTTGAGGTGGTAGCGCTGGAAACGGCGTGGAGGTTCGAGTCCTCTCAACCGCACCATATCTGATGCGCCCTAATATGGCGCTCTTGGCCATCGAGTAGGCCTGTTTGACCGGCTGTGGCCTCTAAACGGGTTTCAACTCCGTCGGTCGGCGGTCAACGGGGCTTGGCCAGCGTGCCCGCGGTTAGTGCCGGGGCGCTCATCAAAGCTGCTGCTCGCGGCGCCAGCGGAGCGGCGTATTGCCGACGATCTTCTTGAATATAGTGGTGAAGTGCGCCTGCGTCTGGAACCCGACGCTGAGGGCGATTTCCACGAGCGATTCGGATGTGTTCAGAAGCAGGTGCTGTGCGCGTTCGATACGCTTGTGCAGCACATAGTCGTGCGGACGAAGACCCGTCGCTGCCCTGAACTGGCTGGCGAAATACATCCGGCTCATACCGGCTGTCGACGCGAGTTCCGCCAGGGTGATCTGTTCCGAGATGTGACCTTCGACGTATTCGATTACTCGCTTCAAGCGCCACTTTGGCAACGCAGATGCGGCCTTTCTCGGTGCCGGCTCCGAAGCGACGCTAGCCGAAACAGGGAGTTCGAAAAGGCGAGCGACAATTGCAAGCCGCTTTGCATTCTCCTCGCGCCGGTCGAGCTTATCCGGATTTACGCCCGCTTCGACCAACGCCTTGACTAGGCGATCAAGAACCAGCGACCCGCCCTCGAAGGCGGGCATTGCGCCAGCAAACGTCGTTTCGATGGGCTGGAACAGCGCCGCATTTCCGTGGAAGCTTGACGACATTTGGGGCGGCATCGCGTTGGACCTTCCGGGTTCGAGCTGATGTCACCGGCCGGCGAACTCGATCGCTTCTCGAGTATGTTTCGCGATCAAGCTCGAGTTTCGTTGGCCAGCGAGCTTGAGACGAAAGTACGGGGGGATGCGGAGAGGCTCCATTCTACAAGCGTTTCCGGTTCTACATCGTGAGATTAGCAGGCACATACCAAGGTATGACTCCCTTGGAAGCGAGTTTGGGGTGCTTCGAAAAAATCGATTTTTCCGGTGCACCCGGCCGACTCGGCTTGGCTCGATGCCTCTCATGCCGTGCGTTTCTGCAATCCATTGTGCGAAGAGAGAATATCCTCGCTCTCGATGCTGTCAGTATCTAGGTCGCAAGAGGCGCTCCAAGTTCCTCTCTCACGCCATAGTAAGTGCAACTCAAGACGTCCGTTGAACATCTCAGCCCCGTCCCCCCGGGGCCGTCCCCACCCAAGATGTTCTGACGTCGAAGCGCGCCGGTCCCCAAAGCAGCCGGCGCGCTTCTTTTTTTTGAGGGGGACGGGGCTCCGAGGTGTTCAGAGGTAACCACCTATCTGAACGACACAAACCACCGTATGATTTAAATTCGGCGTCCGGCAGTGCATTTTGGGACATGGGTGCGGTTCGATCCGCATTAACTCTTTGAGAAGGGCAGCCGGCGTGCCGCAAAATCCTATGATCAGCATCATCGATGACGATGAGGCCGTTCGTACGGCGACCGAGAGCCTCGTCAGGTCGCTGGGGTTCGGCGCGAGTACCTTCGCATCTGCAGAAGAGTTTATCGGGTCTGCGCGGCTCGACGAGACGTCGTGTGTGATCACGGACGTGAACATGCCCGGTATGACGGGGGTAGAACTGCAGTCTTATCTGCGTGCTCGCGGTTATGCCCTGCCGATGATCTTCATTACGGCTTTTCCGGAGGATCGCATTCGTCAGTGCGTGAGTGCGGCGGGAGCGATCGGCTTTCTCAGCAAGCCTTTCGATGGCGGGGCCATGATCCAGTGCATCGATAAAGCGCTCGGACGAGAAACGCCTACGCATCACTGATCTCAGCTCATCTGATAATCGACGGGCGGGAGCACCTTGGGTTCTCCCGCCCGTTTTCGTTCTAGGATTTCAATCAACCCTGTCGCGTCGGCACAGCGACGAAACGATCGCCCTGCGCGGTTTTGAGCTGCATGAGGACGGCGCGCTTGCTGTCTTTCTTGGCTTCGCGCAGCGCCTTCTTCACATCAGCCGGTCCAGATACCGGCTTGCCGCCAACCGAAAGAATGACGTCACCTTGCTGGATACCCTTTTCGGCAGCCGTGCCGTTGGGATCGACATTCATCACGACTGCGCCGTTGGGGCCGGCGCCTTCGACCTGATCGGCGGGGGCGAGGGTCATTCCGAGCTTGAAATCGCTATCGGGAGTTTCTTTGTTCTCGGCCGACTTGCCGTCCGGATAGCGGGCGACATTCAAATCGAGACTGCGGGTTTCGCCGTTACGGATATAGGAAATCCTGATTTTTTCTCCCGGTGAAACAGCAGCGATCGTACGAGCCAGGTCGCGGCCGTCTTTGATTTCATGATCGTTCACCGCGATGATGACGTCCTGGGATTTCAGTCCAGCTTGCGCTGCAGGACCTGCATCTTGCGGTTCGTCGACGAGCGCACCCTTAGCCTCCTTAAGACCAAGGCTGTCGGCGATATCCGCCGTCACGGGCTGGATCGACACGCCGATCCAACCGCGCGTCACCTCGCCGGACGAGCGAAGCTGCTCGGAAACGAATTTCGCCGTTTCGGCGGGGATGTCGAACGCGATGCCGACCGAGCCGCCGGACGGCGAGAAGATTGCAGTGTTCACGCCGACGACTTCGCCGTTCTGGTTGAACGTCGGGCCGCCGGAGTTGCCCTTGTTGATCGGCGCGTCGATCTGAATGAAATCGTCGTAGGGGCCTGAGCCGATATCGCGGCCGTTTGCGGAGACGATACCTGCGGTAACTGTGCCGCCAAGGCCAAACGGATTACCCATGGCGACGACCCAGTCGCCGATACGCGGTGATTTCGGCGCAAAGCGTACGTAAGGAAAATCAGAAGATCCCTCGACCTTGAGAAGTGCGAGGTCGGTTTTGGGATCCGTTCCGGCAACCTTCGCCTTATAGCGTTTTCCATCCGACATCATGATTTCCACGCTCTTGGCGTGATCGACAACGTGGTTGTTCGTGATCAGGTAGCCGTCGCCGGAAATGAAGAAGCCGGACCCTTGAGCCTGCATCAGGTGCGGCTTTTGTTGCCCGTTTTGGTCTCGCGATTGCGGGCCAAACTGGAATGGCGAGCCCTGGAGCGGGTTCTCGCCTTGCCCATCGGAATCGGCCACTTCCGCGACTTGCTCCGCCTTTACGAACACCGATACGACGGCGGGCTTCACGCGCTCGACGAGATCGGCAAAGCTCGGAACACCTTGCGGGGCGCTGGTGGCCGGGCCGCTGAGGTCGGCAACCGGCGTCATTAGGGATTTCGTAGACTGCATCTCGGCAGCGAAACCCGTTCCGGCGCCAAGGACGGCGAGAATTGCTGCGCACGCTGCCAATTTCGATTTGTGGTTCGCGATCACGCGGGCCGCGCCGAACCTTGTCGACTGGCTCATATTGGGTTCGTCCATGCTTGTTTGTCCTGATTGTGCGGGTGTTGTGCGCCGCAGAAACGCTTCTCCCGGGGGTGGGGTGAAGCGAAATTGCCAAAGCCAAGCTTTCCGGAATCCGTCCAATGGCTTAAAAAACAGAAAGCAAAAGCCCTATTCCATTCGGTGCAATTGAGCGGGCTGGTGTCGGTAACTATCGTGCAATTGGAAAATTCCCGGATCGTTTGAGAAAGAACGGAACCGGAAAAATTTTAATCTTGGCTCCGGGCACGCGCCGCCGATAGGGCGGAGGCTGGGGCTTCAGGAGTGATTGCAATGGGACAACGTTCTTCTTCACGCGCCGTTCAAGAGCAGGTGGCACAGGTGTTGGCCAACATCGATGACGCAGCCGCCGTATATCCGGACCACGATATCGTCACGCGGCATTTCGATGGGCCGATGACGATCGGCGATTTCGTGAGCGCAGTCGCGGATGGTGCCGAAGGTCATGGTGGTTTGCCGACCTATTTGCGCATCACTCTCCAAGGAGACGCGGGCAAGCTTCGCCGGATGATGGCCGACAAGAAATCTTCTGGCCGTCACGCAAAGCGCACCACGCACTGATTGCGAGCGAACGGGTAATTTTATCTAACTCGAAGTTTACCCGTTTACGGCTTGGCCCAGGCCGCGTTCGTCAATTTGATCTATTTCATTGGCAAACATGCCGGGACGCCCGATGAAGGGCCGCCAGGATCAACAGGTGGAGTTAGAGCCATGTCCGATCTCGTAGTCATCGTCTATCCGACCGAGGCGAAAGCCGAGGAAATGCGCACGAAGCTGTTCGACCTCCAGAAAGAGTATTTGATCGAGATCGGCGACGCCGTGATTGCCGTTAAACATGAAGACGGCAAGGTGAAGCTCAACCAGCTCATCAACACGACGGCGGCCGGCGCGCTTTCGGGAGGCTTCTGGGGCACGCTTGTCGGCATGATCTTCCTTATGCCGCTTCTTGGCGCTGCTGTCGGTGCTGCATCCGGCGCTCTTGGCGGTGCGCTGTCGGATTATGGCATCAACGATGATTTTATGAAGAACCTCGCGGAAAGCCTGCAGCCGGGCAACGCGGCTCTTTTCGTCGAGATCAAGAAGATGACCGAGGACAAGGTGCTCGAAGCGATCAAGGGCACGGGCGGTGTCGTTCTCAAAACCTCGCTCGATCACACGAAGGAGCAGGCTTTGCGCGATGCCATTTCCGCCCACGCTCCGGCGATGGCGGCACAAGCTCCGACATCCTGATCGCTCGCGGCTATCGTTCGCTATTCCGGTCGCTTCAGGGCGAAGATTTTTGAATTGAGTCTTGGTGATGCGCTGCCGGAGATCTTCTCTGGTGGCGCGTTTCGCTGTTTGAGCTCCGATTGCCCGCGCCCGCCTTCTTACGCATATAGCCCCGTAGTGCTGACGTTGCGGCAGCGCGATCGGGCTCGACGGGCGCATAGAACGGCTGTTTGCGCCTGCGCTTCGTTCTGCCATCGTCGACGGTCACTTCGGCCACCGCTTCAGGGAGTAGTTGCACCGGAGTTTTGGCGCGCAATTGCACCACAGAGTAGCCGTGGGCTTTCAGAGCCGCGAGAATATCGGGGAGCGCCTTCGCCGTGACCGACTTGATGTCATGGAAGAGGATAATGCCGCCTTTGCGCTGTTCGATCGCCGTCAAAGTCCGGGAGATGAGGCGGCTTCTGTCGGCGATGTAGCTGTCGTTCGAGACGACATCGACCGTGAATGCCGCAATGCCGCGCGTGCGCATGTAATCGATGAGCGCGGATGAATCGGCCAATCCCGGAAAGCGGAAGAATGGCGCGATGGGAGCGCCGGCCGCCAACCCTACAGCGGCGAACCCGCGCTCTATTTCGTCAGCGGCGGCGGTTTCGGACATGCGCGGTAGATTGAACGGATGCGTCATGGTGTGGGTGCCGAGCGTGTGGCCGCGCGCAAGAACCTCCTGCGTGACCGCCTGATGCTCAAGCGCCATGCGTCCGACTTCGAAAAATGTCGCCTTCGTACAATGGCGATCCAGAGTGTCGAGGATCGAGCGCGTGATCCAGGGCATGGGGCCGTCGTCGAAAGTCAGGACGACCTCTTTCGGCTTTAGGAATGTCGGCTGTTTCGTTTGCCGGCTGACGGAGCCGTAGATCCCGCCGGTACTCGCGTCGATTTCGACCACTCGCGAGACGCCGAGCGCCATCTTGGGATTGGAACATTCGGCTCGTGCGCCGTGGAGAGAGGCGAACAGGATCAGAAAGGCAATGACGGCAAGCCGCGCGCGCAGCATTTCTGACCGTGACCTGGGCTCAATTGAAGAATTGCCAAGGAGACGGCTCTTCCTTGGACTTGGGGGCCTTCTTCGATTTCGATGCGGGGATTTTCACCGGCGCGGAATCTTCGGAGATGCCATCGGTGATGGTCGGCTTCGTGGCGATCTTTCCGTAACGCGAGCTCTTGTGGCGGCTACCGGCCGAAGCAGGGTCGGCTTCCGGAGTCGGCGACATCGGCCAAACAATTGCTCGCGTCGCCATCGGGTTGGCTTTCTTGGCCGCAAGCTTGGCGGTAAGCGCCTTTTCTGCGGCGGCGTCATAAGATGCGACGGTTTCCACTTGGCCCTTGGGGACGAACTGGACGACCTTGTAGCCGCGATCGTGAAGCTCCTTCAGAAGGTCGGGAAGCTGAGCTGCCGTCCAAGGATGGATGTCGTGCATCAGGATGATGCCCTTTTTCTCCTTGGCGAGCTGCGCAAGAATGTTCTGCTCGACAACTTTCGGGCTGCGGGTCCGATAGTCTTTCGAGTCAATGTCGATCCAGACCGCCCCGATGTTGCGGCTTTTAAGATAGGCTTCAGTCTGTTTCGTCGAATTCAGATAGGGAAACCGGAAGAGCGGTGAAACCGGCGATCCCTTCACCTTCGACACCATCGAAATTGCGGCTTCGATTTCCTGTTCGGCCTTGGCCGTCGAGATGACATGGATATTCTTGTGCGACCAGGTGTGCGTGCCGACCGTGTGGCCAGCGTCGACGACTTCCTTGACCAGATCGGGATCGGCGAGCGCCATCTGGCCGACCATAAAGAACGTTGCCTTGGTACACTGGTCGGCAAGGGCTTTGAGGATGGGCCTCGTCACAGATTTCATCGGGCCATCATCGAACGACAGAACGACCTCGCCATCGTTGAGGAGGTGCTTGGCGTCGGCTTTCTCGCCACCGATGTTGGCGCCACCTGTGGCGTCGATCTCGACGACGCGCGAAACGCCGAGACGCGTGGTATCGCCCGCGCATGCATCGGCTTTGACCGAGCCGCCGGCTTCGATTTCAGCCCACAGCGGATTGTAGGTCGCGAGCCCAAAAAGGGACGCAAAAGCCAGGAAATAGACGAATACCTGCCGCATCTGTCTCGCTTCGTTCTGGGAGCCGAGCCGGACTTTTACGGAGGCGAATATGAATGATCAAGCAACCGCCAATTTCACGAGCCGATCCCGGCGGTCGTGTTACTGAAGTGCCGCGTTTATGGCCGTTTTGTTGGAGTGATTTGCTGCAATATGAACAAATGCTGACTGTTGTCGGCGCGATATTGCCGCTGCGCGAGCCGGGGAGGCCTTCGGCGGAGCAGCTTTCCAGCGGCTGACATCGGCCGAAAAATGCGCCATAGCAGCTCACGTTCTCATGAAAGGCACAAACGTTCGATGGTCAATATCCGGCCGGTCGTGGCCAGCGACGAAGACGCGTGGCTGAAGCTCTTCCGCGACTACATCGTCTTCTACAAAGCCAGCGTTCCCGAGGCGGTTATTGCCGAGACGTGGCGCCGCCTTCTCAACCGGGAAGACAACATGATGGCGCTGATCGCGCTCGACGATGCGGGCAAGGCCGTCGGGATCACGGCGTTGGTTTTTCATCGCTCGACATGGGCGACGACCTGGTACTGCTACCTCGAAGATTTGTTCGTAGCGCCGGAGGCGCGGGGACTCGGCGTCGGGAAAGCGCTGATAGAGGCGACATATGCGGAAGCTGACCGTCGCGGCGCCGACAGGGTGTATTGGGCGACGCAGGAACGCAATGCGACGGCGAGGAAGCTTTATGATCGCATCGGAACGCTGACGGAGTTCGTGCAGTACCGGCGCTAATCGACTTCAGACAAGCCCGCTGATGTGATCGAAGAGCTCCACGGCTTGCGGGTAGGCCCCGAGAATTTGAGACATCTCTCCCGATAGTTCGCGAAGTCGGGTCTTCTGCGAAACAGTCGGCGTGCCCGCGCGCATGAGCAGCTCCATCTCCGACAGACGCTGCTCAAGGTGTTGAGTGCCGGTTTGACGGGCGTAAAAACGGTGCATCTCGACAATCGCGGGCAACACGCCAGTGTAGTCGATGAAGCTTTCAGCAGCTGCGGCGGAGGCCGCTGCTCCGTTCGTAGGAGCCGACAACGTCGGCTGCGCTCGCGGCGGGCGTGTCTGCGGCACAGTATTTTCGGACGGATTTTGCCGCGGGCGTCCCCCTGCCGTTTGTGGGCCGCGCTCGACGGACGGGTTGACGTTGAGCGGGCGGGATGGCTGTCCTCCATGCTGCTGTGGAGCGTGATCGGCCGCAGGCGCGGGAAGGGCGGCGGGTTGTCCGCCTGCGGTCGGGAGATTTTCGATGTGTCCGCGATCGAAGCTGACGTTGAACGTCATGGACTCATCGGAGCGGTTGATCTTGTCCGTCAGGATGGTGCGTACTTCCTCCAGGATCGAACGGTCTGGCGCGGTAAAGCGCGACAGCACGCCGTCTGTGGAAGAGATCAGCAGATAATGCGTCTTGTCATCTGGGCGAAGTGCGAGCGCTGTGAATACGATGGCAAGAAATCCGAGCACGACCGTTCCGCCCGTCGGCGTCAATGGTCCCCAGGTGAAGTCCGGTCGCATGGAGGCCAGCGCCATCAAAACGAAGAGCAACGTCAGAAGCCAGTAGATCGCAGTGGGCCTATGAACAACGTGAGTGCCCGTGCTGACCGTCGCGATATTCGCTATGGCAATCGTCCGCGTCGGAGTGGATAGCACGCGGCGATCAATGCGCAGCGACCCGAACGTTTTGGTCGCCGCGGCGCTCTCTTTTATTCGTCCCGAAAAAACCATCGAAAACCTGCTCATTGGACTACGGTAATAGTCCGAGCGGAAACATAGTCGATGCGGCAAGGAAACAGAAGCCTTGCACAGATGTCACACGCGTATCAGCTAGCCGGCGCGTCAAGTTTTCTGGTGAGATCTTCGAATTCTCTACGCAACTCGTCGCTTTTGAAGATTTGTTCGAAGCTCGGGGCCTCGAGTTTTTGGATGGCTTCGAACGATGTCGAGCTTTCGCGAATCAAATTGCGGAGTTGAACGCTCGCCTCGACGGTCTCGTAGGTGTTGTCGGCAATCTTGAGATCATGCGTCGCCTTGAGGCGGGCGCCGGCGATCTGCTCGCGCTGCTGTTGGAGATAACGCCGGTACACTTTGGCCGCCTCGTCAGCAACTTTCTGGCTGTTGCGGTTTGATTCGAGGGCGCGCTGCTGATCGGGACGATTGTCGGCTTTGAGCAACTCGGCCGTGCGGTCGCGCGCGGCCGCAATGTCAGCGATGATGGCATCGAGCTTCGGCAGGTATTGCGTATCGATCTTTGTGATCGTCGCATCCTGTGCTTGGACCAACATGGCGAACAGCGCGGCATGCATCGCGAAGTAGCGGCGCGCGGCTTCCATATTGTCACCGGTCGAACCAATCAGCTTGGCAAGCTGGCCGTCGATCTGCTTCGCTGCGTTGAAGACCGCGACAAGCCGGACGAGATCGCCGGAGAGCACACTATCCAGCAGGAGATCGACCTGCTCTTGCGATAGCTCGACGCCAGCGGACTTCAGAGCTGTCGCGATCTCGGCTTTCGCGCCTTTGATTTCGGTGCGGTTGGCTTCGATCCGTTTGTTGTTCTCCGCGATCTGATCCTGAAGGGAGGCGACTGTGTCGGTCAGGATGCCGGGAAAGTTTGCGTCCTTCGGAGCGACGAGTTGCTTTTCCTTCAGCTTGACGTTGGCGTCCTCAAGCTCACGAATGTTGTGGCGCAGGATCTCGACCCGCTTTTGCACTCCGACGACCGGTGAATTCGTGACGATGCCGAGAGCCGCGTCGAGAAGATTGCGGACTTTTGCATTACGATCTTCCCGCGTTTCCTTCCAGAAAGGCGGAATGATGTAGTCGTCACGGCTCGGCAGCTTGCTAGTACCGGCGCGGGTATCGGCAGCGTCGCGCAGAATGTTGTCGATGGCCGCCATCAGGGCTTTGGCCTGCTCGTACTGCGGATCGCCATCGCGCGGGTCGGCGATGGCGGCTTTGGCAGCCTCTTCCTTGGCGCTGGGTTTGGATGGCTTCTTTGTGGGGTCGAGCGCATTCACGGCGTCGTCGTTCGCCGTCTTGCCTTCGACGGATTTCAGCCAATCGGCAATCGCATCGCGCTTTGCGGCCTGCGCGTGAGCGCCGTCCGAAAATCCGAACAGTACAACAATTGCGAGATAGCAGGCCGCTATGGGCCTCCATTCAACCGACATGGGCGCCTCCGGCGCGACTATGGCGATGAAAATTCCGGCAAATCGATGGTGTTGCTGTGTTGTGGTGTATGCATCTATCAACCAGGGACGTTAGCGCGAAGTTACCGCGCGGCCGCGGCGCGGATGATGCGCCGAAAGTCCTCGTCGATGCTGCGTGCGTCGTCGAGGATCAGCATTTCGGAAAATGGCGCCCGGGACCTGTTAACGAGGTCGGCGGGCGTGCTGCGATTGGCGCCTGCCGGGCCGAAATCGGCGTAGAGGCGGATCCGCTTCGGCGCGGGATGGAGAGCTGCGAATGGCTTCGGGGCCGACATCGTGACGAGCGGTCCGGTAGCTGCGAATTCGGTTGCGGGCACGGCGCGGCCAATTTCGCGCAAGATATGTTCGGCAAGCGGGCGCAGTCCTTTTGCTTCGGTAAGAAGTTCCTGGACGGTCTTGTCCGACGGAGGCAGTGACGGTGAACTTGGTACGGGCCGTTGTCGCTGCGGCGGCGCTTCGTCTTGGATAATGCCTTTTGCCGAGGTGGAGGGACGGTTTGTCATCCGCGCCTCGCTCGCAGGGTAGCTCGCATAAATCAAACGGCCGCCGTTGTGATGAATGCGCTCAAGCCAGGACGCCCACGCAAATTGAAAGCCCTGATGGCGGAGCCAATCGATAATGTCGTTGCGCTCAGCGTGGCCGCTTTCCGCAATTGCCTTCATCCACGCCGCGAGATCCTTGCCGGTATCCTCGGTGAGGCCTGCGATGAATTCTCGTTCTTTTTCGGCGTAGGCGGCTGTCATGGCGACCCGCGGTCAAATCCAGCGCCGCGAACGCGCTTTGTAGGCGAGATACGTTTCGCCGAAAGTTGCTTCGAGATGACGCTCCTCCGGGACGATCTGCAGGGCGGTGACAAGGACTCCGAAAAGCAATGCCGCTCCGACGAACCAGATGGATTGCGTCATTTGGGCTCCATAGAGGAGCAGAAGCGCTTCGCCAAGGTAAATCGGGTTACGAAACCTTCGATAGGGACCGCTTGTGACGAGGGCCGTCGCGGAGCGATGTGGGAGATAGGTCGTCTGATGTGCGTGAAGCGTCCAAAGCGCCGAGCCGATCAGCAGAAGGCCAAACGCGCCGAAAGCGACGCCCACCCAATAGGCTGCCGCATCATTAAGACCGGGCCAGGGAAGCGGCGCATAGACGGTCAATAGCCAGGGCAGGGCGATGGCCCCGGCAAACAGTACGGGTGGCCACGGAAACTTCGTCGCGGCTTCGGGCGGTGCGGCGTTCACATTGCGGTCGGTCATCCGGCGTTTTTACAGCGAAAAGCTGCTGCGGTCAGCTCGCTCGGGACCTTAAAAGCGATCTACTGCGCGGGGGCAGCGGGAGATACGGCTGCCGGAGCCTTGGGCTTTTTAGGCGGTGCGATGGTCGGAGCTGGCACGTCGTCGATCTCATTCTTACTGAGTTCAGCGTCCAGGTCGTAGCTCTTGCAGTTTTTATCGACGAGGCGTTGGTTATGTTGGCGGAGTTCCGCGATTTTCGATGCGTATTCGCCCTGCGGATCGGCGCCGTGTGAAAGATTGCCGAACGTCGCCGCCATGCCTGTTTGAATGCCGCGTGACAATGCCGACGCCTGGTTTCTGTCCTTGAACCCGCGAAGCTCCATAATGGTGACCTGCATGCGTCCGGAGATTTGCTTACAGCTCAGTTTGTCGATTGGAGTGTCCTCCTTCTTCTGCTTTTTGGCGTCCGCGACAGAAGGCAGAATGACGGCCAGACAAATAGAGGACAGAAGGATAAGGGTTCGCATATCGGCTCGCGGGAAAGAGTGTCGATCCGGTATCCCATGACATTTACGGGGCAGCCTCATGGCAAACTCTGAGTACAGCCGAGGATGCGCTGGGCATTGACGTGGATGGACTTCGTCGTATTGCTTCAGCGGCCGACCGCCAACGCCAACCTTCTGCATTTCCGTGTGACAGGTAAGAAAATGCCGATATTTCGCCTCGGATACGCGTTTGCCGCTCTGGTGATCTGCAGTGTGCCAGCCTTAGCCCAGGACGATTTTCCGACGCACTTCGTGTGCGATTTCAATCAGGGCTATTCCTGGACATACGATGCAGGGAAGTTTTCCGCGGGTCCGCCTGCGGATCTCGCCTTTGAAATCGCGGACGTCGATCTTGAAAAGCAGTCCGCGTCCCTCATCCTCAACGGCAAACCCGCCAACGCCCTGAAGATTGTCCGTGCAATCAACGCCAACCACTTTCTCGAGGTCGTCAACGAGGGGTTCTTGAACCTTACGACGGTCTACGATCGCGATCCGGCGACGGGCAAGTACCCTGCCGTGCATTCGCGGCATTACGGTCTTTTCGGTCAGCCCGTCTTCGCCCAGTACGCGGGAAATTGCGCTGCAAAGCCCTGAACAGGTGTGGATACGGTGGTTGCTCTATGCAACCGGCTGATGCAAAACGTTCGCCATGACATTGAATCTCGTCAAGCTTTGCGTAGGCGTTACGATGATCGAGGAGCTTGCCGCTTGGCAGGCTGAGCATCGCCTCCGCAAGAGTCGGGACGGCGTCGACTGCGCCTACCATCGCACATTTCAGACCCCGAAGCGGCAGGCCGAGTTGCTTGATGGCGGTTCGATCTATTGGGTCATCCGCGGCGTTATTCTCGTGCGTCAGAAGCTTATCGGTTTTGAAGACGGTACGCGGGATGACGGCTCGGCGTGCTGCACCCTGATGCTCGATAGGACGCTGGTGCCGGTGAGGCCGACGCCAAGGCGAGCATTTCAGGGCTGGCGGTATCTCGACGCAGCGGACGCGCCACCGGATATCAAATCGGGTAAGACAGATCAGATCGCTCTGATGCCTGCCGAGATGCGCAAGAAGCTCGCAGATCTTGGGTTGATCTGAACGCGCACCATTCGGGCCATCTCATCCATGCAACGACCTCCATTCACACCGACGATTGCGGCATTGCCAAAGCTTGTTCCCTTTGTCGGGCCGGAGGCGATGGAGCGTGCGCGGGGACGTCCGTTTCGCGCGCGCCTGGGGGCGAATGAGAGCATCTTCGGACCGTCGCCCAAAGCGGTTCAGGCCATGCGCGATGCCGCCGCGGATAATTGGAAGTATTCGGATCCGGAGAACTACGAGCTCCGCAAGGCGATTGCCGATTATCACGAAATTCCGGTCGAGTGCATCGTGGTGGGCGAAGGCATCGATGGATTGCTCGGCCTGACGTGCGCGCTCTTTCTAACGCCGGGCAGTAAAGTCGTAACGACGGACGGAGCCTATCCGACGTTCAATTTTCATGTGCAGGCGCATGGCGGTAAAATTCGAGCCATTCCGATGCGTGATTTTCGGGAGGATGTTCCCCGGCTGATCGAGGCTGCGGCCGCAACGTCGGCACCGCTGGTTTATGTTTCCAATCCCAACAGTCCGATGGGGACGTGGTGGACCGCGGACGACATCAACGGCTTTATCGAGGCTCTGCCGCCGCAAACGTTGCTGGTTCTCGATGAAGCCTATTGCGACACCGCGCCTGCCGGAACAGCGCCGCCAATCGACGTGTCCAACACGCAGGTCATTCGCTATCGCACCTTTTCAAAAGCTTATGGCCTTGCGGGAGCGCGGATCGGCTATGCGGTCGGCGAGCGCAGTACGATTGAAGCCTTCGACAAAGTCCGCAACCACTATGGAATTAATCGCGTCGGGCAGATCGGAGCGCTCGCGGCGCTGCTGGATCAAGACTATCTGACCACAGCCGTCGATCAGATTGCGTCAGCAAGAAACCGGATCTCCGCGATCGCCCTAGAGAACGGCCTGAAGCCGCTCCCATCGGCAGCCAGCTTCGTTGCCATAGACTGCGGTGCGGATGGCGCATTTGCAGCGCGCGTGCTGCATGGACTTATTGAGAGGGACGTCTTCGTTCGCAAGCCGATCGCCAAGGGGCTCGATCATTTCATCCGAGTTTCGTGCGGAAGAGATGAGGATCTTGATCTATTCGCGGCGGCCCTTTCGGACGTTCTGGTGCACGTCCGCGCGTGAAGACACGTCGGGAGCGCTAGTTACGCGCTGTTTTTTTCGCAACCTGCGCTTCGATGCCGGAAACGATGTTGGTGATCGCCGCTTCGAAGATCTCCTCATCGCGAAGCCGGGCGAATATAGGGAGCAGCTTCTTCGTCAGCGGTAGGTCCGCGTGCTGTTCGATATTTTCGAGTTCGTCCGCCGTCGGTTTGGCCAATAGTCCGCCAATCTCCGCGGAGCAGACACCGAGGATCGCGGCGTAGGTCGCAAACCCCATCGCTGGAATATCGTCTTCGAGCATTCCCGCATCATACAGCATCTGATGCCATTCTTCGGCGACCTGGAGGTCGCTCGGGCCCGTGGTCCAGAACCGCAGCAAGAGGGGAAAAGCGTTCGGATAGCGCTTGGCGATGCTGCGATAGGTGTTCGCGAGGGCGACGAAACGATCCTGCCAAGGAAGCGAGCGCTCGGCGCTTTGGACTTCCGCCTGCAGACGATCCGCGACGGCGCGCTCCAGGCCTTCCTTCGAACCAAAGCGATAGCTCAGGGTTGCGACGTCGCAGCCTATCGCCCGCGCCGCACAGCGGAGGCTGAAGCCCTCAAGGCCGGCACGCTCTATTTCCAGCAGCGCCGCTTGAACGAGATCGGCCTCAACGAGCCCTCTCTGCCCCCGTGTGTGTCTTGTTTTCATCAGTGTTGAATTTGCCCCTTGCCTAACTTCAAGTCAAGCGCTATTCCAACACTGTTGAAATACGGGAACCCTCATGACCGCCGCTGTCGAACGCGAATTGAACTCGCGCGAAAGGATACTAAGCCTTGCCGCGATTATCTCCACGTCATTCGGCGTGGGGATTTCATTTGGCGTGGGTTTTCCGCTGACGGCGCTCACGTTCGAGCTTTGGGGACAGCCGAGTTGGATGATCGGGCTGGCGGGGGCAGCGCCCGGTCTCGCCATTTTGCTGATCCTTCCGATAGCTCCCCGCATCATTACGCGGATGGGGCCGGTGAACGCCATCGTGAGTGGGTGTGTTATCGGCGCACTGGGTTTCCTGGCTCTCGGCCTCTTTCAATCGCCGTGGGCGTGGATCGCTATCCGGCTCGTGATGAGCGCGGGCTTTGCCGTGCCGTGGCTCGCGGGCGAAACCTGGATCAATTCCGTCTCCCGGGAAGAGACTCGCGGGCGGGTGATCGCAGTCTACGCAATCGGCTTCTTTTCAGGTTATGCGATCGGTCCGGTCTTTCTGCAGGTGCTTGGCCTTGTTGGCCCTGGCCCCTTCATCGCGGGTGCCGTTCTGACGATCATATCGGGGTTGCCGATCGTTTTCGGCCGTAAGCTTGCGCCTGTTTTTATCCATGATGGCGCGCATAATATTATCACCGCGATCCGGTCATCTCCCGGCGTGATGGTTTCGGGATTCATCGGCGGTTTTTCCGAAATCACGATCCTGTCGCTCATTCCGAACGTCGCTTTGGCTGCGGGCTGGACGCTGGATGCGGCGCTTGCACTCGTAACAATCACGACCGTTGGCGGCGTCGCGCTTCAGTTTCCGCTCGGCTGGCTTTCCGACAAGATGTCTCGTTTCGTGCTGACGATCTCGTCGATCGTGATCTTCATTTTGCTAGCGTTGGCGCTACCGTCCGCCTTGCAGAACACATTTGCAGCGGTCGTGACCGCATTTCTCATCGGCGGAGTCATTCTCGGCTTCTACGCTCTCGGGCTTGCGACCATTGGAGATCGCGACGGAGAAGGGGATCTGGCCGCCGTGAACGCCGCATACATCATCATGTATCAGTGCGGCTCTCTCGTCGGGCCAATCTTTGCCGGCATCGCGATGACGGATAATCCGATACGGGGGTTCGTTACGATCGTGATTGCAGTCATGGCGGTGGCGGGGGCTCTGCTGATCGCACTGGAATTCAAGGATCGAGGCCGCCAACCCTCCTAGGGGCGTGAGCAAGGCTAACGTAGTTAATTGTTTGTTTGCGCCCTTTTGTTAGCCTCGCGCAAGCTTGCAGCCTCGCCAGCCTTTGCGAAATTGCCCATGTTCGTGCGATCCGTCCTATCGTTCTTTTCCGTATTGGCGTTCGGCGTCATGACGTCGGCGGCCTTTATAGCGCTCATGCCGTGGATCTCGGGGCATGTCCCCGACAGTGTCAGCGCGCTGGCGCAACGCCTGCAGTTTGAATCGCTGACCGTGGGGCTGGCTTTGGGCTTGATGCTCGGAGCCATCGGGCGCTGCAACTGGTCGGACATTCCGCGCAGCATCGTGACTTGGTTTCTGGTCCGCGAGCAGAAGTTTTTCTACTATTCGCTCATTGCCGTCTGCGCGGGCGTGCTGATCTTTTACTGAGGCGTAAAAGAAAAGAGGCGGTCCGATGGACCGCCTCCAAAACGCCAGTAAATCGTTCGGTCCTCAGACCGAATAGTACATGTCGAACTCGACCGGATGCGGCGTCATCTCGTAACGCATGTTCTCTTCCATGCGCAGCGCGATGTAGGCGTCGATCATGTCGTCGTTCATGACGCCGCCCGCCTTCAGGAACTCGCGATCCTTGTCGAGGCTGTCGAGAGCTTCGCGAAGAGAGCCCGCGACTGTCGGGATCTTGGAAAGCTCTGCCGGCGGCAAGTCGTACAGGTTCTTGTCCATGGCCGGGCCGGGATCGATCTTGTTCTGAATGCCGTCGAGACCGGCCATCAGCATTGCCGTGAAGGCCAAGTAAGGGTTCGCGCCCGGATCCGGGAAGCGGATCTCGATGCGCTTTGCCTTGGGGCTCGAGACGTGCGGGATACGGCACGAGGCCGAACGGTTGCGCGCCGAGTACGCCAGGAGCACGGGCGCTTCGAAGCCCGGCACAAGACGCTTGTACGAGTTCGTCAGCGGATTGGTAAAGGCGTTGATGGCCTTCGCGTGCTTCAGAATACCGCCGATGTAGTGGAGGCACATCTGCGAGAGGTCGGCGTACTTGTCGCCGGCAAACATCGGCTGGCCGCCCTTCCAGATCGACTGGTGGACGTGCATGCCCGAGCCGTTGTCGCCGTAGATCGGCTTCGGCATGAACGTTGCCGTCTTGCCGTAGGCCTGAGCGACGTTGTGCACGACATACTTATAGATCTGCATGTGATCGGCCATGGTGATCATCGGGCCGAACTTGACGCCGAGCTCGTGCTGAGCAGCGGCGACTTCGTGGTGATGCTTTTCGACGGCAACGCCCATTTCCGAGAGAACCGAAAGCATCTCGGAGCGAATGTCCTGGGCGCTGTCGATCGGCGGAACAGGGAAGTAGCCGCCCTTGACGCGCGGACGGTGGGCGAGATTGCCGGACTCGACGATAGCGCCAGAATTAGACGGCAGCTCGCTCGAGTCGACCTGATAGCCGACCGCATACATGTCGGTTTCAAAGCGGACGTCGTCGAAGATGAAGAATTCTGCCTCGGGTCCGAAGTAGACTTTGTCGCCGATGCCGAGCGACATCATGTAGGCCTCGGCCTTCTTGGCGACCGAACGCGGATCGCGCTCATAGGGTTGGCCGGTCGAAGGTTCGAGGACGTCACAGAAGATGGCGACCGTCGTCTGCGCGAAGAACGGATCGATGTGTGCCGTGGAGGGATCCGGCATCAACGTCATGTCGGAGGCTTCGATCGATTTCCAGCCGGCGATCGAAGACCCGTCGAAGGCGTAGCCTTCAGTGAATATGCTTTCATCGACGCAGCTGACGTCTGCCGTGACGTGCTGCATCTTGCCTTTGGTGTCCGTGAAACGGAAATCCACGAACTTCGCTTCTTTGTCCTTGATGAACTTCAGGACGTCATTTGCATTTTTCATAGACACTCCCCTGCCTAGGCATTCCGATACAACTCACGCGTGCCGAGTCGTTTGGCCCACAAGGCCGGTTCAAGCGTGATCGTGTTTAGTGCGCTTTTTATCAGATGGCATCGCGGCCGGATTCACCGGTGCGAATGCGAATAGCGTCTTCGATTGACGAGATAAAGATCTTGCCGTCACCGATCCGGCCCGTCTTCGCGGCCTTTTGAATGGACTCGATGGCCTTGTCCAGCATGTCGTCGCTCAAAACCACTTCGATCTTCACCTTCGGCAGGAAATCGACCACGTATTCGGCCCCCCGATAAAGTTCGGTATGGCCCTTTTGACGTCCGAATCCCTTCGCTTCGATGACAGTGATGCCTTGCAAGCCGATTTCCTGCAGGGCTTCTTTGACTTCATCGAGCTTGAAAGGCTTGATAATCGCTTCGATCTTTTTCATTTTCGCCCCTTAAAGCTTGGACAGCATGTCGTTTTTAACCCACGCCTGCCCAGTGGCCTCAAGGCTAGCAGAGGCCGTGCCACCTGCGACGTTTGCGAGAAACGTCCCATATGTCATTGGTTTAGCGTGTCGTTGAGGGTTCATAGCTCGCCACGGGCCACTTAATAAGCCTTAAATTGGTGCGCGTTGCGCAATTTTTATGCGGCCTGAGCGCCAAATTCGGAGAATGCCGCTTCGGCGCTGAATTAACAGGCAGACGGGCGGAAATCGGCAAGATGCGGAAATTCCAGGAAATCCCACATGAATGAACTTCTGACGACGTCCGAGGCGGGCGAGGCGGATCGCTTGGCGGCGCAGGCGGGCGTTCCGAGCCTCGATCTCATGGAGCGGGCAGGAAAGGCTGTCGCCGAGGCGGTCCACGGTCTGACGCGGGCGACGGACACGCGGATTGTGGTGCTCTGCGGGCCGGGGAATAACGGCGGCGACGGCTTCGTCGCGGCTCGGCATCTGCGAGACCGAGGTTTCGACGTCAGGCTTTTCCTGCTTGGCGACAAAGCCGCTCTGAAGGGTGATGCCGCGGAAATGGCGCGGAAGTGGCCGCTGCCTATCCGTCCTGCCTCGCCGGATGCGCTGCAGAGCATGCATCTCGTCATCGATGCCTTGTTCGGAGCAGGGCTCTCTCGTCCGCTCGAGGGCGCGGCGGCAGAACTTGTCGAGGCCGTGAACGAGAGCGGATTGCCGGTCTTGGCAGTTGACGTTCCGAGCGGTCTTGATGGTACGACCGGCGAAGTGCGCGGCGTTGCGATCAAGGCGCGCCGGACCGTCACCTTCTTTCGCAAGAAGCCCGGCCATCTTCTGATGCCTGGCCGCGAACTCTGCGGCGAGACCGTGGTTGCCGACATCGGAATTCCGGAGCGCGTGCTCGAAACTCTGAAGCCGACTATCCATGAGAACGATCCAGCGCTCTGGATGGATCATTTCAACTGGCCGCAGGACGGCGGGCACAAGTATGATCGCGGTCATGCGGTCGTTGTGTCGGGTCCGGCTCTGCAGACCGGGGCGGCTCGGCTCGGAGCGCGCGGTGCTTTGCGGATCGGCGCCGGACTGGTGACGCTCGTTGGAAACGCGACCGCGACGGCGATCATCGCGACGCATATCACATCGATCATGGTTCGCTCCGTAGCGGGCGCGGCGGCGTTATCGGGATTTCTTGCCGACAAGCGGCGGAATTCCGTGCTGATCGGTCCGGGCGCGTCGGTCGGAAAGGAAACGGCCGATGATGTGCTGGCGATCCTGAAATCGTCGGCATCCGTGACGCTCGATGCCGATGCGCTGACATCGTTTGCGGAGGCGGACGACAAGGTGCGCGGTGACGCCAGCATGGGATTTCTGGCCCGCAATGGAGATCGGCCGATTCGGCCCGAGACACTGTTCGAGGCTATCAAGAGACGCCAGCTGCCTGTTGTCATGACGCCCCACGAAGGCGAGTTCAAACGTCTGTTCGGCGTGCTTCCCGGCTCGAAAGTTGACCGGGCGCGCGAGGCCGCAAAGATTTCCGGCGCTGTCGTCATTCTGAAGGGCGCGGATACCGTCGTCGCGGCGCCGGATAGTCGTGCCATCATCAATTCGAATGCACCGCCATGGCTCGCAACGGCTGGCTCGGGTGACGTGCTGAGCGGCTTCGTCACGGGGCTGCTTGCCCAGCACATGCCGCCCTTCGAAGCGGCAGCAGCAGCGGTCTGGCTGCATGGCGCGGCGGCGGGTACGTTCGGCATCGGCTTGATTGCGGAAGATCTTCCCGACCTACTACCGCAGGTCCTTCAGCGCCTTCATCAGGCGAAGTCCTGAGGCTTCTTCAGGAAACGCTAACCTGGGACGCGGATCGACCGGCTTGCTTGAGCTGGTCGTCGGCTTCCAGGAACGCCTGGACTTCCGGCGTTGCGGGCGGGCTGATTTCCGAGACGCCGAGAAGGCTCATCAGCCGCGAGATTTCGACGAATTTCTTTTCCTTGCGGTCGTAGAGCCCGCCTTTGAACAGTGCTCGGGCCGCGGCTTGTCCATCGCGGGGGCCGCCGTCGATGACGAACGTTTGCTCCATCACCACCAGCGTCGTGTCCCAGCACAGCAGCCGGGTATCGAGCCGGAATTTCTGAAAAGGGCGCAACTCGCGCTGAAAACGGACGGTGATGGCGCTGGCGATCGGTGTCCAGCGATGGCGCAGCACGTGCCGCCAGAGATGCGAGCGCACCATGAGGTCGAGACGGCCGAGGTCCATCAGTGTCAGGTAGCGGCCATTGTTCAAATGAACAGAAATATCGAGATCGTGCGGCCACACCCGGAAAGAGAGGACGGACGCGTCGTTCGGCAGCGAGAGTTCGCTACGCCGGCGCGCCGTCATCAGCACCCAAATCAGTCTGAACCAAAGGTTCATGTAGCAAAACCCGAAGCGAAGTCGTCCAGGCGTATGACGGCTTTACCTATGCGTCAACAGGGTGGTCGGCCGCGGCCGGAATTGTCGATTGCCCGTCGCCGGGCCACAATGGCACGTTAGTATCCGGACAACGATGAAACGCGATTCTGGCAAGCGGATATAGATATTGGCCCCGTACTCGAAAAGCTTCCGGCTTGCGCCGATTTGGCTCGCAGCCGCTACGATCTGCGTGGCGATGCCGGTGCGCGCGGCCGATCCGGTCGCGGCTCCCTCTCCAGTCGAGGAAGGTGCAGCACAACTTATTCGTGGAGACGTCGGGAAGGCCGTCGCGACGTACACTTTGGCCTTGAAGGATACCGGACTTCCGAACGACAGGCGCGCCGCCATTTTGAACGATCGGGCCGTTGCGAATGTGAGGCTCGGCGAAACGAAGGCGGCACTCGAAGATTACAATCGCGCCGTCGAACTCTTTCCGGAGTATCCGGTCGCGTACAACAACCGCGGCAACCTTCTCCTGGCGCTGGGGAAGTCCGACGAGGCGACCAAGGACTTCGATCGCGCGCTGGCGCTCGCGCCGGGATACGCGGCCGCGTATTCCAATCGCGGCAATGCAAAGATGAAGCTCGGCAAATCCGATCAGGCGATTGCTGATTTCACCAAGGCCATCGAACTGATGCCTGCGAGCGCGCCTCCGCTTTCGGGGCGGGGTCTCGCCTATCTCTCCGTCGGCAAGCCGCATGCAGCGGTTCGCGATTTTTCCAGAGCCGTCAGCGCGGACGCCAGGTTCGCATCCGCGTATCGCAACCGGGCAGAGGCGCGTATGGCGATTGGGCAGCGCGACGATGCCATCGAGGATCTTTCCCGAGCGGTTGCGTTCGATGCCAACAACAGCGAGCTCTATGTCGTTCGCGGTTATGCGTATCTGCTTGCCGGAAACACCGCATCGGCGATCAAGGATTTTTCTAAAGCGATCGAACTCGATCCGAAGTTGAGTCCGGCTTATGAGGGCCGGGGCCTCGCCAACGGAATCGCAGAGGCTTTCGACGATGCTTATTCCGATCTCAACCGCGCCATCGCGCTTGATCCGCGTTCGCCGGTCGCGTTTGCGTTCCGGGCCTACGTCTACAAGCAGAACGGCCAGCAGGATATCGGCTTCAAGGACGTAGAAACGGCGATCAGGCTCGATGCGAGTTCCCCTGAGGCCCTGTGGGCGCGCGGCGAGATCGAGGAAGCCAACGGTCAAGCCGACACCGCGATCACGGATCTTCGCCATGCTTTGCAGCTTCGTCCAAGCTGGCAATTCGCGTCCGATGCTTTGACAAGGCTCGGTGCTTCGCCCGACGATATCGACGACAAGCCTGAACCGTCGCTCGATATCGACCGCTGGCATGTAGTTATGCATGGCAAGGATTACGTCGCGACGTGTGACGACTATCCGAAAATCCGGGTGCCACTCGAGATGACGGGCGAGGGGCTGCCGAAGCTGTTGTCTTGGGAGGTTCAGAAACCACCCTACGCAGGCTATGGCATTTTGCGATTTACCGGCGGCCGTGTGCAAACCAAAAACGGGTTCGAAGAGACCGAGCTTGCCGCGATCATCGACATCGGCGGGGCGAAAGTTATGGCTATCGAGCCGCATCGTCAGGGCAGCCGCGTCGCCACCTGGACGTGGGATGGCGACCGCCTGCAGATCGCAAGCGTCGATGGCGTGACCGACGAATATCAGCTGCGGCCGGTGAATGTCGCGGCCGTCAGCAATCGCGACCAGACGTACAGCGGCGATTCAGCGCCACGCCAGGAGCGACGTCGATCTAAGCCAAAATCGCTGTTCGAGTTTCTCTTCGGAAACTGATTTTCGCGGCGTCGCCGTGCACTTGCGGTGAAAAGCAATGAGCGCTCGGCCCGTTATTGTTTGGTTTCGGAACGATCTTCGCCTTCACGATCATCCCGCGCTGAGTGCCGCTGCGAAGTCCGGCGCTCCGATTGTTCCGCTGTACGTTCTTGATGACGCCGCGGCAGGAAAATGGAAGCTTGGCGGCGCGTCGCGCTGGTGGCTCGCAAAAAGTTTGGATGCTTTGGGCCGGAATATTGCCCGTCTTGGAGGGCGGTTGATCTTACGCCGTGGCGATGCGGCAATCGAATTGCAACGGGCCGTGCACGAGATAGGGGCGACGGGAATTTATTTCACGCGCGGGTATGAGCCCTTCGCGGTGGCCACTGAAAATTTGCTGCATTCGCGGCTAACCGCGAAGGGAATTGCGTTCAAGCGCTATGGCGGCCGCCTTCTGCGCGAGCCGGAGGAACTTCGCACGAGTTCGGGGAGAGTCTATCAAGTCTTCACGCCGTTTTGGCGTGCGTTCCTGAAAGAGTTTTTGGTGGCGCACGAGTTGGCTGCGCCCCGCGACTTCAACGCGCCTTCGCTTGACATTGCATCAGACGATTTAGCCGATTGGGGGCTATCGCCAACGAAGCCCGATTGGGCGGGCGGTCTCTCTGATACCTGGCGGCCTGGAGAAGCGGGGGCTCGGGCGCGCCTCAAGAAATTCACTTCGAATGCCCTTTTCGATTATGCGAGCGCTCGCGATCGTCTCGATCAGGACGGCACGTCCCGCCTTTCTCCTCATCTCGCCTTTGGCGAAATTTCTCCAGCTGCATGTTGGCGCGCCGCGCTCAAGGCGCTGCATGACAAAGGCGGGAGCGACAAATCCATCGAGACGTTTATGAAGGAAATTGTGTGGCGCGAGTTCTCTCACGCGCTTCTCCTCCACTTTTCGGAGATGCCCAATGCGCCGTTGAGAGATGAATTTTCGGCATTCGAGTGGCGCAAATCATCTCGAGATCTCAAAGCTTGGCAGAAGGGCATGACAGGTTATCCCATCGTCGATGCCGGCATGCGGGAGCTGTGGACGACCGGCTATATGCACAACAGAGCGCGCATGATCGTTGCGTCGTTTCTCACCAAGCACCTTCTGTTGCCGTGGACTGAAGGCGAAGCTTGGTTTTGGGATACGCTTGTCGATGCGGATCTGGCGAACAACTCAGCCAACTGGCAGTGGGTCGCGGGATGCGGCGCGGACGCCGCGCCCTATTTTCGTATCTTCAATCCGGTACTTCAGGGAGAGAAGTTCGATCCCGGCGGCGACTATGTGCGCCGCTGGGTACCCGAGCTTGCACGGTTACCTGTGAGCGACATTCATTCGCCTTGGACAGCGGACGCCGATGTTCTGGCGCGTTCGAAAGTGACGCTTGGGAAAACTTATCCAAAACCGATCGTGGATCATAAGGCGGCGAGAGAACGCGCGCTGAAATCGTTTGAGAATCTTAGGCGCAACGCTTGATGATTCTGCAACTCTTCGGCCGTTCATAAGCGTTACGGCGGTGCGGAGAAAATTCTCGAGACCAATCCGGAAACCGTTTCGTAAGCTAATTGAAGGGTCTCGCTGTACGTGCTGTGATTTATCGGTAATTTCCATTAACGGTCCGGTGTCTTTCGCCGTAGTATATGTTCACTGATGTGTTGCGTAGGGAGTTTCTGATGTTGCGGGCGATTGCGTTGGTGGCGGCTTTGGTCGCTGCCCTTCCTTCGGTTTCGGCAGTGGCCGAGCCAAGTGATGCTCCGGCAAGCGGAGCACAAGCAACGACCGAAACGCCGTCGGGCACGACGACATATTTCGGCAAGTCTGCAGATCCAAAAGACTCCACGGCCGAAGCTCCTGCCGTGGCGAAAACAGAGCCCGTGGTGAAGCCGCGCCCGCTACCGCCGACCCTGACGGCTTCCATTGATCTGGCGAAACAAACGATGACGGTGTCTGTTGGCGGGGAGCCTCGTTACAAGTGGGCGATCTCGTCAGGCACGTCGCAGTTCCCGACGCCGACCGGAAATTTCTATCCGCAGTGGACGTCCCGCATGTGGTACTCGCGCAAATACGATAACGCGCCGATGCCGAATGCCGTGTTCATCAACGGCGGCGTAGCGGTTCACGGGACTTATCATCTGGCGTCGCTCGGAATGCCCGCATCGCACGGCTGCATCCGGTTGGCTCCGGCGAATGCGAAGACATTCTACAATCTCGTGCAGCATCATGGTCTGCAGCGGACGCGCGTCAGCGTTCATGGACGCCCGAATTACCGGGATGCGGTCGCGAGCCGTCGCGAGTCTCGTCGTGATGCGGATTATGCAAGCAACGACAGCAGCTGGTTCTGGGGTGGCAGCTCCAGCCAGGACTACGACACGCGCGAGCTCAGGAAGAAAGATCGTAAGGGTTACACCTACGTCTACATCGATGGCGTTCGCACGAAGGTCTATCGGCGCAAGAACGGCGACTATGTCTATAAGGACGTCCCGAAGCGCCGGCGTTATTCTGAAACGAGCGGCCCCTACAGCGCCAATTGAGAAAAAAGGCCCGGGAAACCGGGCCTTTCTTTTAGGTGTCAGAACGGATTCCACGTCGGCTTTTCGGTAAAGCGCAAATAACCGACATTGGCGCCGAGCCTCATACCCACTCCGGATCGAATGGGCGCCATGATGACCGGACCGCCCTTGAGTAGCGTCAGGCCGACGCCGCCAACGAAATACGCAGATCCATCGATCCCAGTGAAATTGCGATAGAGCGCGTTGGGATCTTCCATTCGATAAATGAGGAAAATCGTTCGCGACCCCGACGCTCCGAGATCGGTGCCGAGCGATGGGCCATGCCAGTAAACTTTCCGGGTGCCGGCCATCGAGCGCATATAGAGCGTGCCTTCACCGAACCGCAGGCCAGCGAGGAAGGCGCCGCCGCCCTCGTTTCCGAGAACGTATGCGGTCGGGCGGCCTGACTGCTTGAATGCGTGTTCGATAACGCTTGCAAGGTTTGTCGATACGGTGCCGAAAAAGCCGCGGGTCGCATCGCGGATTTCTTCGATGGTGTAACCATCTTCGCCGGGCGGCGGGGGAGGCGGAACGGGAAGATCGGGTTCTCTCATCGCCACTTCGGGCGGTGCAGGATTGTCGGGCTTCGTGTGCGTCGCCCATCCCTCGGTGTGTGGCGGAGCTGGTTTCGCCGCCGGCTTCGTCTGTGCAAGCGAGGGAGGGGCTGGCTTCTTGACGGGAGGAGAGGGAGGAGGGGGCGTCACGGCCGCTGAAGGAGCGGGCTTCGGCGCTTCCGCGGGGGCCGTCGCTACTGGCGCGTTGCGCTGGGCCTCTGCGATTTTCTCGTCCAGGCGCTGCAACATGTAGTCCGACTTGGCTTTTACGATCGTATTGAGTTCTGCCGCGGCCATCTTCACTTCGTTGAGCTTGGCGCAGTCAGGTTCTGTGCCTTCGGGCACTCGTCCTAGCGAATCCACGCGCAGCAGCAGCTCGCTGCTTTTCTTGTCGAATTCGTCGAGCTTGGAATCCTGAATCGCGTCGAGCGCTGAATTTTCGTAGTCGGAATCGCTGAGCTTCAGCGCTTCCTTGTAGCGCTTGAGGCGTTCTTGCAGCTTTGGCTGAGCTTCGAGCGTCAGTGTCCGCAGCCCGGCGCCGGATTGATCGACGGCGTCAGCAAACTCCTTGGCCGTGCAGGTGGCAGCGAAAGATGCCTGCACGTTCGTAAGGCTCGCGAAGGTAAAGGCGAGAACGGCAAGCGTCGATCGCATGGCATTGCGGCTCCAGTGTGGTTTGCTCAAGGCTCGATAGATGACTCGAGATGAACGGGAGCAAACGATTGCCGGGCTTTTCCTAGCCCCGTGTTTGGGATTTCGCGGCAATGCGCGCCATGAAACGCGGTGTGTCAACGATAATCCGGATGTGAACGCCTGTTCCGATGGGTTCGACGCCGTCGTGAGCAGAGACGTCGAATGTGACCTTTCGGCCATCGATAGATTTTATCGTGGCCGTCGCTGTCACAGTTGCCCCGAGAGGGGTGGGGGCTGTGTGTTTGACGTCGAGGTGGTAGCCGAGGCTTTGGTAATCGTCCGGCAGGTGGCCGCGAAGGCATGCGACTGCGGCCGCTTCCATGGCCAAAATCAGCATCGGACTGGCGAAGACGGGGACGTCGCCGCTGCCGACCTGCGTCGCCAGGCGGTCCTCGGTTACCGGCATGCTGACCGATCCACTCAATCCAGCGCGTAATTTCGAGAGATCGGCCATTGGCGAGGTTCCTTCCTGGTCCGGAGGCCCTTAAGGGGCGAAATCTATTTGATCAATAGGAAGGATGGAGGCGCCTGGACGAGGGGCGTTAACCTCAATCGATCAATGGCGTGCACAAACGGATTTCCGCCGGTTTAGAGGGACGGGCAGTTGTTCTACGGTCGCCTGCGGCTCCGCCGCGGAGGGTGCGTGCTTTATCGCTTTCGCTGGTTCATCGTTGCGTTCTCGACCGTGTTAGCCTTGGCGCCGTTTTCGGGCGTCATCGCTGCGGCGCTCCTGGCGTCCCTTTTGGGCTGCGAAATGAATGATGCCGCGAGCGCGCCGTGCCCGGCGTTCGGCTTTGATTTCGAGCCGCTGTTGGTCAGCCTGTCACTGACTGCGAGCCTCGGTTGGATTGCATTTTCGATTCTGACCGTGGTTCTTTTTATCTGGGCGTTGGTGGAGGGCGTCGCGTTTGTGGTGCGTTGGTGGAGGAGTGAGCGTCAGTCTGCGTGACGGGCTGATGAATTGGGGCCGTGTGACTAGGGCCGCGAGATTTCGAACAATCCCGGCACGGCGGAGCCTGACGGTCCGATTTCGGAGAGGGCCGTGGCGCAGCTCTCATCGATAATAACCTTGCATTGGCCTGGCGTGTCGTCGCGGACGCAGTGTTTCACGCGCATCCAGGCATCATAGATTTTCTTTTCCTGGGCGCCGAATTCCGCGAGCTTGGCGTCGGCGTAGACAGACGGAAGGACCGCAGCTTTGGCGGTCAATTTTCCCCCGGGGCACGTCTCGGAAGCGCCAAGCGCCTGACCGTACCGGGAGCCAATATCGAAGGGCGTCAGGTTCGTCGCGGCAATTGCCGCCCGTGTGGCTACCAGGAGGTCCTTAACAGGCTCGGTCGCCGATGCGGTCCCGCACCCGACTGAAACCCAAGCTGCCGCCAAGCAGGCTACAACTATGCGGTGGGTCGGCGGTCTGCGGACCATTCCGGTCTCCTCAAGGATCGATGATTGTATGGGCAATTTATTGACCTTAAGAAGTGGTTCGTCGGCCATTGAAGCCGGTCGAAATCCCTGCGAATGATGAAAATGTTCGAATGGCTTATACTTTTTTGTAAGTCAAAACGATTTGCATTCCCGCAAATCGGCCAAGCTCATATACCCTATCGCTCTAGGTGACTGGAGGGCCGCTTGTGCCTTTGAGCCAGCCGGAATGTGGCGGTATCATTCCTGTCATGGGTCGTGTTCGCCCATGCGCCGTCCTAGGAGAGACCTCATATGACTTCACGTAACATGGTATTTGCAGCTGTACTCGCCGCTTTCGCCGTCGCGGGTGCTAGCCCTGGCTTCGCCCTGTCATCCAAAGAGTGCGGCGTGAAATATCAGGCGGCGAAATCCGCGGGTACGCTGAACGGTCAGACCTGGAACGAATTCCGCAAGAAGGAATGCGCAGGCGCGGATGCCGGAACCGAAGAGAAGCCCGCAGCCAAAGTCGATACGGCGACGGCGGCATCGGGCGCGGTATTCCCCAAGGCCGTCGACAGCAAATACGCTAAAGAGACCGCAGGCAAGGCGCGCATGCACACCTGCCTCGATCAGTACAAGGCCAACAAAGGGAACGGCGGCAACGGCGGTCTCAAGTGGATCCAGAAGGGCGGCGGCTATTACAGCCAGTGCAACGCGGCCCTGAAGAAATAACCAGAAGCCGGCTCAAGCTGGCAAATCCAAGGTTTCCCCAAATTCAAAACGGCGAGATCTATGTCTCGCCGTTTTCGTTTGGGCGCTGGCACCCTGAGATCAGCGCTTCGTCTCGCGGTCGCGCTGCCACGACAGGAAAAGCACTGTGACCAGGGACGTCAGCAGCATCGTCCCGAGAATTGCAGGCTGGCGCATGAATGCCTGCCAGACGTTGAACCCCTCGATCCAACCGCCGCGGTTGGTCAGGACGTTGTTCAGAACCAGAATTACGAAGGCGACGACCGACGTCAGCGCGGTTGCGATCACGGCTTCGACGAACCGTTTCGTCAGTCGCGGCACCGATATCGAGTTGCGGCCGATGGCAAGTTGAGTCCGGTCCGACATGATGTGCTCCATCGTTGCTTGGGCGAAGGGCCACGGCGTTCGCCACGGAGCCCCGGAATTATTCTCCCTTTCTAGCAGATTCGCATCTCGAACGTGGCAAGCGCGAGGCGTTTAGACGTCCGGGCCAGCGAACGGCTTATGAGCAGAGCGAGACTTTCGGGCTGTTCTCGCAAGTAAAGACTGCGGTCACTATATTTTGGACCTGTCGGGCGCCGAAGGGTGAATTCGCCTATTCTGGGCCGTGGCTGAATATTTGCAAATCACGGTGTGGCTGGCCGTTAGTTGGGTTTGGTTATGAAAATCGCCGCATGTCTGCTTTTGGCTTTCGCTGCTGTGCCCCTGATTGGAGGAACGGCAAAGGCGCAGACGATATTCGACGTCGAGCACGCCAGGGCCAATTACCGTGCGGGCGTCGCGAGTTCGTATGACATGGAACTGTTACGCCGCTGGGGGCGCCCGAGCGGCCATTATCCGCAGTATGGGCCGCCGCGGCCCCGCGAGATCAATCTGAGGCGCTGGCGGAGAACCGCCAGATAAGAAGTCGATGCGCCGTGCATCCGCTCTTGAAGACCGGGCCCGTTCCGCCGATATTCCGGCCATGGACAAGAAATCAATGCCGGTCGACGAGACCGAATGGCGCAAGCTGCTGACGCCAGAACAATATCGGATACTTCGCGAGAAGGGGACGGAAGCTCCTTTCACCGGCGAATATCTGCATGCCGAGGCCGACGGAACATTCACCTGCGCCGCGTGCGGCAACCCGCTTTTTTCTTCCGACGCAAAGTTCGATTCCGGTACGGGCTGGCCATCATTCGATGAGGCTTTGCCGGGCGCCGTCGATTATCACACCGATGCGTCGCACGGCATGGTGCGCACCGAGATTACCTGCGCGCGATGCGGCTCGCACTTGGGTCACGTCTTTGACGATGGCCCGACGGAAAGCGGCAAGCGCTATTGCATCAACTCGGTGTGCCTCAACCTCGACGAGGACAAGCCGACGAAGTAATTGCGGCGAAATCGTTTGGAAGGCGCTGGCGGTGCCGGCGCCTTTTTCGCACCTTTGCGGGTCAAGATTTTCCGGTCGGCGCAACGCGCTTCTGAAACGCCATCGCGGCCGCGGGGGCTCGTACTTTTCCTTCATGAATGAAGTAAATGAACACGTCGCGTGACGTGCGTGAGAGCTTGTGCGACGGATCCATGATTGGGAGATCGTCGGGCGTGCCACCGCTTGCCCAGATCTTCGCGCGCTCCGACCATTGGTTGAGGTCTGCCGGCTTATAGGCCGTCGGGATCGAATCCTTCCCCGTTTGAAGGCGTGCGTAGACGAAGTCGCTCGTCACATCGGCGATTGCGGGGTAGGTCGCGTGATCGGCGAAGACGATGGCAACCGATTTTTTGCGGGCAAGCGACACGAATTCCGCCGTGCAGAACGATGCGTGACGGACCTCGACAGCATGCTTCAATGGGCATCCGGCGGCCTTCTTAGGCAGGAGGTCGAGAAATGCGCCGAAGTCGTGCTCGTCGAATTTCTTCGTCGGCGCGAATTGCCAAAGCAGGGGACCGAGCTTTTCGCCAAGCTCCGCTATGCCTGAATCGACAAATCGCGTGACGGATTCGCCAGCCTCCGCGAGTACGCGACGGTTGGTGGCGTAGCGCGGGCCTTTCAGCGAGAAGACGAAATCCGGAGGCGTATCTTTCGCCCAGCTCGCAAACGTCGACGGTTTTTGGGTGCGATAGTAGGTGCCGTTGATCTCGATCGTGGCCAGCTGACGGCTGGCGTAATGCAATTCCTTCGCGTGGGCCAAGCCTTCAGGATAGAATACACCGCGCCAAGGTTCGAACGTCCAGCCTCCGATTCCCGCACGGATCAAACCTCGGCCGGTAGGTTCCGTTTTGCGCGCCATGGTTGCGGTTCCGGACATAGAGGCAGGGAAAAATCAACTTATTCAGCGAATCGCCATAATTCTGGGGATGGTCAGGATTTTTCCCGCGACCTCCGGGCGCATGCACAGATAATCGCGGGTACGGCATCTCGGCCTTTTTTCGCCGATCATTTATCATTGTTGGCGGCGCTTGGGGCAAGCGTCGTAGTCTCATGCCGTCGGGATTAAGCTTGGGCACATGACTGCCGAAAACGTGGGGCAAACGGCCGGTCTTTCTGTTGCAGGCTTCGCACATTGGAGTGCGGGGACGACGAAACGCGAGCGGAATTTCTACATCGCGCTCGCGGTCGCTGTTCTCCTGCACGCGTCCTTTTTTATAAGCGCAGCAAGAGACGGCGGCGGAGACAAGCGTCTCGGCAGCGAAAAGGGCGCGGACGACGCCATCAGCGTTTCGCTCGTGACCGAGCAAGATCTCAACAGCAAAGTGACTTTTGCCGACCAGGTAACGCCGCCTCCAGGCCCGATCGCGCCGACGCAGCAAGAGCAAAAGGCCAAACCCGAACAGCAGCCTCAGGAGCAAAAGCCGCCGACTCCGCCGCAGCCAGAGCAGGCAAAGCAGGAACCGCAGCCGCCCGTGCCGCAGCAGCCGCCGCCTCAGGAAGCGCCGCAGCAGCAGGAAACCGCGGAACCCGATCTGCCGCAGGATGCCGATCCGGCGAAACCCGAGCCACAGGATGTGGCGAAGCCGGACGATCTCAATCCTGACAGCCAGCCGCCTGATCTCTTCTCGCTGCAGGATAACGATCCGTCGAAATCGCAGAGTTCGGACACGCCGAAACCTAAACCGGAGCAAAAGCCGGAGCCGAAGCACGAAACGAAGAAGCCGAGCACGACCAAGCAGGCGGCGAAGTCTTCCGCGAAGGCGCAGAAGAAGGTCGCAGCGCTCGATTTCTCGCCGCAGGCTGTCGCTCCGAGTTTTAGCGGTGGTGGTGGCGCAGCGGCATTTCAGCGTCCGCCCGGCATCACGCGATCAGGTCTCAACGATGCATTCGCACGGGCTGTGATACGTGCCCTGCAACAGACGATGCCGCAGCTGACGAATACTCTGGGTCGCGTGACGGTGCAGATTTTGCTGTCCGAGAGCGGCAACGTGGTCAACGTGAAGTTGCTCGCTGGGTCGAAGGATTCGTCGCTCAACCAGGATGTCGTGTTCGCGGCACGGCAGACGAGCTACCCAATTCCTCCCGCGGGCTCCAACTTGGCCGACCGGACCTTTATGGTGACTTACATCTACGACTGAAGGAGCGCATGGCGACGACGGTTTGACCGGTCTGTCATGACTTCCAAAAACAATAAGCCGCGCTGGAAAGACCAGCTCCGGAATTACGCTGAGTTCGCAGCGTCGACTACCGCAACGACAGCGCTGCTGAAATCGCTTCTTCCGCATGAGTGGCTGAAGAGGCGACCAAGCCAACAATCGTCAAAATCAGTAGAGCAAGGAGGAAGGTCACGTCGGTCTTTTCGGTCATGATCGCTCCAAAGAATTGGCTCGATGCGGCAGTCATCTGCCGTTCGATCTATCCTGGGCGTTATCCCGAAAGCGTTTCTTCTGACGTTGCCTCAACGGTAAGTTCGACTCAGGCCCGCTCACAATAGCCAAAGTGAAGCAGTGCTGCCGAGACGACGAATGCGTGGCGGCAGCGCTGCACAGATGCCTAAATGCTTGAAAAGACCAGGCGCATTTGACGATTTACTTACTGGTGCGGCATGGCCTGAGAGGCGGCGGCCGTTCCTCCGAGCTTCATTGGCGCATATTCCGGCGTCTCCCGGCGGCATGCTCCGAGCATGAGCGCGACGACGCATAATCCAAGCGCAGCGACTTTCATGGTCATCTCCCTCTGGATAAGTGCAGATCGTTAGAATGCTTGCTTCATGTCATCCTTAACGCGTGAAGAAGCGAGGCTGTTCCTTTGCGTCTCGACATCGCGCCTGGGCCGAACTGGTCACCATCACCAAAAGTACAATAGCCGCTGCCCGTCACCGAACGGACGCAGGATCATGAGTGAAGTTTTGCTCAAGCTCCTGAAAAACAATATTTTTTGTCGCATGCCGCCATTGCAGTGGGTGAACGGTCGGCTCGGAGGTTTCTTGCCGGGGAAATTCCTTTGGCCGTTTAGCTGTTCTGTGTACCTCGTATTAAGGACCCCTCCGTAGCTTCCAGGCATTGCCAGCGCTCATGATGAGCGTCGGGGGACGCGTACATGATGGAACGAGTAACGGACGAACCTATTCCCACAGGCATTGAGCGTGCGACACTTGAAAGAGAGATCGCGGGGGGCTTTCCGCTACTGAAATTTACGCGACAACTCGAAACCGCATTCGAGCAGGAGGTCATGGGTGACCGATGCCGGCAACTCGTATTCGGCGGCCTGTTCGGCATCCTCTTGTACGATCTCTTTCTGATCACGGATTGGCTGATTTCTCCGGAGACGTTTACGACGGCTCTTTGGGTGCGGCTCGGGGTCGTGACGCCGATCGCGTTACTGCTGATCGCATCGCTCTACTTAAATCCGACCGTTGGCGTTCGCGAATTTTTGGTGGCGGCCGGCGGAGTCGTGCTCGGTGCCGGAAGCCTCCTATACCTGATGCTGATCAGTCGGAGCGTGCAGCACGATGCCCAGCATCAAGCGATCATTCTGATTCTTTTGTTTGTGACGATGGTGCAGCGGGTGCGGTTTTGGTGGGGGATGGCGGCCTGTCTCGCGTGTTTCGCAATTCACGCAATCGGGTTGGCGCTGATGCCCGCATATTCATTCGAGTTCCGGATCTCGGCGAATACTGTGTTCGCTTGCGCCGTCGTGCTCACGCTCTTTGCTTCCTACGTGCTCGAGCGCGAGACGCGAATGAACTACCTGCTCTCGCTCCGCGGGCGCTTTCAACGGCGCGATCTCGATATGAAGAGCCACCGCGATCCACTGACCGGCCTTCGCAACCGGCGTTCGCTCGACGAAGCCATCGAAACCTGCGACCAGGCGAGCGTGGGCGGGGAGGAATTGGCGGTGGTCCTGCTTGATATCGACCATTTCAAATCCTTCAACGACACGGCTGGGCATCAAGCGGGCGACGTTTGCCTGAAGCGTGTCGCCGGGATCATCCAGAGCGAACTGCGCGACTATTCCGACGATGTCTTCCGTTTCGGTGGCGAGGAGTTCATCGTAATCCTGCGCGGGATCAACATGCCGATGGCCGTCCGGATTTCCGAGCGAATCCGCTGTGCGGTCCAAGACGCCTCGATCCCGCATCCGGCGCTCCCCACTGGGGAAGTCGTGACAGTCAGTCTTGGTGTGGCTTCGGCGTTTCTCAGTCGCGAAATTCGAGTCGGGCTTGTCATCTCCGCCGCCGATGCCGCGCTCTATTCCGCCAAGCGAAACGGGCGCAATCAGGTGGCGCCGCGATTGCCAATCGCCGAGATTGTCGAGATGCCTGATCGTAAGGTTCGGGCGCTCTCATAGTCGATAAGAGCATTTCGAAAGCTATGTACTCAAACAGCATTGGCGCGCATCATGCAGATGTCGCGGTCGAGAGTCGCGGCGAGACTTATCGTCCAGCGACGCCATGCTGTTATGCAGATGATGTGCGAGCCTGCGTCACATCGTACTTGCCGTGTTGCGTTTCTGTTTGTCACTCTTGACCACGGAACGAACGCGCTGCATTTGCGTTGCGGGACGGGGTTCACTTAGAAGGATCAGGGATATGAAGAGGGTCGCGGTTTTTGCGGCAGTTGCGCTTGCTCTTTCATCGGGCGGTGCGTTCGCGGTTAGCCAAGCTGTGAAGGACGCGTGCAGCGCCGATTACGCTCAGTATTGCAGCCAGCACAAGGTTGGCACTTCGGCGGCGAAGGCTTGCATGCGCGAGCATCGCAAAACGCTGACCGATTCGTGCATCCAGGCTCTGGGTAAGTCGAATGAGGTTACGCAGGCCGATATCGATCAGTATCATCGCGAGCACGGCAAGTAATTCGAAGCTCTTAGTTGCTCGAGAAAAGCTCGAACCCGTTGCTGCGATGCAAAGCGGCAGCGGGTTTTTTTGTCTGAGCGCCGCAGTTCACCAACGTACGCGGTCGAGACGTAGAAAACGACCGAGTAACTTACGAACCGCGGTACTCGGCAGTTTTCCCCGCGTGAAGTGAAGGAACTTTGCGGTTGAGCCGACCGCATAGCGGAAACGGGGGCGACGAGCCGCCAGCGCCTTAGCTACGACCCGGCCGACGTCGGCGGGATCTCTCGCGACTTTGGCGACATAAGCTTCGACCGTCACTTCGAGGTGCCGCATAAGCGGGAGATACGCACTGTCTTTTGGAAGGATGCGGGGCGAGCTTTCCCAGATGTTCGTTGGATATGCGCCCGGTTCAATCAAGATAATTTCGATGCCGAAGTGCTCGACCTCATACGCGAGTGATTCGGCCCAGCCTTCGACGGCCCACTTCGAAGCGCAGTACGGCGAGTTTCCTGGCTGACCGGCGAATGCCGACTCGCTCGAAATGATGACGATGCGGCCGTGCCGTTGGGCGCGGAAGATCGGTAGCAGTCGCTTCGTCAACGCCAGAACGCCAAAATAATTGACATCCATGACACGGCGGGGGCCCTCCTCGTCGAGGTCTTCGAAGGCACCTCCAACCGCGACCCCCGCATTGTGCACGACGGCGTCCAGGCCGCGCTTTTCGAGGTCGAGATCGGCCAGGATGTGATCCATCGATTGAGGGTCGGTCACATCAAGTTGTGCGATGGTGACATTCGCCGTGAGACCAGCCGACTGAAGCGCGCGATCCAGTTGGCCGCGTTTTGCGAGGTCACGCATCGTCGCGATGACCGTCCAACCCTGGCGCGCGAGTTCGACCGCCGTGATCAGTCCGAAGCCGGACGACGTACCGGTGATGAGTACTTTGGGCATGACGACGAGCGTCCCTCTGCGAGCAATCTCCGGGACTTGTTTTATCTGATCCCGACTCGCTGATCGAGATTGGGCTGTTCCGTGGGGAACAGCTTGCGTGATGCGCCTAGCGTAAAACCCCTTCCATGACGCCGCCTCGCGGTGTCGGTCGCGAAACGCCTAATCTGTGTCCCCGCCGGCTCACAGGCGCAGCGTATTGCGGCCGACTCCTCGAGGCGGCTCTTTTGCTGGCGCTATTCGAGGAACGTCACGCGGCCGGTCGCGACGTCGTGCATAGCCGGGACAATCTTCAGTTGTCCTGTCGTCGCGAGATCGCGAAGTACGGCGCTGCTGGCGGTTAAGCGGTGGGCGCTCTGCCTCGCATTTTCTTCCGCAACCTTCTGGACGAAGTCCTTATCCTTCGATGTCCGGCTGCCTGGCGCGCCTTTGCTGGCCTCTTCTATTGCAGGTTTTATCTTCGCGAGAACGCCTGTGAGCATGCCGAACTCGACATTGTCGATAGCGCCCTTGATCGCTCCACATTCGCTATGACCGAGCACGATGATGAGCTTTGCGCCGGAGAGCTTCGTCGCAAACTCTGAGCTTCCGACGATGTCGTCGTTGATGACGTTGCCCGCGATCCGCGCAGAGAAAATCTCACCGATGCGCTGGTCGAAGACGAGTTCTGGGGGCACGCGCGAGTCGATGCAGCCGATCACCAGCGAGGAGGGGAACTGCCCTCCGGCGGTTGCGCGGACCTGCTCGATCAAATCGCAGTTGCGCATGGAGCGAGAAACAAAGCGCTCGTTTCCGGCCTTCAGCTTGGCGAGCGCGTCGTCGGGATTCAGCGCAGCTTGACGATCCAGCGTCGGGGCGGCGCATTGATCGGCGGCCGACGCGCGGTCGAACCACAGGAGGCTGGCCGCAGCGGCTCCGGAACAGCAGATATGGCGGCGTGACAGCATCGGACTATCTCCATACTGAGGATCGGGATTAGGTCCTAAAAGTCATTAACGGCGCGTCGCCGTTGCCGGGAAAATAAGCGTATCTTTTACACGATATCGGGGCTCGCGACCAGTTGGGGGCCTGCAGAGTGGAGCGGACGGTTCGGTGAGTCCAGTCTAGAGCAGCTGTAGCGGATCGGCGTGCCGGCGGGATTTGCCTTCGAAGAACGATCCCGTTTCGAGCAAGAGCTTCTTGTGGACGATGTCGGCGTTCACCAGACATGCGGCTTTCAGGATCAGCTCGTTGGCGAAAATTTCACCCGAAACCTCACCTATGACCGTCACGACCTCGGATTTGATTGTCCCCTCGACGACCCCGTGCTCCGCAACGATCAGCGACAGACAATTGACGTCGCCCAACACGGTGCCTTCGATGACGAGTGGGCCGGGATAGTCGATGCCACCTTCGATTGTCGCTGTGCGCGGAATAGAGAGTGTGCGGCCGATACTCGTGGCCGGCTTAAGCTCACGCATTGGTGTCGAACCTGTACTCTAGCTGCCTCAATTCCCGCAGCGTGGATCGTCGCGGATATTTCCGGCGAATTTCAGGCCTTGGCGCCGGTCTCGGAAGATCGTGGCACCGGCATGAACCGGCAAGGCTATGTCATACAACCGGACAACCGCGGGAGACGCTTCTCATTTGCTTCCGCAAGTGACGAATAACACGCCTTGCACTCTTTTCGACGCGGTATTAGCAAACGGCCGTAAATCGGCGCAGGAATGGAGATTTGGACATGGCGGACACGACAGATACGAACGCAGAAATCGCAGCTCTCAAGCGGGAAATCGTCGAGCTGTCGGGATTGTCGCTCGCCACCGGTGTTCTTCTCACCCAACTCCTGCAGAAGATCGTGAGCCGCGAGATGAGCCCGCAGAACGCTGCAACGCAGATCGTAACGAACGCGCGCGAGGCCATCGAAGGGTTCACGTCGCAGGTCGAAGTCGATCCGGCGATGAAGAAGCGGGCTCTCGAGGCCGTCAAGCAGTACGAGGATCAGATCCGCTCAGTCCTGCCGATCTGATCGATCGGCGCCGAGCCATGGGCGAACGCGGGCGACGGACGCCCGCGATCCTCAAGGGTTGCTCGGTCGAATGCGCCTCAGGAGATCCCAGAGAGGGAGCGCCGCGAGACCTCCGACAACGCCGCCGACATAGCTCGGCAGCGGAAAGTTGAAGATCGCGTGCCAGATGAGGCCGGCCACCCAGCTCGCCGCGAGCATGGCGATGATGGTGACGGCCAGACGTTGCCAGAAGGGAAGGAAGAGGGACATGTGTTCCGAACCGGTTTGAGGGATCGACATCCATTCCCCTCGACCTGGGGCATATGATCGTAACCGAAAAAAATTGCGTTGACACGAGGAGTGCGTGGGATAGCCTCCAGGTCAGGGGAATGGGATCTCCCTTGTAACCGCCCATAATGGCTGATGATTCCTACTGCGTTGGTGACTGCTCCTCGGAGCAGCGCGCGGTGGGACATTTCTGATTTCCACCCGTCGGAGAGGTTCGCTCTTTCATCAATTCGCAATGGCGACGAGGTGAGGGAGGCGACGATGATCGACTGAGCTTTCGCATAGCCGCGATTTTTCGCTCCGGGCGACCGGAGCGCCGATCTCGTCGTCAAGGCGCGTGGCCGCATTGGCGTCTCTTATCTTCGGTCGGCCTGACCGATATCTTGAGCGTGGACCGATTTCCCGAGGAACTCGTATGTCGTTTACAACTTGCTTGATCGTCATGGTTGGCGGTGCGCTTGGCACCCTGGCTCGCTATGTGGTTTCCGTTCTCATGCTGCCTGTCAGCAAAGAGCTTCCCTGGGGCACGATCGTAATCAACGTGACGGGATCGTTCCTGATTGGCTTGTTCGGGACGCTCACCTTGGCGTCGGGCCGTTATCCGGTCCCGGAGAATTTGCGCCTGTTCGTGATGATCGGTCTCTGCGGCGGCTATACGACGTTCTCCTCGTTCAGCCTGCAGACGCTCGACCTTTTGAGAGCGGGCGCCGTGGGACGTGCGTCGGTGAACATCGTCGGTTCCGTCGTTGTGTGCATTTTGGCCGTGGCCGCCGGACATGCCATCGCGTCCTACTTCAACGGTGGCGCGGAGCAGATTGCGCAAGCCGCGATCGAGGAAGAAGCGTGACGGCGTCACTTGGCATGCCTCACGGTTGCCGCACGTATTTCTCGTAGAGCGCTTTCATCACTTCGAGCGAGGCCTTGTCGACGTTCGGACCGGAGATGTTGCTGGTGACGACGATTGCGAGATCGTTCTCGACGTCGACCTCTACGGACGCGAAATTCAGGCCGTTCGAACCGTTGTGTGTCAGGATGGGTTTATCGGTCCAATCGAACTTCGATAGCCCCCAACCGAGCGCGTAAGCACCCGACTTCGGCGTTCCGGGCTTTGGATCTTTGACTTCCATTTTGACGACGGGCGTATGGAGACGCTTCAGCGTTTCGGGTTTGACGAGCGCCGGACTGCGTTTGCCTTCAGCCGCATTCCAGGCGGCCCAGGTCGCGAAATCCTTGATGCTCATGTGGGCGAGGCCCGCGGGTCCGACGGAAGACGGTAAGTCTGCGGGCTGCCCCCATGGACTTGGCGTGATCTTTCCTTTGTCGTCGATGCGGTGTCCCACTGGTGCGTCGTAAAGACCGAACGTGGCTTGTGCGCCGATGCCGGCAGTTTTCAATTCTAAGGGCGCGAAAATGCGCTCATACATCAGCCGTTCCCACGGTTCGCCTGAGACTTTCTCGATCATTGCGCCGACCGTTATGTATCCAAGGTTCGCATACTGGAACTTGCCCGAGGAGGGAAAGCTCGGCTCATGCTTCGAACCCCAAGCTTGGATCATGTGAAGGCGCCAGTCCTTCAGTGGATGATCGAAGGCATCCGGACTGAAATAGAGTTTTGTTATTTCGTCGTTGTCGGAAGGTATGCCGCTCGTGTGCGAGAGAAGCTGCTCGAGCGTGATCGCCGCGAAGCCAGGCTTTAGATTTGGAAGGTCTGGGCCAAGAACTTCTCCGATGGTCGAATTCCAGCGAAGCTTGCCTTCCTCTACCATCATGGCAGCGAGAGTTGCAGTCATTGCTTTCGTATCGGAGCCGAGGTGAAAGCGATCATCTGTGGTGACAGGAATGTCCGCGCCGGCGAGACGTGAGCCTACGGCGCCAGCGGCGACGAGGTTTCCATTTTTGACCACCGCTGCTGCAAGCGCGGGGAGTGCATATTGCGTGCGAACCCGAGTGAGCAGCGAGTCAACAAACTCGTCGGAGCGGGCCGCGCCGACGAATGCGGGAGAAGCGGCGAGCAGCAGGGAGACGAGAAAAACGCGCATCTAGAGGCCTCTCTTTTTTCTTTCGGACCCTACCGCGGTCAGCGCGCCGCTGTCGCGGAAAGCACACGGTCAATTCGTTTGGTTGGTTGAGGGAGAGTTAAGTTTCCACCCAAACGCCTGTGCCGCAAGGAACGGACTTACTAGCTTCAGTTCCTTCAAAATGTGCCCCGTCCGCAAAACTCAAATGCCTTCTTAGTTGGAATACGCACCATGGCGTGGCTTGGCTGTATTTTCGATAGGATCTTTCTCGATCCGTTTTTTTTTAAGAAAGAGCGAAGCAACGTTATTTTTTATCCGTTCACGAGAATGTGGAATGGCTACGAGCTGCCACCTCATCGTGAAGCCGACGTTCGCAGTGCACTGCGCCTCCAAGTCGTCGCGTCTATTATCGTCGCACTTTGGTTTGCTTTTATCGTATCCGAGATGGCGCTGGGAGATTCCACCCAAAGATGGTTCGACTGGCTGGGGCTCTTTCTGTGGTTCGCATTTCTCACTTTGGTGACGATCTATTCGCGCTTCAGCCTCGTTAGGGGGCTCACGTCTGCCGATCCCGCAACGCGTGAAAGAGAACGTGAATCTCCCAAAAACGTCCATTCCGACAAACATTGAGTATGTGGCCTTCCGCCACGCCGAATTGAGTGGGAACAGCCATCGTTCGAGGACGTTGCACCTCCAGGCAAGGTGCTCGCCGCGTTGAAAAACGCGCAAGCGCAGAAGATGGAGAGTATCGCAATGAAGACCATTATCGCGGCAGCGGTTGGCGCTGCCATGCTGATCGCGTTTGCGGTCCCCGCGGTGCAGGCCGACTCTATCAGTGGAGTCGAAGGCGCGCGTGCCAAGGAGCGCCAAGGGCGCTATCTCAACCGAGGCGATCGCGAACAGCTTCGCCGCTACGGCGGCAATGACGACAATTGGCGCGGGCGTTATCGCGATTACGGCTATCGGGACTACGATTATTATGACGATGGTCCGGGCGTCAGCGTTTACGTTGGGCCCGGCGGTGTCGGCGTCTACGGCTACTAAAATTTGGCAAAAGTGAAGATAGCGGTGAGCGGCGGATCGAAAGGTCCGCCGCCTCATTTATTTCTGGTCACGCAGCGACAGGATATAGCCGGTGAGATCGCGGATCTCCATCCGCGTCAGGTTGAGATTTGGCATTGGCGGATGGGGACGGGTGAGCCAAGTCGAAAGATGGTCGGCCGTTTGATTGGGGCGATTTGCGATGCTTGTGAACGTGGGAACATCGCTCGGGACAGGTGCGTTAGCGGCCTCTCCGATCAGGTGACACGACGTGCAGAGTTTGCGCGCCAGAGCCGTGCCATTGACGAGGTCGGGCAGTTTCGATTCCGCTTTGCCGGGCTCATCGCGTATTGTCGGCGGCGCATCCATCTGCTGGGCCGTTGCGGATGAGATGGTCATAGCGAGGCACAGGCTGCTGGCTATCGCAAGCGTCAGCGAACTGATGATCTCTCTTGGCCTCTTCATCATGCCTTGCGTATCGCAATCCGTGATCATGTCGCCCCCGGAACATCCATCGTGAAATATCTTTCGCTTGTGGCATGGCCGATGATGTCTCGAATTGACGGAGCGCAATTTGGGTTCTCCGAGGAGGGACCGCCCGAACGTGCGCTTACGCCTTGGGCCGTTCGCTTTGCCGAAGAGGCAATTGCATTATGCGTGGCGCAGCGAGAGCGGGGATAAGTTTTCCGATTTTTCTCGCGGACATTTCGGGTTCGATGAGGACAGTTTGAGATCCCTGTTCCGCGGACGCTCAAAATCGTTCCGTCCGGGCGCAGAAAATTTTCGCGCACAAAAATCGAGAAGACGCTGTTCAATAAGGATTTTCTGACGTTTTTCGTGGCGGAAATCTCGTGCGGGTCCGTTCATTCAATGATGCAGCGAGCAGCGGCGATGCGTTTGCTGCGCACTCGATGCGGCGCGTCCGAAATGCGTGCTGCGCAATCAATCCAGACAAACAGGAGAAACTTGGGATGAAACGTCTCGTACTCATCACTTTCCTGGCGTTGGGAACCGCCATTGGGGGCACGGCCGTCTCCGCCGCGCCTGCGTCGAGCGGCGTCGCGAGCCTCGGCAAGTCTCAGAGCGGCGTCGAACTTGTGAGGCACCGGCGCGACGGACATTGGCGAGGCAACCGCCATGCGCACCGTCACAACTTTCGGCATAACCGGCACTATCGCCGCGACCGGTATCGCGGGTGGCACCGCTATCACCATCGTCCGCGGCATTGGCAATCGCGCGGATGCGTGATCGTCGGCCCGGTCTGGGTGTGCCCGTAAAAAGCTCTCTGTTTGCACTTGGCGACACGCGTTCCGCACGCCGGTCGTCAAGTGCGCTCAGCGGCCGGGGGAGGGGCCTCTAACGTGTCGGCGGCGATCGCGCACAGTATGCGCGGTGTCCAGCAGGCGGGGATAAATTCGTTTCGCATTCAAGCGAGGAGGCGTTCGCGGATATCGTCCATGCGTTCGAAGACGATGTCGGGGTGGAAGGTTCGGAGCTTTTCGGGCGCGGTGTAGCCCCACGTCACGGCGGCGAAATCGATCCCCGCGGCGCGGGCGGCATTGAGGTCGCGCACTTCGTCGCCAATGGCGAGGACCTGATGTGGCTTCACGCCCGCGCGCTTCATCACGCGGCGGAATTTTCCGGCCTTGCCGAAGAGGGCGGCGCTGCAATTGTATTGCGAGAAGAGCGCGGCGTTCTCCGGCCCGAGGACGACCTTGGCGTTCTGCTCACTGTCGGACGAGACGAGCGTCAGCGTGACGCCGCTGGCCTTCAGGGCGCGTAGCGTTTCTTCGACGCCGGGGAAAAGCGAGATGGTGTTGAGCTGCGTCGATTTTAGCTGGCGCATGTAGCGCGCGATCATCGGCAGCCTCCAGCGCGACACGCCGAGGTGCTTCAGGATCTCGGGCACGTCGGCGCGGCGGAGCGGCTCGATCTCGTGCTCGCCGACGCGGCGCAGGCGGAAGTGGTCCGCGACAGTGTTCAGACTGCCGATGAACCACGGGAAGCTGTCGGCGAGCGTCCCGTCGAGATCGAATATGACAAGTGGATAACGCATGCGAAGAATAACGGCCCCCTCGATCCGACCCTCACCTCGCAGAAGGAGGGAGTCAATCGGGCATGGGTTAGCGGGGTTTGCGGCTTGCTGCGACTCTTTTTGAGGGCGCTGGCGACTTCCGTTCCGGGGCTGGCCGCCAAGCGCAGAGATGTGGCTTCTTTCTTACGACGCTCGCCACAGGAGTGTCGGAATGCGCGACCAAAAAGCCTCGACGGAACGACCACCGCAGACGCCATAAAAAGAGGAGCTTCAAATGCCCGATAAGACGACATCGAAGCCAGCCGCGGCGGGGGAGACCGCGACAGGAACCGTCCGACTGCACCGGGTGTTCGCGACGAAACCCGAGAAGGTCTATCGCGCCTTCCTCAACGCCGACGCGCTGGCGAAATGGCTGCCGCCGCATGGCTTCACCTGCCACGTCGCGCATCTGGAGGCCAAGGCTGGCGGCACGTTCCGGATGACGTTCACGAACTTCACGAGCGGCAACGGCCATTCGTTTGGCGGCGAGTATCTGGAGCTGAAGCCGCACGAGCTCATTCGCTACACCGACACGTTCGACGACCCGAACCTGCCGGGCACGATGAACGTCACGATCAAGCTCAAGGCAGTATCGTGCGGCACCGACATCGAGATCGAGCAGTCGGGCATTCCCGCGCTGATCCCTGTCGAGCAGTGCTATCTCGGTTGGCAGCAATCGCTGATGCAGCTGGCGCTACTCGTGGAGCCGGATATTCCTGGGTGAGGGAAGAGTTTTTGATTGCGCACGGCGGCGCGCGTTCCGCGCGCCGGCCGCAAGGCGCGTGCACGTCTACGCCTTCTTGACGAACTCAGACTTGAGGCTCATGGGGCCGATGCCGTCGATCTTGCAGTCGATATCGTGATCGCTGTCGACGAGGCGGATGTTCTTCACCTTGGTGCCCATTTTCACGACATTGCTTGAGCCCTTCAGCTTCAGATCCTTGATGACGATGACGGTATCGCCGTCTTGCAAGGTATTGCCCGCCGAGTCCCGGTAGACCTTCACGTCGTCATCATCGGGCGCAGAGGCCGATTGGGGGTTCCACTCGTGCGCGCACTCCGGACAGACGTAGAGGTTGCCGTCCTCGTAGGTGAATTCGGAGGAGCATTTCGGGCAGGGTGGGAGCGTACTCACGAAGGTTGCCTTTTTGATTGCGCGTTTGATGTTGCTTCGTCCGCGTATAATTGAAGTACGAGGAAAGAGGCAAGCATGCGCGTCCGTCCGGCTCTGCGAAGCAGAGTCGGACGCGCCATCAAAAGTGTCGGCGCAAGCAATTAAGCACGAAGCGGACGGGTTCCGCGGCGTAGGGTCTTCGCAAGGGTGGTCTCGGAACCGGTCCGCTCCGTGACAGCCAAAGAACAGGGTTCCGAGCAGGTCACTTAATGAAGCGGGATGTTCCGCACACGGGTTTCTCACCCCGTGCGGGCCTGTCTTCCGCCTTGTCCGCATCGCGCGCGTTACGCGAGCGGGTGAGGCTGCCCCATCCGAGCGCCACGCGACGCCTCGCGCGATGCCCTTGCCGGATGGGTGAGGGGATTATGGGGTCTGCCGCAATACCGGGGATTACTTTTTTGGGAGGGGTCGCAGCGCATTCGGTGCTCCGCGCCCGGCGGCCGGCTCGCGGAACGTGAGTCGCCGGGCGCAATCAAAGAGAGAGCGGGGATAAGTTTTTTTGGAGGAGGCAGAAGGCGCTGGGTGCAAATAGAGAGCGCGGGGTAAAGTGGTCCGCTTCGGGCCAGAAGCGCCCGACGCACCTTTCGGATAGTGCGCGGCCGAACTGCGAGGTTCGCGCGCGCCAAGACCAGATTCAAAACGAGGGCGCGTCTAACTCCGCGTTCAGAAGCAAAGCCAGGGGCCTAAGCAGGCCGCGGGCGTCCCGCCCTTGCAGGCCATCTGCGAGGAGTAACACTCAATCATCGCCGAGCCTGAATTGCAGGTGGTTTTGACTGGTCCCTTCGGAATAAGCCCTTTCCCGGCGATCGTATTCTTGAGTGCGTTGTGGGAGAACAGCACCGCCAAATCGTGGGTGAAGTTATCGCCAATGGCTGCGACCTTCGTACATTCGGCCGCCTGAGCCGTCGCCGAAAGTGCGCACATCATCATCGCGGCCACGAAGCCTGACTTGAAAACCTGCATTGCAACCCCCCGGTGCGGACAAATCATCTCGAACGCTAGTCGAGTGCTTGGCGCTTGCCAAGTAAAGGACTGTTGCTGTCACAGATATTTTCCCCACTGCGATTTATGAGGCGCACCGCATGGCCATCGATGCGGGTCCGCTAAGGCTCAGAAGGAGACGAGTAAGGGCTCGCGGGTGAGGCTGCCCCACTGAGCGCCGCAGCGCGGATGGGCGAGAGTGCGGTCCAAGCGCGGATGCGGGTGGGCATCTGAAGCGCGGTCAAAGACTTTCGCGCGATGCCCTTGCCGGATGGGTGAGGGGATTATGGGGGAAGTTCGGAGGCGGGGATAAGTTTTTTGAGTGGTGGTGCCGCGAGCCAAATGCTCCGCGCCCGGCTCCACGGAGCGGTGTCGCTCGAGGCAACGATGGGATAAATGCACGTATTTGGTGGATATCTCTCAAATCGGCCTAGCGTGGGGGATAGGAAGCGTTTTGTCCTGCCTTCTTTTCAAGCCGGAGGCAGTGAGAACATGGCCGACCTCAAGAGCGATATCGTTGGACGTGTCAGCCGATTGCCTATTAGGCCATCTGAAAAAGGAGCGTTATTGCCTCTGATGGAGGCAATAAGTAACAGCATCCAATCTGTGACCGAAGTCTACGCGGCCGATACATCGAAGAAGGGCCAAATCAAAATTACTGTTGTGCGATTAGACCATACCGACGACCCGATTATCACAGGATTTGACGTTGAAGATAATGGTCTAGGCTTCAATGATGACAATTATCGATCATTTTTGACCCCAGATTCTCGTTGGAAAGAAAGCAAAGGCGGAAAAGGGGTCGGCCGGTTGGCTTGGCTCAAGGTTTTCAAGCAGATTTCTATCAATAGTGTCTATCGTCAGGATAAGAAGTATCTACGGCGAGAGTTTGGTTTTCAGCTTACCGAAGAGAACCAAGTGCCCGACAAAGTTCCCGTGGAAGTAAGCGAAAAACGATCACTGACAAGAATTTCCTTTCGCACTTTCGCTTCAGATTTTGACCGGCGCTGCCCAGCCAAAGGCGAGACTATAGCGCACCGGATCGTTTCGCATTTTGTGCCTCTCTTCATCGGGGGCAATGCTCCGCGAATGACCCTTGTGGATGGAGAAGATACCTACAACGTCGAGGAGATTTTCACAGAGGCCATCGTGGATCAATCCACTTCAACTATCGAAGTGGACGACGCTGGTATTGTCCGACAGCTTGAGCTGTGGAATCTCAAATGCAAGAAAATTGCGCGCTTTCATGCAGGTGGCAGCAACTTTGCTTTTCTTTCTGGGAATAACCGATCAGTCGTTGAATATCCGCTTGATGAACAACTCGGCCTGAAGACGCTTGATGGTGAATACGTTTACTTAGGCTGCGTGTCGGGAGAATATTTGGACCGACATGTAAACCCGGAGCGCTCAGCATTCACGCTAGAGGGCAAAGAGCTTGACGCCGTTAAAAAGGCTGTTGCTCGTGGGGCTCGGCAATATCTCCACGAATACGTCAGAGCTACCCTGGACCAGAAAGTTCACGTAGCGCGAGAAATTATCTCCGAAAATCCGCAATTCTTGTATGTCGAGCGCGAACTAGGCGAGTTCACAGAAGGGCTGCAGCCGAACTGCATCAAGAAAGAAGACATTTTTGTTGAATTGGCCCGCAATCGATTCCGCAGGCAAAAGAAATTTATTCAGGTTGGAAAAGAGATCACCACGAAGGCGGCGATTGGCGAAGCTCTGGATCAAAAAATATCCGAGTACGAACAGTATATCCGAGACGAAAAAAAAGGAGCCCTTGCCGAATATGTGGTGCGCCGAAAGGCCGTTTTGGACCTTTTTGAGAGTTTCTTGGAGTATGACGACCCAGAGAAGGAAAGTCATAAAAGAGAAGAGGCGCTCCATCAGCTCATTTGTCCGATGCGAGTAGATAATAATTTGCTGACGATCGATGATCATAATCTTTGGATTTTGGACGATCGGCTGGCGTTCTCCCACTATTTTTCCTCAGACCTCGAGATTAAGAAATTTACGGCATTGCAGTCGGATGAGAGGCCGGACATTGCATTTTTCTTTGGCAGCTGCGTTGCTTGGCGCGAAACCGACGGTGCAGACGCAGTGGTGATCGTAGAATTTAAGCGACCGATGCGCGAGGATTATTCAAAAGGAAAAGATCCTGTCCAACAAGTACTGCATTACGTCAATACTCTTAAGACCACCCCAGGTCTCGTGGACGTTAAGGGAAAGGCGATTCGGGGCATCAACGAAGGCACCGCGTTCCACTGCTACGTGGTGTGCGATATAACGCGTGAATTAGAAGAGCGGATTATTGGACGATTACTGAAAACGCCAGATGGCGACGGATATTTTGGATACTCGCAGAACCCGAATGCATTTGTCGAAATTGTGCCTTATGGGAAACTTCTAAGGGATGCGAGAAAACGGAACGTAGTTTTCTTCGAGAGACTCGGCATCACCAATCTAAACGCGGCCGAACCGCCCAAGCATCTTAAGAAGGCCACCGACATTGAGGTTGCTGCCGAATAGAGTCACTCCTAGCGCGTAAAAAGCCGGTTTTCGGCCGAAGTTGTTGGAATGTTACTCCGCCGCCTGCTTTTTCGCTTTTTTGTTTGCGCCTTCCGACTCCGCTTCGCGGAGGCGGCCGGAAGGCGCGGACTTGGAGCGTGCCAGCACTGGCTTCAGATACTGCCCGGTGTAGCTCTCCTTGACCTTCACCACGTCCTCGGGCGTTCCGGCGGCAACAATCGTCCCGCCGCCGTCGCCGCCTTCGGGGCCGAGGTCGACGATCCAGTCGGCGGTCTTGATGACTTCGAGATTGTGCTCGATGACGACGACGGTGTTGCCCGCGTCGGCAAGCTCGTGCAGCACCTCCAAGAGCTTCGCGACGTCATGGAAGTGCAGGCCCGTCGTCGGCTCGTCCAAGATGTAGAGCGTGCGGCCGGTCGCGCGGCGGCTCAATTCCTTTGACAGCTTGATGCGCTGCGCCTCGCCGCCCGAGAGCGTCGTCGCCTGCTGGCCGATGTGGATGTAACCCAAGCCGACGCGCGCGAGCGTTTCGAGCTTGTCGCGGATCGACGGCACGGCCTTGAAGAAGTCGGCGCCTTCCTCGACCGTCATGTCGAGCACGTCGGCGATCGACTTCTCCTTGAAGGTGACGGCGAGCGTCTCGCGATTGTAGCGCTTGCCCTTGCATTCCTCGCACGTGACGTAGACGTCGGGCAGGAAGTGCATCTCGATCTTGATGACGCCGTCGCCCTGGCAGACCTCGCAGCGGCCGCCCTTCACGTTGAACGAAAAGCGGCCCGGCTCGTAGCCGCGCGTTTTCGCTTCGGGCAGGCCCGCGAACCATTCGCGGATCGGCGTGAAGGCGCCCGTGTAGGTCGCGGGGTTCGAACGCGGCGTGCGGCCGATGGGGCTCTGATCGATGTCGATGATCTTGTCGAAGTGCTCGATGCCGGTGATCTTGTCGTGCTCGCCGGGGTGGTCTTTCGCGTTGTTGAGCTTGCGCGCGACGGCCTTGAAGAGCGTGTCGATCAACAGCGTCGATTTTCCGCCGCCCGAGACGCCGGTGATGCAGGTGAACAGGCCGACGGGGATGGACGCGGTGACGTTCTTCAGATTGTTCTCGCGCGCGCCGGTGACGGTGAGCATGCGTTTCGGGTCGGGGGCGCGGCGCTTTTTCGGCACGGGGACGAAGCGGGTGCCCGAGAGGTATTCGCCGGTGAGGCTGGCTGGGTTGTCGAGTATGTCTTGCGGGGTACCTTGGGCGACGACGCGGCCGCCGTGGATGCCAGCGCCGGGGCCAACGTCGACGACGTGGTCGGCCGTCATGATCGCGTCCTCGTCGTGCTCGACGACGATGACGGTGTTGCCGATGTCGCGCAGGTGCTTGAGCGTTTCGAGCAGGCGGTCGTTGTCGCGCTGGTGAAGGCCGATGGAGGGTTCGTCGAGCACGTAGAGCACGCCGGTCAGGCCAGAGCCGATCTGCGAGGCGAGCCGGATGCGCTGAGATTCACCGCCCGACAGCGTGCCGGAGGCGCGCGAAAGGGTGAGGTATTCGAGGCCGACGTCGTTCAGGAATTTCAGGCGGTCGCGGATTTCCTTCAGGATGCGCGTCGCGATTTCGGACTGCTGCTTGTTGAAGGTTTTCGGGAGGTCGGCGAACCACTGGTTGGCGGCCTTGATCGAGAGATCGCAGACTTCGCCGATGTGCTTGGCCCCGACTTTCACGGCGAGCGCTTGCGGTTTGAGGCGATAGCCGTGGCAGCCTTCGCACGGATGCGCGGCCTGGAAGCGCGACAGCTCCTCGCGGACCCAATCGCTATCCGTTTCCTTGAAGCGGCGCGTGATGTTGCCGATGACGCCTTCGAACGGCTTCTCGGTGGAATAATTGCGCGTGCCGTCCCAGTAGGTGAAGGTGATGTCCTCGTCGCCGGAGCCGTAGAGGATCGCGAGCTGCACGTGTTTCGGCAGCTTTTCCCACGGCGTTTTCACCGACACCTTGTAGTGCTTGGCGAGGCTGTCCATCGTCTGCTCGTAATAGGGAGACGAGACGCCGGTTTTCGCCCACGGGTAGATCGCGCCTTTTTCGAGCGACAGGGTCGAGTCGGGCACGACGAGGTCGGGCTCGAAGCGGAGTTCAGAGCCGAGGCCGTCGCAGACCGGGCAGGCGCCAGCGGGGGCGTTGAACGAGAAGAGGCGCGGTTCGATCTCGTCGATGGTGAAGCCGGACACGGGGCAGGCGAAGCGCGACGAGAACAGGATGCGCTCGTGCGTGTCGTTCTTCGATTTGTTCGCGCCTTCGGTGTCGGCTTTGGAGAGCGGCTTATCGACGTATTCGGCGATGGCGAGGCCGTCGGAGAGTTTCAGTGCCTGCTCGAAGCTATCGGCGAGACGCGTGCCGATGTCTTTCTTCACGACGATGCGGTCGATGACGACGTCGATGTCGTGCTTGTATTTCTTGTCGAGCTTCGGCGCGTCGTCGATCTCGTAGACGGTGCCGTTGATCTTGACCCGCTGGTAGCCCTTCTTCTGCCACTCGGCGATTTCCTTGCGGTATTCGCCCTTGCGGCTGCGGACGACAGGGGCGAGCAGAAGCAGGCGCGTGCCCTCGGGCAGCGCCAGCACGCGGTCGACCATCTGCGAAACGGTCTGGCTTTCGATCGGCAGGCCGGTCGCGGGCGAATAGGGGACGCCGACGCGGGCGAACAGCAGACGGAGATAGTCGTAGATCTCCGTGACGGTGCCGACGGTCGAGCGTGGGTTTTTCGACGTCGTCTTCTGCTCGATGGAGATGGCGGGCGACAGGCCGTCGATGTGGTCGACGTCCGGCTTCTGCATCATCTCGAGGAACTGACGGGCGTAGGCGGACAAGCTTTCGACGTAGCGGCGCTGGCCCTCCGCGTAGATCGTATCGAAGGCGAGCGACGACTTGCCTGAGCCCGAAAGACCCGTAAACACGACGAGCGCGTCACGCGGGATCTCGAGGTTGACGTTTTTCAGATTGTGCTCGCGCGCACCCCGGACGTGGATGGTTTTCATCAGCTCGGAGGCCGGTCGCGTGGGGAATTTCTTCGGTGATTTGGTCATCAGGCCCTACGTAGCGCGCCGCCCAGACCGCGGCAATGCAACCCATCGGCGCGGGGAAAAATGGACGTGGATGCCATTGGGTTCCGGGGGGGTGTCCGAGAAAAAAGCGTTCGGCATATAAGTAGAGTTGGCCCGGACGTCCATCGCCGATCGCCAAAAATGAACAATATTCATAAAATGGCGGTTGAAATTGGCTGCTCCGGTTAACCGGCTGGTCTGAAACTTGGGAATTTCATGCTGAGGGCGCCCTGGTTAGCGAAAGTTATTGGGCACTTCGGTGAGGAAACATTCATTTTCTGGCGATTAAATTCAGATCTTCCGTAGGCTGCATATTGCGCAGCGCGCGAACCGGAAAAGTTCACGGTTTAGTACGCGGGTATACCAATGTTGCGTCGGCAGTCAGGCGGCGAGGTCTTGGCCGGCGGCATCAGAGCCGCCGACTGGATAGAGGTTAGCCCTTGCATTCGGGACTGGCATCCTTCGCTCGCCATCGTCGCTCGCCTCGTCAGTGATGCGCCCGCTCCGATGGCACTGATGGTCGGCGCGAATGCCGCCGTGATCGCCAATTCGGCAATGTGTGCGATTTTCCTGGAACGGCCCCACCAGGATGTATTCGGTCGTCCAGTGTGTGACGTTCTGCCAGCGCATGCCGAATTCCTCGCCGAGATGCTGGCGCGGGCCCGCCGCGGCGAGAGTTCGAGTTTGCGTAACCAGGTTGTCCGGCACGTTACCGACGGAAAAGCGAAAAGGACATGGCTCAACTTTGATTTCGTGCCAGTGAAGGACGAAGCGGGGAATTATCTCGCCGTTATTTGTACAGGCAGCGAGGTCTCACAGCATCTGCTGGCGCAGAGGACGAAGCGACGAACAGGATATTTTGCGGCTCTGGCGGAAAGCCGCCTCCGGTACGAAACGCTGGCCGAAACTTTACCTCAGATTGTGTGGAGCAGCGGCGCGGACGGGCGGCACGATTACTTCTCCAAACGATGGAGCGAGTTCACGGGCATTCCTCGCGAAGAGATCACCGAGGAAACGTGGAAGCAACTCGTCTATCCGCAGCACTGGGCGGAAGTCTCGCGCGCCTGGGAAAATGCACAGCGGACTGGTGAGCCATACGATATCGATTATCGCTTCCGGCATCATTCGGGTGAATATCGATGGCTGCGAGTCATGGCTTTGCCGCTAAGGGATGAATTCGGGCAGATCACGCGCTGGTGTGGAACGTCGACGGACGTTCACGAGGCATACCTCATGGCGGAAGAACGTCAGAGGCTGGGACACGAACTCGAGCGTATCGCGACGCAAGATCAATTGACGGAGGTGCTGACGCGCCGCGCGTTCCTCCAGCGCTCAGCTGAAGCTTTGGATAAAGCAGCCAACGCCCGCAACGCAATGAGCGTGCTGATGATGGATATCGATCATTTCAAGCGCATCAACGATTGCTACGGGCATCCAAGCGGCGATGCCGTGCTGTCGTTCGCGGCCAAACGCATGCGTGCAGCGACCAAGGAATGCGATCTTGTCGGCAGATTGGGAGGAGAGGAATTTGCGATCCTGCTCCCGGACTGTAACGCAGAGGATGCGTTCTCGACGGCTGAGCGGGTTCGGCGCGCGATCGCAGAGGAGCCCTTTTTCGTTGGAAGAAATAGCAAGATCAAAGTCACGATGAGCATCGGCGTGACGACGGGGCTTGTTCAGCAATGCGGCATCGAAGAGATGCTTTCAGTCGCGGACAAGGCGCTCTACAAGGCGAAATCAGGCGGCCGCAACCGGACGGTTTTCACGCAGTTTCAAGGCAGTTGACCGAGTGGCGGCGCCCCGGCGCCTGAACCGATGGCTGTGCCAAGGCGGAAAAGCCGGGACGCGCGTGCAAGCCGGTTCGTGTCAGGTTGGCTCGGAAGAACCGTCCCCGGCCGGGGCGTCGGACGCCGTGATCATAGCGCCCGCCGTCTCGCGGGAGCCCTGGATGACGTCGGAAGCGCCATATTGCTTCAGATACGTCTCCTCGGCGTCGGAATGAGCGCGCGCCACGATCTTGAGGTTCGGATTGGCGGCGTGGGCATGGGACACGATCTGGCCTGCCTCGAAGCAGTCCGGGATGGCGACGATGAGCAATTTGGCGGCCTTGAGGTTCGCCGAACCTAGGGCGGTGACGGCGTTGGCCGCCAGGGCTTCGACCCCACGCGCCTTCAGCTTTTCGGCGGTCTCGTCGCGATCGTCGATGACGAACAGCGGCCTTCCGTTGGCGATCAGGCTTTCTCCGACCACGCCGCCCACGCGCCCATAGCCGACGAGAACGGTGTGACCGGTTTGTGCTGTCACGTAACCGGATTCCGACCTGATTTTAGGGGGCTTCTGACCGGGTGTTGCTTCGGCTTGCGCCTCATGTCCGGCAGACGCTGCGCCTCCGCTGGCTGTGGCTGTCGCGCTCTCCGACGGGCAGTAGCGCTCAAGCAAAAAGAACAGGACCGGATTGAGCATGATCGAGAGTAGCGCGCCCGCCAGGATCAGCTCCCGGCCTTCGACGGGCAGAAGCTTCAGCGAGACGCCGAGGCCCGCGAGGATGAATGAGAATTCGCCGATCTGGGCGAGGCTCGCGGCGATCAGAAGCGCCGTTCGCATTGGGTGGCCGAAAGCGAGGACGATCAACCACGCGGCCAGCGACTTGCCCAGGATGATGACCGCCACGACGGCCACCACGTGCAGCGGGTTTTCGACGATGATATTCGGATAAAACAGCATCCCGACCGAAACGAAGAACAGCACTGCGAACGCGTCGCGCAACGGCAGCGTCTCGTTGGCCGCGCGCTGGCTCAATTCGGATTCGCTCAGGATCATGCCTGCGAAGAACGCGCCGAGCGCCAGCGACACGCCGAAAAGATGCGCGGCGGCGAAGGCAACGCCGAGCGCGATCGTCAGCACGCCGAGCCGGAACAGCTCCCGCGAGCCGGTGTGGGCGATATGATGAAGGATCGCCGGAATGAGCCTGCGTCCGCCGATCAGCATGACGGCGACAAAGGCCGCGACCTTTAAAAGCGTGATGGCGAGCGACATCGCCAGCTCGTTCGGCTGGATTTCGGTCGCGCCATCCGTACCGTTGCTCAGGAGCGGCGCAACCGCGGGCAGGATGACGAGCGCGAGGACCATCACGAGGTCTTCGACGATCAGCCAGCCGACGGCGATGCGTCCCTGGTCCGATTTGATGAGGCGGCGCTCCTGGAGCGCGCGCAGCAGCACCACCGTGCTCGCGACGGAGAGAGCGAGGCCGAAGACGAGCCCCGCGCCGAGGGACCAGCCGAACACGTGGGCGAGCCCGATGCCCATGGCGGTTGCGACGGCGATCTGCACGAGTGCGCCCGGAACGGCGATGGTGCGTACAGCCAAAAGCTCCGACATCGAGAAGTGCAAGCCGACACCGAACATCAGCAGGATGATGCCGATTTCGGCGAGTTCGTTGGCGAGGTTCTGGTCGGCGACGAAGCCCGGTGTGAAGGGACCGACCGCGATACCCGCGAGCAGATAGCCGACGATTGGAGAGATGCGAAACCTTTGGGCGAGCGTGCCAAAAAGGAAGGCCAATGAAAGGCCGACGACGATTGTCGCGATGAGCGGAGTGTCGTGCGTCATTCCCAATGCGGCCCCTCCCTTGGCCGTTGTTTCTACTTTGCCCGGTCGGAGGCGAAAGAAGCAAGCCTAATAAGGTTTTAGGGACGAGGGATTAGGTTTTAGGAGGCGGATGTTGGGATTTAGGTGCGAGGGATTGGGTTTTAGGGATTAGGTTTTGGCAGAAGCGTTGCACCTCTCCTTCAGTCATCGCGGCGGAAGCCGGGAGCCAGTCAAACTTCATATTCGCGCATGCAGCCTGCTTTCTGGGTGCCGGCCTTCGCCGGCATGACGATGTTGATGAAGACCGCGCTGAATTTTCGGGGACGGTTGATTTTCCGCAGCTGTCATCCTCGGCTTCAGGCGGAGGATGACATTCTTGTGGCAGAAGCGTTTGCACCACTCCTACCGTCATCCCGGCGCAGGCCGGGATCTGTCCGGGTCTGCTGTCTGGGTGAGTTCGATGCTTGGACGGATCCCCGCCTTCGCGGGGATGACGTTCTTGATGGGACGAGGATCGATCCTGCGGAGCTTGCAAGAGGTACGGCCCGAGGATGACAGCGTTTTGTGCGTACGACGCTGGATGCCGGGTGGCGGAGCGGCTTACCGATCCAGTGGAAAACGGCGTTCAAGCGGTGGTGCGTTCATGCACCTGTCAGCAATCCGTCCGCATTCAGCCTTGACGGCACCGTATGCGTCATCGAATGAAAAGCGCATCGCTATCGATGGGGGAACATCACATGAGCGACGCACCGTCTCTGCTCAATTTTTCGCATCCGGCGCATCCGGTCAATCGCGGCATGACGGTGATCAAGCTGCTCGTGCTTGCAGTGTCGGTCGCCGCTGCCGTTCCGACCGCGCGCAATTTGTATTTCGCGTGGAAGAACGATGTGCCGTTCAATCAGGTCGATCATCGCCTGGCGCAAGCCGCTCTCTTCGAGAAGAACTTCGACTGCAAGATCGAATATCGGGCGCTCATCATGACGGGCTCGGAAAAGATCGATGTCGGCACCTGCAAAAAGACCGGTGACATCTCGATCCGCGTCAGCGGCAATAATCAAGTGAACTACGAGTGGATCGCGTTCGACCGTTTGCCTAAACCGAAATCGAAGACGTCAAATCTCGTGGGTCTGCTCGTCTCGCGTGCTTTCGCCGATGAACTCATGCAGGACGACAAGCCACTTGTCGTGGCGCAGGATGCGTCGGTGCTTTGTCAGGCGAAGTCGGGAGACAACATCATCCGCGTCGTGCAGACGGGCGGACAGTGCACACGCGAAACGGTTTCGATTTTCCGCGGCGCTGTCGAAAAGAGCGAAAGCGTGCCCTGCAATACGGCGTGTCCTATAAAGTAGTTTTGGTTGTGCTTGGCGACACGCGTTCCGCGCGCTGGCCGCCAGCGACCGGACTGTTGAAGCAATCGCGCGTTCGCCGAATTTGTCATCCTCGGTTTTATTCCGAGGATTCATCTCCCTATACGTATCGTCGCTGAATGGATCCTCGGGACAAGCCCGAGGATGACATTTGTTGATTGATTTTATCGGTGGCGACGCGCTCACAGCGCGCTGGGCACCAGCGACGGAGCCGAGAGCGGGTGAACAGCTCTCACTAGCAAAGCTCAAGCGGTGGACGCGTGAGCGATGATTCATTTCTCGATAATTGTGATCGCATTCTTCGTTATGGCAACTTGACGACGGGGGATTAGAGGCACACATTTCATTATGTGACGGTGCCGTTCTCGCTAGCTGTTCCGGTAATTGCGTCTCGGCCGAGGGGTCGATGAGCTGCGGAATGGAGACGCGGGCCACTTCGGTTCACGCGGCGCGTATTGTCCGTGGGCCGAAGCGGAATGCGGTAGGCGTGACGATGAAACAGATCGAGGAGAGGAGATGACTCCACCGGGTTATCAAACAGGACCTCGAGACTCGTTCGCGGGGTCAGCAGCTTGACAGGCATTCTAGAGATCGTGGCCACGGCCTGCTCAGCTGTTCTCGCTACAATCTGGATATATCATACGAGGGCGGCGGTCCGTGTGGCAGCCAGAGCCTCGCTTCAAAAGGCCCGGTTTTAGTCTGGGCAAACCATCGAAGGTAAAACACAACCCCGCGCGGATCCGAGGATCCGGCGGGGTTTATTTTTGATGCTCGCTTCCGACGCCGCGGTTTTGGTCGCGCCTTCCAACTCGCCTTTGGCGAGACGGCCGGAAGCGACGGGCGTGCTTCCGAGTCAAATCGATGCTGCGGCGGATTACTGCCAGCGCGGGGATGACGTTCCTCGATCGATGTTCGCTCGCGATCAAGGACGACGAAAATCGATCAATCCTTGTGATTGGTGATCGCGACGAACGTATCGTCGTTCTGGCAACGGCGCTCGTGCATCAGGAAATCGTAATAGCCACAGCGGCCGGAGCCAGGATAGGCGCGGCAGGCAGCCGGGCGGGCATGATAAATCGTGCAGCATCGCTTCTTGGTGTCGAAGAATTGGCAGATGCGGCCGTAGTGCTTATCGCGCTGGCGGCGCATCACATACTTGTGGCCATGAGCTTCGCGCGTGAAACGGCGCTTTGCGGTCTCGTATTTCAGCTCGAAATATTTGGCGAGGCGTTCCACGTCGCGTTTGTTCAACGCGATAACCGGATACGAACAGCAGTATCCTGGGCAATTCAAACAATTGTACTGAGCCATTTGAGGCTTTGGTGCTCCCCGCATGTGCACGCCATCCACTCTGGTGACGGCCATTAGATCATGGGACGCGGCAGTCAAGAAGACATTCTCGAGTCGCGGGGCGGGAGAGGGTGAAATGGGACGGCCGGTTAATTCACTTGCGTGCCGGTGATGGGTGAGCTACCAAAGAACAATTAGAGAACGAAGGGCGTCGCTGGTGGCCCGCGGCGGGGATGAAATTCCAGGCCCTTGCCACTTGGCTACATCCCAAACGTACGTCGGGCAGTATTTTGAAAGGCGTGTGGAGAACGGCAAATGAGGGGAAGAAGGCTCGACCTCATGCCTTTAAGGTCGAGGTGATTCCACCCCATATCAGTGGCGTGGTGATGCAACTATTCATTCCGGCAGGCGTGAGCGCCGCGGGATTTGTGAGAGGTGCCGGGGCGTCTCTCGCATACAGTCAAGGAGACGAGTGAAATGGCAGGGTCGGTCAACAAGGTCATTCTGGTCGGCAATGTCGGCAAGGATCCCGAGATCCGCCGAACGCAGGATGGCCGTCCGATCGCCAACCTGAGCATCGCGACGAGCGACACTTGGCGCGACAAGCAAACGGGCGAGCGCAAGGAAAAGACCGAGTGGCATCGCGTCGTCGTATTCAGCGAGCCGCTATGCAAGATCATCGAGCAGTACGTGAAGAAGGGCGCGAAGCTTTACGTCGAGGGCGCGCTGCAGACGCGGAAGTGGACGGACCAGAGCGGCGCCGAGAAGTATTCGACCGAGGTTGTCATCCAGGGCTTTAACGGCACGCTGACGATGCTTGACGGTGCGGGCGGCGGTCGCGGTGCGTCCATCGGGATGCAAGAGAGCGGCCCGGATTATGCGTCCGACGGTGGCTTCGGCTCGGGTTCGAGTTCGGGCGACACGCGGCGCGTGGCCAAGAGCGGCGGTTCGAAGGGCGGCTTCGACAAGGCCATCGACGACGAGATTCCCTTCTAGTGGTCGCTTCCGACTCCGCTTCGCAGAGCCGGCCGGAAGCGACGGGCTTGGTGGAGCGTACTCGGACTTCGAGGCGGCTCCCCTCCGGGGAGCCGGCCGCCACGCACGGACGTTCTGAGTTATCGCTTCTGACTCCGCGGTTTTGGTTGCACCTTCCGACCGCCTATGGCGAGCCGGCCGGCGATGCGGCGTTGGTGAAGTAGTCTTTGCTTGTGCGCCGTTCGTTTGTGCTCGGGACACGCGTTCCGTGCGCTAGCGGGTGCCGACCTCCATCGGCATGACGCCTCGGTTGCGCGGGAGAAGTCGCAGCAAGCACTCCGCACGATCGAGCATCTCACCTCACCAAGAACGTCATCCCCGCGAAGGCGGGGATCCGTCCAAGCATCGAACCCAGCCAGACAGCAGACTCGGACAGATCCCGGCCTTCGCCGGGATGACGGAATAAGGGGCGGCAACGTCTTCCCTCCGGATGTCATCCTCGGGCTCGTCCCGAGGATCCATTCCGCATCTCGCGCTTTGTACGATGGATCCTCGGCCTGAAGCCGAGGATGACAACTCGGGAAATCTGCTGTCCCCGAAAATTCAGCACAGTCTCCATCAACATCGTCATGCCGGCGGAGGCCGGCACCCAGACTGCAGGCAGCATATGCGAATATGAGGTTTGGCTGGATCCCGGCCTTCGCCGGGATGACGGGATTGGAGGAAGAACATCCTCGTTCATCCTCGGACTCGTCGAGCCTGGGGTATTCTCGGCTTTATGCCAGGGATACATCGGACAGAAGACACCACGCGAAATGGATTCTTGGGCTCGTCCCGAGGATGACAGTCACGGAGGATCGTTCCGGGACGAATGCGCGCTAATGCACTGCTGCTGTGCGGACGGGGATGCTTTTGTTGGCTTGGAACGCCTGTTCCGATTGCACCTCGATGAAAAGGTGCTGCACTTCCGGATAGCGCGCTTTGATAGCTGACTGCAGCCGGCCCGTTACGTCTTCGACGGTTCGCGCGCTCACCCAATCTTCGAAGTCAACGCTGGCTGTGACCAGCACGTCCTGCGGGCCAAGATGCATCGTCCGGATTTCGTTGATGGTCCGGATCGGCTTGTCGGCTCCCGCTTCCTCGGCAATGATCGCGCGCAGGCCATCCTGAACTGCGCGCGAAGCCGCTTCGCCGACGATCAGCGAGCGGATTTCGCTCGACATGAAAATAGCGACGAAGCCGAGCACGCAGCCGATGAGGACCGAGGCGATGCCGTCGGCCTTTTCGTAGCCGCCGAGATCGGCAATGAGCGTTCCGACCAAGGCGATGACGAGGCCGGTAAGGGCGGCGGCGTCTTCCAGCACAATCGCAAACAGAGATGGGTCCTTGGATGCGCGCAGCGCGGCGATGAAGCCAAGTCCGGACGGCTTGCGACGCGCGTTGAACTCAGCCACGGCCTTGAGCATCGAATAGCCTTCAAGGACAATCGCGACACAGAGTACGGCGTAGACCCAAAACACGTCCCGTAAGGGATGGGGATTCAAAATCTTCTCGATGCCCTCATAGATCGCGACGCCCGCGCCAAGCGCGAACAGAACCATCGCGACGATGAAGCTCCAGAAGTAAATCTCTTTCCCGTAGCCGAAAGGATGTTGCGCATCGGCGGGCCGGGCGGCGCGGTTGATGCCGAAAAGCAGCAGAAGCTGGTTCGATGTATCGACCAGCGAATGGATTGCTTCGGACAGCATGGCGGACGATTGCGTCCAGCTTGCTGCGATGAACTTGGCGATTGCGATGCCGAGGTTGCAGCCGAATGCCACGAAAATTACGGATTTGGATCCGCCGGATTCCACGCATTCCTCCCTCTCGTCGCCCGTGCCATCCGTAGCCGAATACGCGGGAGCGCGTCCAGCCGCTTTGCGTCCCACTAGTTTCATAGCGGGCGGATCGTCACGCCGTCATGCCCACGACACAATGGAAGCGAGTGCGTGCGGACCACGAGTGCTGTCGCAAAAAAAGAGACCAGGATTTCTCCTGGCCTCATCGTCTGTCGCGGGGAGCGCTAGGCTCTTACCGTTATTTGAGCGGGGCGGGCGCCGCTCTGCCGCCGAGCAGGTCCGCAAAATTGAAGCGGTAACCGACACCGGCCGAGATGATCAGCGGATCGACGTCAACCTTGGCTGCAACGCCGGTACCCTTCCAGGATGCATCGGTGTCGAGCCAGACTTTCTTTATGTCGGCGTTGAGATACCAGCCATTGCCGATCTCCATGTCGACGCCGCCCTGCAGCGCGACGCCCCACGAGTCGTCGAGGTTGATCTTGCCGCCGGTGGCCGGGCTGCGGCTGCCGTCGAAGTAATGGATATATTGGAAGCCGACGCCGAGGTACGGCTTGAAGACGCCGACCGGATCGAAATGGTACTGCAACGTAACGATCGGCGGGAAAGCCCAGAAGTCGCCGAGGTCGGCACCCTTGAGAGCGCCTTTGCCCTCGGCGCTGAACTTGGCGAAGCAGCAGAAGAGTTCGGCCGCGATGTTCTTGGTGAAGAAGTGCGTGATCGTCAGCGACGGAATGGTTTCCGTGCTGACCTCAGCGTCGGCGCCCGGCACGCGGCTGCCGCCCACGGAGACCTTCGCGCCAGAGTCGGGCACGACGACTGTGCCTTCGACGCGAACCAGCGTGTCGCCACTATAGTTGCCTGCGTTCGCGCTTACCGCTCCCAATGAAAGCACCAGAAGTGCGCCCAGTCCTATCCGCCGCATCGAATGAATTCCCCTGTTCTCAATTTCACTCCTGCCGGGTCGATACGACTCGGCAATCCCCTTTGGGAGTTATCGATGCAATGCAGCGAAGCACGCCAGAGCACTTGAGGGCTGCCTTCTGACTCCCGTCAGATCCGCGCGCCGATCATCTTTGCTGTGACCATGGCGACACGCAATTAATTGACTCACGTCAAATGCTCGGGGTCGTCACGGGACGATAACAATTGCCGAAAGGGCCGACCGTTTCGGTCTAGCGAGCTTCATATGTCCATGACCTCATTCGAGACAGCAGGAAGACCAAGCGCCGTTCGCGATGAAGACCGTGCGCCGTTGGAATTTGGACTGGCGGCCTTCTCGCGGCTTCGTCCGCGCGCGCAGTTCGTTCGGATCGGTAATCGCTGCGCAATGCCGTCGCTTGGAAGCGGCCACATCTATTTCGTGGCGAAAGGCGTCGTCGGGATAGAAGCGGGAGCAAACGGGTCCGACGTCCGCGTAATCACATCGCTTCTCTATCCGGGTGACGTGATCGTGCCCGAGCTTCAGCCGCCGCTTCCTGGCTCATCGCTCATTTCGCAGCGCCCGTGCGAGTTTTGGAAGCTGACGCCTGCCGTTGTTTCCGAGGAGAATGCGCGCGACAATCAGCTCTGGCCGGGCATCTTTTCGCGCCTCAACGATCAGAATGCGCGGCTGCAGCTGCATGCCGCCGAGATGTCCATGCTGAACTCGGAAGAGAAGGTTGCGGCGTTTCTGATTGAGACTGGCGCGCGTCTTGGAGTTTCGTCCGGCGGCCAGATCGCGTTCGAACTGCCGCTGTCGCGTTATAGCATCGCCGATTATCTGTCGCTCAACGCCGACACGATTTCGCGCACGTTCTCGGCGCTGGGCGCCGCGCGGATCATCGAGCGACGCGGGCGCTTTCAGATTGTCGTCCGCGACTGGCGCGCGCTTCTCGAGAAGTGCCCTATGAGCGACACGATCATCGCCGCCCACGGAGCGGCAAGGCCGCTGGTTGTTCGCTAAGTTTTCTGCGACGAGCACCTTGTACGATGGATGCTCGGGACAAGCCCGAGCATGACATTTTTCGAGAGAGATGCCGAATTCCCCTGGATGTCATCCTCGGCTTTAGGCCGGGGATCCATTGGGCCGAAGGCTCGATGGGGAATGGAGCCTCGGGACAAGCCCGAGGATGACAGTATTTATTCGTGACTGCGCTCGAAGCGGATCTGGTCCCGGCTCTTTGCTGTGCTTGGCCGGGACCATAGTTGTGTGCGCGTTACTCGGCGGTGACTTCCGACGGTTCTTCGGCTTCTTCCTCGGTGATGCGCTCGACGGAGACGACTTTCTCATCCGCGTCGGTCTTGAAGATGCGCACGCCCTGCGTGTTGCGGCCGGCGATGCGGATGTCGTGCACTGGGCAGCGGATCAGCTGGCCGCCATCCGTCACCAGCATGATCTGGTCGTTCTCGCCGATGGGGAAGGACGCGAGCAAGCGGCCATTCCTCTCGTTCGCGACCATGGCGACAATGCCCTTGCCGCCGCGGCCCGAGGTGCGGAACTCGAATGACGAAGACCGCTTGCCGAAGCCCTTGCTCGACACCGTCAGCACGAACTGCTCGGCGGCCTGCATCTCGGCGAAGCGTTCGGGCGTCAGCGTGACCGCATCGGCGGAAACCTCTTCCGCTTCCGTTTCAACCGGGACGACTTCCGCATCCTCGGCGTCTTCCGAGCGGCGCAGTGCGCCTGCCTGCTTCAGGTAAGCAGCGCGCTCTTCGGCGGGCGCCTCGAAGTGATCGAGGATCGCCATCGAGATGACCTCGTCGCCGTCGTCGAGCTTGATGCCGCGCACGCCCGTTGAATCGCGGCCCTTGAAAAGGCGGATCTCGTCGCTGATCAGAAAGCGGATGCACTGGCCTTCCGCGCTCGTCAGCAGCACGTCCTGGTTCGGTGTCGCGATGCCGACCTGCACGATGCGATCGCCCTCGTCGAGCTTCATCGCAATCTTGCCGTTGCGGTTGATGCTCTCGAAATCGGAAAGTGCGTTACGGCGCACGTTGCCCGAGAGGGTCGCGAAGATCAGCTCGAGATCGCCCCAGGTGGAGGAATCCTCCGGCAGCGGCAGAATGGAGGTAATGGCTTCGCCGTCGCTCAGCGGCAGCAAATTGACAAGCGCCTTGCCGGGAGATTGCGGCGACGCGGCCGGCAGACGCCAGACCTTCATGCGGTAGCACATGCCGCGCGACGAGAAGAACAGAACGGGCGTGTGCGTCGACGTCACGAACAACTGCGTGACAAAATCCTCGTCGCGCGTCGACATGCCGGAGCGACCTTTGCCACCGCGGCGCTGGGCGCGATAGGCGGCGAGCGGCACGCGCTTGATGTAGCCCTTGTGGCTGACGGTGACGACGCAGTCTTCGCGCTGGATGAGGTCTTCGTCCTCGACGTCGCCGTCGAAGTCCATGATCTCGGTTTTGCGCGGCGTTGCGAACTCGTCCTTGATCGCCTGCAGCTCACCCTTGACGATGTCGACGACGCGCGCCCGCGATGCCAGGATCGCGAGGTATTCTTTGATTTCGGTCGCGATCTTGTTCAACTCGTCGGCGATTTCATCGCGGCCCAAGGCGGTGAGGCGGGCGAGGCGGAGTTCGAGGATCGCTTTTGCCTGCTCTTCCGAGAGGCGGTAGGTGCCTTCTGACGAAACCCTATGGCGCGGATCGGCGATGAGCTCGATCAGCGGCGTCATGTCCTTCGCGGGCCAGTCGCGCGCCATCAGCTGCTCTTTGGCTTCGGCAGGCGATGCTGAATAGCGGATGAGGCGGATGACTTCGTCGATGTTGGCGACGGCGATGGCCAAGCCGACCAAGACGTGGGCACGGTCGCGGGCCTTGTTGAGAAGGTGCTTGATGCGGCGCGTAACGACTTCCTGGCGGAAGGTCGTGAAGGCCGAGATGAAATCCTTGAGGTTCAAGCTTTCCGGACGGCCGCCGTTGATCGCCAGCATGTTGGCGCCGAACGTCGTCTGCAGGTCGGAGTATTTGTAGAGATTATTCAGAACGACATCGGCGACGGCATCGCGCTTCAACTCGATGACGATGCGGATGCCTTCGCGGTTGCTCTCATCCCAGAGGTCGGCGATGCCTTCGATCTTCTTGTCGCGCACGAGGTCGGCGATCTTCTCGATCAGCGTGCGCTTGTTGACCTGGTAGGGGATCTCGGTGACGACGAGCGCTTCACGGTCCTTGCGGATGTTCTCGACCTTGACGCGGGCGCGCATGATGATCGAGCCGCGACCCTTGTGATAGGCCGCGAGGATGCCGCCACGGCCGAGGATGATGCCCGCTGTCGGGAAATCCGGGCCTTGGATGATCTGCGTCAGGTCATCGATGCCGATCTCGGGATTGTCGAGATCGGCGATGCACGCGTCGATGACTTCGCCGAGGTTATGCGGGGGAATGTTCGTCGCCATGCCGACAGCGATGCCGCCTGCGCCGTTGACGAGAAGGTTCGGGAACTTGGACGGCAACACCGACGGTTCTTGAATGGTGCCATCGTAGTTGTCGCGATAATCGACGGTGTCGTTATCGAGATCGTCGAGCATGAAGCTCGCGACCTTGGCGAGGCGCGATTCCGTGTAGCGTTCGGCGGCAGGCGGATCGCCATCGATCGAGCCGAAGTTGCCTTGGCCGTCGACCAGCGGCACGCGCATGGAAAAGTCCTGCGCGAGGCGGACGAGGGCGTCGTAGATCGCAAGGTTGCCGTGCGGATGGTACTTGCCCATCACTTCGCCGACGATGCGCGCCGACTTTACGTATTTCTTGTTCCAGTCGAGGCCGAGCTCGTACATCGCGAAGAGAATGCGGCGATGCACCGGCTTCAGACCGTCGCGCACGTCAGGCAGTGCGCGGGAGATGATGACGCTCATCGCGTAGTCGAGATACGAGCGTTTCATCTCGTCTGAGATCGAGATCGGGCGAATGTCGCTCGGCTCGCGGCCAACCGGATTTTCGTCGTCGTTATTATCGGTCAAAGTCAGCTCTTTCCGGGATGAGATCGGCGGGCGCGATGCGCCGCGAACCGATGCGAAAGTCGGTGTTTATACTGTAGCCGGAAACGAAACCGAATGCCACTCGCGCGGCGATGTGGCACGGCTCCACAGAAATTAGAAATATCGTTTTATAACAATGCGTTACTAATGCCGCCTTTTGCGACTTTGGAGCCCGCGTGTGGGCGGGCCGCGATTGGTCCAAAAACGCTCCCCGCCCGAGGGTTTCACGGCCCTTCACCGTTCGTTGATTGCACGATGATTCGGGGGAACGGCGTCACGTTCATTGCGTTCGCCAGACAGGAACAATTGGCACGCGAGACTGGCCGGTCGCCCATATGCAGGACCGGGAGGAGGAGACTTTATGCGTTCGATGATCGCCGGCTTAGCAATCGCATTTTCGCCCATCTTGATCGAGGTGGCGACTGCTGCCGAGGAGGCCAGCCCGGAAGCGTTCAACAACGCGTGCCGAACCTGCCATTCTTGGAAAGAGGGCGACAACCGGCTGGGGCCGAACCTGCACGGTATTATCGGCCGGAAAGCGGGGGCGGCGGAAGGTTTCGGGTATTCGAACGCGATCAAATCATCGGGCATCACGTGGGACGAGACATCGCTCGATAAGTTCATCACCAATCCGGACAGCTTCATTCCGAACAACAACATGAAGCCGTTCACAGGCGTTGCCGATGCCGCAACGCGCAAGCAGATCATCGATTTTCTGAAGACAAATCCGAATTAAGTTGGAGGCGGACAAGCGCCGCCAAGCGTGGATGCCGGTGTGGAGAGATAAGCCTCTCGACAATACCGTCATCCCGGCGCAGGCCGGGAGCTGTCCAAGTCCTAATCGCGCAGTTACCCGCCGCTTGGACGGATCCCCGCCTTCGCGGGGATGACGTTCTTCGCGCGGCACGATTTGTCCCATAACGCTCGTCATGGCCGCGAAGGCGGCCATCCACGACAACGACCGGCATAGTGTTTCGGCTTTTACGGAAATCGCTCGCGCCTTCCCCGGGATGACGGGATTGGGGCAACGCTCGCCAAATGTCATCCTCGGGCTCGTATCGAGGATCCATTTAACATCGAGCTTCCCGCCCGATGGATCCTCGGCCTAAAGCCGAGGATGACATTCGAGGGAACAGACATCCTACCACACCATCTCCGTCATGCCGGCGAAGGTCGGCACGCAGACAGCAGGCGATATGCGCGATGGTGAAGGTTGACTGGATCCCGGCCTTCGCCGGGATGACGGTGTGGGGCGAAGCGGTGGACGGGCGGTTCAGGGCGAGAAACCAAGGAAATGCGGTATTTGTTTATTGTGTTGGTGAAACATTGCCTTCGTCCTCTGGGCAATGGGGAGGCCAGCGGCTATTCAGGTAGCCCCTGAATTCTGTAGGCGCACATGACCCGCATCGGCTTTTATTCCGGTTCCTTCGATCCCGTGACGCTCGGGCATACGGACGTCATCCGGCGCGCGGCCGGGCTGCTCGACAAACTCGTGATCGGTATCGGCATCAATCCTGGAAAAGCGCCGATGTTCGACGATGCCGAACGTGTGGCGATGCTGGAAGACGAAGTCCGGCAGATCGCAAGCGAGACGAAAACCGAAATCGACGTCGTGACGTTCTCTGGTCTCGCGGTCGATGCAGCGCGTGCCAACAAGGCGTCGATCATCATTCGCGGTCTGCGTGACGGCACGGACTTCGACTATGAAATGCAAATGGCGGGCATGAACGGCGAGATGGCGCCAGCAATCCAGACGGTTTATGTCGCCGCGTCGCCAGCCGTCCGCCACATCGCGGCGAACCTGGTGCGCGCGGTCGCGACGATGGGTGGCGATCCGTCGCCGTTCGTATCGGCAGGCGTGCTGAAGCGCCTCAAGGCGAAGGCCGCCGGAAAACGCTAGGGCGCTGGCATGGCGCAGGCTTCAAAAGCTGAACTGTTATCCCTGTTGCGACGCATACCGCTCGGCCGGGTTGCGTCGGTCGAAAGCGTGGCCGGAGAGATCGGTATCCCTGCCGCTCTCGTGCTGACGATGCTGACGCAGATGAGCGAGGATGACCGCGAGCTTGTTCCCTGGCATCGGGTCGTCGCCAAAGGCGGCGCAATCGGGCGCGGACCACATCGCGACCAGCAATTCGCACGGCTCGTTCGCGAGGGCGTCATGGTTTCGCCCGCGGGGATCGTACAGGACTTGCCGCGTTTCATGATTTTGGCGTTCGCCAACGCGTCTTTACCAATCGCAGCCGCTGCCGAGACGGAGGTCAACACACCAAAGCCCGGCGGTCGGTCGCGCGGCATGAAGCAGCGGCCTTAGCGAATTGTCATACTTGAGCTCGCCGAGCATCCCTCGTGCCGCGTAGCGGATGAACAATGGATCCTCGGGACAAGCCCGAGGATGACACCTTGAATTGATGGATTGGATTACCTCATCTGGCGCATTTTTTATGAAGCGGTGGCTTTAAAACGAACTTCCCTTTCACCCTGGATTACTCCCGGAGGGGAGAGCGAATTGGAGAACGCCTCTTCCCTTGGGCAGAGGCTGGCCCGAAGCGCCGGTAAAGGGATGATTTCCAAGGGTTGCGGGACAGCCGTCAAATCGCCATAAGGGCGGCAACACTGCCCGCCGCAACGCTCGGCAGCCGGGATCGGCCCGGAAAATGCCCGGCGGAAACATTGATCCCACGAGGAACGCCATGGTTCGATTTCTTTCGTTCATTCTCGCGTCGCTGCTGGCCGTAAGCGTCTTCGCGGGACTGCCCGCGCGCGCGGACGGCGACAAGCTCATCATCGAATTGAAGAACGGTAAGGTCGTCATTCAGCTTCGCCCCGATCTTGCGCCGAAGACGGTGGCGCAGATCAAGACGCTCGCCAACCAGGGCTTTTACAACGGCATCAAGTGGCACCGCGTGATGGACGACTTCATGGCGCAGACCGGCGATCCGACGGGAACGGGCATGGGCGGCTCGAAGCTGCCGGACCTCCCGGCGGAATTCTCGAGCGAAGAATTCAAGCGCGGCACCGTGGCGATGGCGCGGACGGCCGATCCGAACTCGGCGAACAGCCAGTTCTTCATTTGCTTCAACAGCATCGGCTGTGGCGGTCTCAAGGGCCAGTATACGATCTTCGGCGAAGTGGTGGATGGCATGCAGTACGTCGATCTCATCAAGCGCGGCGAGCCCGGCTCGGGCACCGTGGCTAATCCCGACATCATGCAGAAGGTCTACGTGCAGTAATTGAAGCTCCCTCTCCCTATCGCCACTTGGCGATGGGGAGAGGGTTGGGGTGAGGGGCGGACGCCGGCTTGGTTTGCGGCCCCTCACCCTAGCCCTCTCCCCGTAGACGGGGAGAGGGGATAACAAGAAAGGAACTTTTCGAAATGGCCGAATACAAAGATCCCGAAAACACGCTCCTGATCGAGACGAGCAAGGGGCCTGTCGTGATCGAGTTGCGTCCGGACCTCGCGCCGAAGCATGTCGAGCGCATCAAGCAGCTGGCGCGCGAAGGTTTCTATGACGGCATCGTCTTTCATCGCGTGATCGACGGCTTCATGGCGCAGACGGGATGTCCGCAAGGCCGTGGCACCGGCGGTTCGTCGTATGAGAACTTGCCGGCGGAATTCAACGAGGAGCCGCATGTTCGCGGCGTCTGCTCGATGGCGCGGGCTTCCAATCCGAATTCGGCCAACAGCCAGTTCTTCATCGTCTTCGACGATGCGCGCTTCCTCGATAAGCAATACACCGTTTGGGGCAAAGTGATCGACGGCATGGACAATGTCGATAAGATCAGCAAGGGCGAGCCGCCAAAGAGCCCTGACAAGATGATCAAGGTGCAAGTCGCAGCGGACGCCGCCTGATGGCGATCTCTGCTGAAAAAAGCGAAGGCGCGCGGTGTCGTGCGCCTTTTCTCATTCTGGTATGGGCCGGGCTGGCGGGCGCTGCCGGTGTCGGTCTTGCGGCGGCGGCGGCACATAAGGTCGACAGTCCAGCTTTGACGAGCGCCGCGACGATGCTGACGCTGCATGCGGCGGCGGCAGTCGGAATTTTCGCGATTGCACTGCGCGGGCCGCATCGGAGGCTCTGGGGCGCAGCGGCGGTCTTGATGCTGCTCGCGGCTTCGCTGTTCGCCGGCGAGATCGCGTTTCATACCTTCACGGACAATGCGTCGTTTCAGTTCCTGGCGCCCGTCGGCGGATCGGGGATGATCCTGAGCTGGCTGCTGGTGGCGGTCGCGGCGTTTACGAGTTGGGCTCGCGACTGACGTTGCGCGCCTTTGCCGGTGCTTCAAGTCCCTCATCTGCCCTTCGGGCATCCTCTCCCGTTCGGGGAGAGGAAAGTGCTTTTCCTCCTCCCCTAGGGAGAAGGTGGCCGAAGGCCGGATGAGGGGTCTTAGCCGGGGTGCGGCCTTTGGGGCCATGGCGTTAATGATGGCGCGTTCGTCGCGATCGAGGCACTTTCTCTGAGAGCGATCATCGGCTAAGCCCGCGGCATGCGTACCGATCTCTTCGATTTCGTTCTACCCGACAGTTCCATCGCCCTCTACCCGGCCGAGCCGCGCGACAGTGCGCGGCTGCTCGTCGTGCATCCGGTGAAGGGCGGTTGCGCGCGCGATGATGCGGATCTCGAAGATAAATCGATCCGCGATTTACCGGGCCTGTTGCGCCCTGGCGATGCGCTCGTTTTCAACGATACGAAAGTCATTCCGGCGGCGCTGTCGGGCGTGCGCGCGCGGGGCGAGACGCGGGCGAAAGTCGATTTCAACCTGACGAAGCGCGTTTCGGAGAATTCCTGGCGTGCCTTCGCGCGGCCTGCGAAGCGGCTCGAGGCTGGGGATCGCGTGCACTTCGGACATGGTGACGAGACGTGCATGCTCGGTGCGCTCGACGCGACGGTTTCCGCGAAGGGCGAGGCGGGCGAGGTGGAACTCGCATTCGATCTCATTGGCGTCGCACTCGATGAGGCGATTGCGGCCATCGGCGCGATGCCGCTGCCGCCTTACATCGCTCTGAAGCGCGAGCCCGATGCGCGCGACCGCGACACGTATCAGACGATCTATGCCGATAAGGACGGTGCGGTTGCGGCGCCGACGGCGGGCCTGCACTTCACGCCTGAGCTTTTCGCGGCGCTCGATGCGCGTGGCATCTCTCGCCATTTCGTGACGCTGCATGTGGGCGCGGGGACGTTTCTGCCGGTGAAGGCAGACGATACGGACGCGCACAAGATGCATTCGGAGTGGGGCGTGGTTCCAGCGGAGACGGCGGAGGCGCTGAATGATGTGAAAGCACGGGGCGGGCGTATCGTTGCCGTCGGCACGACGTCGCTTCGGTTGCTTGAAAGCGCGGCGCGCGAGGATGGCACCATCATGCCGTGGTCGGGTGAGACAGCGATCTTCATCACGCCGGGCTATCGATTCAAGGCGGTCGACGTGCTGATGACGAACTTCCATCTGCCGCGCTCGACGCTGTTCATGCTGGTTTCGGCGTTCTCGGGGCTCGGCACCATGCGTGCGGCTTATGGCCATGCAATCCGTGCGGGTTATCGCTTCTATTCCTATGGCGACGCGTCGCTATTGACCCGGACCGACCGTGATTAACACTTGCGGCCGAACCGCAGCTTCTCTTCCGCAAGCCGCATTGCTAAGCTCCGGACGTGCCACTCCCGGCAGTCCGCAATCGTCGTCCCGATGGGTTCCATGACATCTCATATGCAGTCGCTATTTCAGAAGCTGAGCGCGATCGCCGTCGTCGCCGCTGCGACGTTCCTCCCTTCAGCAGGTGAGGTTTGGGCCGAGACCGCATGCTCGTCGGTCGCAGCATCGCGCTGCGTGGAGAAACTGCCGACGGGGATCGATATGGCGTATATCGAGGTCGGCCCTAAAGATGGAAAGCCGGTTCTTCTCATTCATGGATTGACCGACAGTGTTCGCTCGTGGTCGCTCGCCATGGAGGATCTTCATAAGATCGATCCTGATCTGAGGATCATTGCGATTGATCTGCGGGGACACGGCCAAAGCAGCATGCCCGATGCGAAGGCGTGCGCCCCCGATCCCGAAGCGTGCTACCGGATGTCCGATCTGGCTGGTGACGTCGTCGCCTTCATGAAGGCCAAGGGCATTGCGAAAGCCGATATGGCCGGGCATTCCATGGGTTCCTTCGTCGTCCAGGAAATCGCTCTGACGCATCCCGAAATGATTGGGCATGCCATCCTCGTCGCGACCGGGGCGAAGAGCGTCGGCAATGCGGCTCTCAGCGATTTCGTGTTGAAGCAGACCGTCGAAGGCGCCTGGAAAAAAGCGCTCGAAGCGAAAGGGTACGCATTCCCTTCCGCGGTCTACGAACTGACGCCGCTCGATGCAGATCCCAAAGCTATGGAATGGATCGCGGCCAATTGGACACTCGATCCCGCGGCCCAGTCAGCGTTTCTCGCGCCGTATACTCCCGAGACGGCGAAGACCCGTCTTGGAACGTGGATCGGTGCGACGCGAGGTTTGCTCGCGCAGGACAACACTGATCGCCTCAAAAGCCTTTCGGTCCCCGCACTCGTTTTGTGGGCGACGCAGGACAGCATCTATCTTGCGAAGGACCAGGACGAGATCAAAGCCTCTCTCAAGGATGCGGCGGCGAAGACCGGCGTGACCTTCTATTGGAAGGAATACGGAGCGCTTCCGCTGCCTGCGTCCGGCGCGCAGGAAACAGATATTGGGCACAACATCCAGTGGTCGGGTTCCGAGACAGTGGCCAAGGATATCGAGGCATTCATCAAGACCGGAGCGCCGACGCAGGACCTCGCACACAGCGCGCCCGCTCCGAATATCAGCACCATCATCGTCGAGCCGGGCAAAGCCGTCGTCGACAAAATTGGAAAATAGAATGGCATCCGAAACCGGGTGCGAGAAGAGCATTTGAATGCAGTCGATGAACGTTGAGACACCCTCTTCCACGATGACGACGGATGCGCGCTTCGAATTTCGCAAGCTTGCTCAGGACGGCAAAGCGCGGCTCGGAGAGATCCGGACGCCGCGGGGGATCATTCGCACGCCCGCGTTCATGCCGGTCGGCACCGTCGCGACGGTGAAGGCGCTCTACCCCGATCAGGTGCGCGATGCGGGCGCGGATATTTTGCTCGGCAACACGTATCACCTGATGCTGCGGCCGGGCGCGGAGCGCGTCGCGAAGCTTGGCGGCCTGCATAAGTTCATGCGCTGGGAGAAGCCCATTCTGACCGACTCCGGCGGCTTCCAGGTGATGAGCCTCGGCAAGATCCGGAAGATCACGGAAGAGGGCGTCGCGTTCCAATCGCATCTCGACGGCTCGCGGCACATGCTGTCGCCGGAGCGCTCCATCGAGATCCAATGTTTGCTCGGTTCCGACATCCAGATGCAGTTTGACGAATGCATCGAGCTTCCGGCCGAGCGGAAGGAAGTGGAACGGGCGATGGAATTGTCGCTGCGCTGGGCCGAACGCTCGAAGCGCGCCTTCGAGATGCAACGTGCATCGGGCGGCGCGGGGCCGGGGCAGGCGCTGTTCGCGATCGTGCAGGGCGGCACCGATATCGAGTTGCGACATCGCTCTGCGGATGCGCTGGTTGCGATGGATTTTCCGGGCTACGCGGTCGGAGGTCTCGCGGTTGGCGAGGGCCACGAGGCGATGATTGCGACGCTTGGCGAAACGCTGCCGCATCTTCCGGCCGAGAAGCCACGATATCTCATGGGCGTCGGCACGCCGCTCGATCTGATCGAGAGCGTGCGCCGCGGGGTCGATATGTTCGACTGCGTGATGCCGACGCGAAACGGGCGGCATGGATACGCTTTCACTTGGAGCGGGCCGCTCAACATGCGCAACGCGAAGTTCGCGGAAGATATGGAGCCGGTCGACGCGCTAAGCTCATGTCCGGCGGCGCGGGATTATTCGCGCGCCTACGTTCATCACCTGATCAAGTCGGGCGAGTATCTCGGCGCGATGATACTGTCGTGGGTCAACACCGTCTTCTATCAGGAACTGATGGCGGCAATGCGTGCGGCAATCGCGGAGGGCCGCTTCGAGGACTGGGCGGCGGAGACGAAGGCGCGCATCATCGCTTCTCCTCAAGCGGCTCAATAGGCTCGAGCGCCATCAGGCTTTCCTTGTGGGCGATGCGTTCGCGATGGATCAGGTAAAGCCCGGACGCGACGATGACGAGTGAGCCGATCAGGCTCCAGTGGTCGGGCACGTCGCCGAACACGAGATAGCTCAGCGCGATCATGCTGATCAACTCGACGTAGATGAAGGGTGTGACCGCGGAGACCGGCGCGAAGCGATAGGCTTGAATCATCAGGAGGTGGCCGCCGCCTCCGAGAGCGCCGAGCGCGAGCAGGAGCGCCCAAGTCTCGACGCTCGGGAACCAGATCCAATCCGCGAAGACAAAAGGTGTCGCGCCGATGGTGCCGACAACACAACCATATGTGAGCGTGACCAACGGCGGGTCAAACGCCGAGAGCTTGCGCGTCACGATTAAAAGCAGCGAATAGGTCAGCATCGATCCGAAGGCGAAAAGAAACGCCGGTTGCAGCGTGCCGAAGCCCGGGCGAACGACGATGAGAATTCCGACAAAACCGACCGCGATCGCAATCGCGCGACGCCAGCCGACGTGCTCTCCGAGTAGCGGAATCGCAAGAGCGGCGACGACCAGCGGCGTCAGGAAGGTGATCGCCAAGGTTTGATCGAGGCGCAAATATTTGACGGCGATGAAGTTCAGCAGCGTTGTCGCCGCCATGAACGTGGAGCGCATCAGCTGCAGGGTGAGATTTTTGGTTTTGAAGAGCTTCGGCATCGCCGTGGGGCCGAGCAGCACCGTCATCCAGAAGAACTGGGTGACGAAGCGCAACCACACGATCTGCGAAACGGGGACGCCCAAGCGCGTGCCAAGATATTTCGCGGTCGTGTCGAGGACCGAGAAAAGTATGACCCCGGCGCACACCAGGAGAATGGCCTTCAGGCGATCAGGCATGTGACAAGGGCTTTGCGAGCGGGCACGGCGGAAACGGCCGCTGCTAGGGCGCGCGGCTGGCGTGATGGAGTTGCTTGTCGTTTGGTAGGAGGCTGGCTGCGCACTCGGCGCAGCGCACGCCGGTTATTTTTTCGCGAGCGCGTCTCGTTTCGCGATGAGTGCGTCGAGTTCGGACTGCTGCTGGGCGATGCGGTCGGCGTTGCGCTCTTCGTCTTCCGCGCCGGAATAGCCGGCTGCCTGCTCGACAAGCTGGCGGAGATTGTCGCGAAGCACCTCAATACGCTGTTCGAGCTCGGCAAGGTCTTCGGTGTCGGCCATGGTCCGTTCCTGTTCGTTTGGCGGCTCAGCCCGTTTTGCCGGGCCGATGTTCGCGCTGGTATAGCGGCCTCCGGACGCCGGACCAACCACGTTCATGATTCTTCAGGGCCTGCGACCATCCGTCAGGAGGGCCGATGGAATGAGGGTTGCGGGTTTTGAGCCTCGTTTCTATAAGCACGCTTCGGCGCGCGACGTGCCCCATCGCTTCCAAGCGGTGGGCTGAGGCATCGGCCCGAAATCATGCTTGCTGGCCTCGGTCGGTTAAGTCATTGATTTGGTGTGTTAAAGGGCCCGTAGCTCAGCGGTAGAGCATCTGACTTTTAATCAGAGGGTCGTTGGTTCGATCCCAACCGGGCTCACCACCAGAATCAATGGGTTTGGAAATCGGCGGTTTCCATCGCCGGGTCTGCGGACGTCGGGTCAGCTCGACTTCCAGCCGCCGAGCACGATGATGGCCATGCCCACCATCGATACGGCCACGCCAATGATGTCCCATCGGCTCGGGGAGATGCCGTCAATCTGCCAGAGCCACAAAATGGCGACTGTCACGTAGACTCCGCCATACGCCGCGTAGACGCGACCCGCTGCGTCGGGATGCAACGTGAGCAGGTAAGAGAAGAGCGTCAGGCTGAGGGCTGCCCATAAAAGCAACCACGGTGAGCCATCTTTTCGAAGCCATAAGTACGGCAGGTAGCAGCCGACGATCTCGGCGATTGCAGTGACGACGAACAAACCTAGCGTCTTTGCAAACAGCATCTTTCCCCCGGAACCCATCAGGCATGGGCAATGCCTAGCATCGTGCGGCGACCGGACGCCAGCATAAGCAGAAAGGCCGTGTGCGTAAGCAATCACGTCGTCGATGGAACGAATTCATGCTGCGCCGAATAGATTTCTCGAACGCAGTTTCCCGATGACGTTCGATGCAGCCGCAGCAGCTCTTATGTCGCGCAACGAACTGTCCACTTACGTCGATGGCAACTTTTTTCAGCGCGGTTGCAACGGTATTCTCAGCAATGACGCTGTCTGACGTTCCCACACGTCACGCAATGAATTGGACAATTGTCTGCAATGATCGCTCCGAATGCACTGATTGAACTGGCTGGCTTCATAGCGCTTCTCCTTTGGGGGACGCATATGGTGCAGACCGGCATTCAACGCGCGTTCGGAGCAAATCTTCGCGCGATCCTCGGCAGTGCGCTCCGCAATCGCTTCCGCGCCTTCTTCGCAGGGCTCGGCGTCACTGCGCTTCTCCAAAGCAGCACGGCGACGGGCTTGATGACGGCCGGATTCGCAGCCGACGGCGTCGTCGCGCTTGCGCCCGCTCTCGCCGTGATGCTCGGTGCGAATGTCGGAACGACGCTGATCGTCCAAATCCTATCCTTCGACGTCAATATGGTGACGCCCGCGCTGATCCTCGTCGGCGTGGTGATGTTCCGGCGTGACACGAGCACGCTGGTGCATGACCTTGGCCGCGTGTTCATCGGTCTCGGACTCATGCTGCATGCACTGCATGAGTTGCTCGGCCTAATGACGGACTACGAGGATGCACCGAACTTGCGGATGCTGCTCGGCGCGGTCTCGACGAGCCTCTGGCTCGACGTCCTTCTCGGAGCGTTTCTCGCCTGGGCAGCGCATTCGAGTATCGCTGTCGTATTGCTGATTATGTCGCTCGCGGCGAAAGACGTTGTGCCGCCCGTCGCCGCGTTCGCACTTGTGATTGGAGCAAATCTCGGAACCGCGCTTAATCCGCTATTCGAATCGTCCGGCAGCGATGACCTTGCGGCGAAGCGACTTCCGATAGGCAATCTCCTTACGCGCGCCGTCGGCGGCCTGATCGTGTTGGCGCTGATCGAGCCACTCGGGCAGCTCATGGTGAGTATATGGCCCGATAACGCGCGCGCGGTGGCCAACTTCCATACGTTCTTCAACGTCGCGATTGCGGCAGCGTTTCTACCGTTTCTCACGCAATACGCGGCCTTACTCGAACGCTGGCTGCCGAAGCGTGTCGATCCGGAAGATCCCGCGCGCCCGCGCTATCTCGATCCCGCCGCGAAGGAGACGCCGATCGTTGCCCTTGGCGCCGGGTCTCGCGAGGCGCTACGGCTCGCCGATGTGCTGACGCAGATGCTTCAGGGGGCAAAAGAGGTTCTTGTGACCGGCGACCGTAAGCTCATGGTCGAAACCCGCAGGCGCGACGACGTCATCGATAAGCTGAACACCGCGATCAAGACCTATCTGACTTCGATAGACCCCGATGGGCTGAACGAAGCGGATCAACGCCGCCTCAATGAGATCATCACTTTCGTGATGAATATCGAGCAGGCGGGGGATGTCATAGATCGCAGCCTGCTGCCTCATCTCGCGAAACGCTTTAAGCGCGGTCTTGTATTCAGCCGGGAGCATCAGGCGCAGTTGTGTGAAATGCTTGATCGGCTTGGCGGCAATGTTGGCGTAGCGGCGTCCCTATTCATGACGGACGATCCACGTACCGCGCATCTTTTGGCCGAGGAGAAAGTAGCTTTTCGGGATGCGGAGGCGAAAGCGACAGTTGCCCATGTCGAGAAAATGCAGCTTGGACAGCTCGACAAAGCGCGAGCGAGCGCGCTTTACCTCGACCTGATGCGCGATATGAAACTGCTCAACAGTTATATTGTGGCGGCCGCTGCCTATCCCGTTCTTGAGCGCTCGGGGGCACTGTTGCCGAGCCGGATCGCGAGGCCGGACGAATGACTAGGCAGGATGTCGCCGCACCCTAGGCAGCGCGCCCATTACTGCCATAGGCCCAATTCCTCCCAATTTTCTTTTGGGATTTCGGGGCCAAGCTCGTAGACGAATGTCGTCGCCTTCGTCTGGTTGTCGTTGACGTTGCATGTGAATTTCAGCTTGTACCAGTGGTTTTTGGCGCGGAATGCGCCCCCCGGGGCGGTCACGGTTACGCCGTCGAATTTCGCGCGCGAAAAGATGCTGGTTTTGAGCCGGTCGACACGAAGCTTCTTATTCGCCCGATTGATCTCATCGATGCCCTTTGCGATGCACGCCTGATGCGATCGCTCTTCGGGCTCAAGTTTGAGGAGGGAGTCTTCGAGCGTGCCAGCTGCTGTCAGGCCTGAAGACAGTGAAAGAAAGAGGAAGGTTACTGCGTATCTCATTTTTTCTTTTTTAGGGGCAGTCCGCGTCGTGAGGCAACCTATACAGTGAAGGCATCAACCATCATGTGCACTTGCTGAGAGTGGGCGCGATTCGCTGCCGGATCGAGAGTCGTCGCCAGAATCGAGAGGGATGCCGATCTTGAGCGCTCTGCCGGTGTTCGTGCTATTTCCGCGGGGCGCACGGCCTGATTGGCGCGAACCGGGAGCCGCGCAGGACTGCGCCACCCCATTGGCCGGATGCGGAACCCAGTAAACCGGGGAGTTCTGTGGTCTGCCTTAATCTTGGCAAGGGTCCCGAGACCCCATTCCCGTGACGAACACCGTCCAGGGGGCAGGAGTATTAGGCCACTTTTAGAATACCAGAGTTGCTTGTCAGCGGGGGGCTTTGTGGGTATATTGGTCGCGATCGAGCTTCGCTGACTTGACTTGGCCTCGCCGCGAAGTGCGCGCCTGACCGACGATCTTTCAAAAAAACTCGAGTACCTATTCCGACTCCGTCGGGCAACAAACGCGCATAACTCTTTAGGATCTTATCTCATGCAGACCGGCACAGTGAAATGGTTCAATGGCCAAAAAGGTTTTGGCTTCATCCAGCCGGATGAAGGCGGCAACGATGTTTTTGTTCATATTAGCGCAGTCGAACGCGCTGGTTTGCGCACGTTGAACGAAGGCCAGAAGGTTTCTTTCGAAGTCGTCGCTGATCGTCGTAGCGGCAAGTCTTCGGCTGACAACCTCCGCGCTGTCTAATATCGAGCGCGAGGAAGCCAATCAGCTTTAAGCACGGAATTCCGGCGGAAAGTCTGATCAGTTTGAAGCCCGCATCTGGCCACCCAGATGCGGGCTTTTTGTTTTCATCGCGCTGCCCTGGATCGCCGGGGTAGGTGATTGCCTCCGAAATGCGCTCTTCTGTGGCTTTCAAGCTCGCCATGAGCATAAGTAGCAACGGGCGGCATCGTTCTTGGCGAGGAGAGGGAGCGCCTAATCGTTCCTGAATGTTTTGGGCGAGGCGGAGCACGCACCCGGAACAAGTTAGATGTCCACGCGTACCAATGCGTTGGTGTCGCAGTAAGAAGCCGGCAAAATAACTGCGTCCATCATTCCCTGTTGCGGCCGGTTGCCACCGGGCGCGTGCTGATTGGGAAACGCCCCACGCGTAGAAGAGTTCAACTTTTCTCTGCCGAGAAGCGTCCGGATTTCGTGGCCGCAATCTTCGCAGCTCATTTCCCGAGACTTGAGCTTGCGCAAGCATCGGGCTGCGCTCTCGAATTATCCTCATTAGCCGCTGCCGATCCTGAGAGGATCGGATGAGCGTGCGAGGAGGCGTTTCATGCGCGAGATGAAGCTAAGCCGTGCCTTTACGCTGATCGAGCCGGGTCCGGTCGTTCTGGTGACGACGCACGATGCCGGAAAGAATAACGTCATGACCATCTCGTGGACGATGGTTATGGATTTCTCGCCGGTGTTCGCCATCACGACAGGCGCGTGGAATTATTCGTTCGCTGCGCTTCAAAACACCAGAGAGTGCGTAATCGCTATTCCGGCGATCGATATGCTGGACCGGGTCGTCGGCATCGGAACGTGCTCGGGCTCCGATACGGACAAGTTCGCCAAGTTCAAGTTGTCTGCGACCGTTGGAAAGTCCGTGCGCGCACCATTGATCGCGGAGTGCCTGGCGAACATCGAATGCAAGGTCGTGGACGTTGTTTCCAAGCACAATATCGTCGTGCTCGAAGGCGTCGCGGCCTATTTCAATTCGCAGCGAAAAGAAAAGCGGATGATCCATGCCGTCGGCGACGGCACATTCGTCGTTGATGGACGCACGTTCGATCGCAAAGCGATGATGGCGTCGAAGCTTCCGGATGGGCTTTAGCGCGTCAAACCCATCTCTCTGCTGCTCAAGCTCGGCGCCAGAGAATAATCGTCAGGAATGCTCCGGCGATGGCGGCGACGTAGAGAAGTAAGCTCGGCAACAGCTCAAGAATAACGCCGATATGGAAGCCCATGAATGAGCCGGCGATGCCGATCAGGGCATAGGTGACGTCGCCGACGCCCGTCGCTTCGGCGACCCGGCGTCCAAGCCAGCTTCGGCCGCCACGGTTCATGAAGAGCCCGACGATCACGCCGATCAGTATGAGTAGGATGAAGGTGGTGATGGCTGTCGTGAGGATGGGCATGGCGGTCTCCGGCTGTGGTCCCCATAAACGCGCCAACCCACGAGAAGTTCAAAAAATTTGCAAAGATCCCTGCCGGGCTGCTGGTCGCCGAGGTGAAGGCATGCGCGAGCAACCATGGACCGGAACAGGCTGCGAGCGAAGGTGTTGTCTCCTCAGGAAAGGCAGCGAGGAGATTTTCGAATGAGAGCATTAGCATTTTCCGTCGCGGCGTTTTTCGCTGCGGCTCCGGCTTTGGCCGACGAAGCGGTCGTCGTTCCCGACGACAACGGGCGGACGGTGATCAAGGAGCATGGCCTGTTCCACGACAAGACGACCATTATCGATCACGACAGGCCCGACGGCGGCACGGTGGTGGTACCGGAGGAACGGCATTACGACTCGAATGGCGATAGCAGCGGAGATGCGGGCGTCGGCGTCGACATCGAGACGCATAAGGTGGTGCCAGTACCGGTGCCAGACGACGACCGGTAGTGCCGCCGGAACTGCACGCGATGATTAAAGCCCGTGAGACAGCGTTTCACGGGCTTTACTGCGCCGGCCTATCGACGCAAAAATTCAATTCAGCCCCAGGCGAGTGCCGATCCAATCGAGAATAGCACTGTTGTTGAATGCAACGTCGAACGCGAGAACCGCGAAAATTGCCACGAGGGCGTAGAGCGCGCGCATGTCGTCCATGGCCGACAAACGTGCGAGCGAATTCGATCGTTCCGACATCGGATTAAATCTTCAATTCCGCAACGCAAAGCCGATGGGGGACAGGGCGGTTGTCCCCGCCGTTAATGCCTGTGGCGCTCGCGGCCTTCACTCCAGACTAACCAAACACTGAGGTTGCGCTCGCAGCGTGCGAGGTTCGGCGTAGATTCTATTTATCGTTGAAAGCCAACCAGGAGTTCTAGCATGTCGAAACGATCTATCCTCGGCGCCGCAATAGCACTTGGTGCGCTGACGGCCTTGCCAGCCGCATCGGAGGCGCATTGCTTCGGATATAAACGCGTTCACTCGGAGGTTACGTCCGCCGTCGATGGCACGACCAACTTCGTCAAGCGCGTCGCTTATCGCACGGCAAAATTCGGCGACCGGATGTTCGGTTGGCTGAATTGTAAGCACGTCTAATGGGATGAAAATCCGGCGGCCTCTCCCCGGGGCCGCTATTGGCTTTTTGAGACCGGCCGCACGTTCCGCGAAAGCGTGCAGGGCGATAATGGACTTGGCGCGGGAAATCTACCGGCGCATAACGTCGTTGGCTGAACATCCCAACCTTTGCGAGGAAGACGATGGGAAGATCGATGGCCGGCATTACAACCGCGAGTTTGCTAGTGGTTATGATCGTCGGGACGATCGTCGGCGCTTTGGTCGGAATGCTGCTCGGAAATTCTCTTCAGCCGGGACCTTGGCTCGCCATTCTTGCTGGGCTGGCCGGAACGGTCGCGGGGGCAGTCGTGCGCAACACACTTGTCGATCAGGGAATTGCAGTCGGAGAGTACGAAGCCGCACTTCCGACCCCCATCCTCGTATTCGCTGCGATTGCGTCCATCGTCGGAAGTTTGGCCGGTCTCGAAGTGGCGTTGCTCGTCGAGGAAGCATTTCCGACCTGGGTCGGTGCGCTGGCGGGACTGATGTCGTCGATTTTGACCAGTTTGCTCGTCATCGCCTATCACCACCCGCCGCCTGCAAGATCCTGAATTCCCAGGTAAAATTTGACTTTTCTCCGGCTTGCCGTTCAGGTGGGCGCCTTCGGCGTGTGATCTAAACAACACGATCCACTATAAAATCGTCTGATATCCCGTTTGGGTTAGTCAGGCCGATCCCCCACGACTAGCCTGGACTAGGCCAATCAGCCGAGGCACTTTGGCGCCTTTGGACCGGGGGGAACCGCAGCGCGATGTCCGAGCCTCTACTCATTCATATCCATGTTCCGAAATGCGCCGGAACGACTGTCGAGCAGCATCTGGTCGATGAGCTGGGCCGCGACGGGTTTTGGGCTCCCAAGAAGCGAACCCGCAAATTTCCGCTCGGCTGGTTCGAGCGCAAATATGATCGCGTGACCCAGGTGCCGAGCAGCAGGATCAAGGCCGTATCCGGCCATTTCATCGGCCGCTCGATCGAAGATATGTTCCAGGATCGCCGTATTGTCCGTTCGATCATCCTGCGCGAGCCGGAAAGCCTCATGCTGTCCTATTACAATTACCGCATGATGCGGTACATGCTGCGCGGTCAGCATCCCTATGGCTTTTCGTTGTTCCTGCGCGCCACGCGGCAGAATTTCATCACGCACTTTCTGCTGGAGCGTTGGCTCGAGCTGTCGTGGCTCGAACTGATCCGGATGCCCGACGAGAAGAAAGTGGCACTCCTCGACGAGATCATGGGATCGATCCACCATGTGGCCCAGATCGGCGATACGGATGCGCTGGTCGAAAAAGTTTCCGGAGAGATCGGCATTTCTCCCGTGGCGCAGCGGCGGAATACAGCTGAAGAAAAGCAGCAGCAGACGGGTTGGAAGATCGTCAGGCTCGGCGATATCGCGGAGGCAGACCGGACGGAGCTCAAGGCCCGGACGAACCTCGACCGCTATCTCTGGCGGCGCTGGGTGTTGAAGGACAATGCGCCCTTCACGCGCGATGCGACGCAAGGATTTGCTCAAACCGAATTCGTGCGTCCGCGCTATCAGGTCGAACGCCGCCTCGCGCGCGCGTTTGGGTAAGCGAATGTTGCGTGAACTCGAAGCCATCGCCATCGAGGCTGGCCAGCTCATTTCGCAATTCCGCGCAGCCGGTCCGAATGTTCTGCTCAAGGCCGACGGCAGTCCGGTGACCGACGCGGACGAAGCCGCGGAGGAACTCATCCTGCGGGAATTGCGCAGGCTGGCGCCGGGCGTTCCGATTATCGCGGAAGAGTCGGCCGCTGCGGGCACGATCGACGTGACGGACAGCGACGCAGTGTTCCTTGTCGATCCGCTGGACGGCACAAAAGAATTCATCCGCGGGAAAGACGACTTCACGGTGAACATCTGCCTCGTAGAAAGGCGTCGTCCGAAACTCGGCGTGGTCTTTGCGCCTGCCCGGCACGAGCTTTTCAGCGGCGATGGCTCCGCCTCATACCGTTGCCGACTGGGCCGAGATGCATCCATCATCGAGCGCATGCAGATCCGAACATCCTGCACGGCCGACCGGCTGACCGCTGTCGCGAGCGCATCGCACGCGGGTGTCGAGACGGATGAATTTCTGCAGGGTCTGCCGGTCGACCGGAAGATTTCCGTCGGATCGTCGTTGAAGTTCTGTCTCGTGGCGGCGGCTGACGCGCACATCTATCCGCGGTTCGGACGAACGATGCAGTGGGACACAGCAGCAGGCGATGCGGTTTTGCGCGGCGCGGGTGGTTGTACGTTGACGCGCGACGGCGAAGAACTCGAGTACGGTGTTCTGCGCGCCAACGGGACTTTCGATAATCCGTATTTCGTTTCCTACGGCGGCGATGCGGACACCTTGCGCTCGCTGATGTCGTCGCCTGGGCGAGGGAGCACCGCGGTCGACGCCTGAGGCCGCAAGCGCCTCAGCGGGCTTGAGGCAGATCAAGTGATTGTGGCCCATCCAACGGCAGTTTCTCCTGGCAGGAGAAACGCTATTGCCGCGTCGTGTGCTCATTATCGTCGGTCATCCGGATCCTAGTCCATCGCGCTTTGGCCGGGCTCTTGCGGCGGCGTATGCCGAGGGTGCCGAGGAGCAAGGTCATCAGGTGAGTCTGATCGATATTGCGACGCTCGATTTTCCATGGCTGCGAAGCGAGAAAGATTTTCAGCATGCGGCGGTGCCCGCAGGCCTCGCCGATGCCGTTCGGGCGATCGCAGATGCCGAACATATCGTTTTCGTCTTTCCGCTCTGGCTCGGCAGTATGCCCGCGTTGCTGAAGGCATTTCTCGAGCAGGCGATGCGGCCCGGTACGGCGTTTGTCTATGCGGCGCAGGGTGAAGGTCTTCTCGTCAAACCGCTGCTCAACGGACGTTCCGCCCGTATGGTCGTGACGATGAACACGCCGAGCTTGGTCTACCGGTTTTGGTTTGGAAATCATGGTGTCGCCGGGATGCGGCGCAACATTCTGAATTTTGTCGGCCTGCGTCCTGTGCGCGAGACACTTATCGGCTCGATTGGGGCGTTGAGCGAAGCAAAGCGGAAGGCGTGGCTTGAGAGGATGCGCCAGCTCGGAAGCGAAGACCGCTAACGGCGCCGCTTCGTGTCTCTAGCTGGCGCGTGGCATGTGAAAAACTCAGGTCTGGTGCCGCGTCCGATGTGGCTGCACTTTATTGCAGGCTGGCTATAGAGTTGTCGCCAGTAAGAAAAACGAAAGGTTGAGGAAATGCCGACTTATCAAGGTGCCTGTTTTTGCGGATCGGTGAAGCTCGAAGCAACCGGGGCGCCGGAAGCGAGCGGATACTGCCACTGCCAATCGTGCCGGTCTTGGTCGGCGTCTCCCGTCAACGCCTTCACGCTGTGGAAGCCGGAGGCTGTTCGGGTGACGGAAGGAGAAGAGTTCGTCGCGACCTATCAGAAGACACCCGCGAGCGAGCGCAAATACTGCACGAAATGCGGTGGCCATCTCGTGACGAACCATCCGGGTCTCGGACTTGTCGATGTGTTCTCGGCGACTCTGCCGTCGTTGCCATTTCAGCCGGTCGTGCACGTGAATTACGCCGAGACGGTTTTGCCGATGAAAGATGGACTGCCGAAGCTCAAAGACTTTCCGGCGGAGTTCGGTGGCTCGGGCGAGCTCATTCCCGAATGAGTTGAAAGCACATCGGCGGTGTCAACAACTCGAAGCGCTCGCCATCGGCGGGCGCTTTTGCGTTCGTTCCGTTTGTGAATGCGAAATGAATAGAAAAGAGCGCCAGAGCGTGCGTGAGCATATGCGGGACATAACGGCGACGGACACCTGAATAGTCCCTGAATTCTGTGAGAAATTCGAGCACGGCAGGAATGCTCGGAGCGGCATTGGCGTTGCGGTTTCTCTACCCACTTTTAAGACAACGGCGCAGCTCTGACGCGGCATGAAACCAACATGCCGACCACCGCGTTTCGCTCACATGACAAGGGCGGTTTCCCCGGCCGCCCGCTGGAGGAAGAATATGAATAAATACATTGGTCTTGTTGCAGCGCTCGCAACGGCGCTGCCGCTGGCGACGTTCACCGCTTCTACGGCCGACGCCCGTGACGGTTATCGTGGTCACGGCGGTCACGGTTGGCAAGGCGGTGGCCGTGGCTTCCGCGGTCATTACGGCCATGGCTACGGTCGTGGATACCATCGCGGTCGCGGTTACTGGCGCGGCGGTCAGTGGATTGCTCTCGGCGTAGGCGCGGCTGTTCTTGGTGCGGTTGCGGCGGACAGGTATTACGGCGACGATTGCTATTATCGTTACGGTAATCGCTATTGCGACTAACCGTGTGACATCGCTGTAGTTCTCAGCAAGCCCCGGTCTCGGGAGAGACCGGGGCTTCGACTTTGGGATGAGCCCATTGCGGCCGTGCCGGGTTTTGCACAGGCCCCTGTGCAATACTCGTTTTGTGTGGACGCAACGCTCGCCGCAACTTGGCTTCGACCGACTCAATGTGGTGCTTTGGCCGTGGTTGTCGGAGGGTTGCTTCATGTTCGGTACGACCGCGTCAAAGTTCGCTGCGTCTTTCGTCCTGGTTGCGGCCACCGCAGGAGGGACAGCAGGCGTCGGTAAGTCGATCCTGTCGGATCACACATCCAACGCGGCGCCGGTGGTGCCGGCGAAGAATTCACTGCTCGTTGCGACGCTCGCCAACGGGGCGCTCGAAATGCAGTGGATGTCTCGCGAGGCGTGCGAGGAAGTTGCCTCTGCCGTTGCGTCCGGGAATGGCGTTGCGGGCGTTCGTGGCGACGGCGTCAAGGTTTACATCGATCGCGCCAATTGCAGTACGCCGAGAGTGGATGAGCCTTCGAGCGTGATGAAGATCACGTCATCCCAAGTGCAGAACTAAAGCGCTGCGGATTTCGCAGACTTTTTGGCGATTGGCCGGGCGAGGAACGCTTACGCCCCGGCCATTGATATCGCGAGCGCCGATGCCGCCTCATCGGGAGTTAGCCCTTTCGCGAGGAGGGCAAGCAGGCGCCCGTCCCCGGCCGCGATGGAGTGGTGCCGGACGAAGGTCTCCGAGGGGAGGCCTTCCGCCGATCGCATGGGACACGCGAAGATCGCGACGCGTGCCTTCGCCGAGCCCGAGATCGAGAAGCCCAGATTCTCGCTAATCGGCATTACCCAGACCGCGAACGGCGAAACTCCACCTACACCTTTCACCAGAATGCTTGTCAGCTCGATGCGCTGAGACGGCTGACGATGCATTCGTCCCGCGCGGACGATGGCTGCCCGAAGCGCAATATCGGATGCTCTATCCCGCGCGGCGAGTTCGTCGTCGAGACAGAGAAGGGCGCAGCCGTCGAGCATCCGCTGCCCTGCTTCATTCACGTCGAGGATGCAGCCTCTACCATCGGTCAAGACGATGGCGACGGGTGCACCGTTGAACACATCGAGGCAATTTTCGTCAGTAATGGATTTGAATCCGAGTAGACTTGCCATCGTCGCCGCGCGCCGGAAATGGGGCGTCAATGCTGCAATCGCCGCGACGTCTTCAGGCTGGAACGTGCCGAACTCCGCACAGCCCCTCACCAGCTGCGACGCCTTACAGAGAAGGGCGTTCCATCGGTGCGGGTCGAGGGCGCAATCGTAAATGTCGGCAATGAAATTGAAGGGGCCGCGTTGTGCAGCAATGCAATCGACATCTGCCAAGGCGACCCCCTCCATCTAAAATATACGCGAAAATATAGAAAGGTGGCTGCAATGCGAGGAGTTTGAGCAAGGTCCAAAAAATTTGGCATCCCTCATTTGGATGATGCGTGGATGCTTTTCTTTTCGCGTTGCAGGAATGTGGCGCAGTGGGCGTCGATATTCTGATGTCCGTCAATGATCCGTATGGTGATCGTTGTTCAAGCGCTACATCGCGCCATGAACTGGCGAATGCACGGTAGCGGACATTCAGGCCGCGTTCTGGCGCGCCTCGTTGCCGGCGCGCAAAATCTTGCGAATGACGTCTGCCGGTTCGGGGCGGTTGAATAGAAAGCCTTGCACGAGGGTACAGCCGTATTCCTTGACGATATCGAGTTGTTCGGCTGTCTCGACGCCTTCGGCGGTCGTCCGCATGCCGAGCGCGCGGGCGAGATCGACAATCGTGGCCAGGATCGCGCGCGCCTCCATCGACACCGCGAGGTCGCGCACAAACGAGCGGTCGATTTTGATTTTCTGAAACGGAACTTTCGTCAAAGAGCTGAGCGAAGAGTAGCCGGTGCCGAAGTCGTCCATCGCGATTTCGACGCCAAGGTCGCAGATCTCGCGCAACACATTCCGGGCGAGATCGATGTCCTTCATGATCATCGATTCAGTAACTTCAATCGTCAGCCGGTTGCTTGGAAGACCAGACTCGGCCAGCGCCGCCTTGACGGTGTCGACGAAGCTCTCGGCTTCCAACTCAATGGCGCTGATGTTGACCGAAACGCTGGTGTCTTCGGGCCAGGACATGGCCTCGAGGCAAGCTTGGCGAAGAACTTTCGCGCCGAGATCCGCGATCATGCCGATCTCTTCGGCGATTGGAATGAAGTCCGCAGGCGACGCGAGGCCGAGCCTTGGGTGACGCCAGCGCAAAAGCGCTTCGGCCCCGACAGGCATCATCGTCTTCAAGCATAAGATCGGCTGATAATGCAGCTCGAAATCATTGTTGAGGATCGCTTCCCGCACCTCCACTTCCAGCAGGTTGCGGGCTTTTAACTTGGCGTCGAGTTCGCGTTCGAACAGGCGGACCGTGCCGCGCTGCTCTTCCTTCGCTGCGTAGAGCGCGAGGTCAGCGAGGCGGAAAAGCTCATCGGGGTCGCAGCTGTCGTCCGGCGCCATTGCGATGCCGATGCTGCCGCCGCACGTCACGTTCTTTGTGCGGATGCGGATCGGTTCGTTCAAGATGGAGATTAGGCGTTGCGCGAGACGGACCGCACTCGACGGATGATCGAGATCTACAACGAGTACGGCAAACTCGTCGCCGCCAAGCCGCGCCACGGTATCGGATTCGCGAAGGGCGAGCTTCAGACGGTCCGCAACCGTTTGCAGAAGCTCATCGCCAGCGGAGTGGCCCAGCGTATCGTTCACAACCTTGAAGTTATCGAGATCGAGCAGCAATAGCGCCATGCGATCACCGCGCTTGGCGCGCGCCATGGCAAGCTGCATCCGCTCCGCCAGAAAGTGTCGATTGGGAAGAGATGTCAGGGCATCGTGGCGTGCCATGTAAGCGGCTTTGCGGTCGGCTTTGCGACGCTCGGTGACATCGATCGCCGCGATCAACAACGCGTCTTGTCCTTCGTGCGCCAGCGGGCGAACGTAAACCTCGACCTCGATGGACCGGCCGTCGCGGCGGAAATGCTTGAAGAGCTGTGCTTCATCGGTCGGCGTAATGTGCTGAATGCCATGTTCGAAGGGCAGCACAAGTTCGCCGCTTTGGATGTCACGCAACGACATCAATGAGAAATCCTTGCGGCTGTAGCCGTAGTGGGCGATCGCGGCGTTGTTGACGGCGAGGATCGCCTGCCTGTCGCGGCTGAGGACGAACATCGGCAGCGGATTGTTCTCGAACAGCAAGCGGATCGACGCCTCGCGCTGCTTCATTTCGGTGATGTCGATGCGCAGGCTGATCAAACCGCCTTCTTTGGTCCGGCACTCTTCGATGAGATACCAGCGGCCGTTATCGAGCAGCTGCTCGTGCGGCGCCGCGGGCGTGCGCAGATTCTTCAGGCGCTCGGCGAGCCATGCTTGCTCGCGGCCGAACGCTTCGGGATACATCTGGCGTTCGAGTCCGATGCGGACGGCTTCTTCGATGCTGCGCCCGATGGCGATGGTGTCGATAGCGCGATCGTAGATCTGAGCGTAGCGCTTGTTCCAGGCGACGTAGCGATTGTCGGCGTCGAGGATAACGATGCCTTCGGGGAGAATTTCGATGGCTTCCTTCAGCCGGTTGTGCGCCTTCTCGACCTCGGCCTTCTGCTCCAATATGGCCTGCTCTTGAGCCTGAAGGTGTTTGTTCAATTCATCGCGCAGTGCGATTTCCGACGAGAGCCGCTCTTGAAGCCGGGCTTGGGCGTCGATCGTTTCGGCGAGCAGCATGATGATGGTGAATACTGTCAACATCCGGAGCTGCATGAGTTGGGTGTCGGTCAGCCATGGGGCCGGCGGGAAATAACCGACGTGATGAAAGCCGACGGCAGTGCACACGAGAAAGATCGCGGACATTATCAAGACGGCAGCGGACGTTGCGTTGGGTCCGAGGCGGCAGGCGATCAGGACGAGGATCGGCAGGATTAGAAATCCGAGGGCGGCCTGCGGCAGAGACACGACGATGACTGTAACGGCAGAGAGCGCTGTGAAGAGCGCATACGTTTCCCAGGGTGACGCTGAGGACGAAGGCCCAACACGCTTTTGGCACAGGCGGACGAGGGCGGGGGTGACCGTCAATAGGCCGAGTAAGTCAGCGAACAGCCAAGAGGAGAAAACGCTCCAGCTGATGGGTGCAATGGTGGAGACGGCGACGACGGCGGCTGTGATCGCGCCTATCAACGCGCCGGTGACCGCTCCGATGGAAAATGATTTAAAGAATTGAACGCTGCCGAAGGCGAACGGCTCTCGTTCCTGCAGCTCCAGAAGCCGAAACGCAGTATAGACTTCGATGACGTTCGTCATTGCGAAGCCTACGTTGGGGACAAGCGCGCGGTGAGCGAAGACGTTCGCGATGATGTTGGCTGCAAATGTCAGCGCCAGGATCTGATGGCGGCGCCATGGGCGATGCGTAAGGATGACGGCGGCCAGCGTGATACCGTTCGCGGGCCAGACGGTTGCGATGCCGTCGCTGTTCTGGGTAAAGGCGGCGGAGAGGTAAGCGACAAATCCGAAAGTCAGCGCCACGGCAAACGCATTGGCAAGGCCGCCGCTATCTGTCGTGTAAACATTTCTCCATAGAGAGAAAGTGTGCGACCCGCTTGCCGACGACATTCCAAATGCTTTCGTTGTCCTCCAGGCTGAGCCGGCCCGGATACACCATTTCACACTCGATCATGCGAATGGGTTTTGGAACGGAAATGCCAATCGAATTCAGCAGCCCCAATCCCCTTTCTCCGATTTCAGAATAAGCTGCGGCTTTTTGATTAATTTTGGGTCAAGGCAGCATTTGAACTGTCATCATTTCGGTACGAGCCGGATTGCTTCGGCTAAATGCTGGATTCGGCCATTGGCCGGATTATAAATATTTCGTTCACGATTAAGTTTGCGGCCGGGAATGGGAATTTGCGCGGCGGGCGCTTATTTATGCGGAATCCGGCGGTACGAACCATTTTATTTCCCAGGTGTGAACATGACCATGGATTCAATAGGTTGGCCGCAGATTGTTGCTTTGGTCATCCTGCTTCAGCGCGGCTTGGAAGAGCTTTATTCACAGCGTAATACCCGGGCGCTGATCGCGAGGGGTGCGCGAGAGGTCGGCGCGCCGTATTATCCGGTGGTCGCGACCACGCATCTTGCATGGATTGCGAGCCTCTATTTCCTTATTTCCCCGACCGCGAATATTAGCGCGATCCTCGCGGTGATTTATCTCGCTTTGCAGGTCGTCCGGTACTGGGTCATCGGCACGCTTGGAGAATATTGGACGCACCGGATTTACACGCTCGATACGGCACCTGACGTCCGGCGCGGGCCTTATCAATTCATTAAGCATCCGAACTACGCGGTGACGATTGTCGAAACATTCCTGTTGCCGATGGTGTTCGGATCCATCGCGCTCGGCGTGATCATGGGGGCAGTCTGGTCGGCGGTGCTGTATTACAAGATCGTCCTAGAGGATGAAGGCTTATCCGGCCGCCGCAATCGGGTTGCTGACGGAGAGGGCGTCGCGCCTTAGCACTGTGGGGTGCGGTCTCGTCGGCGCTGCGCGCCTCTCAAAGCTCGATTACGGCGAAATACGCGGAGAAGCCCGGGCCGAACGCAGCGAGAAGGTGCTCGCCCCTGTCGCCGGCCTCTATCGCACGCTGAAGGATGAACAGCGCAGTCGCCGAAGACATATTGCCGAAATCGCGCAGCACCGCCCAGGAGTGTGCGATTTTCTCCCGCTTTATTCGAAGCGCGTCTTCCGCTGTCTCGAGAATTTTTCGTCCGCCGGGATGAAACAGAAAGCCTTTCAAATCCTCGAGTGCGATACCGTGGCGGGTGAGAAACTGCAGCGTTACGCGGGCCAGTTCGTCTTGCATCAGATTTGGGAGATCTGCGCTCAACACAACGCCGAAGCCGTCCTCTTTGACATCCCAGCCCATGATATGCCGCGTGTCCGGCCAAAGATGCTCGCCGGATGCAAGGATTTTAGCGCGGGAGCTGGTGCGGTCGGCCGCTGGCTTCGACGCCGGGTTTCGCGATGTCCGCAGGACGACGCCCGCGGCGCCATCTGCGAACAAGGCCGCGGAAACGAACATCGCTGCTGCGGGATCGTTGGGCCGGATGCACAGGCTGCAAAGATCGACCGTCAAGAACAATACGGTGCTGCCGGGCCGAGCTTGCGCCATACGCGCGGCGCGGCACAGGCCCGCGACGCCGCCTCCGCATCCGAGGCCGAAGATTGGCAAGCGCTCGACGTTCGGAGAGAATTCCAGCCGGTTCATTAGAAGCGCGTCGAGACTCGGGATCGCGAGGCCTGTGATCGTGTTCGTCACGATTGCGTCGATGTCGGCGAGTTTCAGGCCAGACTGGGCGACAGCGTTGACGGCGACCTCTTCGAGCAAGTCGAGAGCGTGCGTCTGGTAGACGACGGTCCGCTCTTCCCAAGTATGAGGCTCGCGATACCAGGACATCGGCTGGCACATGTAGCGATGCTCGATGCCAGCGTTGCCGAAGAGGCTGCTCATTCGTCCGAAGTGCGGGAACACGTCGAGGGCGTTGAGGAGCACATCCTGCTGGCTGAAGCGGTGTCCGGGATTTGCCGTCGCTATCGAGAGAATGTCGACGGGGAGACCGCTTAGCCGTCGCGCGTGTGCGTGGCGGACTTCCGGCCCGTTGATCGTGAGAAACGTCATGGCCGCGTGCCTCCGGAAAAATAGGTGTTCTGCGGGGCGCAACGCGAAATGGGCGCGGGCGGGCGCATATTGCCTCTGGGCCTTTGGGGAGTAATCATCTGCAGCATATTCGGGTTCCGTAGGCCGGCGGCTTCCCTGCAGCCTGGGCCGTCAAAGTGGATGCGCGGCGGTTTCCTTGGAAGTTGCGGCGGCAGCTTCGCGCATCATTGTGGCATTGCCAGCCCACGCGGGTTGAACCAAAGCGGCAACAGCGAGAATGGCGCAAACGAGCGCCGCGAACGACGATTGCTTCGTTGGCATGACCGTCTCCCATGCTTCGATCAGGTAAAGCCCGAGCCGGCAGCGGGATTTGTTAGTTGCGCCCCGCACAGCTTGGCGGCTGTTCCCCAGGGAACACCTCCGCCGCCGACATTGGGAGGCGTTCGGCCGCAGCCGTCAGAAACCCAGTGAATCGGGCGCTGACGGATCAGCTATGAGCGTGCGACAGTTCGCACTTGCAAAATCCGAAGCTCCGCCATCTCGACGCGGAACGAATTCCGTAAGATATGCCGTTACTTACGCCGCGATATTTTTCTTGCGCGCCGCAGCGAAGCTCGACCGCAGGACCCTCGACAGCAAGACGCAAGGCAAAGTCAAAATGGATGCAAAGGCAGCTGGGTTCGAAAGCGTGCGCGCGGCGCCGCCGACGTTGACGCCGGGGCAGGTCCGTCTCGTGCTGTTTGCGTTGGCCGTGGGCGGCTTCGCGATCGGGACGACGGAATTCGCGGCGATGAGCCTATTGCCGTATTTCGCGGCGACGTTCGGCATCACCGAGCCAGTGGCTGGGCATGCCATCAGCGCCTATGCGCTTGGCGTCGTTGTCGGTGCGCCGGTGATCGCGGTGCTTGCCGCTCGCTGGCCGAGGCGGCGATTGCTTCTGGCGTTGATGGCGTGTTTCGCCGTGTTCAACGTAATGACGGCGTTTGCGCCGACCTACGAGACGATGGTGGCTTTCCGATTTTTGAGCGGCCTACCGCACGGCGCCTACTTCGGCGTGGCGATGCTGGTTGCAGCCTCGCTTGTCCCGCCGAATGCGCGCACGCAGGCGGCGTCGCGCGTGTTGATCGGTCTCACGATCGCGACAATCGTCGGCGTTCCGGTGGCGACGTGGATCGGTCAGGCGGCCGGCTGGCGCTTCGGGTTTGGTATTGTCGGTATTCTTGCTTCGCTGACGGTGTTGCTCGTCTGGATCTTCGTGCCTGCCGACAGGCCGGTGGAGGGGGCAAGCATGGCGCGCGAACTCGGCGCGCTGAAGCGGACACAGGTCTGGCTGACGCTCGGCATCGGCGCCATCGGCTTTGGCGGTATGTTCGCCGTCTATTCCTATCTCGCGTCGACGCTGATGGAGGTGACGCACGTCGAGCCTTCCGTGGTGCCCATCGTGCTGATGTTCTTCGGCCTCGGCATGACCATCGGGACGTTTGTCGCGGCGTGGCTGGCGGACCGCGCGCTGATGGCGACGGCTGGCGGCCTTTTGGTATGGAGCGCGTTCTGGTTGGCGGTCTTTCCGTTCGCGGTCGGCAACATTTACGCGGTGACGCTGGTCGTATTCATGATCGGCTGCGGTGGAGCGCTCGGCGTGCCTCTACAGACGCGGCTGATGGATGTCGCGGATGATGCGCAGACGCTTGCCGCTTCGCTCAATCACAGTGCGTTCAATACGGCGAACGCTATCGGGCCGTGGCTCGGAGGTCTTGCCATCGCTGGCGGCTATGGCTGGAGCTCGACGGGTTACGTCGGCGCGGCTCTGGCGCTCGGCGGACTGGTGTTCTGGGCCATCTCGATGGCGACGGATCCCAAGCACGGCCGTCACATCGCGCATCATCAACCGGAAGCCGAACCTCAGTGCGCGCCAGGCGAGTGAGAACAGGCATTCCCGCAGACTTCACGATCCACGGGACACGGGTGTTGGGCGATTTGTTGAAGGTTTTGTCGTGGATAGCCGCCTTGGCGGCCATGACGTGAAGTGAGAGAACGGATGGACGCTGGCTTTGCTCTCCGCTCCATCATGCCGGCGAAGGTCGGCGTCACATCGCAAATGTCATCCTCGGCTTTATGCCGAGGATTTTTCGTGCAGCAGTGCGGATGATGAATGGATCCTCGGGACAAGCCCGAGGATGACATCTGTTTTGTACGTCTTGCGATGACCTAGTTCATATGCCAGCCGTGGCTGACAATGATGCTTTCGCCGGTCATGGCGTTGGTCTTGAAGGCGGCGAGGAAGAGAGCCACTTCGGCGATATCGGTCACCATCGTGAATTCCTTGTCGACCGTCTCGCCGAGCATCACTTCCTTGATGACGCGTTCCTCGGTGATGCCGAGTTCGGCCGCCTGCTGCGGGATCTGCTTGTCGACGAGCGGCGTGCGGACGAAGCCGGGGCAAATGACGTTAGAGCGGACGCCGTGCGGCGCGCCTTCCTTCGCCATCACGCGGCCGAGGCCAAGGATGGCGTGCTTGGCGGCGACGTAAGCGGATTTCAGCGGCGACGCCTCGTGGCTGTGAACCGAGCCCATGTAGATCAGCGCGCCGGACTTTTGCGGATACATATATTTCACGCACGCTTTCGTCGTTAGAAACGCGCCGTCGACATGGATCGCCATGATCTTCTTCCAATCGGAGAACGGATAGTCTTCGATCGGATGGACGATCTGGATGCCGGCGTTGGAGACGAGAATGTCGATGGTGCCGAATGCCTTCGCGGTTTTTTCCGCGCCGGCGTTTACCTGGTCTTCGTTAGAGACATCCATCGCGACTGCGATCGCATCCTTTTCGCCGCCGAGTTCCTTCGCGGCGGCAGTCGCCGCATCGAGGTTCAAGTCGGCGATGGCGACGCGGCCGCCCGCTTCGACGTAGCGCCGTGCGATCTGATGGCCGATGCCGCTCGCAGCGCCCGTGATGAGCGCGACCTTGCCGTCGAGTTTCATGAGGCGTTTCCTTCCTATTTTGTATCGAGATAGTCGTAGACGACTTTGCCGAGGCCGAGCGTGAGGTCGGCCAGGATGTGAGTTGCGGAGATGATCTCGCGCACCGGAAGTTCCGCGATGGGGGCGAGGGCATGCGGCCGAAGATCGAGTGCGCCGGGTCCGCTCCACGCGCCTTTGACCGTCACGTCTTCGAGTCGATAGTCGACGAGCTCGAGAATACGCGGGGTGCCATCGACGTGCGGGATGATCTTCAAGAGATAGTTCGGGACGGCGAGAGACTTGGCCACCGCGGCGGGATCGAGCGCCTTGTGCTTGAAGCCCATCGTGCCGGTCGCGATGCGGACACTGCCGTAGTCGAGCGTGCCGACGAGGGTATCGATGTCGGGGCCGAGTGTCGGTTTCGCAAATTTTTTCGGGAAGCCCCAAAGCTCGCGGCCGCCGTAGATCGGAGGGCCGTCGTTCAGGAACATGGCGTGCGTATAGCCGCCTTCGACGCCGTTGAATTTGACCGGGATGACTTGACCCGATTCCGTGTAATCGCCGAAGCCGGTCGAATCCGGCATGCGAATGAATTCGTATTTGACGATAGGTTCGTCGAAGGTGAGGGGTTCGGGAACGACTTTTTCGAGAGCTTCGCGATCAGTGCGGTAGGTAATAATGAGATATTCGCGATTGATGAAACGATAGGGACCGGGTGGAAAGGCTGGACTTGTCAGAGGCATCGCATACGCGCGTTTCTTGACGTCCGCTATTTTCATGAGTGCGTCTCCGGGGGCGGTGGGGGGGCAAGTTCTTTCGTCAGGTCGAGCACCATCACGCCGTCGGAGGGCGGCTTCCGATCAATCCAAGCCGGATTGCTCAGCGTGCGTTGGACGTCGTCGCTGCCCGCGCGCCAGTGCTCGTTGACGGTGTAGCGGGAAAATTCATAGTCATTCGACTGCGTGGAATAGACCGCGCGGCGATGAATGAGATGGACGATCGTGATCGCGGCGTCGCAGCTGTGCGTCGACAAAAGCTTCCAGTCGAAGGATGTTTTGATCTCGTCAGGTAGTACGCCGTCGAGACGCCGAACGGCGCGGCGCAACTCCTGGAGAAGCTTTGAGTAGTCGGTGTTCAAGCGCGTGCGGCTCGAATAGCGGATTTCCTTTTCGCGCGTTTGCACGTCGAAAAGCGTTTCCGGAATGGTGCCCTGTGAGCTGAACAGGTCGACCTGGAAAATGCACATGTCGCGGCGGGGAAGGCTGCCGTCGAGAACGTATTGCAGCGGTGTGTTCGAGACGATGCCGCCGTCCCAATAGAGCGTGCCGTCGATCTCGACCGGAGGGAAACCGGGCGGTAGCGCGCCGCTCGCCATGATGTGCTCGGGGATGATCGTCTCGGTAGCGCTGTCGAAATAGACTTGGTTGCCCGTCGCGACCTCGACCGCGCCGACGCTGCAGCGAACCCTGCCGGAATTGAGAAGATCGAAATCGACGAGTTCGAGCAGTGTCTTTTTCAGCGGGGTGGTGTCGTAGACGCTGATGGCCTGCGGTGTTCCCGGCAGCATAAAGAGCGCGGGAGGATATCGCGGCTCGAAAAATCCCGGTGCGCCGGTCGAAGCGACGAGGGCGGCGCTCGTCTCGTTGAAAATCTTGCGAGACGCGTTGTCGGCGGAAATCGGCGGTAACAACAAGTGGCTCGAGACACGGTCCCAGAATTCACGCAGACGCTTGACGCGCCGTTCGGGAGGATTTCCTGCGATGATTGCGGAATTGATGGCACCGATTGAAATGCCTGCGACCCATTCAGGGTCGAGACCGGCGGAACAGAGCGCTTCGTAAGCTCCGGCCTGATAGGCTCCAAGAGCTCCGCCGCCTTGAAGCACGAGTACGGTTTTCTCGGTGCTTTTTTCTGCGCTGCCGTTGGGCTGGGCCATATTTTATCTACCAAGCTGGGGGTGGCTATGGAGACGAAGAGGCGCTGAGCCTCGGTATTCTGCAGGCACTGTTGCAATGCAGCAGATCGCAGCCGAAGGCAAGTAGGGAGGGCGCTGAAATTCGATACGATGAATAGAAGCTTGCTAGGGCATTCGACATACGACGTTAGAACGCTCGTTTGCTTGGAACGCGCGGTTGTCGCGAGATGCTTGCGCAAAGTCTTAATGAAATTCCGCATCTCCATTTCGATCGACAAGGCGGCGATCGAAGCGAAGATCCGTTAGTGACCGCCCGCTCCAGCGGGAACGGCGCCCGGCTTCCGCATCAGCAGCGTGAACAGCCCGGTGATGGCGAAAAGGACCGTCAACACCAGGAATAGATCAGCGAACGACAAGACGTTGGCTTGATTGCGCACGAGGCCTGCTAGCTTCTTCAATGCGGCCATGTCGCCGTCGGAGTGCATCGCCATTCCGAAATTCTGCTGCATGCCGGCCAATCGTTCTTCGGCCACGGAATGGCCCCAGGCAACCTGCTCGTGCAAGCGTGCGAGATGCAAGTCGAGGCGCTTGTTGAGGAGCGTATTGATCGCCGCGAGCCCGACTGCGCCGCCGAGGTTACGCGTGAGATTAAAAAGGCCGGACGCGTTCTTCATTTGATCGTGCGGCAGCGTTCCGAGCGAGAGGTTCGTGATCGGGACCATGCACAACATGAGAGACGATCCGCGGAGGATCTGCGGGAGGAGAAGCTCCCAGAAATCCCAATCGGGTGTGATGAACGAGGCGATATAGGTGCCGAGCGCGAAGCCGGCGAAGCCGATCAACATCATGTAGCGCGGGTCGATCAGCGACGAGAGGCGGCCGCTGATCGGTGCGGTCAAGAACATCGCGACGCCGGTGACGAACATCGTCTCGCCGATCATCAAGGAGTCGTAGCCGCGCACCTGACCGAGGAAGACGGGATAGACATACGTCAGGCCGTAGAGGCCGATGCCCATCGTGAAGCTGAAAGCGGATCCGAATGCGAAGTTGCGGTTCTTGAAGGCGCGCAGCTCGACGATAGGATCTCTCGCTGTCGCGGCGCGCCAGAAGAAGACGATTGCGCCGATGACCGTCAGTACGCCGAAGGTCGCGATGGTCTGATCGTCAAACCAGTCGTAGCGCGGGCCTTCTTCCAAGACGTATTCGAGGGAACCGAGAAACGTCGCCATGCCGAGAAGGCCGACGAAGTCGAAGCGGTTCAGGAGCGAATAGTTGGGCTGATCGAAGTCGACGAGGAAAAACACGGCAATCGCGACGAGGATGCCCGGCACGACGTTGATGAGAAACAGCCAATGCCACGAGTAGGTGTCGGTCAGATAGCCGCCCACGGTCGGGCCGATGGTCGGGGCGAGCGTCGCGACAAGACCGATGATCGGCGAGACGATGCTTTGCTTCGAGCGCGGGAAAAGCGTGAAGGCGACTGCGAAGACGCTTGGGATCATGCCGCCGCCGATGAAGCCCTGGATGGCACGATAAACGATCATCTCGTTGATGCTCGTCGCCGTTGCGCATAGCGCGCTGGCTGCCGTGAATCCGATGGCCGCGGAGAAGAACAAGGTGCGCGTCGAGAACACCCGCGCGAGAAATCCCGACAACGGAATCATAACGACTTCGGCGATGAGGTACGACGTCTGCACCCAAGGGATTTCATCGGAACTCGCGGAAATTCCGGCTTGGATTTCCTTCAGCGACGCCGAGACGATCTGGATGTCCAGGATCGCCATGAACATGCCGAAGACCATGGCTAGGAAGCCCGCGAGCTGGCGCGGCGTGACGCCGATCCACTCGAGCTTCCTCGGTTCATCCGAATATGTCGTCGCTATCGTCATGGCCGGCCGCTAGTCTTTTCGGGTGAGCAATCCAGCGCGTTACTTCTGGGCGGTTTTCTCGCGCGCCGTATCCTGTGGCACGCCGCGTGTATCGACGCTCACCACCACCGAGAGGCCCGGACGCAACCTGCCTTTAGCCTCCGACGCAGGGATCGCGATGCGCACTGGCACGCGCTGGACGATCTTAGTGAAGTTGCCGGTCGCGTTCTCCGGGGGGAGAAGGGAGAACTGCGAACCGGACGCGGGCGAGACGCTTTCGACAGTGCCCTTCAGAGCTTCGCCGTCGAGGGCGTCGACCCACACTGTCGCCTTTTGTCCGGCGACGATGGGCGGAAGCTGTGTTTCCTTGTAGTTCGCATCGACGAAAACCTTGTCGAGCGGCACGACGGCCATGAGGCGCTTGCCGGGCGTAACGTAATCTCCTGCCTGCACGCCGCCGCGGTTGCCGATAACGCCGTCGAATGGCGCATAGATCGTCGTGAACGATAGATCTCGCTTTGCCTGATCGACGGCGACCTGCAGTTCCTTGGCGGTCTTTTCAGCCTGGTCGCGCTGGGCGTGGAGCAGGGCGACATTCGCGTCGGCCGACAGGATGCCGGCGTTGTTCGCTTTTACGGTTGCGGTTGCAGAGTCGCGGGCGGCGATGGCGGCGTCGAGAGACGACTTCGACGCATAATCCTTCGCGGTCAATGCATCGGTGCGCTCGAAATCGGCTTGCGTCTTGATGACATTGGCTTTTGCCGCGTCCAGTTGCGCGCGCGCCTGAGCGGCGGTCGCTTCGGCCGACCTGATCTGCGCTTCGAACGTCTTGATCACGGCCATCTGCGTCGCGAGCTTGGACTGGGCCTGCTCGAGCGCAAGGCGATAGTCGCCATCGTCGAGGTTGACGAGCACTTGGCCCGTCTTCACTTCCTGGTTATCGACGACGGGAACCTCTTTCACGAAGGCGGAAACCTTCGGAGAGATGATCGACATGTAGGCGCCGACATACGCGTCGTCTGTCGAGATCAGGAAGCGGCCGACCGTGAAATAGCTGTAGCCGTAGTAACCTGCGGCGAGCAGCGCCAGAACACCAACTCCCATGAAAATGGTCTTGCGGCGTGAGCTTGGCTTTGCGGCTTCGGTTCCGGCGGGTGCGTCGCTGGTATCGCGCGTGCGTGCCTCCGGCGCCGCCTCGGTCTTTGAGGAGGTGTCGGCAGTTGTGGGTTGAACCTGCGAGATATTGCTTACGCTCGACATTGCTGGCTGTCCCCGGGGTCCCTCTACGATCGAAACCGAGTTGTCTTCCGTACTAACGCGCCGCTCTGTCAAAACGCTGTTCAAATTATTTCTGGCCATGACGCCCGCCTCGTCGAAGGAGAAATGTTGCTTTGCTGAACCCATTGGTTCAATTTGAGCTTGACATACAGCGTTCAAATGTGGACATCAAGACAAAACTGAACCGTCTGGTTCGTTTTTACAAAGTATTAAGCTGAACCGCGGGTTCTGACCGGGTAGGATGGACGTTATGGAAGGCTCGAAATTCTCGGATTCTGAACGGAAAGAGGAACGGCGCGGCGGCCGTCCTGCGGCCGGGACAGATCCAGCAAAGCGACGGCAGATCCTCGAAGGCGCGGGCCGGATTTTTTCCGAGCTCGGTTTCGACGCGACCAGCATGAGCGACGTGGCGCGGTCAGCGCAGGTCTCGAAGGCGACGCTGTACGTCTATTTTCAAGATAAAGAGCATCTCTTCACTGCGATTTGCGCCGAGCATCGCGATCGGCACATCGCTGAGAAGATTGCGCTACTCGATGTCAATCAACCGATTGTCGATGTCTTGAAACTCTTCGGCGTCGAGATGCTGTCGACGTTAGCGCAGCCGTTCGTCATCGCCTGCCATCGCATTGTTATCGGCGTTGCCGAGCGGATGCCGGAAATCGGTTCGGAATTTTACGAGGCCGGTCCCGTTCGCGTGATCTCCGCGGTTGCGAAGTATCTCGATCACCACGTCGCCGCCGGAAGACTTGTCATTCCGGACACGACGCTTGCGGCGGCGCAGTATTGCGAAGTGATCCAGGGCGGCATGGTCAAAGCACGGCTCTACGGTGTGCTCAATGAACTGCCGCCGCGCGAAGAAATCGAGAAGAATGTCGAGTCGGGCCTAGCCCTGTTCATGAAGGGCTATGGCGCCGCGAATTGATTTCAGCGTCGCCGATCATCCGGGCTTATTAAGTGGCCCGGCTGGTTAGGCGACGCTTTCTCCTGCCATGCTCGTCTCTGCGAAGTCGAGATCGCCCCACTCCGAAGGTACGCCCGCAATCGTGCGCCAGTCGGGGAGGCTCGCAAGAGTCGGATCGATATAGGTGTGGTGCCAGAGCTGGGTCGCGAGAACGGCGACAAGACCAAGCTCACCGGACTGACGCTGATAGCCCCACCAGGACAGATTCTTGTAGTCCTTACGCCACTTCGCGACAGCTTTCGGATCGAAGTATCCGGCCTTCTTGATCGATTCCTCGCTCAGAAGCTCGTCGACGTAGGGAAGGCGTTGATCGAGGAAGAAGCCGTCGAGCGGCGCGCGGAACATACCCTTCGGACGCCAGGCAACCTTTTTCGGCAGCCACTTTTCGGCGACACGGCGCAGCAGGTACTTTTCCGTAAGGCCTTTGAGCTTCCACTTCGGATCGATGTTCGCGAGGAAATCGAAGACGTTGTTGTCGAGGAACGGATAGCGCATCTCGACCGACTGGCTCATCGCGATGCGGTCGCCCTTGAGGCTCAAGAGCTGGCCGGGAAGATGGATCTTGCCAGCCCAGTACACGCCGCGATTGACCGGGTGCCATTTCGCGGCGCGACCCGCGTCAGGATCGATCGCAAGATAGGGATCGTGTCCCTCGAGGCTCGCGAGCATGTCGGCGCTGTAGAAGCGGGAGCGCGATGCGCCGAGCAGATCGTAGAAGCGCTGGAACGCATGCATGCCGCCAGACGATGCTACGCTCTTGTCGAGATAGGCCATCGCCTTTTCATCGCAGCCAAGCCAACGATGGAAATACCGCTGCATCCTCGGGGGCAGTGCACCGCCAGACGCCTTGCCCAACCATTCGATGATGCGGTCGAACTTGTACCACGGATAACCGGCGAGCCACTCGTCCGAGCCTTCGCCGGTGAGAGCCACCTTGAAGCCCTTCTCGTGGACCTTGCCTGCCAGCATCATCAGCGCGGTGCAGGACGTGTCGGTCACGGGCGCTTCGGTCGCGACGAGAAGACGTTGGTAGTTCGAGACGATTTCTTCCGATCCGCATTCGACAATATAAGGGTCGGCGGAGAGATGCTTCGAGATGACGGAGGCTTGCGCCGTCTCATCGAGCTTCGGATCGCGGATTTTGACGGTGAACGTCGCGGGTGCGGCGCCGAGAATGTCTTTCGCCATCGCGACGACGGTGCTCGAGTCGACGCCACCCGAAAGATAGGACGCGACCGGAACGTCGGCGCGCAGACGGCGCTTCACGGCGTCATAGAGGACGCGTTCGAAATCATTGACGAGTTGTTCCTCGTTCTCGAAGCGCGTCTCTTTCCCCATCTCGGGGAAATCCATCTGCCAGTACGTCCGCTCATCGATGGTTGCGTCTTCGCCGACGCGGCCGCGCGAGATCGTGAGGAATTTGCCCGGCGGAAGAATGTTGATGCCTTCGAAGCAGCTCGCCGGACCGGGAATGGCAAGATAGTTGAAGAGAGCATCGATGCCGCGCCGGTCGGGCTTCGGTTCGACGAGGCCCGTCGCCAGGATCGTCTTGATCTCCGAGCCGAACACGAGCCAGTCGGTGCCGAAACGTGTCGTGCGCGTCCAGTAGAGGGGGCAGATGCCGAAGCGGTCGCGCGCGAGGATGAATTTCTGCTTGCGCTCATCGAAGAGAGCCACGGCGAACTGGCCGTTGAACTTCTCGAACATGTCTTCTTCGTACTGCTCCCACATGTGCGGGAATAGCTCGGTGTCGCAATGCGTGGTGAGCGTGTGGCCAAGGCCGCGCAGCTGCTGGCGCCAATCGTCGTGATCGAAAATCTCGCCGTTGAAGATAGCGGTGACCGACTTGTCTTCGTTGAAGACCGGCTGCTGGCCGTCGGCGAGGCCGACGATGCTCAAGCGCCGCGAGGCGAAACCAAATCCAGGACGCTGAAGATATCCGTCCTCGTCAGGACCACGATGCAGCATCGCGTCGGCAGCCCGCTTCAAAACGGAAAGGGGAACAGAGCGCCGGCCCTTGAGATCGATAATTCCGAAAATGCCACACATAGGGTGTCCAACGGTTCTTCAGGTGATCGGCGGAATGTCCGCCTCGCAACAGATAGGTTCACTTACGGCAGTGACTCAGTCCTCTGGACTGCAGAGGCTCGCTAGCCGACAGATTATGGGCACCGACCGTAAATCAAGTGCCGGGCCGGAAGCTATATTGCCAAGTCCGGTCCTCAATGGTGGTTACCACTAGCGACAAATACGCGCGTCGCCAGCGTTGGTTAGGCCGCCAAGCCTAACACGGAAAGTCTTATCACATGGACAGCCACCGTGAAGAACGCGGTGGTTGCAACTCGTCGTCGCACGGAAAACTTCCTTTTAGATGAGGGCCTTTTCCGGATTATTTTCCCGTTCACGATTGCGGTGACGAAGGTTCAGATATTTCAACGGCGCATTGATGCGCGCTCATCATTCACCGCGACGGCGCGTCATGAAAGCAAGACGTTCGAGCAATTGAGCGTCCTGCTCGTTCTTGATCAATGCGCCTGCGAGCGGCGGCACGAGCTTTCTCGGATCGTTCTCGCGCACCAACGCCGGATCGATGTCTTCGTGCAGGAGCAACTTCAGCCAGTCGAGCAGCTCCGATGTGGACGGCTTCTTTTTCAAACCGGGGACATCGCGAAGCTCATAGAAAACGCGCAGCGCATCGTTCACGAGCCGGTTTTTCAGACCCGGGAAATGCACATCGACGATCTGGCGCATCGTTTCGGTATCGGGAAACTTGATGAAGTGAAAAAAGCAGCGGCGCAGGAATGCGTCCGGAAGCTCTTTCTCGTTGTTCGAGGTGATGATCACGACGGGGCGGGTCTTGGCCTTGATCGTCTCGCCCGTCTCGTAGACGAAGAACTCCATACGATCGAGCTCTTGCAGGAGATCATTCGGAAACTCGATGTCGGCCTTGTCGATCTCGTCGATGAGCAGCACCGAGCGCTCGGGAGCGGCGAACGCCTCCCAGAGCTTGCCGCGCTTGATGTAGTTGGCGATGTCCTTGACGCGCTCGTCGCCGAGCTGGCCGTCTCGCAGGCGCGAAACAGCGTCGTACTCGTAGAGGCCCTGCTGAGCCTTTGTCGTCGATTTGATATGCCACTCGATAAGCGGCGCGCCGAGCGATTTGGCGACTTCGGCAGCGAGGACCGATTTGCCGGTGCCGGGTTCTCCCTTGATCAGGAGGGGGCGTTCAAGCTTCACGGCCGCGTTGACCGCGATCTTGAGATCGGGCGTTGCGACGTAGGCGGAGGTACCTTCGAAATTCATGGATCGTCTTTAAGCGGCCGGTGAGCCTGTCCGCAAGGTGACCGAAGAGCACCCCTTTCCAGCAGACTGTTGAAAGGAGGCCGCCCCGGCGCGGTCGGTAATTGCATGTAATATACTGTTTTTGCTTGGAAAAGCGGACGATACGGAAAATTACGATAGCTGCGTCGCGTGCTTGACTCTGGGGCCTTCGCACATAGATAAGGGTCGGCCGATTGAGGCCGACTCATAGTGGGACTTTTTCGGCGGAGGAAGATCAGCTCGAGCGAACGCAGCCTCTGGGGAGGCGGACGATGGGCAAGGCAACCGGTACGAAGGCTGCAAATAAGAAGGCGGTCGCGAAAAAGCCCGCCGCGAAGGGCAATGGCCCGAGCAAAAGTGCTGCATCGAAGGTAAGCGTTGCCAAGACGGCCTCAGCGGCCAAAGCGCAAAAGCTCGCAACTGCAAAAATTAAGGTGGCAAAGACCGCCGCAAAGAGTACGCCGACAAAATCCGCGACGGGGAAGGGTGTTCATACCGTTAGCAAGTCTTCGGTCGAGAAACCCGGTCCGGCGAGAGTTCCGGCACGAACATTAGCGGTCGCAAAGTCGACGGCTTCTAAAAAGTCAGAGGGTACGAATACCAAGATGGCTGCCCGCGTAAAAATTGCAGATATCGTTCTTCCGCCAGGCTACAAGCCCTCGGAAGGCGAGCCCTTCATGAACGACATGCACAGGGCCTATTTCCGCAAACGCCTGCTCGACTGGAAAGACGAGATTCTGCGTCAGACGCGCGAGACGCTGACGATCTTGCACGAGGATTCCACCCAGCATGCAGACCTCGCTGATCGCGCCACGTCGGAAACCGACCGCGCGACAGAGCTTCGGACGCGCGATCGCCAGCGCAAGCTGATTGCGAAAATCGACGCGGCGCTGGGACGGATCGAAGATGGTTCTTACGGCTACTGCGAGGACACGGGCGAGCCGATCGGCCTCAAGAGGCTCGATGCGCGCCCAATCGCGACCTTGTCGGTCGAGGCGCAGGAACGTCATGAGCGCCGCGAGAAGGTCTACCGCGAGGAATAATCGCGCCGAAGCTGCGCGCACGGGAGCGGTCATCGCTCCCGTCTGTCGCGTTTCGGGACCGCTTTTTACCACCCGTTAAAGCTTTTGCCTGACATTTAACCACATCGGTGCGTCAGCACATGCGCATGGGGTGAAGCCGTGAGCTTTCAGGCGAAATTTCTGGCATCTCTTCTGGTTTTCGGTGCGGTTTCCGCATTTGGGATCGCGAGCGCTGACTCGCTCAAGGATTCGCGCTCTGTCCGATCCACCGAAGCGCCACGCGCCACAATCCATGAAGCGGTGTGGACCGCGACGCCCGCCAATCTTTCAACGAATCTGAAAAGCGGCACCGCCCATGTCGCGAACGCCGTCCGCGAACTGGATCTCAGCAAGCTGACGATGGCCGATTTCGGCGACGTCGATCCAAACCACTGATGTTCTCTGCGATTTAGCGCTCGGGTATGCCGCTCATCGGTGTGGGCTCGCTGGGGCGGCTGAAGGCGGGTGTACGCCGGATCGCCGAAGGTGGCATCTCGGCCGATGCGGGTTGCGCGGCTGTGCTCCTTATTCCTGTCTCGACCACGACATCCACCGGGCCGCCCGTCAGCAACAGATGCTCGACATCATCCCGTCGGACCAGGATCAGTTTGCGCCGGCCATCGATGGTGGCGTGATCGATGACTTCGAGCCGGCGATCTCCCTTAGGGCGAAACAACAGCGCCGTGGGTGACACCCCGGTCAGATATGAGCGGCCGAAGATCGCCGCGCCCACGACCAAGACAGCGACGACGACCAGCAGGGACGTCCAAAAGAAATAACTTTCCATCTTTGCCTCGCCGCCTTTTGCTCGTTTCGTGCCGAATTCTGGCGCACGTCAACCATTCGATAGCGCCGAGTTGACCCCATGTTAACCCTCATAAGCGAAGTCTTAGCCAATCGAGTCTCGCCGCACCGTTGCGGCACAGTTGCAGTTGCGTTTGAGTTCCATACCCATGTCCCAATCCGACGCTTCGATTTTCGAGAATCAGCTAAATTCTCGGCCCATGAAGGATCGCGAGGCGTTGAGGATCGATGCCGCCCCGATCGATCCGCTGAACTCAGCGGAAGGGTTCGGCGGTGTGCTTCCTCTAATCATTGTCGCGGCTGCCGGAGGCGCAGTCCTGTTCGGACTGCTGGCGAGCGGTTCGGGCGAACCCCTGCTTTTGACCGTCATTGCGCTGCTAGCGATGTTCGGGACCTTCATGCTCTTCGCGATTGCGGCGGGGCATCTGCGGTTTGGTGCACGTGTCGTTCCCGGAGATCTGCTGAAAGCCGCCATCGATGCCGATGACGAACCGCAGATCATCGCCGAGGCCGACGGCACGGTGCTCTATGCGAACAACGCGGTCGAGCGCGTGCTGGGACGGAACGAGGCTGGGCCATTTTCCGCGCTTGAAGCGTCGCTGTCCGGCGATGCCGACGGTACGCAGGCTTTCTTCCGGCTGACGCGAGCGGCAGAGCGTGGCGAGACGCGGCGCGAGGACGTGCGGTTCCGTCTCGGCTCGGGCCGCAACGAATCGTGGGCACGGATCATCGTCCGGCCGTTCTCGCTGCCGGACGTCGCTTCTGAAGGTACGTCGCGGCGCGACAGGCTCGTTTCCTGGCAGATCACTGACGTCACCGCCGAGAAGAGCCGCGAGGCCCAGCACATCGGCAAGCTCGAATCGGCGCTCGGCGCATTCGATGTGATGCCTGCGGGTTTCATGTGGGTTTCCGCCGAGGGCGCTATCGAACACGTCAACGCGGCATTCGAGCAATGGCTCGGCTATCCGCCGGGCGGCTTGCGGGCACGTGCGCTCGGACTTGCCGAGCTGGCGGGCGCCGAAGGCTTGCGGATTCTGAAGCACATGGCCGCGATCCCGGAAGACGATCAGCGGATCATCGATCTCGATCTGACGCGCCAGGACGGCCGTATCGTTGCGCTGACGCTGCTCGTCGAGCCGGTCGGTGACCATGCCGAGCAGGGTTTCACCGTCACCGCTATCAACCGGCAAACGACGGGACTGGTCGACCGCGGCCAGCAGGACGTTCGCGCTTCGCAATTCTTCCAGTCGGCGCCATTCGGCATCGCCGCGCTCGACGCCGAGGGGCGCATTGCCAACTGCAACACAGCCTTCATGCGGATGGTTCTCGACGGCAAGCCGGCGCAGGATGTGCTGGCGACGGAAGCGCTCTCGCGGACGGCGGAGCCGCAGGAGCGGGTTCAGATCGCCGCCGGTCTGGCGGAAGCACTGGCGGGTCGTGGGAACATTCAGCCGATCGAAATCACGGCCGGCGAAAACAAGCAGTTTACGCGCCGCATCTACATGTCGCCACTTGCTGCCGTGCAAGGCGGCGCGGCGGCGGCGCTCTACGTGATGGACGCGACCGAGCAGAAGGCACTCGAGGGCCGTGTCGCGCAGGCGCAGAAGATGGAAGCGGTCGGCAATCTTGCGGGCGGTATCGCGCACGACTTCAACAACGTGCTGACGGCGATCATCGGCTTCTCCGATCTTCTTCTGCAGACGCACCGACCGAGCGATGCCGCGTATCGCGACATCAAGAACATTCAGTCGGCTGCGTACCGGGCCGCGAGCTTGGTCAAGGGGCTTCTCGGCTTCTCGCGCAAGCAGACGCAGCAGGTATCCGTCTTCAATGTCGGCGATCTGGCGTCCGACATGATGCCGGTGCTCAAGACGCAGGTCGGCGAGAAAATCGATCTGAAGATCCAGGCCGAGCGCGATCTCTGGTATGTGCGCGCCGACAGCGACCAGCTCTATCAGGTGATTTTGAATCTCGTGCGGAACGCTCGCGATGCAATGCCGGGCGGAGGCAAGCTGACGATCCACACGCGCAACGTAACCGAGCGCGAAAGCCAGAAGATGCGCGACGTCGTCGGCTTCACGCCGGGCGAATACGTGCTGGTCGAGGTGGCCGATACCGGAACCGGCATGAGTCCCGAGGTAATGGCCAAGATCTTCGAGCCGTTCTTTACGACGAAGGGCGTCGGCAAAGGCACGGGCCTCGGATTGGCCTCGGTTTACGGCATCATCAAGCAGTCGGGCGGATTCATTCAGCCGGAGAGCGAACTCGGCAAGGGCACCGCTTTCAAAGTCTATCTGCCGCGCCATTTCGTAGAAGACAGTGAAGACGTCGAGGCGGCTTTGCCGGAGTCGCTCGCGGCGGCGAAAAAAGAATTGAAGGCGACAGATCTGACCGGTGTCGGCCGCGTTCTGCTGGTCGAGGACGAGTCGGAAGTGCGGCAGTTCGCGGTGCGCGCGCTGAAGCGCCAGGGCTATCAGGTGCTCGAAGCCGCCGACGGGGTCGAAGCGCTCGATATCATGACGGAGAACGAGGGCAAGATCGACATTGTGGTATCCGACGTGGTGATGCCCGAGATGGACGGCCCCGCGCTCTTCAAGGAACTCAGGAAGCGCAATCCGTCGCTGAAGGTGATTTTCGTATCGGGCTATCCGAACGAAGCGTTCCGCGAGTCGATGGGCTCGGACGATTTCGCATTCCTGCCGAAGCCGTTTTCGCTGCCGCAGCTTGCAGCGAAGGTGAAGGAAGAACTCGCGAAGTAAGCTTCGATGGCGCGTGGCCATCACAGAAGATTGTCATGCTCGGGCTTGTCCCGAGCATCCATCGCACAGCATTTCAGTTGCTGAATGGATCCTCGGGACGAGCCCGAGCATGACATCTGAGAGATACCGGGAGCTTGCCTTCGCCGCGGCGTAGTCGCGCTTCTCCCTGCAGCTTTTTTTGTTGGCGCCGGGCGACTCTCCTGCGGGGAGCCGGCCGCCCGGACCAACGAGTGAATTAGACTTCGCCCTTGAGGCCCTTTTCAAAGTATTTGTGAATGATCTTGTCCTGGTTCTCGAGGAGCCAGTCGATCGTGGGTTCGAAGTTCATCGCCTTGTGAATGGCCTGCGCCGTCGCCTTGCGATGAATGTCGAACAGGATCTTGTGATCGAGTTTGTCGATCGTCGCGACGACGGGATTCAGCCACACCGAGACGATGATGCCGAGATCATCGACTTTGTCCTTTGGCAGATCGCCCGCACGGACGGCGTCGAGCACGCCCATCGCGGTTGCGTATTGGACGGTGCCCATCAGAATGTTCGTATAGCGCTCGTTATCGACGGTGACCTTGCTGACGCAGATCGTCGGCGGGCGGACCATGACGTCGGTGTTGAGAAGCGACAGCACGCGGCTGTGTCCCTTCACCTGATCGCCGAGAAGCGTCGCGAATGCGGTGCCAAAGGGGCCGTCCATCTCGCCGATGGCGACTTCGGGTTCCGCTGCCGTTCCCGGGGGGCCGCCCGCGACGAGGGCTTCGCCGACGCGAATGCCGAAACGCCCGGACGGGCGCGATGCAATGCTCATGTCTCACCACCTTGTGCTCGGATTGTCACTTGGCGCCGATGTCGACGCACGACGGGCATAAACCAGAGACACCGGAGACGCGCCATAAGTTCTGGTTATGGCGCGTCTCACGGTCGCGAGAGGACGGGGGGAACGTCTCTCGCTTTACCTGCAGGGGACTTCGACTAGGCCTGCGGTCGTTGGTGAATACTTGCGGCAGACATCGGCCGTTACAGCGTCCGCTGTTTTCTCCTTGGCCGCTTCGCTTGTGGGGGCGGGCGATTGCGTCGCAAGTTGAAGAAGATCGCCTTTGGGAGCGGCTGGGTTTTCCGTCGAAACCGGACGCGGCGCGACGAGCGACGCGGCCTTTGAGGCGGCTTTTTTCTGTTCAATGGCGGCGGCAAGGCGTGCGCGCTTGGCAGCTGCGGCCGCGGCGGCTTGAGCGGCGGCGCGTTCTGCGCGGATCTCCGCCGCGCGGCGCTCGCGCGCCCGATTGAGCGCTTCGAGCCGGTTTTGCTCCGCCTTCACGCTGGGCGAGGGCTCGGCTGGCTTGCGCCCCTGATTTCTGAAGAACGGGCTGGAATAGAAGGTCCCCATTCCGCCAGCCTCTGCGTGCGTCGCGAAAGCTCCAGCGGCGACGAGCGTGGCAATGAGCGTTGCGATCTTGAGCACGAGGGCCTCCGTTGCTTGGCGATGCGGCGAGGATGCCTGAAGCGATTGGGCTAGGCTGTCTCCGAGGGAACACCTGTGTGGAAAGTCTGATTTTCTTAAAAAACGTTGCGCGGCCCAACCTTAGGATGGCGGGCCGCGCAATTCAGTCGTCGGAGGCATTCGTGTTTTTACTGGCAGGGCATCTCGATGACGCTGTCAGTCGCCGCCGAATACCTGCGGCAGGTTTCGCTCGTGGCGGCGGTATCGGTGCTCGTGATCGAAGACGTTTCGATCTTGTCCGCCGGCGTTTTCTCGACTGTCGTTGTCTTGGCGATATCGGCGGCCGTTGCAGGGGTGTCCGCAGCCGAGGGCAAGCGATCGCCCTTCTTCAAGGCGGGCTTATCGGTATCGGCAGACGGCGCCGCAGACTTATCCGCGGTTTCGGCCGCAGCAATCTGGGCGGCTTTCAGCTGCGCTTTCTGCTGTTGCAGCGCGTACTGGCGCGCCCGTTCGCGCTTGGCGGCGGCTGCCGCTGCGATTGCCCGCTGGCGCTCGCGCTCACGCTCCCTGGCCTCCATCATCTGGCGGGCGCGGGCTCGTTCGTAGGCTTCCTCGCGGCGGCGCTCTTCGGCAGCGTGGGCGAGCATGCCTGCAGCGGCTATGCCTCCAAAGAACATGCCGAAATGGCGTCCGCCGGCTTCGGCAGCGGACGCGAACGACGTGGCGACAATAGCTGCGGAAATCAGGACTGCGAGAAACTTGGACATTGGTGCCTCCTGGGCTTGGGTTGTCCGAAGAGTGCCTCGCCGAGCAGAAGTGCGCTGTCCCGAAGGAAACATGTGAGCAAAACGAAGAAAAATTGCCTTGGGGACTCCACAATGAGAACAAAACGTGATTGACAGATTGAGAACAAAGAGGGTACGTTATCCTTAATTGATGGCGCGATGCGCTTGCCATAAGGGATTGAGGGTGACGACATGGAACGGCCGGACTTGACGGTGCTCGAAGGGGGCAAGATGGACAAGAAGCAGGCGCTTGAGCAGGCTCTCGCGCAGATCGACAAGACCTTTGGCAAAGGGTCGATCATGCGGCTCGGCGCCAATGATAAATTGGATATCGAGGCGATCTCCACGGGGTCGCTTGGTCTCGATATTGCGCTGGGCATCGGCGGATTGCCCAAGGGGCGCATCATCGAGATTTACGGGCCGGAATCGTCCGGTAAGACGACGCTGGCGCTACAAGTCGTGGCCGAAGCGCAGAAGAAGGGCGGCATTTGCGCCTTCGTCGATGCCGAGCACGCGATCGATCCAGGCTATGCGAAGAAGCTCGGCGTCAAGGTCGAGGATCTTCTGATTTCTCAGCCGGACACGGGCGAGCAGGCGCTGGAAATCGCCGATACATTGGTGCGCTCGGGTGCTGTGGACGTGCTCGTTGTCGACTCGGTTGCGGCGCTGACGCCGAAGGCCGAGCTCGAAGGCGAGATGGGCGATAGCCTTCCGGGTCTTCAGGCCCGCTTGATGAGCCAGGCGCTTCGGAAGCTCACGGGCTCGATCTCGAAGTCCAATACGATGGTGATCTTCATCAACCAGATCCGCATGAAGATCGGCATCATGTTCGGGAATCCCGAGACGACGACGGGCGGCAACGCGCTGAAGTTCTATGCTTCTGTTCGCCTCGACATCCGCCGCATCGGTCAGATCAAGGAGCGAGAAGAGGCCGTCGGCAATCAGACACGCGTCAAGGTCGTCAAGAACAAGGTCGCACCGCCCTTCAAGCAGGTCGAGTTCGACATCATGTATGGCGAAGGCATCTCGAAGGTCGGTGAGCTGATCGATCTCGGCGTCAAAGCCGGGCTCGTCGAGAAGTCGGGCGCGTGGCTTTCCTATAACGGCGATCGCATCGGCCAGGGCCGTGAAAACGCCAAGACGTACCTCAAGGAAAATCCGCGCGCCGCGGCCGAGCTGGAGCGGGCCATCCGCGCCAATGCCGGGCTCATCGTCGAGAAGATGTTGGTCAATCCGGACGCGGGCGAGGACGACGGCGAAGAACCGGACGAGGACGGAGTTCTCCCCGACGAATCGGGCAAGAAGATCGCCAAGGCGAAGCGATAGAGTGTTGAGTTGGCGCTCGGCGGCACGCTTTTCGAGCGACGGCCGCCGAGTGTAAGGTTTTTCCCCTCGCAACACCTCCCAAGGGGAAGTGTTGTCTTTCGTTTGCGAACTTGGGGACTGCCAGGGCCGGACGTCCGGACCGATCTCCGTGCTGGCGTTCCGCCGCAGGCGGACCGACCATCAGGGGGGATGCCCCTTCCTAGACACGCCTCAGGGCCGCCGCTACAACGGCGGCCTTAAGTCGTTCCGGGAGCTTCTTCCGGATTACCATTCTTTCAAGATCAGGCCCGAAAGCACCACATGGCTGGCGTCAGCGAAATCCGCGCTTCGTTTCTCGACTTCTTCGGCAAGAACGGTCACGAGATCGTGCCGTCGTCGCCACTCGTTCCGCGCAACGATCCGACGCTGATGTTCACGAACGCGGGTATGGTGCAGTTCAAGAACGTCTTCACGGGGCAAGAGACACGGGCCATTCCGCGGGCGACGTCGTCGCAGAAGTGCGTTCGCGCGGGCGGCAAGCATAACGACCTCGACAACGTCGGCTATACTGCGCGCCATCACACGTTCTTCGAAATGCTCGGCAACTTCTCGTTCGGCGATTATTTCAAAGAGCGCGCGATCGAGCTTGCCTGGAACCTGCTGACGAAGGACTTCGGTCTCAACAAGGATAAGCTCCTCGTCACGATCTATCATACCGACGACGAAGCTTACGGCATCTGGAAGAAGATCTCGGGCTTCCCCGACAGCAAGATCATCCGCATCGCGACGAATGATAACTTCTGGCAGATGGGCGACACGGGACCGTGCGGGCCGTGCTCGGAAATCTTCTTCGATCACGGCGACAAAATTCCGGGCGGTCCTCCGGGCTCGGCCGATGCCGACGGCGACCGCTTCATCGAGATCTGGAATCTCGTCTTCATGCAGTTCGAGCAGATCGCGCCGGGCAATCGCGTTGACCTGCCTCGCCCATCGATCGACACGGGCATGGGGCTCGAGCGTATTGCGGCGGTGCTGCAGGGCAAGCACGACAACTACGATATCGATCTCTTTCAGCACCTCATCCAGGCCATCCGCCAGGAAGCCGCGAAGGTCGGCGCGAAGGAGAGCAAGGAGACGGAAGATTTTGCGCAGGTCGCGCGCCGCGTGATTGCCGATCATTTGCGCTCGGCCAGCTTCCTGATCGCCGACGGCGTGCTGCCGTCGAACGAGGGCCGCGGTTACGTGCTTCGCCGCATCATGCGCCGCGCGATGCGGTATGCGGCTCAGATCGGCTGCACCGATCCGCTGATGTATCTGTTGGTGCCGTCGCTCGTCCGCGAGATGGGCGACGCGTTTCCCGAACTTGTCCGCGCGCAGCCGCTCATCACCGAGACGCTGAAGCTCGAAGAGACGAAGTTCAAGCGCACGCTCGACAACGGACTGAAGCTTCTTGGCGAAAGCTCGGCGAGCCTCACGAAGGGTACGGTGTTCCCCGGCGACGTCGCGTTCAAGCTCTACGATACGTACGGGTTCCCGCTCGATTTGACGGAAGACGCGTTGAGGCCGCGCGGTATCACCGTCGATACCGAAGCGTTCGACGCCGCGATGAAGAAGCAGAAAGATGCCGCGAAAGCCGCCTGGAAGGGTTCGGGCGAAGCGGCGACCGAAGGACTCTGGTACGAGATCAAGGACAAGACCGGCGCGACCGAGTTTCTCGGCTACGACACCGAGAGCGCGGAAGGCATCGTCACGGCCGTCGTCGCTGCGGGCAAGGAAACCGCGGAACTCAAGGCTGGCGACGAAGGCGCGCTCGTTTTCAATCAGACGCCATTCTATGGCGAGAGTGGCGGTCAGGTCGGCGATCAGGGTATCGTCAAAGGCCCCAAGGGCGCGGTTTTCCGCGTGACCGATACGGAGAAGAAGCTCGGCGATCTTTTCGTGCACTTCGGCAAGGTCGAGAGCGGGTCTTTCAAGAACGGCGATGCCGTCGAACTCGAGGTCGATCATGCGCGCCGATCGGCGACGCGCGCCAATCACTCGGCGACGCACCTTCTGCATGAAGCGTTGCGTCAGGTTCTCGGCACGCACGTCGCGCAGAAGGGATCGCTCGTATCGCCGGATCGCCTGCGCTTCGACTTCTCGCATACCAAGCCGATGTCGCTGGAAGAGATCAAGCAGGTCGAGGACATCGCAAATGCGGTGCTGCTCGAAAATACGCCGGTGGTCACGCGGCTGATGGCGCTCGACGATGCGCGCGCGACGGGCGCGATGGCGCTTTTCGGCGAGAAGTACGGCGATGAAGTCCGCGTCGTGTCGATGGGTTCGACGCGGCCGGGCGCGAACAAGGCGTGGTCGGTCGAGCTTTGCGGCGGCACGCATGTGTCGCGCACGGGCGACATCGGCCTCATCCGCGTCGTTGCGGAAAGCGGCAGCTCGGCGGGCGTCCGGCGTCTCGAAGCGCTGACAGGCGAGGGCGCGCGCGCCTACCTCGACGAGCAGGATGCACGCGTCAAGGAAGCGGCGGGCGTTCTCAAGACACGGCCTGAAGATCTGGTCGAGCGGCTGAAAAGTCTCGTCGAAGAGCGCAGGAACCTCGAAAAGCAACTCGCGGACGCCAAGCGCCAGATCGCGCTCGGCGGTGGCGGCGCTGGCGCGGCCTCGAACGGCGAAGCGATCCGCAGCATCGGTAACGTCAAGCTGCTCGCGCGCACGGTGCAGGGTCTCAACCCGAAGGATCTCCGCGGCCTGATCGATGACGGCAAAAAGCAGGTCGGTTCGGGCATCGTCGCGGTCGTCGGCGTGACGGAAGACGGCAAAGCCGGCCTTGCGGTCGGCGTGACGGATGATCTGATCAAGACCTGGAGCGCGGTCGATCTCGTCAAGGTCGGTGCGGAAGCTCTCGGCGGCAAGGGCGGCGGCGGCCGTCCCGACATGGCGCAAGCGGGCGGCCCCGATGGTGCCAAAGCTGGCGATGCGCTCAAGGCCATCGAAGAGCGGCTGGCGGGCTGACGCGGCGGGAGTTGGTTCTCATTAGAACCGGCCCCATCGGGCTTGGACAGATCCCGGCCTTCGCCGGGATGACGGTGTTGTGGGCGCGGATTGATCTGCAGCGCCATACAGCCTCTGTCAGCACGACGCTGCTTGAGGCGATCGCAAGCGACGGCCTCGACATTCAGCGCTTTGCTGCACTGCGGAAGAATTTACCGTTACCTTGCAGGCATTTCACTAATGACCGGCGGGAAAAGTGGGTATATAGGCCGCGCTTTCGCATCTGGGATTTTAGAAATGTTTCGCACGCGTTTGATGGCCGTCGTCGCTGCTTTGTTCGTCACCTTACCCGTCTTGGCGGAAGATTCCATCGTCAAGCTTCCGGCCACTCCGGCTCCGAGCGCCGGTCCGACGATGACCGCCGCCCAAGAATTCTGCGGCGACGCCTCAGGCAAGGCCGAAGACCTGATTGCGCGTTACACGACGAAAGCCGGACTGCAGAAGGTCTATGAGAGCGACAAGTATATTGCCTTCTCGGACGACCCGAAGAACTCGACCGTGATGTACACGTTCACGACCAAGAAGAACCCGGCTCATCCGGCCGCCGTGTGCCGGAAGATCGAGCGCAAGGGTGACACGCTGACGATTGCGATGAAGGTTGTGTGCGATGGCGAACAGGTCGCGTGCGCAAGCCTGCGGAACGACTTCAACGTCATGAACGCGCAGATGCAGGCGCAGGTCGATCAGCAGATCTCGGGCGCGAAGAAATAATTTTCGCTGGGGCGGTGTCGCCCCGCGCCGGCCGCCAATCGCTAAGTGCTACCTTGAGCGGGCCAGCCAGATGCTGTGGCCGCCCGTGTTCGGATCGTCGAAGATGTTGTCGACGACGTCGAAGCCGTTTTCGTCGAGCAGAGCGCGATAGTCATGCGGGGCGAGGCTCGCGTGATAGAGAGGTTCGCCTTCAAACGTGCCCATAGCGACGCCGTCGCTGCCGCCACTGGTGAACATAAGAGCAGCGCCAGGCGAGGCGTGCGCGCGAAAGATGCGGAACATTCCGCGTTGATCCTCGCGCGTCAGGTGGAAGAAGCTATCCCACGCGAGAATGCCTGCGAATGTTTCATCCAGCGCCAGCGTGCGCATGTCGGCGACGCTCCAGGACATGTCTGGAAAGCGTTCTCTGCAGAGGCCGATCATCATGGGTGAGGAATCGACGCCGTGCAGTCGATATCCCGCGCGGATGAAGAAGCCCGCGATCGGTTCGCCCGATCCGCAGCCGATGTCGAGAACCGCGCCGCTGGCAGGCACCCATTCCAGAAACCTCCGGAGCCAAGGCCCTTCGATCAGCGAGCGCGAGCGGATGTTGTCCCACGCGTGGGCGTGCCGCTCGTAAAGCCCGATGATCCGGTCGGCATCGGAGGTCATGATGCTTGCTTTATGATTGCGCTCGGCGGCTCCGCGCAGTGGAGTCGCCAAGCGTATAGGGATTACTTCGCCATCGCGGCTTTGAGGTTTTCGTCGACCTTGTCGAGGAAGCCGGTGGTCGAGAGCCACTTCTGTCCGGGGCCGACGAGAAGCGCCAAGTCTTTCGTCATGTAGCCCGCTTCGACGGTCGCGATGCAGACCTTCTCGAGCGTCTCGCAAAATTTCGCGAGCTTGTCGTTGCCGTCGAGCTTGGCGCGGTGCGCAAGGCCACGGCTCCAGGCAAAGATCGACGCGATGGAATTCGTCGAGGTTTCCTTGCCTTTTTCGTGCTCGCGGTAATGACGCGTGACGGTGCCGTGCGCGGCTTCGGCTTCGACAGTTTTGCCATCGGGCGTCATCAGCACGCTTGTCATCAGGCCGAGCGAGCCGAAGCCCTGCGCGACCGTATCGGACTGGACGTCGCCGTCGTAGTTCTTGCACGCCCAGACGTAGCCGCCCGACCATTTAAGGGCGCTCGCGACCATGTCGTCGATCAGGCGGTGCTCGTACGTCAGTTTGCGCTTCTGGAACTCTTCCTTGAATTCGGCGTCGTAGACTTCCTGGAACAGATCCTTGAAGCGGCCATCGTAGGCTTTCAGGATTGTGTTTTTCGTCGAGAGGTAGACGGGATAATTGCGTGCGAGGCCGTAATTCAACGAAGCGCGCGCGAACTCGCGGATCGACTCATCGAGATTGTACATCGCCATCGCGACGCCTGCGCCCGGCGCCTTGAAGACTTCCTTTTCGATGACGCTGCCGTCCTCGCCGACGAACTTGATCGTCAGCACGCCCTTGCTGGGGAACTTGAAATCGGTCGCCTTATACTGGTCGCCGAAAGCATGGCGGCCGACGATGATCGGCTGCGTCCAGCCGGGCACGAGGCGCGGTACGTTCTTGCAGATGATCGGTTCGCGGAAGATGACGCCGCCGAGGATGTTGCGGATCGTGCCGTTCGGGCTCTTCCACATTTCCTTCAGGTTGAATTCCTTGACGCGCGCCTCGTCGGGCGTGATCGTCGCGCACTTGATGCCGACGCCGTGCTTCTTGATGGCGTTGCCGGCGTCGATCGTCACCTGGTCCGCGGTCTTGTCGCGGTTCTCGACGCTCAGGTCATAGTATTCGAGATCGACGTCCAGATAGGGGTGGATCAGCTTGTCCTTGATCAGCTTCCAGATGATGCGGGTCATCTCGTCGCCGTCGAGTTCTACGACGGTGCCTTCAACCTTGATTTTCTGCATGGGGATGTCTCGCGGGATGATTTGGAAGCGTGAAACGAATATTTAACGCCGGATACGACGCCGACGAAGTGGACCTTCGCCGTATTGGTGCGACAGATCGCAAAGTGGTTCAAGTTCAAGAAGAAAAGAAGCATGGATGTTAGGCGGGAACCCGCCTAATTGTACGCCAACTGTCATATCTACGCCGGGAGAAGCAATTGAACGTCGAGTCGGAGGCTGCGCATGGGGAGGCGGAGCTCGAGATCCGCACCATCAGCGGCGAGCCTGTGCTCGGCCCGGGGGACACGCGCGTTTCGGAGGTGGTCCATGCGTGCCATGCCGCCTCGATCGACCAGGGGCTTGCGGCGCTCGCCATACCCGATCTCACGCGCGATACTCTTGAGCCCGTGCTGCAGTATTGCGCCAGTCTTCGATGTATTTCCGATGAGGTGACGTGTCCGTGCTGCAAGCGCCGCACGGAGGTTCAGGGGATCGAGACGCTCGATCAGTTCATTCTCAGCAAGAAGGAAGTGATCGTCGGCGACGGCCGCGTCCGTCTCAAGGGCGAGGGCACAGAGACGGTTTCAACGCCGTGTCTCGAAACGCTCGCCAAGCAATGGTCGGGCGAAAACTATTGGTTTTGGGCGCGTCGCGTCATTCGCAAGCTGCGTCATGGCCTGCGCCGGGCGAACATGCGCGGGGAGCCCGTTGCGGGGGAGGGGGAGACGCCGTCCATCATTTTGATGGAGCCACAACTTGCCGACAACATCGGTATGGTGGCGCGGGCGTGCGCCAATTTCGGTCTCGACGATCTTCGCCTCGTCCAGCCGCGCGATGGCTGGCCGAACGAGAAGGCGCGCATCGCGGCTTCCGGCGCGAATTACATCATCGACGACGCGCGGGCTTTCGGAACTCTCGAAGAGAGCATTTCCGACCTCAACTGGATCGCGGCAACGACCGCACGTCAGCGGGATCTCAGGAAGCCGGTGCTCACGCCGGAACAGGCCATCGCTGAAATGCGGACGCGGATCGCCCGCGGGGAGCGCTGCGGGGTGCTGTTCGGGCGCGAACGGAACGGCCTGGAGACCAGCGAGGTCGCTCACGCCGACGCCCTGATCATGATCCCTGTTAATTCCCGCTTCGCCTCTCTTAACCTTGCCCAGGCAGTGCTGCTAACGGGATACGAGTGGATGCGTGGAAATGCGGGGCGGAGCCTCGGGAGGGTTACAACCTATGAGAAGCCTCTGGAGGAGGGGCTTTACATGGGGCGCGACCGACCGGCGACCAAAGAGGAACTCATTGGACTCTTTGAACATTTAGAACGTGAGCTGGAGGCGAATGGCTTTTTCAACCCGGCCCACCGCAAAACTGTCGTGTCGCAAAATTTACGCACTCTCTTGACCAGGATAAACGCCACAGAGCAGGAAGTCCGCACCCTTCGTGGCATAGTTGCAACGCTCGCACAGGGCAAAGGGAAGGCCCGAAAAGGGGGAGAATAAGCGCCTTCATATGGCCAAGTTTTGGGCCGAGCGATGCCAATTGGAGAGGCATACTGTCGATATGCAACGTGGCCAGGCGATGGGGTCGCGAGCAGACCGGATTTCGCGTTTGAAATAGATAAAAAACACAGAGGCTCAACTGGAGATGTTGATGAACACGAGGGCGGGGGTTGTGTTGGCGGGCGTTATGGCGCTGGCGCTCTGGGGATCTTCCGCGCCTGCCGGCGCGCAGGAACTCAGTGAGCACGCTGTTAGATCGTTCATGGAATATGCGTGGTCTCTAACCCCGCAGCAGTTTTCTAAGCCTGACGGTTCGGTCATCGTCATCGATAAAAACAAGAAGTCCGAAATCGAGGTGCCGATCGACGTCGCCCGTGACGTGATCAAGGTTGGCCGTCTTTCGGCGCATGCTCAGATTTGCGACCTTCGCGACGATCAGGTGCTGAACCACCGAGCGTTGATGCGGCGCGAAGAAGCCAAGAAGAAATGGACGCAGCAGCAACTCGTTTACATCAGCCAGCTGCACCTCACGACCGTCATGCTGATGACCGGGCGTATCCGCCTCGTCGAGCAGGACGGCGACAAGCAGGTCGTCGTCGACGAGAAGAAAGCGCCGCCTCAGACCTGCACGGAGGAGCAGCGCAAGAAAATTAAGGAATTGGTTGCGTCCTATGTCGCGGCAAGCCCGCCGCCCAATTTCGCCGCCGCTGGTCAGCCTCCAGCCGCTGGAGCACCCGCTGGCGCCGCGCCTGGAGCCCCGGTTTCGACGGGGTCGACGTCAGTCAGCGAGACCACGGTCGAAAAACGATAGGCGGTTGACGCGGCGTCACGACCCCGCTATTAGCCTCACTTCTTTCGCGGGCTTTCGGGCCCGCGTTTGATTTCTGCGCACCCGTGGCGGGACTGTCGAAGGTCCATGCCTGTCAATTCCCGAAAGGGGATAGAGGAGGGGGCGCTCCAAACGGATCCGGCGATTTCTCGCCGGACCATAGCTCATGGAGTGCTAGAAGATGACTAAGCGCATTCGCGCCAAGCATAAGATCGATCGCCGTCTTGGCGAGAACATCTGGGGCCGCCCGAAGAGCCCGCTCAACCGCCGCGAGAGCCGTCCGGGCCAGCACGGCGAGCGCCGTTCGGGCAAGCTGTCCGACTTCGGCCAGCAGCTCAAGGCGAAGCAGAAGCTCAAAGGCTATTACGCGTCGATCTCCGAGCGCCAATTCCGTGCTGCTTACGATGAAGCTTCGCGCCTCAAGGGCTCGACGTCCGAGCATCTGATCGGCCTTCTCGAGCGCCGTCTCGACGCGCTTGTCTACCGCGCCAAGTTCGTGCCGACGGTGTTCGCCGCACGCCAGTTTGTCAGCCACGGTCACGTGACGGTCAACGGCAAGCGCGTTACGGTTCCGAGCTACCGGCTGAAGGTTGGCGACGTGATCGAGGTTCGCGAGAAGGCGAAGCAGATGACGCTCGTTCTCGAAGCCATCAAGAGCGCAGAGCGCGACGTTCCCGATTACGTCAACGCCGACCACGGCAAGCTGACCGCGTCTCTGACGCGCGTTCCGGCGCTGTCGGACGTGCCGTATCCGGTTCAGATGGAACCGAACCTCGTCGTCGAATTTTACTCGCGCTAATCGTGTCTCACGTGTGCTGATCCGGCCGACCAAGTGGTCGACCGGGGGCACTCAGACGGGGCGCGGCTCGCCGAGGGCTGCGGTCGCCGCCTCGGCCTTCGGCCGAAGTGGGTCGAGAGATTTGTTGAGTTTGGGAAAGGCTGCGTTCGCGCGGCCTTTTTTGTTGCTCGCGGGGCTGTTCCGCGCGGATTGCGCGGGCCACCTCCGCGGGGGCGGCGCTCACGCTAGTTTTTGTTTGTCGTGAGAGCTTCACTCGCTCCGTCATGCCGACTTCCGTCGGCACCCAGGCAGCCATTAGCAAACGAGGTGTCGACGTCTGACTGGATCCCGGCCTGCGCCTGGATGACGGTATGTGGAGAGGCCCGTCTCTCTCCCCAGAACGTCATGGCCGCGGAGGCGGCCATCCACGACAACGAGCGGTATGATCGGCTTCCGCTTTTCTGGATCACAGAACGTTATGCCCGCATGTTTGGAGATCCGAGCAAGCGCATGGCTGCCGGAAATCTGCAGGCCTGGGCGGATCCCCGCCTTCGCGGGGATGACGTGCGTGATGGAGGCGATCCGCTCGCTCCTATGTCATCCTCGGCTTTATGCCGAGGGTCCATCGGGCAACGGGGCTGCTTTCAAGTGCTCCTCAGGACGAGCCCGAGGCTGACAATAGGGGCTGGACGCTCAAGCCGCGCTTCGGCGGCGGGGTTTCGGGGCGGGGGCGATGGAAATGCCGGGGTTAGGCGAGATCGCGGGACCACCGCCTGTGCGGCCTGTCCGCCGACGGCCCGAAGGCGGCTCGGCATTGGCCCAGGCGTAGGCGAGCATCGTCATCAGCGCGGACGCCGCGAAGAAATAGACGCCCGGCAGCACACGCGCCTCCGTGTATCCGGATGAGTTTACGTAGAAGATCATCAGCGCCAGCACCATCACGTCGGTCATGGAATAGCGGCCGATCCATTCCATCGTCGCGAACGACTTGCGCCGGAAATCCTGTGGCATGTCGTGCGAGGTGATGAGCGTCAGCAGGTAAAACAACTTCAGGAACGGGAAGAATACGGAAACGGCGAAGACGACGGCGCAGAGAAAATATTCGTTGTTCTCGAACAGCGCGTACATGATCGTCAAAATCGAATGCTCGTTCGTCCAGACATAGACTGTGGTGAAGCGGATCGACGGCATGATGAGGCCGAGCGCGAAGAACACCGTCGCTAGGATGATGAGGAAGCTCAGCGCGAAGTTCTGCCACGTCGGCGCGGATTCCTTTTTGCCGATATCGGGCTGCGGCAGTACGGGAACGAGCTCCGGCGCGGCCGCCATACCGTCCGTTCTGATCCAGGCATAAGCGAGGATCATCAAAACGACAGCAGCGGTGAAGAAATAGACGCCGTTGAGGCTCGATGCATCGTAGACGCCCTGGCTCTTGATGAAGAAGATCGTCAGCGCCAGCACGAGGACATCGTGCATCGACCATTTGCCGAGCCATTCGAGCGCGCGCAGTCGCGTCTGATGACGAACGATCTCTGCAGGCGGTAGGGTCGAGACCAGCAGCAGATAGAGAAGTTTCGTTACGGGCAGAACGATCGAGAAGACGAGCACGATTAGCCCAAGGAACGTCTGGCCGTCCTTCAGAAGTACGTCGACGGTCGAGAGCAGGGAGTGTTCAGTTGTCCAGAAGGCGAAGCTCGTCAGCTTCAGGATCGGCAGGGTAATGCCGAGCGCGAGGCAGACGCTGGCGGTCAGGATGGTCAGCGAAAGAAAGAAGCGTCTGCCGCTCAGCCACATGACCTGCACTGTCGGTTCCTTTCGCGGCGAGATGGTCCGTGCTCAGCTGTGTCGTCGTCGCACCATCCGGTTAGGGCAAAATTGAGACGGCCGAGGTCAAGACTCGGACCAAGCCGCTGGGATATTTGCTCGTTGGAGATCGGCTGGCAGAACAGGTGAGAGCATGGCAGAAAGCGGCATGACGCGCGACCCGGCAAAATTCGGACTTACCGGAAAGTCCAGAGCGCGGGGGCTCGGCTTGCAGATGCCGGGCGTAACGGGACCGTTGAATGCGATCACGGATGTCAGCGGCGTGACGGTGGGATTCACGACGCTCCGCAACGATGGCGGGCCGGTACATACGGGCGTCACGGCGATCCTGCCGCGGGCGCTGCAAGATCTCGCGCATCCGGTCTGGGCCGGCGTCTTTTCGATGAACGGCAACGGCGAGATGACCGGCGCGCATTGGATCCGCGATGCGGGGTGGTTCACCGGACCGATCACCATCACCAATACGTTTTCGATTGGGCTCGCGCACCACGCGACGCTGAAGTGGATGGCGCAGCGGTTTTCGGCTCTGGGCGAAGATCTCTGGGCGTTGCCGGTCGCGGCGGAAACCTATGACGGGTTCCTGAGCGACATCGCGGGCTTTCATGTCACCGAACAGCACGTGATCGCAGCTATCGACAGCGCGCAGGGCGGCCCCGTGGCGGAAGGTTGCGTCGGCGGCGGCACGGGCATGATCGCCTATGAGTTCAAAGGTGGCACTGGGACGGCATCGCGGAAGGCTGTGACGCGGCTCGGAGAGCACACGGTCGGTGTGCTGGTGCAGGCGAACCACGGCATCAAGCCGTGGCTGACGGTCTGCGGCAGGCCGGTCGGGGATTTGCTGCCGGGCGAGCGCGTCTATACGATGGAGCGCGGCTCGATCATCGTCATCATTGCGACGGACGCGCCGCTGCTGCCGGGCCAGCTCGAGCGTCTTGCGCGGCGGGCGTCGATCGGCATCGGGCGCGGCGGCACGCCATCGGGCAATTCTTCGGGCGATATTTTCATGGCGTTCTCGACCGCGAACGATCCGGGGCAATTGCCGGAGCCGCCCGCGTTGACGTTCACGGCGGTGAGCAATGACGATCTCGATGCGATTTATCTCGCGGTGGTGGAGAGCGTGGAGGAGGCCGTGATCAACGCCATGCTCGCGGCCGAGACGACGACGGGTAAGCACGGGCGCGTCGTTCAGGCAATCGATGCGGAAAAATTGAAGGCGCTCGTGCTCGGATGAATTCGGATTTGCGGTACGGCCAAGCTTTCTATGAACTTCTCACGGGAAGCTTTGCGCGCCTCGTGGGGACGCCGTTGGTGCCGGAGGGCGCGAACGCGACTTGGCTTTACGATAATGCGCCGTTCGCCGTGGTGGCGCACAACACGGATGTGGATCCTCGCTTCGTCTACGCGAACAAGCGCGCGCAGGCGTGCTTCGAATATCCGTGGGAAGAGTTCGTTACGTTGCCGTCACGGCTTTCGGCGGAAGCGCCCAACCGTGACGAGCGGGCGCGGATTTTGGCGGCGGTGGCGCGAGACGGTTTCGTCAGAGGGTATCGCGGGATTCGGATTTCCAAATCGGGGCGGCGGTTCTGGATCGAGGATGGCATCGTCTGGCAACTGATCGACGCCGACGGCGTGAACCGCGGGCAGGCGGCGACGTTTCGGTCGTGGACGGATGTCTAATCCGCTCCGTCATGCCGACGAAGGCAGGGATCAAGGCATGCCGATGGTTGTCGTGGATGGCCGCCTGCGCGGCCATGACGGTTGGAGAGAAAGCCCGCTCCGTAGCACGGATCATTCAGGCGGCGGTCGGGGCATTCCGGCGATGACTTGAATGAGGGCGCGAGATTTCGCGCGTAAAAAAAGCGGAGCCTCGTCGGCCCCGCTTGAATTCTCGGACGTCGTGATCGCGAAATCAGCCGTGATGGTGGCTGTGGGGAATGCCCTTGTCGCAGATAAGATCGTGCAATTCGCCCGCGGTGTACATCTCGCGCATGATATCGCAGCCGCCGACGAACTCGCCCTTGACGTAAAGCTGGGGAATGGTCGGCCAGTTCGAGAAGGTCTTGATGCCTTCGCGAAGGCCCTGATCTTCGAGAACGTTCACATCCTTGAAGGGCACACCGAGGTGCTCCAGGATCTTCACGGCGGTGGCAGAGAAACCGCACTGCGGAAACTGCTTCGTTCCCTTCATGAACAGAACAACGTCGTTATCTGCGACCGTCTTGGCAATCGCGTCGCTGACTGTGGTGGTGTCAGAGGCCATCCGAGGCTCCTATCGTACTGGGGCTCCCATGCGGCGCACCCTCTCATGAACGAGATGTGGTCGAGACTTGCCCGTTAGTCAATCGGGCGGCAGCGCGGTGGTAAGCTGCAGGGCGTGCAAAACGCCACCCATGCGGCCGCCAAGAGCGTCGTAGACCATCTGATGCTGCTGGACGCGGCTCTTGCCCTTGAAGGCCGTAGAGACGACGTGCGCGGCCCAGTGGTCGTTGTCACCGGCCAGGTCCTTGAGGTGGATCTCGGCGTCAGGAAAACGTGCCTTGATCATCTTTTCGATATCAGCCGCGGCCATGGGCATTGGCAGGTAAACTCCCGGTTTTGAACGAAGGCGATGCTCGCCTCGGATGTATGGCTTTTCCTATCAGATCCAACAAGGGATGCGATCAGGCATTCTTATGAAATTCTCACGTGATTGCGATTGGACGTTATCAATCCGAAGGCCTATCTGAATGGTTAGTAGGAGTGTGAAGCTCCCTAAAGTCTAATGGAGGACACCATGAAGACCTGGACGAAGCCTGAAGTTCGCGAGCAGGAAGTTGGCCTCGAAGTTACGTCGTACCTTCCGGCCGAGATCGACCTCATCTAAGTCGATCCGCTCAGAATGAATTCAAGCGCGGCGGCAGGAAAACCTGCCGCCGCGTTTTGTTTTTCCGCGATTATTGTCGCTCGTGATCGCAGTCTATCGTGACCTTAACCCAGGGCAGATCGAGCTTGCACTTGCCGTCCTTCGTCTTGGACAGGAACTTGTCCAGCTGAAGGTCGCCGATCTTGATCTTGCCGGGATCGCCAGCCGGGCCATTGCCGCTATCGCCCGCTGGAGCCGTTTTCGCGGCAGTCTCCGGTTTATCGGGGGCAGGCGGAGTTACGGACGGAGCGTCGGCTGATTTTGCTTCCGGCTTCGTAGTGGCCACGGAGGCGGCGGCGTCCTCAGTCTTTGCTTCCTTGTCGTGGAGGCGGCTCGCCGTCGTGTCGACGTTCGGCGTCACCGGCAGAGGCGCCGCGGCGGATCCGGGTTTCTTATTCGGATCGACAAGATTGCAGAGCTGGAGATCTTGCGGCGCGGGCGTCCAGATCATGGTCTTGGACAAGAACTTCAGACCGGCGTAGCCCACAACCTTAAGGTTGCCGTTGGAAAGCGGCGTCAGCTCGACGTCGTACTTTCTTCCCTTTTCAGGCGAGTAGATCCAGCCGTTATCCCAGCGGCCTTGGCCGACCGGCATGACGTCGCCCATGATTTGCTTGCCGCAGCCGTCGGTGTCGCCCGTCGACTTGACCCAGACGACGTTGCCGCAAAGCGCATCGCCCGTGTTGGCGCACGGTTTAATCTCGACGGCGCCGCGGCCGGTATCGTCGAGCCAAATTCCCTTCGGATCGGAACCGGCAAACACGCTTGCAAACGGAGCCGGTGCGAGCGTCAGGGCGACCGCCGCAATTGCGAATGTGTTTATTGCCCGCATGACGAGATCCTTTTCCCAAGATCAGGTTTGCTTTGGATGATCAGTATTGCGGTCGGTTTTGCCCCGATACGCGGAACACGGAAGTTCCTGCAGGAACAGGGCAAGAGCGGTTGAGCCGACAATCCTCGCATCCCTTAACGTTGGCGTTGGCCCTGGAGCCAGAGATTTCTCCTGTAGCGCGTGAAACGGATTTCAAAAAGCCGACGTACCTCCTCAAGCAAGAGCGAGAAACAGTCGCAGGGATGGGCGGGTTGCATGCCGCTCATGCCACTCCGCTGGGATTTCGCTCGTGCGGATATGCTTTTAACTTTTAAAATCAGGAGTTTGCTTCAATGAGAACGCCATTTCTGGCGGCGATCGTACTCGCCCTGTCGACAACCGTTTCCTTCGCGGATGACGGCAACCTCACGACCAAGGCCATGAAAGATCTTCCGGGCACGCATGGCGGCTCAACGGCGGATCCGACGGCGAAGCCGAATTCGGGCAGCCTTTCGGAAGCACAGATGCAGCGTCAGCCTGGCGTCAACAGCGACAAGTCGGGCAAGACCGCGACGCCGAACGCAAAGCCTGAGGATGGCTCTCTCGCGGGCAAGGAGATGGAGCAAAACGCGGGCGCGCATAAATAAGAAATGCGCTCATCCGCCGAGACCGGAGGAGGGACGCAAGCCATAATGCGTGCTGCTCTCCTCGGTTCCGGTGGTCGAACTATTTCATTCGTCGCGACGTCCATTGCGACGCGCCTCGGATTTTTCTTACGCGATCTCGGAAGCGTGATTGCTGCTCTCGGGTCCGTGATCTTCAGTACGCCATCCAACCTTGTGCCGGTTCCTGCGCCAAGGTGAACGGCGTCTTTATGGGATCCCTATATTTTTGCATGGGAGCCCATGTCGATTCTTTATGCGCCGATACCTACGTTTTCTTTGCGCGCAACAGCGCGCGCAGAGAAACGGTGATCAACCATGGCAAGCGATCTATGGACATCCAAAGGGTCCGTCGCATTCGATGCCGATGAACTCGACAAAAAGCGCAAGCGGGCGGAAAGCCAAGCTGCGCTGATTTTCGCCCTCCTGATCGGAGCATTCGCGGCGCTCGGGATCATTCTCGTCGCGAACAGCGAGCGGGAAGGGCCGACTGAAATCTCCGACTGTTCGGCGCTGGAACCGGGCGCGGCTCGCCTCGCGTGCTTCGACAAGCTCGCGCGCGACCGCGAGGCATCGTTCAAAGCCACCGCACCGACTCGGATCGACGGGCGGCAATGAATAAGGGGAGATTGGCCCATGCTCGCCGCTTCGCGCAGTGCACATCAGCTTGAATATTCCATCCTGCACAACACGCGGCCCGAAGGTCCCGCCATTGGCAGGCTCGACGGCATGGAATTCTCGGAATTCGTTCTCGATGAATTCGGCCGGATTTTCGCCTATTCCGGCGTCGCCCCGCGGCTGAGCAACGGACGGTTTGATGATGCTGCGTTAAAGAGCGGCGAATTCATCGTGCCGCCGGGGCTCATCTATAAGTATCGGGGCAAAGTGGAGAACAGGCCTCGCGCGGCGTAAGAGCGCTACAACTCTCGTCCCTCCGTGAAGAGAGGGAAGCCCTCTTCAGGGTTTTCTCGAATCAAAGCATATCTGAAGCAGATTCAAAATCGCGGTGTTTCGCGGAGGCGAACGCCGGCGCTATTCGCTTCAGGGTGCACAACATGCGCACAGTGATTTGTCATTTCTTCAATGAAGAATATCTGATGCCGTGGTGGCTGACGCATCATCGGCAAATTTTCGATCACGGTATCATGATCGATTACAACTCGACCGACGCCAGCCGCGAGATCATCAAGAAGCTTTGTCCGAACTGGGAAATTCACACGACGCGCAATGCCTATTTCGACAGCGCCTGCATCGACCGGGAAGTCGAAGACTATGAGCGGCCCTGCGAGGGCTGGCGCATGGCGCTGAACGTCACCGAGTTTCTTTACGGCAATTTCAATCAGCTCGATAAGGTCAGGGAGCCCACCCGGCACTTCATCGGCAACTATGTCTTCGTGTCGCCGAAGGACAGCAAGCCGCTTGTTCAATCCCGGCCGCTGCACGAGCAAGTGACGTACGGTTACTACGAGAAGCAGCCGGAGGTGGCTGTAATGAATCTGCATCGTGGCTATCGCGCCAGCCGCAGCCTTCATAACTACCCCATCAACTATGCGCCGCAGGGCGGCCGGCATTGGCACCAGCGGCCGACGCTGAACGATCTCGCGATTTTCTATTACGGTTACGCGGTCATCAACGACTCTGGGATCGCGCGGAAGCTGCAGATCAAGACAAAGATGAGCCCAGAGGAAAAGGAAGCTCTTGGCGCGAGGCATCCCAATATGGTGACGCGCGAGAATTTCCTGACGAACATCGACCGCTTCCACCGCCCGCGCTGCTACGACATGCGTGAGGAAATCGGTGGCCTGCTCCAGCATCAGTACGCGTTGCAGGCCGCGCAATAAAGGCAGCGCCGTTGAGCGCTGCCTGATCAAGCATTCCGAAGTCTGGTCTTCGCGCCATCTCCTCCGCAAGAGGGAGGGCGTGGACTTTATTTCAGGCCGAGCAGCTCGACGTCGAAGATCAACGTGGCGTTCGGCGGGATGACGCCGCCAGCGCCGCGCGCGCCGTAGCCGAGCGCCGCCGGAATGATCAGCGTACGTTTGCCGCCAACCTTCATCGATGCGACGCCTTCGTCCCAGCCCTTGATGACGCGGCCGGTGCCGATGGGGAATTCGAACGGCTGTCCGCGATCGAGCGAGGAGTCGAACTTGTCGCCCTTCTTGCCATCCACGTAGAGCCAACCCGTGTAGTGCATGACGCAGATCTGCCCCGTTTCGGGCGTCTCGCCGGTGCCGACAACGGTATCTTCGTATTGGAGGCCGGACGGTGTGGTGGTCATGGATGTTCCTTGCGGTTCTGCGATTGCATGGTTGTTGGGAAGGAAAGCTCCGCCAACGGCGAGAGCGGCGGCAATTGCCAATATTGGCATGAAGCGTGGGCGGCGCATTGGGGTTCCTTCGAGTTTGAGCGGCGCCCTTGGACGGGCGTTCGTCTTCTATTTCTTACGCTGGCGCAGGGAAACCCGAATTGATGGCGAAAAGCAGAAACCTATGCGCTAAAACTTACGAAGCGGGATAGGGTTTGCCGTCCTTATGGGTAAATAATCCGTCGGCGTTGGCGCTCATCATGTCGATATCGGAGCACGTCGTCAGATCTTCACCCGCCTACGCGGGGATGACGTTCTTGGATGCAGAAAAACAGAAAGTGCGTGTGCCGATCTTTGTCGTGGATGGTCGCCTGCGCGGCCATGACGTCGCAAAGAGTGGGACAGGCCTTTCAACCATACCGTCATCCCGGCGGCGGCCGGGATCCAGTCAAGCTTCGCCTTGCTTGGTGCGAATGGCTGTCTGGGTGCCGGCCTGACGTTGGTCTAGCTTAAGCGCCCAACTCGCCCTGCATAAGTTTCGGCAGGAAGCCTTCGTTGGCGGCGCGGAGTTCGGAGAGTGGCAGCGAACCTTCGCCCTTCAATGCGATGGCGTCGCCGCCGACGCGGCCGATGATACGCGCCGGTAGCTCAAGCAGACGGGCGCGCTCCAAAACTTCCTCGGCCTTCTGCGGCGTCACCTCGACGACGTAACGGCCCTGGTCCTCGCCGAACCAGACAGCGTGCGGAGGAAGCTTGCCTTCATAGGCGAACAGCTCGACGCCGAGGCCCGAAGCTTCGCGCGAAAGGCCGTTCTTGCCGCCTGCCAATGCCATCTCGGCGATGGCGACGAGCAAGCCGCCGTCCGAGCAATCATGCACGGCGAGCGCGCGGCCTTCGCGGATCAGTGAGCGGATCAATCGACCGGCCTTGATCTCGTCTTCGAGATCGACCGGCGGCGGCGCGCCTTCGAACTTTCCGGACGCATACTGCTGATAAAGCGATTGTCCGAGATGGCCGTCTTCGCGACCGATGACGAGCAGGACGTTGCCGTCCTGCTTCAAGCGGATGTCGGCGATCTTGGAAGAATCGGGGATCAGGCCGACGCCGCCGATGGCGGGAGTCGGCGGAATACCGACGCCGTTCGTCTCGTTATAGAGCGAGACGTTGCCGGAGACGACCGGATAGCCGAGAGCGGTGCACGCTTCGCCCATGCCGCGGCAGCTCGCAACGAACTGGCCCATGATCTCGGGCCGTTCCGGGTTTGCGAAGTTCATGTTGTCGGTGATGGCGAGCGGATCGGCGCCAACGGCTGTGAGATTGCGCCACGTCTCGACGACGGCCTGCTTCGTGCCTTCTTCCGGGTCGGCGGTGACGTAGCGAGGCGTCACATCGCAAGCGACGGCAATGGCTTTCTTCGTGCCGTGGACGCGCACGACGCCCGCGTCGCCACCGGGACGGCCGACGGTGTCGCCCATCACCATGTGATCGTATTGCTCCCAAATCCAACGGCGCGACGAGAGATGATGGCCTGCCATCAAATCCTTCAGCGTGCCGATGATCGAATTCGGCGCGGGCACCCATTCGGGCAAGATCTTCGCGGGCTTCTTCGGCTCGATGTAGGGGCGCTTGTACTGCGGAGCCGAGTTCGCAAGCACCGGCACGGGCAGGTCAGCTTCGACCTCGCCGTTGTGCGTGATGATCATGCGTTGGGTGTCGGTGGTGTGGCCGATGACGGCGAAGTCGAGGCCCCATTTCTCGAAGATCGCTTTCGCGTCTGCTTCGCGCTCGGGCTTCAGGATCATCAGCATGCGCTCTTGGCTTTCCGAGAGCATCATCTCGTAAGCGGTCATGCCGGTTTCGCGCTGGGGCACGAGATTCATGTTCAGTTCGATGCCGACGCCACCCCTGTCGGCCATTTCGGACGTCGATGAGGTGAGGCCCGCGGCGCCCATGTCCTGGATGGCGATGATCGCGTCGGTCGCCATCAGTTCGAGGCAGGCTTCAATCAGCAGCTTCTCGGTGAAGGGATCGCCGACTTGCACCGTGGGGCGCTTCTCGTCCGATTTCTCGTCGAACTCGGCGGAGGCCATCGTCGCGCCGTGGATGCCGTCGCGCCCGGTCTTCGAGCCGACATAGACGACGGGGAGGCCGACGCCCTTAGCCGCGGAATAGAAAATCTTGTCCGTCTTCGCGAGGCCGACGCACATGGCGTTGACGAGGATGTTGTTGTTGTAGCCTTCGTCGAAATTCGTTTCGCCGCCGATGGTCGGCACGCCGGTGCAATTGCCGTAATGCGCGATGCCTGCGACGACGCCCGAGACGAGGTGGCGGGTCTTCGGGTGGTCGGGCGCGCCGAAGCGCAGCGCGTTCATGTTGGCGACGGGGCGTGCGCCCATCGTGAAGACATCGCGCATGATGCCGCCGACGCCGGTCGCCGCGCCCTGGAACGGCTCGATGTAAGAGGGGTGGTTGTGGCTTTCCATCTTGAAGACGACCGCGTCGCCGTCTCCGAGATCGACGACACCGGCATTTTCGCCCGGACCCTGGATCACCTGCGGGCCGGAGGTCGGCAGCGTCTTCAGCCAGACGCGCGACGATTTATACGAGCAGTGCTCGCTCCACATGACCGAGAAGATGCCAAGCTCGCAGATCGAGGGCTCGCGGCCGAGAATTTCGAGCAGGCGCTCATATTCGTCGGGCTTCAGGCCGTGCTCGGCAACGATTTCGGGAGTGATCTTGCGGGTGACGGTCGTCTCGGTCATTCAGGGTCTCTGCATGGCTCTTCGATTGCGACCGCTTATATGGGGTCGCGGCTGATTTGTCGCCCCAGGGGGCCGACGGGCTCGATGGCCAAACGTCGCTCTTTGTCGATGGCGCCGGCGACTCCCCTGCGGGGAGCCGGCCGCCGGTGCGGGCTTGAGGCTTGGAGCTTTGGCGGGGGTCCAAAGGCTGGGGTTCCCGGGGGCAAAGTCCCTCACCTGCCCTTTGGGCATCCTCTCCCGTTCCGGGAGAGGAAAGTGCTCTTCCTTCTCCCTTGGGGAGAAGGTGGCCGAAGGCCGGATGAGGGTGGCCTCGCTGCTGTGACGTTGAGGGAGGCGTGCTCCTTCAATACCGTCTCCTGTGCCTTCCGGGCGGGGCTCACTTTGCGTGCTTGGCGAGCCAGGCGTTCATGAAGGCGATCTCGCTTTCCTGGGCCTTGACGATGTCTTCAGCGAGCTTCCGGATCTCGGGATCCTTGCCGTACTGCAGCTCGATCCTGGCCATGTCGATTGCGCCCTGGTGGTGCGGGACCATGCCCTTGACGAAGTCGACGTCCGTGTTGCCCGTGAAGGACATCGACATGTCCTTGTGCATCTTTTCGTTGGCGGCCTCGAAAGCTTTGCTCGATGGGGAGGCTTCCGCCGAGCCCGCGCTCATGTCCATGTGGTCCATATTCATGTGATCCATGGACTTCATGTCCATGTCCTCCGCGGCTGCGGGTGCGGCGAGGGCAAGACCGAGACAAACAAGACCGGCGATGGCTTTCACGGTGGATGTCCTTTCGGGAACTGGAATGCGAGTGAACGAGGGAAGAGAGGGTTTTGCTTATAGAGGCTCGAGGGGCGGCGTGTCGTAACGCAAGCTGGCCCTCCACCCTGGATAAGTCTCGCCTTTCTGAACTCTGACTGAACCGCGCCCATCCAATGCCTGCGGCGGCGGAGCGCTGTCGGGGACGCATTGCTGCATTGCGGCGATATGCCATTTTATTTAGCAGAATCTGCCCCTTATATGCCCGCTTAATTGGCATTGTCGTGCGCGGAGCTTTTTGCAGTGCTTCGCCACCAAAGATCGAGGGTACTTTCCCATGTCGTCGCGCAGCATCGTCGAGAAGCGTTCGCTCTTTGCGGGCGTATCGTTTGCTGATCTCTGGCGGGCCGCGCGCTATCGCCACGAAGGCCGTCCGCAGCAGGCTTTTCCGGGCTCGCTTGATGTCGCCTATGCGTCGCGGTTTGCAGCGCAGTCGCAGCCTCTGGCGGCGGAATCGGGCGCCAGCGAACGCCTGCGCGCACAGGACGAGATGCAGTCGCGCCTCGCCGCTTAAGGCTGCCCAAATACTGCGCCGCAGCGTTGCCGGGTTTTTCGGCGTGTCTGCGTAAATCCGGGCAAGTTGGCACTTTCCGTCCTACCCATTCGTGGTGTGACCGTTTCGCGCTGCAAAAGGCGCAATGCGGACTTGCGGCGCGGTGGATTTTCCTTGCATCGTCAGTAGGTTATTTAAGATGGCGACAGGGGATGCTCTGCCGGTGCCTTTTGCACGGGTGTGAACATCACTCACTCCGGCGTCGGTCCGCCGGCGGTCAAAGGTTTCTGCTGGGTCCGCGGTTTTGTAACCGGGTCACCTGGCTCGAGTTGCCTCCGCGCTTCAAGTCCACGCTTGCAAGTCGATTGGAGCAAGGGAGGGAGTTACAACTCTCTCCCTTTTTTTATCCCGCGTTAATCGCTGATTTTGTTGCGTTTTTTTGACATGCCCCGCGGCGAAGGCGCGCTGCTTGGCGTGCATGGTAGAGCTGCTCGCCGCCCCCTGGTGCGCCGCACACGGATCACCTATCTACACCGTAGAAGAAAGCGACCCGGGGGCTAATCCCGGGAGTCAGACAGGGCCATCGCCCAGTCGGCTAGCTCAAAACAGGTGTTATCATGAAGGCCATCGTGTTCGCTGTGATCAGTTCGCTGACGTTCGGTTCTACGTCCGGCAGCAAAAATCAGCGGCGCGGGAACACCCGCTAATCGAGCGGACTGTTCGACTGCACGAAAAAGGAGCCGTTGGGCTCCTTTTTTTGTTTGTGCATGGCGACTCCCTGCGGGGAGCTGGCCGCCATGCACTGAAACAATCACCAATTCCCGGAGAGGGCTGGGGCGGAGCGGACGTTGAGGAAGAGCACGTCCGGGCGCATGCGGGGCGCCGAGGCAATCGCAACCATGCGCTTTTCAGTCAGGCTGCGGAGACTTTGCGAGATGCTGAGATAGAGCCGCTTCATCCGCATGAGGCGGATGGGACTGGACTTACCCGACTGCTGCTCTCGGTCGATCAACTGGCGGATGCGAGTAGCGCGCTCGAGAAGGACCATAAAACGACGGGACATGATTTCCTCCGGATCGGAAAGTTGGAGGTATGTCCGGCAAAAAGTCGTGGCACCGGGCACACCCGATGCGGTCCGACATCGCAGCACCATCATGGCGCTACCAGAGGGGCCCGGCTCCGCAATCCATTATGACTTAGGTTCGCTTTCCGGCCCCACAAGGGCGCCGCTTCAAATGCCCCCGAAAGATCACAATTGAACGGCGGGCCTGCTTTTTGCCATTCGATCAGGCTTTCACTGCTGGCGTCATTGCGAGCAAATTGCGCAGTGCAGGATTGAGATTTCCCGTTCGCCAGACGAGCGCGTGCGCGATGGCTGGTGCATTCTTCAGGCTCAGGAACGACACGCCGGAGAACGCAAGTTTGCGCATCGAATCCGGAACGAGCGCGACGCCCAGGTTCTCGGCGACGAGATTGACGATCGTATTCTGCAATTGGGCCTCGAGACGGATCGAAGGCGCATACCCGCCGGAGCGGCAATATTCCTCGACGGCCTTGCGTGCCGTTGGCGCGGAGTCCGCCGACGTGACGATCAGCGGCTGGTCTTCAAGGTCGTGTGCACTCGCGATCTTGCGGGTGGCGAGCGGGTGCCCGCAATGGACAGCAAGGCAGAGCTTTTCGTGAAAGATCGGCCGTGTTTCGAGGCCGCGCACGGGGCCGGGTGAAAACATGATACCCGCGTCGAAGCGGGCGGCCAGCACATCCTCGATGAGCACATTCGGCACCACCTCGCGGAGTTTCACGTCGACGTCGGGATAGGCGGCCAGATAGCGGCGTGCGAGCGATGGCAGGACCGTGTGGGCGGCATGCATCATGAAGCCGATCGACAACTCGCCCGTCTCGCCGCGGTCCGCGCGCTTCGCATTGTTGCAGGCCTGATCAAACGCGGCGAGGACGGCGCGGGCATCCTCGAGGAAGCTTTGGCCTGCACGCGTCAGCGTCGCGTGACGCGAACTTCGATCCATGAGTTTTACGCCGAGCTCTTTTTCAAGCCCCGAGATTTGTCGGCTAAGCGGAGGTTGCGTCAGATGCAGGCGCTCGGCGGCCCGCCCGAAGTGGAGCGTTTCGGCGAGAGTCACGAAATAGCGCATTTGCCGGATGTCGATCATGATACCGAAAAGGTATGAATGGGACGCCTAAACGGCATTGGAGTATATCGAAGGGGAGGCGTAGGCATAGCGGCCATTTTCCTTCAGAGCCGTTCTTATGCTGTCGACCTTTCTGATCGTTTTGCCGATTTTTGCGCTTGTACTGGCGGGGTGGATCGCGCGGCGTACCGGTGTCCTCGGTCCTAACGCTACGACCGAGCTTAATCGCTTCGTCGTTTACTTGGCGCTGCCCGCGCTGCTCTTCGACATCACCAGCCATGCGCATTGGAGCGATCTCTGGCAACCGGGCTTCATTGCTGTCTTCGGCATCAGCACGCTGTTGGTTTTCGTCGTGACGGTCGCGGTCCGCGCGCGGGGGCCTCGGCATCTCGCGGATGCTGCGATCGACGGGCTCAATGCCGGATACGCCAACACGGCCTACATGGGCTTTCCGATTACGCTGGCGGTGCTCGGACATCAGGCTCTGGCGCCAACGACAATCGCGTCGATCATTACGGTGTGCGTGGTGTTCGGCATCGCCATTGTTCTGATCGAGATTGGGCTGCAGAGCGAAGCACGGACGCTGCATCTGGCGATGAAGGTCGGGCGCTCGCTGTGCCGCAATCCGCTGCTCGTGGCTCCGGCGCTGGGCGCACTTTTTCCCATCGCGGGCGTGGAACTTCCGGTGCCGGCGGAAAGCTTCCTCAAAATGCTCGGCGGGGCGGCGTCGCCTTGTGCGCTCGTTGCACTTGGTCTGTTCCTCGCGGCGAAGACCGAGCGAGACGAGTCGGCCACGAGCGCAACAGCGTTGCTCGTCGGATTGAAGCTCGTGCTGCATCCAGTCGTCGCCTGGGTGCTGGCCGATATGGTCTTCGATCTGACGCCGACGTTGACGCGGACGGCCGTTTTGCTCGCCGCGCTTCCAACGGGTACGGGGCCTTTCATGCTGGCGGAATTCTACGCGCGCGAAGCGGCGGTTACGTCGCGCGTGATTCTCGTCTCGACGATGATTTCGATTCTGACAGTATCGGTCTATCTGGCGATGTCGGGATAACGCCCCGCGAAGTCGTAAAATACGAGCATTTTTAACGAAATCGCAAAATTTTACAGATCACAGAATAACCTCGAAGCGAGTCTAGGTCCGTTCAAGCGCGGTTCATGAGCTGGGGTTCAAAAACGCGCTTCGAGAATTCGAGGGAGTTCGACAATGAAACGTGTTCTTCACGTCGCGCTCGCGGCTGCCAGCCTGACGGCGGTGGCTGCTCCCGCGCACGCCGGTGGCGGTGATTTCGCGGCCGGAGTTTTTGGTGGTCTTGCCGCTGGCGCAATCATCGGTTCGGCGAGCCGGCCTTATTATCCGCCGCCGCCTCCGCCCGGCTACGGCTACTACGGCGGCCCGCGCTACTACGACGGCTGCCATTGGGAACGCGGCCGCCGCTATTGGGACGATTACGAAGGCGTCTGGCGGTATTCGCGCGTCCGCGTCTGCGATTAATCCCGGCTATCGAAAGCAGCGCTACCGCCTCAAGGTGGCGCGTCTACCAAATCCGGCTCGCCGAGCGGCGGACTCATAATCCGCAGGTCGGGAGCTGTTGTCGTTTGACTGGATCCCGGCCTGCGCCGGACGATGTTTTGATCGGAGAGTGCTTCTCTCCGTCCTGCGTCCTCGGCTTTGAGCCGGGGACACGCTCGCTCACCACACATTGCGGAAGATCAGGCGGCTTCCAGCGTCGAGAGCAGCATGCTTTCGAACACGCGGCGGCCGTCGGTGCCGCCGAGCGCGTTTTCATACAGGCGCTCAGGGTGAGGCATCATGCCGAGCACGCGGCCCGACTCATTGGTGATGCCGGCGATGTTGCGCTGCGCGCCGTTCGGGCACGTTTCAGCGCCGACGTTGCCTTGGGCGTTCGAATAGCGAAACGCGATGCGGCCTTCGCCTTCGAGGCGGTTCAGCGTCTCGTCGTCGGCGAAATAGTTACCCTCGCCGTGCGCGATCGGAACCTTGATGACTTCGCCATTGCGATAGCATTTGGTGAAGAACGACTGATCGTTCTCGACCTTCAAAAATACGTCGCGGCAGATGAAGTGCAGCGAGGCATTGCGTAGCAGCGCGCCTGGGAGGAGGCCGGCCTCGCACAGAACCTGGAAGCCATTGCAGATGCCGATGATGGGCGTTCCGGCGTTCGCCTTGGCGACAATGTCCTTCATGATCGGCGAGTGCGCGGCCATTGCACCGCAGCGGAGATAATCGCCATAGGAGAAGCCGCCCGGCAGCACGATGACATCGGATGAAGGGACGCTCGCGTCGCCGTGCCAGACCATCTTCGGCGCGAAGCCCGTCACGCGCTCGATGGCGGTTTGGACGTCGCGGTCGCAGTTGGAGCCGGGAAAGACGATGACGGAAGCGCGGAGCATCCTCGATAGCCTCGGTTAGCGGGGACGGCCGCTTCGGGCGGGCGTCCATTTATATTCGACAGCTGTCAGGTAATGCGACTCCGGGCGCAAGTCCACCTGCCGGGGTGCCTCACTCTGTTGCGGCTTCCGACACTCCTTCGTCGAGCCGGCCGGAAGCCACGAAAGGGGCTGCGGATGCCGATGGTTGGCTGGATCCCGGCCTTCGCCGGGATGACGGTGTGGGGGCTCGAGAGAAGCGTTTCTGGTTAGGGGCCGCCGAGCGGCGATTGCTCGCGCTTCTGGCGCTCGGCTTCGTCGCGGGAGGCGTTGGTCAACCGGCTGTCCTCGGCCTTTGCGGCGGCGACGAGGGTGGCAAAATCGGCCTGGTTGCCGAAGCCGCAGACCTTGCTTTGCGCCGTCCAGACGTTGGTTACCTGCTTCACGAACTTGCGCAGGACCACGGCGGGATGGCCGACCTCTCCGGGCGCAGTGAAGGTAATCTCGACGCGCCAGACCTCCGGCTCAGCGACCACGATGACGTCACGAGCGCCGTCCGTCGTTCGTTTGGCGTCCGGCAACCACGCGGCCCAGCTGCGAAGCGCTTCGAAGCCTATCTTGCAATCGAGATCGGGCGGCACCGCTGGCTCGGCCAGGGCCGCGCATGGAAGTAGGCTGGGAGCCAGGAACGGAAAAAGGGAGGCCGCAGCGACGGCACTTCGCCATCTCCGAGCCATCGCTCAGCCGATCTCGTAGCTGTAATTCTCGATGACCGTATTGGCGAGGAGGTCTTTGCACATCTGTTCGACGAGGGCCTTTGCCTTCGCCGGGTCGGACTCGGAGAGATCGACCTCGATGTATTTGCCCTGGCGGACGTCGCCGACGCCCGAGATTCCAAGGCCTTTGATCGCGCCTTCGATCGCCTTGCCCTGCGGATCGAGCACGCCGTTTTTCAGAGTGATTTTGATTTTGGCTTTCATGGACTTCGCGAGGCTAGGGATTAGGTTTCGGGATTAGGGAAGAAACTCCCTAATCCCTATTCCCTAAAACCTCAATTGGGCTTGCCGTTGACGGGCGAGACCGGGCTGTTCGACGTCGAGTTCGATGCGACGAGCACGGGGCCGGCGCCGCGCGGACGCGGCGTTTCCGTCAACACGCCGAGACGGCGCGCGACTTCCTGGTAAGCCTCAAGCACGCCACCGAGATCGCGGCGGAAGCGATCCTTGTCGAGCTTGTCGCCCGACTGAGCGTCCCACAGGCGGCAGCAATCCGGGCTGATCTCGTCAGCGAGGACGATGCGCACCTGCTCGTTGTCGTACAAGCGGCCGAACTCGACCTTGAAGTCGACGAGGCGGATGCCGATGCCGAGGAAGAGGCCGACGAGGAAATCGTTGATGCGCAGCGCGAGCTGCATGATCTCGTCGATTTCCTGAGGCGTTGCCCAACCGAACGCGGTGATGTGCTCTTCCGAGACCATCGGATCGTTCAGATCGTCCTTCTTGAAGTAGAACTCGATGATGGAGCGCGGCAGCTGCGCGCCTTCTTCGAGACCGAGGCGCGTCGAGAGCGAGCCCGCAGCGACGTTGCGCACGACGACTTCGAGCGGCACGATCTCCACTTCGCGGATCAACTGCTCGCGCATGTTGAGCCGCTTGATGAAGTGTGTCGGCACGCCGATCTCACCGAGCTTCGTAAAGATGTATTCCGAGATGCGATTATTCAGAACGCCCTTGCCCTCAATCAACGCATGCTTCTTTGCGTTGAATGCGGTCGCGTCGTCCTTGAAATGCTGAATGAGGGTGCCGGGCTCTGGGCCTTCATAAAGGACCTTCGCCTTACCCTCGTAAATGCGCCGACGCTTGTTCATTCCTGGACCTCTGAGGATCAACAGATTGCTCTCACTCATTGCGATATACACGTCTTCTCACGAGTTCGTACGCTGACGCTGACGCCTTGATTTTCCAACGTGTTTTCTTCATGTCGGGAAAGAAGCGGCGCACCTTTTTCGCGCTCGGATGTCTTGGCCGGACACTAGCCGAACGAGGGGGGCGACACAATGTAGACCATGAGCCGCAGCGACGGTTATGGTGACTGAAAGCCAAGCCGTTGATTTAGCTCAGGGCGCACGGTAACGCTCCGTTAGATATGCGCTTGGCGGGCATCTGCAATACGCGCCAAGCGTGTGTATATTTGTTAATACAACCAATGGTCAGGCGTCCGCCGGGCGCTCGGGAGATCTGGGAGGAGACTGAAATGACGACCTTCAACGAGCGCGAGCGGGGGTTCGAGAACAAGTTTGCCTACGACGAAGAGCTGCGTTTCAAGGCTGAAGCTCGCCGCAACAGAGCGGTCGCGGAATGGGCGGGCGCAAAGCTTGGTCTCGTCGGCGATGCGCTTGATGCATACGTGAAGGACGTGCGCAAAGCCGACCTTATCGAAAAGGGCGACGATGACGTGTTTCGCAAAGTGAAGGCCGATCTCGTGGCTAAGGGCATCGCCGTCGAAGACACCGAGATTCGCGCGGTCATGGCGGAGTCTTTCGCTAAAGCCGTCTCCGATCTCGAATCGGCGAAGGGCTGACGCTCGGCTTTTTCGAGCATCGGTCCGGCTCCTACCGGAAGATCGTTCATCGAGATTACTGTCGTGCCCGGGCTTGTTCCCGGGCATTCATTTTACCCACGCCCGCTGCGCGCTGGGTCCTCGGTGACTTCAGCCGAGCTTGCGCAGAAACTGGCCGAATTGCAGAAGTCCTTCCGGCCATGGGCCGTGCCCGGACGCAATGTTGATGTGGCCGCTTTCGCCCGCATCGCTGATCGTCGCCCCCCATTTCCCGGCAAGATATTCAGCGCGCGCATAGCTGCAGTATAGGTCGTTGTTGGAGACGACGACGTGCGCGGGAAACGGCAGCCGCCGCTCCGGCATGGCCTCGAAGCCGCGTGTGCCTTTCTCGGGCGGCCAGCGTCTGCCGCCGGTGTCCGGCCAGAAATCGGCGTGCTCGACATCGGCGGGTGCGACTAGGAACGCGCCGATGACGCGGTTGCGTTTCAGCTTGTCGGCGGCGAAGGCGACGGCGGATACGCCGACCGAATGCGCGACGACGACCACGGGCTGCGTCGCGCCGCCCGCGAACTTGGCCATGCGGTCACCCCAGATTTCGACGTCCGGATTTTCCCAGTCCTGCTGGATGACACGGCGCGCGGTCTTGAGGTTTCGCTCCCACCGGCTCTGCCAATGGTCGGGGCCGGAATCTTGCCAGCCGGGTACGATGAGAATGTCGACTTCGGATGTTTTCATGGATGGGTTTGATTAACCGACAGATCCGCCGGAGGGAAGAGGCGGGAGCGTCGTGTATCCGGTTCAGCGAGCGTCCTCAATCCCAACCCCTCTTCGCAAGGGAGAGGGGAATGAGAAGAGGAACGAGAGAGGCGTTCAGCGTGCAGGGTACCGTCCGAACCTCTCATCGAAAAGAGACGGGCCTTTGCGGCGTGTGGGCGGCGGGTCGGTCGTGGTCGCTGGAGAGAGAGCGGGTCGCGTGCGGAACGTACACGACCTGACAGAGATCAGGATCGTGGCGTCTCTAGGGTGGCCTTCTTCCTAACGACAATCGCGAATTCGGGAACCGCAGGGCGGGCGCAACGTTGCGGCAAAAGGCACCGCCCAAACCCTCAGGAGACGCCCAATGAAAATTACAAATCTCGAAGACCTCTTCAATCACACGCTGGAAGACATCTATTTTGCCGAGATGAAACTCGTGAAGGCGTTGCCGAAAATGGCAAAGGCATCGGATTCGGCTGCGCTTTCGAAGGCCTTCATGGGGCATCTCGAAGAGACGAAAGAGCATGTCACACGGCTCGAAGAGGTGTTCAGCAAGCTTGGCCGTAAGCCGAAGGCGACGGAATGCCCGGCCATCAAGGGCATTCTTGAGGAAGGCGAAGAGCTGATGTCGGAGATCAAGGATGCCGACACGCGTGATGCTGCGATGATTGCCGCTGGTCAGGCTGCGGAGCATTACGAGATCACACGCTATGGCACGCTCGTGTCGTGGGCGAAGCTGCTTGGTCATAAGGACCTCGCCACGATCCTCGAGAAGACCCTGAAGGAAGAATACGGCGCCGACGACAAGCTGACCAAGCTTGCCGAGAGCAAGCTTAACAAGGAAGCGGCGTAGCTTTAGTTTCCGCATTCTGTGCCCTCATCGTCGTGCCGAGACTAGCCTTTAGTCAGCGGCATGACGATGTTGGGTGGGCGTGCTGCAGCTCTCCGTTATCCCGGCGTAGGCCGGGATCTAGATAAGCCGAAACATCGCGTGTTGATCGTCGTCGTGGATGGCCGCCTGCGCGGCCATGACGGTTAGGGATGAAAGCGTTAGTGGTGCAGGAGGTCGGTCGTGTCCCGCATCATGCAGAGCGGCAACATCAATTCAGAGTGTGAACTCAGAGCTTGTCGTCCATGGCGAGGGGCGGGGCTATCGGATCGGACACGCGATAGAGAACGTAGGTTGCGCCGTCGGGGCTGCCGTTGTCGCGTTTTAACGTGCCGATCTTTTCGATCTTGGCGAATTTCTTTTCGAGCAACGGAAGATCGACGCGGCGATCCAGCTCGACGTAGAGCGCGGGCTTTGCGAGCAGACTGTCGGCCAGCGGCGGCAGGTAGATGTAGCGGATGCGCTCGTCGAGTTGTGCGACGGGGCTCCGGTCCTTGAGGCCCATCATGAGCTGGCCTGTCGTGGCGTAACTCGATGTCGCGACCCAGGCGGTGCCGGTCTCTTCGCGTTTCTTTTCGATGGCCGCGACGAGAGAAGGCCAGCCGCGCATCTGCTCCATCGGATCTTTCGCCGAATAGAAAAGCGGGTGCAGTGCGTGCACGTAGAGCGTGGCGGTCATCGCAAAGCCGAGCGACAGCGCGGCAACGAATGCCGGACGCCTCAAAGCCGCAGGAAGAGCGGCGACACCAAGCGCGGCGCAAATGGCGAAGGCTGGATAAAGCGGTCCCGGCCAGTTGCCCTGCACGCGATCATGGAAGGCGTGCACGGTGAAATAGATCAGCATCGGCAGGATGGAAGCGGCGAGCAGGACATCGCTGCGGGAACGGGTGGTTATCGCGGCCCGGACGATGCCGACAAATCCGATCAGCGCCAGGAGAGCGATCAGCGGGCTCTCGAGCACGGCAAAACCGCCGTAGAGTTCAATCAAATAGTTCGCACCGCCTTCTTTGCTATGAGCCACGCGTCCGAACTGCTTGGTGAAGGACGCCCAGTTGTGCTCCGCGTTCCAGATAACGACCGGACTTGCAATGATGGCTGCGAGAACGCCGCCGAGCCAAAGCTCCGGTGCGCGAAACCATTTGCGATTTTCAGGCGTCGCGACCAGCCAGAGCAGGATCGTCGCGCCCAGGAAGAGGTTGGTGTATTTCGAGAGCAGGCCGAGGCCCGCGAAGAGGCCGATCGCCAGCCACCATCTCGCGTTCCGGCTGCGGTCCAGCTCGGCCAGTGCCCAGAGAACGAGTCCTGCGCATAAGACCGAGGGCAGGTCCGGAGTTACGACGATGCCGCCGATCGCGAGAAGCGGCATCGCGAGCATGATCCAAACGGCGCGGCGTGCAATGACGGGTCCGTAAAGCAAGGCGGCCGTGCGCCAGAGGAGCAGGGCTCCAGCCAGCATGAGGAGCGGCGCGAGCAGACGTATGCCGAGTGCATTGTCTCCGGCGATGGCGCGTCCGGCGCCGATGATCCAGGCCACCATCGGCGGATGATCGAGATAGGAGAGAGACGGCGCGAGCGTCCAGATGCGATAATAGGCTTCGTCGTCGACAAGGCCGGTGAGGCTCGCGACCGCAAGGCGGACTGCGGTGAGCGCAAGGATGACCGCCAGCAGCACATTGTTCGCGGCGCGATCATCGTGCGGAGCGCTGACCGACGTGTTGGCGGGCGACGGGGAAAAGATGGTTCTCATCACAGCGGCCGTAGCGAATTGCCGGCGGTCATTCGCGTGAGCGTCCTCAGAACCAGATAGATGCCAGCCACGGTCAACGCCATTGCGACGCCCGCGAAAATCACGTCGGACAGGAAGTGCCCGCCTTGCGAGATGCGAATGAAGCCTGAGAAGAGGCCGAGACCGACGCCGGCGAAGATCAGGCGGCGGCCTATCCGCGGAAAAAGAAAAGCGGCGGCGAAAAACAGGGTGTACGTCATGGACGCTTCACCGGAGACGAACGAGCAATTGCGATCGCATTGATTGGATGGAACAAGCGCCAGCGAATAGCTCTTCGTGCCGCCGAATTCAGTGAGATGCATGGGGCGGGCGCGGCCCCAGTGATCCTTGAGAATGACGTTACTGACGAGCCCCGGGCCAATGCTAAGGCAGAGCGCCATGAACAGCCATTTCGGCGCCGAGAGGCCGAACACAGTCTGCTTACGGATGAGGGCCGCGGTCAGTGCCAGAGCGGTGAGCACACTGACCGCGACGAAGCCGACGTAAAGCGTGAGGCGGATGTAATCGGACGCAGTGGTCGGCGGCCCGGTAAAAATGCCGCCGCCCTTGCCGGAGAAAACGCCGTTGCCGCGATAGAAGAATTCGGATGTCTTCAGATCGATTGCGGGGAATAGGCAAAAGACGATGCCGACAATCGCACCGACAACGATGGCGCCCCACACGAGCAACGAGAGATTGCTGTTAACGTCGTCGTTGTCCGGATAGTCGGCTCGAGAAGCGGCCGCCGTCATGATCCCATCGATTTCAGCGCTGTCGGTCGGACACCCGCTTAGACTTTCGGACCTGGGTTGTCACGTGGAAGCGTTTCGGCCTGCCATCCGGCCTAAGCTGAGCCCTGCTCGGTGGGGCGCAGACGTTCTGCCTCGAGCGCCTCGACCAAAAGTTGGATGCTGGCGGCCGTGATCGCCATAAGGACGCCCGCGAAAACGACGTCCGAGAGGAAATGGCCGCCTTGAGCCATCCGCATCAGGCCCGCGAGGCCACCGAAGACGACGCCGAGTGCGACAAAATTGCGGGAGCGGGATTTGAACAACAGAGCGGCGGCGAACAGGACGATGAAGATCGACGAGGCTTCGCCCGACACGAATGAGCAATTGTAGTCGCATTGCCCAGACGGCGGGAATGGCGCCGTGAATGCCTTGGTGCCGCTGAACTCCACGATGTCGCGCGGACGGGCACGGCCCCAATGGTCTTTGAAGCCGATATTGGCGACGACGAGCGGCCCGGTGATCAGGCAGAGGGCGACGAACAACCAGCGGCTGAACGCTAGGCCGAGCCAGGGACCTGCGCTCCTCGCGGCCATCACGAGGCCGAGCAGGGTCAAGGCGCACGTCAGATAGAAGAAAATGTTGAAGGCGAGCCGTATCGCCGGGACGATCAGGAGTTCGCTGCCAAGGAACTGCCGGTCGCCGATGTAGAACAGCCGGGCGATGGTGAGATCTAATCCGGGCAGCAGCAGGAAAATGATCAACGCGACCGCGCCGACAGTCAGCGCGCCTCGCAGCATGGCTATAGCGGTGACGTCCGGACGCCGGGCGTCGTCGTCCCCGTCTCCATCGTCATGGCGCCCGTCCGGATCGAACGCAAACTTCGGCGCCCACATACTGAAACCGTCCCTATTGCCCCCAAGACGAAACAAATTCGTCATCGGATGTTTCAGCAGTATTTCTGTTTGATTGCAGTTTGTTTACGGATCAACGACAGCCGCTAGATTTTTTGGCCGTGGGCCACGCTTTTCACCTTTGGATTGTCATACCGGGCCTTTGCCGGAGGTGTGACATCAAATCTCAATGCAGCGTCATCCCGGCGGAGGCCGGGAGTCAGTGAAGCCGAAACATCGTGTTGTCGTGGATGGCCGTCTGCGCGGCCATGACGTTGGGGGAGAGACAGGTCTCTCAATCACACCGTCATCCCGGCGGAGGCCGAGATATGTCCAGGTTTGAATATTTCCGACAACCGTCCGCTCGGGCGGATCCCCGCCTACGCGGGGATGACGGCCTCTAAAGGAAGCCGTCGGATACTCTTCTTTGTCGTCCTCGGATTGGAGCCGAGGGTTCTCAAGCGGTGCCGAAGACGCGTCGGAAAATCGTGTCGACGTGGGCTGTGTGGTAGTCGTTGTCGAACATGGCGTCGAGGCTCGCGGGGGGGATCTTCGCCGTGACGTCGCTGTCGGCCTTCAGCTCGGTCAGGAAGTCCTTGCCGTGCTCCCAGGTCTTCATGGCGTTGCGCTGGACGAGGGCATAGGAATCCTCGCGGCTAACGCCGGCCTGCGTGAGAGCAAGCAGCACGCGCTGGGAATTGTGCAGGCCGCCGAGCTTGTCGAGGTTCTTCTTCATGTTCTCGGGATAGACGACGAGCTTCTCGATGATGCCGGCGAGGCGCGCCAAGGCAAAGTCGAGCGTGACGGTGGCGTCGGGACCGATCATGCGTTCGACGCTCGAATGAGAAATGTCGCGCTCGTGCCAGAGGGCGACATTTTCCATGGCGGGAAGCGCGTAGGCGCGGACCATGCGCGCGAGGCCCGTCAGATTTTCCGACAGCACCGGATTGCGCTTGTGCGGCATCGCGGACGAGCCCTTCTGGCCCGGCGAGAAATACTCTTCCGCTTCGAGGACTTCCGTTCGCTGCAGGTGGCGGATCTCGGTGGCAAGGCGTTCGATGCTCGAGGCGACGACGCCGAGCGTCGCGAAGTACATGGCATGACGGTCGCGCGGGATGATCTGCGTCGAGACGGGCTCCGGGACGAGGCCCATCTTCTCGGCGACGTATTCCTCGATACGCGGGTCGACATTGGCGAAGGTGCCGACGGCGCCCGAGATGGCGCACGTTGCGACTTCCTTCTTCGCGGCGATGAGGCGGGTGCGGGCGCGCTCGAACTCGGCATAAGCAAACGCCAGCTTGATGCCGAACGTCGTTGGCTCGGCGTGGATGCCGTGGCTGCGGCCGATGGTAAGCGTATTCTTGTACTCGAAGGCGCGCGTCTTGAGCGCGGCGAGCAGGCGGTCAAGGTCGGCGATCAGCAGATCGGCGGCCCGGACCAGCTGGACGTTCAGGCAGGTGTCGAGGACGTCCGACGACGTCATGCCCTGGTGCACGAAGCGCGCTTCGGGACCGACGTGCTCGGCGAGGTGGGTGAGGAAGGCGATGACGTCGTGCTTGGTGACGGCCTCGATTTCATCGATCCGTTTGACGTCGAAAACCGCAGCCGACCCTTTTTCCCAGATCTTTTGTGCCGCAGCCTCCGGAATGATGCCGATCTGGGCGCTTGCGGTCGCCGCGTGGGCTTCAATTTCGAACCAGATGCGAAAGCGTGTTTGGGGCTCCCAGATGCTGGTCATTTCAGGGCGGGAGTAGCGGGGGATCATTGCGTGAATTCCTTGATGCGATGCGGGAGGCGTAGCAGACGGGCCACGCCGCATCAATCTCGTGCCAACGTCTTTCAAGGGCGTGGCGTTCGCGAGCCAGCATCGGGGCACTTGTTGCTCCGCAGCTAATGCTTTGCAACAAAACGTGAAGAGTTATCCAAATGTCGCCAGCCTATCGCCACGAATGGCAGCGCTAATTCTCGAATTATGCTGGTGGTAATTCTGCTGCCCGTTCAGCGAATATTCAGGGCAGTTTAGCCACACTCATAAAAATCGTCGGTCTACGGTCGAATATCTCGTTCTGCTCGCCCAATGGCCAGCCTACATTGCAAGACCCAAGGAAGTGATGAGTCGAGAGTAGTCGGGGCGGTACGGCAAAGCCCCTTGCTCCGAGAGAAACCAAAGCGGGAGACTAGAAGAACATGTCGCAACAGATGGGCAGCGGGGAATTCGCTGATTTGGTCCATCAGATGGAGCAATCGGAAGACGATCCGCGCCAATGCTATGCTCTGGTCAAAGAAAGAATTAGCGAGTTTCGCGATTCCGGCCGGGATATTCCGGATGAGTTGACGAAGCTCGAAAGGCAGCTGATGACGGAATGCATGCTGGCCTCGCAAGGCCGCTGACATTCGTCGACACCGAAGGCAGGAGAGCCTGCACCGCTTGCTGACAGCCATCTGACGTTCGCTCGTTCGCCAGATCATTAAGGTCGCTTGGGCACGTGAGTGCTGGGCGGCCTTTTCTCATGTGCGATATCGAATTTCGGGCGCGACTGCGGTTGGCTGGCGCACGCACCTTCTAACGGTCAAGTCCTTCGGTTCGATAGAACCGCGCGAGTTCGCTGGGCGAGCTCAATCTGATCTTCGGAAGGTTGATGCGATCGAACATTTCTCGGTTGCGCTCACGATTTTTACGCGTCGTCACCGCGATGTGACGGATCATCACCCATTTCACGCTGTCTTTGCCGCCTGCGAGACTACCAGCCCGGTCATGTTCGAACCATGAGCGGCGGAGATAGCGAAGCAAACTGATGGTGGTGGAAACATCGAGCTGGATTAAGCCCGTAGCCCGCAGAAGCCGCTGGGGAAGCAATTTCGAGTAGTTGCCGTCCATAACCCATCGCTCTCCCATGAGAGCGGCGTCATGCAGGGCTTGGAACTCCTGATCGGGACGCTCCTGCCAATCCGTGTTCGGCAGATGGCGGAATTGATCGAGGTGAACGGGCGTGAGGTCGCGAGCCCGTGCAATCGCCTGGGCGAGCGTGGACTTGCCGCTGTTCGAGGGACCCATGACGCAAATTCGAGTTCCAAGATCGTCGAGAGTCATTCCTGGACCACGGTCGCGTTCTTGTGTCGTTCGTGCTGCTCTATAATTTAGAGAAGATTGTGTGATCCGTCGCAGAAAGGCTCGTCATCGGTGGCCTTGCAGCCGCAAAGATTGAACGTTCCGGTCCGGTCGGGGACGAAGCGCAATGGCTCGAACGAAGTGCCCTCGTGGGAGCCGTCGCAGAACGGTTGGGTCTTGGAGCGGCCGCAGCGGCAATACCAGTATTCCTGACCTTCCGTGAGGTCGACCTGGAAAGGGCTCGTTTGGGCGACGACGGCCTCGTCGGACATGCGCATGCTCCATGATTGGCTTGGGAACGGGGTTCCCTGGCTCGTTCGAACGCTGAACTCGCTACCGGGTTTGGGGGCGCTGGGCAAGGCCGCGGCAGGTCGCGCCGAGGGGGTATGATCTGCTCGGGAACGGTCCGATTGCCCAACATATGTGCGCGCTGAAGAATTCGGCAATTGCAATGTGGACATCCGCCAAATGCTGGGCGAAGCTCTGATCCGAGCGGGATTTCGGGCGCATGGCGATGGGGCATTCGGCCAGGCCGCGAGCGATCCTGACGCAAAAAACGGCTGAAGCAGAAATGCTTAGATGGGGGCTATTGCGCATGTCCGGACTCTTCCGAAAGAAACCTGTCGGCTATGACGACTCGGAATTCGGAATGAAACGGGTGCTCAGCGCCCTCGATCTGACCCTGCTGGGCGTCGGCGCGATCATCGGAACCGGCATCTTCGTGTTAACCGGCGTTGCGGCGGCAACCCAAAGCGGCCCCGCGGTCGTGCTGTCGTTCGTGGTCGCGGGATTCGCCTGCGGATTTGCGGCGCTCTCATATGCGGAATTGGCGGCGAGCGTTGGCGGCGTCGGGAGCGCCTACGGATATAGCTATGCGGCGTTCGGCGAGCTTATCGCGTGGATCATCGCCTGGGACCTCATTCTCGAGTACGGCGTCTCGGTTGCGGCCGTCGCCAACGGCTGGTCCGGATATTTCAATAATGCGTTGACCGCGATCGGCTTCGGACTTCCCGAACAGTTGACGAAAGGGCCGTTTGCGGGCGGCATCGTCAATCTGCCCGCGTTCGGGATTGTTTTTGTCCTGATGGTGCTGCTCATCATCGGCGTCCGGGAGACGGCGCGCATCAACGCCGCCATGGTTGCGGTCAAGCTCGCGACGATCGCGATTTTCCTGGCGGTCGGACTGTTCAATATCCATCCGTCCAACTGGACGCCTTTCATCCCCTTCGGCTGGTTCGAACACACTGCCGATGGCAAGCCCGTCGGAATATTGGCGGGCGCGTCGCTCGTGTTCTTCGCATATGTGGGTTTCGATGCAGTGTCGACGGCGGTGGAGGAGGCGCGCGACCCGCAACGCGACGTTCCGCGCGGCCTTATCGGCTCGCTGCTTTTCTGCACGATCATCTACATCATCGTATCGGGCGTGCTGACGGGGATCGTTCCCTATACCGAACTGAACGTCTCTTCACCCGTTGCGTTCGCCCTTCAGAAAATCGGCTTCAACTGGGCGTCCGCGCTTGTTGCGGCTGGTGTCATCGCGGGGCTCTCGACCGTGATGCTGGTGCTTTACTACGCGCTGACCCGCATCATCACCGGCGTATCGCGCGACGGTCTGTTGCCGCCGTATTTCGCGGTCGTCAACGAAAAGACGCAGACGCCGGTGCGCACGACAGTGATTACCGGGCTGATCATCGCCGTGATGTCGGGCTTCATTCCGCTCGGCATTCTTGCTGAGCTTGTCAACATCGGGACGCTGGCGGCGTTCGTGCTGGTCTGTGCTGGTGTGATCGCACTGCGATATACGCATCCGGATCTGCCGCGTCCGTTCAAGACGCCGGGCGGCATCGTGTTGCCGGTTCTCGGCATCCTTTCGTGCGGCGCTTTGATCGGATTTCTGCCGTTCGAGACGCACCTGAGGTTCATCGTCTGGCTTGCGCTCGGGCTGGTGATCTACTTCGGGTATTCGATCCGGCACAGCCGACTAGCTGTGGCCTGAAGGTTTTAGGGCTGGATCGTCACGGAATAGTCATATAAACGCAACTCGGCCGCAGGCGGCGCTGACTGGAAAAACCCGGCCGCCAACGGTAGGGTCGCGCCGACTCGGCACCCTCGGCATAGACTCGCTGCTCCGACGGGCCGGAGACAAGGACCAACGACCATGGACTGCGACAGTCGAAGTGATACTTCGATTTCGCCGGCATCCGACCGGAGCGTCTGATCGAAGGCGGTTCGGATGGTTGCGCGGCCGCCCCAACCGAGAGAGACCTCCATGTTGCGCAGCTACCGCCGCGAAAATTCACACATCGTCCTGGAGCAGGAAGGCATTCCTCCGGACGGCGTCTTTTCGCTCGGATCGTCTGTCTGGATCGATCTCTATAACCCGGCGCCGCAGGACAACCGCTACGTCGAGCAGCTTCTCGGCATCGCGCTGCCAACGCGCGAGGAAATGCAGGAGATTGAAGTCTCAGCCCGGCTTTATCAGGAAGACGGCGCCGAGTTCATGACGTTGACGGCTGTTTCCTCGCTCGAAAGCGACGAGCCGATCAACTCGCCGATAACGTTCGTGCTCAAGGGCAGCACGCTGGTGACGATGCGCTATGCGGAACCCAAGGCCTTCGCCAATTTCGTCACCCGGGCGCAGCGACCGAACAATCTGCCCGTCGCCAACGGCGAGCAGATCATGATGGGCCTCATCGAGTCGCAGCTCGATCGCTTGGCGGACGCGTTGGAACGCGTGGGCACGAATATCGATCAAGTCTCGCGGCAGGTGTTCCGCAAAGGCAAGATGAAAGCGGCTCCGTCGAGCGATGATTTGCAGACGGCCATCGAGCAGATCGGTCAGGATGGCGACCTGCTGACAAAAGTGCGCGAAAGTCTCGTCAGCATCAATCGCGTGCTGACCTATCATTCCAATGTCGACCAACAGGCCGACAAGAAGGTGACGAAGGACGCGAAGGCGCGAACGAAAGTTTTGTATCGCGACGTCGTCGCGTTGACCGATCAGGCGACGTTCCTGTCGAGCAAAGTAAACTTCCTGCTCGACGCGACGCTGGGCCTCATCAACCTGCAGCAGAACCAGATCATCAAGATCTTCTCCGTTGCCGCTGTGGTGTTCCTGCCGCCGACGCTCGTCGCATCGATCTACGGCATGAACTTTGAGGATATGCCGGAGCTGAAGTGGTTGTTCGGCTATCCCTTCGCGCTGGGCCTGATGGTTGTTTCCGCGATCCTGCCGTATCTCTACTTCAAGCAGAGACGGTGGCTTTAATTAGAGACGCTTTCGACACGCGTTCGGCGCGGAAGCGCGAGTCATGCATCGTTATCTTTGGTTGAGGGCGGGCGTTTCGTATTCTCCGTCATGTCGACGGAGGTCGGCACCCAGACAGGCAAGCGGTTTCTTCATAGCCGATAGTCGACTGGATCCCGGCCTTCGCCGGGATGACGGTATGGGGAGAGGCCTGTCGTTCTCCACAACGTCGTGGCCGCGCAGGCGGCCATCCACGACAAGCACCGGCAGTCGGTGCGCGAGGCGTGATGGATCCTCGGCATGAAGCCGAGGATGACATTTGAGGAAAGTCGGTGGGCGCCCTTTTTCCACAACGTCATCCCCGCGTAGGCGGGGATCCGTCCAAGCGGATGGTTGTCGCGAATCTTTGAGGCTTGGACAGATCCCGGCCTTCGCTGGGATGACGTGACGTTCGGCTAGGATTCGAGAAGTCGGCGGGCGGCTTTGTCGGGTGTCATGGTGCCGGAGAGCACGGCGTCGGCGAGCGGGTCGAGGCCGTCCTTGCCGCCGCTCTTGATGCGTGCGGCGACGATGTCCGCCGCGGCGCGAGCGATCAGATAGCGCGCCCGGCGGCGCCGGCGGTTGATGGCGCTTTCGGAGGCGACGCGTTTGCCGATGGCGTCGAAGGCCGCGACGAGTTCCGCGATGCCGTCGCCGGTGAGGGCGCTGGTCTTCAGCACCGGAACCTTGTCCGACTGCATGGCGCGGATCGACAGCGCGCCGATTAGCTGATGCATCGTCTGGTCCGCGCCGGGGCGGTCGGCCTTGTTGACGACGATGATGTCGGCGATTTCGAGTAGGCCGGATTTCATGGCCTGGATATCGTCGCCTAGCCCCGGAGCCGCGATCACGACGCGGATGTCGGCGACCTCCGCGACGTCGATTTCGTTCTGGCCGGTGCCGACCGTCTCGAGCAGCACGATGTCGAAACCGGCGCCGTCGAGCGCATCGACGATGCGGACGGCTGCTGGGGAAAGTCCGCCGAGATAGCCGCGCGAGGCGAGCGAGCGGACGAACACGCCGTCGTCGTCAAGGGCCGCCGTCATGCGGATGCGGTCGCCGAGGATCGCGCCGCCGGAGATAGGGCTCGACGGATCGACCGCGATCACGCCGACGCTCTGGCCGCGCTGGCGAAGCTGCGCGATGACGGCGTTGACGAGGGTCGATTTTCCAGCGCCGGGCGGTCCGGTGAAGCCGACAACGAGGGAATGTCCGAGATGCGGCTGGAGCGCTTTCAGCAGTCCGGGCGCTGCTGCCGAGAGGCGTTCGAGCTCGGTGATTACGGTTGCTATAGCGCGGCGCTCGCCGGCCCGCATGCGGTTAACGTAACCGGCAATATCGGCATCGCTGACGCGGGCAACGGGAGGGGGCGGTTCTACAGTCGTCTTGGCCATAAGCGCTGATAAGAGGGAACGGGGCCGCTCGCAATGGAGCCCGGTAATTTTTAGTGAGGATGGACCGCGATGTCGCGCTGGCCGGGGTTCAGTTCGAGCCGAGGGCGAGGTCGTGGGCGAAGTATTCGATTTCGTTGTTGCGCCAGGCGGCAGGATGCCCGGCAAAGCCCTTCCTGGCGCTGACGACGTTGTAATTGTGCGATCCTGCCTGAACCATGTCCGGGCCTTCTTCTGTAATCGCTTCGGCGCCCTTCGTGCTGGGGCGGACGATGGCGATATGGCCCGGCTTGTTATCGTGATGATTATGATAAGACGCGACAACGAGCTGACCCTTGTTGGCTTCGTCCTCGGCCTCCTGCCCGCTTTTCAAGCGCCGCCAGCCCTGAGCCGCGCCTTCGCCTTCCAGCCATTCGTTCTGAGCGTTCGCGAGCAACACTTGGCCGTGCTCGGGCGGACGCAAAATATAAACGCCGAGCTGCTTCGCTGCTGACGCGACGAACGCGCTGCAGTGCGTGTGTACGCCAGTTCCCTTTTCAGGCTTGCCGTCAGGGTCGCCGGTCTCCCAGTTGACGTGCATATGAGCCGGCCAATGCGTCTCGACATCGAAGCTGTCGAGTTTTTGCGCGAGCTTCTGACCTGCCGGTGAGATGTCGCCAGCTAAGGTGGGAAGCGACCACGCGACAACCAACACGAGCGCGGAGAGGCTTAACCGAAGTAGCGGTTCGGGCTGTCGCATGTTTGCTTATGCCTCAGTGTCAGAACTTCCGCAGCAACTCCGCTTCCTTGCTCTCGGAGGTCGGTCCGGCGGAGCGGAGGATGGCAGGCAGTATTTCCTCCGCCGTATTGACCACGGTGAAGTGCACGTCGAGGCCCGGGCGAATGAAGGTTTGTTCCTTCATGTGATCGAGCAGTTTCAGGAAGGGATTCCAGAAGCCGTCGATGTTGGCGACGATGATCGGCTTGGCGTGGCGGCCGAGCTGCGACCAGGTCAACTGCTCTACCAGCTCTTCGAGCGTGCCGACGCCGCCCGGCAGAGCCACGAACGCGTCGGCGCGATCGAACATCAATTGCTTTCGGACGTGCATGTTCTCGACGACGATCAGTTCGTCGACATCTTTCAGCATATGCTCGCGGCTGCCGAGAAATTCGGGGATGATGCCCGTGACCTTGCCGCCGCCGCCGAGCGCCGCGCGGGCGACTTCGCCCATCAAGCCGAGGCTGCCGCCGCCGTAAATCAAGCGGATGCCGTTATCGGCCAGCGCCTTGCCAAGCTTTCGCGCTGCGATTGCGTAGGCGCTGTCGAGCCCTTTGCCGGAGCCGCAATAAACGCAGACGCCTTCGATTTTTCCGGGGGAAACAGAGGTCATTTCATTCTTATCGTTTGCCGGATTGGGGACCGGCATTTTTGTCATTTCGTTCATATGTATTCCGTTCTCAAACGATCAGCACTCAATATGGGGCTTCCGTCCCACCTTCCAAATGCTCAGCGGCGTCGGCACGATCCGCGCGGCCTGGGACTTTTGTGAGCCTCAGGTCACGCCCCGGCGGCAATCCGCTTTCGCACCTTGTACAGGCATAGCGCCAGCCGAAGACGTGTGCTTAGCTTCATTATAGGGGCTAGAAGGCGATGTTATGAAGGACGGGGAACCTTCAGATTCGGCAGGGAAAACCGCATTTCGATGCGCGCGTGCCGGTGCGGTTGCAGGACTTCTCGTTACGGCGGGCCTGCTGTCGTTGCCGCTGGACGCCGCAATCGAGCGCGTGGGGCCGGATTCCGGCCAGCGTCCCGCAGTTATCGACAGAAAATTTCGGACCGTGGTGGCGGTTGACGACGAGGACACCTTGGAGGGTGCGGCGAGGAGCCGGCCGGTGGTGTTCGCGCAGGCTGCTCAGGGTACTCCGGACGTGCTGCCAGGCCCCGAGGTGGACGGGGAGTCCGGCAACACGGGACATGCCGCCGATCATCCGCCCTCGCAGGACGGTGGGGTCATGGACCGGCTGCAAAACTGGTTGGCGCGCGCCAATCGCGAATTCCAGAACGTCATCATTCGGCGGTTGTCCATCGCGCCTCCCGGAGGCGGTGGCGACGACATCGCCCGCAAGATCCAAGATGTGAAGGAAGAGGACGCAGAGGCCGCTCGCGAGCACGCCGAAGAGGCGATCAAGGCTGTGCAGGCGAAGCAGGCGGCGGAGGCGAAGCACCGTCAGGAGCTGGCGGATGCGGCAAAGCGTAAAGCTGAGGACGAGAAGGCCGCCGCGCTCGCTCAGGAGCAGCAGCGTCAGGAGCGCGAACGTCTCGAAGCCGAGGCGAAGCGCATAGACGATCAACAGCGTCTCGCGGAAGAACAACGCAAGGCGGACGCGCAGAAGCGGCTCGACGAAGCGCGTCTCGCGGCGCACGCTCAGCAGGAAGCCGCCGAGAAAGCGGCTCAGGCAGCGCAGGCTGCGAAAGAACGCGAGCTTGCCGAGAAGCAGCAGGCGGAAGAGCAGCGCAGGCGCGAAGAGGAAGAGCATCAGCGGGCATTGGCTGAGGCTGCGAAAAAAGCGGCGGACCAGGAAGCTGCCCGCGTAGCGGCTGCGAAGCAGGACGAAGAAAAAGCTGCGAAAGAGGCCGCCGAGCGCGAGGCCGCGGAAAAACAGCGTCTCGCCGAAGCAGAAGCGGCGAAAGCTGCCGCCGCGAGAGCAGCCGAAGAGAACGCACGCGAGGCGGCGGCCATACGGGAAGCCGCAGACAAGCAGCGTATCGTGGACGAGGAAACGGCAAAGATCGCGGCTGCCAAGGCAGCCGAGGACAAAGCTCGGCAAGAGGCCGCGGCCAAGGAAGCCGAGTCGAAGGACCTCGCCGAGCGACAACGCATCGCTGAAGAGCAACAGGCGAAGGCAGCCGCCGCGGCTAAAGCAGAAGCAGCCGCAGCTACGCCGCCACCTACCGGCAACAAGATCTCCGCGTCATCGGCGCCGCACGAAGCGGAGCTTGTCCGCGAAGCACGTAATGATCACGTTGCCCGCGGACCGGTCGTCAAGCGCTGGGTGCGGCGGGAGCGGTCGGGGCGCTGCCGGTATGCGGGCCAAAAAATCACGCTACCGGGCCGCTATGTCGTCGCTGGGGGCGACAGCTTGTGGCGCATCGCGCTGCGCCATTATCGCAGCGGACTGTATTTCATGCGGATCTATCGCGCCAATCGCGACATCATCCGAAATCCGAACCTCATCTATCCGTGCCAGCGGCTTTATCTCCCAAGAAAGCGCGGGTGATGGACTTTCCGGGCGCTTGACCCTATTTCAGGCGCAATGCGAAGTGCCTTTGACAGCCAGCGCGCGGCGACCCGGAGCGGGTTTCTGGCGCGCTTCATTCCGTCCACCGAAACATCGCGCGTTTTGAGGGCTCTGTGGCCGTACGTCTGGCCGCAGGATCGTCCGGATCTTCGCCGCACGGTCGTGTGGTCGTTCGTTATCGTCGTCATCGCCAAGGCGGTGACGGTGGGCGTGCCATTTACATTGAAGTGGGCGACGGATGCGCTCGTTGCGGCTTCGGGCGGCCACGTGTCGTCGAGCCAGACGCTGCCGTGGCTCATTGGTGCGCCGCTGCTTGCCGTGTTTTTCTATGGCCTCGCGCGGATCGTGATGTCGCTGCTCGTGCAGATCCGAGAAGGCATGTTCGCACGCGTCGCGATGCACGCGGTGAGGAAGCTCGCGCTGACAACGTTCGAGCACATGCACCGGCTGTCGCTTCGCTTCCATCTGGAACGCAAGACAGGCGGGCTGACGCGCGTCCTCGAACGGGGGCGGACGGGGATTGAAAACATCAGCCGAATGGCGCTGATGACGCTGATCCCGACCATCGTCGAATTTCTGATGATCATCGCGGTGTGCGCGTACGAGTTCGACTGGCGCTATATCGTGGTCATCGTCGGCATGATCGTCGCGTATCTGTGGTTCACGATCCAGGCGACGAACTGGCGGCTGTCCATTCGGCGGACCATGAACGAGAGCGACACGGACGCCAACACCAAGGCCATCGACAGTCTCTTGAACTACGAGACGGTCAAATACTTCGGCGCCGAGGAGCGCGAGGCGGCGCGCTACGACCGGTCGATGGCGTCTTACGAGAAGGCGAGCATCAAGAGCTACACGTCGCTGGCCGTGCTCAACTCGGGGCAAGCGGTGATCTTCACCATCGCGCTGACACTCTGCCTCGTGATGTCGGCGAACGATGTTGTTGCGGGGCACGCGACCGTCGGCAACTTCGCCATGGTAAACCTGCTCATGCTGCAGCTCTTCATGCCGCTCAATTTCATGGGTATGGTCTATCGCGAGATCAAGCAGGGGCTGACGGACATCGAGCGCATGATGGAAGTGCTCGAGCAGAATCCCGAGGTCGCCGATAAGCCGGACGCCAAGACGCTGGCGATTTCGGGCGGGTCTATCACCTTCAATCACGTGCGGTTCGGCTATGATCCTGAGCGCGTCATCCTGAAGGACGTGTCGTTCGAAGTTCCGGCGGGCAAGATGGTCGCGATCGTCGGGCCGTCGGGGGCAGGCAAGTCGACGGTCGGCCGTCTGCTGCTACGCTTCTACGACGTAACGAGCGGGCGCGTTCTGATCGACGGCCAGGACATTCGCGACGTGACGCAAGGGTCGCTGCGGTCGGCGATCGGCGTGGTGCCGCAGGATACCGTGCTGTTCAACGATACGATTTTCTACAACATCAAGTACGGCCGCGCGGACGCGACGGACGAAGAGGTTTATGCGGCGGCGAAGCTCGCGCAGATCGACGATTTCGTGCGTACTCTGCCGGAGGGTTACGACACGATGGTCGGCGAGCGCGGTCTCAAGCTTTCGGGCGGAGAGAAGCAACGCGTTGCAATCGCGCGGACGATCTTGAAGTCTCCGCCGATCCTGCTGCTCGACGAAGCGACGAGTGCGCTCGACAGCCATACGGAGAAGGAAATTCAGGACGCGCTCGACCGTGTGTCGAAGGACCGGACGACGGTCGTCATCGCGCATCGGCTGTCGACGATTGTCCATGCCGATATGATCTTGGTGTTCGAAGCGGGACGCGTCGCGGAGCAGGGGACGCATGCCGAGCTCATCGCGAAGAACGGGCTTTACGCGAGCCTGTGGGCGCGGCAGCGGCAGGCGGAGAAAGCGCGCGAGGATCTCGTGCACGCGCTCGAAGCTGCGGGCGAACTGCCACGGCGTCAGGAGATGGACGACGCCGCGCTGCTCGAACGCGCCGAGCAAGAGTAATCTCTCACGGTGCGGCCTTAGGTGGTCTCTGGTCTGTGCCGGGAAGCCGCCGCCGATTTACTGCCCGGGCTCGGCCTGAGTCTGCCAGCCGCCGGCATCGGCCGGTGGCGCTGGCGCGGGCTGAGCGTCAGGCAGCTGTTCCGATTGAACGGCCGCCGGAGTTTTCGACGGAGCGTTCGAGGCGCCACCAACGGACGATTGCCACGAAGAGGCTTCGGCGTGTTGCGCGGTGGCTGCCGCGCCGCCGGGAGCGGCTTCCGCTTTCTTGTCGCCTTCCGGCGAAACGTACTCGGCGGCCTTGCACGAGCAGCCCTGCACGTATTCCTTGCGGTAGCGGAAGGCGAACTTCAGGCGGGTGTACGGCTCCTGGTTCTGAAGCGCGACCGACTGCTCGACCGTGCCGCCCGGATTTGGATAGTAATACAACTCCGTCGGCGCCGCGCAGTGCGAGGTGCACATTTCGGCGTCCTGCGCGAAGTGGCTCGGCAGCGTCGAGAAGCTCACCGGGAAATAGAAGCCGTCGCAGAGACGGACGCAAAGCGTGCGATAGGTCTGCGCACCGTTGGCAGCGCGCGGGTTCCAGGTATTGCCGCCGCTCGATTCCTCGTCTTCCCACATGCCGCCGCTGTCACCACCGGCGCGCCGCGCCATGTCGGTATAGTTCGAGCCGCAGTTGTTGCGGGCAAGCTCGCGGATGATGTCGTTCTGGTAGGAGCGTCCCGCCGATCCGAGGATGTCCTGCCGCTTGGCGTCGAGATCGGACAGGCGCCGCTTCGAACTATCGGCTTGGCGCGCGAGGTCTTTGCACTGCGGCGTGTTCCGCAGCGACTTCGTGAAAAGGAAATATTCGTAGCAACCGCGATCGAGCTGCGCCTGCGTCTGATCGACGACACGCTCGAGCTGACGGATCTCGCCCTCGATGCGCGGCAGGTCCGACTGGGTTTGGCCGCTCTTCTGGTTTTCCTGCACCAGCCGCTGCTCGAGCTGAAAGCAGATCGGATTCCTGTTCGGCCGGTTCGACGCTGCTGGCGGCGGCGCTCCCGGCTGCGGCGGAGCGGTTGCGGCGGCAGGGGGCGCCGATGGATATGCCGGAGGAGCGGAATAATTCGGAGGTGGTGGCGGCTGGGACTGTGACGGAGGAGGCCCTGGCGGAGGCTCACGATACACGGGTTCCTGCGGCACAGGCGGCCGGTCGTTTTGTTCCCGATCGTCACCGCCACCGCCGAAAGGCCACCAGCTCTGCGCCGAGGCGACTTCCGAGACGAAAAGCAGGGCGAACGCCATCGTGGCCAGCGCAAGCGCGATCCGGCGGGCGGTTATTACGATTGATTTTTCTTGGCCCACGCTATTCCCGACGACCTCTTGACGGATGCCGCGCCAACGTCCCCAAAGGAGCAAATCAAGCGCGTTCCGAAGCCTAAGCAGCGATTTGCTACCCGGTCAATGCGGAGCAATTGAGACATACGGGCTTTTGTAAGCGTATTCAGACGCTTGACGGATCTGGGGACAACCGCATAAGGCCCGGTCGGCAGACTTATCCCCGCGTTGTGCTGCTATGGCATAATACGCGTATAGATGGCCCGCGACACACGAGGACGAGGTTCGGCTTTGGTGCTTAAACTTTACAACACGTTGACCCGGCAGAAGGCGGAGTTCGAGCCGATCGATCCGAAAAACGTGCGCATGTACGTTTGCGGACCCACGGTCTACGACTATGCCCACATCGGCAACGCGCGCCCCGTGATCGTGTTCGACCTATTGTTTCGGCTGCTGCGCCACATCTTCCGGCCGGATCATGTGACCTACGTGCGCAACATCACGGACGTCGACGACAAGATCAACGCCCGCGCCGCGCGCGACTATCCCGATCTGCCGTTGAACGACGCCATTCGCAAAGTGACGGCGGCGACCGAGACGCAGTTTCACAAAGACATCGACGCGCTAGGCGTGCTGCCGCCCACCTACGAGCCGCGCGCGACGGATTACATCCGCCGGCCGGAAGGCGGGGAGGATATGATCTCCATCATCGAGACGCTGGTGAAGAATGGCCATGCTTACGTCGCTGAAGATCATGTCCTCTTCGACGTCGCCTCGATGCCCGATTACGGCCGCCTGTCGAACCGCTCGCTCGACGAGATGGAGGCGGGTGCGCGCGTCGAGGTCGCGCCCTACAAGAAGGGGCCGATGGATTTCGTGCTCTGGAAGCCGTCGAAGCCCGGCGAACCCGCGTGGCGTTCTCCCGCTGGCATCGCAATGCCCGGACGTCCCGGCTGGCACATCGAATGCTCGGCGATGGCGGGGGCTCTTTTGGGGCCTGTGTTCGACATTCACGGCGGCGGGATCGATCTCACGTTTCCGCATCATGAGAACGAGATCGCGCAATCGCGCTGCGCGCACGAGACGTCCGTGATGGCGAACGTCTGGATGCACAACGGCTTCCTGCAGGTCGAAGGCGAGAAGATGTCGAAGAGCCTCGGCAATTTCATCACCATTCGTGAGCTGCTCGACGATGGTTGGCCGGGCGAAGTGCTACGCCTCAACATGCTGCGGACGCATTACCGCCAGCCGATCGACTGGACGAAAAGCGGCCTCGAAGAGAGCAAGAAGATCTTAAGCGGTTGGTTCTCTCTCGAAGGCATCGAGACGAACGCACGCGATGCAATCGCTCCGTCCGTGCTTGAGGCGCTCGAGGATGATCTCAATACGCCGAAGACCATCGCCGAGCTTCACGGGCTCGCGGCGGCGAAGGATGTGAAGGCGCTGGGCGCTGCGCTGGGGCTGCTCGGCTTCGACGGGTCGTCGTTGCGCGCTGCCAACGAGCGCGCGGCGGAGAGCGCATTCGCGGTAGCATCGACGGTCGAGCCTCTGATCGTTGCGCGCCTCGAGGCCCGCAAACGTAAGGACTTCAAGGAATCGGATCGCATCCGTGACGAACTCGCGGGCATGGGCATTACCCTGAAGGATACGAAGAACAAAGAGACGGGCGAGATCGAAACGACTTGGGAAGTCGCACGTTAAGCGATGACGTCGCGTCGTTATCCGTGCGTCAGCGGATCGACAAATGTGCGAGTGGGGCTTCGAAGGAGACATCACACATGGTCGATACCAAGCCCGACGCTGGCGCAGCTGGCCGCTTTACTTTTCCCGGCACATCGATCTCGGTGAACCGCATGGGCTACGGCGCCATGCAGCTCGCTGGACCGCACGTGTTCGGAGAGCCTAAGAACCCGGAAGAAGCGCGAGCGGTTCTGCGCGAAGCGCTCGAACTCGGCATCGATCACATCGACACGAGCGATTTCTACGGGCCGTATGTTACCAACCGTCTGATCCGCGAAACGCTTCATCCGTATTCCCCCGCGCTCACCATCGTGACCAAGGTCGGGGCGTGGCGAGACGAGAAGGGCGGATGGATCCTAGAGCGCAACGCCGACTTCCTTCGTAAATCGGTCGAAGACAATCTCGAGCACCTCGGTCTCGAGCAGGTGGCTATCGTGAACCTGCGCATGGCAGGCCCAGCGGACGACCTCGCGACGCCCATGAAGGCGATGCGTCAAATGCAGGACGAGGGACTGATCGCGCACATCGGGTTGAGCACTGTCGACGCGAACCAGATCAAGATCGCGCGCGATATCGCACCCGTTGTCTGCGTCCAGAACCACTACAATCTGGTGCAGCGAGTCGATGATGCTTTGATCGATGAACTCGCAGCCGACGGCATTGCGTATGTTCCGTATTTTCCGCTCGGCGGCTTTACACCGTTGCAAGTCGAAGACCTCAACAGGGTCGCGGCCGAGTTGGACGAAACTCCGCACGCAGTTGCTCTCGCCTGGCTTTTGCAGCGCAGCCCGAACGTTCTCCTCATTCCGGGAACGTCGAGCCGTGCGCATCTCCGGGACAACATCTCCGCTGCAAGTCTGAAGTTGGATGAGGCGACAATGCGAGATCTCAATGCCCTCGCCAACGCAGGCTAGAGCACTCGAGGTTCCCGCCTCTCGCGGGGAGGAGCACGACGCGCGCGACGCAAACGTCAATGCAACGTGTGCGTCGCGCCAACGTATGGCCTATCGGCTGAGTGGCTAGGTTGAGGGTAGTGTTAACGTCGCGTAGTGGTTCCGCGCCCGTGGCTCTACGGGTGACTTCAACACCCCTCCTCAGCTCCCCCAGTCCGCTGGCGGGAGTTTTTTTTGTGGCTAAAAACGGCAGCCGCTTCGGAGGTGGCCGGACGGAGGGCACCGGCTACCTTTTCAGGTTCAGAAATACCCTGGCTGACCGATGTCGGCGATGAGTCCAATCTCTCTAGGCGCCCAGCCGAGCCGCTGCTGCGTCAACGCGCTGGACGCTGGCATGTCGAGGGCCGCGAACATCGCGAGCGGACCATAATATTCGCCGAGTTCCTCGTTTTTTACCGAGACCAAAGGCACATCCAGCGCGCGACCGATCACTTCCATGATTTGGCGCATGGGCACGCCTTCCTCGCCAACGCCATGATAGACGCCATCCGGAGCACCTTTCTCCAATGCGAGCCGGTAGAGGCGGGCGACATCCAGGTTGTGTCCTGCCGCCCAGCGATAGCTGCCATCGCCTGCGTAGGCAGCCACGCGTTTTTGGCGTGCGCTTTCGACAAGAAAAGAGATCAGGCCGGCCTTACCGGCGCTACCGTGGACTTGCGGCAGACGGATCGCCATCGCCCGCACTCCGCGCGCGGCGTAAGCCAGCCCGGTCTGCTCCGAAACGCGCGGAATTTGTGGGCCTACTTCGCGCCTCATATCCTCGGTGACCACGCTGCCCGGAGCGATGAGCCCTGTTCCCGACGTAACGATGAAAGGCTTGTTCGTGCCTTCCAGCGCATCGCCTATTGCCTCGATCGCGCGCTTGTCGAGCTGACCGTTCTCCGCGAATTTCGCGAAGTCGTGGTTGAAGGCGCAGTGGATGGTGCCATCGGTTTCCGTCGCGCCTTTGCGCAGACTGTCGAGATCCTCGAGGGAGCCGCGGAGGACTTCCGCGCCGATCTTTTTCAGCGCATCGGCATTGGCGTCCGAGCGTGCAAGGCCGATGACCTGATGTCCGTTCGCGATCAATTCCTTGGTTGCGGCGGTGCCGATGAAGCCCGCTGCTCCAGTCATGAAAACACGCATTCCATATCCTCCTGGTTACGTTGGAGGGAATGTCGTGCTAAGCTATATTCCGGTAAAGTAGTGAGCTTATACGGGTATAATTGCTACCAGGATGAGTCTGACAGATACCAGAGAGAGCGCGCTCGGCGCTTATTTGCGCGACCGCCGCACAAAGCTGGACCCGGCTTCATTCGGCTTACCGTTGACGAGGCGGAGAACGCCGGGCCTGAGGCGTGAAGAAGTTGCCCAACGCGCCAACGTGAGCGCGACTTGGTACACATGGCTCGAACAGGGCAGGGGCGGTGCGCCGTCCGCTGATGTGCTCGACCGTATTGCGCGCGCGCTGATGCTGACCGACGCGGAGCGCGAGCATCTTTTCATTCTCGGTCTCGGCCGGCCGCCAGGGGTTCGTATCCGCGAGGATGAAAGCATCACGCCGCGCTTGCAGCGCGTGGTCGATGCGTTCGAGTTTTGCCCTGCGCTGGTGAAAAACGCCATATGGGATGTCGTTGCGTGGAACCGCGCGTTCGCCGTGGCGATGATGGACTACGGCGCAATCCCACCCGACAAGCGCAACATCATGCGCATGATTTTTTCCGATCCGCATGTGCGCTCGGCACAGTTCGATTGGGAAAGCGTTGCTCGCTTCGTTGTCGGTGCGTTCCGTGCTGACGTCGCGCGCACGGGCTCGACTGCAAAAGTGGCGGCGCTGATCGAGGAACTCAGTCAGCACAGCGCCGACTTTGAACGTATTTGGCGCGATAACGACGTGCAAGGCTACGGCGGAGGGGTGAAGCGCATCCGCCATCCGATCCTCGGCCTGATCGCGCTCGAGTATTCTGCATTCGCCGTCGATGGCCGCCCGGATCTCGGCATGATCGTCTACAATCCGGCGACGCCCGATGATACGGCCCGCGTGAGGTCGCTGATTGAGTCGTCGAAGTCCTGACGTGTGCCGGATTGAGCTGGCCGTCTAAAGCTTCCGCGCCAACTGGTAGGCGGCGAAGCAGAGGATGACCGCGAGGAACGCGCGCAATAGCCAATCCGGGAGAATGCCGGTGAGGCGCGTGCCGATGGCGATGCCGGGAAGCGAGCCTAAAAGCAGCAGGCCCAGCAGCGAGAAGCTCGCGTTGCCGATCGACAAATGGCCCAGCCCAGAGATGAGCGTGAGCGGCACGGCGTGGACGACATCCGTTCCGATCAACCGGCGCGTGCGCAGCGTTGGATAGAGAAGCGTGAGAATGACGACGCCGATAGCGCCTGCTCCGACCGACGTCACGGTCACGATCGCTCCAAGCGTCAGTCCGAGCAGCAGCGTTGGGACGTAGCGAACCTTGACCTCCGCGGGCTCGCCGACCTGCGCGTGCCCGCGCACAACGAGGGGATAGATCAGGATTGCAAATGAACTCAGTACGAGGGCGCCGATCAGCGCCTCCTTGATGACGCGGCCGAGCGCGGCCGTATCGGGATCGAGCACATGCAACGCCAAGAGCATTGCAAGCGAGCCGGGAACGCTTCCCGCCGCAAGCCAGCCGACGAGGCGCCAATTGACATTGCCGAAGTTGTGATGCGGCCACGCCGCCGACGCCTTGGTGATCGAAGCGAAGAGCAGATCGGTTCCGACCGCGAGCGTTGGTGGTACGCCGATGGTGGTGATGAGAAACGGCGTCATCAGCGAGCCCGCTCCGACACCTGTCATGCCGACAAGAAATCCGACGACGAAGCCGCCTAAAACGACCACCGGCCAGAGAGTGCTGAGATCGAATTCCGGCATGGGATTCCGCGGGCAACGTGACAGCCTGAACTACGCGAGATCGCACCTATCTGCAATCTCGGAGTTTCCGCCGCGATAATGGAGGGAAAGCGCGCGCGACCACATGTGTTGCGTCGCGGCGCGCATGAGATTTTTCTAGAGGCCAGGATCCATGCCGTCGTCGAGCGGCGGCGGCGGTTCGATGGCGACGGCGACACCCGCAGCGCGAAGAATGATCGCGACTTCGTTGGCGCGGCGCATGAACTCTTCGCGATCTTTCGAATTCATCGACAGGTCGCGGTTGAGGCCATTCGCGAGCACATCGCGCTTCAGAACGAAGTGACCCTCGGCGGGCTCTTCGGCCTTGGCGTTGACGGACGTTGCGATGCCCCCGGCCATGGTCGCGCCGGTCACGGAATCGACGAGCAACAACGTTCCGGTTCCGGGCGTCTCGGTGAAGACGTCGATCGCGGCGGCGCGGCCTAGCGAGATCTTGGCGATTGCGATGTCGTTCGCGCCGCAGCTCCGCGCTGGGCGCGAGGCCATCGTCTCGAGATCGAGAAGCGCCTTGATCTCGATGTTCGAGACGGGGATGAGATCGGTCGACGTGCGCAGGAGATAACCGGCGGTCGGGCTATAGGCATCTTCCGATAGCCAGACGAAACGCGCTTCGACCGTCTGCGCCGCGACGGGAAGCATTTCGCGGGTAGACAAGACCGCGCCGCGCGAGACGTCGATATCGACATCGAGCTGCAGTGCAACGGCCTGCCCGGCGGCGGCGCTTTCGAGATCGCCATCCATCGTCGCAATGCGAACGACCCTGCCGCTGGCGTTGCTCAATGCGTCGACCAATTCGTCGCCGACCTTTACCGACCCGGACGACACCGTTCCCGCGATGCCGCGGAAATCCTGGCCGTCGCGCAGAATCGTCTGGACAGGGAAGCGAAACACCGCGCCGGCCTCGCTAGCCCGGCTTGGCGTTTTCTCAAGATGCTGGATGAGCGTCGGACCGGTGTACCACGCCATATTGCTCGACGGCGCCGTTACGTTGTCGCCAAAGACCGCCGACAGCGGAATAGCGGTGGCGTCCCAGAAATTGAATTTCCAGGAGAGCGTGCGGAAATCGGCTTCGATCTTGCGGAAGACATCCTCCGACCAGCCGACGAGATCCATCTTGTTGACGGCCAGAATAACGTGCTTCACGCCGACGAGGTCGAGGATCGCGGTATGACGCTTCGTCTGCTTCTTCACGCCCGAGCGCGCATCGACGAGCACGATTGCGACGTCCGCATGCGAAGCGCCCGACGCCATGTTGCGCGTGTACTGCTCATGGCCGGGGGAATCGATAATGACAAAGCGGCGCGTGGGGGAATCGAAATATTTCCACGCGATGTCGATCGTGATGCCTTGCTCGCGTTCGGCGACAAGACCGTCGAGCAGCATGGAGAAATCCGGGAGATCGGTGCCCGCGGCCTTGCGGCCCGACTTGCGGACGTTCTCGCGTTGATCCTCGTAGAGATCGGACGCATCCCACAACATTCTGCCGATGAGTGTCGACTTGCCGTCATCGACGGAGCCGCACGTCAAGAGGTGCGTGATACCGCTGAGATCGCGCACGAGGTTCGGCACCACATCGAGGCGGGATGCGGAGTCGCGGGCCGGTTGAATTTTATGCAGGGCATGGACCGACATCAGAAATAGCCTTCCTGCTTTTTCTTTTCCATTGCGCCGGCCTGGTCATGGTCGATGAGGCGGCCTTGGCGTTCCGACGTCTGCGCATTGAGCGTTTCGGCGACGACGGCTTCGATGGTGTCTGCTTCGGATTCGACGGCGGCGGTGAGCGGATAATCGCCGAGCGTGCGGAAACGGATCTTGCGCATCTCGACCTTCTCGCCGGCGCGCGGCTGCAGTCGCTCGTCGTCCTGCATCAGGATCTGCCCGTCGCGCACGATCGTCGGCCGTTCAGCGGCGAAGTAGAGCGGCACGACCTCGAGCTTTTCACGCAGGATGTAGCGCCAGACGTCCTTTTCGGTCCAATTCGACATCGGGAACACGCGAACGCTCTCGCCTGTTCCGAGACGGCCGTTGAGCAGGTTCCACATCTCGGGACGCTGCTTGCGCGGATCCCAGCGGTGACCCGCCGCGCGGAACGAGAAAATACGCTCTTTCGCGCGGCTCGCTTCCTCGTCACGGCGGGCACCGCCGAACGCGGCATCGAAACCGTATTTGTCGAGGGCTTGCTTCAGCGCCTGCGTCTTCAGTACGTCGGTGTGAATGGACGGCGCGTGATCGATCGGATTGATGCCGCGCTTGATGCCGTCGACGTTCGTATAGACGATCAAGTCCAGGCCAAGCTCGCGCGCGGTGCGGTCGCGAAACGCGATCATGTCCCTGAACTTCCACGTCGTGTCGACGTGGAGCAGCGGAAACGGCACCGGCTGCGGAAAGAACGCCTTACGCGCAAGATGCAGCAGGACGGTCGAGTCCTTGCCGATGGAATAGAGCATCACCGGCTTGCGGAACTGTGCTGCAGCCTCGCGGAAGATATGGATGCTTTCAGCTTCGAGCAGATCGAGATGCGATGGTGCGGCCGTCATGCTGCACGGTCCTTCGGTTCAAATCCAGGATCGTCGGACTGAGTATGAAGTCCGCATTCCTTGCCGTTTTCGTTCTCCCACCACCAACGGCCTGCGCGAATGTCTTCGCCCGGCTTGATCGCCCGCGTGCACGGCTGGCAGCCGATGGACGGGAAGCCCTTCGCATGAAGAGGATTGATGGGAATCTTGTTCGCCGCAACGTACTCTTCGAGCTTATCAAGAGACCAATCGGCGATTGGGTTGAGTTTGATCAGCTTTTGCACAGGATCGTAGCTCGCGAACGGCACGTGCGAGCGGCCTTGCGATTGCTCGCGGCGCAGGCCCGTCACCCAACCTGCGGCACCCTGCAGCGCGCGGTTGAGAGGGCGCACCTTGCGGATTTCGCAGCAGGCTTTGCGTGCTTCGACAGAGTAACGGAAGCCGTAGACGCCATCGTTCTCGACGAGTTCCTCGACTTCGGCAGAATCCGGAAACATCACGCGGATCTTGATGCCGTATTTTCCCTCGGTGTCGAACAGGGTGTCGAGCGTCTCTGGGAAGTGGCGTCCCGTGTCGAGCGTGAAAATGTCGATGCCCGTTCCGGTCGTCGCGACGGCGTGCGTGATCGCCTGATCCTCGATGCCAAGGCTCGTCGAAAATGCGACAGGTCCCTCGATGGCGTCGCGGATCGCAACCAGCCGCTCTTCGAGCGTCGCCAGGCTCGCGAGCTTATGATCAAGGTTGGCCGCCAGCGCGTGCTGCGCTGCGGAATGAATGTCTGTGGGCCGACCGCCGCTGGCGGATGCCGGTGCTTCGAACAAAGTCATGGAAGGACCTCCGAACGCGATACATAGGGGAAAACCATTCCCCTGAGAAGGCATATATTCAAATAAGAATAGGATATTATTTCTCAAACCCAAGAGAAACGACCATGTTCCTTTCTCGAAGTGTCTGAGAATGTCGTTTGCTGATCTGGCGTCCTGCGACGCAAATCATTGCCCCCGGACGAGCCATTGCAGCAATCCATTTGCGGCGGTGGAGGCTGTGGCGAACGTGCCCTGCAGCAGATAGCCGCCGGTCGGCCCTTCCCAGTCGAGCATCTCCCCGGCGCAGAAAGTGCCAGGGCGGCTCGTCAACATAAGAGAACTGTCTACTTCGCCCCATCCGATGCCGCCCGCTGTCGAGATGGCCCGTTCGATGGCCGCCAGACCGACAACGCGAATGGGAACGGCCTTTATTCTGGCCGCCAGGGCGTCGACCGTCGCGGGCAGAGCCGGGACGCCTTCGCGTAGGAGCGCGACGGCAATGGGATCGAGGTGGCCCGACTTGCGGAGGAAGTTCGTCAGCGTTTCCTTCTGCCTTCGCCGCGACAACCGTTCGGCGAGCGCCGAAAGCTCCATGTCGGGTTTGAGGTCGAGCGTGAGTACCGCGCTGCCGTATCTCTCAAGCTCAGCGCGAATTTGCGGTCCGAGTGCGTAGATCGCCCCGCCTTCGAGGCCCGTCGCCGTGACGACGGCTTCGCCGCGCGTAGATGCATCGCCGAGGGAGATCGCGATACGTTTTAGTGCCGAGCCCTCGAAGCGGGATTTGAAAACGTCGGACCAGGCAACGAGCACGCCGCAGTTGGCTGGCGCGAGCGATGTGCTCGCGATGCCTACTGCCCGGAACGCTGCCACCCATGCGCCGTCCGATCCGAGCTTCGGCCAGCTCGCTCCGCCGAGCGCGAAGAGGCTGGCATCGGGTTTGATGGTGATCGCGCCGTCGGGCGTATCGAAGGAAAGGACGCCATCGGGACCGAAGCCGGTCCAACGATGCCGCGTCTTGATGACGACGCCGAGCTCGCCGAGACGTCGCAACCACGCGCGCAAGAGCGGCGAGGCTTTCATCACCTTCGGAAACACGCGGCCGCTCGTGCCGACGAAGGTGTCGGCGCCGAGATCGTTTGCCCACGCGATGAGGCGCGACGGCGGGAAGGTTTCCACGGCCGCGCGGACGCGATCTGCATCTTTGCCGTAGCGTGCGAAAAAACTCTCGAGAGCTTCGCTATGCGTGAGGTTCAGGCCGCCGCGCCCGGCGAGCAGAAACTTCCGCGCGGGCGAGGGCATACGATCGTACACGGTGACATGATGGTCAGCGCGCGCGATGATCTCGGCAGCGTAAAGTCCTGCCGGTCCGGCGCCGACGATGGCGACCTCGCGCGGCGGCGATATTTTGCTCACCACGACCCCGTGTTCGACATCGATGCCCAGGGTTCCTGCGGCGGCAATGCTTCGCCTTTCTGCAAGAGTTCGATCGAGATGAGGTCGGGCGAACGCACGAACGCCATGTAGCCGTCGCGCGGCGGCCGGTTGATCGTTACGCCCGCGTCCTGAAGTTTTGCACAGGTCACGTAGATGTCATCGACGACGAATGCGAGGTGACCGAAGTTGCGTCCCGAGCCGTAGTCTTCCGCATCCCAATTGTAGGTGAGCTCGAGCATCGGCGCCTTCTCGCGCAACGCCCGTTCTTCGTCCTCGGGTGCGGCGAGAAAGATGAGCGTGAAGCGCCCTTTTTCGTTTTCGATTCGCCGAATCTCCTTCATCCCGAGTGCGCCGCAGTAGAACCGTAAGCTCGCCGCAATGTCTGTGACGCGAACCATCGTGTGCAAATAGCGCATCGCTCACCTTTGCTTGATTAGTTGAGGTAATTTCTCTCGTCGTGGTGTCGCGACATCAGCCAGCACGCACGAACGCTGCTCCTTTGCCACACTCCGACTTGAAACGTCTCGCGGCACTGGATCACCGGAATCATCCATTTTGGCACACCTGTGGAAGAGCGTTGGACATCTCATCTTTTGGCCGGATGCGGTGCGCATCAAATGGTCAGCGAATCAAGGATGAAAAACGAATCGGTCCGAGAGTGGTTTTCATCGCAACGCGTCATCCACGCGTGTGGATGAAACTCTGGTGGGTTCTCAGGCCTCAGCGAAACTGGGGAAGAATCACGATCATTTTTCTCTGCGTATTTTCATGTGCTTAAGCGAGAGATCACGATGTGGATTCAAACATCACAACTCACGGTCAAGGGGGAGGTGCCAAAATATTGCCCCTAGTTCCAGGCAGAGCCGGTGTTATGGTTTGCGTCGTTTCGAAGTGATGTTCGCCGGTTCGTTCTGAAGAGGGCTCTTCCGGAATGAAGTGTGCGGCCAGCGCGACGAGACAATGGAGTTATGATTTGACGCACAGTACACGCGGGGTAAGCAAGTATGGGGGATAATAAACATCCCGGCCTATCGGAATTTATGGATGTGGGCCCGGTTGGCCCCGAGGCACTTGACGACGCAGCGGCCGAGGTTTTTGAAGTCGCTGGAATGATCAAGTGGTTCGATGCCTCTAAGGGGTATGGCTTCATCGTTCCGGATAATGGTCTGCCGGATATCCTTCTTCACGTTACGTGTCTCCGGGCCGGAGGCTTTCAAACAGCATATGAAGGCGCGCGTGTTCACTGCGAGGTCCTGCGTCGTCCGAAGGGCATGCAGGCATTCCGAATTCTCAGCATGGATGAGAGTTCCGCCATTCACCCGTCGCAGCTTCCGCAACGCACGCACGTCCACGTGCAGCCGGAAAGCGATTGGTGCCGCGCATACGTGAAATGGTTCAATCGCGTTCGCGGCTTCGGCTTCCTGACGCGGGGCGAGGGCACGCCCGATATCTTCTGTCACATGGAAACGCTTCGCCGCTTCGGCTTCACTGAGCTTCGGCCGGGCCAGATCGTTCAAGTCCGTTGGGGCTATGGATCGAAGGGCTGCATGGCTGCGGAACTCAGGCCGGATGGCGTGCCGACGGGGCTGCCTTCACGTAACTGACGCGAGACCAATGGCGACAGTTCAGTCGAGTTCATCGAAGGGGGCCGCGATCTGCGTGGCCCTTTTTATTTTTCCGCCGCTGTTCGTCGCGGCGTGGCCATTCATGAATGCGCTCATCGATATCGTTCCGCCCGCCTACGCGAAGATGCGGGAGGATACGCTGAAGATCTTATCCGCCGGCGGCGCGGAGCATTCGTTCACCATCGAGGTTGCGACGACCGAAAAGGAAAAAGCGCTTGGGCTGATGTTCCGCACCGAACTCAGGGACAATCAGGGCATGCTTTTCCCGTACCCGGTCGAGCGCGGCCTGCAGATGTGGATGCACAACACATACATCTCGCTCGATATGCTTTTCATCCGCACCGACGGTACGATCATGCGTATCGAGGAGCGCGCCGAGCCGTTGTCCGATCGGGTCATTTCGTCGGAGACGCCCGTTCTTGCCGTGCTTGAAATTCCCGGCGGCGCCGCGGCACGCCTGGGCATCAAGGCGGGCGACAAGGTGCGTTATCCGATCTTTTCGGGCTCGTGAGGGCGCGGAGCTTCGATTTAGCGGCCGTAGGAGCCGCGTAACCGCTTGACCTCTGGGGGTGAACGCGGCAGATGAAGGCCTAAGTCGGGGCGTAGCTCAGCCTGGTAGAGCATCTGCTTTGGGAGCAGAGGGTCGCGTGTTCGAATCATGTCGCCCCGACCAATACTTTCCGTAGGTTAGCCATAAGCACACTTTCATTCTGACTTTCCAGCAGCGGCGCCGTTCTGACTTTCGGCCTCGGAACGTTCATCATTGCTTCCGCTTTCAACCCAAACGCGACGCTTGCGGGCGGCCATCATGCGCTGGGTCTCCGTGCGTTTGACGTATAGCCGCGCCGCTTCAGGCGTGCGGTGACCGGAGAGGGCCATCACGCCTTGTTCGGTCAGTTCGGCATCTCCCAGTTCGGTTAAGCCTCCATGGCGGCACGCTGCGAGCGTGAGATACGTCGGCAAGCCGGCTTTCTTTGCCGCACGCCGGACCCGAGCGCGGGCATCCCGAAGCTTGAACGGCCGCGCTGGCTTCGGTTCTTTGCCCTTTGGCCGCAAAAGGACGATCGGCACGCCCAAGCGCTCGATGGTGTCGAGATATGCCGTGAGTTCGGGGAAGAGCGGTCCTTCTTCGTCTGACAAGGGCAGGGAACAAAGCTCACCGGTCTTGTGATGGAGGATGCGGACGGTGTCAGGTCTGTCCGCGGGACGATAGTCCGTCCAGGCGAGGTGGCCAGCCAGGACGTTCTCGGGCCGCTGATGCCATTCGAAGCAGACGAGAGGAACAGCCGCCAGGTGACGCTCGCCAGCCGTCACGAGTGCCTCATGCAGCGCGTAGGCCTCATCGCGCGTCGCGGGCCGCGTGGTGCCTTTCCCGTGGTCGAGTTCGACGCCGCGGAAGGGGTTCTGTTGCGGTACGATCTTCGGGTAGAGCCGCTGGACGGCATCCCAGGCCCGAGCCATACGGATCATGCAGATGTTGGCTTGCCTCAGTCGGCGTTCGACGCGCGTGCTTTTTTGTAGGGCGAGATACAACTTGTCGGCGGCGCGGGCAGACATGGCCGAAGCCGGCATATCGCCGAGGGGCGCACCGGTCTTGGTCTTGTGATCCAGCACGATGGCGAACGCGCGCTCGTAGCCTCCGCGCGATCGCTCCGAAACTTTCTCCCAGGCGCGGCTGCGTTTATAGCGTTCGACAAGCCAACGCAGCGATCCAAAGTCGGGACGGTGATCGAGTTCTTTCGGTGCCTCGCGACCCTGACGCCAAGAGTCGAGGTGTTTGTTCAAGAGACCGGCACGCTCGAGCGCAGCGGCATAATCCAGGCCGAGCGCTTCGCGGCGCATCGCGCATCCGGCCTGATAATCTCTTTTGTGCGGGCTCCAGTAGTACGCGATACTTCCATCTCTGAGCCGTTTGGCCAGCATGTAGCGTGGCCAATTGGCTGGTTTTTTCATCACGCCTCAGAGCACATCGGCTATGTCCCTGATCTTGTCGATGTGAGCAGACAACTTATCGATAGATTCGTCGAGCTGCTCACGAAGCCAAAGATCCCCGCGCCCACGGACGTTCACAGGTTTCGGATAAACTGAACCAACGCGGCGTCGGAACGATTCAACGGAAACCTCGTCGAGATAGGCCGCAGCCGTGGTTGCACGCATGAAGCGTGGCCAAGTCTCTCCGGGAATGTGCGGTGTACGCGTCATGGGTTGGTCCTGATTGCCGACACGGGCCCTGCAAACCGGTCGGCCGCTTCGTGCTTCAGTGCCTCGTTTCGCCGGCTGCGACCGGCGTCGCTTCAGCATCGTCGTGTTGGGCCTGTATCGCTTCGCGATAGCGCTCGACGGCATCCTGAACGACCGCGGTCAATCCGGACGTTTCCTGCACGTCAGCGGTCGAGACGAGGGCCTGGACCAGCATGACGGCGTGCTCATAATTCACTTTCGCGAGCAAGCCCTCGATCAATGCCAAGTCTTTGTAGGTCAGGACGGCCATCACACGATTTTCGTCTTCGACTGCGAACAGCTTCAAACCGGCAAACATCCGAGCCTCCTTCAAAATGGGATCTGATCATCGGGGGCGGCACCAAAGCCGCGCGTCGTATTGTTCGATTGGCTTCGAATAGATCCGGAAGTTTCAGCCTCTCGTGTTAGCTTTGCCGGCGCCGGGGAGAATTTCAGCTCCCAGATCGGATGCCCCTCGTCATCGGTCTCGTTGGTCTTGAGGATGGCGATCTTCACGCCGGCCATTCGCCCGGTCATGTACGGGTTGCCCTTTGCCGACGTGCGCTCGTAGAGCCTCGTCACGCTGATGCTTGGCGGAAATCTGTTGTTCGTGTGCTCAGCCATTGATCGGGTTCCTTTCATCAGATTGAGAAGTCGTCGCCGCGCACACCGCGTCGTTGGCGGCGGCGGATGTGTTGGGCGGAAGCGTTTCAAAGGTGCGCGCGATCACAGCGCTGCCGGCGAAACCGGATGCCGAGCGAGCAGCGGGGAAGGGCTGTCCGCAGGTTAGATTTGACGATGAATCGTGCTGTACCGGAGAAATGGCTTCTGCTGACGGTACAGCATAAGTCATTGATGAAAAAGCATTAATAACGCTGTTTGCAAGTGTACCAAGTGAAGTGCTGCAAAAGTATTTTTGCGATTGGAGGCTACCAAGGACCCTTTTCCTCGGCTCTCGACTCCTTCTTTCCCTTTTATATATCTTCTCTCTCAGTACAGTAGGTACAGAGAGTAATAGTAGCGGAACAACAAGGGGTTGACCCGTGCCGACTGTGTACCCGGCGTACGTTGTGTACCATTGAAAGGTCTCTATGATCGGCATCGCGTCAGCTCCACATCTCAGGGGCTGAGATTGCGCCGCGTTTCTCCGTTGATGACGTCCGCATCGGTTCTTCCGGATTGAGAAGCCAGGGCATTGGTCCAGCGCCCCAACCCTCCTTGACGAAGCAGTGGACCGCCTTGCCTGAAAACTTTGAATGCCCGCGACGCCGATCACTCGTGAAACCGAGCTGCGACATGACCTGTTCGAGGCGCTCGGCCACGTAACGGTCTTGCCGGTTGGCCTCGATCTTGAGGTGATGCCAGAGATCCGATTTGGCGACGGCACCGCATTCGCCGTCTAAGGGCGGCTCGAGCTGATCTAACCAGGGATCGCTCAAACACCGTTTCTGCTGTTCGATCTCTGCCGCCTTGACCAAGTTTGCCGGCAGCACCACCGGCTCACCCTCGGATTCAAGATAGGCCGCTTCGGCCCAGATCTGATCGCGGTCTCGTCGGATGCCTGGAATATCGATCTTTGAAACAGGCACACACCAATATCGACGGTTGCCCGTCGTGTCGGTCAGATATTTGGCGTCGTTGACTGTAGCGATGCAGATGAATTGCCGTGGCACGTCGACAGCACGGCGCTCATACTTCAAGGCCGCGCTATCGGTGGTTCGCGAAAGAAAGGCTTTGACTGTCTGCTGCTCTTTTTTGCGATGACCGGACAATTCCGCAAATTCGCAGATCCACTTGCCCGCCGTCTGCTCGATGGTTGCCTTGGGATCGGTTCCGATTTGCAGAGAGTCGGAGAACCAGTTTTCACCTGCCAACTCTTTGACAAGTGTGGATTTGCCGATGCCTTGTCTTCCCTCAAGAACGATGATGGAATCGAACTTGTATCCCGGTTGACGAACTCGGCGCACGGCAGCGACAAGCGCGGCCTTGCCCTGCGCGCGGATCAGCGGCGTATCGGGCGATCCAGCATATGTTTGAAAGAACGTCGCCACGCGGCAAACGCCGTCCCAAACGAGAGGCTCAATATAGTTGAGCACTGGATGATAGCTGGCCTGTCGCGCGAGATCGGCGACGACGTCTTCGAAGTAATCACGCGGTGGCTTCAGCCCTGCCGCATCTGCTTCGAGCCGGATCGAGCGCAGAACGGCGTCGTCCATCGCGAGTGTCCGGCCATCGCAGATCACCTCGTCGCGAAGGCCAAAAACATCACGGCGCAATTCGATGCCGCGCGCGGCGAGGAAGGCGCGAATGTTTGCCTGAGAGCGATGAACCGGCGCCTTTGTATCGGATTTCGTTTCAGGCCAATCGATCTTGTCGTCTATGATCAAGCTGCAGCTCCCTCCGAACGAAATTCTCGGGCGAGCGGTGGGAGCGTATCAGCCTGAGAGCGATTTAATGCGTTGCGAAGTGTTTTGATGGCCCAATCGGCGCCATGCTTCTGCAAGGCTCCATTCGAGCGGCCAGCATCCATAAACACCGTGCGAAACTCGTTCTCGGTGACGACACCATGCGCGACGTATTTGCCGATGCAGCAAGCGAGCGTGAAGAGCTTGTTGCGTCGTCCATCTTCAAGACCAGCATACTCTGCAGCCGCGATATGCAGATCATGAAGCGCCTGAGCCCGCATGCCTTGTGCATCAGGGGCTTGATATTTCATTCTCTCCGCGACGCGCGCACGCTGGCGATCGTAATACGCTTGGAGCTCTGGCAACCACTGCGCCTGCGTTGCAAGGCGCATCGCCTCTTTGAGCTCCGTTGTCTCCATGATCAGACGACGGTCTTTTTGACCGAATGTCATCAGGTAGCAAAGGTCGCGCGGCATCGATGGAAGATCGAAGAAACGACCCCGGCTTGTCCAACGATAGCTGCGGCCATCGGGAAGCAGATTGCCTGGAATGATGATCGACCCACCGATCGCGCGACTGTCGATATTTGGTGCGATGTCGCTGGCGCGCGTCTTGGGCTCGGTGCCTTCGTCGATCCGAAAATAGAAATGACGGCCGCCGCTCGGCGTGATCGCAGCGACGCTGCTCAGATCGTCTTCGAACTCGAGGCACCAACGCGCCATGAGACCGCCGAATGATCGCTCGCCGCCAACATCGATATCGAGCACGGCGATACCGGTATCATGACCAGTCGGGATCGAAACCAGAGCATCAGGCCAGCGGTTCCACCAAGTGATGATCTGCGCTACGTCGGTTGTCGCATCCTTGAAGCCGTGAAGCGTCAGAGGCCGCTTTGTGCGCGGGCAGACAGGATGAACAGGAAAGCCGTCTTCGGCTGTTGCTAAAGCAAGCGCGAGCTGGCCGTTATCATTGGGTCGAGCAGTCCACAATTTCCCAGTGTTACCGCGGAACGTCGCTTCGGCGTGTGTCATTGCGACGGCTCGCCTGATTTCAATGCCTCCATCCACGTGGCGATGTCAGATGAGCGCCATGCAATGCGCGATTTGATTGGTCTAACGGGTCGCGGAAAGAGCTTAGCTTCCATCAATCGATAGATCGTGCTTCGGCCGAGCGAAGTCAGAGCCGTCACGGCTTTAACGGGCAGGAGCTTTTCCTGATGATAGTGATTAGCTTTATTTTCCGCCATGTCGGTGCCTCCAGGTATCTCCTGGGACGCTAGGAGCGACGACGTGGCTAAGGAAGTGACCCGTTAAGTTTTAACGGGCAAGCGCGAGAATTGAATGCATGCGCGATTGATCATTTGGTTGAAAAATCCATCTAATTGGCTTTTTCTGCGCGCCTCGTCGATTTCATAGATGCCCCCCCGGAATATTTTGCAATCGAGCGCGCCGGCGTCGATGTCGCTAGGAATGAGAGATTCGCCCCGTACCAGTTTGTCGTGGTAGTTGACTAATCGGTTTCGCATCTCATCTTTTTTTGCTGCAATATTCGTGGCCTCGCTGCCGCTCGCCTCTTCAACTTGGCTAGATGAGGATCGATTTCGAATGTCGCAAAGCCGCTTCATTCGCTTTGCTCCCACTTTTCCAGTTATTGCGTCGATTACCGCATCAGCAGCATCGTCGATCGAGACATTAGAAAGCTCCAACTTTGATACGAGAGCGAGCGAGGCGAAGGACCAGCCGAGAGCTACATTTGGACGAACGCTTTTGTTGTCGCCCCGCCAACCCTTTTTCGGGACTAACTCGCTATCAAAACCGGCTTTGACCTGCATGATCTCACCAAGAATATCGACGCCGGGTCCGTTCGCCTCGCCATAGCCCTGTTCGGCGACACATGCCATTGCGAGAAACAGCCAATCGATGATTGCCTGATGTCTAGTGTCCAGATTTTCCGGTTGGTTTTGCCAGTGGTGCCTAGCCGAGCTTGCAAGGTCGCGCTTCATCCGCTCATTGTGAAGCATCTGCGCCACGGTATCTTGGCCCACAAACCGAGGATCTGGCGGCAAGACCGCAGCATAGGGAAGATGCTTCGCCTTAGTGGAATTCTTAGCGTCTTTTCGACGTGTGGCGCGGTTAGGAATAACCGCAGGCAAGTTCCCCACCGGGGCGGTGTTCAGTGTTGTGTTGGTGCCGAGCTTTTTCATCAGCGCTGATCCTCGCGCTAGATCCATGAAGATCGCGCGGGCTGGCCGGTGGATCGTCCGGCCCGGATGCCTCCGTGCCCGCGCGGATGAATCCTGACTGGTTCGCGGAGTCTTGTCAGCATCAAGCGCAAATATCAGAATGGCTAATCCCCGTTATCCCGCCAAACTGTGGACAACGATAAGAAAGCATACGATGGAAAGATCCGCTCCTGCCGAGAACGAAATTCATAATCAGGACGCAACCCTTGGAAAGCCTGCCGGATGGTCGCCTGAAAGCGAAGTCGACCATTATTGCGTATGCCCCGGCTGCGGTGCACTGATCGACATGCGCGATCTCGGCATGGCTATCGATCACGCTGGTGAGCTGCCTCACGGCCGTCGCATTCTGCCGTCTTAGCCGTCGCGCGACGGTCTCGGTTTGTGAAGTGCGTACAGCCACTTGGGATGCATCACGCTGGCGTAGTGAACCGCGCTGACCGCCTCTCGGGACGCCTCTTCATCGGAGATGCCCGGAACCGCCGCCTTCAGAGCGGCCTCAGCTGCGTTATAGGCCTCATTGGCCGGACCTCGGTGGGGGTCGGTGTGTTCGCCGTAAGCTTTGCGATATGCGGCAGCGGCGGCCCGCCAGCCGTCCTTCAATCGCGGATGTCGTGGCAGTATTATCTTTGCCGGACCATGCGCGCCTTGGACCATTCTCAGCCTCTCTCAATGACGGCTGCCGTCCCATATCTCCCTGGCCAATGATTATCGCCGTCGATCCAGCGTTCAAATCACAAACCGTGTCCGAGCTACTGCGAGCCCGATACGAGCAGGCCTGCGAACTGGTACCGATTCGCCATCAACGGCGACGATGACCGAGAATTGTTCGCGTTCCCTGATTCAACGCTGCAAGCCCTTGGGACGCAGCATAGAGGCTGAGTTGCTCTTCATCTTGCTGGCCCGCTCGGTAGAGCCTGAGTATCGCCGCCGCCATGGGCTCCACTGCTTTGGCAAGTAGCTCGGGGCTCCAGCCGAAATTACCGACAAGTTCGTCGCAGGCGGTCTCGTAAACCTCGGTGAGACGGTCGTGTTCATCCTGAGAAAGATCAACGGCAGTGGGAAAAATGATGGAATTGGCCATAGCGTTTGCTCCGGCGCGCGTTGGGGGCGGGAGCAATTCGAGATGCACTCTCAGTCAGCAACGCCCATACAGTGGCTGCCGATGGTCGCCATCATACATCCTTGGCGTATCTTGCTCTGCCTTAAACCGGACATAAGCATCACGATGCCGTGTTGGCCTGTCCCACATTGTCAGCGTGAAGACATCTTTTCATCGTTGGGCGAAGAACCCACGGCGCACTTGTGCGTTGAGCGGCGGCAATAGCCATGGCGTCCTTGCGCTTGTCGTCCTCACTTGACGCGTCTTGGAGGTCGCGGCTCCTTTACGGCGGCCTGCCCTTCGGGTTGCCTGACTGACCTGGCTGAAACGGCGTAAGCTGTTTTGGAACTCTTGAAACAGTTGCGGCCGCAGCCTTTGGTTTCGTCATCCCCCAAGCCTCTCCAGCCACTCTTCGTGGCTCAGAGCAACCTCTGCTGACACATCGAGCGACTGTCGCGATTTGCCGTGGCCCCGATCGAGCACTTCCTTGATGGCGGCCACCCGTGCCTGCTCGCTTTCCGCATTCAGCGCGATCCTGACGAGCTCGGATATCATTTCCGGAGTGTGCTGTTGTGCGAGCGCCTTTACATCGGCCGTTGCCTTGTTGGGCGTGCCTTTTTGGCGACCACCGCGGCGCTCCCCTGGCTTCGATCCGCCCCCGGCCATTAGTGACTATCCATTGCTATTTTAGCCAGCGGTCCGGCCGACATGTGCACGACCTCGGGGCTGCCATCGCGATTGGGGACGCCGGTCGTGATAGTGTAGTGAATCGGATAGTTTTCGTTGCCCTGCAACGTCATGGGCAAAACTTTCCCGAGGAGCGTCAGGAAAGCGACCGGATTTTCTTCCGCCTGCCGCACAAGATATTCCTGGCCACCCTGCGCATCGAGCGCACCAAGGATCATCGCCTTGCGAGCTGTTCGTAGGCCGCACTGACGGTCGTCCGGGACGCGCCAAGTTCCAGCGCCAACATTCGTGTCGAAGGCAACCGCGCGCCGAGGCCGTACAGGCCTTCCTCGATTTGTGCTTTCAGGGCCTCGTAGATCGCACGAGTGCTCTTCGTCCCACGGCCGTTGAGCTTGCACGACTGGTCCATATATTTTTCTCATAACTGGATCTTATCGCAGACCAGTCTGCAGGTTATTTCCGCTCATAGCAAGATCGGCCCCCACCTGGAGAGTGCCCATGTATATCCCGCCCGCATTCCGAGATGATGACCTGCCACGCACTCATCAGACCATCCGCGAGGCTCGCCTTGCTACGCTCGTTACAGCGGCTGAGGACGGCCTGATAGGCACGCCGCTGCCGATGTTCCTCGATACGAGCGAGGGCGAGAAGGGAACGCTCTACGCTCATTTGGCGCGCGCCAATCCGCAGTGGAAGTCAGCACCTTCAGGCGAAGCCATGGCGATCTTCATGGGGCCGGACGCCTACATCACGCCGTCCTGGTATGCGACCAAGCAGCAAACCGGCAAGGTGGTGCCAACATGGGACTACGTGGCCGTACACGCCTATGGTCCGGTCGAGTTCTTCGAGGATGCCGATCGGCTGCTCGATGTTGTCACCCGGCTTACAAACCTGCACGAGCAGGCACGCGCCGCGCCATGGGCCGTGTCCGACGCGCCCGCTGATTACATCAAGGCGCAGTTGAAAGGCATCGTGGGAATTCGGATGCCGATCACCAGGCTCGACGGCAAACGCAAGTTGAGCCAGAACTACAGCGCAGCCGATCGAGCGGGTGTCATTGAGGGGCTTTCGCGCAGCGGCAATGCTCAGGAGGCCGTCATCGCAGCGCTTGTGCCGCGCTAAGTCTGCTCCTCTCTCAGGAGCAGCCACACGCTCATGTCATTGGAGATGTCCGCTTAGGGTCAAAAGCGGTTGTCGGCGCGGCCTGAAATGTTTCCGTTTTGCCCTCGAAAGCAGACATCCTTCGTCGTGTGCATGCCGACCTCGTCGAGCATGAAGCCGATGTCGGTTAATGGGACGCACCGGCTTTCAAGCCGACGCAATAGCCTGACGTCACTGTGGTTCGAAAGCCGCCATCAGGCCGTCGGCGTTCAGGGCCAAGAACTGACGTCACATCAAGATGAGTAACCTCCGTAAGGCCGCGTTAAGCTGTGATATAGGTCGCCAATTCTTCTGGCGTGCCTTTGGGGAAGGCCTCTTTCAAATAGTCAAGAAAGGCGGACACCCGAGCGCTCAGCAGTCGCCGCGACGGGTAAGCTTGGAGCGAGGCGAGCGTTTTGTCGGGGAGGGTGCGCCATTCTTTTTGCGTTCGCCCCTTGCCGAGGAACCAGATGCGCCTGGCGGCAAAGTCAACATCGTCGACGTCCATTCCGACGACCTCAGCTCGTCTCAACGCGAGGTCGAAGAAAAGCCGGATGATCACTGCGTCTCGAGCAGCAGCAATTGCATTTTGCCCGCGAGCCGTCAGCAACATGCTTTTTGTGCCGGACAATCCAGGTCCCGTGGTGTCTCGATAACTTTGGCACTTCAATCCGTCGACCTCCGGCACCCAGGTCGTGAGCCCAAGCGTTCTGCCGAGCTTGACAGCCGACTTCACCGCCGACAGTCGACGATTGATTGTCGAGGGCGTGAGCCCTTCGTCGACCATGTGAGCGCGAAAGAGCAGCAACAACCCGTTCGCTTCTCCGTGTCCTAAGGATAACAGACGTTGGAGAGCAGACCGCGCATCGTTCACGGTGAGATAGCGGGCGAAGGCAGTCATGTCTCTCGCGTAGGCTTCTTTCGTATTCACTGAACGGCCGGCGAGAAAAGCCTCGTACAAGCGCTGCCCGATGTCGACTTGTGTGACGACCGCGGATGCGTGGAAGGCTTCGACGACGGCAATGTCGTTCATGGGTCAACCCCTGCCTTTGGCCGGATACTTTTTCAGAATAGCCGCGATCGCGTCCTGCATCATGGCGTCAACGGTCGTTTCGTGGGTGATAGCTGCAATTTTGAGCGACTGGCGTGTTGCCGGATCCACATAAATCGTCAGAGGGACTTTTCCTTCGCGGGAAGGGGCAACATAGCCGGGCTTGGGAGACATTTCCGATAATCCAATCTCAAGATCCAACGTCAGCCTCCGTTATTAACAGCTATATGCTTGCATGTCATCTCACAAGCTGCTATGTGATGTCAAGTCATCATGTAAGCATATGGTGACGCAACGAGCCCCGATCCGGCGCCAACCGGAACGAGGCTCTTGATCTCAAACCTTCTAGTGAAAGGATTGAAACCCATGTCCGACATAGGACTGATCGCGCTTCTTGTCATCATAGCCAGCTTCATCGCGGTGGGTCTTCTCACCGGAATTGCCGCGCTCTTCGAAGAAATCGTCGAGGAGGGGACTGGCAAATGAGGCCCTTCAAGTCGTTGATATCGACGGCTGAAGGTTTGGCGACATCGACCGGTGTCGCCATCCTTGCCGCCACCACCAACGCCAATGTTCTCCAAACGGGTGGTTGGTTCACATCACACGCGTTCGTCGTCGGCGCGCTGAGTGCCGGCGTCTTTGGCGGTGCCCGCGTTGTCGGATCGGGGGCCGGCAAAATCGGTCTCGTGATCATCGGTGCGCTGCTTTCCGGTGAGGCCTACAACTTTGCTGCCACGGCCGAACGGATCGTCGTCGAACGTGAGAACGGCGCCGCTCCTTTGAAAGACGCCCTGGTGAAGCATTCTGCGGCCCAGGAGAAGCTGGCTCAGGCTGAAGAGGCTCCGGTCTCGTCCGCCCGTCTCGAGCAAGCCAAGGCCGACAAGCAGACCAAGGACGATGCCGTAACGAAGGAAGCCTCCGATGGCTGCAAGTCGGAATGCCGCCGCAAGCAGGGTTTGGCCGACAAGGCCCAGGACGAGCTTGTGGCCGCCGTTGCTGAAGCTGAGCAGATGCATCAGGTTGCGATCGCCGCCGCGAAGGCTGTGGATCGGCGTGGAAAAGGGACCCCGGTAGCGGGGTGATCGGCGTCGAAAAGGGACCCCTCATCCCGGTGGTCTAGGCTGCTCGCTTGGCGGTGTGTCAGGCGGCGAGATCGGGATGCTGGTATTGGAGACGGTGTTGAGGATCCGGCGCGAGCACGCGTCGGGGAAGGCCATCAAGGCGATAGCGCGGGACCTGCACCTGTCGCGCAAGGTGGTGCGCAAGGCGATCCGGGCGCCGGAAGCGGACATGGGTTACCGGCGGGAGGTGCAGCCGCTGCCGAAGCTGGGGCCGTTTCAGGCGCGACTGGATGCGTTGCTGGAGGAAGATGAGGCACGGCCGCGGCGCGAGAAGCTGCGCCTCACGCGCATCCACGACCTGCTGCTACGCGAGGGGTTCGACGGCTCGTACGACGCGGTTCGCCGTTATGCGGCGCGCTGGAGGCAGGCGCGGCGTCGCGACGTGATGAATGCGCCGGCGTTCATCCCGCTGCTGTTCCGGCCGGGCGAGGCTTACCAGTTCGACTGGAGCCACGAGGACGTCGAGATCTCGGGCAAGCCGATGCGTGTGAAGGTCGCGCATGTCCGGCTGTGCGCGTCGCGGGCAATGTATGTGCGAGCCTATCCCCGCGAGACACAGGAGATGCTGTTCGACGCGCATGCGCGGGCGTTTGCCTTCTTCGGAGGCGTGCCGACGCGCGGCATCTACGACAACATGAAGACGGCGGTGACGAGCGTGTTCACCGGCAAGGAGCGGGTCTTCAACCGTCGCTTCCTGGTCATGGCCAACCATTACATGGTCGAGCCAACCGCCTGCTCGCCGGCGTCTGGCTGGGAGAAAGGTCAGGTCGAGAACCAGGTGCAGACCGCACGCGGTCGCTTCTTCCAGCCGCGCCTGCGATTTACCGGCCTCGATGAGTTGAACGGCTGGCTGGAGGCCGAGTGTCGGCGCTGGGCCGAGTTGCACCAGCATCCCGAGCAGAAGGAACTGACGGTCGCTCAGGCATGGGCAGTCGAACGGGCGGTGCTTCAGCCTGTTGTCGCACCCTTCGACGGCTTCCACGAGAGCGAGCATGCGGTAAGCGGCACATGCCTCATCAGCTTCGACCGCAACCGCTACTCCGTTTCTGCCAGGGTGGTGCGACGTGCCGTTCAGGTCCGCGCCTATGCCGACCGCATCGTCGTGCGCTGCGACGGGGAAGTCGTCGCCGACCATCCCCGGTTTTTCGGCCGGGACCGGACCATCTACGACCCGTGGCACTATCTGCCGGTGTTGGCGACCAAGCCGGGCGCCCTGCGGAACGGCGCGCCGTTCCAGGGCTGGGAGCTGCCGCCTGCGCTGGCACGACTGCGGCGCAAGCTTGGCGTCGGTGACGATGCCGACCGGCGGTTCGTGCGGGTGCTGGCCGCGGTGCTCGACGACGGACTGGAGGCGGTGGAAGCGGCCGTGCGCGAAGCATTGCTGGCCGGCGTCGCCAGCGACGACGTCATCGTCAACATCCTGGCCCGCCGGCGCGAACCGTCGCGACCGCTGACTATTGTCACGCCAGAAGATCTGGCGCTGCGCCATCCGCCCCGCGCCGACTGCAACCGCTATGACAGCCTGCGAGGCCTCCATGCAGCGGCATGAGATGATGACGGCCATGACCGAGTTGGGGCTGAAGGGCATGGCTGGCGCTTTCGACGAGGCGGTCACTACCGGTCTCCAGCGCAAGCGCACGACCATGGAGGTCCTGACCGACCTGCTGCGTGCCGAGGCGACGCACCGCCATGCAGCCTCGGTCCGTTACCGGATGTCGGCCGCCAGGTTACCCGCGGTGAAGGACCTCGACGCCTTCGTCTTCGGCGACACTCCCATCAACGAGGGACTGGTGCGCTCGCTGTACAGCGGCTCGTTCCTTCCGGGCCGACGCAACGTCGTGCTGGTCGGTGGAACGGGTACCGGCAAGACGCATCTTGCCACCGCCATCACTGCCAATGTGGTACGCGCCGGCGCCCGCGGACGCTACTTCAACACAGTGGACCTGGTGAACCGGCTCGAGGAGGAAACGCGCCTTGGCAAGGCCGGCACGCTGGCGGCCCAGCTCTCGCGCCTCGACCTCGTGGTGCTCGACGAGCTTGGCTACCTGCCGTTTGCACGCTCGGGCGGTCAACTGCTCTTCCACCTCGTCAGCAAGCTCTACGAGCAGACCTCCGTCATCGTCACCACGAACCTCGCCTTTGGCGAGTGGCCGACCGTCTTTGGCGACCCCAAGATGACCACCGCACTGCTCGACCGTATTACCCACCACTGCGACATCGTCGAAACCGGCAACGACAGCTGGCGCTTCAAACATCGAAGCTGACGCCTGGGGCAACGGCAAAGAACGCTTCGCGCTGGTTGCGCCTCCGGTCGGGCTACGCCCGCCCTACGCCGCAACCAGCGCGAACAGTGCGCCCATCATACCCGTCACGCTGCTCGACAAAGGGGGTCCCTTTTGCACGCCGATAGGGGGTCCTTTTTGGACGCCGATTGACAGCGAAGGCCGAAGTCGAGGCCAATCCTCTGCCCGCATCCGCCACTCCGCTTGCGGATCGTCTCGGACTCCCGGCATGGGCGCTCGATCTGATCATGGCGGGCCTGTTGTCGGTTGGAGCAAACGGTCTGGCCGGAACTCTGATCGCCTACGGCGCACACATCTCAGCGCCACAAGAGATGTCCGACACGTCGCAAACTGACTTCGATCCGGTTCACGCCGAACGCGTTGTTCGGTTCCTCCGTCCGGATGGGGGCAACGGAACCGGCGGATCCGGAATTCGTCCGAGTCCGAAACCCGGACCGGCCGGACCCACCGGACTGAGCAAGGAACAGGCGCTTGCCGATATCCTAGATCGGCTGGGGCAGGGGCTGACGATCCCGAGTCAAGACGCGCTCGCTTCGGACTGGAACCGTCCGAAGCAGACGGTCTCGGACTGGATGAAAGAGTGGCGCGGGATCGGAATCATTCCTCCACCCATTCGGACCGGACGTTGCAAGGCAACGGTTGCCGGCTAGAGGATGCGCCCTCGTCGCTTTAAGTGGCGAGGGCTTTGTTATGCTCGCAGACAGTAGCTAGATGCAGTTTAGGATAAAGAGTTCCAGTTTCGCGCGATTGCCCAGGCGATACTCTTTCAGTGCCTCCCCGTAAGGCCCTGGCGGCCGCGGATCAACGGGCCAGCGGGCGGGATAGATTCCGAACCGCGCGAGTATGGCGACTACCAACAAGCGTCCCATGTGGCCATTGCCGTCGAGATAAGGATGGATGTGAAGAAAATCTGCGAATGCCGCGGCTGCTAGCTCGACCGTTCTGTAGACTTTCTGTTCTCGACTGAACAGCACTTCCTGTGCGCCCCACGAGATCTTCAAAGTTCGGAAAATGTCGTCGAGACTATTGGCGAAAGCTTTCATTTCGAGCTGAACAGTAACAGCCGCATGGCCAAGCGTAGGGTCGCTAGGAACCCCGACCTCCCGCTCCTTTAGACAGGGAAAGTTTTCGCCGCGATAGTGGCCGGCATAGTATGCAAATCCTTTTGGCGTAAGCCCGGCAAAGAAATCGCGATGCCAAGATCGAGTGTCGCGCGAGAGTATCTCGCAGATCTGGGGCGGGTACGTTCGTATCCACAACAGCAGCGCTCTGTTTCGCTGAACAAGCAATTCAGATGAATCCGCGGCAGAACGGTAGTTCCATTCTGGGCATTCAATAAGACTGGGCATGTCGACTAGCGGCATATGCACTAGTCCGTATGTGCACCAAGATCCTTGGCTAGCGCATCAGCCCACTGTTGCAAATCTTCGGATTTTCGCGCGTCCATCCGAGCAATAGCCTCCTGCACCGCCTGAAGCATTTCCGTACTCGGAGGCGTGAAGGTGGCAACTCTTGAAACAAGATTTTCACGGGTACTTCTATACACAGCACGATTGGCCGGCATCACAGCCGCGCCAGTGGCGTCCATCGGCGATGGAGTCTTTATTACTGTGAGCGAAGAAATGGGCTTATAGGCCGTCGAGGAGAGGTCCAGATCCTTAAATAACATCATTTTTTTGGTTCCGAATCGATGATCTGTTTGTCGAGCCAATTGCGAAGTTCAATGGCGATCTCTCGGGTTAAATAAACGCCGAATTCAACGTTACGAATCACACCTGAGCGTCCATCCAATTGCTCGGGTGGTATGCTTGCATCGAGCTGTAACTGTCCTTCAACCGACGTCTCTTGCAGAGCGTGCCTTACGATTCTGGGCAAAGGAAAGCGTTCAGTGAAAAAGGCTAGCCAAACCTTTCCTTGAGGGGTCGGTCCGCCAACCACCCCGTCGCAAGAGACCTCGCGAAAATCGCCGCTCTTGATGTAATTGAAGTCGATCGTCTTTGGACTCTCGACGGCCATGTTACGCTTCCTCGCTTCTCAGTCGGGGCACTAAGCAGTTCTGGCGTTTGCAGTCACTACAAATATGGGGAAGCCTGCGCGGGAAAGCGAAAGCTGGGGGCAAAACTCTTTCACAAGGAAACCCACAAAACCAACACTGCAACCTCTGAACGAAGGAGCAGTTCCTATCAACTTTTAGGCAAATATTTGTTAACCAGCGGTTTAAGGGCGCCGACGAGCAGTCCCCCGCGTGTTCTGACAAGGCCAGTAACCTATTGAATTGCCATCGGGAGAGCGAATGGTGAACAGTCAGAATGTCGGTTGAATTTTCACACTCACCGCGTACTTTGGGAGCAGAGGGTCGCGTGTTCGAATCATGTCGCCCCGACCAATGATTTCAATAGGTTAGTGGCATGTTCTGTCCACGGAAGAAAATGTGATTTACGGCATTTTGTGTATCACTTTTCGTTTTCCGACTGTTCCTTTAGTCATTGATTTTGTTAACCAAAATCCTTCCCCTTCGATTTTGGCATCTGCTTTCGGCGATCCGGGAGACGGGTGAGATGTTGTTTCGGGCCAAGCGTTGAAAATTTCGACGATATCGACGTCACACTTTACTTTTATCGCAATTTCCGGCCTTATACGTTAGAGGCTGCGCCGGGAGATTCCCGCGTGAATGCTATTCAGACCATTCGAAACCACCTCCGGGACATTGATCCGGAATTTCTGCAATCTTCGGCTGTTGGCATTGTCTGGGAATACCAACGTCTCTTTGAGGAGTTGGCTCAGGACGGCTCGTTGACCGCTGATTTCAAACGCGAGGAGTTTATCCGGCGCCGCGGAAGTTGCGCTGTCCGAGCACTGTGTGTCGCGGCGAAATCGCATGGCGTCCCGTATGACTTCATAACGCTCCCGAGTAACGGGCAGCAGAAACTCGTTGTAAAAACCGGCCGTGTGCTGATTATTCAGGAGGCTATAGGGACACTTTCAGACGAACTGCGCTCGAGCGGATATAAAAGGCAGCTCGCTGACGCTCATGGCGTGGTGCGTCAGCTGGAACTTGATTTGGGCGATGTGCCGGGACGCATCTTGGATTGGGGAGGCAGCACGCTCGCAGTGTTCCTTCACGGCGCTTACGGCGTCGACTTCAATGGAGGGGAGTTGGATTTCGGTTATCTCATGCTCGGCGTGCCGGATGCGGCATATACCCATTGGGTGATGCGCCTCGATCTGCACGAAGTCGCGATGTACGGGTTGTCCTGGCCCGATGTCGACGTCGGCGAGGCTCAAGGCGGGCCTGACTCCCAGCCCGACAAAGTTATCGTGACGTTGAAATCTCAGAAGACGAAGAAGTCGGGACAATGACCGTAGGTGTTCCAACATTTAAAGGCGAAAAGCTTACAGAGGCGCGATTGGCCAGGGGGTTATTCAAGAAATCCCTTGGCGACATGATAGGCGTTTCCGGAGCACAGATTGGCCGGTACGAAGATGGCCATGACAAGCCGCAGGTTGATAACCTGACTGTCCTTGCAGAGAAGCTCAATTTCCCGGTTGAGTTTTTTTCTCGCGATGTTTGGCCAGAGACGATCGCGCCAATATTTTGGCGGTCGCAAGCGAGCGAGAGCAAGTCGGCAAGAGAAATGACGGCTCAGCGTGCGATTTGGGCGTGCGAAATTTTCAGTTTTCTCGAGAGCGAAGTCAACTTCCCTGAGTTGAATCTTCCGGAGATGGGGTTGCCCCGCGACTTCAGACTTATAACATCCGAACAGATTGAGCGCGCCGCGAAAGATCTTCGGGAACATTGGTCCCTTCGCGATCGCCCGATTCCGGATATGGTTCTAGCCCTTGAGAACGCGGGAATTCCTGTAGTTCAATTAGAGATACCGTCCGAAAAACAAGATGGCTTTTGCTTTTGGTCGAAGATGCTCAGGCGTTTTTTCGTTGGCATTAATGTATCGGGCATCAGCGCTGTGCGCGTTCGATATGATGCGGCGCATGAGCTCGGGCACGCTTTGCTGCATTCAAAAGTAACGATTGAAGAGTTTCGCGATCCCGCGATGAATAAGATCATTGAACGGCAGGCTCATCGGTTTGCTGCTTCGTTTTTGTTTCCTCAATCGGCATTTTTGGATGAGGTGCGAGTTCCATCGCTCGATTATTTTTGCAGTCTGAAAAAGAAATGGGGGATCTCAATCGGTGCGATGGTGTACCGAGCCTGGACCTTAGGTCTCGTTGACGATGAGGAGCGAAAAAATCTTTTTCAGAATATGACGCGTCGCGGTTGGAGAGGTGCACTACGTGAACCGTTCGACGAGCCAGGTGAAATGTCCGTCGAGCGACCTCGTATGCTTCGGCGTGGTATGGAGGCGGTAATCGACGCTGGGCTTTTCGGTCGTTCGACCTTCCTAGCGGCGTTAGCGCTTCCGGAAAATGAAATCGAGCAAATTGTCGGATTGCAAGCCGGAGCTTTTAGGACCGCTGAAGTTGTTCAATTGGCGGTTTCACCTAGATCAGGCCCTCGGGTAGTGGATCTCGAATCCGGTAACGTAGTGGAATTCCAGCCCCGTCGTGGCCGTTAGCTTCTCATGTTAGCGGCTGCATCGTCGACTGCTGCACCATCCGCTAACGCCAGCGCGGAGACGCCGACAGTCTTGGCCGCTCACGCAGTCGTACGGCGGGTGATCGCGTCGATACATTCCTGCCTCGACCACAGACACAGAAAGTTCGGCGGGTTGGGCGGTGTGATATCCCACAGCTTGTACGTGGGCTTGGGCATATTGAAGGGCGGAATACAAAGGTTCAGCAGGCGGAACCCACCCGATCGGATATCGACATTCGATTTGATGAAGAATGCCGTGTCCGCGAGCAGATGCCGGACGTTCGACCTCGCGAAATTATCGAGGACGCGAAGAACGTCGTCGTTTGAAAGATGGAACAGCACATGGCGGCAGTGCCATAAGTCTGCGGCGGGTAATTCGTCGGACGTAATGTCCAAGTTGATGAACTGCCGTCGCTCGCTCCCGAACATCTTGTTATTGCGTTCGACGATGCTGGGAACGATATCGCCGCCGATGTACTGAACGTCGCTGTCGAAGCTGACCTTTGACATCCAGTTGAAATCTCCGCTCGGCGCGTCCAACAGCGTCTTTGCGCCGAGCTTTCGGACCAATGCCGGAAGCTTTTTGCGGAGAGCTTCCGTGCTCTCCATCGTCGATCCGGATCCGCTCACGGATTCCTCGGACCCCCATTTGTTATCGTCGAATATCGTTTTGAAAGCCGACGCGCGGTCGGAGTATTCGGTGCCCTGGTAGACCGCGGTTTTGCCGACGAACGGGAATAGATAAGGCCAGAGCGGCCTGAAAATGGCTGGGTTACGTCTGACCACACCGCTAAAATATTTGCGTAACATGGGCCTGTTTCCTAATCGGGAGTTGATGACATCAATCCGAGAAAACAAACGCCAGTAGATCCGGCTTGATGCGCGCGGGCAAGGTTGCGGGGGCTGGAATTTGGGGCACTTAAGGGTGGAACTCCCCGCACAAAAGCTACCTTGACGCGAAAACGGTCGATGGCAGCGCCCGATCCCATACCTCCAGCGGAGGTTTCGGTGGTAGTTGTTTGACCTCTTGCGCGGGGCGCCGACTGTCCCCTATTTGGGGTAATAGGGCGCGTGTTTGAAACGACTCGCCTTGTCCAATTGCGATCGATCGTCCTCGATCTTGCGTCATTGCGGAGCCACCATGACGGCACGGATCTTCAAGCCTGCGAAAACTGCGATGCAGTCCGGCGAAGCGCGCACCAAGGAATGGATTCTCGAGTTCGGACCGGCGAGCCCGCGGGATATCGATCCGCTCATGGGATGGGTCAGCTCGCGCGATACGCAATCGCAGGTTCGCCTCGAGTTCGACACCAAGGAAGAGGCGATCGACTACGCCACGCGCGCCGGGATCGCCTATACCTTGACCGAACCGAAGCCGCGCAAGCCGATCCAGAAATCCTATGCCGACAATTTCAAGTTCGGCCGGACGACGAATTGGACCCACTAGTGCTTCGGCTCCGGCCGGGGCGCGTTCGTCCGTTTAGGCTGCTGCGAGCTTTTTGATGTCGTCGGGCTGGCGCTCCCGCCTCGTCTGGGCCGCGATGATCGCGGTGTTGGCAGTCCTCGCCCTGAGGACGCAGGATCATTTCGCAGCGTATTTCGCGAGCGTCGGGAAACTCGAAGTTCGCGTCATTCCCGGCCAAGACGCCCTCTACATGCGTTGGCGCGGGAAGATCGAAGCGCCCATGGCGAGCAAAATCGCGGAGGCGTTCGAGAGCCACAAGGGCGAAGTGCGGACGATCATCTTATCGTTGTCGTCTCCCGGCGGCTCGCTCGATCAGGGTGCGAGCGTCGTGCGGCTGCTTGACAGTATCCGCCGCACGCACACGCTTGTGACGAGCGTGGAGGAGGGGGCGACCTGCGCCTCGATGTGCGTTCCGATTTATCTGCAGGGCGAACGGCGCATCGCCGCCGCGGACGCAGAGTTCATGTTTCACGAAGTGAATTTTCGCGATTTCTTTTCGAAGGAGAAGGATCGAAGCGTGCCCGATTCCGCCGTCGGCACCGAGACGGATCGCTTCTTCTCGAAGTATTTCGCGGGCGCCGGAGTATCTCCGGTTTGGATAGGCAAAGTGCGGGCCGGCATCGATAAGGGCAACGAAGTCTGGAAGACCGGCCGCGAATTGCTCGACGAGAATTCGGGTGTCGTCCAGCAACTAATATGAGCGAGGTGTGTCGCCCCTGACGTGCGGCCGTGTTCCCCTCCCCGCGAAGGGGAGGGGTCAAGGTGTGTGCGTCTGCCGAGCGATCGGCATTCCGACGATTGCTGAAGGCCCTACTGAAACAGCGCCGTGGCTTTTCCGAGCGTGTTCCATACGCCCCAGAAGAATGGAATGCCGACGGCGATCCAGGCGACGAGCGCCGCCGGGCTCATACCTCCGAAGCCGATGCCATGAGAACCGGTGCTGGCCGTTGCCGACGACTTCGCAGCCTGAAGCTTCGCAACGTCCGCGTCGCTCATCAGCCACTTGTCCTTGACCGGCCGGACAAGGGCGTTGGCGATGAAGCCAATCAGCAGAAATCCGGCGAGGATGTACATCGTGCGGTCATAGACGAGGGCGCGCGGGACACCGGCAGAGATCTGCGCGTCACGCAGGTAGCCGATGACAAGCGGGCCGAGTACGCCAGCGGTCGACCAAGCGGTCAGCAGCCGTCCATGGATAGCGCCGACGAACTGCGTGCCGAAGATGTCGGCGAGATAGGCCGGCACGGTCGCGAAGCCGCCGCCGTACATCGTCAGAATCACACAGAATGCGGCGACGAAGAGCGCGATCGATCCCATGTGGGCCAGGGTCGGCGCCAGCGCATAAAGCGCCATGCCGAATACGAAGAAGCAGAAATACGTCGTCTTGCGTCCGATGATGTCGGAGAGAGACGCCCAGAGGAAACGGCCGCCGCTGTTGAACAGCGACAGCAGGCTGACGAAGCCTCCCGCAATGCCAGCGATGGCGGTTGCTTGCAACGGCGTCAAATCACCGAAGCGGACGTCAGGCAGGCCGATGAGCTTACCGGCGAAAATCTCTTGAAGCATCGGCGAGGCCATCGCCAGGACGCCAATGCCTGCCGATACGTTCATGCACAGCACGATCCAGATCAGCCAGAACTGCGGTGTCTTGTGCGCATCGTTGAGATGGACATGGCCGTGCGTGATCAGGGCCTTGCCCTGTGCGCTGGGCGCAGTCCAACCGTCGGGTTTCCAGCCGTCAGGCGGCACGCGATAACCGAATGCGCCGCATAGCATCGCGACGAGGTAGATCGCGCCGATGACGAGCATCGCTTCTTTCACGCCGACGGATTCCGCCGTCTTGAAGTGGTTCATCAAAAGAATGGCGAGAGGCGAACCGATCATCGCGCCGCCGCCGAAGCCCATGATCGCCATTCCCGTTGCCATGCCGCGGCGATCAGGAAACCATTTGATGAGCGTCGATACCGGAGAGATATATCCGAGCCCGAGGCCGATGCCGCCGATGACACCCAGGCCGAGCCACAGCAGCCAGAGCTGGTGAATGTGCACGGCGACGGCTGAGATCAGAAATCCGCCGCCCCAGCAGAGAGCTGCGGCGACGCCTGCCTTCCGCGGTCCCGCGCGTTCGAGCCAGCCGCCGAAGACGGCAGCCGACAATCCCAGGAAGACGATGCCGAGCGTGAACGTCACCAGTAGGTCGCTGACGCGCCAATCGCATGTCGTCGTGACGAGCGCCTGCACGATGGTCATGTCGGGGCATGCGACCGGCTTCGTGATCCCGAGCGCCTGAGACAGGGGCAGCCAGAACACGCTTAGGCCATAGCTCATGCCGATGCAGAGATGGATCGCCAGCGCGGCGGGAGGCACCAGCCAGCGATTGAACCCGGCTTTAGCAATAATGCGTTCCCGATCGAGCAAACCGGTAGGAGCCGCGTCCGTTGGACTGGCTAAAGTCATGCGCTTTCCCCCTTAACGCCGCCGCTTCACACGAACTGGCTTTGGCCAGTTTGTGCACCGGGCATGCGACATAATCAACTGACGCGGAGATGGATAAATCTCAATCGGCGGAAAAAATCGAGCCGTCTATGGTGCAACGCGACATATTCTATCCCCAACGGGAGTCGCGGGTTTGCCCTCGCTAATTCGCTCGATCTGAACGCGCGCGGAATGGCGCGTGACGCCCCATGAATCGAGATGGGTAAACTCGGTTGGCGCCAAAAAACGACGTTATTTCAATGGGATTTCGTTTTTATCGGGACTTTGGGGCGATTGGAGCGGGTGATGGGAATCGAACCCACGTATTCAGCTTGGAAGGCTGCTGCTCTACCATTGAGCTACACCCGCGGCTCCGCCGAGAAGGCGCTTTGTAGCGAATTTTCTCGCCAGCGCAAACGCCATTAACAGCCTCTCCCAAGGTCGCAGCGGCCCGCAGGTTTAAGATGGCAGTTTCGAACAGGGAATCCCGGTGATCGGCGCGGCGTTCATGGTTATGCAACTTTGTCCGGCGGGATTGCCGCGTCGCCCTGACAAGGCGTCGAGCCTTTCGGCGGCCCTGGCCACGTTTTTTGCTCACGTGAACGCAATTTCGGCAAGGCCGCGCAGCCATCGCCGTCAAACTCACCCATCACGGGCTTGGCTTGCGGGAAGTGGATTGCAGGAAAATACTCATCGCTTTTTGACGGAGGCTTCCCGGTCGATCAGTGCGCGCTTCCTGTCGACACCCCATGCATATCCCGAGAGTGTCCCATCGTTACGGACCACGCGATGACACGGAATGGCGACGGCGATATTGTTCGCCGCACAGGCTCCGGCGACCGCGCGCACCGCCTTCGGCAATCCGATCCGCTGGGCGATATCGGCATAGGAAACCGTTTGACCTACCGGGATGTCCTGCAAGGCTTGCCACACGCGTTGCTGAAACGCTGTGCCTCGGATGTCGAGAGGAAGGTCCAGGCTGATTCCGGGAGTTTCCACAAAGCCCACAACTCTCGCGACCAAGGCCTCATAGTCGCGATCGGCGCCAAGGAGGCGGGCCTTTGGAAAGCGATCCTGGAGCTCGCGCACGAGCTCGTCCGGGTCGTCGCCGAGAAGAATAGCGGCAACGCCCTTCTTGCTCGAGGCGACGAGAATTGCGCCGAGAGAGGTTTCTCCAACTGCAAATTTTATTTCTTCGTTGACGCCGCCCGCGCGATACCGTGAGGGCGTCATGCCGAGAATATTCGCGGACTTTTCGTAAAAACGGCCACTGGAATTGAAACCGGAGTCATAGATTGTCTCAGTGACGGAGCCGCCGCCTGCTAACCCCTGCCGAACCTTTTTCGCGCGGTGGGCCGCCGCATAGTCTTTGGGGGTCAGACCCGTGGTGGCTTTGAAGAGACGATGAAAATAACTCGGGCTCAATGCGACCGTCGCGGCCAACGCCTCCAGTGAAGGCTCCGCGTCGCTATCCTCGATCATCCGGCATGCCTTTGCGATAAGGGTCGCGTTCTCGGCTTCGATCGAAAGCCCGTCAGGATTGCACCGTTTGCACGGCCGGAATCCCGCCGCCTTAGCAGCCTCCACGCTGTCGTAAAGCTGGACGTTCTTGGGATTGGCAGTGCGCGACGGACATGACGGACGACAATAGACGCCGGTCGTCGCTACCGAATACCAGAACTTTCCGTCGGCGGCCTTGTCGCGGGCTACAACGCGAGCCCATCGGGGATCGGTGGTCACCGAGGGGCTTTTCGCGGTTACTTTTGTTTTTGTCATTGTCGTCATCGTCGTCATAGCGTCCATCTCGACATATCATTCTTGTTGGCAGCTTGCCGGCAATGCTGGATTAAAACACTCCGCTCCTTGTCTTCCAATCGCAATTGGCCGGGCCGGGTCGATCCTTATCGTCGCCGGCGTCAGCCTCTTCGGATGCCGACGCTCGTCCAGGCGTAATAGGCGACAACAATCATAAAGATGGTCACCGATAGAGCGGGAAAGCCTGACCAGCCTAGAAAAGCCGCCAAGACATAGAATAGGATTCCTCCCGTCGGCCGCAGCACCTGCGACGCGAATATCGTTCCCGGTAGGTGTGGCTTCACCAATTCCGGATGGCTGTTCAAATACCTGAAGGCCGGCAGCCACGCCGCGGACATCAGTCCGGCGATCAACGCGTACAGCATCACCGCCGCTTTCTGATCAGAAAGATCACCTTCGCGAAACGCATTCGCGAGCACGCCGGTCGGAAACGGGATGAGAGCCGCGGTGCCGATAATGGCCAGGTTAATCCAGTTGAGAGTAAGGTCCACCTTACGGAGACGCTCGAATAAGTAATGATGATTGAGCCAGATTACTCCCACGTAGATGAACGCGAGAACATACGCCAAGTAGGAAGGCCATTCGGCCAAGAGATCAGGGCCGAGCCTTCCCGGCGCTGCGTCCGGGCGATGAATCTCTAAAACGAGCAGCGTGATGATGATCGAAAAGGCTGCATCGCTGAAGCCCTCGAGGCGGTGCGGATCACAAAGACCGAGTTGGCGCGAGTCGATTGCGATCCTTGGCATTTCGCCGTTTGTCGATGTGCCGGTGTCTTGTTCGTTCACGACGTCCACGCGCTCGTTTGTGTTCGATTACCCTTTTCCGAACGCTATCGCGGCGGGATGCGGGAGACGCTCCGTTTCTTGCTGTGAAATCGAATACTGGTTGTGTTGCAAGCGGCCGAAAATCGAACGAGACCGGCAAAGAGCACGCCGGCCTCGTCCTTCTTATGAATATTGGTAGGCTCGATCACGCCGCGACTTTGATCAATCCAAGCTGCGTTAAGGCGGTCACTCCGTCATCGAGGCCGATCTCTTCGACAATCTTGCCATTCACCACCTTAAGCACCGTCGTGCCAGTGAAGTGCATCTTGCGACCCGTTGCGGCCGGAAGACTGCCGACAAGGAAATCATTGAAAGCTGGACCGCTATGGGTTCCGCCGCCCGCCCACTGGCCGACCACATAGTCGCCTTCAGCGATCAAGTCCGCGACGCCCCAGAAATTGAGGTCAGGAAAAGCTGCGCGGAAGCCGGTCATGAACGCTCTAATGTCATTTCGCCCGCGTCGCGGTTCGTGCAGCGAATACTTGAGCAACATGTCCGGCGCGGCGAGGTCGTCGATTGCCGAAAGATTGACATTCTTGCCCCAGAAGTCGGTGAACCACCGACCGACGGTCTTCTTGTTGTCCTCTTCCTTGCTCATGGCATAAACCCTCATGCTTTCAATCGATGACCGTCGAAATCGCTCGATGATCCGCTTGAAGAATTACGCATGAGGGCTTGGAGCCAAACTCCGGTTCTTATCCTTGAATCGAAATTCGCGAGGGAAGCGATACAAACGCCGTTTGCATCGCGTTTAGGAAAGGCGCGCACGTCCTTCGCGAGGCTATTTTCCTGCTGCTTAGGGGCGCGCGTCGCGGGCGGCTTGAGCGACCTTATTCTGCTTGAGGACGCTGCCGACCTTCGATCGCGGTAAGACACGCCGCCGGCGACGGCTTTCCTGCAGCGCCATGCCGGATCCCGAAGTGGTGCTGGCGGGAATTGCGGGTGTGAATCTCGAGCTGCGAACCTGCGCGAAGGCTGCGCGGGCGGATTCCACGTGATGCGCTCTGGCTTCGATGGCATCCAATCGATCGAGCTCTTTGTTGATCCGCTTGAGAGCCGAGGCGAAGATTTGCTTGCGCCGCTGAGGCTGGTCGGCATTGCCGGGAAAGCTCTTGCCGCGTGGGTCGGATTTTCCGCGCTCTTCGCGCTGCTTTTGGCGCGTGATTGTTTTCGCTTTTGAGCGCATCTCGCGCAGCCGCACCCTGGCATCCACTAGGTCTTTCCGGCTCAGCTCATAGATCTCCGGATGGTGCGTGGAGCGTACGAAAGCGATCTCTTCCGACTTGAGGAGGGTGTGTTCATCTTTGGCGGACATCGACATGATTGTTCTCCTTCACGGCCTGTCGCCACCATAGACCCCCGAAAGTCCTCCGGGCTGCTCTTCACCCGATTGTGAGTAAACGTGGAGTTGTTGCGGGAAGAGAATTTCGCGTCAGGAGATTCATCGCGCGTTGGGGAGACCGGAGCGCTCATGCGCAAGAGGTCGATGCTCTCACCATCTGAGAAGCCGTGACAGCGAGGCGCCGGTGGCGGCGATGAGCAGCATCCCGAGGGTATACCACGTCGCCAGGAACGGGATGCCGTATTCGGCGCAGTGCAGGGAATAGATGCAAGCGCCGTATCCGCCCGCCATCAAACCGGCGGCGGCGCCGGCAAGCACATAATGCGTTGGAGCGAGCGTACGGAGCGCCAGGAAAGCCGCAAAAAGAAGTGGGACGGAGAGCGCTGCTATCCCCCACGGACAAAATGAAGACGACCCACCCATCCAAATCGCGGTTCGGTCAGGGGGCGGAGACATGGCGAGATCGGCTGCGCCCAGGATCGCGAGACAAGCTACGATGACGCAAACAAAAACGAAAAATTGCGTGGCGGTCGCTCCTGGACGGCCAAGCCTTTCAAGGGCGAAGAGACCGCCGGTACCGATCGCAAATGTGTAACCGGCCTTCAGCCAGAACGGCGCAGAATATATAGCTTGGCCAAGTTCTGGCCGGGGACCGAGCCAAAGAAGCATGGCAACCAGGGAAAACGCGATCGACAGCGACAAGCTCAACGCGATCGTCTTCGCGACCGAACCCGAAGGTGTCGGAAGATCGGCGACGAGACCACGGATCAGCTGCTCGGTCTTCAATTGTCATCCACTCCTGATTGCCGACGTAAACGGAGACATGCAAAGGGCTCGCTTTCTCCGATATACGGCATCATCTATTCATTCGTTGAGACCGACCACGTAGTTACATCGTCCAGACATATTTTCCGGGAGGGGCAGACGCGCATAGACTGTGCCACCAACTCCACCAGCTTTACGATGCAACTTAAGTGGAGGACGCGACAATTCCTGCGGCTGCGTCCGTACCGCTGAAGCACGCCGGTGAGCACGATTTAGAAACCTTCCCCGCCTATACGCCACTTTGGAGTTGGCTTAATATGCTCCGAACGTGCCTTGCTCTTTTCGCATTCACATAATCGGGGATGACCGCTCGAATGGCTGTATTTCACGAACAGCGGCTGTCCGCATGTCGAGTCTCGGCGAACGAGCGACGCGGCGGAAGAATTTCGAGACACTCCCGGTGGCGGCCGTCGCTTTTGACGGTCTTTGCAGCGTTGGCGCTTTCTGGTTGCGGTGAGCGCAACGCGTTCGTTCCGCCGCCGCCTCCGAAGGTGGAAGTTGCTGCGCCGCTGAAACAGCCGGTCGTCCGTTATCTGCAGGAGACGGGCAATGCGGCCGCCGTCAACACGACGACGCTGGTTGCGCGCGTCGAGGGCTTCATTCAAAGCATCAACTACAACGACGGCGATACGGTGAAGGCCGGTCAGACGCTGTTCGTGATCGAGCAGAAGCCTTATCAGCTGGCGCTGGAGCAGGCGCAAGCCGGAATGTCGAGCGCCGAGGCGACGACGAAAAAGTCGAAAGCCGATTACGATCGCCAAGTCGATCTTGCAGCAAAGAACATCTCGAGTCAGGCGACCCTCGATGCGGCGACCGCGACCTACGATGCCGCCGTGGCGTCGCAGAAGCAGGCGCAGGTCAACATCGATCAGGCGCAGCTCAATCTGGGCTACACGGAAGTCAAAGCTCCGTTCGACGGCATTGTCACGGAACGCCTTGTCTCTCTCGGACAGCTCGTCGGGCAGGGCACGCCGACGACGCTGGCGACCATCGTTCAACTCCAGCCGATCTACGTCAACTTCTACGTCAGTGAAGCCGACGTCCAGACCATCCGCAAGAACATGCAGGCGCGCGAGATGACGGCGGAGGAATTGAAGAAAATTCCGGTTGAGGTCGGTCTGCAGAGCGAGACGGGCTATCCTCACAAAGGAACACTCGATTACGTGGCGCCAACGATTACGACAGCGACGGGTACGCTGCTTGTGCGCGGCATCTTTACGAACGAGCACAGGGCGTTGCTGCCGGGGTATTTCGTCAACGTCCGAGTTCCGCGCGGCAAGGAGGCGGATGCTCTGCTTGTCCCGGATCGCGTCATCGGCAGCGACCAAGCCGGACGGTATGTTCTTGTCGCCAACAAGGACAACGTGCTCGAGCAGCGCAAGGTCGTGCTCGGTCAGCAAGTCGGCGATTTGCGGGTGATCGAGAAGGGCATCGCGGCCGACGACCGCGTGGTGATATCCGATCTGATGCTCGTCGTGGCCGGTCAAACGATTGATCCCGTCGCCAAGACAATCGCCGCATCTGAGGCGGGCGCCGGCCAATGATCTCAAAATTCTTCATCGAACGGCCGGTCCTCGCAAACGTCATCGCGATCCTGATGGTCGTCATCGGCGCCGTTTGCGTATTCAAGCTGCCGGTTGCGCAATATCCGAACGTCGTGCCGCCGACCGTGTCGGTCACGACCAGCTACCCTGGGGCCAGCGCCCGTACGGTGATCGATAACGTCGCCTTGCCGATCGAGCAGCAGGTGAACGGTGTCGAGCGCATGCTTTATATGCAGTCGTACGCCGCGTCGGACGGCACGTATTCGCTGACCGTGACATTCGACATCGGGACCGACCTCAACGCTGCGCAAATCCTGGTGCAAAACCGCGTCTCGGCCGCTATGGCGTCGCTGCCGCAGGCCGTCCAGGTGCAGGGCGTCGTCGTTCAGAAGAAATCGACATCGATCTTGCAGATCGTGACGCTGACGTCGCCCGATGGCAGCTTCGACAGCCTCTATCTCAGCAATTATGCGACCATCCGTCTGAAGGATCAGATTTCGCGCCTGTCGGGCGTCGGCAACGTCAACGTGTTCGGCGCGGGTCAGTACGCGATGCGGATCTGGCTCGATCCCAATAAGATGCAGGCTCGCAGCCTCAACGCCCAGGATGTGGTCCAGGCGCTCCAGGAGCAAAGCGAGCAGGTGACGGCCGGTCAGGTTGGAGCGCCGCCCGTTTCTGGGTCGCCCGCCTTTCAATATACCCTAGACGTTCAGAGCCGCTTTAACGATCCGGACCAATTCGCCAACGTCATCGTCAAGACGGGCAGCAACGGCGATCTCACGCGCTTGAAGGATGTCGGCCATGTCGAGCTTGGCGCGCAGACGTACTCGCAGTATTTCAATCTCAACGGCAAGCAGGCCGCCGGCCTCGCGATCTTTCTGACGCCTGGCGCCAATGCTCTCGACGTCGCCAAGGAAGTCGACGACAAGATGAAGTCCCTCGCGAAAGAGTTTCCGCAGGGCATGATCTACGAGATCCCGTTCGATACGACGCTGTTCGTCCAGCAGGCGATCAACGAGGTTTATCGGACGCTGATGGAAGCGGCGTTCCTGGTTTTGATCGTCATCCTCGTCTTTCTGCAGGACTGGCGGGCGACGCTCGTTCCCGCGACGACTGTGCCGGTGACGATCATCGGCGCTTTCGCGGCGATGGCGGCGATGGGCTTCTCGGTCAACCTGTCGACGCTCTTTGCGATCGTTCTCGCCATCGGCATCGTCGTCGACGACGCCATCGTGGTCGTCGAAGGTGCCGCGCATAATATCGAAAAGGGCATGTCCGGACACGACGCTGCGATTGCCGCCATGAATGCCCTAATGGGGCCGATCATCGGCATCACGCTGGTCTTGATGGCGGTGTTCCTGCCGGCTTCGTTCTTGCCGGGGTTGACGGGCCAGATGTACGCGCAGTTCGCGCTTGTCATTGCCGCGACGGCATTCATCAGCGCCATTAACGCCGCGACGCTGAAGCCGACGCAGTGCGCCATGTGGCTTCGCCGCCCCGTGCCGCCAGAGCAGCGGAATGCCTTCTTTCGTGGCTTCAACGCCGTCTATCAGCGTATCGAGGACCAATACACGCGCCTCATCAACGCGATGGTTCATCACAGCATCACGATGTTCCTGATCGCAATGGCTATCATCGCCGGTGCGATCTACGGTATGACGCGCGTTGCGACCGGCTTTCTGCCGATCGAGGACCAGGGCTATCTCATCGCCTCAGTCCAGCTCCCGGACGGCGCCTCGCTTGGGCGTACGCAAAAGACGCTTCAGCAGGTCGAAACCATCGCGAGGGCGGTGCCCGGCGTCGAACGCGTCATTACCATCGCGGGCATCTCTCCGCTCGATAACAGTGCTTCGCTCGCCAACGCTGGCGTCGCTTACATCATGCTGAAAGACTGGAGCGAGCGCGGCAAAGGCGAAGACCTCGCATCCCTTTACAAAACGCTCAACGGCGACATGGCGGCCGTGGAAGACGGCTTCGTCATGGTGCTGCCGCCACCGCCGATCCAAGGCATCGGCAACGCTGGCGGCTTCACGATGCAGATCGAGCTCCGCGACAGCAGCTTCGATCTCGTGAAGCTCGAGAGCGCGACGCACGCCGTGATCAATGCGGCCAACACTCAGTCTGGCATTCAGCGCGCATCGACCACGTTCCGGTCGACGTCGCCGCAATACAAGGTCACGATTGATCGCGCGAAAATTCAAACGCTGCTTCTGACGACCGACCAGGTTTTCTCGACCCTCGCGAGCTACCTCGGCTCGACCTATGTCGATCAGTTCAATAAGTTCGGCCGCGTATTTCAGATCTACGTGCAGGCCGACTCGCGTTTCCGCATGAATACTGCGGATATTCTCAATCTCAAGGTGCGCAATCAGAACGGCGACATGATCCCGCTCGGAACGGTCATGCAGATCACGCCGATCGTCGGCCCGTCGCTCATCAGCCTTTATAATCTCTACCCGTCTGCGACCATCGTCGGCGTGCCCGCGAAAGGTTTTTCGTCCGGCGACGCTATGTCGTTGATGGAGCAGATCGCGAACCGCACGCTGCCGCCGGGCGTCGGTTTTTCGTGGACGGCGCTTTCCTATCAGGAAAAGATTGTCGGCGGTCAGATCTATTACGTGTTCGCGCTTGCCATGCTGCTCGTCTACCTCGTTTTGGCCGGGCAGTATGAAAGCTGGTACACGCCGCTGTCTGTGTTATTCGCGGTTCCGCTTTCGCTTGTCGGGCCGGTCTCGGTGATGCTGGGCCTGGGCATCGATAACAACCTCTATGTCCAGATCGGTTTGGTGCTCCTCATCGCACTATCGGCGAAGAACGCCATCCTGATTGTGGAAGTCGCGCGGGAGCTTCGCGCCGAAGGGAAGGCTATCGCGGAATCCGCCCTGGAAGCCGCGCGCGCCCGCTTCCGACCGATCTTGATGACGTCGTTTGCCTTCATTCTCGGCGTAGCGCCTCTGGTGGTTGCCACGGGCGCGGGTGCATCGGCCCGTAAATCGATCGGCATCACCGTCTTCAGCGGCATGCTGGCGTCGACGTGCCTCGCGGTGCTGTTCGTGCCCGCGATGTTCGTCGTCATTCAGCGGTTCGAGGAATGGCGGGCGTCCCGCAAGGCGCCGGCCCAGAAGACGGCTGAAACCCAGCCCGGCACCTGACGAAATTGCGGGGGCGCTGTCGCTAGACGCCCCCCTGCAACGAAATGACGTCCTTGAGGTTGTCTCCGGCTGCCTCCAAATTGGCCAGAAATCTGTCGCAAACTGTGCGGGCAAGCTCTTCTGGGTTTGGCTGCGGTCGACCGGCTTCTATGCCGGGCGGCGTCAGTTGCGATGAGTGGCTTTCTTGATGTTGAAACTCGGAGTAGAAGAGGGCCGGGGTGGAGGATAACAAGCGTTATGGCCAAGTGGCGTCGTCGCAGTAGTCAACCGAACGATGCGGGGGAGCGGCACTTAGCGACCTTCGATCTTCCGCGCTTCCTGAAGCTCTGCGCCATGCTCGGGTCGCCGAATGACGGCGAGCGTGCGTCGGCCGCGGCGAAAGCTTCCGAAATGCTGAAGGCCGCCAATTTGACGTGGCACGATGTCGTCAAGGACGCCAGGGCGCTCAACGAGCACATCGCGCTCGGCAGCGCTGCGGAAGAGGAAGCGCGCGCCCATCGGTTCTGGAAGACGCGCGGTTCGTCCGCTCGTGCAGAAGTCTGATCTCGTCGAGCGATTGTCGCCCTGAAGTCAGACCGCTCTGCTACCGTTCGGTGTCAAAGCCCTTGATCGCCCAAGCCGCCGCGAGTCCGAACAGCCAAAGCGCGATCGGAGGGGCAAACAGCAGGATCGGAACCTCGACGAAATCGCCTCGCGTGTTGAGGCTGCCCTGGACCCCTTCGAGCAGAAGATAAATGGTCCAACCCATGATCCAGCCAGCTGACAGCAGGATCCATATCCGGAAAAGTCCGCGCCTCCAGTTGAGCGGCGAGTTGGCGGACTCGGTCCGCACATCATTGGCCGCACGGCGCGGAATTCCAAAATTCGGCATTTCACCCTCCAGTTTCGAAAGGACGAGCATCCCTGCTTGCCTTTAGACGCCGCTCCGTCCGTTCGGCCGCCCCACTTGTGGTCGCATAAGTGAGAGCCCGCGCTGGTCCGGGGACCTTACCACGGCTCCTGCCTTGCGCGCGAGCCATACGCCGCGGCTATTTTCCCGTCAAATATTGCGGGAGCCCAGAGCAACTTATTCTCCATGGCGGCGTTTGAGGCCAGCGGCGTGCACGTTCATTTTCCAATTTTTATGAGGAGGAGCGCGTGAAGCTCTTCGAATGCCAGAATTGCGGGCAGGTGCTTTTTTTCGAGAATACGCATTGCGAGCAGTGCCGCCTGTCCGTCGGCTATATGCCTGAGAAGCAGACAATGAGTGCGGTCCAACCGGACGGAGCACAGTGGATCGCACTCGCTGATCCGGAAAACCGCTATCGCTTTTGCGCCAATTGGGAACTGCGAGCCTGCAATTGGCTGGTGGAAGCCTCTAGCCAGGATCCTTATTGCCGCGCGTGCGCGCACAATCGCACCGTTCCTGAACTCTCCGATCCCGCCAATACTCTGCGCTGGCAGCGCATTGAAGAAGCCAAGCGGCGGTTGATGTACACGCTTTTGAAGCTGCGTCTGCCTGTGCCGACGCGCGCGAGCGGCGATCCCGAGCCATTGCTCTTCGATTTTCTTGCTTCAGCACCGCAAGCGAAGATTTTGACCGGGCACGACAACGGCATCATCACCATCTCGCTGATGGAAGCCGACGACGCGGAGCGTGAAAAGCTTCGCACGCATCTGCATGAACCATATCGCACGCTACTCGGACATTTCCGGCACGAGGTCGGTCATTATTACTGGGATCGCCTGGTTCGAGATGGCGGCAGGATCGAAGAGTTTCGCAAGTTCTTCGGTGACGAGACGCTCGATTACAATGCGGCGCTGCAGGCGCACTATCAGTCGGGGCCGCCCGCGAACTGGCAGGAAAATTTCGTCAGCGCTTACGCGACGATGCATCCGTGGGAAGATTTCGCCGAGACCTGGGCGCACTATCTTCACATCATCGACACGCTCGAGATGGCCCACACATTCAACCTGAAAATTTCTCCGCGACTGAAATCGACCGAGGGGTTGAGTGCCACAGCGGATCGCGATCCTTATACGATCGAAGAAATGGAAACGCTGCTAGGCGAATGGATACCGGTAACATTCGCAGTCAACAGCCTGAACCGGAGTATGGGACAGCCGGATCTCTATCCGTTCGTTCTCTCCCCGGCAGCGATCGGCAAGCTCGATTTCGTTCACCGCCTTGTGCGCGACGCGGCGCCGGCCGTTAAGAGCGCGAACGAAAGAAAGCCGCGCCAAAGCATTCTGAAGAGAATGTTCTCGGGGAATTGAAGAACCGCGATTCCGCAATTGCCGAGATTATCGTGCCGGATTTAAAGGCTTGGCCGCGCAGCGTTATCCGCTTCAGCCGAAAACGCGAGCTGCCAATGCTTTCATGACCAGATGCGGCTTGATTTCGTGCACCGCTGTGGATGTTTTGCCCGAGAATATGAATTGAAGGAGAGGCGCCTTCGCCTGTTCCGTTATTTCGAACTGCAGGCCAAAGCCGGTTTGCGTCGAACGTCGGATGTGCGCGTCTATGCTGATGTCCGCGAAACGCACGCGAACCGGAGTTCCAATCGGCAGCGGTGATCGTCCAAGAAGATGCATGCCGCTGACTGAAATGTCGGACGCCAGATAATCGAAGACTTTGCTTCCGGCAATGATCTTGACCGGCACGCGGACGTCGAAGCGCTGACCGGCCCGGCGTTGTTGCTGTTCGCTGCATACGTAGCAGCAGAGCGTCAACACGATGATATTGTACCAGCTCCAGAACAGAGCGATTGCGCTCGACTCCGCCAGTGGTCGGGAAGAGTCGATAAGGAACGCACTCGCGATGCCGAGCATGGTCAGCGCGAGCAGCACGCCGAAAATTCTGAGCAGAGGCCACTGCACGAACTGTTTGCTTCGGTCGCCGCCCTTCGCCGTCACCTTGAATTTTTGTCCTTTAGGCCGCAGCAATCCTGACGCTACGGCCTTCAAGACATCTGTCGAGCACAGCATCTGATAGAGGTCGGTCATCAGCGGAATGACGCGGCCTTCGGTCAGCCAAATGAAGATCGCGGTTTGTGCGACGAGGAATGGGGCAAGATACCAGATGGCGTCGATGACGTTGGCGTGGACCGCTTCGATGCCGAGCAAAAGATAGAGCACCGGCACGATGACGCCGAGAAGGCGGAATAGGTGTGTCGCCGACCAATGCAGGAACGTCTCGCAGAGCATGAGGCGATCGACAAGCGGCAAGCTGTTGCGGAGGTTGAGAGGCCCGCTCGAACCGCGGCAGATCTGAACGAAGCCGAGCGCCCAGCGACTGCGCTGGCCGCTGTACTCGGCCAATCCTTCCGGCGCGAGTCCGAGCGACAGAACCTCGTTGAGATAGACGGTGCGGAAGCCTTTTTCGCGGAGGCGGAGCGAGACGAGATAATCCTCGGTTACGGAATCTGTCGGAAACCCGCCAACGCTTTGCAGCGCGTCGAAGCGGATGACCGATGACGTGCCGCAGCAGAATGCAGCATTCCACGCATCCTTCGACGCCATGACGATATCGAAGAAAAAACGCTGCTCGTCGGGCCAGACGCGCGTCAGTGCGAGGTTGCTTTGAACCGGATCGGGATTGAAGAAGTGCTGCGGGGTCTGAACGACGCCCACGTCGGCATCGATCGCAAGCGACAGCGCACGCGTGAGAAACTCGGGAAGCGGAACGAAATCAGCGTCGAGAATGGCGATGAAATCGGGCTTTTCGCTGAGTGCGGCAAGTTTCTTCAACGCGGCGTTGATGTTGCCGGCTTTTGCGTGCGCGTTATCTGAGCGCGTCAGATAGCCGACGTTATGTTTCGCGCATAGCTCTTTGAGCCAAGGCCGCCTGCCGTCGTCGCAAACCCACGTGCGAAAGTTCGGATAGGATAGCGCCATCGTTCCGATGATCGTGCGCTCGAGAATGTTTTCATCCTCGTTATAGGTGCAGATCAGTACGTCGACTCTCGGCAGCGCCGGCTGGGCGAGGAGAATTTTTACGTTTCTGTCCGCATCCGCCGATCTATTGCGCGTCCGGGTGAGGAACAGCTGCGAGGCCGTCGCGCCGACCATCGTCAGCGCTTCAACGGTCGTGAAGATCACGCCTGTCAGAAAGTCGACGGGCCGATCAGCCGAGGGAATGGTGTCGAAGATACGCCACGACATGTAGCGCCAGCCGAGTGCGATGCCGAAAAGAATAGCAGCTGCGCGAATGAGCGTGTTGTTGCGATTGACCCATGGCAGGATCGCGATCGCGAGCAGCGCCACGACGAGAGCCGGCAGCAGCGCATCGAAGTAACCCATTCCCGATGCTGACGTCATGGCCGTCGATCCGTCAGGATGCGTTCGCGGAAGCGGCAGGCGTCGTCGTATCGAACTTGACGAGTCCCGAGCGGCCGACCCTGCAGTCAAACTCTTTCGAGAGATCTGGGAATTTCAGGGTCACGTGATAGGGCTCGCGCGAAAGGGCGCTCGCTTGAATGGCCGTATTGGAATTCACCGCGGTGAGGCCGTTCAAGCTGACGATGTTGCCTTTCAATTCCGGACCGCCATCTCGCGGTGTGAACGTTGCGGCTTGGCCGATCGACAGTCTTTCATATGCTGTTTCGCTGACGCTCGCCGTAACTATGGCGCTGCCGCAGTCGATCATCTTGACGAGATCCTGGCCGATGTTGACGTGCTCGCCGGGCGCAGTCAGCATTTCCCAAATGCGGCCGTTCACAGTCGAGTGGATATCGGCCCGCGCGAGTTGGCTTTGGCGTACGGTTTCTTTTGCCAGTGCTGCCTCTGTCGCTGCAAGCTCGGCGCGGTTGCCCGCAAGCCGTGCCTCGACATCAGAAAGCTCGAGGGAAATTTGCATCTTGCGCTGTGCGGATTGCGGCGTGTCGTTATAGCTGTCGCCGACAAATGTGCCCTTTTTCGCCGCGGTCAGTTCGACGAGAATGCCTTTTTTACGCTCCGTTTGCGCTCGGATGGCTTGCTGAGTGACGCGTGCTTCGCCTTGCGCCTTATCCAGAAACGCCTGGCTGACTGCATCGGTTGTTTTAAGCCATTGCGCCCGTTTCAACGCGTCTGCGGCAACCGAATACTGTGCTTCGGCGGCAGCTATGTCCGCATCGGACTCGCGTGTTCTTTGCTCGATCTGCTCAATGCGTCCGAGCCGGAAGCGCTCCTGCTGGGTGTCTAACTCTTGGAGGTTGGCGGTCAAAAGCCGCTTCTTAGCCTCGAGTGCAGCAATGCTGGTCGTGAGTTGTCCGCGCTGTTGCGCGAGAGCGGACAGGGGCGACGCGTCGGCCCGCGGATTATCGATCGCAAGAACGCTTTGATCTAGGCTGAACGCGCTCCCGATATCGGTTCCGGCATGTGCCATGGTAACTTCGCCTTCGATCGGCGCTCTCAATGTCACGATGCGCGCATTGACCACGGCTTCAGAGCTGGTGGTTGCGAGAAGGCGTTGCGCCGGCATCCATCCGAGGGCGACAGCGATTGCGATCGCAACGACGGACTTAAGCAGCGTTAGGGGCTTCAAGGTCCGGCGCGGCGCCAGAACAGGAGCGGAGGCGGTCTCTGGCTCTTCGGCGTCGGCGGCCGGGACGTGCGGCGAACTCTGTTTGGGCCAGTCGCTGAGCGCCGCTTCGAGATATGCGATTTGGGCGGTCGCGGTGAAAGCCCGGTCGTTTGCTTCTTCGGCGATGGCGTCGGCATCCGGTGCGATCGCCCCGAGATGACGTGTGTTCGCGTCGGAAACCGGCGCTGGCCGATACTGCAATGAGCTGGAGGACATGGGCACCCGCGTACAGACACGTAATCTGTGAGCAGATTAATTCAAATGTATAAATTAATGCTGTCGCACTTTCTAAATCGGCCGTTAAAATCAATTCGAAAACTGACAATTGCGCGGCGACAATCGCAATTCATCTGTCGGCTTTCAGAATGTTCGTCCGAGGCGTGTTCTACGGTTTTCCGCCTCGGATCACGATTTGTGATCCATGCAACTCAGGAGCAATCGAGCCGGACATGCTGATGACGCGATATGCCAAGATCACCATGTGTTTCGTGCTCGGGCTATTTTGCCTTTTGGTCGCCTTCAACAACATCACGGATTACCCGACCAATTACGCATTCGTGCAGCATGTCCTGAGCATGGATACGACGCTGCCGGACAACACGCTGAAGTATCGGGCCGTATCGAGCCCCGTGCTCTGGCACGTTGCGTACGTCGCCATTATCGCGGCGGAGGCCGCAGCAGGGCTCTTGTACGTCGTCGGAGCCGGTGCGTTGTGGCGTGTACGGCGAGCGCCCGCCGCGACGTTCAATCGAGCAAAAGGCTATGCCACCGCTGCCGCGACGATTGCTTTCCTTCTCTGGTTTTTCGGTTTCATGGTGGTCGGGGGCGAATGGTTCGCGATGTGGGAATCGCAAACCTGGAACGGCCAGCAGCCTGCGTTCCGGTTTTACGTATCCGTTTTGGCCGTCCTGATTTTCCTCAATCAACCGGACCAGGATTAGGCGCGGGAATGCCTGACCGATCTTCAAGTGCACTTTTTTGCGCGCGTCGGATTTGTGCCATCTGTCTGTGCGAATATGACCTCGGTAATGTGGATCGCTGGACTTGACTTGTGAATGTTCGCACATAACCTAGCTGCGATGATCTATTCGGCACCAGCTTCGCCCGCGCGGATGTCGCGTTGCGCTCCGGTCTCGCGAGACCGCGGGATCGCTCGTGTGTCGATAGCGCGCGTCATGCGGTTGTTCATCTTCTGCTTTCTGGCATTGACGATGACGGTGGCGAGCGCGCCGTTCCCCGTTTCCCACGCTTTCGCGGGTCATGAGAGTGCCACGCATGTCGACGGCGCGGCGGTTATTGGGCATTCCTCCGATCATTCGAAGGACACACAGGCGCCATCGGATCAGCACTGCGTCCTATGTTTTTCCGTTCAGCTATTGATTACCAAGCCGCAGTTGCCGACGCGGTCTCACGCCATGGCTCCCGTGACCTATACCCGTTGGGAACAGCTCGATGGGCCCCTGGGTGGCCCGCCGCCGTTATTCAAGCCGCCGCGAGCCATCTGAGCTCCCTGCCATGATCGACGGGTGCGCAGGCGTTCGGCTGCGCATGCTGCGATCTTTCAATTTCACAACTCGATAGCAACGCGGCGCCGCTAGACGGTCGCTGCAACACTTGGATTATTGATATGCGGCGACATCGCATCGCTGCCAGGATTCTGCTGTGTGCAGCGATCTTGGCACTTGCACTCCCTTATTCGGCAATTCGTTCGTCCAGCCCGGCGGCGGCAAACGCACCGGGGGCGCAGCATGCAGACGATCACGCGCACGGGAATGATCACGATCATTCCGAAGCTAAGCGCGAGGATGGCCATGGAGAGCACTCGGAAGGCGAGGAAGGGCACCACGAAGGCATCGCGGTTTCGCAAGAGCGGATTGAAGCGGGCGGGGTATCTCTTGCGGAAGCGGGCTCCGGCGCTCTCGACCAGCGTCTGACTGTCTCGGGAACGGTGATAGCGGACCGCAATCGCGTTGGGCGGGTTGCGGCGCAGGTGATCGGCACAGTCGCTGAGCTGCGAAAGCGCCTTGGAGATACGGTAGAAAAAGACGAGGTCGTTGCAATCGTCGACAGCCGCGAGGTGGCCGAAGCGAAAAGCGAATACATCAGCGCGCTCATCAATTCCAATCTTCAGCAGACGCTCTTCGAGCGCGAAAAAACGCTATACGAGAAGCAGATCTCGGCGGAGCAGCGCTATTTGCGGGCGCAGGCGACGGACGTAGAAGCCAAGGTACGCGTCGGGGTTACGCATCAGAAGCTTGCCGCGCTCGGCGTCAGCGAAACGGAAATTCAAAGCCTGAAGGAGCGTGGACAATCCGCGACCAACCTGCAGCGCTATGAAATCCGTGCGCCCATCGGCGGGCGCATCGTGGAGCAACTTGCCGATCTCGGGACGCCGGTCGGCCGCGAGGGTGAGGCGAAGGAGCTGTATGCTATCGCCGATTTATCGACTGTCTGGGTCGAACTCGCACTGTCCATGAGCCATCTGCCGGAAATCCGCGAGGGGCAAAGCGTGTGGGTGACGGATAGTCATTCATCGCGCGTTTTGGCGGGCAAAATTATGTTTACGAGCCCCATCATCAGTGAGGAGACGCGGACCGCGCGTGTGATCGCGTCGGTCGACAATAAAGACTTCGCGTTGCGTCCGGGTTCGTTTGTCAGCGCGGATATCGCTGTCGGATCGAAGGAAGTGGGAGTCAAGGTCCCGAAGACCGCACTGCAGACCGTGAAGGGCGATACAGTCGTTTTCGTGCGCACCGAGAATGGGTTCGCGCCGCGCAAAGTGACTGTCGGCTCAGACGACGGCGTGGCCGTCGAGATCGTGTCCGGCATCACGGCCGGCGAGACGGTTGCCGCCAGCAACACGTTCTTGCTGAAGGCCGAGAGCGGCAAATCCGAAGCGACGCATTCCCACTAAAAGGACAGGATAATGATTTCGCGAGTGCTCGATTTTTCGGTGCGCCGACGCTGGCTCGTCGTCTTCTTCGCACTGCTGGCTTCGGCCTATGGGATCTGGTCGCTGAACAAGCTGCCGATCGACGCCGTGCCCGACATCACCAACAATCAGGTTCAGATCAATACGGTCGCGCCGTCGCTGCCGCCGTTCGATATCGAAAAGCAGGTGACGTTCCCGGTCGAGACAGCTCTCGCGGGAATTCCGGGATTGGAATACACCCGTTCGCTGAGCCGCAATGGCTTCTCGCAGGTAACGGCCGTTTTTTCGGAAAGTACCGATATCTATTTTGCGCGCCAGCAAATCAGCGAGCGGCTGCGCGAGGTCGGCAATCAATTACCGGAAGACGCGAGGACCGCGCTCGGCCCGATCTCTACGGGCCTCGGCGAGATTACGATGTGGAGCATCGCTTTCGCACCGAAAGCGGATACGTTCTCGAGTGTAGGACCGCAGAGCGATGGGAGCTACGTGACTCCGGAGGGCCAGCGCCTGACGACGGATGTCGAGCGCGGCGCTTATCTGCGTACGGTTCAGGACTGGATCATCAAGCCACAGATCGCGACGGTTCCGGGCGTGGCTGGAGTCGATGTTATCGGCGGCTTTGAAAAGCAGTATCTCGTACAGGCCGATCCAGCGCGCCTCACCGCGCTCGCGCTGACGTTCGGCGATATCGTCGACGCTTTGCAGAAGAACAATGTGAACCGCGGGGCTGGCGTCCTGGAGCGCAGCGGCGATGGGCTGGCCGTTCTGAGCACGGGCCGCCTCGAAACGATAGCCGATATCGGCAACGTCGTCGTGACGTCGCGCGCAGGGTCTCCGGTTCGGATTAAGGATCTGGCCGAGGTCACGATCGGCCGCGAGCTTCGCACGGGAAGCGCAAGCATAAACGGCAGCGAGGCCGTTATCGGCACAGCGCTGATGCTGATCGGTGGAAATAGCCGCACCGTTTCGTCGGCGGTCAGCGCGAAGATCGACGAACTGAAGAAATCTCTGCCTCCCGGTATCGAGCTGCGCATCGTTCTGGATCGAACTCTTCTCGTCGATGCGACGGCGAAGACGGTTGTGAAGAATCTCGCGGAAGGTGCGCTTCTCGTCATCGTCGTTCTGTTCGTTCTGCTTGGGAATTTTCGTGCCGCCCTTATAGCGGCGCTCGTCATTCCAATTGCGATGCTGCTGACGCTCACCGGCATGGTGCAAGGAAGGATCAGCGCCAATCTGATGAGTCTCGGAGCCCTCGACTTTGGTTTGATCGTCGATGGAGCTGTCATCATTGCCGAGAATGCCCTTCGGCAGATCTCAGAGCGCCAGCATGCCTTGAAACGCGTTCTAAACCTCGATGAGAGGCTGGAAACCGTGATCCGGTCAGCCGAAGAGATGATCAAGCCCTCGGTCTACGGGCAGGCCATCATCATCCTGGTGTACGTGCCGTTGCTGACGTTCTCTGGCGTCGAAGGCAAGATGTTCGAGCCGATGGCGCTGACCGTCATTCTCGCGCTGATCGCCGCGTTTGTCCTGTCGTTGACATTCGTTCCAGCCGCGATTGCGATTGCCATCAGCGGACGCGTGACGGAAACGGAAGGCATGGTCGTGCGAAGCCTTAAGCGCGTTTACGAGCCGCTGCTGGCTTTCTCGCTCAAGCGACCGATCGTGCCGGTCGTCGCGTCCATTTTGTTGTTCGCGGTGGCTGCACTGTTGTTTGGTCGCCTAGGACAGGAATTTGTTCCAACGCTCGATGAAAAGAATTTGGCGATGCACGCGATGCGCATTCCGAGCACGTCGCTGACGCAGTCCCAGGACATGCAGCTCAAGGTCGAGGAGGTGATCAACCGCTTTCCGCAAGTATCGCTCGTCTACTCGAAGACTGGGACGGCGGAGGTTGCGTCGGACCCGATGCCGCCAAACGTATCGGATACTTTCATCATTCTGAAGCCCGCTGCGGAATGGCCAGACCCGAACTTGAGTAAGGAGGCCTTGGTTGTCCAAATCCAAACGGAACTCGAAAAGCTCCTCGGCAATAATTACGCGTTCTCACAGCCGATCCAGATGCGTTTCAATGAGCTTCTAGCGGGCGCGCGCGGCGATCTCGCGGTCAAGGTCTATGGCGACGAGTTCGCTCCGATGCTGGAGGCCGCCAACGGCATCGCCAGGATTTTGCGCGGTACCGAAGGCGCGACCGATGTTAGCGTCGAGCAGGTGGATGGCCTTCCGTTCCTCGAAATCAAGTTGAACAAGGACGAGATCGCGCGCCTTGGGCTGAGCGCTTTCGCCGTGCAAGAAGTGATCGGCTCGGCGATGGCGGGTCGCGAAGCCGGTGTGATCTTCGAGGGTGATCGCCGGTATCCCATTGTTGTTCGGCTGCCGGATGCATTGCGGAGCGATATTGAAAAGCTCAAGCACATTCCCGTCGCGTTGCCGCCGAACACTGCAGGGCGGGTCGGGTCCGTTCCGCTGGAGCAGGTCGCGAGCTTTGTCTTTACTGAAGGGCCAAACCAAGTCTCGCGCGAGAACGGCAAGCGGCGCATCGTCGTTACGGCAAACGTGCGCGGACGGGACATCGCATCGGTCGTGACCGAGGCGCAGGCTAAAGTTGGCGAAGGCGTCAAGCTGCCGTCCGGTTATCATGTGGCGTGGGGCGGGCAATTCGAAAATCTGGCGGCAGCGCAGCAGCGTTTGGCGATTGTCGTTCCAGCGTGCTTCCTGCTGATCTTCTTCCTGCTCTATTCGGCGCTCGGCTCGCCACGAGATGCGCTACTCGTTTTTAGTGCCGTCCCACTCGCGTTGACGGGCGGTATCATTGCGCTATGGCTGCGCGATATGCCGTTCTCGGTCTCGGCGGCGGTCGGTTTCATCGCTTTGTCCGGTGTCGCGGTTTTGAACGGCCTCGTCATGCTGACGTATATCAAGCAGCTGACGATGTCGGGTTTGCCGGTGCGCGATGCGATTATGCGGGGCGCGATGACGCGGCTTCGTCCCGTCGTGATGACCGCGCTCGTTGCGTCGCTCGGCTTCCTCCCCATGGCCCTTGCAACGGGTACGGGCGCTGAAGTGCAAAAGCCTTTGGCGACGGTCGTCATCGGTGGGCTGGTCAGCGCCACGCTGCTGACGCTGCTTGTGCTTCCCGCTCTGTCGCTTTGGTTCGGGTCGCGCGTTGCGCCTCAACAGATGGAGCCTCTTAAGATGCCGTTGGCGGCGGAGTAAGCGAGAGATTGAAAGGCCACGACCGAGGAGAACTCTCCCCGCGGTCGTGGCCGAATTTTTATCATCGGGTCGCGTTCGAGAACGCGGGCGCCCCATCATTTCGCGGCACAAGCACGCGATGAGGCTTGATTGAGCCGACGTGATCGCAGCTGAAAAGCCAGACGACTCTATCGTTCACGACACCGCGTGAGCGCTGATTGGGGTCGCTGTCGCAAAACCACAACGATGCGGTTCGGAATTGGTTGGGGCACTTCGTGTTCGATGCTCGAACTCGTGCCCTGACTTTCATCGGTTGACGTGCACAAACACTGACGCGGTTCGCGCGAGTGCATATTAAAGCTCTGAATATGAATGCTTTTTCGAGATGGAATTCGTGCTCATCGAGGTGGCATTTATTTAGGCTGGCTCTGTTTTAAATTCGAGCAGCCAAGTCCTTGGATTCCCTTCTGAATTTTTCCACCCATGACTAGAGTCTGAATGCTGCGAACGTTCGGGTGCTCAAGTTTGCATCGCCGTTTGCTTCGAATTTCACATTAAGCGCTCGTAGAATTCCGGGGGAATTTCCGAATGATATCCATCCAGCGAGGATTGGCGGCTGCTTCTTGCGCATTGGCGCTGGCGAGCAGTTCGGCCGCGTTTGCAGGTGAAAAGTTTCAACTCTGGGATGACGACTCCTGGATCAGCTTCGGCGCCGGTGTCCGGGGGCAGTACATCTACAATCCCGATGCGAAAAATACGGATGACTTCTCGTTGAACAGCGCGCGTATCTATGCGAACGGCCAGTTCACGAAGATTGTTGGCTTTACTTACAACACAGAAATCGACCACGCGCCGGACGATACGTCGGACATCTCGCGCATCCGCACGCTGGATGCGATCCTGCGTGTGGAATTCAATCCTGCCTTCAACGTCTGGGCGGGCCGCATGTTGGCGCCGAGCGATCGCGCGAACCTCGACGGTCCGTATTACCTCGGAACCTGGGAATATCCGATCGTCAGCGCCTATCCCGCTATTTTCGCAGGTCGCGACAACGGTGGTGCGGTTTGGGGCGACATCGGCAAGTTCAAGTACGAGCTCGGCGGCTTCCAGGGCTGCACTGCGGGCGACAATTCCTGCCACACATCGAGCGCCAGCGGACCGCTGTTCGCCGGCCGCTTGCAGTACGACTTCTGGGATAAGGAATCCGGTTACTACACATCGAGCGACTACTACGGCGAGAAAGAGCTCCTTTCGCTGGCAGTCGTCGGCCAGTACCAGAGCGGTGCCGCAAGCGACGGCGTGCGGTCCGGCGATTTCGGTGGCTTCAACGTTGATCTTCTGATGCAGAAGAAGGTCTTCGGCGGCGACGTCTTCACGGTCGAAGGCGCGTATTACGTCTACGATACGAGCGGCATCGATACAGCGTCGATCGACGGTAACGGCCTCGCCGACGGCACCAGCTACATGATTTTAACGAGCTACCTGTTCAACCAGAAAGTCGGCCCGGGCAAGTTCCAGCCGGTCTTCCGTTACCAGGAATTCGATCAGGAACACGGTCCGGACATCAGCGAGTATTCGATCGGCACGAATTACATTCTCAAGGGACACGACGCGCGCCTGTCGGCTCTCTACTCCAAGCAGAATGTCGACAATGCCGGCAACGAGGACATCAGCCGGTTTATCGGGGGTCTTCAGCTTCAGTTCTGACGTACTCGGTTCCCCGATCAGGAGACATGCGGCTTCATTCCTTTTCCCGGGAGGTTCGCATGTCTCTTTTCTTTTTTGAATGTACTCGGGAAGATGGCTATCATCTCTTCGAGCCGCATCCGGAGTTCTTGGGCAACCAGTACTGCTTTGCAGTTTCGCAGCGACGCTCTATCGTGATGTCAGGTGGCCAAGCTGAGTTGCAATTGCTCGATGTTCTCTAGCGCGTCTCAATCCAATCGATCGAATGTCCCGTCGTATGTGCGTATGCGTGCCGAGGTTCGCGGCAAATTCCAACGCGCCGGACGCGACACGAAATTGGTAGATGTGTTCGAAACGGGTGGCCTGCGTCTCCGGCTTCCCAATGCTCGCGATGGCTGTGAAGCCGTCGTCCTGAACACCGCTGGCGGGTTGGCGGGCGGAGACGAAGCCCGGCTTTCCTTTGTTGTCGGACGCGGCGCGAGGGTTCGCCTGACAACGCAATCGGCCGAGAAGATCTATCGCGCAGACGGCGCCGCGACAGTCGTCAAAACCGATATCGACGTTGGTGATGGTGCGTCGGTCGTTTGGATGCCACAGGAAACAATCCTGTTCGATGGCAGCCACCTCAACCGCGCGCTCGCCGTCGAGATGGCGAGCGGCGCGTCTTTCATCGCGGCCGAGATGACCGTATTCGGTCGCGTTGCCCGTGGAGAGAAGCTTAGCTGCAATTCCTTTCACGATCGCTGGCGCATCCGGCGCGGCGGCACGCTTTTGTTTGCTGAAGATACTCGCCTCGACGGCGGAATCTCCGAAATCTTGCAGAAAGCAGCGATTGGCGACGGAGCGTGCGCTATCGCGACGCTGATCTGCGTTGCGTCGAACTCCGAAGAGTGCCTGCAGTCCGTGCGCGCCATCCTTGATGAGACCGCGATCGACGGCGGGGCGAGCGCTTGGAATGGAATGCTTGTCGCACGTCTCGCGTCGCGCACGCCCTTGCACCTCCGCAAGACAGTCGGCGATATTCTGCAGTGCTTGTCGCGGGCTCCGATGCCGACGGTATGGTCGATTTAGCTTGAGAGGACTTGAATGCTTTTAACGCCTCGCGAGAAAGATAAGCTGTTCATCGCGATGGCCGCGAATGTCGCCCGGCGGCGGCTCGAGCGCGGCGTCAAGCTGAACTATCCGGAAGCGATTGCACTGATCACGGACTTTGTCGTTGAAGGGGCGCGGGATGGAAAATCCGTCGCCGAGCTAATGCAGCTTGGTGCTCAGGTGCTAACGCCCGATCAGGTTATGCCCGGCATCGCCGAAATGATCCACGACGTGCAGGTCGAGGCGACTTTTCCGGACGGCACGAAGCTCGTCACCGTTCATGAGCCGATCAGAGGAGGCAGCCGTACGCCGCCTGTCGTTGCCGGTGAAGTGATTACACAGGAAGGAGACATCGAGCTGAATGCGGGTGCTCCAACTCTAACGCTTCACGTCTCGAACACAGGGGACCGGCCTATTCAAGTCGGCAGTCATTACCACTTCTTCGAGACCAATCCCGCGTTGGAATTCGAACGTGATAAAACGCGCGGCATGCGTCTCGATATCGCCGCCGGGACCGCCGTGCGCTTTGAGCCCGGCCAGACGAGGGAAGTGACTTTGGTACCGTATTCGGGCAACCGGACGGTCTACGGCTTCCGACAAGACGTGATGGGAAAACTTTGATGGCAACCCGAATTTCGCGCGCGGCCTACGCCGACATGTTTGGCCCGACGACCGGCGACAGGGTTCGCCTAGCGGACACCTCACTCTTCGTCGAAGTCGAAAAGGATTTCACCATCTACGGCGAAGAGGTCAAATTCGGCGGCGGCAAAGTCATCCGCGACGGCATGGGCCAGTCGCAGGTCTCGCGCTCCGAAGGTGCGGTCGATACCGTTATTACCAATGCGCTCATCATCGATCATTGGGGCATCGTCAAAGCCGATATCGGATTGAAAGACGGCCTGATTGCTGCGATCGGCAAGGCCGGAAATCCGGATGTGCAGCCTGGCGTCACCATCGTCGTCGGGCCGGGAACCGAGGTGATCGCTGGCGAAGGTAAGATCGTCACAGCAGGCGCGTTCGACACGCATATCCATTTCATTTGCCCGCAGCAGATCGACGAAGCTTTGTCGGCTGGTGTTACGTCGATGCTAGGCGGGGGCACCGGCCCGGCGACCGGAACGAACGCGACGACATGCACGCCTGGACCCTGGCATCTCCAGCGCATGATTGAGGCTGCCGACGCGTTTCCGATGAATCTCGGCTTCGCGGGCAAGGGCAATGCGTCTCTGCCTCGAGGCTTGGTAGAGCAAGTCGAAGCCGGTGCGTGCGCGTTAAAGCTGCACGAGGATTGGGGAACGACGCCCGCCGCCATCGACTGCTGCCTTTCGGTTGCCGATGAACTTGACGTGCAGGTTATGATTCATTCCGACACGCTGAACGAAAGCGGATTTGTCGAGGATACGATCGCCGCCTTCAAAGGCCGTACGATCCACGCATTCCACACGGAAGGCGCAGGCGGCGGACATGCTCCGGACATCATGAAGGTCGCGGGCTTTTCGAATGTTCTGCCGTCATCGACAAATCCGACGCGGCCATTCACCGTGAACACGCTCGACGAGCATCTCGATATGCTGATGGTTTGCCATCATCTGGATGCGTCTATTCCCGAAGATCTCGCCTTCGCGGAAAGCCGCATTCGCAAGGAGACGATTGCGGCCGAGGATATCCTCCACGATCTCGGCGCGCTGTCCATGATGTCTTCCGACAGCCAAGCCATGGGCCGTGTCGGCGAAGTCATCATCCGCACGTGGCAGACGGCGGACAAGATGAAGAGGCAACGCGGTTCGCTGTCCGGCGACGGCGCCAGCGATAACAACCGCGCAAAGCGCTACATCGCCAAGTACACCATCAATCCTGCAATTGCGCATGGTGTTTCGCAGCACATCGGATCCGTCGAGGTCGGCAAACTCGCCGATCTCGTAATCTGGTCGCCCGCGTTCTTCGGCGTGAAGCCGGATCTCGTTCTAAAAGCCGGCTCGATAGCGGTTGCGGCGATGGGTGATCCCAATGCCTCGATCCCGACTCCTCAGCCGGTTCATTATCGGCCGATGTTCGCGTCGTTTGGCAAGTCTCTGACGCGAAGCTCGCTCACGTTCGTGTCGAAGAGATCGCTTGAAAAAGGTCTCGCTGATCGCGTGGCGGTTGAGAAGAAACTCGTCGGCGTCGAGAACGTTCGCGGCGGTATCTCGAAGGCGAGCATGATTCATAACGGTGCTACGCCGCGTATCGAGATCGATAGCGAACGGTATCGCGTCACGGCCGATGGTGAGTTGCTTGTCTGCGAGCCGGCGGTCGAGCTTCCCATGGCGCAACGCTATTTTCTCTTTTGAGGCGAGCCATGCTTCGAGCCATTGCATGTGAGCCGCAAGGAGCCCGTCATGGGTTGATTGATGACGAGGTGACGCTCGACTTCGATAACCGGCATCGGCGGCGTCTTGCGATGACGGGAGCGGGCGGCTTAAATTTTCTTCTCGATCTGCCACGAGCGCGCCGGATACGGCAAGGCGATACGCTTTTGCTGGAGGATGGCCGCCGAGTGCGCGTCATCGCCGCCAAGGAACCGCTCGCGGAAATCACAGCGCCTTCCGCAGCTGATCTCATTCGTATCGCGTGGCACCTTGGCAATCGTCATCTGCCCGTGATGCTATTGCCGAGCAAGATCCTCATACGGCGCGATCATGTGATCGAGGATATGGTGCGCCTGCTTGGTGCGACAGTCGAAGCGATCGAGGATATCTTCGATCCTGAGGACGGCGCCTATGCGGGTGCGAGCGGCCATCACCACCATCACGGCGACGATCACGATCATGGATGACGAACCCGACATGGCAGGCCATGTCGGCGATGGCTCCTCGCTTCCTTTCGTCCGTACGGACGACGATGCGATCTCGACGGCGGCGGGGCGATCCGCCGAGGCATCCGCAAAACTTCTGATTTGGCTTTCGCCGTCGTTCCCTGTCGGCAGTTTCGCGTTCAGTCACGCGCTGGAATGGGCCGTCCAATCCGACCGGGTGCGGAACGCCGAGACGACAGTCGCGTGGCTTAGGGCTCTTCTCGAACATGGCGCGCTTCGCAACGACGCTATATTCGCGTCCAACGCCTTTCGCGCCACCAGGGAACGCGATCCGCATGCCCTTCAGGAGGTGAATGCGTTGGCGCTCGCAATGGCGGGATCGAAAGAGCGTTATCTGGAGACAACGGCGCAGGGAAATGCCTTCGTTGCGATCATGCGTCAGGCATGGCGCGCTCCAGGCTTCGATTGGGGAGCGGAAAATCTTGAAGGCGATGTCGCCTATCCGGTCGCTGTCGGGATAGCGTGTGCGGCGCAGGGCATATCTCTCGATGAGATGCTCCGCGCTCATGCGCTCGCCCAAGTCCAGAATCTCATCTCGGCGGTAATCCGCTTGAGTGTGATTGGGCACACCGATGGGCAACGCTCCATCGCGGCGCTTTTGCCTGAGATTGAAAAGCTGGTCGCGGCCTCGGAAGGCGCTACGCTCGCCGATGTCGGCGGCGCCGCATTTCAATCGGACATCGCTTCACTTCGCCATGAAACGCAATATTCGAGGCTCTTTCGCTCATGACATCTTCAGACCACGGACCTCTGCGCGTTGGCATCGGCGGGCCGGTCGGCGCCGGCAAGACCGCCTTGATGGAGGCGTTGTGCAAACGGTTTCGCGCGAAGCTCGATATCATTGCGATCACAAACGACATCTATACCAAAGAAGACGCGCTGATCTTGACGCGCGCCGGTGCGCTGGATGCCGAACGCATCATGGGCGTTGAAACAGGGGGCTGTCCGCATACGGCCATCCGCGAGGACTGCTCGCTTAATCTGATGGCGATTGCCGAAATGCGCGGCAAGTTTCCGGATGCCGATCTGGTGTTGATCGAATCCGGTGGCGATAATCTTGCCGCAACATTCTCTCCGGAGCTTGCCGACATTACGATCTACGTCATCGATGTCGCGCAGGGAGAGAAGATTCCTCGTAAGGGCGGTCCGGGTATCACGCGTTCCGACCTGCTCGTCATCAATAAAATCGATCTTGCGCCCTACGTCGGCGCTAGCCTCGAGGTGATGGAGCAGGATACGAAACGCATGCGCGGCTATCGGCCCTATGTGTTCACCAACATCAAGGAGGGCATTGGAGTAGAGACGGTAGCGCAGTTCGTGAGCAGGGCCGGGGGGCTTCCTGAATCCGATGCAACAACCGCAAATGAGGTTTGAAGTGGCGATGAATCCATTCGACGATCTGCGATCGAGTGAGAAGCCAAAGCTTATAACGATGTACGCGATGCTGATCGCAGCAAACATCGGAGCCTGGGTTTGGGCTTTTATTGCATTCGCGGATAAGCCCATTCTCCTGGGCACGGCGCTTCTCGCTTATGTCTTCGGTCTTCGCCACGCTTTCGACGCCGACCATATCGCGGCGATCGACAACGTTGTCCGGAAGTTAATTCAGGAAGGGAAGGCCCCACATTCGGCTGGCTTCTTCTTTTCGCTCGGGCACTCCTCGGTCGTCGTTCTCGCGTCCATCGTCATTGCGGCGACCGCGGCGGCCATGCAAGGTAGCCTCGAGGCGTTTCACGATATCGGCGGCATTCTCGGTACGTCGGTTTCGGCGTTTTTTCTGCTGATCATCGGCGTCGCCAATCTTTTCATCCTGCAAAGAGTCTGGCTGGCATTTCAGCGGGCAAAGCGCGGAGAAAAAATCTCCGATCAGGATGTCGATGCCCTGCTTGCGGGGAGGGGCTTTTTTGCGCGCGTTTTCCGGCCGCTGTTTCGCGTGGTATCGCGCTCCTGGCACATGTATCCGATCGGATTTCTTTTTGGATTGGGTTTCGATACGGCGACGGAAATCGGCTTACTTGGAATTTCTGCAGCGCAGGCCGCGCAGGGGATGTCTTTCTGGACGATATTGGTTTTTCCGGCGTTGTTCACTGCGGGCATGTCACTGATGGATACGACGGACAGCGTCCTGATGACCCGTGCCTACGGTTGGGCTTTCGTCAATCCGATCCGCAAGCTCTGGTACAACATGACGATTACGGCGGCGTCGGTCGTGGTCGCCCTCTTTATTGGAGGGGTCGAAGCACTGGCGCTTATAGGTGACAAGCTCGGACGCACCGATGGTATCTGGGCTGTCGTCGCAGAAATCAACGACAACCTGACAAATTTTGGTTTCATCGTTGTCGGGATCTTCATGGCGAGCTGGCTGATTTCGACGATTGCTTATCGCGTCTCAGGTCTCGACAAGCTCGACGCGAGACCGGAATAGGATTCAGGTTTCGCGACGAAGCTCAATCAAGGAAGATGGCGGACGGCGATTGCCGCCGCCGCGGCTCGATTTTCGACGCCGAGCTTGATGTAGATCTGCTCGAGGTGCTTGTTCACAGTACGCGGGCTCATGCCGAGAATCTGGCCGATGTCGCGGTTGGACTTGCCGCTAGCGATCCATTGCAGAACCTGCGCTTCGCGCGCGGTGAGTCCAAGCTTCTCTTTCAGGACTACGGCGTCGCCGGACGCGCTTTCTTCCGCAACGCGTAGCAGGCGCTCTTCTCCGCTCATGCGCCCGACGAATGAAATATTCAGCGTCCCGTTCTCGGGACCGATCGACAATGTGCCGGCTGCTTGGTCTGCCGTTCCTTCGCCACGCGCTCCAAGCCATTTGACGAACACTTGCGGAAACGTGAAATTTCGATCGTCGAAATCTGGGAACGCAGCGGCGAGGAGCTTGCTCGCCTGTGGCGTCGACCACCGCAGACGCCCGGCAGGGTCGGTCGCAAAAAGATAGCGTCCAGTGGTGTCGAGCGCGGCGCGCGCGCTTCTGGACAGCCGGGCATTGCCGACGTGGACACGGATGCGCGCGAGCAGTTCCTCAATGACCACAGGCTTCGTGACGTAATCGACGCCGCCCGCCTCGAGGCCTTCGACGATCCGGTCCGTCTCCCGGAGGCCGGTCATGAAAATGATTGGAACGTCGGCAAGCGCCGGAAGCTTCTTCAGCCGGCGGCAGGTTTCGAAGCCATCCATATTCGGCATCACCGCATCGAGAAGGATGATGTCGGGAACGATGCGTTCAACAGACTTTATCGCGCTTTCGCCATCGGTCGCGACAAGCACGACCGCGCCGATCTGCTCCAGCGCTGCAGTGAGCATCGCCAGCGTTTCGGGACTGTCGTCGACGACGAGAGCAACGGTCCGCGACTCGGCTTCACTCATCGGCGTGCTCGTGCGCGACGGGCCGTTCGAGAAGGGCCATGTAGCCACGCAGGTCGAAGGCGCGAACGCGTTCTCGCGCTGCTGCAATGAAGTCTTTCGATGCATCGTCTCCGGCGTCTAGTTCATCGAGTTTGGATTCGATGCCGGAAACAAAGCCTATTTCCCCGAGGCGCGTCAGTTCTTCGACGTGCCGGTCGCTCGGAAGATTGACGATGCGAATGGGTTTGGCGAGGGCCGCGTGCTCGGGGCTGGAACTCGCGGTTACGACGCGAAGATTTAGCAGGGTGCGGATGTTGTTCAACAGCGTCTGCATATCGACGGGTTTCGACAGCGCCACGTCATGATCGGGCGGCAAATCGCTTTTGACTGTGTGCTCGCCGATGTTGGCGGACATCATGACGATCGGTGCCGGATGTCCGATCTCGCGTAGCCGGCTGGCAACCTCCCAGCCGGACATTTCCGGCATCGAGATGTCGAGTATGAAGAGGTCGGGCGCGCATTCTTCCGCCAGCGCGAGTGCTGAAGGTCCGTCGGGGGCGGTGATGACCGAAAAGCCCGTAGGTTCGAGTGCTTCCTTGATCAGTTCCCGGTGGTCTCCGTCATCATCGACGACAAGAATGAGCCGCCGCTTGCCGAGATAGCCGACAATTCTCTCTTGTGGCGCAGGCGTTGGACGCGAATCTGCGACGTGCGCCAACATGAGCTTAATTCGAAACGAGCTGCCCCGCCCAAGCACACTCTTCACGGATATTTCGCCTCCCATGATTTCGACAAGCAACTTAGTGATCGTCAGGCCGAGCCCCATTCCCGGCCTGAGTTTTGCTCGCATGATGCCGCCACGCTCGAACGGTTCGAACACGCGTTCAAGATCCTTCGGCATGATGCCGATGCCCGTATCTTCGATCTCGAATTCTGCGACCTGGCTTCGATACGAGACACGCAACGCCACCCGGCCCGCATCCGTGAACTTGACGGCATTCGAGAGCAGATTGATCAGGACTTGTCGCAGACGCTTTTCGTCTGTCCGCACGATCGGCGGCAGCGACGAGGCACCTTCGAACGCGAAGTCTATTCCCTTTGAGTTCGCCTGCAGCCGGAACATATCCGCGAGCTGATCGAGAAATTCGCGAATACGAACTTCGTTCGAGGCCAGTTCGAGGCGTCCCGCTTCGACCTTCGAGATGTCGAGAAGGCCGTCGATCAAGCCGGAAAGATGCTCGGCGCTTCGGCGGATAACGCGAACGCCCTTCTGAGCCTTCGCTGGCAATGTATCGTCGATGTCGAGAAGCTGCGCGTAGCCAAGCACCGCGTTGAGCGGCGTGCGAAGCTCATGGTTGATGGCGACGACATAACGGCTCTTGGCGAGATTGGCCGCTTCGGCCACTTCCTTTGCCTTATGCAACGCGCGGTCGGTTCGCTTGTGTGCCTCGATCTCGCGCGTGAGTAGCGTGGTTTGGCGCGCGGACTCGTCCTGCGCGATTTTCCGGCTTTCCTGCGCGAGGACGAAAAGCCAGCTTGCAACGCCTGCGATGATCGAAAGGATCAGGAACGTCGCCCATAGCGTGCCCGCGATCGCGCCTGCATCGTGAGGCACCGCCGTAACCGCGAGGTAATGCACGAGAAGCAGCACGAGCCCGAGGATAGTGCAGAAGAGGCTGAAAACGCCGAAGAAGTGCCCGGTGCGCGTATTGAGTCCGGCCACCAGACGCTGGGGCAGTGTGGCCTGCAGCAGTCTGACGAGCTGCACCTGATATCGTCCTTGCGGCTTGCAGCCATCCCGGCAGCGCGCATCAATGGAGCAGCAGAGCGAGCAGATTGCACCTGAGTAAACGGGGCAGTGCGCCATGTCTTCCGGCTCGAATTCATGCTCGCAAACGATACAGCGAATGGAGGATTTCTGATCCCACGACGCGCGAGGCTTACGAGCCAGATAGTATTTTCCGCCTGTCGCGTAGGCGATGGCCGGCGCTGTAATGAGTGCAACGATCAATGCCACGAATGGCGCCAGCGATTGAGCGTAAATCCCGAACGTGCCGCTATAGGATAGCGTCGCGGCGGCTGTCGCGATGATCATGGCGCCGACGCCGACCGGATTGACGTCGTAGAGATGCGCGCGCTTGAACTCGATCCGTTTGGGACTGAGACCGAGCGGTTTGTTGACGCAGAGATCCGCGACAATGGCGCCGAGCCACGCGACCGCGACGACCGAATAGAGGCCAAGAGTGTGCTCAAGGGTTTTGTAGATGCCCGCCTGCATCAAGAGGAGAGCGATCCCGACGTTGAAAAACAGCCAGACGATTCGGCCTGGGTGGGCGTGCGTCAGGCGAGAGAAGAAGTTCGACCACGCGATCGATCCAGCATAGGCGTTTGTTACGTTGATTTTCATCTGGCAGAGCACAACGAACACGCCGGCAAGAACAAGCGCGACTTGCGGCGATGACGTTACGTAGCCGAATGCAACGAGGTACATCTGCATGGGCTCGCCGGCCTGCGCGAGCGGGACGCCATGACGCAGGCAGAGTACGGCCAGAAACGAGCCGATCAAGATCTTGATGGCTCCAGGGACGATCCATCCCGGCCCCGAAACGAGAACAGCGGTCCACCACGCGGTGCGGCCGCATTTTTCCTTCGGCGGCATGAACCGCAAAATATCGACCTGCTCGCCGATCTGCGCGATCAGCGCGAAGACCACGCATCCTGCGGCGCCGACGCCGAGAAGATTGAACGTCGCGCCCGAAGCGAACTCGCCGTGGTATCCGACCCAGGCATCGAAGTTCTCTCTGTGCTGCAGGGCTATGATGATCGGCGGAGTCAATTGCAGAAGGATCCAGAACGGCTGGGTCCAGAGGTGAAAACGGCTGATCCAGGTAATGCCGTGCGTGACGATGGGGATCACGACAACGGCGCTGATGATATAGCTGACGTAGAGGGGAAACCCGAAACACACGCTGAGCGCCAAGGCCATGATGGCCGCTTCGATGGCGAAGAAAATGAACGTAAACGACGCGTAAATGAGTGAGGTTATCGTCGATCCGATGTAGCCAAAGCCCGCGCCGCGGGTGAGCAGATCGATGTCAACGCCGTCTCGAGCCGCGTAATAGGCAATCGGCAGACCGGTCAGGAAAATCAGCACCGAAACGGCCAACACGGCCGTGACGGCATTCGAAAAGCCATAGCTGATGGTGATGGCGCCGCCGATGGCTTCGAGCGCCAGGAAGGATACGGTTCCGAAGGCCGTATTCGCTACCCGCGCAGCCGTCCACCGCCGGGCACGCTTGGCGGTAAATCGAAGCGCATAGTCTTCCAGCGTCTCGTTGGCGACCCACTGGTTATAGCTGCGGCGAACTGGGACGATCCGGAGCCGGTTAGTCATTCACGCAATTTGCCTCTCCCGTAAAGCAGCCATACTGCGTCGCAAAATTGTGGTCGGCGCTAACCCTACTTTTTGCGGCCGCGGAGACAAACTGAATTTCATCATGCCCTTGGCCGCGCCGGCGGACCCCCACCCGCGCGCGGGCACGTCCGCACGCGTGGCCCAAACCTACGCAGGTGGTGCGACGCACCATATACGTTAACTGACGTATGTGCTGCGCCGCAAAATGCGGTTCCAATGTTCGAGCGATGTCCGGGGTGGGCAGTTCGAACGGAGGATCTTGATGGCGACGGAAGATGAAGGACCTCAATCGCGGCTTCGGCGCAGCCTGTTGATGGGCATGGCCGCGGCTCCGTTTGCGGGGCTGCTGCCGAAAACCGCATTCGCAGGCGCGCCGGCGACCTCGGCGATCAACACGACGGGCTTGGCTGTTACGGACACGGAAGTCACCGTCGGCATTCTGCATTCCGTGACGGGAACGATGGCCATCAGCGAGACAGGCTCAGTTGAGGCCGAGAAGCTCGCGATCCAACAGATCAACGACGCAGGCGGCATTCTCGGCCGCAAGATCAAGATCATTCAGGAAGACGGAGCCAGCGATTGGCCTACCTTCGCCGAAAAGGCGAAGAAGCTGCTCGTGAACGACCACGTTGCCGCGATCTTCGGCTGCTGGACATCGGCGTCCCGCAAAGCGGTGCTGCCGGTCGTCGAGCAGTACAACGGCATGCTCTATTATCCGACCTTCTATGAGGGCCTCGAGCAGTCGAAGAACGTTATCTATACGGGCCAGGAAGCGACGCAGCAGATTCTGGCGAGCCTCAATTGGGTCAACAAGGAGAAGGGTGCAAAGACCTTCTTTATGGTCGGCTCGGACTACATCTGGCCGCGCACGTCGAACAAGATCGCGCGCAAGCACATCGAAGGCCATCTCGAGGGCTGCAAAGTCGTCGGCGAAGAGTACTTCCCGCTCGGCGCGACGCAGTTCAACTCGGTCATCAACAAGATTAAGCTCAAGAAGCCCGACGTGATTTGGATGGACGTCGTCGGCGGATCGAACGTTGCTTTCTACAAGCAGCTCAAAGCGGCGGGTATCAACCTCGATAAGCAACTTCTGCTGACGATTTCGGTCACTGAAGACGAAATCGACGGCATCGGCGGCGAAAACATCGCAGGCGCCTACGCCTGCATGAAATATTTTGAGTCGCTGAAAAATCCGAACAACGAAGCCTTCGTGTCTGCCTTCCACAAGATGTGGGGCGACAAGACCGTGATCGGCGACGTGACGCAGGCTGCTTATCTCGGGCCAAATCTTTGGAAGCTCACGGCTGAGAAGGCCGGCAGTTTCGATATCGACAAGATCGCGGCCGCATCGCCCGGGATCGAGTTCAAGGGTGCGCCGGAAGGCTACGTCAAGATCCACGATAACCACCATCTGTGGAGTCGCACGCGCGTTGGCCGGGCACGTCCCGACGGACAGTTCGACGTGGTCTTCGAAACGCCGGACCTGATCGAGCCCAATCCGTTCCCGAAGGGTTATCAGTAAGCCCTCCGGCGGCCTTCGGGCCTCCATCGCCTGAGTGTTTCGCGCCGCACGCAATAACGCGGCGCGAAGCCCACAACGTCCGATATTCCGGAGCGCGCAATGTTCGGCGATTATTCGTTCAGTGACCTCGGTTCGATCTTCGTGATGCAAGGCTTCGCGGGGCTGATCCTGTTTTCCGTGTTCGTCCTCATGGCGCTCGGACTGGCCATCATTTTCGGCCAGATGGGCGTCATCAACATGGCTCACGGCGAGTTCATGATTCTGGGCGCCTACGTTACCTGGATGACGTCGACTTTCTTCCAAGCGCATTTGCCCGCGCTCTTCAGCATCTACTTTTTCATCGCGATGATTTTGGCGTTTCTCGCGTGCGGTGCGCTGGGAATGTTCGTCGAATGGGCGATGATACGCCATCTCTATAAGCGCCCTCTCGATACGCTGCTCGCGACGTGGGGCTTGAGCCTTATTCTGCAGCAGCTCTATCGCACCGTGTTCGGCGCGCGCGAAGTCGGCGTCGAGCTGCCGCAATGGATGATGGGTTCCTGGCAGGCAACCGATAGCATCCAGATTCCGATCAACGGCATGCTGGTCATGGCGATCACGCTCCTGATTACGCTGGCCGTCGCATACATTCTCTATTTCTCAAGTTGGGGACGGCAAGTTCGCGCGGTCGTGCAAAACCGCGTGATGGCGGACGCTGTCGGCATCAATACCGAACGGGTGGATCGCTACACCTTCGGTTTGGGCTGTGGGATCGCGGGCGTTGCCGGAAGCGCATTCACGATGATCGGTTCGACCGGCCCGACGTCGGGGCAGCTCTATATCGTCGATACGTTCCTTGTCGTCGTCTTTGGGGGCGCCGGAAGTCTCGCCGGCACGATTGCCTCAGCCTTCACGATCTCCCAGGCCCGTTCGACACTTGAGTTCTTTACCTCGGGCTCGATGGCCCAGGTCATGACGCTCCTTGCTGTCGTCATCATCCTGATGCTGCGCCCGCAGGGTCTCTTTGCTCTGAAGGTCCGCAAGTAATCCGCTGCCAACGTTTCGAACCACGTGCGAGAGAACATCATAATGACCGCTAATCCTCGCTTTTTCAGTCGTTCCGAGTTGGTCGGCCTTGGCGTCCTAGCGCTGCTCCTGGTCGTCATTCTTCCGATGTCGCTCGACATCTTCCGTCTTAACCTGGTCGCGAAGTATCTGACGTATTCGTTCGTGGCGCTCGGTCTTGTGATCTGCTGGGGCTACGGCGGCATCTTGAGTTTGGGGCAGGGTGTCTTCTTCGGCATCGGCGGCTACTGCATGGCGATGTTCTTGAAGCTTGAGGCATCGAGCGTCGAGAACACAAAAATCCAGTCGACCCCCGGCATCCCGGATTTCATGGACTGGAACCAGATCACGCAGCTTCCACTCTTCTGGCAGCCGTTCCACAGTTTGACGTTATCCATTCTCGCAGTCTTTGTGGTGCCGGCCATTTTCGCCTTCATCATCGGCGCGGCGATGTTCAAGCGCCGCGTGGGCGGCGTGTATTTCGCGATCATCACACAGGCGATAGCCGCCATTCTGACGATCCTGATCGTCGGCCAGCAAGGCTATACCGGCGGCATCAACGGCATTACGGATCTGCGCACGCTGCACGGCTGGGACATCCGCACGGACAGCGCCAAATTCATTCTGTATTTCGTCGAAGTCGCCTGCCTCTTCGGCTGTCTTCTCGTGGCGCTGTTCGTCAAGCACTCGAAGCTCGGACGCATCCTTCTCGCGATGCGCGATAAAGAGGATCGCGTCCGGTTCTCAGGCTACAGCGTCGCCAACTTCAAGATCTTCGCGTTCTGTCTTTCGGCTGTGTTCGCCTCGATCGGTGGTGCGCTGTTTACTCTTGAGGTCGGCTTCATGTCGCCGTCGTTCGTCGGCATCGTGCCGTCGATCGAGATGGTGATTTATGCGGCTGTGGGCGGCCGGATGTCGATCTTCGGCGCTGTCTATGGAACGATGGTTGTCAACTATGCGAAGACGAGCCTGTCCGAAAGCTTTCCGGAGCTTTGGCAGTTCGCGTTCGGCGCTCTGTTCATTGCTGTCGTGATGCTTTTCCCGAACGGTCTCGCCGGAGCCTGGAACGAATATGTCCAGCCGCTGATCGACCGTACTTTCTCCCGCAATAAAAGAAGCACGTCCGTTGCGAGCGAGCATCCGCTCGCGAACGGCGCCCCGGCAGAATAACAGGAGAGCGACATGGAGATCGGCCAACAACCTCCGGATTTTCTGCTCGCGGTAGACGCTCTGACGGTTTCATTCGACGGCTTCAAGGCAGTCAATGATCTGTCATTCTACGTCGATGAAAACGAGATCCGCGTCATTATCGGCCCTAACGGCGCCGGCAAAACGACGGTCCTCGATTTGATCTGCGGCAAGACCAAAGCGACGTCCGGATCGATCACGTTCCGCGGCAAGGAACTCACGAAGCTTTCGGAAAACGCGATTGTGCATGCGGGCGTCGGGCGCAAGTTTCAGACGCCGTCGATCTACGACGATCTGACTGTGTTCGAGAACCTTGAGATCTCCTATCCGCGCGGGCGCAGTGTGTTTGGTGCGCTGACATTCAAGCGCGACGCGGCCGTGACGGAACGCGTCGAAGAAGTCGCCGAGATGATCTTCTTGAAGGACAGGCTCAATATGAGCGCGCAGCTCTTGAGCCACGGCCAAAAGCAGTGGCTCGAAATCGGCATGCTGCTCATTCAGGACCCCGAACTTCTGATGCTCGATGAGCCTGTTGCGGGCATGAGCGTCAGCGAGCGGGCGAAAACCGCCGAGCTTCTGCATCGTATCATCAAAAACCGGTCGGTCCTCGTTATCGAGCACGACATGAAGTTCGTCGAGGACATCGCCCACAAAGTGATCGTGCTCCATCAGGGCAAAATTCTCTCCGAGGGATCGATGGAGAAGGTCAAGAACGATCCCAAGGTGATCGAAGTCTACCTCGGGCACTAGGGGAGAACGGCTATGCTCAATATCGCGGATTTTCACGTTGCCTATGGCCAGAGCGAAGTTCTGCACGGGCTTAATCTGTCCGTCGCACAGAATGAAATCGTCGCCGTCATGGGCCGTAACGGCATGGGCAAGACGACGTTGATGAAGGCGCTTATGGGCATCCTCCCGACCAAGCAAGGATCGGTGACGATGAACGGCAACGACATCACGAAACTCAAGAGTCACGAGCGGGTTGCCAAAGGGCTCGCCTATGTTCCGCAAGGCCGCATGATTTTCTCGACCATGACGGTCAAGGAGAACATCGAGACCGGTCTTGTCGTGCACGGCGGCAGCACGGTTTCGCCCGATATCTACGAGCTCTTTCCTGTGCTTCTAGAAATGAAAGGGCGCCGCGGCGGCAATCTCTCGGGCGGCCAGCAGCAGCAGTTGGCCATCGCGCGCGCGCTCGCGACGAAGCCGAAGGTGCTGCTGCTCGACGAACCGACCGAAGGCATCCAGCCGTCGATCATCCGCGAAATGGCGCGCACGCTGCGGCGTATTCGCGATGAACGCGGCCTTTCTATCGTCGTCTCCGAGCAGGTGTTGAGCTTCGCGCTCGACGTCGCCGACCGCGTCCTGGTCGTGGAGAACGGCGAGATCGTCCATGACGAACCGCGCGCGGCAATCGATGAGGCCAAGGTCGCGAAGTACTTGTCAGTCTGAGTAATCTGCAAAGCACAAGGGGCAGTTGGAATGACCGAAACGCTCATTAAAGTCGACCTGACGAAGTCGGCATACGACAACGATATGGTCCACAATCGCTGGCATCCGGATATTCCGATCGTTGCCTGGACGGAGCCCGGTTCCGATTTCATCATCGAGACCTACGACTGGACCGGCGGATTCATCAAGAACGATGACGACGCCTCGGACGTCCGTGACATCGATCTCACCATCGTGCATTTCCTTTCGGGACCCGTTGGTGTCAAAAGCGCCGAGCCGGGCGACTTGCTCGTCGTCGAGATTCTCGACATCGGCGCGAAGCCAGAGAGCAATTGGGGCTTCAATGGCTTCTTCTCGAAGAACAACGGCGGCGGTTTTCTGACGGAGCATTATCCGTCGGCGCAGAAGTCGATTTGGGACTTCGAGGGCATGTTCACGAAATCGCGCCATATCCCGGGCGTCCGCTTTCCGGGCTTGATCCATCCGGGCCTCATCGGTTGCTTGCCCGATCCCAATCTCCTGAAAACCTGGAACGACCGCGAAATTCCATTCGTGGAAGCGAACAAGGATCGCGTGCCGCCGGTCGGCACCGTGCCGTTCGCACCGACCGCCCACATGGGCCGCCTGAAGGGCGACGCACGCGATAAGGCAGCAGCAGTAGCTGCGCGCACGGTGCCCCCGCGCGAGCATGGTGGCAATTGCGATATCAAGGATCTGTCGCGCGGCGCCAAAGTCTTCTTCCCCGTCTACGTCCCTGGCGGCGGTCTTTCGATGGGCGACCTCCACTTCAGCCAGGGCGACGGCGAAATCACGTTTTGCGGCGCTATCGAGATGGCAGGCTGGCTGCACCTCAAGGTGGACGTCATCAAGGGCGGCATGGCGAAGTACGGCATCAAGAATCCGATCTTCAAGCCGTCCGTCATCACGCCGAAGTACGATGACTATCTCATCTTCGAAGGCATCTCGGTCGATGAGGAAGGCAAGCAGCATTATCTCGACGTCCACGTCGCATACCGACAGGCTTGCCTCAACGCGATCGAGTACCTGAAGAAGTTCGGCTACTCCGGGGCACAGGCGTATTCGATCCTCGGCACCGCGCCCGTGCAGGGACACATATCCGGCGTGGTCGATATTCCCAACGCCTGCGCAACGCTGTGGCTGCCGACAAAGATCTTCGACTTCGACATCAATCCTTCGGCCGCTGGTCCCATCAAGTATCTCGATGGATCGGTGCAGATGCCGATTGCGCCAGACAAGTAGGAGACCGCGAGAGTTCCGCTAAATCGGGTCGGCCTAAAGCGGCCGGCCCTCCTTAAGGAGCCGCCAATAATGCCGGTTTATGATTACGAGTGTCCTAGCTGCGGTCCATTCGCTGCTCTGCGTGCAATAGCAGAGTTCGAGTTGCCGCATGATTGTCCGGGCTGCGGGGGCGAAGCTCCCCGTGCGATCCTCACAGCGCCTGCCATTTCAGGAATGAGCAGATCGAAGCGGGTTGCCGCCGAGACCAACGAGCGATCCTCGCATGCACCACGCCGATCGTCCGGCCATGCGCCGGGTTGCGGTTGTTGCTCGAGCGCCAAAAAGAGCAAACCCCCGCAAAGCGCTCCTGCTGCAGTAAAGAGTTTTCCGTCGTCGCGACCTTGGATGATCAGTCACTAGATCAGCCGATTTCATCGTCGGTGACGGAAGGGCCGCGATGTGCGGCAGGCAGGTTGTGGATGGATCGCTGTATTGCGCCCAAGAAAAGCATGAAACCTCCGGGTTCCAAGTCTCGCGCTGGTGCAGGACGTTCCGCTTCGGACGGAAAGAGCGCCAACGACGCATGGCGCCGCCGTGATCCGCTTCCCGATGCCGAATTTCTTTCTGTGCGTGGCCGGACGTCGATGTCGACGAAGACGACTAGGTTTTTGACTGACTGGCTGCGATGGCACGTCGTCGGACGCGTCGCGAGCGCCGAAGATATTCCGGCGCTCGCCGCCAAATGCCTCCACGATGCCTGGCGCGAGGGTATTTCCCGCTACGATATCGAGGATGCCGTGGGGCCAGTCGAAGAATGCATCCGCCAGGCTCTCCTGCAGGGGAAGAAATAACTCGTAATTAGAGCTTGGCCTTCCGATGCATGAAGCTCGTGATTTGCTCGGCGATATAGGCGCTGTGCGTGGCGATTGCGAAGTGTCCGCTATCGACGAATTTCACTTCAGCATCCGGAATGTCGCGCTTGAACGCTTCGGCGCCCGGGGGAATGAAAAACACATCGTTCTTACCCCAGACAGCCAGCAGCGGCGGTTTGCTTTGGCGGAAGTAAGCCTGCCAGGCCGGATAGAGCGCAACGTTGTTCCGATAGTCATGGAAAAGATCGAGCTGGATCTCGTCGATTCCGGGCCGTTGCAGATAAGCGAAATCGAGCATGTAGCCATCGGGTGAGACGACGCTTTCGTCGGCGCCGTGAACGTACTGGTCTCTCGTCGCTTCGAGCGTCAGTATGGCCCGCAACGCATCTCGGTTCTTCTGAGAAGCGTCTTTCCAATAAGCTTTTATCGGAGCCCAGCCCGTCTTCGTAGGCATTGCCATTTTGAGTGATGATTGCGGTTACGCGCTGGCGGTGTGCGGCCGCGAGGCGGAATCCCGTCGGCGCGCCGTAGTCGAACACGTAAAGCGCATATTTTCCGAGGCCAAGGACATCGATAAAGCCGTCGATGGTCTTCGCAAGATTGTCGAATGTGTAAGCGTAATGCTCGCGGCTCGGAGCCTTCGTCAGACCGAAGCCCGGAAGATCAGGGGCTATTAACCTGAACGAGCCCGCAAGCTGAGGGATGAGCTCCCGGAACATGTGGCTACTCGTTGGAAAGCCATGGAGCAGAAGGATGACGGGCGCGTTTTTCGGACCTGCCTCCCGATAAAAGACGTCCACATCGCCGACCTTCGCCGTCCGGTAATGCACCGTGTTCGGTGGAATCCCGCCGAGTGACGTTACCGGAGACCCCTCGTTTTCGGCGATAGCCCTTGACGTAAATCCTGCGGTAACCACCGCCGATCCCAAGACCTTCAACGCAAATCTGCGATCTTGTTCCATTGCCATCTCTCATCTCCTTTTGGCGGCCACGTATGAGGCGAAGTACGAAACGCCAGGGCGAGCCGTTAGCCGCCAAACATGGAATGCTGACTTCCGCGTTTTGGAAGGGCCAATGCTCGATCGCGCGATAAGCTTTGGAAATCGTGCGAATTGGCAATAGGCTGGCACTATTTGAAAGATCGCTGACTTACGCTGACGGTATGTCTACTGCGGTTCAAATGCATATCTTCGTTCTCATCCCTGCGAGGTCTCAATGACAGACTCCCACCGGCCGCCGCCTTACGGGTCGTTGGCCCTGATCGCAATCGTCGTCGGCGCGGGTGCCGCGGCGTTCGCCTATACCGCTGGATGGTTTTCACCGAACCGGCTCACTCCGAACAAGCTCGTCTCGGCATTCGCTCCTCCGAGCGGCCCGGCGCTTGGACACCGTCGCAACCACGCCAAGGGTATCTGCTTTACCGGGTCGTTCGAGGCAAATGGCGCAGGCGCCGAGATCTCGAAGGCGTCCATTTTCAACAAGGGGCAATATTCGGTCATTGGCCGGTTCAACCTTGGCACACCTAATCCCGATGCGGCCGATGCGACGGTCCGCGTGCGGGGTATCGGCGTGCAGCTCACTGCATCGGACGGACAAGTCTGGCGGAGTGCGATGATCGATCCGCCCTTCTTTCCTGTTTCAAATCCGCAAGCGTTTTACGCGTTGTTGAAAGCTTCGGGGAGCAAGGATCCAAACGCGATGAAGACATTCATTGCGGAAAATCCGGAGTTCGCAAGATTCGGAGAATGGGCGAAGAGCGCTCCTTGGACGGGCAGCTACGCGGAAGAGCCCTACAACAGCCTCAACAGCTTTGTGATGACCAACAAGGATGGCGCTCAGCATGTCGTGCGCTGGGGACTGGTTCCTAAAGCGACCGTTGTTCCGATGACGCAAGAAGACTTTGCGAAGTTAGGGCCGAATGTTTTGGAAGACGAGATCGTCAAGCGCGTCGCGGCTGGACCCCAATCCTGGACGCTCATGGTGACGATCGCCAATTCCGGCGATCCGACTGCCGATCCGAGCAAGGACTGGCCGGCGGACCGCCGTAAGATTGATGTCGGCACGCTGACGGTTGACAAGATCGAAGCCGAAGCGGACGGACCTTGCCGGGAAATCAATTTCGATCCGACCGTTTTGCCGACAGGTATCTCCACTTCCGACGATCCGTTCCCCGCTGCCCGCTCGGCGGCCTACATGAAATCCTACGATCTGCGTACGGCGGAAGCCAAATATTACCCGCGCACGCCGGCCGCGACAGGAGACAAACAATGACCACAGCTTCTCAACGTTTCAATCCTTTGCAGCGCGCGCTGCATTGGCTGATGGCCATCTGCATCTTGGCGATGTTCTTCATCGGGGTCGGCATGGTTTCGACGATCACGCCGAAGTTCCTGCCGCTGATCTCCACGCACAGGTCGCTTGGGATTATCATTCTCGCGCTTGCGCTCATCCGCCTGGTGGTGCGCTTACGTTACGGTGCTCCGGCGCTTCCAGCGGATCTGCCCGAGCCGATGAAGCTTGCTGCTGAGCTTTCGCATTATGCCCTCTACGCACTGATGATCGCTATGCCGATCATTGGCTGGGCGATGATGTCGGCAGCCGACTATCCGATCGTGGTCTTTGGGGGAGTGCGTCTTCCGCCAATTCTTCCGCAGAGTGACAGTCTCCACGCGTTGCTTTGGTCTGCCCACTATTATCTGGCGTTCGCATTCTTCGCCGTAGTGCTGTTGCACATCGCTGCTGCGCTCTTTCATGCGCTCGTCAGACGGGACGGTGTGTTTGAGGCGATGGCGCCGATTGCGGTGCATCAGAAGACAATTGCGGGCGAATAACTTCCGCGCATCATCGGCTTTCCTGCAAAAATGCAGGAAAGCCCTTTCCGGAAACCAAATCCGCAATCGATTGAATTGTGTTCATTTGCAGCGGGTTTGCGCTTGCATTTTCTTCCTCGGACTCCTGCGTACTCTTCGCAGGTCGAAAGCGCGGTCTGAGGGACGCCAATCGCTCGGCCGCGTTCAATAGTGCGAAATAACTCCCGCCAAATTCGAGATTAATTCCCGAAAGTTGCGCTCGCGTTGCCACAATGTCACGGGGCGGGTTGGAACGGTGCATCGGGAAAAAGTCAGCCCTCTCCTCGGATTGACCCAACCTTCCAAAATCCTTTTTCCTGCAACGGGGAAAATGGTCCGAGTCGAGACCAAGGGAATAAGTGCGGCCGTTTGCTGTGACAGGCAGAGGGTTGCACGCAGAGAAGGGACCGGGGGATGACGCGTCAGTTACTGGCTTCGGCGGCAGCCGTGGCATTGTTGGCGGCGATGGGGGCAGATCGGGCGATCGCTCAAACCGCTGGCGGAAGTAGCACGGAAACTCCAGCACCAGCAGCCCCGCCGGCTGCGGGGACAGCGGATACCGCCACGCCAACCCCAAGCGAGAAGCTTCCTGAAGTTCAAGTTATCCAGCAACAGCCCAAACCCAAGCCCAAGCCTGTACAGCGGGCGAGTAAGCCGCCGGCGCCGACGGCTGCGCCAATCACTGCCCCTTCGGCAGCCCCAACTGAGATGGCCGAGCCAGTGGAGAGCAACGTCGTCAAGATGTCTCCCGTGGGCGGCACGATCCCCGTGGAGAAGGTGCCCGGCAGCGTCTATCAGATGAACTCTTCCGACATTCAGCGCGACGGCTCGGTGATGCTTCAGGAGTCGCTGCAGACCCAAGTGCCGGGTCTGATCCTCGACGATCTTCAGGGCAACCAATTTCAAACCAGCATTCAATTCCGCGGCTTTGAAGCTTCGCCTGTCAATGGCGTCCCTCAGGGTCTTGCCGTCTATCAGAACGGCGTCCGCATCAACGAAGCCTTCGGCGATATCGTCAATTGGGATTTCCTGCCGTCGAACGCGGTCAATAACGTTGCTGTTGTCGTCGGTAATCCGGTGTTTGGCCTCAATGCGCTCGGCGGCGCTGTCGTCGTCGATATGAAGGATGGCTTCAACTATCAGGGCTGGGACGTCGACACGCGGTTCGGCTCTTTCGGCCGCAAGCAGGTTTCAACCGAAGCCGGATATCGCAGCGGCAACTGGGCCGCATATGGCGCCTTCGAAGCCATCAACGATGACGGTTTCCGCGACTTCTCGGACGCTGAGGTTCGCCGGGGATACTTCGATCTCGGCGTGAAAGGCGATAACGCAGAATTCCACTTCAACTTCACCGGCGCGGACAACAATGTCGGCGTTACGGCTGCGGCGCCTGAGCAGCTTCTCGATATCAGCCGAAGCCTGACGTTCTCATCGCCGCAGACGTCCGAGAATACGATGCAGATGTATTCGGTGAACGGCAAAGTGCGGGCCACCGACACGCTGACGTTCTCGGGTGTCACGTATTACCGCCACTTCAATCAGAAGCATCTTGACGGCAACCTGTTCGACGATCCGGAGAACTGCGGCGGCAACCTGTGCTCGGGCGGCGATACGATTCTCAATGCGGCGAACGGCAGTCCTATTCCGTTCACGGACAACGTCTATGGTTCGATTGACCAGACGTCCCAGAACGCAGACGGCGAGGGTATCACCCTGCAGGCTGAAGAGAAGGCCAAGCTCTTTGGACACACCAACCAGTTCATCGTCGGCGTAAGCTATGATCACGGTCGGGTCGCCTACACCGCGAAGAGCGAACTCGGCTTCTTCCAGCCGAAATTTGTTGTCGATGGTCAAGGGATCATCATGACGGGCTCGGACGACTTCAGCCCGCGCTCGCTGACCACGACCAACGACTATTTCGGCGCGTTCTTTACGGATACCTTCGACATCACCAAAGAACTCGCCCTGACAGTCGGCGGCCGTTACAACTTTGCGCGCATTCAAATTGAGAATACTGGCGACCCGGATAACGATATTCTTAACGGGGTCAATAAATACAACCGCTTCAACCCGGCGGCTGGCCTGACATACAAGTTTGGTCCGGGGCTCAACTGGTACGGCGGTTATTCGGAAGCCAATCGTGCACCGACAGCTGCGGAAATCGCCTGCTCCGATCCCCAGAATCCGTGCTTGATCGAGAGCTTCTTGACCGCCGATCCGCCGCTGAAGCAGGTGGTGTCGCGCACCTGGGAAACTGGGCTTCGCGGAACGATCAACAATTGGACAGGTTCCCAGTGGGATTGGGGTGTCGGTCTCTTCCGTACCGCCAACAGCGACGACATCTTCAACGCTACGTCGTCGCAAGTTGGGCGCGGATTCTTTCAGAACGTCGGCGAGACGTTGCGCCAGGGCGTCGAGGCCAATATTTCATACCGCTCGCAACGGCTCTTCGCTTACGCCAACTACACCTATACGGATGCGACCTTCAACACGAACGCGATCTTCCCTTCGCCTAACAATCCCCGTGATGGGACCGTCGACTGTGAAGGTGAAGGCGGCGACGATCTCAAGTGCTTCGCTGTGCACCCGGGTGATCGCCTCCCGGGCGTCCCAGCCCATACGTTCAAAGCTGGATTCGATTACTGGCTGACGAAAAAGTGGAAATTCGGAACCGACCTCGTCGCAGCGAGCGATCAGATTTTCTTCGGCGACGAGGCCAACCTGAACAGGCCGCTTGCGGGCTACGCCAAGGTCAATCTGCACACGTCCTACGATGTCACGGATCACGTGCAGATCTACGGCCTGTTCGAAAACCTCCTCGACAAGAACTACGCGCTTTACGGCACGTACTTCAGCGTCGACGATGCCAACGATCTGACACCAGCGACCGGCGTGACATTCAATGAAGACAATCCGCGTACCGTCGTACCCGCGCTCCCCTTTGCGGCCTACGGCGGTGTGAAAGTAAAGTTCTAGCCCACTCGACTCTTCAAACCTCTTCCCGAAACTCGGCGCGGCGGACCTAGGTCCGCCGCTTCTTTTTTATGGGAGCGTCGCGGGCGAAAGCTGCAATCGACAACGAGCGGTGAAGTTGATCAGTTCGCTGCTTCGGGTGGGGTGTCGTGCTTGGCGTGCCGGTTGCGGGAATTGCGTGCCCGCCCGCTCATGAACGCCAAGGGCGATCCGATGACGGCTTTCAGACCAGATACCAGGATCTTTCCGGGATCGTTGGCACGAGCGTCACGGTCGAGCCTCGCTGCGACCGCGCTGACGATCGACGCTTCGACCGCCGGGTTGCTCTCGAGCTTCGAAAGAATGAGTTCTAGAAACTGCCTCTGCCAGCGCGTCCGCAATGGCATCTTGGCAATCAAGTCTTCCGTAAGTCCTTCGGAGAAAGGCCAAGGCTGAGGGACGTCAGCGGCGACGAAATTCAGCTTGGTCAGGACGCATTTCGGGCAGACGCCGCAATTTTGTCCGGTGCGCGGTCCGGCCCAGCAAACGCGAAGATGCGGAACGAGTTTGCGATGGCGGCCGACATAACGCGCCCGCTCAATCCGATCGTAGGCTCCGCCGTCGGATTCGAGTTTCATCCCAGACGAAGAAAAGAAGCGATCCGACCAGAAACTGTTTCCCCAAACAGGAAAACTGTTCTGATAGCTTTCCTCCGTAGCAACCAGCGCAATGCCGTGACCTCCGGAGAATTGATGCAGGACCGACGCCAGGCCCGCGCCGAACGTCATCTCCCAGTTGGAGACGAGGCGGCGCCAATTGGTTCTCACAGTGACAAGTTGCACGCCGAGCTCATCGCAGATGGCCGAGCCGTTCCGTGCAAGCGTCTCGAACCCTTCCTCTGCGTCGAGAGGCATATCGAAACCATGCACCATCACGGCGGTGCGGACGTTGCGTGTCGCCCTGCCAGCATCCTTGCACGCGTGGCGGCTTAGCGTGAACGTGCTGTCGAGGCCTGAGGAAAACGCGGCCACCGCGTCCTGGCTGCGCTGAGCAACCGGTTCGCGAACATATTCGCCGGCGGTGGTGATCTTGATTTTCTTGCGGAAGATGTCCGGGCGCCAGTCGCACCAGACATCCTGAAAGTGATCCAGTCCATCCAACAGCACAGAGTCGACGTCGAACTCTGCGTGTAAATCTTTCCCGGCTTGCATGGCGATCGGCAGCATTGCGATGAGCGCGAAGTCGCCCCCGTCGACGGCTGGCGCCATCGCGCCTCGTCGCGGCTGGGCTTCGAAAAACAAATCAGGCAGCTCGCCGCCGCTTTTCACTTCGCGGCGAAGGCCATCTTCCGAGATGTGCAGTTTGAGGTTCGCCATCGCCGGTTTCCAGCATGAAGGGTGAGTGTAATGTTATGGAGTCAACAGAAGTAACGCCGTGTCGAAGCGAACGAGAGCGATGTCAGCACTTCGTGAGGGCCGCAGCTCCAATGTTGCGACAGTTCGTGTTCAGTGAGATTTTCGCCGAGCAGTACGACGCTGTCGCCCACTCTGTCGTCCGCATCGGCTTCGACGAAGGATGTCTGCATCCCGACCTCCAACAGTCGAGATCTGCGCCCATTGATGAGGCAAGGTCCTTTGCGAAGGCCGTGAGCATAGCCTGCGAGAATGATGCCGTGGCGGGCGGTGGTGAAGCCCGAATAACCCGCCGAGCCCTTCGTGCTATGAAGCTCGACGATCCGGGAGGAAACGCGGATCGCGTTCCGATACATCGCCAGTCCGGGCCGAACCGCGTCGAGCACGGCAAGCTCGTCATGCAGGAGGCTGCTCGCCGCGGCGTGGCGGATCAAATCGTGACCCGATGTCAGATCGCGGAATTTTTCGACATGGCTCCTTTGGGTGGCGTGCGTAAACGCCTCCTGACAATCCCCTGCGACCAGTGCCTCGCGGCATTCTTCTGGACGGCAGGCGAAGCGCTGCATGCCGGTATCGACACACAATGCAGGCCGCGCTTTCCGGAGTTCCCGGGCCTGCGCCGCGTTGCAGACCGCAGGTGTGATGCCGTTCGCGATGTAATCTGAAGGATCGAGGCTTTCGGGCGGACCGAGTGCGAGAACACGCTTACCTGTCCGATGCGCCAAGTCCGCGGCAATCGCTTCTCGTGCCTGAAAGACACAGAAGCCGGATGCGAGATCCGCGATTGCATCGCTAATGACGTCGGCTCCGAGACCATAAGCGTCGGCCTTTACGACCGGCATCACTTCGACGCCCGTTGCGATTGCTATGCCTTCGACGTTGTGCCGGAGAACAATGAGGTCGACTTCCAAATCCAGATGCGGATTGCGCGCGCGGTCGTTCTGGCGCGGACGGAAAGGAGCTTCTTGTCGCGTGGGGCGCGCTCTACTTTCGGAAATAGGCGGCGCTTCGTGATCGGTGCGGCATGCGCATGCGAGGTCGGTCATTCTTCCTCTGCCGTCAAAAAAGCCGCCATCGTTTACGCGACGATAGACCGTCAGGGAGTAAAAATCTCAGCAGTGCGCCTGCTGAATATGTGGACAAGGATGATACTTCGTCTGTGAAGCAATGGCGGTACACGAGCCACTGTGACGAACGTTGATAACTTTACCGATGTTGATAGGCCAGAAGGCCTACGGACGGAGAATGCTTCAAACTCGCTGCATCGAATCACTGTCTTCACGTCGGCGGGCGAGAAACATGGCAAAGACACCGCTTCCTTCTTCGGCCTTCGCGGCGTTCTACATCAATCTGGATCGAGATGTTGCTCGGCGAATCCGCTTTGAAGAGGAACTCTTGGATTCGTCCATTCATGCCGAACGAATCTCGGCCGTTGATGGACGTGCTGTGCCGGACTGGCTTCGCTCATTCTACGACGATCGAATGGGGCCGGGGGAGGTCGGGTGTTCGGCAAGTCATCTTTCGATCTGCAAGATGATCGTCGCGAGAGGGTTGCCGTTCGCTCTTGTCTTGGAGGATGATGCACGCATCGCGCAGGATTGCCGGACCGCAATTGCAAATGCCGTTCGCGCTGCGCCTCGCGACTGGGATGTCATCAGATTGATAGAGAGTTCATCGCGCCCCGTGCAAGAGCTTGCGCGTGTTGGCGGCGGACGGACGCTGGTCAGGTATCTGCGAGTGCCGAGGAGCACGACAGGGCTCGTGATAAGTCAGGCAGGCGCTAGAAAGCTTTTGAAGCCGAGGCTGGTGAAAGAGCCCATAGACGTCGAGATCCGTTGGCCTTGGCAGCTCGACCTGAATGTCTATGGAATCCATCCGCCGCCGATCACGCAGGCCAGTGGACGCGAGCTCGAGTCGACCATCGTTGCGAGAAGCAGGCCGCAGAAACGCAACCAACTTCAGCGGATGATTTTCAATATTCGAAAAATGGGATTGCCGGTTTATCTCGCTTGCTGTTTCACCAGCGGACGCAGATCAAGACCGGCGGTGGACAAGCGCGTTCACAACGGCGGAGCGCTCGCGCGTCTCGGGCGAGCCTGACGCGCTGCTCGTGTCATGAGCCTTAGACGATCGGAGGCTTCGTACGGCGTCGATCTTCCAGGAGCGAAGATTTAGAATTTTCCATCCGCCATGTGGAACACCGTCAAGCAGATTGCGGCGGTAAGAATAAACAGCAGCGAAATGGCAATCTTATCCATGAGATGGTTCCTTTGAGACGACCTGGATCACTCCATACACGATTGCCATCAAGGTGAGAAGAACGGGCGGCGGGCGGCCTGGATCGGCGGGGTATTGCCGGCCTGCGCTGGGCGTCAGCCGTGAAAGAACTAGGACAAATGGCCGATATCACCAAATGTTCTGATCTCCGAAAGTGCCGTTCATCAGTCCGCCATCTCAAGACTTTTAATGTGCGGCGCCTCGTTTTCTGAGGCCAGAGCTGCTGGCGATGTGACGGAAATGTAATCGATCCCCCATGTCACTTGCAGTCTCGATTTCCTACATCAACGGCAATGCACAATGGCCTTGCCATTGGCAGATGCGATCAGCGGAGGCGATCCCATGGACCGGGAAGAACAGCAACTTATCGAAGACTTGTTTGCACGCCTGCGCAACTACAGCGGCGGCGGCGATAAAGACCCTGACGCCCAGAGGCTCATTGCCGACCTTATTCGGCGTTCGCCGGATGCGCCGTACTATCTTGCGCAGACCGTGATTATCCAGCAGCAAGCGCTGGAGCGCGCCGAGGAGCGGATGCGGGATCTTGAAGAGGCTGCCTCGCGGCAGTCTCAGGCTGCGCCACGAGGCGGTAGCTTCCTCTCCGGCGCGTCAGTTCCGTCGGCTGGCGGCCGATTTTCTCAGCCGCCGCAGCGTGGGCCGGAGCCCGTTGAGCCGCCACCCAGCAGCCCGTGGGCTTCGCCCTCGCGCGCGGCCGCCGGTGGTGGCGGGTTCTTGTCGTCGGCGCTTTCGACGGCCGCTGGCGTCGCGGGCGGTGTGTTTCTTGCCGACGGCATTCGTAGCCTCTTCGGCGGCGGGAGCGCCGCTGCGGCTTCCGGAATCAATGCTGGCAATCAGTCCACAATCGACGGTCTTCAGGACCAGTTGCAGGACGCGCGCGATGATGACGATCAGGCGCGCAAGGATCTCGCGGCCGACGACGCAGAACTCGACCGCATGCAGGACGAGCAGGACGACGACGGCTCCTGGAGCGATGACGACAGCATGGACGTTTGAGCGCGAAAGCGTGCGATATGCAAGCCGGTCGTTGTGCTCTTACGTGAGCAGTTGAACGAGTACCCGCAGGAAGATGGCCATGGCGATGCCTCCTATGAAAATGGCGCGTTGCCACGGCCGCTTTAGAATAATCTCGCCTTGTGAGACGTCTTACGCGCTGTAGATGCGTTTGTTTTCGCGCTCTTGGCTTTTCCCCATTTTTCAATTCGCGCCGATTATCTCTGTCACGCTCTCTACGGATAATTCCGGGCGCGAACTCGGTTGCACGGAAAATCGATATCAAGTCCGGAAGTTTCGCCACGCTTCGCTTGATGACAGGTTTGCAAAAACGTCACCCGAAAACTTCGAAGAAATTACCGGAACCGCTCCCGGTGCAGCGGGTTGCCCAGTCAGTTGCTGAAGCCGTGTCGCAGACCATGCGTTACGGCTTCCAGTGATGATTGCCCCCAACTCGAGGCAAGTGAAAACACGAGCGAAAGGTAATGGAATGACTGCTCAAGACAGAACATCGAAACGCGGGTTCGCCTCCATGGATGAGGCTAAACAGCGTGAGATCGCCCGGAAGGGCGGCGCAAGCGTTCCGGATGGCGAGCGCAGTTTTTCGCGGGATCACGAACTCGCCGCATCGGCAGGCCGAAAGGGTGGCCATGAGAGTGGCGGAAATTTCCGCAACGATCCGCAGCGAGCAGCAGAGGCTGGTCGCAAGGGTGGTCAACACTAATAAGGCTGCAGCGCCATAGCGAACGCCAAGGTGAATACCGGAGGCCGGAGCATTTGCCCCGGCCTTTTACGCGTATCGGTTATTCGGAGGATACAGCCGAATGCGATGCGGTCAGCCATTTGGGGTTGAACCAGCGATCGGCAGGGCCATCATAAGGAAGACGCGTGATGTCCCAGTGGCTGACGTATTTTGCGTACACGTCCCAAACAGGCGGGCCGCCGCCGATGTATACGACGCGACCCGCGTACTGCTTCAACGTTTCTTCCGGATCCATATTCGAGCGCAAGACGACGAGGTCGCGATCCCGGCGGGCAAATTCAGGCACGGCTCCAATCGTCTTTGGACCGGCCATCAAAACGTGCCCCCGCGTGATATCGAAAAAGCGCGCGACGTCGGCGACGTACTCCGGATCACGATTGCCTTCCCAGGGCAGCTCACCGTGAAGTCCGAGCTGGCCTGACTGGCCGATTGCACAGATCACTCGCACTACCGTATGCTGCATTTGCGTCCTCGAAGTCCTGCCGTGAAAGCCGTTTCCATGCGGGACGTACTCAATACGCCTGCTGGCTTTCTCTCGGAAATTCCTGCGTGAATGTAAAGGGCTGCGCGCCTCAGGGAGGCCGCGCCGTTAGCGCAACAGATAGCGGATGACGAGATCCGTCGTGCGGTTGAATGGCGGACGCAGCAGTCCGCTGAGGTTCCAGCGGCTTTGCTCGAACACGCCTTTGGCGTGGCTGAACGTCTTGAAGCCCTCAATGCCGTGATAGGCGCCCATGCCGGACATGCCCACGCCGCCAAAGGGCAGGGCATTCTGGACGTAATGCATCAGCGTATCGTTGACCGTCACGTTGCCGGAAGTGGTTCGCGACAGCACTTTGCGACGATCTTCGCTGCTCTTGCCGAAGTAATAGAGAGCCAACGGGCGAGGGCGGCGGTTGATGTAGGCGATCGCTTCGTCGAGCGTGCGATACGTGAGAACCGGCAGCAATGGCCCGAAAATCTCCTCGCGCATGATCGCCATATCGTCAGTGACGTTCAGTACGACTGCGGGCGGTAGCTTGCGTCTGGTGCCATCGTCTTCAGTGGCGGACGTGACGACGCGCGCGCCCTTTTTCTTCGCGTCCTCTATGAGCGCGCGAAGACGAGCATCCTGCCGCGCGCCGGCAATAGCCGTATAGTTTTCGTCCGCTGCACCGCGCGGATAGAACTGCGTGGCGAAGGCATCATACGAGGCAACGAACGAGGCGGCATCCTTCTCCGCCACGAGAACATAGTCAGGTGCGATGCAGGTCTGGCCGGCATTCGCGAGCTTTCCATAGGCGACGCTGCCCGCCGCGGTTTCGATGTCGGCATCGGGCCCTATGAGGGTCGGAGATTTGCCGCCGAGTTCCAGCGTCACCGGCACCAAGTTTTCTGCGGCTTCCTTCATGACCATGCGGCCGACCGGCGTGCTGCCGGTGAATGCGAGATGATCGAAGGGAAGGCGCGAGAAAGCGATGCCGACTTCGGGTCCGCCGGTAACGACGGACACTTGATCTTCGGGGAAGATGTCGCGCAGCATCGTCTTCAGCAGGTCGCTTGTCTTTGGCGTCAATTCCGAAGGCTTCAGGATGGCTCGGTTGCCGGCTGCAATCGCAGCGACGAGCGGCATCAGCGCGAGCGACAGCGGATAGTTCCAGGGAGAGACGATGCCGACGACACCGAGCGGCTGATGGAACACGCGGGCGCGGCCGGGGATGAAGTGCAGCGAGATCCTGCGCCGCTCTGGCCGCATCCATTTCGCGACGTTGCGGCGGTAGTAGTTAATGGCCTGGATGACCGGAATGACTTCCATGATCCGCGTCTCGTAGGACGACCGGTATCCGAAATCCATGCTGACCGCGGCCTCGAACTGCGGCCTCCGTACCAGAAGCGCGCGCTTCAGCTTGCGAAGATCGGCGCGCCGCTGCGCAGCCGACGGTGGGCCGTCTCTGAGGAAAGCTGCCCGCTGTTTGCTGAGAAGGGCGCTCAGAAGAAAGTCTTCCTTGACCGGAACGTGGGCAGTCATCAAGCGATCTCCAGTGCAGGCAGGAAAAGCGTGGCGCCAGAGGCGTGCCTGCCGTTTTTCCCGGTCAACATAATGTCGTGTTCGTCTTTTTGCTGTCGCGAGCGCTAGAAACTGAACGACCATACCATCGCGGCGATCTCAAGCATGCATCGATCGAAACCGGGATAGCCCTGTGGGGGAAAGTGAGCGGCAGGAAGTTTACCCTGCGCGAAATAGCGGGGCAGGCGGTCGGCAGTGACGCGCTTTCCTGTGAGTATCCACTTGATAATGCGATATTTTTCTAAAAATTCTTCTCTTTCTAGCTATCTGCAACTTAACGGCTATGTGCTGAAGACTATTCGCCCAAAAGACAGACTGCCAAAGGTCGCGCATTCTTAAATTGTCTAAAGGGCCGCTTCGGTTGCGTTCAGTCGAATGCGTCGCTTTATCGCCTTATGTTCACGTCGGGTATCAGATGATTCGTGCGTTCCGAGCGCGGCACTCGGCGAAACGCGACGCTCAAGAATTGGCCGACAGGAGAATGCGCCGACTGATGGGCAATCGCTCGCCGTGATGGCCGTCCGAATTCAACGCGGACAAATCAGGCCGCGATGTCGAGCGTGCCGAGAACCCACTTCTCGTATTCGTCGCTCAGATCCTGCAGCCACTGCTTAGGCACGGATTCGATCTTCTTCCCGTCCGTCTTCGTCCGAACCGGCAGACTGACGTGCACGCGCTTGAAGCCGTTTTCCATGGGTGGGGACGAGATCTTGCCGCCGATGTGGCCGATCGCGAGCGAGGCTTTCAAGTAATCGCTGGCGCGCTTCGGTGCGACGTGAAGGGGAGGGGTGAAGAGCACGCAATCCTGCATCGCGCGCTGTGGCTCGCAATTGCGCAATTCGAAATCGATACCGAGGGCGGCAGTGCCGTCTTCGGATTCGTTCCTGACGTTGACGAGTACGGTGCTTCCAGCTGCCGGCCAGAGGCTCATCGGCTCCATCAGCAAGGACATGATCTCGCGCATGGCTGCCGGATCGGCGTCGATGACCATTTCCGATTGATCGGCATTGACGCAAATATGCTGGGCGCCGAGTTCGCGGTTGATCGCGTCCGCGCAGCCCGCGATGACAGAAACGAGGTCGACGGACTTTCCAGAGCCGGCGTCAGCGTGGAGCGTCGTGGTCTTTAGGGCTTCGGAGAGGTCGATGGTGCGCTGGGTTTCTTCGACCGGGATACGCCAATGATCCCGAATGCGCAGTTGCGACCATAGCTTCTGCGCTGACGGACGCCATGCTGTCTCGGAGACCGCATCTTTGAGGTAATGATACATCGTGAGCGGCGCGTTGTTGTACGGCAAGAGGCCGGACAACATGGCGAGATCGTTCATCCGGTCGCGAAGCAGGGTCCGATGCAACGCGCTGAGCTTGTCGCGCAGGAGCATGTCGTATTCGTTTTTCAGAAGGTAGAAGGTGATCGCCTGCTCGATTTCCGCTTCGAGCACGCGAAGGTCCCACGGCTTCGAGATATAGCGGAGGATTTCACCTTTGTTGACGGCATCGATCGCGCTGTCGAGATCCGCATAGGCCGTCGTCAGCATCCGGATGATATCCGGGCGCTCATTGCGAATGCGATTCAACAGGCTGACGCCGCTGCGGCCGGGCATCCGCTGATCGGAGATCACGAGGCCGATGTTGTGATCGCCCGATAGGATGAGCGTCTCGGCTTCGTCGGCGCTCGTTGCGGTCAACACGTCGTATTTCGTGCCGAACGCCTTCTTGAAGTACTTGACCGCTTGAGGCTCATCGTCGACGATCAGAATTTCGACGGGCTGGTCAGTACGAAACGACTCCATAGGTGACCTGGTTTTCTTTGTCCGAGGCGATCGGCAGGTTGAAACGGAACTCGGTCCACTCTCCAAGACTACTCTTAACACTCAGTGAACCACCATGGTTCGCGATGATCCGGTGGCTGACGGCAAGTCCGAGCCCCATGCCTTCTCCGACATCCTTGGTGGAGAAGAACGGATCGAAGATCTGCGTTTGGATTTTGGGATCGATCCCTGTGCCGTTATCTCGTACTGACACAATGATTTCGCCGCCTTCGGCCACCGTCGTGATCGTTATCTCAGGCTTGCGCTGCTCCTCGACGGAGGTGACTGCCGCGACCGCGTTGACGATTAAATTCACCAGCACCTGGGCGATGGTCGACTGCGAACCGTAGACCTCTCCATCCGCATCAATATTCTTCGTTATGGTTATGCCTTTCTGAACATGTGCCGTAAATCGGAGCGCATGGTCGATGGCGGATTCGATGTGGAAGGGTCGTGGGTGCTCGGGACGGTGAGGGGCAGTAAAGCCCCGAAGGTCGGTTACGACACGGTGGATGCGCTCATAGCCGGCGTGGATGTCCTTCAGAGTGTCCGCGGTATCGGGATCCGCTTGGATCGTCGGGTCACGCGCTGCCAGCTGTAACGCCGTGCCCATGAAGTTTAGAGGATTGCCGATTTCATGCAGCAGTCCGGCAGCCATCGTGCCGAGCGCGCTGAGCCGCGCGTTCTGGACCAAAGCCGCCTCGGTTTCGCGAAGCTGCTGCAAGCTTTGCTTCAGTTCTCCGTTGGTGCGCTGGAGATCGCTTTCGAGTTGGGCCGCACGTATCAGATTGGCGATGCGCGAACGGACTTCTAGGCCGCTGAACGGCTTGATCAGGAAGTCGTCGGCGCCGTGTTTCAGCGCGATGATTTTCACATCTTCGTCGGCGCGCGCTGTCAGGATGATGATCTTGATGCCGCGGGTGTCCGCGCGGTCTTTGAGAGTCCGGCAGACTTCGAGGCCGGTTACGCCCGGCAACATGACGTCGAGCAATATGAGGTCTGGCTTGGCCTGCGTAGCCTTCTCGAGTGCGGAAATGCCATCCGACGCCTCGATGATCCGATAGTTTTCGCGCAGCATGGAGGCGAGGTACCGCCGCATGTCGGGCTCGTCGTCGACGATGAGCAGGAGGGGAAGTTCCTGATGCGTCTCGGGGACGTCCTGCGGGTTTCGGCCCTGAGGCTCTACGGTTTGAAGTTCCGCCGCTTCCGGGATGAGGATCGCACGGGCAGACGCTTTGCGATCGAATGTGCGAAGCGGATCATCGGCGAGCTGGTCTGGCTTCTCTTCAGAGCTGCTCATTTCAATCTGCGAAGCCTCCAGGGCATGGGGTAGACGTAAAACGAAGGTGGTGCCGTGGCCGGCGTCGCTCGTGGCGGTCACGTCGCCGCCGTGTCGGGTGATTAATTCGCGAACGAGCGCCAAGCCCAGGCCAAGTCCTTGATGGCGGCGGGTGGCCGAGCCGTCGACCTGATAAAAGCGATCGAAAATATGCGGCAGCTGTTCGGCCGGGATGCCTATGCCCGTGTCCGAAATTCTGACCATGACCATTTTGTTTTCGTGGGTCGCGGAGATGTCGATCCGGCCACCGGGCGGCGTAAACTTGATGGCGTTCGAGATGACGTTGCTGACAATCTTTTCGAGAGCGTCGGGGTCGGCACTGATCAGGAGATCGCCCGGGGGTTCTTCAAGATTGAGATCGACGCCCTTGAGAGCGGCGAGATGCTTCATCGATGCGGCGGTGTGTTTCAAGAAGTGCCCCATGTCGACAGACTTCTTGTTAAGCGCAGCACGCCCTTCTTCGAGGCGGATGAGGCTTAGAATATCGTTCACAAGACGGAGCAGGCGAAGGGCATTGTTTTCGATGACGTCGAGCAACTCCTGCGACGCCGGACCGAAGTGCTCAGAGTCTGATTTCAACTTCTCGACGGGAGCGAGGATCAACGTCAGCGGCGTGCGGAGTTCGTGGCTGACGTTCGCGAAGAATTGCGATTTCAGCCGGTCGAGCGCCGACAGTTCCTGATGCTGCGCCGAAAGCTTGAACTTCAAACGGAATTCGTTGAAGCGGCGCCGATAGTTGAAGTGAACGGCGGTGATGGAAATGATGCAGGTCAGGACGAGGAAATAGAGATTGTTCAGAAGGATATTGGTCGTATCGGCGGCGCTCGGAACGCGCGAGCAGGCGACGATATAGATTCCGAGCGTCGAAACGCACAAAAGCGCCGCCTCGAACGGCTGCATCGGTGCCAAGACGCCGACGGCAAACAGGATCAGGAACAGGCCGTTGTAATAGGTCGAGTTCGCGCCATCGGTGATCCCGATGATCACTGCGATCGACGCAACAGCGATAAGAAGGCCTGCCATCGTCAGATAGCGAACGTAAGCGGCGGTCTTGCTCCAGAAGTGCAGGGCATAGAGGATCGCTATGAGCCCCGCCGCCACCAGCCGGATCACAGTCAGGGTGCCGAGCTGGTCGGCATATGCAATGCGATCGAGCGCAATCCCTGCCGGGATCAGAACGATGCCGAGAATGCAGGCGACCTTCGACTGCCTTAGCCGAAGCTCTTGCTCTTCAGCCTCGAAGGCGCGTCTCAGGTCGTTCGTATCATCCATCGGGTCAGGTGAGTGGTTTATCGATCTCCAGGAATACGTTGATACCTGTCTGGTCTGTATAAATCTTTAGCGGCCCGAGATCCGGTGCGAGCCTTTCCATATCGGCTTCGTCACGCAAAACGAGGTGCCATTCCATGACGTGCTCCATCAAACCTTTCACAGGGTTTGACGAATGTACGTTTGTGACAATCACGCGACCGCCCGGCTCGCACCACTGGTAGAAGAGACGTACCAATTTGGTGCAGACGCGATCGGACAGGTAATCAAACAGTCCAGCGCAATAAATGATGTCGTAGGTCTTGGCGGCTTCGGGCAGCTCGATGGCTTGCCTCAACAGTTCCTGGACCGTCTTCAGGATGTAAGTGACTTTGGGCGGATCTTCTTGGCTATCGGTGATGGCTTCAATCTGCCGTTGGGCGTAAGCGAGCGTCTCGGCATTGAAATCGAGAAGATCGAACGAGAAGCGTTTCGCCTCTTTATTGTTCGACAGGAAAAGCTGGAGTTCCTGCACCGGGCCGCAGCCGACGTTCAGGACGCGGACTTCCTTGCCGAGGGCAGCCGCTTCTTCAGCCGCCTTCGAGAGCATGTTATCCAGCATATAGATCCGGTTGCGGTGCGCTTCCGGCGGCCCGCCGCTCAAGAGCCAGTCGTTGATGATCTGACCGAAGGTTGTCTTTCCGCCCCGCTCTTTGCGGAACATCATGTTAACCATCTCATAGTCCCCGGCGTAACCGAGGGGCTTGGAATAAACCCGGTTGAAGAACGGGGACGCCATCATCAACGGCAGCAGATCGCGCTGAGCCAACTGCTTATGATTCTCGACCTCGTCGACCTCGAGCTGGCGGCAAGCGCTTTCCAATTCCAGGAAAAGTTCGGTCAGGCGAGGCATGACCGGTGCCTTGATTTCCTCGAACCGCGCGGGATCAAGAAGGGACGCGCCGCTACCTGGCTCGCCCTCGACGGCCAGATCGACCTGATCAAGCCAGAAACTGAGATCGCTAAGGAAAGATCGGAGATCGGCGACTTTCAACTGGTAGTTGGGGTCGAGCTTGTTTACTCGCTCCCACTCGCCGACAAAACGGCCAGCTTCCGAACGGAGGTCGGCCGGTTCGGACGTGGCGGCATCGATCGATGACCACTTATTGACGAGCGTCGCGGAGACGACCACGAGAATGCTCGTCGTCACGACCCCGGTCACTACGGCATCGCCTTGATATACAAGGTTTTTTCCGCGCCGAACCTTGAGGTCGCTTAGAACCTCGCTCGTCTGGACGGGCGAGATGGGGTTGTAAATTTCAAAAACAATATTTCGACGGGAAAGCTTGCTTAGGGTGCCACGAAATATGGCGCCCTGGCTGCTTCTAAATGAGACCGTGCGATCAATATCTCGCTCGATGCGCAAGGGATCCGCTCCTGCCTGAACAATGTGAACTGCCTTTGATAAGGTTACCACAATCGTTCAGTTTTGCGCCGCGTGATTTAGAAACAGTTTAGATGATTTTAAATATCAATGGCTTGGTGATACATCAAAGTTACGCACCCTTGGGCAAGCACAGGATGAGGGCACGGTTGCCGTGTTTTTCATCGGCGGAGGTCAAAAGTTCTCCGCCGAACGCCCACAGCGAGCTGCGAACTGTCCGCCAAGCGCGCTCATCGAGAGCAACGGCGCCTTGATCCGCCTCGAACGTGAAGCGGACCTCGTTGTGCCCCTCCCCCGTAAATAGCTGGATCTTAGAGAACAACGCAGTCGTGCCTTTTTCGCGATTGTCCGAGCCCCCGCGCAAGACGTTCGCCAGGACGAACTTCATGATTTCCCGGGGGACGCGGTAGGTGAAGTCCTGGGCGGCATCGAACCGGGGATGTGCCGGAGCCATCGCCGAGTTCTGTTCCATGACTTCCCACAAGGTGTCGGCCATCGAGGACGAGGGGATGCCGGCAGGGTTGGCAAGGCTGTTCGCGAGGTTCTTGATCGATTTCGCGAGGGATTTGCAATGCTCCACATCGCGCCGCACCTGGATGGCTGCCGTCGAGACTTTGGCTTGCTTTAGCCGTGACGACCAGGACGCCATGTAGGATGTGGAAATCGGCGTAGCGTTCAGAGATGTCTGAGAACCAATCTGGCTGAGCTGTAACGCTTCTGCATCAAGGGAGGCCAGGGGCGCGTCGAAGCCGCTCGCGAGAATTGCGAGGAGAGCTAGATTTGCATCCTGCGCGTCGCCGCCCGATACCGGCCCAAGCACGGGCGCGGCGAGTTCGACGGCCGATTGCTCGACAAGAAGCGCGTCCTGCATTGCGGCGCACAATTCTTCGAGGTTCCAGGGCTTCGGGACGAAACGATAGATCGCGGCGTCGTTAATGGCGTGCTGCAGGTTGTCGATGTTCGCGTAGGCGCTCGTCAGGATGCGGATTGTTGACGGCCACGATTTCCGCACATCGCTGAGAAAGGAAACGCCGCTCTCGCGCGGCATCCGTTCGTCGCTCACGACGATGGAAATGTCGTCACCTTCGGTCTCGAGAATTTCCAAGGCCGCATTGGCGCTGCTCGCCGTCCGGACGTTGGCGTACTTACCGACAGACGCCTTGAAATATTTGAGCGATAGCGGTTCATCATCCACGAACAGGATCGTAGGATTTTTTTTGTCAGATAGGACGTCGGCCTTGGCCATAATAAAAACGATCCCGGTCGGCGAAAACGGCGCGCCTAATAACTCTTCAATTGGCGTTAGTACGTATGCAGAGATAAATATACAATGTCAGCCGTAACTCAATTGATCTAGCGCGCGGCGAAATCAACGTCGCATTGGATGAAAATTGAAACTGCTTTTCCGCAAGATTAAGAATTTCTGACGGCGCGCCGCATAAAGGCGCAATCATTCGATTTCGAGCTTACTTTTACCAAGACTATTGTTGAAGGCCCAGAAGGCGACCGGAAATGATCCGGTCGCTCGACATAGGAGGGTTGCTTAAACGCTCAGTAGCAGATGCTCGCGCTCCCACGGACTGATGACGCGCATAAACTCTTCGAATTCGCTGCGCTTCAGGGCAAGGTAAACATGACAGAAACGTTTGCCGAGAATGTCGTGTAAAGCAGTGCTTTCTTCGAAGTCCGTCAAAGCTTCCAGCAGTCCTCGCGGTAACTGATGGTCGTTGCGGTAGGCGTTTCCGACGACCGCTTGGCGCGGTTCGAGCGCATTCTTGATACCGAGATACCCGCAGGCAAGACTCGCGGCGAGCGCCAGATACGGATTGGAGTCTGCACCTGCCAGGCGATTTTCGACCCGTCGTGCCGCCGTCGGCGAAATGGGAACACGCAATCCGGCGGAGCGATTGTCGAATCCCCATTCGACATTGATCGGCGCCGCACCGTTTGGGACAAGACGGCGATAGGAATTTACATATGGGGCGAAGAGGCAGAGGGCCGCCGGTAAATAGGTCTGCTGCCCGGCCAGAAAATTGAAGAAGAGCTTGCTTGGCCCGCCGTCATCGAGCGTGAAAATATTTTTTCCGGTCTTCGCATCGACGACGCTTTGATGCACGTGCATGGCGCTGCCGGGCTCATTCGCCAGCGGCTTGGCCATGAAGGTCGCATAGCAATTCTGCGCGAAGGCCGCTTCGCGGATCGTTCTTTTGAAAAGGAAGACCTGATCCGCAAGGTCGACGGGATCGCCATGAAGAAGGTTGATCTCGAGCTGCGCGGCGCCGCCTTCCTGAATGATCGTGTCGATCTTCAAGTACTGCCGCTCTGCGAAATCGTAGATGTCGTCGACAATCTTGTCATATTCGTCGACGGCGCCGAGACTATAGGCTTGTCGCCCGGCGCCGGGCCGGCCGGATCTACCGGTCGGCGGCTCAAGCGGATAGTCTGGATCGGGATTCGTTTTCGTCAGATAGAATTCGAGTTCCGGCGCGACGACCGGCACCCAGCCTTCTTTCGCGTAAAGATCGACGATGCGCTTCAGCACGTTGCGCGGCGCGATTTCGACAGGTTCGCCGCTCTGCCATGTCGCATCGTGAATGACTTGTGCTGTCGGGCTTGACGCCCAAGGAGCGGGCCTGACCGTCGATAGGTCCGGCACCATCATCAAGTCGCTTTCGGCGTAAAGCTGCTGTCCATCCTCTTCGAAGCCGACGTAATCGCCGGTGATCGTTTGATGGAAAATCGAAATCGGCAAGTGGACGGCGTCGAGCTTTACGAATTTTTCGGCAGGCATTGTCTTGCCGCGCGCAACGCCTGCAATATCCGGGACGGCGCAATCGACTTCTTCAATGCGATGCTCGCGCAGCCAGTCGCGAAGACGCTCCGGAGTGGAGCCAACGCCGAAATTACTTTCTTCGTTGAAAGGCCGTGTGGGAGGGGCATTCATAAGGACACCTGGATTTCGGTTGGGCCAATGCCGTTCCGCGTCGCGTCTGATGGCGGAGCGGAAAAGTGCAGGCCGCTGTGATGCGCCCGGATGGTCCGGGCCTTCAGTCGGCAGCTTGGCACTCTTGTTCGGGCGATTGCTAGCGGCATCGCGTGGCCGTGGTTTGGATAGCTCAAAGATTTAACCCGTTCGCAGGCACGATCTCAATAGCGGGCATCAAGAACTGTGACAGTCAGCGGATGACGACCCTTGCCGAACAATAGGGCAGCCCCCTGACTTCGTATCGGGCAAACGCACATTTGGCGACTTGGAATTAGACATTCCCCGCACTGCAAACATGATTTCTCCTAGGAGCCCCGTTGTGCTTCGCAATTTAAATGCGCAGTATGGTCACTGTTTAGCAAAGCTTTGTGCAGATCTCGCAGAGCTTGGATGACCGGTGGTTATCGCTGCTGGTTAAGAGACTGATCCGTGGAGGAGTTCGGATGTTGTGGCTCGAGAAGGCGGCGCGTCGCGCCGCGTACTCTATCGTTGTGGCAACTGCTGCAATCGCATTCGTCGGTCAAGGAGCGCAGGCTGAAGAAAAGGTCGTCAAAGTCTACAACTGGTCGGATTACATCGATCCTTCGATCCTGACTGACTTCACAAAGGAAACGGGGATTAAGGTCGTCTATGACGTCTTCGATAGTAACGAGGTTCTAGAGACGAAGCTTCTCGCTGGCGGCAGCGGCTATGACGTTGTCGTGCCGACGGCTTCGTTCCTGTCTCGCCAGATTAAGGCGGGCGTTTTCCAAAAGCTCGATAAATCCAAGCTTCCAAATTTGCAGTACGCGTGGCCCGAGATTTACAGCCGTATTGCGCAGTACGATCCCGGCAACGAATATGCTGTGAACTGGATGTGGGGCACAACGGGCGTCGGTTATAACGAAGCCAAAATCAAGGAACGGATGCCCGACGCGCCGGTCGCGTCCCTCGACATGATCTTCAAGCCGGAGATAGCCGCGAAGTTCAAGGACTGCGGCATCTACATGCTCGACTCTCCGGAAGACATCATTCCCGTCGTGCTCAACTATCTCGGCCTCGATCCAAACACGACGAAGCCGGAAGACCTAGCCAAGGCCGAAGAAACCCTCCTGAAGATCCGGCCTTACATCAAGAAGTTCCATTCTTCGGAATACATCAACGCGCTCGCCAATGGCGATGCGTGCATGGCGCTTGGCTGGTCGGGTGATATCCTCCAGGCTGCTTCGCGCGCAACGGAAGCGAAGAACGGTCAGGTCATCAAGTACAACATCCCCAAAGAAGGCACGCAGATGTGGTTCGACATGATGGCGATCCCAGCGGACGCCAAGGATGTCGACGAAGCGCTGACCTTCATCAACTACTTGAACCGGCCCGAAGTAATGGCGAAGGCTTCCAATTTCGTCCAATACGCCAACGGTAACCTGGGTTCGCAGAAGTTCATCGACGAGAGCGTATTGAAAAACCCGGCGGTTTATCCGGACGCCGAGACGATGAAGAAGCTCTTCGTGCATCTCACGTGGGATAATAAAGTCCAGCGACTCACCACTCGAATGTGGACGAAAATGACGACAGGCCAGTAATTTTAGGGCCGCGCCAGTAACACGCTGGCGCGGCCTTTTCCTTTCATGATCGCCGGCTGCATCCGGCAGACAATCGAGAACGGTTTGAAGGACCTTTGATCATGGCTGTTGCGACTGCCCAACCTCCAGCGAATGCTCCGTCTCAGCAGCGTGCAGGACCTCGCACCGCCGCCCCGCAATCTGGATTTGCACCGTGGAAAAATCCCAGTCTTCCGCCGATTGTCCGATTTGAAAACATAACGAAGCGCTTCGATGACTTCGTAGCCGTGAACAACGTCACGCTAGATATTTACGAAAAGGAATTCTTCGCGCTGCTCGGTCCCTCAGGCTGCGGAAAGAGCACGCTGCTTCGAATGCTCGCGGGCTTCGAACGCCCGACGGAGGGAAAGATCATCGTCGCAGGTCAGGACATCACGGAGCTGCCGCCCTACGAACGGCCCGTCAACATGATGTTCCAATCCTACGCGCTCTTTCCGCATATGACGGTTGAGGGCAACATCGGTTTCGGTCTTCGTCAGGAAGGCATGCCGAAGGACAAGCTCGCCGAGCGCGTCGATGAGGCCATGGGCATGCTCGAGCTTCGCCAATTCGCCAAGCGCAAACCAAATCAGCTTTCGGGCGGTCAGCAGCAGCGCGTTGCGCTCGCGCGCGCCATCGCCAAGAAACCACGTATTGTGCTTCTCGACGAGCCGTTGGGCGCGCTTGATAAGAAGCTACGCCAGCAGGCCCAGTTCGAGCTGATGCGTATTCAGGAAACGACCGGTACGACTTTCATCATCGTCACCCACGACCAGGAAGAGGCGATGACGGTCGCGAGCCGTATTGCCGTGATGGAGAAGGGCGTGCTGGTGCAAGTCGCAACGCCGGGCGACATCTACGAGAACCCCAAGACGCGTTACATCGCGGGCTTCATCGGCGACGTGAATATCTTCGAAGGAACCGTTTCGAAAGTCGCCGAAGGCTGCATCGAGATCGAGGGCAAGGACGGCTATAAGTTCAAGACGCGAAGCACGGAAGCGGTCACCGTCGGCCAGAGCGTCTGTCTCGCTCTACGGCCCGAGAAGATTCGCATCGGGCGCGAGAAGCCTGCGACGGATCTCAACGTCATACCCGGCAAGGTCGAGGATATCGGATATTTGGGCTCGATCTCCCACTATCACGTCCGGACGGCGCCGGGAGAGCGGATTACGGCGCTCCGGGCGAATGCCGCGCATGCCGTTGAACAATCCATCACCTGGGAAGACGGGGTTTGGTTGGATTGGCCGGTCGACGCCGGCGTGGTTCTTGCGGGTTGAGGTTCAAATGAGCACAGGAACTTCTGGTTTGAAGCGCTGGTATGTCATCGGCGCGCCGTATCTCTGGTTGCTTGTTTTCTTCCTCATTCCGTTCTTCATCGTCTTCAAGCTGTCGCTCTCCGAGGTTGCGACGGCCATACCGCCCTATACGCCGACATTCAGCTGGTCGACGGGCATCGTTTCGTTCCTCTCGCAACTGGACTTCCAGAACTACTCTTTCATTTTCGGCGACCCGCTGTACGTCAACGCGTATCTATCGAGTCTCAAGATCGCATTCTTCTCGACGATCCTGACACTTCTTGTTGCGTATCCGATGGCCTACGGTATGGCGCGCGCACCGAAGTCCTGGCAGCCGACCTTGATGATGCTCGTCATTCTGCCGTTCTGGACGTCCTTCCTGATCCGTATCTACGCGTGGATCGCGATCCTGAAGCCCGAGGGTTTCCTGTCGATCTTCCTGATCAAGCTAGGGCTCATTAGCGAGCCGCTTCAGATCATGAATACGACCACGGCCGTCTATATCGGCATCGTCTATTCGTATCTGCCGTTCATGATCCTACCGCTTTACGCCAGTCTTGAGAAAATCAATCCATCGTTGCTCGAAGCCGCGCAGGATCTTGGTTCGCATCCATGGCGAGCTTTCTGGCAGGTCACATTTCCATTGTCGCTCCCCGGGGTTTTTGCTGGCTGTCTGCTGGTCTTCATTCCCGCTGTCGGCGAATTCGTCATTCCGGATCTGCTCGGCGGCTCCGAGACGCTGATGATCGGCAAAACGCTCTGGACTGAGTTCTTCAATAATCGCGACTGGCCGCTTGCTTCCGCCGTGGCGGTACTGCTGCTGCTCGTTCTGATCATTCCAATCGTCTTGTTCCAGCGCCAACAGGAAGCGGAGAGGGAGGCTGCACGATGAAAGGGCGCTTTTCCTGGTTTAACGCGACGTCCATCACGCTAGGGTTCGCGTTCCTCTATATCCCGATCCTGCTTCTCGTGATCTTCAGCTTCAACGAGTCGAAGCTGGTGACCGTATGGGCTGGATGGTCGACCAAATGGTACAGTTCGCTTCTTCAGAACCAAGGACTGAAGGACGCGGCCTGGGTGACGATCAGGGTTGCTGTCGTCTCCGCGACAGTCGCGACTGTGCTCGGGACGCTCGCGGCGATCACGCTTGTCCGCATGGGGCGCTTCCGCGGGCGGACGCTCTTCTCGGGCATGATCTTCGCACCGCTCGTCATGCCCGATGTCATCACCGGCCTGTCGTTGCTGCTGGTGTTCGTTGCGCTCGGTATCGATCGAGGCTTTTGGACCATCACGCTCGCGCACATCACGTTTACGATGTGCTATGCGGCCGTCGTGGTGCAGGCGCGGCTGCAGGACTTCGACAAGTCCGTCGAGGAAGCCGCCATGGATCTCGGCGCCACTCCGGTAGGAACGTTCTTTCAGGTGACGCTGCCGATCATCGCTCCGTCGGTAATCTCAGCGTGGCTGCTCGCGTTTACGCTGTCGCTTGACGATCTCGTCATCGCGAGCTTCACGACAGGCCCCGGCGCGACGACCCTGCCTATGAAGATCTACAGCCAGGTCCGTCTTGGGGTGACGCCCGAAATCAACGCCATCTCTACGATCCTGGTCGGTATCGTGACGGTCGGTGTGCTTTCGGCGGCCTATTTCACAAAGCGTCAGACCGAGCGTGCGGAGCGGGAGCGCCGGAAGGCCTTCGGCGCGGCGGGCTGATGGTGACAAGACGCATTTGTATTTCACGGTGGCTCGCGCTATGCAGCGGGCCATCGTGACAGCACAAGATTACATACGCTCCTATTACGCGGCGACGGCGAACGACCAGGCGCGCTACCCCGCGCTGGAAGGTACCGTCAAGGCCGACGTATGCATTGTCGGTGGCGGCTTTTCCGGTGTCGCAGCCGCTTTGACGCTGGCCGAACGCGGCCGTTCCGTCGTTCTACTTGAAGCTAATCGCATCGGCTGGGGCGCATCGGGCCGCAACGGCGGCCAGATGATCGGCGGCATCAGCGGTGAGCACACGATCAAGAGCCAACTTGGCGAAGCCGGCGCGAAGCTCGTGCGCGACATGCGCTATCGCGGCCATGAGATCATCGAAGAGCGCGTCAAGAAGTACGGCATCGCCTGCGACCTCGCTTACGGCTGGATGGAAGTCGCGGCTCGTCCCAAGCACATGGATCATATGCGGGCCTACGTGGACGACCGCATGAAGGATGGTGACGGCGATCAGATCGAGGTCGTCGAGAAGCACCAGATGCCGGAGATCCTCGGCACAGAGTCGTATTACGGCGGCTATATCGACCGCCGCAGCGGGCATTTGCATCCGCTCAATCTTTGTCGCGGCGAGGCTGCGGCTGCCGCGTCTCTCGGCGTCAAGATTTTCGAGGGCACGCGCGTCGTCAATCTTTCGGGCGGCGCGAAACCCTGGGTCGAGACCGAGCGCGGGCGCGTCGAAGCCGGCACCGTCATCGTCGGCGGCGAGATCTTCAACCGTTTCGGACAGCCGGGCCTCAAGGGCCTGATGCTTCCGGCGGGCAGCTACATCATCGCCACTGAGCCGCTGACGGGATCCGAAACGGCGTCTGTCGATCCGCAAAATTTGGCCGTGGCCGACAGCAATGTCGTGCTCGACTATTTTCGTATGTCCGCCGACCGTCGCATGCTGTTTGGAGGCCGCTGCAACTATACGAACCGCGATCCGCGGGATATCGCGGCCGTGATGCAGCCGCGAATGGTAGAGGTGTTCCCGCAGCTGAAAAATGCGCGGGTCGAATATAAATGGGGCGGGACGATTGCGATCGTCGTCAATCGCGTCCCGGCAGCTGGCCGTCTCGCGCCGAACCTCTATTTCTTTCAAGGCTATTCGGGTCACGGCGTCAACGCCACGCACATTTTGGCGGAGATCGTGTCGGACGCCATTTGCGGGACGACGGAAAAATTCGACCTCTTCGCCCGCGTCAAGCATCTGCGCCTGCCGCTCAGCGATGTGTTCGGCAATTACATGCTTGCGCTGGGGATGCTCTACTACCGTATGCGCGATTTGCTGTAGGCGGCTCGCGCTACCAGCGTAACATGCGGCTGCCAAGAAGCGCACCGACACCCGTCATCACAACAACCCCGATCGTGTACCACGCGGCAAGAAACAACGGACTGTCGTCGGGGCAATGCGCGGCGTAAAGCGTCGCGGCAATGCCTGCGGAAAGCAGTCCGCCGACAGCGCCCGCAAGCACCGGATGCGTCGTCGCCCCTTTGCGCAAGGCATAGATGATCGCCGCGAGGGGCGTGAGCGACAGCAGCGGAATGACGATCAAGCAAAATATGGCGTTATGGCCCATCATCTTGCTGCGCCAGGCCTCTGCTGGGAGGGCCATAAGCTCGAAGAGGATTCCAGCCAGCATGACCGCCGGTCCGAGCGCCAGCAACCATAGTCGTTTTCCAGGATTGAAATCTGGTCGCGCAAGTCCGCGCGCCAGGACGAACGCTGGAATAGCGATGCTGAGCGTCAGTACGAATTTGAAAACGAAGCGGACCGACGAGGTCATCAGGTCCATGAAATGATCGCGGACACCGAACATTCCGAAGAAAACGAGGGCCGAGATCAGCGTGCCAACACCAACCGCGATCGCCAGCGTCTGGGCGATCGGCGGCTCGACGCTTTTGGCGTCGGCGGATATGGCTTTGATGAGATCTTCGGTCCTCATAGTTTCTTCTCTTGATATGTCTCCGCGAGAGCCTTCAGGCTCCGATGCAATGCGACCCGGACCGCAACTTCGCTCATGCCGAGGCGTTCCGCCACTTCGCGGGCCGAATGACCATCGATGCTGATCGAGCGGACGATATCGCGATTTTTGTCTGATAGGCTGCCGAGGACGCGATCGAGATCGCGCGCATCGATGGATGCCTGCTGGTCGTCGCCCTCGATCTCGAATTCGCTCAAATCGACGGCAACTTCCGGACGGCGGCCCCGGCGACGCAGATCGTCGATCATCTTGTTGCGTGCGATCGCCGAAATCCACGGACCGAGCGGCATCGAGCGGTCCCAGGTATGCCGTTTCAGGTGAATTGCCAGTAATACGTCCTGCACCACGTCCTCTGTATCGTCGCGCGGAACGCCGACCCCCGCGAAACCACGGCGGACGACGCCTCGAAGCACCTGCGAGAGCTCCGAGAGAAGCTTATGATAAGCACTCTCGTTGCCCGCGATTGCCGCGCGCATCAAATCTGACCATTGAGCGTCTCGAGCCTTGCGGTCCAAACTACGCCTTTGCAGTTGTTTTCGACGCCGGGGAGGAAAACGTTACGTTGCTGCGTACGAAAGGGACGTCGCAGCGCCGACAAACCCTGGCGAAGAGCTGGTCGTCGCGCGCATATGGCAGAGCCATTTCAGCGCGCGCAAGATGACAGAAGCGCAAAAATGAACCGGCTGTTCAATTTGATGGGAGCCAAATCCACAGGATGGCTACGTAAGTGAGCCCGTGGAGCAGTTGGTCGATGCCAAGAGCCCACCAAAAATTACGATCCTGGGAGGACCATCCGTGGCTGCGAACAATCTGCTCTTTGGCCCAATCGATATGATAGTGAACGAGAAATTCAGCGGCAAGCAGGCCGGTCGCAAGTGCCGGTCCGCCGCCTGGAAAGAGCACGAAGAGCGGTGCCGTCAGCAGGATATGGATCAGGGCGTGCAATAATCCGCCGGCCGCACCGTAGCGGCCCTTCTGGCGATATATTGGCTCCGTCTGCAGCATAAAGTCGGCGACGGCGTGCTTAACCAGCAAGTATGTTATCGCGGCCAGCGCCGCATGAACGGGTGACATGGCTTCCATCGCTGCCTGGACGAGTCCGCGCTCGGACCGTTCCGGGCGTTGGGACATCGAAAAACGTCCACCTTCTCCCCAAGGACTTTCTAGAAGGCGGCGCCCTTTGATGATGTCACCCAGGGAACAGTGATCTGACGGCCGCAAGGCGATGGAGGCAGGCGCGCCGCGGAATTTTCGCTCGGAATGTGTGCGTCAGTTTGACACCAAGAGCGACGGGCTTGCAACCGGATGGCGTTGTCAGGAGGGTGGATATCGGCCAAAGCCGAAACACATTCGGGCTGTCATCAGCCTGAATCTGCACGAAAGTTCTAGTAAGATGATCTTCAGCCTCCGGATGAAAACACTATCTATGCGGAGGATGTGGCAGCGGGATTTGGATCCCGATCGCAAAGGGGAGCAAGTGTCGAAAGCGCTTTTTCCAGGCAGGCGGGTGCTCTGGATGCCGTTGGATGTCGACTGGTCGCCGGCGAGCCGAGGGGTTCAGCACTGCTGCGCGTCAATGGTCGATGCGCTCCGCTTCGATTGCGACGAGCACGACGATCCCTTTGCCTGCGCCGACTCGCTGATCGTCTATAATGAAATCATGAACGAGTACGGCCTGATCATTCACGACGGAACGGCGTCTTACCTGTTGATCGATCGTTGCCCGTGGTGCGGAACGGGGCTGCCGCTGAGCGCGCGAGACAAATGGTTCGATGCCGTGGACGCGCTCGATCTTGACGAGGGCGTACCGCCGCCATCGCGATTTCTGACGAGCGCTTGGCGTCTCGGCTAAGTTTCGAAATTCAAGGAACGTCAGGGGCAGAGCAAGCATCTTCGTAACGATGCGTGCCGCCGTCACGGTCGGTGAAAAGGTGCCCGCTGTCTTCCGCCGTCACCGAATGTTCCACGGGCACCTTGCCGTGCGCGCCAGGAAGATCGAGCACGTAAGTCGGAAGGGCGATGCCGGAGAGACGGCGGCGCAGTTCGGCCATCAGTCTCCGGCCGTCTTCGATGGTCGTGCGAAAGTGCGCGGTGCCGGGTGCCAGGTCGCCATGGTGAAGGTAATACGGCTTGACGCGTAGCTCGACGAGATTGCGCATCAGCGCTTCAAGCGTATCGGCGTCGTCGTTCACGCCTTTGAGCAACACGGTCTGGCTGAGAAGGGGAATGCCTGCATCGGCGAGGCGTGAAATCGCGCCTCGTGATTCAGCGGTCAGCTCGCGCGGGTGATTGGTGTGAAGTCCGACGAAAACAGTCTGCCGCGTTGCCTTCAAGGCAGTGACGAGATCTGCTGTTATGCGAGCAGGGTCAACGATCGGTACGCGCGTATGCCACCGGAGGACTTTGACGTGCGCAATGTGGGCGAGCGCTTCCGATGTCTCCCGAATTCGCCGCGGTGACAGAATAAGCGGATCTCCGCCCGTTAGGATGACCTCCCAGACCGTCGGTGTTTTGGCGATGTAAGCGAGAGCTGCCGCGAAGTCCTCGGCCGAGAGTGTTTCGCCGTTTGTTGGGCCAACCATCTCGCGGCGAAAGCAGAAGCGGCAGTAAACCGGGCAGACGCTTGCGAGCTTTAACAGCACACGGTCGGCATAGCGATGAACGATGCCGGGCGCTGGGCTTTTAAGCCTGTCTCCAATCGGATCCGCCATTTCGGCTGGGTGAGAAACAAGCTCGCGTGCACTCGGTACGAATTGGCGCGCGATGGGATCGTCAGCGTCCGCTGGATCAATCGCACGGGCCATCGCAGGCGTCATCGCGATGGCGTAACGCGCACCCACTTCACGCAACGCGCCAGCATCTTTGCCGCGAACAAAGCCCGCATCGATCAAATCATCTACCGAGATGAGCTTTCGTTCGATCGACGTCATTTTGGTGGCCAGACATCGGTATCGTGATCGGGATGCTGATATGAGACGAGTGTCACAAGGAAGGGTGCAGCGTTGGGATCGTCGAGTGTTCCCTTTCGCGGCAGGCCGGGAATGGAGTCGACGTAAGGAAGCTCGGCCTCCACCCCCCACTGTACTTTTGGCGCGATGTCCGATGGTTTATCGAAGGCGCCAATCGCCATCGCTATGCCATCCGGCGCTTCGTATGTCAGAGGCGTGCCGCAGTCCGGGCAAAAGCCGCGCGAGGCGGCATTGGACGATTGAAATCGCTTCGGCTCGCCGCGCGTCCAGACAAGCCTCGCGCCGCGCACGCTGACGAGCGGAGCATAGAAGCTGCCAAAGGCCTTCTGACACATGCGGCAATGGCAGATGGATGCGTCTTCGAGAGAGCCCTCGACCCGAAAGCGAATGGCACCGCATTGGCATCCGCCGGTGTGAACATCGTCGGCCATCGAAATCTCCTTCTCGTCGTCCTCGTGCATGTCGAATGGGAAGAGGGACGTTGAGCCATTCAGTTAGTTGCTTGGTTCCGGAAACGGCGTCCATAGCACTTGATCGATCCGCTCTGCGCCCGTCGCAAGCATGACAAGACGATCGAAGCCTAGCGCGCAACCGGACGCCGGAGGCATCAGCCGCAGTGCGGTGAGAAAATCTTCATCGATGGGATAGCGTTCCCCGTAGATGCGCTCTTTCTCCGCCATCCATGCTTCGAAGCGGCGACGCTGCTCATCGGCGTCTGTCAGTTCGCCGAAGCCATTGGCGAGTTCGACACCGCACGCGAATAGCTCGAAGCGTTCGGCGACTTCGCGGTCACCCGGAACGGGGCGAGCGAGCGCTGCTTCTCCGGCGGGGTATTCATAGAGGATTGTCGGTGCAGGCGAGCCGAGCTGATGGTCGATCTTGTCGACCAGAACGCGGCTGAAAATATCCGGCCACGTGTCGTCCTCGGCAACGCGGATGCCTGAGGCTTTCGCTTCGTTCATGAAAGATGCGAGATCGAGCACGCGCCCCGTTGTCGTTTCGCGGAGGGCGATCCCTGCCATCTGCCGGAATGCTTCGTCCAATGTCAGGGCCTGAAAGGGCGCGCGAGGGCTACAGTTCTTACCGCGGAAGTTCCATTCCTGATGCCCTCCCACCTCAGCCGCGATTTTCAGGATCGCCGCGCAGTCGTCCCACAGCTTCCGGTACGGCTCGTCGGCGCGATACCATTCGAGCATCGTGAATTCCGGGCTGTGAAGCGCTCCCCGTTCGCGGTTGCGAAATACCGCAGCGAACGCAAAAATCTTGGTTTCTCCCGCGGCCAGCAGTTTTTTCATGGCCAGTTCGGGCGAGGTGTGCAGGTAAAGATCGTGGCGGGAAAGATCCATGCTCACCATTTCCGTCCGAAAGGCGTGCAAATGCGTCTCGTTGCCGGGTGAGACCTGAAGCAGGCCCGGTTCTACTTCCGTAAATCCTTGCGAAAGAAACCAATCCCTGATCGCGGCCTTGATCCGGCCGCGGCCGATCAAAAAAGGGCGGCGGTCGGCGTGGCGTTCTGGGCTCCACCAGGGGGAATGCTGTGACATGCCTGTAATTTGGACATTCTGGACAGGGTTGCCGCACTTGGCGGCAAGGGGCTAAGCGGGTATGAGACGCGACAGATTCCCTGAAGGCTTCCGATGACCGGCCGCCCCCGAGGCGGCAGCACGCGTTGGATTTAAGAACGGAGACGTACCCGTGGTAAAGGTTATTGCAAGCTCGGTCCGCAAAGGCAACGTGCTGGATCTCGACGGAAAGCTGGCTGTCGTGATGCATGCGGAAAATATTCATCCTGGCAAAGGCACGCCGGTGACGCACCTCGAAATGCGCCGCATCGCCGACGGGGTGAAGGTTACCGAGCGTTATCGCACCACGGACCAGGTCGAGCGCGCCTATCTCGACGAAAAGGATTTCAACTATCTCTACGAAGACGACATGGGCTTCAACTTCATGCAGCCCGAGACGTTCGATCAAATCTCCATTCCGAAAGACGTTCTGGGCGACCAGGGCCAGTGGTTGCAGGAAGGCATGACGTGCCTCGTCTCGCTGCACGAGGGCAACCCGATTTCCGTCGAGCTGCCGCAGCGCGTGACGTTCGAGATCGTAGAGGCCGACCCGGTCGTCAAAGGCCAGACCGCATCGTCGTCTTATAAGCCCGCGAAGCTTTCGAACGGTGCGCGCGTGATGGTGCCGCCGCATATCGGAGCGGGCACTCGCGTCGTCGTCATGACGGAAGACGGCTCTTACGTCGAGCGCGCGAAGGATTAAGCGACCAGTTTCCTCTCCCTTTGGGGAGAGGGTTAGGTCGAGAGGCATTGCCCTTCTCCCTAAGGAGAAGGGCTTACGCAGCGCGAGACGTCAATTGCTCAGCGCGCTGTGGCGCGACTTCCTCGCAGATTACCTTGAACTCCCCGAGGGTGTGCTGGCCGAAGGACGTGACCATAGCCACGTCCGCCGCGTCGCGGCCACGTGCAATGACTATGCGTCCGGTGCGGGGAACGTTGTGGCGCGCATCGAATGTTATCCAGCGGTGGTCGACATAGGCTTCAAACCACGCGCTGAAGTCCATAGGTGCTGCATCGGGCGGCACGCCGATGTCGCCTAGGTAGCCATTGATATAAGCGGCAGGAATGTTTAGGCAGCGACAGAACGCGATCGCGAGATGCGCGTAATCGCGACAGACGCCCGTCTGCTCATTATAGGCCTCGAACGCGGTGCGCGTAGAACGCGCCGCCTGATAGTTGAACTTGATGCGATTGTGCACGAAATCGCAAACTGCTTTCACCCGCTGATAGCCGGGCGGGACGTGGCCAAAAAGCTGCCAAGCGATCGCGGTCAGTTCGTCCGTTTCGCAATAGCGACTGCCGCTGAGAAAGTGCATCGCATAATTCGGCAGATCGGCCACCGGAATTTCCCGGGCATTGAAGGGCGTCTCTTCCAGCTCGCCGGAATCGCGAACGACGGCGCGATAACTGAGCTTCAGCGAGCCTGCGGGAGCAACGAGCCGCTGTGTGCGGTTGCCATAAAGATCGAGCCCTTGAGAGACGGCGACATCCGGAACCGTGAGCGCGTCTTCATAAATCATATCGCGGCGACGGCTGGCTTGAACATCAAGAAGAAGTAGAAGCGGCGTAGGTGCCGCAAGTTCAAGGCTAATATCATAACCGATATGAATGAGCATATTTGACGCCCTCGCAAACATTAGGTTGTCAAAAAACTGCGCCCGGCCTTCGAATGTTCCGGAATAAGAGCAGGAAATATTGCACAAATATCGAGCTGAACCACGAGATATTTGAAGTCTAACAGATAGATCCCGCGCGGGCATCCAACTTTCGTCTTTGACCTGAGTGTATTTCCGAGAACGCCAAATAAAGGCGAAGCTAGATCAAATATCGAGTTTCAGCACGCGCACGGTCGAGCCGGCATCGAGAACAGGCGCATCCGCCGGCACGACAACAAGACAGTTTGCGCGCTGAAGAAATTTCACCAGCCCGCTGTCCTGCTTCTTGAACGCCGTTACACGTGCGGGGACAGTAGAGATGTCCAATTCACCGCGCATGTAATGTTCGCGCGGGCCATTTGCGGGAATAGCATCGGTGAGAACGGCTTCGAGCGCTTCGAACGGCGTTTCGCGCCCGAGAAGGCGGCCGATCAGCGGTACGAGAAATACGCGCGCGCAGATCATCGCGGATACTGGGTTGCCCGGTAAGCCGAGGCAGTATTGCAGTTTGCCGCCGGGATGGCGCGAGCCGAAGAACAGCGGCTTTCCTGGACGCATCGCGATTTTGTAGAAGTCGAGCTTAGCGCCCGCGTTCTCGAGTGCCGGGCGGACGAGATCGTGATCGCCAACAGAGGCGCCGCCGCTCGTCACCAAAACGTCGGCGTCGTTCGCAGCGGAAATGAACTCATCGAGCGAGGCGAGCGAATCCCGCGCAATCCCGAGAAAGCGAGCTTCGCCGCCCGCAGCCTCGACAACGCCTGAAAGTCCGTAGGCGTTCGAGCCGGAAATTTGCCCAGGACCAAGCGGTTTTCCGGGAGCGACGAGTTCGTCTCCCGTCGAAAGGATGGCGACGACGGGCTTTCGCACCACGGGAAGTTCGCCGTATCCGCAGGAAGCCGAAATTAGAACGTCTCGCGCGGTAAGGAGGCGGCCCGGCGCGACAAGAGTTTCGTCCTGCGCAAAGTCCTGGCCTCTCGTTCTGACATTTGCGCCATGAGCGGCCGTTTCCAAAATGGTAACAGCGGAGCCGGACGCCGTGACGTTCTCTTGGATGACAATCGTGTCGGCGCCATCGGGAACGCGCGCGCCAGTGAAAATGCGAACGGCTTGGCCCTTACCGAGCGTGCCCGAGAAGGGTCGCCCCGCGCCCGCTTCACCGATGACGGTCAATGTGGACGGAACCGTGCCGACGTCTTCGGCCCGAACCGCATAGCCATCCATAGCCGACGCATCGAACGGCGGGTTGTCGACTTTCGAAATCACGGCTTGAGCCAGCGTGCGGCCGCGCGCCTGAAGCAATCCGACGGGCTCTGATGGCAGAGTCGTCGCGGAGTCTAGAATGCGCTTCAGCGCCTCGGAGACGGGGAGGAGTGCCATGGGTCAGCCGTCCGCCGGTCGAGGCCCGGCTTTGTAGGTTCCGGACTTGCCACCCGTCTTCTCGACGAGGTGCACGTCGCTGATGGTCATGCCTTTGTCGGCGGCCTTCAGCATATCGTAGAGCGTGAGGCAGGCGATGGAAACCGCGGTCAACGCTTCCATTTCGACGCCGGTCTGGCCGGAGACCTTCACTTCAGACGTCACGCGAATGCCTGTCGGCGCGTGCGAAATTTCGAAATCGACCGTTGCCTTTGTGATCGCGAGCGGATGGCAAAGCGGGATCAGCTCATGCGTGCGCTTGGCCGCCATGATTCCGGCAATCCGCGCGGCACCGATGACATCGCCCTTCTTGGCCTGCCCCGTTTCGACGAGGGCGAGCGTTTCGGGCTGCATCGCGATAAAGCCTTCGGCGATGGCCTGGCGCGACGTGACCGCCTTGTCTGACACGTCGACCATCCGCGCATCGCCCTTATCGTCGATGTGCGAAAGTTTGCTCATGGCGATGGCGCAAGCAGCGTTTTCGTAGCTGCTGTTACATCGGCCTGCCGCATCAGGCTTTCGCCGACGAGAAACGTATTGACGTGAGCCTTCGCGAGACGTGCAAGATCGGCAGGGGTGAAGATCCCGCTCTCGCCGACGACGATGCGGTCGGAGGGAACCAGTGGAGCAAGCACCTCCGTCGTCTCGAGTTTCACCTCGAACGTCTTGAGATTGCGATTGTTGATGCCGATCAGTCGGCAATCGAGCTTAAGTGCGCGCTCGAGCTCGGCGTCGTCGTGGACTTCCGCGATGGCGTCCATGCCCCAGTCTTTCGCCGCCTCCGCGAGGTCGTGTGCTGTTGCGTCGTCGACTTCGGCCAGAATGATGAGGATGCAATCGGCACCCCAGGCGCGCGCTTCCGCCACCTGATACGTGTCGATCATGAAATCCTTGCGCAACACGGGAAGCGAAACCGCTTCGCGCGCGGCCGTGAGAAACTCGGGAGCACCCTGGAACGACGGCCGGTCGGTCAGCACCGAAAGGCAGGCAGCGCCTCCGGCTTCATAGGCCTTGGCCAGCGCGGGCGGATCGAAGTCGGCGCGGATCAGGCCTTTCGACGGCGAAGCCTTTTTGATTTCCGCGATAAGAGCAGGCTTTTTCTCCGCATGTTTCGCGGCAATTGCGCCTGCGAAAGAGCGAACATGTGGCGCTGAGCGCGCATATTCCGCGATGACGCGGAGCGGTTTCAAAACTTTCGCCCGCGAGATTTCCTCGCGCTTATAGGCCGTGATCTTGTCGAGGATGTCGGCCATGGCTCACACGCGCTCGTTGGTGACTGCGACGAGACGGTCGAGAGCCCGCGCCGCGCGGCCGCTATCGATCGATGCTTCGGCTTTCGCGATGCCGTCGCCCAAACTGTCGGCCTTGCCTGCAACGACGAGCGCTGCGGCTGCGTTAAGCAGCACGATATCGCGATAAGGCCCCGGTTCGCCCTGAAGGAGGGCGTGGATAGCGGCAGCGTTGGTCTCCGCATCTCCGCCCTGAAGGGACTCAATGCTGCTGCGCGTGAGGCCCGCGTCTTCTGGCGTCAATTCGAATGCGTAGATGTCGCCGTCTTTAAGCTCCGCGACATGCGTCACGCCAGTCGTCGTCAGCTCATCCATGCCGTCGGCGCCGTGGACGACCCAGGCGTGAACCGAACCGAGTTTGCGGAGCACTTCCGCGATCGGCTCGACGTGGTTCCGGTCATAGACGCCGAGCACTTGTCGCGTCACCTGTGCCGGATTGCAGAGCGGTCCGAGCAGATTGAAAATCGTCCGCAAGCCGAGATCGGCGCGGATCGGCGCCCACGTCTTGAAGGAAGGATGATAAAGCGGCGCCCATAGAAAACCGACGCCCGCGTCCGCGATGGCCCGCGAGACGATGACTGGCGGTACGTCGAGCTTCACGCCGAGCGCCGCAAGAACGTCGGAGGCACCCGAAAGCGATGTCACCGCCCGATTGCCGTGCTTCGCCACGATGGCGCCAGCACCAGCGGCTACCAGCGTCGCCGCCGTCGAAATGTTATAGGTGCCGCGACTGTCGCCGCCCGTCCCGACGATGTCGATGGCTCCGGGGGGCGCGTCGACCGTCGTCATGCGGCTGCGCATGAATCTGGCCGCGCCGGTGATTTCTTCCGTCGTCTCGCCGCGGACGCGGACGGCCATCAGAAACGCGCCCATGGCGACTGGCGGAGCGATGCCCGACATGAGCAGATCGAGCGCCTGCTGCATGCCCTCATCGCCGAGAGTCTCGCCCTCCGCGATGCGGCTCATGAGGTGCTTCAGTTCGCGGGCCGGATTGGCGATGGTGGCGGTTGTTGTCACAATCAGGCTGCCTTGCGGCTTTTGGGCGCCAGGCCCGCGAGTTCAAGGAAGTTCGCGAGCAGCGCATGGCCCTGCTCGGATGCGATGCTTTCCGGGTGGAACTGCACGCCGTGAACCGGATGCGATTTGTGCTGCAGGCCCATGATCAGGCCATCGTCCGTCTCGGCCGTCACTTCGAGGCAATCCGGAAGCGTGGCGCGGTCGACAATCAGCGAATGGTAGCGGGTGATCTCGAACCGCTTTGGCAATCCTTTGAAGATGCCTTGGCCCGTGTTGGTAATCGTCGAGAGCTTGCCGTGCATCGGCGACGGCGCGCGGATGACATCGCCGCCGTAAGCTTGGCCGATCGCCTGATGTCCGAGACAGACGCCGAGCAGCGGAATGGTTGGTCCGGCCTTCTTAATCAGCTCGAGGCATACGCCAGCCTCGTTCGGCGTGCAGGGGCCCGGCGAGAGCACGATGGCCTTCGGCTTCTTCGCCAGCACCTCGTCGGCGGAAACCTTGTCGTTGCGAATGACGACGCTTTCCGTCCCAAGCTCGCCGAGATAGTGGACGAGATTGTAAGTGAAGCTGTCGTAGTTATCGATCAGGATCAGCATCTTGGCCCTTGGTCTGCCGGTATCCGACATTCGCGCGCTGCCCTTCTAGCAGACGGTGAAGGGCCAGCGACACGGAAAATATGGCTATCGGATTGCTCAATTCAAAGTAAAGGCGATTCAGGCGTTCGCCGCCCGGTCCCTGGGAGTGATGAAGGCTTCGAGATGCCCAGATGCGGGCAGCAGATCCTGCCAGGCCGTCTGCGGAAACGTGAAGACGGCCAGAGAGGCGGTCGGGAACTTGTCTTCCAGGCGGGAAATCGATTTGACATCGCCGGTGCCGGTGAGGAACAGCGCCAAGCCGTGCATGCCTGGGTTGTGCCCGATCATGAGCACGCGTTTGCGGCCGACCGGGGTGCTCTTGAGGCGTCCGTAAAGCATTTCCTGGCTGGTGAGATACAACTGCTCGTCGAAGGTGACCTCTGCCGCTTTGACAGCGCTCGTGATCAGCGACAGCGTTTCCCGCGTGCGCTTGGCAGGGGAGCAGAGAACGATGTCCGGAACGAAATTGAGTTCCTTCAGCGCTTCGCCCATAACCGGCGCTGCCGAGCGTCCGCGATCGTTCAACGGACGATCGAAATCGTCGATGTCGGTCGCGTCCCAGCTTGATTTGGCATGTCGGAGTAGGGCGAGAGAAAGCATTGCGGCCTTGGGCTGGCGTTTCGCGGCGAGGGAACCTTATAGCAGGTCGCTCTCGCCGTTAAGCGGTAGGCCATAGATTCGCGCTGCTGCGATGACAAGGGTACATCCGCAATGGATTATCTCCTGGCGCCTGTTTTTTGGATTCTCGGGCTACTCGTCAGCATCGTCTGGTGGGTGATCGTCCAGATTCTATGGATCATCCTGTGGCTGTTGCTCCCGCTCGCTATCGTCGCGTTCGTTGCGCTGCGCGTTGCCGAACGTGTGCTGGGTCAGGAAAAAGTGAGGGGCTGGGTCAAGGCGCGGACGCAGAAATATGGCGCCTCGGCCTCAAAGCGCATCCAGCGCTGGATCTTCGCGCTGGGCGTCCTGCCGATTCGCGTGCTGTTCTGGTTCCCGCTTTATGCCCTCTGGCATAGCGTCGTCAGCCTGCTATGGCGTCCGAAATGGTCGCCCTGGCAGCGCGCCTGGGCGAAGCGCTGGAAGCCGGAAGCGAAGCCTCGATGATGAGGCGTCGCCGCCAGTCAGCTTGAGGAAGGCGGCACATTGGATGAGCGTGACGCGAAGCGCACGGCTTCTTCCGCGGCTCGCACGACAGCCTTCGCCTTATTGATGCATTCCCGCTGCTCGTTCTCGGGCACGCTGTCGTGGACGATTCCCGCACCGGCTTGCACGTGGATCATTCCGTCCTTGAGGATGGCGGTGCGAAGAACGATGCACGTATCCATCTCACCGCTTGCCGAGAAATAGCCGACGCAGCCCGCGTAAGGGCCGCGCTTTGCTTTTTCGAGTTCCGCGATGATCTCCATGGCGCGAACCTTCGGCGCGCCTGAGACGGTGCCCGCCGGAAAGCCGGCCATCAGGGCGTCGATGGCGTCGTGGTTCGATTCGTCGAGCTTGCCGATGACGTTCGAGACGATGTGCATCACGTGACTGTAGCGCTCGATCACGAATTTATCGGTCACGGTCACCGTTCCGGGAATCGAGACACGGCCGACATCGTTGCGGCCGAGATCGAGTAGCATCAGATGTTCTGAGCGCTCTTTCGGGTCGGCGAGCAGTGCGGAGGCCAGCTCCTTGTCCTCGGCATCGGTTGCGCCACGATGCGTCGTCCCCGCGATTGGGCGGATGGTGACAACGCCATCGCGCGCCCGGACGAGAATTTCGGGCGACGATCCAACGAGCTGCATCTCGCCAAAATCGAGATGGAAGAGGAACGGGGACGGGTTGAGCCGCCGCAGCGCGCGGTAAAGTGAAAACGAGGGTAGTTCGAACGGCGCGGAAAAACGCTGGGAGAGCACGACCTGGAAGATGTCGCCGGCCTTGATGTAGTCCTTCGCCTTCGCAACCATCGCCATGTAGTCGGCTGGCGTCGTATTGGACTGCGGCTCCTGCATCGCAAGGGTTGTCGAGGGCGCCGCGGCTGTCTGCGGCACAGGTCCCGCCAACCGCGAGATGGTCGACTCGATACGCGAGAGCGCGGCCGCGTAAGCATCTTCCGCCGGAACGTCGGGCTGCGACCGGACCGGCGTCGCCACGATCATCTCATCCTTGACGTTGTCGAAGATGAGCATGAGCATCGGGCGGATCAGAATGGCGTCCGGCACGCCGAGCGCGTCGGGCTTCATCTCCGGCAGATTTTCGATGAGCCGAACCGTATCGTAGCCCATATAGCCGAAAATCCCGGCGGCCATTGGCGGCAAGGCTTCCGGAAGCTCTATGGCGCTTTCCTCGAGCAGGTTGCGGAGCGACTGCAGCGTCGGGCGGTCGTCGCGCAGGTAGGCATCGGGATTGTCTTCCGGCGAGCGGTTGATTTCCGCAGTGTCGCCGTTCGCTTTCCAGATGAGGTCAGGCGCGAGGCCGATGACCGAATAACGCCCGCGGGCGGAACCGCCTTCGATCGATTCCAGAAGAAAGCTCATCGGGCGCCGATCCGCGAGTTTAAGGTACGCGGAGACGGGCGTTTCGAGGTCGGCGATGAGGCGCGCCCACACGACCTGCGATTTGCCTTCCTCATAAAGGCGCGCGAACGAATCCGCAGCCGGACAGACTTCCATGGCGGGCAATGCCGTAAGGGCGCTCACGTCATTCTCACTCGTCGCTGACGCCAAGCACGGATTTGATCTCTGCTTCGTTGACGGTCGTGCCAAGACGCTTTTTCAGGGCCTCGGTATATTCCATCAGCGTCTGGTTCGCGAGCTGCCCCTCGAGCTGCCGGTTGAGCTGATCTGTCTCGGTCAGTGAAGCATCGGGAGCCGGAATGACGTCTGAGACCTGGAAGACGATCTCGGTCGTGTGGTCCGGGGATTCGCCAAATCCAGCCTTGCCCTTCGCCATGGCGAAGGCCTGCGCGACAACGCCTTCAGAGATGCTCTGAGGGATCGTCTTGCGCGTGATCGGTTCGGTCTTTTCGACTTTGTTCTTCGCTGCGTCCGCGATTGCCGACATCGGCTCGCCCGCATTGACGCGCTCGGCGAGTTTCTTGGCCAGCTCTTCGAGCAGACGATGGCGTTCAGATGTCAGATAGTCGTTCTTCAGCTGCTCCTTCACCTCGGCGAAAGGCTTTTGCTTCGGTGCATCCGTCGAGACGACATTGACCCAGGCATAACCGTCGCTCGACAACTCGATGCCTGCGTCGTCATTATTGCTGTCCGGCGCGAAGGCGCGCGAGATGATCTTGCGGAGATCAGGCGTGTCCATCACCGGCTTGCCGTCGAGGCCGAGGCCGGTAGAATCGACGGCAGGAATTTCCTTGAAGGTGATCTTCTGAGCGTCGGCGATCTCCTGCAGAGACTTGCCGGCGATGCGGTTATCCTCGATTTCATCGTGTTTATTTTGGAGTTCCGCGCGGGCTTTGTCGGCTGCGAGCTTGTCGCGAACCTGGTCCTTCACGTCCGCCAGCGTGCGAGTGACGCCGGGCTGGATCTGCGTGACCCGCAGAATCACATAGGCGAACCGGCCCTCGATGACGTCAGAATATTTATCCTTCTCGAGCGAGAAAGCTGCGTCCGCGACCTTCGGATCGATCATGGATTTCTTGGTGATCAGGCCAAGGTCGACGTCAGAGTCCTTTGCTCCGGTGTCCTTAGCCACATCGGCGAACGTCTTTGTTCCGTCGCGAAGAGCCTTGAGCGCCGCTTCAGCGGCCGCCTTGTCCTTAAAAGAGATCTGCTGGATGCGACGCTCTTCCGGCGTGTCGTAGCTGTCTTTCGTCGCCTGATAGGCCTTCTCGATCTCTGCGTCGGTGATGTCGACATGCTTCTTGAGCGCGTCGACGTCGAGCACCAGCACCTGGACCTTACGGTACTCAGGCGTCATGTATTTCGCTTTATCCTTATCGTAGAGTTCTGTGAGCTTCGCTTCCGTCGGATCGGCGACGGTCACGGCGTCGGGGTCGACCTTGACCCACTCGATCACGCGCTTCTCTTGATTGTAAGCGTGCATCAAATCGAAGAGCGGCTTTGGAATCGTCTGACCTGCGATAAACGAGCGAACGATTGCTGCTCGCAGTTCGTCCTTGCGGCGAAGATCCAGGAAGCCGCGCTCGCTCAAGCCGATCTGGCGAAGCAGGTTGTCGAAGTTCTGCTTCGAGAACTTGCCGTCCGTCTGAAAGTCGGGATCGGTCTGGACGCCGTCGACGAGGGTCTTGTCTGAGAGCGCTAGGCCCAGCTGATGGGCATGCGCCTCGATCGCGGCGCCGGTGAGGAGCTGCGCCAGCACGCGCCTGTCGAGACCGAATGCGCGGCCTTGCTCGGGGGTGATGCGCTGCCGCGCCTGCTGCGAAACGCGATCGATTTCGTCCTGATACGCGCGCCGGAATTCTTCGTCGGATATCTTCGTGCCCCCAACCGTGGCAATGGCGCCTCGGCCCCAGCCTGTGAAGACGTCGTGGACGCCCCAGATGCCGAAGCTCAGAACCAGCAATCCGAACAGCAGCTTGGCGACCCGGGTCTGGGCGCCGCGTCTGAGAGCTTCGAGCATGCGTAAAGACGTCCCGTTGATGGAAGCGTGACGCTGCCGCGCGGGAGAGCGTAGGGTCAACGAGCTTCAGATGGCGAATGTCCGCGCCAGGCGCGGGGGTGGTTCGGCGTGATATGAAGCCCAGGCCGTTTCGGATTGCAAGGGTGCCGCTGATGAGGTTACGGAGTGTTCACCGATGGAGGCTTCCGGGGGGAGGCAGCTTAGGCGTCCGCAACATGAGGGAACCATGGTGAAAGACGGGGGCGGAATTCGACCGCTCATCGCCGGAAATTGGAAAATGAACGGCGATAAAGCGAGCGTCGCCGAAATCTTGGCGGTGCGTGACGCACTTGCAGGGCCATTGGCCGATCTTCCCGCCGACGTGATGATCGCCCCTCCGGCAACCCTTATCGCCGGGTTTGCGGCCGCCCTTGGCGCCAGCCCTGTCCTGCTCGCCGGTCAGGACTGCCACCCGAAGCCGGATGGCGCTCATACTGGCGACATTGCCGCGGAAATGCTGAGAGATGCGGGCGCTGTGGCCGTCATCGTCGGGCATTCCGAGCGCCGGGCAGACCATGGCGAGACAAGCTCAATCGTCAGCGAAAAGGCCATGGCAGCGCATCGGGCGGGACTCACGGCCATCGTCTGCATCGGGGAAACAAAAGACGAGCGGACCGCGGGCAAGACGGTTGCCGTCGTGTGCGGGCAACTCAAGGACTCGTTGCCAGCCTCAGCGACGTCCGAGAATACCGTTATCGCCTATGAGCCGGTCTGGGCCATCGGGACGGGCCTGACGCCCACCCCGGACGACGTAAAAGACGTTCATGCCGCCATCCGTAGCGATCTAGCAACACTTTTGGGCCAGGAGGGCACTAAGATGCGAATCCTCTACGGTGGCTCGGTGAAGCCGGACAATGCCGCCGTCCTGATGGCGGTCGAAAACGTCGATGGGGCTCTTGTCGGCGGTGCAAGCCTGAAGGCGAGCGATTTTCTCGCCATAGTTCGCACCTATGAGGCTAAGCGATGCTGATTCCTCGCCGAACCATTCTTCTCGCCGCGATTTTTGCGGTCCCCCTTCATGCACACGCGACGCAGGCCAAAATCGACGCCGACACCTGCAGTTCCTTGCGACTCGAGCAGATCAAGTTCCGCCAGTCCGGCATTCTCGACGATCTCAGCAAAGGCGCGGACTGGGCGAAGGCGAACTTGCCGGCCGCGCGGCTCCGCGAAATAGAACATTACATGCAACTTGATGAGCAGGTGAAGTTCGGCTGCCGGGACGCCAAGCTTTCGCCGGAGGCACAGAGAGCGAGCGAGGCGGCGGCGCGCATCGAACTCAATTCGGACGCCGATCCGACTGCGCCAGTCGCCAAAGATCCGCCGAAGCCGGGCGCGGCTGACAAGTCAGCCGATAAGAAGCCCGCGCCGAAGAAAGCGGCCAAGAAGGCCAAACCGTCAGACAACAAGGCCGCCAAGGCGGCAAAATCGGATCAGTCGAGCAACGACGCGTACGTGGCTCCGCCGGTGGTGCAGTCCAAATCTCAATCTACGGAAACCAGCGGGGAAGGGGGCACGTCCTCTTTTGCCAGCGCTCCCGCCTCTTCCAGTCCGCCCTTGCCGGCCTTCGGGTTCGGCGAGATGACGGTTTTGCCGCATTCAGCGCCTTGAACCGGCAGCGAAACCTCCCACACTCATAGTGAAGCGGCTCATCTCTGCCATCGGTGGCTATTGGGGCTGGTCCCTTGGCCGAGGGTGGTGTATAGCGCGACGCCTGCCGGGCTTTTGTGCCCGGGCTTATCTGGAACCGGAATTCTATGGCTACCGTACTTCTCGTCATTCATCTGATGATCGCTGCGACCCTCGTGGGCGTCGTTTTGCTGCAGAAATCTGAGGGCGGCGCCCTTGGTATCGGCGGCGGCGGTGGCGGCGGATTTCTGACCGGACGCGGTACGGCCAATCTTTTGACGCGGACGACGGCGGGCCTCGCAGCCGCGTTCTTCACGACGAGCATCCTTCTGACATTACTTGCGAATCACTCGACGCCGCAGGGCTCGATGTTCGGCAATAATCCTGCCGCGACAGCTCCCGCAAGCGGCTCGGCGCCTGCAGCGGGTGGACCGGCCACCTCGGAACCGGCACGCGGCGGCATCCTGGATAAGCTTGAAGCTCCGCGCGCGCCTCTCGTTCCGCAGAACCAGTAATCCTAAGGCTCGCACATTTATGTGCGTTGCCTGAGGCTAAGGCCAACGAGGCCCTGGACCCCCATGGCGTTCCCTGCAAAGGTGAGCGCGACTTTGGGGGACGGACATCATGGCAAACATGGGCTTGGGCAGGCTCGGCGCCAGACGGCGCTCAGTATTTGGCGCAGCGATGCTTATTGGCGCGTCGTTGGCTGCGCTTTCTCTGACCGGCTGCGGGGCGAGCCTCGGAGATTTTGCGACCGCGTCGGTGACGAACTACCAGGCGGCCAACCTTTTTGCCCCCGCGGGCTATAATATTTCTCAGAACGCGGACGGCAGCATGCACGTGACCGCCGCGGGTTCGCCCAGCACCCCGACGGACCGGCTAACCAAGATCGCCATGGCCGCAGCCGCCGACTACGGCAACGAGCAACATCAAAAGACGTTTACCGCCACGCCGCCGGAAACGACCTTTAAGTGTGGGAAAACAAAGTCCACGGACAAGGGCAAGGTCATCGATATCAAGCCGATCGACCTGCGCGTCGTCGCGATCGATGTGACCTACGGCCGCGACGGCATTGCTCCAGCGGCCCGGAATACCCGGGAAACCGCCGAGCAAATGAAGGCGGCACTGGCCTCGGAGACCGTTCCGCCGGATGTGCAGGCCGCAGCAACTCAAGAGGTTGCTCAGCAGTGTGGCCGCACCTAGCTCGGACGTGTTCTGAGCGTTGCGACGTTTTCGATTGGTGAATGTGCAAAAAAGCCGCTTCCGAATCCGGGGTCGGCTGTGCCAGAACCAAGGCCCATGCAGCGCTATATCTTCATCACCGGCGGCGTGGTCTCCTCTCTCGGCAAAGGCCTAGCGTCCGCCGCTCTCGGCGCGCTTCTTCAGGCGCGTGGCTATTCGGTTCGGCTCAAGAAACTTGATCCGTATCTGAATGTCGATCCAGGGACCATGAGCCCCTATCAGCACGGCGAGGTCTTCGTCACCGACGATGGTGCCGAGACAGACCTCGACCTTGGCCATTATGAACGTTTCACCGGCGTGCCGGCGAAGCGATCGGACAACGTCACCACGGGCAAGATCTACCAGGACATCCTCGCCAAGGAGCGGCGCGGCGATTACCTGGGCGGCACTGTCCAGGTCATTCCGCACGTGACGGACGCGATCAAGAATTTTGTCCTTTCCGGTAACGAAGACGTCGACTTCGTTTTAACGGAGATCGGCGGCACGGTCGGTGACATCGAGGGACTGCCGTTCTTCGAAGCCATTCGCCAGCTCGGCAACGAGCTGCCGCGCGGCGCGTCGGTCTTCATCCATCTGACGCTGATGCCGTACATCCCATCGGCGGGCGAACTGAAAACCAAGCCGACGCAGCATTCCGTCAAAGAACTGCGCTCGATCGGTATCCAGCCCGATATTCTGCTCTGCCGTTCGGACCGCGATATTCCAGTTGGTGAGCGGAAGAAGATTGCGCTGTTCTGCAACGTCCGCCCCGAGGCTGTCATTCAGGCGCTCGACGTCGCCTCGATTTACGACGTGCCGCTGGCGTATCACCGCGAGGGCCTCGACCGCGAAGTGCTGCACGCGTTCGGCATCACCGGCGCGCCTAAGCCCGATCTCGTGCGCTGGGAGACGATTTCGCACGGCGTCGCACAGCCCGAAGGCCAAGTGACGATTGCAATCGTCGGCAAGTACACGGGCCTCAAGGACGCCTACAAATCACTGAACGAAGCGCTCGTTCACGGCGGCATCGCAAATCGGGTCAAGGTCAGGCTCGAGTGGATCGAAAGCGAGATCTTCGAGCGCGAAGATCCGGCACCTTATCTTGAGGGCGTCAACGGCATTCTCGTTCCGGGCGGGTTCGGCGAGCGCGGGTCAGAAGGTAAGATCCTCGCGGCGAAGTTCGCACGCGAACGGCAAGTTCCTTATTTCGGGATTTGCTTCGGCATGCAGATGGCCTGCATCGAGGCCGCGCGCAATCTCGCAGGCATCAAGGATGCAAGCTCGACCGAGTTCGGCGAGACGAAAGAGCCGGTCGTCGCGATGATGACCGAATGGATGCGCGGCAACGAGCTTGAGCAGCGCCGCCAGGGTGGCGAGCTTGGCGGCACGATGCGGCTCGGCGCTTACGAGGCGCTCCTCGCGGAAGGCAGCAAGATCGCGGGCATTTATAAATCGACGGATATCTCCGAACGCCACCGCCATCGCTACGAAGTCAACATGCGCTATCGCGCCGATCTCGAGCGGGCAGGTTTGCGTGTTGCCGGAACGTCTCCCGATGGTTTGCTGCCCGAGACCGTCGAATATCCCGACCATCCGTGGTTCATCGGCGTGCAGTATCACCCGGAATTGAAATCGCGCCCCTTCGAACCGCATCCGCTGTTCGCAAGCTTCATCGGCGCGGCCGTGGTGCAAAGCCGGTTGGTGTGATCCATCTTTCGTTATTCTCGGCCGGGCGAATGCGGCATCGCCGCGCTCGGCTGAGAATACGTAAAGGTTCTATTCTCAGTTCAGTTCCGCAAACGCTGCCGCTAGCGCCTTCGCACCAGACAGCTGCGCTTCCGATTCCATCTTTGCGTCTGTCGCTTCGAGGAGCGCGGCGACGGTGTTGTTGCGGATCGCAACGGGATTTCGCTCATATCCGCCGCGCTGGAAGAAGTTCGACGTCGGAACTTTCCGGCGCAGATCTTCCGGCATCGACACCATGTCGAAGCCGTTGCCGTCGCCGGTGAGGTTCATCATCTCGAGCTCGGCGGCGGTGAGCGGTGCCGAGTAACCCCTTCGTTTCGCGTACACGACCGATGTCAGCAGCTTGTGGACCTGAAGCAAAGGTCCGATGTCGATATCGAGAATAAGGGCGTGCACGCCAAGGCCTTTGTCTGTTGCTGCGAGGCGGCTATGGGCCGACCATTTGTCCGGTACGCTCCGGCTGAAGGCGATCATCTTTTTCAGGATCGCGATTTTTAGGTCGAGCCGCTCGCGATCGGCTTCATCTGCATTCTGAGCCTTCTTTCGAAGCGCCGCGAGGACCGGGTCGCCGGCCTCGGCGAGAAGCTCGATGCTGTTCGTCGTGAGAAGCTGATTGTAGCCGAGTGCCGTCGTGATCGCGCGAGCACCGGGTCTGTCGTATTCGAGCCCCGCCTGCACGGCGTAGCCGCCCGCGCCGCCGGATTCGAACGCATAGATCTTGACGCACTGCTCCGGCGTCAGGCCCGCTGCGAGCGCTGTTCTCGCATAAACGCGGGCATACTCATCGTCGCTCGATGGCTTGTCGGGAATGAAGCTGAAATGCTCCCGCGCATATCCGAGAAAGTCGGCGACCACGGGAACATAATCGCCTTCCGTTTGCGGCTTCTCCGGGTCGATGGGTTTCGGCGGTCCGGTGTAAAGCGGCGGCTGCGTTAGAACGTAATCGCTGGCGGAGGGACGTTCGCCTGCGTGCTGTTTCGCGATGCGCCGCTTTCGCTTGTCGTTGATTGTCGCCCAGTAGGGCGCTGCATCGGCCTCGTACGCTGAGCGCGCTTGAGCATAAGCCGCGAGTTTCTCGCGATAAGTGGCGATCCGCTGCTGCAGATCATCAGCATGGGCGCTTGGTGTCAGCGATGCTGACAGGAAACCGAGGATCGCCCAACCTGCAGCACTCAGGGGCGCAGCGCTCTTCAACGAGAAAATCATTCAACGTCCTTTTGGCGTTTCCGCTGCGCAGTGCCCTCTTGCCGCTGCAATCGCGTGGCCTTCTTTACCAAGCGGGATACGTCCTTTTTTATGTTCAGAGTGGATCAATCCCAGGGGGTCATCATGTTTAGTCGTGAGTCACGCTCCGAGACACGCGCGGAAGCTTCGCGCCAGACAGCAGCCGTTGCGGCGCCGCCAAGATTTTCCGGACCAATGGGTATCGTGTCGAATAGCAATGCTGCATCCAGCCATTCCCCAATCTCCGCAGACAGGCCGACGTCGATCCTAGGACCGGACATTTCCATCTTCGGCCAGCAGCTTATCTTAAAGACAAAGGGATCGCTGCTGATCCAGGGCCACATCGAGGGAGACGTTCACGGCGAGTCCGTGACGGTCGATGACGGCGCGCATGTCAAAGGCGTCATCACTGCACGGACGATTGCCATCCAGGGCGGCGTCAAGGGTGAGCTCAAGGGATCGAACGTTATTCTGCATGAGCATTCGGTCGTCGAAGCCAGCATCGTGCAGGAGAAATTGACCATCGCCGAAGGCGCGCATTTCGAAGGCAGCGTCAAGAAGGCGAAGGATGCAAGCGAGGTCACGCCCGACCTCTCGTAATCGCCGGTCCCGGGCTGAAACAAAAATCCCGGCGCAGCGGCGCCGGGAGCAGTCGATGTTGCGATTGGCGCGAACGGAGCGCCGTTATGGCGTCGCCGCGGGAGCGGCCGGCGCGGTGGCGGCAGGCGTCTCCGTCGTGACGGTCTTCACGTCGAGCGTCAGAACGCCCGTATAGAGCAAGCCGCCAAATACGATAGCGAACACGATGGCCGTCGCGAGCGCGTTCAGGACGCGGTTCGAGAACGAGATCAGGTTGCCAATCAGGTCGAGAATAAAGACGATCACCGCTCCAAGCAGAACGGGTTCGAGCCAAGGATATTTGTCGAGCATATCAGTTGTCCTCACGTGCTTATGTTATGCCGCCTCCCGAGTCGCGGCTTGCCGATGAGCCTTATCATGCTCTCGGCGTGCCCAACGCGACATGAACCGTGCGGTGCTCGCCTCCAGCAACGACTGACGCGCGAAGGGCACAGGGCCATGCTCATTTGGAGGTGTTGCGAATCTCAGGGTCGGCGTTCACCCTGACAATTTCGGCCGCAATGGATGAGGAACCTTGCCGGGAAAAATGCCCGGCAAATTCAATCGCTAGTGGAGTGAAATGATATAACAGATCACCGTTTCGTGATCACAAAAAGTTTGAGCGGCGTTAGCGAAAAGAGATTGGAATTTTGGCAGTTATCTAACTATGTGACTAGGCAACAGGAACAAACCTGTCGGAATACGAGGAGGACACACCATGAAGACCTGGACGAAGCCCGAAGTTCGCGAGCAGGAAGTTGGCCTCGAAGTCACGAGCTACCTTCCGGCTGAGATCGACCTGATCTAACGAATTCGAACCTTTGTGTTCCTGAACGGCGGCCTTGGGCCGCCGTTTTTGTTTTGGGGAAGTCGGAGAGAAGGCTCGCGACGGAAGACGCTGGCCGCTATAAACCCAGCCCATGACCCAACATGAAACTTTGAAGCCTGCCTGCGAGGTGCGCGTTCGTGACGTGCTCTTCGCCAACGACGCTCCAATCGCCGTTTTGGCCGGTCCCTGCCAGATGGAAAGCCGTGCCCACGCTCTCGAGATGGCCTCGGCGCTGAAAGAGATGTCCGAAAAGCTCGGCTTCGGGCTCGTCTACAAGTCGTCCTTCGACAAGGCAAACCGGACGTCGCTCACGGGGCGGCGTGGCATCGGCTTCGAGGCGGCTCTTCCGATCTTCGCCGAGATCCGCGAGACGCTTGGACTTCCCGTCGTGACCGATGTGCATGAGGTCGCCCAGTGCGCGCCCGTCGCAGAAGTCGCGGATGTGCTGCAGATTCCAGCGTTTCTTTGCCGTCAGACGGATCTTCTCGTTGCCGCGGCGAAGACCGGCCGCGTGGTCAAGATCAAGAAGGGGCAGTTTCTGGCGCCCTGGGATATGAAGAATGTCGTCGCGAAGGTGACGGGTTCGGGCAATCCGAACGTCCTTGTCACGGAGCGCGGATCGAGCTTCGGCTACAACACGCTGGTCGTCGACATGCGGGCGCTTCCGCAAATGGCCGAGACCGGGGCGCCCGTCATTTTCGACGCGACCCACGCGGTGCAGCAGCCCGGCGGGCAGGGGACAGCTTCAGGCGGAGATCGGAGATTTGTGCCGGTGCTGGCGCGGGCGGCCGTTGCGGTTGGCGTTGCCGGACTTTTTATCGAGACGCATCAGGATCCCGACAAGGCTCCTTCGGACGGGCCGAATATGGTCGCGCTCAAGGATTTCAGCGCGCTCGTCGCTGAGCTGCAGGCGATCGACGCAGTCGTGAAAAAGCAAAAGGCCGCGAGCTAGGCCTGAAGCTCGCGCCCTTCTGTACGTGTCCAAGTGGCATTTGGGTTCGCTCAGCCCGGAGTAGGGCTGTTCGGCTGGCAGTGTATTCCAACGTGTCGATTAAGGCCCGTCCGTGCGCCCGGACGGCATGTTTTTTATTTGGCGATGAGTTCGTGAGAACGTTTTTTATTGAGTGTCGTAGACACTGCCATTCCCTCCGGTCGTCATCGCGTGAAGCCGTCGCGACAGGCTTCACGATCATTTCGGCGAGAGTATTCCGGTCGAATTTTTAGACTTTGGCGGACCAGAGCTTTGCCGCCAAGGCATCGAGGTGTGCCGGAGCCGTCAGAGCGCCGAACTGTCCTTTCTTGCCGACCATGATGCCCGCGACGCAGGCATTGGGAGAGCAAGGAGACCACGACGTTCGCCCGACGTTGATGGCCGCAATCGCCATGGACGTCATGAGCAGGCTCATTGTCGAAAAGCAGGTGACGTAGGCAAGGGTACGCGAAACAAGTTCGTAGTGCATGGTCAACCTCACAACGCGAGAACAGGGATGACAACACTTCCACTTGCAATGTTGGCGTCGAGCCGGGGAGAAGCCGGTGCCGAGCGCCGATGTGTTGAGACTATGTCAACCTTGGTTAAGATCGCGTTAAGGCTAACGAAGCGTGAATAAAAAAGCGCACGGAGGATGCGTCCTCCGCGCGCCAATCATTGAGAAATTTGTTCGACTAGCTCTTCATCTCGGAGCGGATCGCGCGCGCTATGGCGCCGGCGCGCTCGTCGATGAGCTGAGGGATCTCACAGGCAATCGGGATGTTGGCCTGCTTCTCCTGGAAGGTGCGAATTTCCCATTTGTATTTTTCTTCCTTGCTCGAAAGCTGGGAAATCTCGCCGGCTGCGCCGTTGGCATCGTCGGTGACGCCCGTCTCGTTGGGCGGCGGCAATTCGATGCCTTCCTTCTCGATCTCCTTGGCGCGCTCCATCTGGCGCTTATGAAAGCGCTCGATGCCCGACATGACGACCTTGCGATCTTCGTTGGTGCGGGTCAGGACGGCGGCGAAAAGTTCTGTCAGCTTCGCATCGTGTGCATCGGCCGGAAGACCGGCCGCATATTTCTTGATGGCAGCCTCGGCGTCTTCTTCCTTGATCCGGCGTGAAACTAGAAATTGCGACAGCTTCCGGATTGCATCGTCCTTACGCCAGCTCGACGTATCCTTGATTTCCGGGCCATCCCAAATCGTGGCGGCGGACAGGATCGGAACCTTGCGATAGACGCAGGGCCATTCGGCCTTATCGGGTTCGTCGGCAGCGGCCGATGCCGCCAATGCGAAAGGCGCAAGAAGGGCTATCGCAGTCGGGAACGCGGCGCGAAAAAGTATTTTTCTCATCGATGTCATTTCCAAACCTCAGGCTGAACCGCCAGGGCCGCCGCGCCGAGCGATCAACCCCTTGGATGGATTATAGGCAAAAACCGCCGCCGCAAGAAACGCCGCCGTACAGCCGACGACCACGGCGAGCGAAACCGTGTCGACCTGTCCATAAAGCCCGAAGCGGATCAATTCCACTGCATATGTGAACGGGTTTAGACGGCAGATCTCGAACAGCATCGGGCTCGCCTCGCGGATGCGCCAGAGCGGATAGAGCGCTGACGACGCGAAGAACATGGGAAAGATCACGAAGTTCATCACGCCCGCAAAATTTTCGAGCTGCTTGATGACCGACGACATGAAGAGCGCCAGCGATCCGAGCATCAAACCTGCGAGAACGATGGCCGGAATGACGGTGATGTAGCCCGCAAACGGTTGAATGATGCTCGGAACTGAAAAGAGCGAGGTGACGACGGGATCTGTCATCGTCGGGATCAAGCTGCCGGTCCAGCTCGGCGGATCATAAAACGTGAACAGCTTCACTTCCGTGATCGGCGGTGGCGCGATGCCCCAGAACCAGGCGACGAGCATGAAGGCATAAGCCTGCAGCAAAGCCACCGACACGCCGCCGAGAAGCTTCGACAAAAGCAGGAACGAACGCGGGAACGGGCTAACAAGCAGCGTGCGCATGGTGCCGGTTTCGCGGTCGTAGACCATCGACAGCGACGACTGCATGGCATTGAAAAGCAGGATCATCGCGATCAGACCCGGGGCGATGAATTCCTCATAGAGAACGTAGGTCTCATACGGCGGAATGATCGAGATGCCGAGCGTCTGCCGGAATCCTGCCGCGAAAATAAAAAGCCAGATCAGCGGACGCACGAGCGCCGACAGGAAGCGCTCACGCTGATGCAGATAGCGCAGGATCTCGCGCCAGACGATGCCTTTGAAGCAGGCGAAATATCCGGCAGCACCCAAACGGCGGCGCGCGTCGTCGTCGCTCTCGTGATACATGACCGGAACCCCGCCCGGCGCGGTGGTGGCCGCTTGCGACGACATCAGGCGGCCTCCTCAATCGTGGACTTCGTGCCCGTCACGGTCCGGAACGCCTCACGGACGCTCGACGTTCCCGTCAAGGTCAGCAGTTGCGGAACAGGGCCGTTATAGAGAATGACGCCCTTGTGTAGGATGACGACCTGATCGGTTCGCAAGACCTCGTCCATCAAGTGCGTCGCCCACAGAACGCCTATGCGATCCTTCGATACGAGATCACGGACGATTTTTATAACGCTCTCGCGTGAGCCAAGGTCGAGGCCAACGGTGGCTTCGTCGAGCAGCAAGAGATCCGGATGATGCATCATCGAACGTGCGATCTCGACGCGGCGAAGCTGACCGCCGGACAGCGCGCGGACTTTCTCATTCGCCCGGTCGGCAAGGCCGACGAGCTCCAGCGCCTGCTTTGCGCGATCGGTAGCCTTTTTGCCCGAAAAGCCATGCAAAGCCGCGTGGTATTTTAGGTTCTGCATCAGCGTCAGATCGATGTCGAGCGTTCGGCTTTGGAAGACGACGCCGAGCCGTTGCAGTGCTTGCGACGGGCGCCGGCGAACATCGAAGCCGCGAATGAAGATCTCGCCAGTCACGTTGTCGTAGAGGCGTGTGATCAGCGAAAAGAGAGTCGACTTGCCTGCGCCATTGAGGCCAAGCAGCACGACGAACGCGCCTTGCTCGACCGTGAGCGATACGCGATCAAGAACCTTCCTGTCGCCGAAGCTATGGCTCACGCCATTGACGACAAGCGCGGGCGTTTTCTCGGTTTCTGTCGGGATGCTCGCTGACATTATCGTATTCCGCCTCTTCGTTCCGGCTAGTTCGGCGAAACCACCACGCCCCAGGGGTATCTTCCGACCTTGATCGATTTGATCGCCTTCTGATTGGCGACGTCGATGACGGTCACGTCATTAGACGCCCCATTCGTCGTGAGGAGATATTTATAGTCGGGCGTAAAGTACATCTGCCAAACGCGCTGGCCGACAAGAATGTACTTCAGGACCTTGAACGTCGATGTGTCGATGACGGCCACCCGGTTTGCAGGGCCGAGCGCGACGAAAGCGATCTTGTCGTCATTCGTGATGCGGATGCCGACCGGCTGTATGGATTCCTGCTCCACGCCCGGAATGGCGAAGTTGATCTTGGAGATGATTTTCCGGTCGGCGGGATTGATGACGGCAACGGTGCCCCCGACTTCCGACGACACCCAAAGCTGCGTCTGCGCCGCATTGAACATGGCGACGCGAGGCCGGCTGTCGACGAGCACATTATCGAAGGTCTTATGCGTGGTTGTGTCGATAAAGTGCGCCATATTCGTCGTTTCCGACGTGTTGACCAGCACCTTGCCATCCGGGCTCATGCCCATTCCTTCGGGCTCGACGCCGACGGGAATTTCAGTGATGACCTTCGATGTTTCGATGTCGACGACTGTAACGAGATTATCGTCTTCGTTGGCGATATAGAGCCGCTTGCCATCAGGATGCAGCGTCAGTAGCTCCGGATCCGGCCCCGATGGCAGAGACTTTACGTACTCTAAGGTCTTGGCGTCATAGACCTTCACATCGTTATCGTCGCTGGTGCAGATGATGAGCCACTTGCCATCCTTCGACATGACGATGCCGCGCGGACGCTGGCCGATCTTCACCGTCTTGACGACTTCGAGCTTGTCGGTGTCGATGACCGACAGGCTGTTGTCCTTCTCATTGGTGATATACGCCATATAGGCGTCGGCGGGCGTCACGTAAAACAACGCGATTGCGGCAGAAACCATCACCGGCATCAGCGGTAAAAATCGCGACATTCGAAACTCCAGTTTAAGAAATTTCCGACGACGAAGAACGTCGGGCGTGCTGCGGATCATTGCGTATAGGCTTTACATTTGGTCTCGGGCTTATCGACGCCGAGCGTGTCGAGCACGCTGAACTGGTGCAGAAAGCCCTGTTGTGGTGACACGCTAACGAACATCTTCGGGTTGGTCACGATAAGCGGCTCGCGGAGCTGGCCGTTCCACGCTCGGAAGCTCAGCGCCACGCCCTTGAAGCCTGCAACATCGAACTTCGCCGAATGCATATAGTCGTGCAGCGTTTTGAAATCGACAGCGTGCGTGCGGGATGCGGCTTCGCCCACGGCGCGCACGGCAATCCATGCGTCGTAATCGAGCGCACGCATGGTCCGCCCCGTGAGGCGCTTGAAGCGATTCTGGAACTGCGTGCCGCCCCAAAGCTCGAGCGACGCATGCCAGCTCGCCGGAATCAAACCGGAGGAACCGACGACGGGCCGCGGCACCCAGGTGCGATATGGAAAGTAATCGCCGAACACCTGGTCCTCATCGACGACGAGCACGACGTCATGATCCTTGGCGCCCTGCATGAATTGCGGAATCTGCTGTTGGATCTGCTCGAAGCCGCCGTCCGCGCGGCGATTGCCGGTATCGACTTTGAATTGGCGCTCTTCGACGATCTTGGCGCCGAACTTCTTGGCTGCCCGGCGGTAAGCGTCCGCGAGTAGTTGATCTTTTGGGCTCGGTCCGACCACCATCAGCCAGTTCGGCCAGCGTTTCCAGACGAGGTACTGTGCAAGTGCGTCGGCAAGCATCGAGCGCGTGGGGGCCGTATGCATGACGTTGGCGCGGCAGTCTTCTTCACGAAGGCGGTCATCGGGATTGCCGACGTTAAAGATCTGCACCGGCTTTCCGGCCATAGCATCGGAAAATTTCAGAAGCGACTCCGGCTCCATATCGGCAACGATGAAGGCGTCACCCGCAGCAACTTTCTCTTGCGCTCCTTTGATGAGGTCGTCGAGGTTGCCTTCCACAATATCGAGCTTGAACGACTGATTGAGAAATCGGCCGGTCGTGTTGTTATCGGCAATTGCGAGCTTCGCGCCGGCGATGCCGTCATCGGCGTTCGGCTGATCGATGAGCGATAGAGGCGGTTCTCTCTCCCGGTCCTCTTTGACGTAGAGAATCTGAACCGTCGTCTCTTTCGCGTCTGCCGATTGGGCAGGAATCGGGATCGGCTGCGGAGCGTTTTGCGCTGCAGCATAGCCGACACCGAGCAGAGCGGAGAAAGCCGCCGCAAGAAGAGTGCCCCCGGCCAAAGCTCGATATTTTGTGGAAGCAGAGCGGGCAACACGGCCGATGCTAAGGAATGGCAATGATCCGAACTCCAGTCATTCGTCGCGAGCGCACGCCGAGCGCGCTCAGCCTCAAAGTGTTACTGTGTTGCTAAAAGGGGGTGGGAGCCTGCGATGTCAAGCTGGTCGCATCGGCCTCGCGCGTTTGTGACCGGGCATTGATTGCAAAGAGCGCGTGAACCTCTTGCAATGCTTGGGGGTTAGCGGGCACGTACAGCTTAAGGCGCTTCGGCCGGGCGCTATGTCCCCTTGATGTCTGAGTTCGCTCAGTAGCTTGGAAACGAATAGCAATGCCCTTGTTAAAGCGCGCTCTTCCCATGTTTTTGGCATGTCTTGCCGCCGTGCCCGCAGAGGCGGCTTCCAAGGCGGCCGTCTTTCCGTTCGATCTTCACGACGCCCAGCAGGACGGCGAAATAGTTCCGCAATACAACCCGGACGATTTGCGCCGTCTGAAGCTGATAGCCGATGAGCTTAAGGCGCTGATGGAGAAGGACGGAAAGTACGCGGTCGTCGATCTTACCGCTAAAAACAAGGAAATCGAAGCGGCAGCGCCTTTCAATCAATGCAACGGCTGCGAGGTGCCGATAGCCAAGGAAGCAGGCGCTGACATAGCCGTCACAGGATACGTCGATAAGGTCTCAGGCGCCTTGATCAATCTCTCGATTGCCGCGCGCGATACCAAAACCGGGGAGCTGACGAAGACCATGTCGGCCTCCATCAACGGCAACACGGACGATCTGTGGCTTCACGGCGTGCGTTATCTCTGGCGAAACCGCTTTAACGTCGAGGCGCCAGCGAAATGACGATCCTTACGCGTCGCAGCGTTCTGAAATCAGGCTCCGCTTTGACGCTCATGGCGCTGATGCCCGGTCGCGGCATGGCAGCCGTGCCGGTGCGGCTGACGTCGGTGAAGTTCGGGTCGGTGAGCTGGGTCATCGAGACCATTCGCGCCGAGGGCATAGATAAGAAGCAGGGCCTCGACCTCAGCATCGTCGAGGTCGCGAACAATCCAGCAGCGCCTGTTGCGCTTCTCTCTGGGGCCGCCGATGTCATTGTCAGCGACTGGACTTGGGCGTTGCGCCAGCGCTCGCGTGGCAACGATTTGAAATTTGCCCCTTATTCCAGCGCGCTGGGAAGCGTCATGGTCCCGAAGGATAGTCCGATCAAATCTCTGGCCGATCTTGCGGGCAAGAAGATCGGCGTTGCGGGCACGGGGATCGATAAAAGCTGGATTCTGCTGCGCGCCTATTCGCGCAAATTGCTCGGCAAGGATATCGCGACGCTCGCAGAGCCGGTGTTCGGCGCCGCGCCGCTTGTGACGGAAGAGTTTCGCAACGGTCGTGTCGACGCCGTCCTTAATTTCTGGACGTATGCGGCGCGTCTGAAAGCGGAAGGTGCGCGCGAGCTTCTCACCATGGCGGACGTCATCAAGGGTATGGACGTCACGCCGACGCCCGCGCTCGTCGGCTTCATCTGGTCGGAGAAAAAGGTTCGTGACAGGGCTGTGCCGGTCGATCGCCTCCTGGCGGCCGTCACCGACGCCAATGCCGTTCTCGCATCGTCCGATGCTGCATGGCAGAGATTGCGACCGCTGATCAAACCAGCATCCGACGCGGAGCTAATAGCGATCAGGGATTATTATCGCTCGGGCATCACGGGATCGTGGGGTGCGGCCGACACCGCGGCAGCGGAAAAGTTGACCAATCTTCTCATTGAACTCGGTGATACGGAACTCGTTGGTGATGGCACCCACTTCGACCAGAATCTCTTCCACTCCTAGACTGATCGCAGCGCCTTCTGGATTCACGGCGTCACTCGAGCGGCTCGCATGGATGGCCGGCTCGTTGCTGGCGCTCGCCGTGCTTTGGCAACTCATCGCGGTTTACGCGCAAAATAAATACCTTCCGACGCCGCTGACCGTCTTCGACGTTCTCTGGCGCGAAGGCGCGAACGGCGATCTGTGGAAGCATACGTCGGCAACGCTCGCGCGCGTCGCGGTGGCGTTCGTCGTCTCGATGTTCATCGGCACCGTCATAGGTCTTGTTCTCGGCCGGTATCATACCGCCGACAAATTCTTCGATGCGTGGCTGATCTTGTTCCTCAATCTGCCGGCGCTGGTGACGATTACGCTCTGCTACATCTGGTTTGGTCTGACGGACGCCGCTGCCATTACCGCCGTGGCGCTGAATAAGATCCCCAACGTCGCAGTCAACATGCGCGAAGGTGCACGCAGCCTCTCGAAGGATTTCGACGAGATGGCGCAGGTCTATAAGTTCGGCTGGTGGAAGACGCTCCGCCACGTGACGTTGCCGCAGCTCACGCCGTTTTTCGCGGCAGCGGCGCGGTCAGGACTGGCGCTCGTTTGGAAGATCGTTCTCGTTGTCGAAGCCTTCGGCCGCTCAAGCGGCGTCGGCTATCGCCTGAGCATCGCTTTCCAGGAGTTCGACGTCAGCACGATCCTGGCTTACGCCCTGGCGTTCATCCTGATCGTCCAGATCATCGAATTCGCGGTGCTCCAGCCGCTGCAATCGCGGGTAAACACATGGCGGCGGTGAAGGACGCGAACGGAGCGGCGCCGATCCGTGTCTCGGTTCGTAGCAAAGTCTTCCCGGCCGTCGGGGATCGCGAGGCGCAACTCGTTTTGAAGGACGTGTCGTTCGAGGTGGCGCCCCGATCGTTCGTGGTCGTCACCGGGCCGTCCGGGTGCGGAAAATCGACTTTGCTCAACATCATCGCGGGGCTGGACCGCGATTATCAGGGCAGCGTCGATCTCGGCCCAGCCAAAGACCGGCTGGCATTCATCTTCCAGACGCCACGCCTTCTGCCATGGAGAACAGTCTACGAGAACATCGCGCTCGCGCTTCCAGACGGGGATCCGCGTCACGCTAAAATTCCGGCCATGCTGGAAGATGTCGGTCTTAGCCAAGCCAAGAATGCCTACCCGGAGCGGCTGTCGCTCGGCATGCAGCGCCGGGCCGCCCTGGCGCGGGGCTTCATTCTGGAGCCCGAGATCCTGCTGATGGACGAGCCTTTCGTCTCCCTGGACGATCCGACGGCCGTTAGCCTTCGCAGCCTTCTGACTGACCTCTGGCACAGTCATCCGACTACGGTTATCTTTGTAACCCACGACCGGGCCGAGGCAATTCAGCTCGGGACGCGCATCTTGCGCTTGGCGCCCGGAAAGGCGAGTGTGGTCCAGGATGTGACCATCAACTTGACCGAGGCGCAGCGCCACGACCGTGCTGCCGTGCTCGCGGAACAAAATCGAATTTTCGCGGCCTGAAGGCCGTCGGCGAATCAATCTCGGAACCACGGAATGATTGACGGTTTGAGACGAGGCAAGCCTGCCTTTCTCGCCAGCGTGACGAACGCGAGCGAGGCCGAGATCGCGCTCGCAGGCGGGGCGGACATCATCGATTGCAAGGATCCCGCATCGGGAGCGCTTGGCGCGCTCAGCGCGGAGATCGTCCGGGGGATCGTCGCGCATATAGCGGGCCGCCTGCCTGTCAGTGCGACGGTCGGAGATTTGCCGCCAGACGCAGAGGTGTTGATCGAGGCGGTCGGCAGCATGGCAAAGACCGGTGTCGATATCGTCAAGGTCGGCTTTTTCGGTGGCGACAACCCGCGCGCGGCCATTGCGGCGCTTGGGCATGCGCACGCTCAATCGACCCCGTTGGTTGCCGTTCTGATGGCGGACCAAGCTCCCGATTTCGCGATCGTGCATGATCTCGCAGCTGCTGGGTTCGCAGGCGTCATGCTCGATACCGCCGATAAATCGGCTGGACGACTGACGACCGCCCTTGCTCCGGCGCGGTTAACCGAATTCGTACGATTAGCGCAGGACAATGATCTGTTTGTCGGTCTTGCGGGCTCATTGAAAGAGGGCGACATCTCGGTGCTCGCGGGGCTTGAGCCGGACATGCTGGGCTTTCGTGGTGCGCTCTGCTCAAGCGGGCGCGTAAGCGCCATCGAAGCCGATCGCGTCCGCGCCGTTCGGCAAAGTATCGACGCAGCCAAGCGCGCCAAGGCGCGGGAGACGACCGCCGCATGAAAGATAAGAAGAAGCCGGTCAAAGCCAAGACCGCCGATGCTGACAACGCTTTGAAGCTCAAGAAAGCGGTCGCAAAAAACAGAGAAATCGGTGACACGATTTTCGTTCAGGATTTCGTGGTCGACTGCAATGTCGGCGTCTATGCGGAAGAGCAGGGCGTGACGCAGAAAGTCCGCTTCGCCGTCGAAGCGAGGTTGTCCAAGGACATCTTCAGCGTCGACGACGAGATGGTCGAGGTGCCGTCGTATGCCGATATCATCGACATGATCGTGGCGCTTGCGCGCGGAGGCCACATCAATCTGGTCGAAACGTTTGCCGAGCGGATCGCGGCGCAGATCCTTGCCGACGAGCGTATCGTCGCCGTTCGCGTCGTGCTTGAAAAGCTCGAACGCGGTCCGCGGCGCGGCGTCGAGATCATCCGCCCGACGACGCGTGCAGCCGCGCGCGAGTTCGGCCGTGGTTGACGGCGAGACGAGGGGCAAGCCCGCGCTGGTCGTCAAGGTCGGGGGCAGCCTTGCCGAGACGGGTCGCCTCGATACCGTTCTTGCAATGATAGCCGCGGCGCGAATTCCGCTCGTGGTTGTGCCGGGCGGCGGTCCATTTGCTGATGCCGTCCGCAATTTGCAAGCGGCGATGCGTTTCGATGATGCCGTGGCGCATAGGCTCGCGCTCCTCGCCATGGAACAGATGGCGGAGTATTTCGTCGGGCGTCAGGCGGGCATGAAGGTCGCGCACTCTCTCCCGGATATTTCGGATGCCGTGATGGAAGGGCAAATTCCGGTTTGGGCGCCCCTGCAAATGATCGGCGACGATCCGCTGATTATCGAGAGCTGGGACATGACATCGGATTCGATATCGGCGCGGCTCGCGGAGATTCTCGATGCGCGCCTCGTGCTTTTGAAATCCGTCGGAGCTGATAATATTTCGTCGGCCTACGAATTGGCGCGAAAGCATATCGTCGATAATATCTTCCCTGAGATTGTCGCGCGCGCAGATCTTTCGTGGTCAGTCTTTGGCCCCGAAGACGATGGCCCGTTGACGGAACTTCTCTCGGGTGAAGGAGTCGCCTGATGCCTCGCATCGTAGAAACGATCGTGACGACCTTCAATGCTAGCGGTGAAGCGCACATCGCGCCGCTGGGTCTCATAGACGATGGCGAGCATTGGGTTATCGCACCGTTCCGCCCCTCGACGACGCTCGAGAATTTGCGCATCAATCCCTTCGCGGCGGCAAGTCATACCGACGACGTGCGCGTGTTCGCGGGGGCCGTGACGGGCCGCAAGATCTGGCCGTTGCTGCCGACGCGCACGATCAAGGGCGAGAGACTTGCCGACTGCCTGTCGCATTGGGAGCTGCAAGTCGAACAGGTTGTCGAGCACGAACACCGCCCGCGCTTTCTGTGCACCATCGTAGATGAAGAGATGCACAAGGCGTGGGAAGGCTTCAACCGCGCGCAGGCTGCCGTTCTGGAGCTTGCCGTGTTGACGACGCGCCTCAATATGCTGCCGCCTGAGAAGGTCGAGAGCGAGCTGAAGTATCTCGAAATTGCGATTTCGAAGACGGCCGGGCCGCGCGAGGACGAAGCGTGGGAATGGCTGATGGAGAAAGTTGCAGCATGGCGCCAATCGCGGTTCGATCAGACGACGTCATGAAGCCTGACGAACATCCTAAGTTTACATTCGTTACGGCTGTTCGCGGTGCGATCGAAGACACTTCGTTCGCCAAGCTCGCGCTCGGAAAATTCCGCGGCGAAGGCGAAACGCGAAAGGCAGTCGCGACGCTCGTGGCGATCAAGGGCAAGTCGCAGCTCAAACTCGTCACAAGTTTCCCACGGAAGGATGAAACGAAAACATTCGCCATCGATGAGGGCGTCGAATTCATTGCGAAGCTGATCGGCAAGCAATTCATGAGCGCGACGCTGTTCACGAGCGAGCGCGACGTTCGGCTCGACTATAGTCGCAAGGGTGTACCGCACCTCGCGATAGGCAAGCCGACGCTACAGTCTGCAGCGCCCCAAGCGCACGATCGCGAGAAAGCGTATCTCGTCGCGCCCGATAGGCCTTATCTCAAGGCGCTCGACGTCTCCGATCGCGAAGGCCAGATCAAGCCAACGATGCAGGGCAAATACCGTCAGATCTGCCGCTTCATCGAAATCGCTGCAGACTTGATACCGGAATGCAGTTTTGACGCCGAAGCGCCGTTGACTGTTGTCGATATCGGTTCGGGCAAAGGCTATCTCACGTTCGCCTTTTATGACTACGTAACGACGTCTCTGGGTCGCAAGTGCCGGATGACGGGCATCGAGCTGCGCAGCGATCTGGTATCTCTATGCAATGGCATTGCCGAAGATCTTGGCTTCGATGACTTGACGTTCGTCGCCGAGGAAGCGCCGTCCGCGTCATCTTCATCCGTCGATATCGTGATTGCGCTTCATGCCTGTGATACCGCGACAGACGACGCAATGGCATTTGGGGTGAGTGCGGGCGCTCGCCTTATTCTATCCGCGCCCTGTTGCCAGCATGAAATCGCACCGCAAGTTCACGATACTCAAAAAGGTTTGAAGGGCCTGATCAAATATCCGCTGTTGAAGCAGCGCCAAGCCGATCTCGTGACGGACGCAGCGCGTGCATTGCTGCTCGAAGCTTCAGGCTACAAGGTCAAGTTGATAGAATTCGTTTCGACCGAGCATACTTCAAAAAATATTCTGATCGCGGCAGTTAAATCGACAACCGTTGATCGTTCTGCTGCCCGTCAGCAATTCCGGGAATTGCAGGAAATGATTGGCTTTTCAGAGCAGCGACTTGCGTCACAACTCAAGGCTGCCGAATAATCTTTATTGGCCTTTTTTACGCCGCCTCATTTGTTGCTCACTGACATGAAATGCATGTAAAGGGAACCGAACCGGATTGGTTTTGTTTGTTTCCGGTCACCCCCAATTGCAATACCCCAAGAGAAGGCAGAATTCGATGACTGAAGTCTCCCGTATCGTACGCCTCGCATGCGCCGCGACCGCTATCGCGTTCGCTACGGCCGTGCCTGCAAGCGCTGGCCACGAGGTAATCAAGGATGATCCGGCGATCGTCGCTGAGAGACTGCATCGCATGGGCTTCGTCGAATGGCGTAAGCTCCGCTGGGACAGCGGCTTCTGGAAGATCGACGATGCGCGTCGCGAGAATGGCCACGTCTACGATCTGATGCTCGAATCGGGCTCGTTCGATCTCGTTCGCCTGAAACGTGAGCGCGGCTGAGCCGTTAGCAGTATCCAGGTTTCATCGGCCGCAGCGGCGACGCTGCGGCCGAATTTATTTGGCGGCAAGCAGCGCGACTGCGGCAGCCGGCGCGCAGCGCGTGGCCCAGATGCACTCATCGTTCGTCGCGCCGATCAATTCGCCAAACGTGATCGCAGGAAGCGCGAGCCGAGTTGCTATTCTTTCCGCAGCTGCTGCGCCGATGCCCGCCGTCACGACGCTTTTGGCTTTCGTTCCGGGACGCGACAGCACCTGCAGCACGCCGTCGTGAATCGATCGCAGCTGTCGCTCTTCGATATACTCGGCGGAAACCTGCCAAGTCTCGAGATGACGCATTTCCGCATCGCGGCCGAATCCTCGGGCGAAGCGCGTGAGACTTTCGCCCTGAGTCTTGCCGCGACCGTCAGCGGTGACGTGCTGATCCACATCATCGGCAAGCGTGCCAAGGATGCGTCGCACGTCCGCCATCGAAGCGAAGCCGTCGCGCGCCAAGCCTTGCCATTGACCGGCGAGAGGCGCTCTCGTCGCAACGGACGCGACCGGCGTGCGCGTGAAGCCCGTATAGACGAGTTCACCGGTCTGCATGCGCTCTGCGTCGCTCAATCCGAGTGGGCGATCGCAGGCGATGATGTCCGTTGTCGTCGACCCCATATCAATGAGCAGCGCTTCCGGTCGCAGGCGCGCGACGAGTGCGGCAGTCGCGAGAAAATTCGCGGAGGCAACGGAGAGCGGATCTCCCGCAGCGCTTTGCGGCGCGGTGAAACCCTTGAGGCCCATGTAGATGCGAAGCTCGCCGGAGAGACATTCACGGAGACGCTCGAGAATCTTCAGCACACCAGATTCGCGGCTTTCAAAGATCTCCGTGAGTTCGGCGGTCATCGTGATCGCGAAAATTTCCGCGCCGGATATCAGCGGTCCGGCTTCGCGAAGAGCGGCGTCGAGCTGATCGAGGCCCTGCCAGAGCGGGCAAGCGATTTGCCTCACAGCGACGACACGCGAATGATCGACACGCGCCACCTTCAGGTGCGCGCCACCGACGTCCAATCCGATTATCGCCTTGGTCATTTGGGTCTTCGCCTCGATATAACAACCCGTGATACACTTCGGGCCCGAGGAGGCAAGCGGTGGACGTTATTCCGGTTATCGATGTCGCGCATGGCAAGGTTGTCCGCGCGCTAAAGGGCGAGCGTTCCGGCTACCGGCCGATCGAAACCCCGCTCTCGACCTCAGCGGATCCCGCAGATGTAGCGCGCGGGTTGGGACTGCTCTTTCCGTTTCGCAAGCTCTACTTGGCCGATCTCGACGGCATCGAGGGGCGGGGCAGGAATACGCACGTCGTGCCCCAGCTGAGTCAGGTCCTTCCGCACGCGGAAATTTGGATCGATGCGGGGACGAGCTCGCGAAGCGCGGCGCGATCCGTGCTTGCCGCGCCGGTCGCGACATTGGTGGTCGGAACGGAGAGCATCGAGACGGTACGCGGCTGGCAGGACATCGCGGCGGAAGCACCGCAAAGGACGATTCTCTCGCTCGATTTCCGGCACGACGAGTTCATGGGGCCGGACGCGATGCTTGCGGATGCTTCGCTTTGGCCTACGCGCGTCATCGTCATGACGCTCGATCGCGTCGGAGCGAACGATGGGCCGGATATCAAGCGCTTGGAGGATGTCGTCTCGCGGGCGAAAGGGCGGCGGGTCTATGCGGCTGGCGGCGTTCGAGACCGTAGTGATCTCGATGTGATTCGCAGAATTGGCGTTGGGGGGGCGTTGGTCGCGTCGTCTCTGCACTCCGGAAAAATTTCGGCCGACGATCTCAGAGAGATCGCCGGCCGATGAATGTCCGGTTCAGTGAATTGGCAGGAGCCACTCCAGCCGAGAACCAAGCCCAGTTGCGGCCGAGGCTTATTCTCGAAAATTAACCGCTGTAACGGCCCGAGAGCAGTCTACCCAATCGCTGCAGCAGACCCCCCTTCATGGGAGGGGCAGTCTCATTTTTGTTTTCAACCTGCTGAGGACGGTTTCCGCTTCAAGCCTTCGCAGCGAACGGATGCGAGACCGAGTTACGCTGTGCGGTAGCTTCGGCAGCCGTCGGCTTGCCCGAAACTGCGCGAGCGATCGATTCCTTCACGGCGCGGTAGTTGTAGTCCTGGATCTTGGCATCGTCAGCCGCTTCCCAGTGGATGAACACGCCAACGCAGATGTAGAGGTCGTCAGCTTCAGCAGCCGGGATCACGCCCTCAGCAACCGAGTCCTGAACAGCCTTGGCAACGCCATACTGTGCCGGTCCGAACATCTGAACAGCCTGACGGGCGTCCTTGATCGTGACCTTGTTGTAAAGGATCGTGTTCGGCTTGCAGGCCAGGTTCGGCGCGATAACGGCGAGAAGCGTGGTGAAGCCGTCCTTGTTGTTCGTGAGGGCGTTGCAGAACGCCGTCTCAGCAGCCGAACCGCGCGGTCCGATGATGAGATCGATGTGAGCAACTTCGTTGCCGTCACCGACGAGCGACTCGCCAACCATGACTTTGTTAATTTTGGACATAAGGGGGGTTCCTCCCACGAATAAGACGATATGAGCGACAACTCTCCCCCGTCAGATGTCGGGATTTCGTTGAACTGCTCTGGCGAAGGATATCCACGCGCTTAGCGCCCAGGTTGTCATGAGTACCAGCCTCGGCAACATGGATAGGTCCGCGGGGTCCGCGGACACGGCCTGTATTGCCCTAGGTCATCGGGCGAGACAAGCCCTTAAGTTACGGCAAATAGCCGTTCACGCGTCTTTCCGTTCGATCAACGCATTGGCGAAAAGAGTGGTGACCACAAAATCGGCAGTGGTACCCGGATTGAGACCCTCATGTTTCAATTTTGCGTCGAATTCCTGAAGCGCAGGTAGCGATTTCGCAGTTGCAAAAGGTAACCACTGCGGCTTTAAAACGCGCGCTTGGTCGCGAACCCTTTCGGCAATTTCCGATCCAAATTTGCGTTTTATATGCGTGTCTGGAAATTCCGCGAGCAGAGCCATATGCAGAGTCGTTACTGCCAAGGTCGAATCTGTTTGCGGCGTGGATTTCGCCTCCCGATAGACCGGCAGCGCAAAATCGAAAATATCCGCGTACACACTGATGTAGGCATTCGCGATGCGGTCACGTTCCGCCGCGAGGTGCATCGCAGCAAGCAGCGTTAGATGCTCGGGCGGTGCATGAACGTCTCCTTCCGCAACCTTTCCCATTCCGGCTGGGTTGGCGATGCGGATCGCCGCAAAGGCATCAATGGCATCCTGTTCGTCCAGTGCGGAGAGGATCATGCCGAGACGGCGCCGCAAGCCGACATCGAATGTCGTTTCGCTCGCGGCCTTTGCGAGCGGCGCACATAGAAGAACGATTCCGAGATTCGTATTGAGCCCGGTTGCCGCGACGCTTGCCTCGGTCGCCCGGAGGATGCGTTTGCCGACGCTTGCACCGGAGGCAGCGATGGGCTCTGCGGCCGCTTGGGCGGCCTGCTCGAAATGCAGAACCTCCATGCCGTGACCGGCGGAGAATCGATGGACGTTGCCCGGCTTCAGTGCATCGAGTTCGGCATTGCATGCGCGAAGAAACGCAGCGCTGATTTCCGCGGCGCTGCGAGGGTCTTTCATGGCGCTATCGCGGCGGCGGGAACGCCTATCGCCGCGCGGTGTGCAACTACGGTCTTCAGGAAATCCTCGGCGATCGCCCAGGCGATGTTGACATCGGCGACGCCTTGAAGGCCGCGCCAAGCCGGATTGGAATTAACTTCGAGCACCTGCAATTCGCCTGACGGCGCGCGAATGAGATCGATGCCGGCATAATCAGCGTCGACAGCGTGCATCGCCGCCATCGAAATGCGGTTCATCTCGTCGTCGGGAAGGTGAATACGCGCCTTGCCGCCTTGATGGATATTCGTGACCCATGTCGTGCCGCGCCGCGTCATGGCGGCAATGACGCGGTGCCTCGTCGCGAGCACGCGCCAGTCTTCGTAGAAGCCGTCTTTCGGCGGTACATAATCCTGCATGTAATACATCTGATCGACAGTCTCGGGCGCGGGCAGCTCGCTCTGCTGCGAGATCATGCCGATACCTTTACCCTGACTGCCGAAGAGTGGCTTCAAGACCAGTGGACGGTCGAGACCTTCGGTGTATTCGAGCGCATGCGGAAGCGTTTCGCACACGCGCGTACGCGGCGTTGGAATGCCGTTTTTGTGCAAGAGAAACGTCGTCTGGGATTTGTCGACGCAACGCTCGATGGCGCGTGCATCATTCCAAACGCGAACGCCGCTTTCGCGCAGGGCATGCAGAAGCCCCAGGCGAAACGTGATCTGCTCGAGGGTGCCGGCCGAGATCGAGCGTACGAACACGCCGTCGGGTAAGCGACCCTTGAAACCCGGAATATCGATTCCGGATTCAAGACCGGTGTCGAACGCGCAATGCGGCAGCGACGAGACCGTGACTCGCGCGCCCATCGCTTCAAGCGAACGGACGATACGGCGCGCATGCCATTCACCTCGCCCTTCCTCGATCAGAAGGGCCAAGTGAAGTCCGTCGCCTAGTCCTGACGTAGACTCAGGCAGTTTCTCAGCGGAAGCTCGCATCGACCACTCCCGGCGCGAGCTCGCCAGCGCGGAAGGTGTTGCCCGTCTCGACGTTCGATACAATCACCTGAGCCGGTGAGAACAGCATCGGATCGATTTTGTAGAAGTCGCCTTTGACGTCCGCGAAGATTTCGGCGAACGGCTTGCCGTAAGCGTCGCTGGTGCTTGCGGGCAGGTTCTCGGCGAGGCGCTGTGCGTCGCTGTCGGGACCCTTTACGAACAGGTGGATTCGGCCGCCATAGATGATCGCGTCGTTCGTGCGGCCCATCGCCTTGACGAAATCAGGGACGGGCGGCGCGATCGGCGTCGTGCCCATGCCGTCGAGGATGTTCTCGAGCGGGAAGTGTAGCGCGTGCGCCTTGTGGATTGCGACTTCGAGAACGCGAGACGCGATCTGCACGATGCCCGCGAGGCTCCAGGTCGTCGCGTAGATGATGGTCAATCGCGAAGGATTGATTCCGCAGTTCTCCGAGATCTTCTTGATGGCAGCCGCCGGGGGGGACTTATCGCCTTCGATGACGAGCGTCGTCTCCGGATAGCGGTCGGCGTATCCGAGGTCTTTGTAGAGATCGGCTTCGACGCGAGAAATCGCGCGCGCCGGACCCGAGCCGAGAGCGAAGAAGCCCGACTCTTCATCCGAAATCGACCAACCAGCATACTGGCTGCCAAGGCACGCGATGACAGGATCGTTCGAGGTGACGACGACGCCGAGCGGCCAGTTCGCAAGTCCCGATGACTGCGTGAAGGCCACCTGACCAAGACCACCCATGCAGACTTCGCCGAGACGGCGACCTGCTTCGAGGCCACCAACGACGTTAGCACCCATGTCGATCAGGCGTTCGCCTTCGCTGCCCGTCGTAACGTCAATGCGGAGCGCATCGGCATTCGCGACGATGTCTTCAACGATCTTGGTGGCGCGTGCCGAGACGCTGGGCTGCTTTACCATCTTCAAACTCCGTCAGGTCAGGCTTTTGCGTGTCCGTATATCAGGTCTTCGAGTTCCGCCAAGCGTGTACGGGCGAGGGCTTCTGCCGCATCGGCGGTTGGAGCTTCGGCAAACGCCGATGCCAAGGGCGCGCCTTCAGGCACCGGAGTACCGGGAACGCCGCGATCGGCGCTCCATTCTGGCCAAGGTATTTCCCCCAGGAGCACCGGACCGCGGTCGGCATGGAGGATGGCCATCGCTTTGGCAGAACCGGCTTCGGTGAGGGGCGATTGGTCTCCGGCGCCAGTCCAGGCTGCAACGTGGGCCTTGAATCGTTCGCCGTTCGAATCGTCGAGCACGTCGAGCGACGCGCCGGGGCGCGGATTGACTTCAAGCAAATAGGGCCGATTGCCGTCGACGATGAAGTCGAACGAGGCCATGCCGGTCAGGCTCAGAGCGGATGCGAGTCTGCGCGCACTGTCAGTCAGCTCGGAGAGCAGCGCAATGTCGATCGCAGGCTTCGATACGCAGCCGCCGAAGCGATATGGGGTCGCACGCGAGGGCGCCATCCATTGCTTACTGACGGCGAAGCTCGATTGGACGCCGTCACTATCGATCAGCGCACCAATAGAATATCGCTCGCCCGTCAGTCGTTTCTGGAAATAGCGGCGCGGTTTTGCGCGAGCGGCGCCGGAACAATCGCGGATGTGGCGCCCGCCGCTGCCGCCGATGCGCTTTGAAACCCAGCCCGCGGCATCGTCAGGCGCATCGCTTCGCGTTTCGGGATGAGAAATACCGAGATTGTCGAGGGCTGCGAAGAATGTCTTCGGATTCTTGCAGTCGGCGATCGTCTTCGCACCGGATCCGAGCAACCGGAAGCGTGAGGCAAGCGCAGCTACGAGCCGGGGCTTATCCTCGAAGCCCGAGCCCAACATGAGGCCGAGCGGCGACGTTTGCGCCGATTGAGAAAGTTCACTCAGCGCGCCGATCAGCGGCTTGGTGCGGAAGCCACCCTGCATCGCGCCGTCGAGGACGCGAAAATCCTCGGCGGCGGCACGCGTGTCGAGATCGCCAAAAGCATCGACGACGAACGGCCTATATCCTGCGCGCCGGGCGGACTGCGCGAGGCTCCGCCCGGAGAACGCAGCGATAAGGATGGCGTCGCCGCTCAAGTCCTTAGGCCAGACCGACGAGCTGCTTCGACAGCTCGTAGGCATGACGGAAGTCGAGCGACAGCGGCTTGTCGGAAGCGATCATCTGCTTGAAGAGGCCCGATTCACACTTGTATTTGATATCGCCGATAGCGAGCGGGCCGACGCCGAGCGCGTCCGAATCCGGAAGCTTCTCGCCGTTCATGAACAGCTCCATGCCTTCGATGCCTGGCGGCGGGACGGCATTGACGTCCGCCATCACCAGCAGGTTCTTGGCGCTCTTCATCTGCTCTTTCGAGACGACGCGCACGCCAGCGGCTGCGGCTGCGAAGATGACTTCGGCGTTGGCGATGATTTCGTTCTTCTGCTCATCGGTCTCGCCGGGAACCGGCTCGAGGTCGACGCCGAAACGCTCTTTCGAAATCTTGGCGTTCTTGATGACGCGATCGATGCCGCGATGAGCGACGAGCTTCACGTCCGCGCCTTCAAGAGCGGAAATGATCGAGGATGCAAAGCCGACGACGCCGGTTGCGCCGAACACGGCGACCTTCGTGCCCTTCCACGTCTTGCCGAACTTTTCCTTCAGCACTTTCTCGACGCAGGCAACCATTGCGGCGGCCGTTGTGAACGAACCCGCGGGATCGGCGAAGCAAGAGCATTCGAACGGCGGCACCATCGCCTTCTTGGCGGCTTCGAGCATGTCGAGCGCAAGAATGGCGTCCTTGCCGCCCATGAAGAAGCCAGTACGAACGCCGTAGTTCGGCGGACGCGAGAAGATGGCGTCCTGGATGAGGCCGGTGACTTCCGCAAGCTCGACGTTGATGTAAGGAACGATCACCTTATAGCCGGCATCAGCGGCCATGTTCACGTCGAATGGGCTCATGTGCTTCTGCGGCGCGAGCATGTGGAGGATAGGGGTAGCGTCGCTCATTTGTTCAAATGCTCCATTCGTTATGAAGTGTGCAGCGTTTCGATGCTGGCGCCTGTGTTGCGGCCATGTGCGATAAGGATTTCGAGCCCGTCGCGTTTAGCGTCTTCGTATAAAGAATGATAGAGGCGTTCTGCCGCTTTTGGGCTATCGACGAAGGCGAATCCGGTCGGCCCCCAGGAGCTTTGGCCGATGCCGGTTGCTCCCATATCTCGCATGCGCGAAGCGAGTGCGCCGACTGATTTGCTGGTCCAGCCCGTGCCCCCTTGTTTCGATGCGAAATGAGCGCCGACGATCTCCTGAATCTCGGTAATCGCCGACCCGAAGGCGGCGATGTCTTCCTCCTTGAGGCCCGGCACCAGCTTCATGAGAACGAGGCGGCAGATGTGCGCGGCGGCGTTTTCCGAGAAGGGCGGCAGATCCGCGAACGCAGTTGTCTCGGCCTCGCCCGACACGCCGGTGAAACTTGGATCGAGGATCAGCATGATGCGCCAGTCTTCCGGAAAGTCAGCGCGCAGCGTTACGGGCGGCGGCCGGTCGGTCGCGCCCTTGCCGCCATCAACGATGAAGCCGCCTGAGATGAAGGCTTCGAGGCCGATGCCCGATCGGGCCCCGCGCTCGCCCAACGCGGCAAGATCGGACGCCGAAAGTTCTTCGCCTCGCAGCCGCTCGATTGCGGCTCCGACGGCAAGCGCAAGTTGTGTCCCCGAGCCTAGGCCCGCGTGCGCCGGGATTGCGTGCTCGACATCTATGGCGTAGGCGCCGGATTTTCCGTCGTTGGTGAATTTGTGCAGAAGCTTCAGAACGCGGCGGTTCTCTTCGCCGGTAGCCACGTTCTTTGCTGCCCTGGTGATGGTCAGTTGTGTACTCGGGCGGTCTATCGCGATACCGATGCTGCCGTAACGCCGTCCGAGGCCGCCGTTCAGATCGAGGAAGCCTAGATGCAACCGTGCCGGGGCCGTGACGCGGAGTGCGGCAGAAGTCGCCGGAAAAGGCTTCACTAAGAACGATCCTTTCATGTGAAAAACCGCTCGGACAGCCGTTTGCTTTCCTGGCTGCGGCGGCGGTAGGATTTCGGAACCGAGTTGTCCGACAATTGGAGGTCTAGGGCAAGATGACTGCAGAACGCGAAAAACCTATGGCAGATGCCGATGTTAAAGCATGGCTCGCTGCCAACCTCCCGGCCTGGAAGCTTGAGGACGGCTGGATTCGTCGCACCTACAAGACGGCGAGCTGGAAGGGCACCCTGATGGTGGTGAACACCGTGGGCCATCTGGCCGAGGCTGCGTGGCACCACCCCGATATCACCTGCTCCTACGCGTGGGTTGAGGTGCGGTTGACGACGCACTCTGCCAAGGGGATCACGTCGAAGGATCTCGAACTCGCCAAGAAGATCGAAGAGGTCGTGCACTGGCAGCCGGGCAAGGAAGGCAAGGGCCTGGAGGGCACGCCAGGGAGCGACATGCGGTTCGCTTATATCAAATACGACTGAACCGGTGCGGAGCCGAAATGACCGATACTTCCAATGGCGATGCGGGGGTCGGCGGAATGCCGCCTGCGTGCGACGCCATCCTGGCGCTCGGTACCAACATCGGAAATCGCATCGAAAATATCGATGAAGCGATTCGCAGGCTCAGCGCGGGTGACGAGGTTGAGATCGTCGCTCGCTCGCGGCTCTACCGGACCGCGCCGTGGGGCGACGTCGATCAAGATTGGTTCGTGAACGGCTGTGTCGCGGTGCGGACCAAACTCTCGCCGCATGCATTGCTGAAACACTGCCAAGCCGTGGAAAATGCCATGGGCCGCGTACGAACCCGGCATTGGGGGCCACGGGTCATCGATGTCGATATTCTTACGATTGGCGACCGGCAAATCCGCGAGCCGGATCTCGTCGTGCCGCATCCGCTGATTGCCGAGCGGGGGTTCGTGCTCATTCCGTTGCGGGACGTAGCTCCCGATCTGACGCTCGGCGGCAAGAGCATCGATATGATGCTTAGCGCGCTCGATGTTCGGGATGTGGTGCCGATGGCGCCCTGAAAACGAAAGCACCGCGAAGAACCCCTTCTTCGCGGTGCTTTCTTTCGATCATTTCGACGAGTGCGAATTACTTCAGCGTGTCGAGATATGCGATCAAGTTGGCGCGGTCGGTTTCGTCTTTGATGCCGGCGAAGATCATCTTCGTGCCCGGAACGTCCTTGCTCGGACCCTGCAGCCACTTGTCGAGAGCTGCGTTATCCCAGGTGATGCCCGAGTTCTTCAGCGCGTCGGAATAATTATAGCCTTCGACCGAGCCAGCCTTGCGACCAACAACGCTGCCGAGGTGCGGACCAACGCCGTTCTTGTCGACCTGGTGGCAAGCTTTGCACTTGTTGAAGACTGTCTTGCCAGCCTCGGCATCGGCGGCCATGCCGGCTGCCGGTGCAGCGGCGATCATCGCGATCGCCAGAACCCACTTGCGCATTCTGGATTTTTCCTTCCCGTTTCGCCTGAGCGATACTTTAGAAACGTTGCAACTCATAGCTCAGTCGCCGGAAATTGGCATTTATTTTCTGAACCGAAGCAGAACAGAATGCCGCACCGACTGTTTGATTAGTCGATAGAATTTGCGGTGCACACCTGCACGCGGAGCGAGCGTTTTATTACAAATTATTCAGCTGCTGGCGCCTTTACGGGGCTCATCCGGCGATAGACGAACGGCGGCGGCGTTTGCTCGCCGCTTTCCTGCTCTGCCGCGGCGACGAATGCGTCGTGGTAGGGGGAAAGCTTGCATGCCGGGTCCGTGTTGGCCGGGTCACCCGTGAACGCCATGGCCTGGCAACGGCAGCCGCCGAAATCGATCTCGGCGCGCGGACAGCCGCGGCAAGGCTCCTTCATCCAACTGGTGCCGCGGTACATCTGGAATGCCTGGCCGTTGAGCCAGATATCCGCCAGACGCCGGTCCTTAACGTTATCGAAGATTAAGCCCGGAACGGTCTCGGCTGCATGGCAGGGGAGGACGCGGCCTTGCGGCGTGACGTTCATCACGCCGCGTCCCCAGCCGCCCATGCAGGGCTTCGGAGTTTTTGCGTAATAATCGGGGACGACGAAGTCGAAGACCATGACGCCCTTCAGGCGTTCCTTAGCGGCTTCGACGATCTCGGCGCTTTTCAGCACTTGCGCGCGTGTCGGCATCAGGGCCGCGCGATTCTTCAGGGCCCAGGCGTAATACTGAATGTTGGCGACTTCGATGCGGCCCGCGCCCAACTCGACGGCGAAGTCGATGATGTTCGGCAGGTTCTCGATGTTGAGGCGGTGGATCGGCGCGTTGACGGTGAGCGGCATTTCAAGTTCGCGCACCCACTTGCCAACTTCGCGCTTCTTGGCGAGGCCATTCTTGTAGGCGGAAATTTTCTCCGCGTTGACGTCGTCGACATCCTGAATCGAAAGCTGGACGTGATCGAGGCCCAGATCCTTGAGGTGGGCGAGCCGGTCTCGCGTCAGCGTCACGCCGGCGGTTATGAGGTTGGTATAAAGACCGGCCTTAGCCGCGACTTCGACGATGTCCTCAAGATCCTTGCGGACGGTCGGTTCACCGCCCGAAAGATGGATCTGCAGAATTCCAAGCTCGGCGGCCTGACGCATCACGTCTTGCCACTGCTCGGTCGTCAGCTCGCTGCCGACGCGATCGAGTTCGAGCGGATTCGAGCAATAAGGACATTGCAGAGGACAACGGTGCGTCAACTCCGCGAGCAGCCCCACCGGCGCTCTCGCGCAAGCTTCCACTACGGGCTTTTCGGAAAATTGCTCCATAGGCGCAATTTCGTTCATGGCGTCAGCTCCGTTCTATCCCGCGTTCCTCAAACTGCCTTGACCACGCCCTTGTCCGAAAGCTCCTGCAGCATCGATATTGTGTCGTTGAGAATTTCCTGCAGCGGCGCGTTGTAGTCCTTTGCCAGATCGGTCGCGATCTGTTCGACCGACGCCACGCCGTCACAACGTTTCAGGATTTCGATGGCGATCGGATCAGGCTCGAATACACGCTCCGGCGCCAGCACATGCCAGCGGCCGCGTCCCGGATCGTGTCTGAGCTTAATGTGGGGCGGAAGTGCCGGTTTGGAAGCCGGCACGATGATCACACGTGTGCGAGCAGTGCTCATTCGGTTAAGCCTCTGGACGGAAAGCGCCGGGCGGCACGTGCCCGTCGACATAGGCGTGATAAAGCGCGTCGAGCTGAACCCAAAGCACATTGCATTTGAAGCGGACGGCTTCGACGCAGGCTTCCTGCTCGTCGCGCGTCTTGGCATTCTTCAAGACATATTGCAGAGCGAAATCGGCGTCGCGCGGGGCTTGCGTCAGGCGGCGTTTGAAGTACGCCATGACCTTGTCGTCGATGAAATCATAGCTTTCGAGCATGCCGGAAATCCGCTCCTTGTGGATCTTCGGCGCGAATAGCTCCGTCAGCGACGAGGCGACGGCGATCGTCAGCGGTTGCTCGCGGACGAATGTCACGTAGGCCTCCACCGCGAAGACCGTGGCGGGGAGGGCGCCGCGCCGCGAAATCACATAGTCGCGGTCGAGGCCGAGACCGTCCGTCAAAACAAGCCACCGCTCGATGCCGCCCGGCTCGTCCGGCGGCAGGCCATCGTGGTCGAGGATGCGATGTGTCCATTCCCGGCGCAATTCGCGATCGTACGCGCGGCTGATGAGTGCCGCGTCTTTGCGCGGAACGGCGGACTGGTAGCAATAGCGGTTCAACGCCCACGCTTGGACCTGACCCTTATCGAGCTTGCCCCCGTGCAGCATGTGATGGAACGGGTGCAGATCGTGGTAGCGCTCTGGACCGACGGCACGAATGGCTGCTTCGAATTCGGATGTCGACATCGGCGGCTCGTTGCCGCGACGTTCTGCGGTTTTCTTTTCGAGACTGACCGGGTTCATAGGCGGACCTCCATGCCATCGAAGCCGACTTCCCAACCGGATGCTTCGACGACTTTACGGGCTTCTGAGTTTTCGTCCAGGATTGGGTTCGAATTGTTGATGTGGACGTAAATCCGGCGCTTTACGTTGAGTTTGCTCAAAACCGCGATGGAGCCGTCAGGTCCCGAAACAGAAATATGGCCCATGCGCTTGCCGGTTTTGTTGAGCAGGCCCTGAGTCAGCATCTCGTCATCGGTAAACAGCGTGCCGTCCAAAAAGATCAAGTCGGCGTCGCGAATTTTGTCCGCAAGCGGCGGATCGATCTCGGCGACGCCCGGGATGTAGAAGAAGGCTTTGCCTGTCTTCGCATCGGTGATCTTGAGGCCGATAGTGTCGCCGTCGCGGCTGCCGAAGTTGTTTCCGGCGTCGCCTTTCTCGAGAAACAGCGCGACTTTGCCGGGAACAGCAAAGGCCTCGACGACCAGCCCGAGGTCCAATCCGGCGCCTTCGAGCCGGGTAGGCTTGTCCAGTTCGAAGGTGACGCGCTTCACCTTGTCGGCAGCCAGCACGTTGAAGATCGAATTGGCGTCGAGCGTCGCCAAAACACGGTCTGAGCCGTAAATCGTGAAGGGTTGGCCCTCCCGCAGGCTCAAGAGCCCCGTGATGTGATCCACGTCGGCATTGGTGACGACGACCGCCTTGATCGGCGAGGCGCGCAGCGGCCCGGAGCGCGAAGGCTGCAGTTCCAGCGTCTCGTTGATTTGCTGGCGAATGTCGGGGGAGGCATTGAGCAGCACCCAACTCACGCCGTCAGCGCTGACGGCGAGCGACGATTGCAGCCTTGCCTTATATCCCGCCTCTCCGGCTCTCACCCGCGATGAGTGATGGCCGTTGCAATTCCATTGCGGAAACCCGCCCCCAGCGGCGGATCCAAGCACTTTTATGATCATTGATGCTGAATGTCGGTTACGCCGACGGTCGCCAAACCCGGCAGCGCTCTCATTTTCTAGAGAGCATACAGCTGCGGCGGCCGACCATTCCGATCGACCGCCGCGCCGCTATCTCACAAAATTTGCGAGATCGATGACATCATCCGATTTAGATGAGGTCGATCTCGGCCGGAAGGTAGCTCGTAACTTCGAGGCCGACTTCCTGCTCGCGAACTTCTGGCTTCGTCCAGGTCTTCATGGTGTTTCCTCCAAGCGGTAAACTGCTTTCCCTACCCAGCAGACCCCGCCGAGGGCCCACTCAATCGGTGCAGGCACTTATGTTGTGCCGGCCCAATCTGCGGATCGGCCTCTCAAAGTCAAGGCTCGATGCCGCTGTTGAGAGCTAAGAACCACGTTTGGAGACTTCTTTTCAAATCAACGTCCTTCACGTCTGCGTGTGGCTCTGATCCAGAGCGCTAACAGCGCATTTGCGAGAGGGTGACCGATCGGGCGCGGTGGGGGACCAGGTCAGCCGAAGGTCCTAGTCGGCGATGCCCGGTGACGAAGGGGCAGGCTGTTCCATGTCTGGCATATTAGAATATTATTCTTATATTTGGGGTGGAATGCCGCAGGTGTGTAGAAAATTGTTCCAATAACGCGTATGAATGCCGCCCGCGCGCATCGCCGGAGGTCCTGCTTGCTGGTGGCGTTCGGTGGGTTATTAGGAAATGGGCATTAAGGATCGAGCGCCAAGCGCTCGCCGCAGAGTTTTGGGCTTTTCCCGGGATCTCAGGCGCGCTAGGCCGGCGGCTTGAAAAATCCGGATTGAGAGCCGGACGAGGAGACTATTTGTGACCGCGACCCCGCTGCTTCCGCGCAATGCGCCTTTCCTGCCGGAAGAGATTGAAATGCTGAACAAAGTGGTTGCTCGGACAACGCCGCAGCAACGCTCTTGGCTCGCCGGCTTCTTCGCGGGCTTCGAGGCGGCCCAGGGCGGCGGGCTGGCGCAAGCCCTTCCGGCGGCGCGACCGCGTGTGCCGCTGACCATCCTTTACGGCAGTGAAAGCGGGAATTCCGAGGCTCTGGCCAACAAGGCTAAGAAAGCCGCGCAGAAGCACGGACTCGACGCCAAGGTTTTCGATATGGCCGACGCCGACATGGCGCTCCTGGCCAAGGCGAAGAATGTCGTGGTTTTTGCTGCAACTTGGGGTGAGGGCGATCCGCCCGCCCGCGCGGTCGACTTCTATCAGGCCCTGATGAGCGATGCCGCCCCCCGCATCGACGGTGTGCGCTTTGCGGTTCTGGCGCTGGGCGATACGGCCTACACGCAATTCTGCGCCGTGGGCCGGGCCATCGATGCGCGCCTCGAAGAACTCGGTGGCGTTCGCGCGTTCGATCGCGTCGATCTCGATCTCGACTATGCGAAACAAGCTGCGGACTGGACCGAAAACGCGCTCGGCAAGCTTGCTCCGAAGGATGAGCAAGCGGCGGGTGGAACGGTCGTACACGTCGATTTTGGCGCGACCTCTGCGCCAACCGATGACGATGAACCCAAGTACACCGCAGAGCATCCGCTCGAAGCTGAGATTTCCGCGCTCGTGAATTTGAACGGAACGGGCTCGACGCGCGAGACCTGGCACGCCGAGTTTGCGTTCGATGACCCGGCGTTCGCGTATCAGCCGGGTGATGCGATTGGCATATACCCGGAGAACGATCCCGCACTCGTCGATGACTTGCTGCGGACGGTCGGCCTCGGTTCGGACGCGGCGCTGCTTTTGAAACTGCAGAAGTCTTACGACGTTACGACGCTCTCGCGGTCGTTCGTCGAGAATTACGCGAAGCTAACGGGGCGCGATGATGCGAAGGCGCTCCTCGAAGGTGAATCCTATCCGAAGTTCGCTTCCGACCGGCAGCTGATCGACTTCTTCGAAGCCTATCCGGAAAAGCTTACTGCGGAACAGCTGACGAGCGTGCTTCGTCCTTTGCCGGGACGGCTTTACTCGGTCGCTTCGAGCCTCAAGGCGCATCCGGGTGAAGCGCATCTTTTGGTCGGTGCGGTACGCTGGGAATCGCATGGTCGCGTCCGGAAGGGCGTCTCTTCGACGTTCCTCGGCGAACGGCGCAAGGTCGGCCAGACCGCGCGGCTCTATGTGAAGCCGAACCGCCATTATCGTCTGCCGCCGGACGGCCACACGCCGATCATCATGATTGGCGCAGGTACCGGCGTCGCCCCCTATCGCGCTTTTGTTGAGGAACGCGTGGCTAACGGTGCCAAGGGCAAGAGTTGGCTGTTCTTCGGCGAGCGGAACTTTACCAACGACTTCCTGTATCAGCTCGAATGGCAGGATTACCTGTCTTCCGGAGATCTGACGCGCATCGACGTTGCGTTCTCGCGCGACCAGCCGGAGAAGATCTACGTGCAGCATCGTCTCTGGGAACAGCGCAACGATCTTCGCGCTTGGCTCGAAGAGGGCGCGCACATCTACGTCTGCGGTGATGAGAAGGGCATGGCGAAGGACGTCGATCAGACGCTCGTCAAGATCCTCGCCGAGCCGCTGAAAGGCGACGAAGAGGCTGGCCGCGCCAAGCTCAAAGAGCTGACGAAGGCAGGCCGCTACCAGCGCGACGTATATTAGGATTCAAATTCCCCTTCCTCGTCGCAACGCTGCGGAGGAGTGAGGGAATGCCGGGGAACGACAGAAATGACCGACAAACGCTCGAAGAACGAGTTCATCAAGGAGCAGAGCCATCAGCTGCGCGGAACGCTGGCTGAAGGACTGCGGAAGGTTGAAACCGGCGCGATCGCCGAAGACGATCAGCAGCTCATCAAGTTTCACGGCTCCTATATTCAGGACGACCGCGACGTTCGTGGCGAACGCTCGAAGAAGAAGCTCGAGAAGGCCTACGCCTTCATGATCCGCTTGCGCATTCCGGGAGGCTTTCTCGGTGCGAAGCAGTGGATCGGGCTGGACAACATCGCGAGCACTTACGCCAACGGGTCCATGCGGCTGACGACGCGCGAGACATTTCAGTTTCACGGCGTCATCAAGTCGAACCTCAAGCGCACGATGCAGTCCTTCCACGACATTTGCCTCGATACGCTTGCGGCATGCGGCGACGTCAATCGCAACGTCATGACGGCTGCCAATCCCGATCTCTCTAAAGCGCATCGCCAAGCCTATGACCTCGGCAAGGCGATCAGCGAGCATTTGCTGCCGAAGACCGGCGCCTATCACGAAATTTGGCTCGACGGTGAAAAGGTCGAGGACAGGTCTGGACCGGCGAAGCAAGATGTTGAGCCTATCTACGGCGTCCATTATCTGCCGCGCAAATTCAAGGTCGTGGTTGCGGTGCCGCCCGACAATGACGTCGATATCTACGCCCACGATCTCGGCTATATCGCCATCGTCGAGAAGGGTGAGCTTGTCGGCTGGAACGTTACCATCGGCGGCGGCATGGGTATGACGCATGGCGACCTCAACACCTTCCCGCGCGCGGCCGATCTTCTCGGCTTCTGCACGCCGGAGCAGGCGATAGCGGTCGCTGAAAACGTCGTGACTGTGCAGCGCGACTGGGGCAATCGCGAAAATCGCGCCCGCGCTCGCCTGAAATACACAATCGAAGACCGCGGCCTCGACAATTTCCGCGCGGAAGTCGAGAAGCGCGCCGGGTTTAAATTCGGAAAGCCGAAGCCATTCAAGTTCACGAGCACTGGCGACAAGATCGGCTGGCGCCAAACGCTCGACGGCAAGAAGAGCGCCGACAAGCCCTGGCATCTCACGCTGTTCGTCGAGAACGGGCGCATCAAGGATCGTCCGGGCTTCGCGCTCAGGACGGCGCTGCGGGAGATCGCGGATCTCGGCATCTGTGATTTTGTCTGCACGGCGAACCAGAACGTCATTCTCGCCAACGTGCCGGGAAAATCGAAGGCGAAGATCGAGAGCATCTTCGAAAAGCATGGCATCGCGCTGGATGTTTCGTCCGGATTGCGACGGAACGCGATGGCGTGCGTCGCGCTGCCGACGTGCGGACTGGCGCTGGCCGAAAGCGAGCGCTTCTTGCCCGATCTCGTGACGGCACTGGAAGAAAGTCTCGATAAGGCCGGCCTGAAAGACGACGATATCGTCATCCGCATGACGGGCTGCCCGAACGGCTGCGCGCGTCCCTACCTCGCGGAGATCGGTCTCGTTGGCCGTAATCCAGGTCTTTACAACCTTTACCTCGGGGCGGCGTTCAACGGCTCGCGGTTGTCGAAGCTCTACGCGCAGGACGTCGACAAGCAACGCATCGTATCGCTCTTAGAGCCGATCTTTATCAACTACGCGAAGACACGGAACGAAGGTGAGCATTTCGGTGATTTCGCCATCCGCTCGGGCTACGTGAAGGAAACGCCGACAGGCAACCAGTTTCATGCGGACGTGAAGCTCGTCCAGTAGGAATGAGTTCCTGCGGAGGTGTGCCGCGAGTTCGCTTGCGGCGCGACGGCTATCGGCTGTTCACATGAACCGATTTAGCCTCGATCAATCGAAAGAATGCCGCCAACCGCGCGGCGTCGTGAAATTGCTCGAGCCGCGAAATAAGCATGCCGCGAAACATCACGATCTGTCGGTATGTGCCGGACAAGCTTTGTCCGGTTTCGCGATCTTGCAGGAAATACGAGACGCGCGATCGTCCAATTCCTGAGTGAAACTGGAAACTTTCTATGGTGGCCATGCCAGGGGCCTTGGATGCGACAGATTTTAAAAAGGTCTCCATCGCGGGCCGCCCTTGGATGACCAGGGGCGCGGATGACGAGTCCGCGGCGTTGCGCTGGAACCAGATATCGTGCGCATAGGTGCGAAGAACCGCATCGATATCGCCCGCGCTCCAGGCGCGATGTGCCTCTTCAACTATGGCTTTCGCCGTATCGTAGTTCAGCACCATGCCCGGTCTGGTCGAAGGATCGCATCTTCTGGCTGCAACTTTAGGCTGACGCAAAGTGACGTCAAAGGAATAACAACCCAGATACAAAAGTGCTTTTGACGCACGTGTCGAAATCCGATCGCTTTGCCATATCCTGACGAACTGGGGGGTTGCAACGCCTGGCGCATGAGGCTAGGCCACCGAAGGATCCCTTATCGTTCATGCAACAGCCGAGGCTGCTCCGGCCGCCTTTGAGTGCAATTTTAGTCAAGCCTTTCAAACCGATGTCCGACGAATATCCGCTCCGTCCTTTCCTTCCGGCCGACACGATGGCGCTTCGCGATCTTTTCGCTCAGTCCATCGATGAATTGACGGCCGACGACTACGATGAAGACCAAAGAATTGCCTGGGCCGCCAGTGCCGAAGACGCGGCGGAGTTCCGCGCGCGGCTTGCCGGGGCGCTTACTCTGATCGTTCAGCTCGACGGCGAATACCTCGGGTTTGGGTCCCTTAAGGACAATAAAATCATCGACATGCTTTACGTGCATCCGGATTACGCGGGTGAAGGAGTGGGCGCGGCGCTCGCCGACGCGCTCGAGAAGATTGCGGCGGCGCGCGGCGCTGAGGCCATCACGGTTGATGCCAGCGATACAGCGGTGCCCTTTTTCGAGCGCCGCGGCTATATCGCTGCGCAGCGCAATTCTGTCCCGCTCGACGATCAGTGGCTTTCCAACACGACCATGATAAAGCGGCTCATCGAAAGCCCAGCGAAACAACCTTCGAAGCCGTCATGAGCAAGGAACGCCTTTATCTCTTCGATACGACGCTGCGCGACGGCGCGCAGACGACGGGCGTCGACTTTTCGCTCGAAGACAAGCGCCGCCTCATGCGCGTACTGGATGACTTGGGCATCGATTACATCGAAGGCGGATATCCGGGCGCCAATTCGACGGACACGGAGTTGTTTTCTTCGCGGCCCAATTTCCGGTCGGCGCGCTTCACCGCGTTCGGCATGACGAAGCGGGCCGGGCGCTCGGTGTCGAATGATCCGGGCTTTCAGGCCGTGCTGCAGTCGGCGGCGGACAGTATTTGCCTCGTTGCCAAGTCCTCGGATTATCAAGTTCGCGTCGCGCTCGGCATTTCAAACGACGAAAATCTCGAAGCCGTCGATCAGTCCGTCCGCGCCGTCGTCGAGACGCAGCGCGAGGTGATGATCGACTGCGAGCACTTCTTCGATGGCTACAAGTCAAACCGCGATTACGCGCTCGCTGTCGCTAAGACGGCTTACGATGCGGGCGCGCGCTGGGTCGTGCTGTGCGATACCAATGGCGGCACGCTTCCTCACGAAGTCGAGCGTATCGTCGCCGACGTCGCGAAGCAGGTGCCGGGCTCGCACCTCGGCATCCACACGCACAACGATACGGAAAACGCCGTCGCCAACACGCTGATGGCTGTGCGCGCCGGATGCCGCCAGATTCAAGGGACGCTGAACGGCCTCGGCGAACGCTGCGGCAACGCCAACTTGACGTCGATCATCCCGACGCTGTTGTTGAAAAGCGAGTTTGCCGATCACTTCGAGACGGCCGTCACGCCCGAGAAGCTCAGGATGCTGACGCACGCGAGCCGCGTTCTCGACGAAGTTTTGAACGAAGCGCCGAACCGTCACGCGCCTTACGTCGGCGAGAGCGCTTTCGCGACGAAGGCGGGAATTCATGCTTCCGCGCTTTTGAAAGCCCCCGAAACTTACGAGCACGTTCCGCCGGAAAGCATCGGCAATGAGCGGCGTATTCTCGTGTCGAAGCAGGGCGGGCGATCGTCGTTGACGTCGGCGCTTGAACGCCTCGGTCTGCCATCAGACAGGGATGACGCGCGCGTTCAAGCTCTTCTCGATGAAGTGAAGGCACGCGAGGATCAGGGCTATTCCTACGAGGCGGCGGAGGCCTCGTTCGAGCTTCTCGCGCGCCGCGCGCTCGCGAGCGTACCTCGTTATTTCTCGGTCGATAATTTCCGCGTGACGGTGGAGCGCAAGGAAGAACGCTCGAAAGCTCACGGCGGCAACGGCACCGTTTCGCAGGCTGTTGTAACGGTTTCGATCGCGGGCGAGGCGGCCGCATTGGTTTCGGTCGGCGAGGGGAACGGTCCGGTCAACGCTCTCGACAATGCGTTGCGCAGCGACCTCGGCCGCTATCAGAAGCATATCGAGAACGTCGAGCTCGTTGATTACAAAGTGCGTATTCTGACGCAGACGCGCGACGGCGGCACGGCCTCCGTAACGCGCGTTCTCGTCGAGAGCCACGATACTGAATCGGGGGAGCGCTGGACTACTGTCGGCGTCTCGCCCAACATCATTGACGCGAGCTTCGAAGCGTTGCTCGATTCAATCAATTTTAAGCTTCTGAAAGACAACGCAGCCGCCGGCTGAGACATTCCTATTTCGAGATTGCCGATAATGCCTGCGCGAGATCCGCGATGAGATCGTCAGGATGTTCGATGCCGATCGAAATGCGGATCGTCGCATCCGAGACGCCAATGGCCGCGCGGACTTCGGCGGGTACACCGGAGTGCGTCGTCGAAGCGGGATGGCAAGCGAGAGATTCGGTGCCGCCGAGACTCACCGCCAGTTTGAAGATTTCGAGACGATTGAGAACCTGAAATGCCTGCCGTTCGCCGCCCGTGATGTCGAAGGAAAACGTCGAACCCGCCGCCTTACACTGGGCATTGTAGACGCGACGTTGCGGCGTTTTCGGTTCGAGGAACGGCAGATAGTGAACCTTCGCAACGGCTTTTTGGTCGCGAAGGAATTTGGCGACGGCAGCGGCGTTCTTATTGGCTCGCTGCATTCTGAGTTCGAGCGTTTCGAGCGAGCGTCCGAGCATCCAGCAGGAATGCGCGTCGAGCTGGGTTCCGATGGCGCCACGCAGAAGTTTGACGGGGCGCGTCAGTGCGGCGCTGCCGAGTACGGCTCCTGCGATAAGGTCTGAATGGCCGCCGACATATTTCGTGAGCGAATAGATCGAGAGATCGGCGCCCAAGGCTAATGGGCGCTGGAACAGCGGTCCGAGCAGGGTATTGTCGCACGCAAGCAGAGCTTTGGACCCTTGCCGTGCCGATGTCTCGTCCGCAATGCGCCTCAGAAGTGCTATGTCGACGAGAGTGTTTAGCGGGTTTGATGGGGTTTCAATCAGAAACAGCGCGATGCGCCCCTTGGCTTCCGCGTTCGCGACAGTTGCCCGGATACTGCGCCCGTCGACGCCGTTGGGGAACCCCATCGCGTGTATGCCCATCGGCTCGAGCGTGCGCGACAGCAGCGTCTCGGTACCCCCGTAAAGCGGCTGCGAATGGACGACCACGTCTCCGGGGCGAGCGTAAGCAAAAATCGTGGTCGCGATGGCCGACATGCCGGATGAGAAGAGGATACAGGCCTCGGCTTCCTCGTAGACGGCAAGGCGTTCTTCAACGATCTGGCTGTTGGGATGATTGAAGCGCGAATAGACAAGGCCGGCCGATGTGCCTTTCGGCGGTTGCCGTCGTCCAGAGACATAGTCGAAAAAGTCGCGGCCTTCCTCGGCCGATTTGAAGACGAAGGTCGATGTCAGAAAAACCGGAGGCTTGACCGCGCCTTCGGAGAGAAGTGGATCGTACCCGTAGCCGAGCATCAATGTTTCGGGGTGAAGCTTATGGTTGCCGATCTTCGTCTTGGAAGGGCGCGGGGGAGCCATGTTTGCGAGACCTCGGATGCATGACGGACCGCAAACGCTTGATAAGCGCACCGGGCGTTTCGAATGAGAGAATATGTTTATCCAAGGGAGGGGGCTAGTGAAATGCGCCGAAGCGCCGTCGCGTCGGCGTTCATCAATTTCCCTCCGCTATCGCGACGACTACATCCAACTCTTTCCGTCGCCGACCGCGCAGCCGTAGGGCGGAAGGGCATTCGGGAAATTCGCGTGCAGCTTATCGCAGCCCCATTTGCGGATCGGCGCGGGCAGGCGGCTGTTGATGTCGATGCCGACCTCATCGTACGGGCTCGTCTTGTTCGTCACGTAAGTATACCAGCGCTGACCGAAGAAGATCACGGTTGCGACGATGATGATAAAAACGGTGCGTCCTGCTTTGCGCATGCGAATGTCCTGGCGAATCCCCACGTAGTCTCGCCATGCCGGGCGAATATGTCGAGGTCTGGGCGCAACAAAAACCTCTACCCGCCCGCAATTGCACCGACGATCAGAAACGGCTGCGCGCCGCGGATAACGTCATCCGGCAGAAGTGCATCGGGCGCGTCATGCGAAAGATCGCGCTGGCATGCGAAGAAGCGCAGGAACGGCCGCCGCTTTTGCGTGCTCTGATCGCGGATCGTTCCGCGCAAGACGGGGTAAATTCGTTCCAGCGCATCGAGCAGCGATTGCTGCGTCGCAGGGCCCTCGATCTCGACCGCAACTTCGCCGTTGATGTTGGCGTGCTTTCTGAGATGCGAGGGCAGGACGACGCGGATCATGCGAGTGTTTGCACCTCGACCGAAAGCACCGGCGGTAGATCGTGGACGAGGGCGGCCCACGTATCGCCAGCGTCGGCCGAGCCGTAGACCTGGCCGCCCGTCGTGCCGAAATAGACGCCGCATTTGTCCAGGGTATCGACACACATCGCATCGCGCAGCACGTTTACGTAGCAATTCGATTGGGGGAGGCCATCCGTCAGCGGCTCCCAGTCGTTTCCGCCCGTGCGGCTGCGCCAGACGCGGAGCTGCCCGTCGAGAGGAAAGTGCTCGGCATCGCTCTTGATGGGAACGACGTAGATCGTTTCCGGCTCATGGGCGTGCACGTCGATGACGAAGCCGAAGTCCGTCGGCAGGTTGCCGCTTACTTCATGCCAGGAATCGCCGGCATCGTTCGAGCGCATCACATCCCAGTGTTTTTGCATGTAGAGAACGTCCGGCTGCGACGGATGCAGGGCGAGGCGATGCACGCAGTGTCCTACTTCGGCGGTCGGATCGGGCATGAATTCGGACTTGAGTCCACGATTGATCGGGCGCCACGTTGCGCCGCCGTCGTCGGTGCGAAACGCGCCTGCAGCCGAAATCGCGATGAACATGCGTTTGGGATTTTTCGGATCGAGCAGAATGGTATGGAGGCACATTCCGCCAGCGCCCGGCTGCCAATGCGGGCCCGAGCCGTGGCCGCGCAAACCGGATAATTCCGCCCACGTTTTCCCAGCGTCCTTCGACTGGAACAGAGCCGCGTCCTCGACGCCCGCATAAAGCATGTCGGGATCGGTAAGCGATGGCTCGATGTGCCAGACGCGTTTGAATTCCCACGGGTGCGGTGTGCCGTCGTACCACTGATGCGTGCCGGGAACGCCGTCGTAAGCGAACGTGTTATCGACGGCCTCCCATGTCTCGCCGCCATCGTTCGATTTTTGAATTTGTTGACCGAACCAGTTGCTCGATTGCGAGGCGTAAATCCGGTTCGGATCGGCGGGCGAACCTTTGAGATGGTAGATTTCCCAGCCCGCGAAATGTGGTCCGCTGACTTTCCAGTTTTTACGCGCGCCATCGGATGTGAGAACAAATGCACCCTTGCGCGTGCCCACGAGCAATCGAACGCTTGTCATGTCGCCTCCTGATCCCGATCTTGATGCCGGGCGATCCGATCTTTGCCGCCTAGTGAAGGCCGATTTTCGTCCTCGGTCTACCCGAGGACGGGCAGCGTCTGGAAATTTCCGACAAACGCTCGAAAAAAATGAACGAGATCCATTGTGACCAACGTCGTCCCAGCGGAGGCCGGGATCTAGTCAAGGCTCAAATATGTGAGATGAGGCGGCCTGTCCGGGTGCCGACCTTCGTCGGCATGACGGAAAGGAGGAACCGTCATGCTACGTTGACCGGCGCTGTTGCGGTGATGGACGCGCCGTGATCGTCGATCCAGGTGATCTCCATTGTCCCGGGGCCTGGAACGCGCATTTCGAAAGCGAGATAAGGGTTTGCGGAAATTCCCGGTCCGAACTCGGCGCGAAAAACCTCGTGGCCTTCGAACTTCGCAATGAACGTGTTGATGATATCGCGCGGAATCCGCTGACCGTTTTTATCGTGGCGGTTGCCGGTTTCCATCACGTGCGTGATGACCGTCTTCACCTCGATGACTTCGCCCGCCTTTATCGTGTCCGGCAGTTTGATACGCGGATTTCGACCCATGGTGCGCTCCCTAGATCCCGCAGCCGCCGATGGCGACTTGGACGCGCGTCGTCGAGATCAGCATGTCGCCGCCCGAAAGTGTAGCGAGGACGATGACGTCCTGCGTCTTTGCAAGGCGCATACGGCTCTGCACGCGCGCGATTGCGTTCACCGGCGATAGATGGAACGTCGCGACGTGAGCATGCGGATTGGCGGTCGAGAGGAGATGAATGGCCGTGACGTGATCGGCTTCTGTCATCGGGCTATCGACGGCAATCGTGATGGGAACGAAATTGCCGTTGTCGGCGGTCTCGGGGAGATCGACGGCGATCCTGCCGTCTACTGGCGTCGCGGCCCCGACAAGCTTCGCAAAAACGTCCTTGAATTCCTGGCTCGGCTCGGACGTCGCCTTCGGACTGCCGTCAGCCCGCGCGATCAAGGGTGTCATGGTGAACGCCGCCACGCCCGACGCGACGAATGTCCGGCGGCTCAGGATGGAAATCGCTATCCGGTCGGGCACGAATGCGGCCTCTGAGATAAAAGCCCAAATCATATAGGAGCAGGCGGCGCCGACATTCAGCCACCTTACTATTTATTTTCCTGACACGACCTCCGGCCCGTGGCAAATGTCCAAGGGAGGGGTCGTCTAAAATCCGGCGCGGACGGGCGCCAATATCAGGGCAGAAGTCTGGGGCAGGAAATGACCGAGATCACGCGCCGCGATTTCAATCGGCTGGCGGCAGGCGCGACCCTTCTCGGCCTATCGGAAGTGCCGAGGCCCGCTCTCGCGGCAGGGCCGGCGAAGGTCGTCATCATTGGGGGCGGTCCCGGCGGAGCGGCGGTTGCGAACCGCCTCAAGTCAGCCGACTCCAGCCTCAATATCGTGCTCGTCGAGCCGAAAGAGCGCTACACGACCTGTTTCTACTCGAATCTCTACCTTGGCGGGTTCCGCACCTTCAAGTCGATCACGCACGACTATGAGGGTGTGAAGAAGCGCGGCGTGACGGTCGTTACCGATACAGCGACGCGCATCGACACGTTGGCAAAGATGGTGATCCTCGCCAAGGGAGCGCCGCTGCCCTACGACCGTCTCGTCGTCGCGCCGGGCATCGATTTCAAATATGAGACGATCGAAGGGTACTCGCCGGAAGCCGCGAAGGTGATGCCGCACGCCTGGCAGGGCGGGGAGCAGACGTGGTTGCTGAAGGAAAAGCTGCTCGCGCTTCCCGACGGAGGCCTCGTCGTCATGGCCGTGCCGCAGAACCCCTATCGCTGTCCGCCCGGCCCGTACGAGCGCGCCTGCATGATCGCGCATTTTCTGAAAACAAAGAAGCCGAAAGCCCGGTTGGTCCTCTTTGACGCTAAGAAAACGTATTCGAAGCAGGCCGTCTTCGAGGAAGCGTTCGACGAATATTACAAGGACATCGTCGAGATCAATCTCTCGAACGAGATCGACGACTTCTCCGTCGTCAAGGTCGATGCGAAAACGGGTGTCGTGACAACCAAAACCGGACGGACGGAACGCGCCGCTCTCGCCAACATCATTCCAGCGCAGAGGGCTGGCGCCATTGCCGCGAGTGCCGGTCTGACGGAAGGGGATTGGTGCCCGGTCGATCCCGTGAATTTCACGTCCACCCGGGCAAAGGATGTCTATGTCCTTGGTGACGCCGCCATTGCGCATGACATGCCGAAGTCGGCCTATTCGGCCGTCAGCCAGGCTGAGGTGGTTGCGGCCGACATCGTGGCCGATCTTCACGGCAAACCGCGCAGCTCCGGCCATTACCGGAACACGTGCTGGTCGATGGTCGCGCCCGATAACAGCGCCAAGATCGGCGGCGACTATGTGCCTGCAAGCAAAGACGGAAAGGCTTATCTCGAGGTCAAGGATCCGTTCATTTCCAAGCCCGATGACAGCTCCGATCTGCGCCGTCAGGTCTACCAGGAGAGCGCCGACTGGTATCAGAGCATTTGCGAGGATCTTTTCGGCGAAACGCCGCTTCCCAACTTCCGCAATCCTTAAACTTTATCGCGCAGCATCGGCTCGGGCCTGAGGGTTGGCCTATGTATCTGCAAGACTAGGTACTGCCGCACAAACGTGATTAAGTGCCTTCATTATGCGCCCCGTAGTCCGGGTTCTGGAAATCCAGGTTCGGGCTACCCACGTTGACGTATACGTCAACCGATGATAACCGGGCGCGGCTGAAGACTATCGCCTTGCGGCAGCCCTTATGGGAGGCACGGAAATGGCACCCGTCGTTCTGCTGGTGGTGGCCTTGGTCGCCTTTTTGGCGCTGGGTATGGCGCGCGCTCCGCTTTGGGGGTGGGCCGCTGCGGTTGGGATCTGGACGCTTCTCGCAACCGGTGGCCATATTGGCATTGTCTCCTGGATTGCATGGCTGCCGTTTCTTGCGCTCGCCGCGCTTTCGATCCCGAGTGTGCGACGCAGTCTGATCATCGCTCCGGTCTTCGCTCAGATCCGCAAAATTCTTCCACGTGTTTCCGACACTGAGGCGCAAGCGCTCGAGGCCGGAACCGTCGGGTTCGATGCAGAGCTGTTCTCCGGGACACCCGATTGGGACAAGCTGAAGTCCATTCCCCCGATCGAGCTTACGGCCGAGGAGCGCGCCTTCCTCGACGGTCCGACCGAAAACCTCTGCCACATGATCGACGACTGGCAGGTGCGCCACAACCAGCATGACGTGCCGGACGAGATCTGGGATTTCGTGAAGCGGAACGGCTTCCTCGGCATGCTGATCTCGAAGGATCATGGCGGCCTTGGCTTCTCGCCCCAGGCGCAGTCGCTCATCCTCGGCAAAATCGCTTCGCGCTCGCCCGATGTCGTCACCATCGTCATGGTGCCGAACTCGCTCGGCCCCGGCGAACTTATCGAGAAATACGGCACCGACGAACAGAAGCATTATTACCTGCCGCGTCTCGCGAGAGGCGAGGAAGTGCCGTGCTTTTCGCTCACCGGCCCGACCTCCGGCTCGGACGCCGCCACAATGCGCGACGTGGGATATGTCGCGCGCGGCACGCATAAGGGCGAGGAGACGCTTGGGATCCGTCTTTCCTGGGATAAACGCTACATTACGCTCGGCCCGAAGGCGACTCTGGTCGGCCTCGCGTTCCGGCTCTTCGATAAGGACAACCTGCTCGGCAAGGGCGAGGACATCGGCATTACGTTGGCGCTCATTCCCGCCGATCATCCAGGCGTCAATATCGGCCGTCGCCATTTGCCGTCCGGCGCCGCGTTCCCCAACGGCCCCAACTGGGGCAACGATGTCTTCATCCCGATGGACTGGGTGATCGGCGGCGACAAGATGGCCGGCAACGGCTGGCGCATGCTGATGGAATGCCTGTCGGCGGGACGCGCCATCTCGCTGCCGTCGTCGGCGACGGCGGGCGCAAAGATGATGCTGCGCGTCACGTCGGCTTATGCGCGTATTCGTAAGCAATTCGGCTTACCCGTCTCGCGCATGGAAGGCGTCGAGGAAGCGCTCGTCCGCATCATCGAGACTGCCTACGTCAACGAGGCCGCGCGCGCCATGACGGCAGCGATGGTCTCGCGCGGTGAGAAGCCGTCAGTGATCTCGGCGCTGATGAAATACCAGACGACCGAGAAGATGCGCCGCGCAGTCAATGACGCGATGGACATTCATGGCGGTCGCGGCATCTGCGACGGCCCATCGAACTATTTGCAGTCGGCCTATCAGATGGTGCCGGTCGGCATCACGGTCGAAGGCGCGAACATCTTGACGCGCACTCTGATTACCTTCGCGCAGGGCGCCCTGCGTTCGCATCCCTATCTCTACAAAGAAGTTCAGGCGGCGCAGAATCCTGACAAGAAACGCGGCTTCGACGCCTTCGAAGACGCCTTCAACAATCACATCGCGTTCTCTCTCTCGAATGTGACGGGTGGCTTCGTTCACAACCTGACGGGCGGTGCATTCGTCAAGGCGCCTGATGATGCGCTGCGCATGTCGCACTGGTATCGCCAGCTTGGCCGTTCGAGCCGGTCTTATGCCTTCGTCGCCGATTTGACCGTCGCGCTTCTCGGCGGTGGCCTCAAAACCAAGCAGAAGATCACCGGCCGTATGGCTGACGCGCTCTCCGAGCTTTACATGCTGTCGGCGACGCTGAAGCGTTACGATGACGACGGCCGCCCCGAAGGCGATGAGATGATCGTCGAGCTTGCGGCCGAAAACGCGCTCCATCGCTTCCAGGAAGCCATGAGCGGCGTGATCGAGAATTTCCCCGTTGTCTGGGCGCGGCCGTTGATGCGCCTGGTCGTCTTTCCTCTCGGCCGCCACCACAAGCCCGCGTCCGATGCGCTGGGTCACAAGGTTGCCCGTCACGTCCTGCAGCCCGGCGAGGTTCGTGACCGGCTGACGCGCGATATCTTCGTTTCGAAGAACGTGAACGATCCGACCGGCATCCTGGAAGTGACGCTTGAAAAGGTGATCGCCGCCGAGCCTGTCGAGAAAAAGCTCGAAAAAGCTATCCGCGAAGGCGTGGTGCGGCGCTATCATGGCAGCGATTGGTTTGCCGAAGCGCAGGATAAGGGCGTCATCACCGAAGCGGAAGTCGAACAGCTTCGCGAAGTCGAACGGCTCGTCGCGCGTGTCATCGCCGTCGACCATTTCGATCCGGCAGAAGTCAAACCGAATTACGTGACGCTCGGCCACAACACTCGTGGCACGGAAAGTCTCGCGGCGGAATAACAGCCGAACAGTCTATGTGTGTTGAGGTGTACGATGACGGAATTTGCGGCTGAACCCAGCAGTCTCGATCTGAAGGACTGGCGCTACCGGGTCGACGGTGAGGGCATCGCGTGGGCGATCTTCGACCGCGAAGGCGAAAGTATGAATTCGCTTGGTCGCCGCCCCATCGAAGAGCTTGCCAAAATCATCACGCAGGCCGAGGCAGATGCCGCCGCCAAGAAAATTCGCGGCCTCGTCATCATGTCGGGCAAGGACCGCGGCTTTGTCGTAGGCGCGGACATCCGCGAGTTCGAAACTTTTACCAGCGAGCAGGACGTCACAGCGGCGCTGAAGCCCGTCAACGAGCTGTTTGAGCGGATCGAAAAGCTTTCGGTTCCAGTCGTTGCGGCGATCCACGGCGTCTGCGTCGGCGGCGGCCTCGAATTGATCCTCGCTTGTCATTACCGGATCGCGACGCGCGATGATTCCACTCGCGTCGGCTTCCCGGAAGTCAAGCTCGGTATTTTTCCAGGCTTCAACGGCACCGCGCGCTCGATTAAGCAGGCGGGCCCGATGGCCGCGATGCAGTCGATGCTGACCGGTGGCATGATCCGCGCATCTGTCGCGAAGGCACAAGGCTTCCTCGATCAACTCGTCGGCAGTCCGGGCGAATTGCATTGGGCCGCACGCAAGGCGGTCCTTCAAAACAGGCGCTCGAAGCCTGCCGGCACCGCTAAGGCCCTCCTTGCGAAATGGCCTGCACGCGGTTTCCTCGCGGGGAAGATCCGGCAGGAGACGGCGAAAAAAGTGCGTGAGGATCATTATCCTGCGCCCTTCCGCCTGATCGATCTTTTCGAAAAATACGGCGGTGACCTCGAGACGATGAAGCGCGAGGAAACGAAGGCCTTCGCGCCGCTGATGATGTCGGACACGTCGAAGAACCTTCGCCGCGTCTTCCGTCTTACCGAGCTGCTGAAAGGGCAGGCCCCGCGTGGCTTCAAATGGCGGCCGAGCCGCGTGCACGTGATCGGCGCGGGCACGATGGGCGCCGATATCGCGGGTGTCTGCGTTGCGGCGGGCATGGAAGTGACGCTGCAGGATATTTCGTCGGAGCAGCTCGAGAAGGGCATCAAGGCGCAGAGCAAGCTCTTTGCGAAAAAGTTCAAGACGAAAGCGACGCGCGATGCCGCGAAGGCGCGCCTTATCGCCGATCCGGAAGGGAAGGGCGTCTCCCGTGCCGACGTCGTCATTGAGGCCATCGTCGAACGGCTGGATATCAAGCAAAAGCTATTCGCGGATCTCGAAACCAAGATCAAACCCGGCGCGGTGCTCGCGACCAATACCTCGTCGTTGAAGCTCGAAGACATCGCCGCACCGCTTCAAGATCCCGGCCGTCTGATTGGCCTGCACTTCTTCTCCCCCGTTGCGCAGATGCCGCTCGTCGAAGTCGTGCGCGGCGCCAATACGCGCGGCGACGAGGTGAACAAGGGGGCCACCTTCGTCACGGCCATCGACAAGTTTCCGCTCATCACGAAGGACGTGCCGGGCTTCCTCGTCAACAAGGTGCTGACGCCCTACATGTTCGCCGCCATGACCCGCTTGGAGAAAGGCGACGACAAGGAGAAAATCGACGAAGCCGCACGGGCGTTCGGCATGCCGATGGGACCCATTGAGCTTGCCGACAACGTCGGCCTCGATATCTGCGCGCACGTCGCAAAAATTCTTGGCCAGTCGAGCGAAGGCTCGCGCCTCGATCGCCTCGTCGCGTCGGGTCGACTTGGCAAGAAGACAGGCGAGGGCTTCTACGTCTGGAAGGACGGCAAGCCCGTCAAGTCCGACAAGAAGTATCCGAAGGCGGAGCTTGAGCTGCTTGGCCGCGAGCTTGTGGCGCCGATGATCGACGAAGCGCAAAAGTCGCTCGACGACGGCGTTGTCGAAACAGCCGATCTCGTCGATGCGGGCATGATCTTCGGCACCGGCTTCGCGCCGTTCCGCGGCGGCCCGCTGCACTACAGGAACAGCGTCACTTCAAAGAATCCAACGCCAGCGGCACAAGCCGCTGCAGCTGAGTAACCTCATTCCTCTCCTCGTCGTGGAAGGCGATGGGGAGGAGCATCGGAGATTGAAATGGCACGAGAACTTCGGCGTGTTGCGGTGATCGGCGGTGTCCGAATTCCGTTCTGCCGTTCGAATACGTTTTACGCCGACCAGTCGAACCTCGACATGATGGCGGCGTCCTTAAACGGTCTGGTCGATCGCTATGGGCTCAAGGGCCAGCACATCGACGAAGTCGTTGGCGGTGCGGTCGTCACGCATTCCAAGGATTTCAACCTGGCGCGTGAAGCCGTGCTGTCGACCAAGCTTGCGCCCTCGACTCCCGGCGTTACGTTGATCCAGGCCTGCGGAACATCGCTGCAATCGGCGCTGATGTCCGCCGCCAAGATCGCAACGGGCGAAATCGAGAGCGCGATTTCAGTCGGGTCCGACACGACATCCGATGCTCCCATCGTTTTCACGAAGAAATTCTCGAAGCGCTTGATCGAAGCGCAACAGGGTAAGACGGCGTTGGACAAGGTGAAGGCCTTTAAGGGCCTCTCGCCGGCAGAGCTTGCGCCGCAGCCGCCCGCCGTCTCCGAGCCGCGCACTGGTCTTTCGATGGGCCAGCACTGTGAATTGATGGCGCAGGAATGGCATATCCCGCGCGCGGAACAGGATCAGCTCGCGTTCGAGAGCCACAAGAAAGGCGCGGCCGCCTACGACGAAGGCTACATGGACGATCTCGTCATTCCTTATGCCGGGGTCTATCGCGACAACAATCTTCGCCCTGACCTCACGCTCGAAAAGCTCGCATCGCTGAAAAACGCTTTCGAGAAATCGGAGCGCGGCACGCTGACGGCCGGCAATTCGACGCCACTGACGGACGGCGCCGCGACCGTTCTGTTGGCGTCTGAAGAATGGGCAAAGCAGCGCAATCTGCCGATACAAGCTTACATCACCTACGGCCAGCACATCGCCAACAACTTCGTCGGCGGCGACGGTCTGCTGATGGCGCCGACAATTGCTGTCTCGAAGATGCTGGATCGGGCGGGGCTCACGCTGCAGGACTTCGACTTCTATGAGTTGCACGAAGCGTTCGCAGCTCAGGTGCTCTGCACGCTGAAAGCCTGGGAAGATCCTGAGTACTGCAAAAAGACGCTCGGCAAGGACGCACCGCTCGGTTCGATCGACCGTTCGAAGCTCAACGTCAAAGGTTCTTCGCTCGCGTTCGGTCATCCCTTTGCGGCCACAGGCGCACGCATCGTCGCAAACCTTGGGAAGCTCTTGTCGACGAAGGGCGGACGCGGTCTCATATCGGTGTGCACGGCAGGCGGCATGGGCGTCACGGCGATCATGGAATCTCCGACGACCATCGAAGCCCAAGCGGCGTAACGCGCTTTCTTGTCACCCCGGGCAAGCCCACTTGCAAGGCCCGGGACCCAGTGCATTTTTGCGCACGGCTGGGTCCCGGCTCTACGCCGCGCTCCGGCCGGGATGACAGTGATAGTGGAAGTAGCTAACGGTCCTTCGCCTTCAAATGTGCTTCGCAGCGCGCGCGGATCTCGTTGAGGTCGGCGAGCGAACGTTCGATGTCGCGCCGCTTCGTTTCGAGATCGACGACGGCGGCGGTCACTTTATCGAGCAAAAGTCGCGTCTGCGCCAATTGTCCGGGATCGGAATCATAAAGCGAGAGATACTCGCTGACGTCCTCGACGGTGAAGCCGAGATTGCGGCCTCGCAAGATCAGCATGAGGCGCGCCCGGTCGCGCTTCGAATAGCGCCGTGATGTTCCGACTCGCTCAGGCGAGATCAGTCCGCGGCTCTCGTAGAAGCGGATGGTGCGCGTGGTAATGCCGAATTCTTTCGCCAGGGCCGAAATCGAATAGGTGCTGTCTCGCGGTGCTTCGTGGCGGGCAGAGGCTGCATGCGAAAGGGTGGCGGATTTAGAGCTCATGCCGGTTTGTCGCGCGAGGCTTCTTCGGCAACGAGCTCTTTCTTGGAAAGCTTGCCGATCATCGTCTTCGGAAGGCTGTCGCGGAATTCGATCGACGCCGGCATTTCGATTTTCGAAATCTTCGGCTTCAGGAAGTCGAGAAGTTCAGCGGCCGTAACCGACTTTCCGGCTTTCAGCTTGACGAACGCCTTGGGTGCCTCGCCGCGATAGGTATCGGGAATGCCGATCACGGTCACTTCCTCGACGGCCGCATGGGCGTAGATCGCCTCCTCGATGCGCCTCGGGTAGACGTTGAAACCCGAGCAGATGATCAGATCCTTGATGCGGTCGACGATGGCGAAATAGCCGCGCTCGTCCATGATCGCGACGTCGCCCGTTCGCAGAAAATCGCCGACGAACTGCTTTGCCGTCTCTTCGGGCCGTTTCCAGTAGCCCTTCATGACCTGCGGCCCTTTGGCGCAAAGTTCGCCACGCTCGCCCTGGGGCACTTCCTTCGTCGGGTCGTCGAGGCTTCGAAGCGAAATCACCGTGCCGGGCAGGGGAAGGCCGATGGAGCCGGGAACGGGGGCGCCGTCGAGCGGATTTGCCGTCAGGACAGGGGACGTCTCGGACAGCCCGTATCCTTCGACCACCTTCGTCGATCCGGCCGCCATTGCCTCGAATTTGAGTTTCGTCTCCACCGGCAACGGCGCTCCACCGGACAGGCAGAACTTCAGGGATGAAAGATCGTAGGACTTGATGTCCCCGAAGTTCAGCATCGCCGTCAGGATCGTCGGCACGACCGGCATCATCGTCGGCTTTTCGCTGTTGATCAGCTTAAGCGCTTCGAGCAGCTGAAAGCGGGGTATCAGCACGATCTTAGCCGCGAGTTCGATCCCGACCGTCATTACCACCGTCATGGCGAAGACGTGGAACAACGGCAGGGCGCCGAGGACGCATTCCTGGCCCGGCTTCAAGATAGCGCCCCACGCGACGACCTGCTTCGTGTTGGCGACGATGTTTCCGTGGGTCAGCATCGCGCCCTTGGGTGTGCCCGTCGTGCCACCCGTATACTGAAGCACCGCGATGTCCTCGTCGGGGTCGATCGCAACTGGCGCATAGAGAGAGGACGAGGTGGCAGCGATATCAGCGCCGCTCAAAACCCGCGAAGCCACGGGAGATGAGGCGATATCGGCGATGTCCTTGCGCTTGAAAATTCGGAAAAGGATCGATTTCAGCGAGGGCAGTACACCGGCAAACGGCACGACAATCGCGCGGCTCAGCACGCCCGACTGCAGCAAAGCTTCGATCTTGGTAAACAGCATGGCGAGATCATGTGTAATCATAATCTCGGTGTCGCTGTCTTTGGCCTGGAAGGTCAGTTCCTCAACAGTATAGAGCGGATTGAAGTTTACGACCGTTCCACCCGCTTTGAGTATAGCAAAATAATACACTACGAAAGTTGGGGTATTAGGCAGGAAAATCCCGACTTTCGTGCCGCGTTTTACTCCAATCCGCTGTAAGCCTGCGGCAACCCGCTCAACCTCCGCTTCGAGGGCAGCGTACGACGTGATCCGCCCCAGAAAGCTGATGGCAGGGTTATGGGGAAAACGGCGTGCTGCGTGCTCCAGAAGCTGGGGAACCGTCCCTTTGGGGATCGGCATGCGCCAATTGATCCCAGTCGGGTAATGATCGACCCATAGTGGGGACATCTCAGACACAGGCGGGGCGGCTTCTGCTTTCATGGCTGTCCGGCGGCTCGATTTTATTTTATCCGGATCGCGTTGACCTTCGCTGAAGATGTCTTAAACCGGGCGGGGACCAGCAAAGGGACGCTCGAATATTAGACAATTTTCGGCAGTCAGCGCTAGCGCTTGATCGCATGTGCTACGCTCATCTTTGGGGCGGACCAGCGATCCGGTCTGGGTTGATCGGGGTGAGCGCGACGGTCCGTACCTGGACTTCGCGGTTGTTTAAGGATAAGTGACCCCCCCGCTTGCTGATGTAGTGGTCTTGATTTAGGTAGATGCCAAGCAAAACTGGCCCGTCGCACGAATTGCGAGGGTGGGAGAGGCCGATGGACGAAGTCGCGACTAAGGTTATTGAAATCCTCAAGAAGCATATGAAGGAGCCGCGCGACGATATCTCGCTCGACACCCAGCTTACAGATCTCAAGATTGAGTCACTTGATCTTGCGATGATCGTTTTCGACATTGAAGATGGCTTCGGGATCGAGATCCCATACAACGCCAATGAAGAAGTCGAAGCGTTCAAGACTGTCGGCTCAGTCGTTGATCGCGTGAAGTCGTTGATTGCCGCCAAGCAGGCTTCCGCAGCCAAAGCTTAACGGCCGCGAGCGATCTTCTGTCGAAATCGAAGTGTGAAGGCCGGACCCCCCAAGCGGGGGTTTCGGTGCATTCGCCAGACAAGAAAGATTGAAGATGTCGAAACGTAAGCCGGGACGCCGTGTCGTCGTCACGGGTCTCGGAGTCGTAACTCCGATCGGTCAGAATGTTCCCGATTTCTGGGCCGCTCTCAGAGCCGGTCAATCAGGTGTCAGCCCCCTCGAGGGCTTCCCGATTGACGATCTCAAAATTCTAATCGCCGCTCAGATCAAGGGGTTCGATCCCAAGCAGCGGCTGAAGCACTTCAAACGCGACCGTATCATCACGCTCGCCGATCGCTATTCGTGGTTCGCTGCCGCGGCTGCGGACGAAGCCGTGAAGATGGCGGGCCTCGAAATGCCGCTTGTCGACCCGTATCGTTCGGCATGCATCATCGGCTCGGGCGCCGGCGGTTTGACGACCTTTGAAACCGCGTATCGCGATCTCTTCATTCACAACAAGCGCGCGACCCATCCGCTGACGCTGCTGCGCATCATCGGCTCGTCCGCTGCTGCCCATGTCGGTATCGAATTCGGCGTAAAAGGCCCGACGTTCGCGACGTGCTCGGCATGCTCGACGGCGACGCATGCCATCGGCATCGGCCGCGATTACATTCGCGATAATATGGTCGACGTCGCCATCGTCGGCGCATCGGAATCCGTCATCAACTACGGAACGATGAAGGCCTGGCAGGCGCTGCATGTGCTCTCGCCCGAAGGCTGCTTCCCGTTCGCGAAGAAGCGTAACGGCACGGTGCTGGCTGACGGCTCGGGCATTCTCGTTCTCGAAAGCCTCGAGCACGCGCAGGCGCGAGGCGCGACGATCCTCGCTGAGCTGTGCGGCTACGGCATGGCGTCGGATAGCCAGGACATGGTCAAGCCGACAGTCGAAGGTCCGAGCGAAGCCATGAAGGAGGCGCTTTCGGACGCTGAGATCACGATCGAGCAGATCGACTATCTCAATGCGCACGGCACCGCGACCGCCGACAACGACATTAACGAGACGAAGGCGATCAAGAATGTCTTCGGCGAGCACGCTTACAAGCTCGCGATTTCGTCGACGAAGTCCATGCATGGCCATCCGCTCGGCGCGGGCGGCGGCATTGAGGCCGTTGCGACGATCATGGCGATGAACGAGGGCTGGGTTCCTCCGACCATCGGTCTCGACGAGCCCGGCGAGGGCTGCGATCTCGATTATGTTCCCAACGTCGGCCGCGACAAGAAGCTCGGCTATACGATGTCGAACTCTCTGGCCTTCGGCGGCCTGAACACGTCGCTTGTGTTCGGCCCCGCGCCGAAGTGATCGAGCCACCGAAGTGTTCGAACGTCTTTCCGGCCGTGGCCTCATGTTTTCAAGGTCCGGCCGGATTTCGCAGTTGCAGCACACGCATTGCGCCGCCCTAGCGCGTTTTTCTGCGCAACTTTCGTGCGCGTCGGGCATTTTGTTTGCGTTCGGGAGGGCAAAGCTCTTGAAGGCGGCGATCCTCAATGAGACACTTCCCTCTTGCGGCCGCATTCTAGTCCCGGTCGCTGAGCGCTGATCGGGATACTGCGGTATGCGAAAGATCGTGATCCGAGCCGGGGCCGTCGCCATTCGCGCGAGGCTGCTCGACACGCCGACGGCGGAACGGATATGGGCCGCGCTTCCCATCGAATCTTCCGCGCGCACTTGGGGCGGCGAAGTGTATTTCGATGCACCCGTCAGCTCTGAAGCCGAGCCTGACGCGCGCGTCACCGTGAAGGCCGGAGACATTGTGTTCTGGCCGGAAGGCGATGCGATCTCGATCGGTTTTGGTCCGACGCCTCTCTCGCGAACGCGCGGCGAAATTCGTATGGCCGGGCCGTGCAACGTCTGGGCCGAAGCCCTGGATGATGTGCGTCAACTGAGGTCGGTGCATCCAGGCGTCGTCATTTCGGTTCGCGAAGCCGAATGCTGAGTACGCTTCCGGTTGAAGGCCTCTGAGGGCAAGCGTCGTGAGCCTTTCTTCCGTTGCTTGCATCGATGATCTGAGACGGCTTGCGCATCGCCGGGTGCCCAGCGATTTCATGGGCTATTACGAATCTGGCTCGTATTCGGAGACGACGCTCGCGGCCAATCTCCGCGATCTCGCGAATATTAAAATTCGCCAGCGCGTCTTGGCTGGTGCCTCCAATCGCAATCAAAAGCAGACAGTGCTGGGCGAGACGCAGCCACTTCCTCTGGTATTGGCGCCGGTCGGGCTCAGTGGCATGGCCTACCGCGACGGCGAAATCGCAGCGGCACGCGCAGCCGAAAAGGCGGGCATCCCCTACACGCTCAGCACGCTTTCGATCTGCTCGATCGAAGACGTTGCAGAGGCGGTCTCGAAGCCGTTCTGGTTTCAGCTCTACTTCATGAGGGATCGTGGCTTCGTCGCCGATCTGATCGAGCGGGCGAAGAAAGCCAATTGCAGCGCGCTGGTTCTGACCGTTGATCTGCAAGTGCTTGGCCAGCGCCATCGCGATGTGCGCAGTGGGTTGACTGTTCCGCCGCGCATTGGCCTCAAGACCATCGGCCGCATCGCCTCCAAGCCGGCCTGGATTGCAAATGTGCTGATGGGCAAGCGGAAGACATTCGGCAACGTCGCGGGACGCATTCCCGGTACCGAAAATCTCTTGTCTTATATGGACTGGATCAATAGCCAGTTCGATCAGGCGCTGTCCTGGGACGACGTCGCCTGGATTCGCGAGAGGTGGCCGGGCAAGCTCATCATCAAGAGCATCATGGACGTTGAAGACGCACGCCTCGCCGTGAAGAGCGGAGCGAGCGCAATTGTCGTTTCCAATCACGGCGGCCGTCAACTTGATGGTGCTGCATCGTCGATCTCGATGTTGCCGCGCATTGTCGATGCCGTCGGCTCCGACGTCGAGGTTTTCTTCGATGGCGGCATTCGGTCGGGTCAGGACGTGTTTCGCGCTCTCGCTCTCGGCGCGCGTGCGTGTCTTCTCGGCCGCGCCTATCTCTACGGCCTTTGCGCTGCGGGCGAAGAGGGCGTCAGCAAGGCCATCAGCCTGATTGCCAAAGAACTCGACGTGACGATGGCGCTCGCGGGGGTGCGCTCCATCGATCAGATCTCGCGCGACTGCCTCGAGCAATAGCGGCTATTCGAGTTTCTGCAGACCGCGAAGCATCGGAAAGAGTTTCATCCAAAGCAGCGCTACGGCGATCGTTCCGATTCCGCCGATGGCGGCTGCGGGCACGGCACCGAACGCTGCGGCCATCAACCCGCTTTCGAATTCGCCAAGCTGGTTCGAGGCGTTGATGAACAGGAAGTTCACCGCACCGACGCGTCCACGCATATCGTCCGGCGTCGCAAGCTGTACGAGGGAAACGCGAATGACGACGCTGATCGTATCGGCCGCGCCCATCACCGCGAGCGCCAGCACCGAAAGCCAGACGACCTTCGAAAGTGCGAACACGACCGTCGCGGCGCCGAAGACGATGACGGCTTGAAACATCCGCATGCCGACGTGCTTCGTGATGGCATGACGCGCCAGGATAATCGTCATGATTAGGGCGCCGATGGCTTGCGCGCCGCGGAGCATGCCGAGGCCCCATGGTCCGGTTTGCAAGATGTCGTGGGCATAGATCGGCAACAGCGCCGATGCGCCGCCGAGAAGCACGGCGAAGAGGTCGAGCGAGATCGTGCCGAGAATCGCAGGGTGTGTCCGGACGAAGTGTACGCCCGCAAAAAGAGCGCCGGCGGTCGGAGATTCGCGTGCGGCGATGGGTCGGTCGAGGGTGATTGCGCCCGTGAGGAGTGCAGCAATAAGCCAGAATGTGGCCATCCCCGCATAGGGCAGGGCGGGGGAGACACCGTATGCCAAGCCACCGATTGCTGGGCCGGTGATAGCGGCGAGCTGGAATACGCCGGTCGCCAGAGCGGTTGCCTTTTGCAACATGCCGTCAGGTGCGACACCGGGCAACAACGCGGCGGTAGCCGGACTTTCGAATGCGCCGGCGACGCCGAACAGCGCAACGGCCGCGAAGATCTGGGGCACGGTCAGCCAACCTTCGTAGCTTCCCCAAGCAAGAAAGAGCGCGGCCGCCGCCTCGGTGAGCTGGCAGATCTGATTGACCGTCCGCCGGTCGTAGCGATCCGAGGTATGGCCCGCGACGAATACCAAAATCGCCGTCGGCAAAAACTGCACCAGCCCCACCATGCCGAGCGCGAACGCGCTTTGCGTCATCGCGTAGATCTGCCAGCCGACAGCTACGGTCAGGATTTGAGCGGAAAATTTCGAAAAGCCGCGTGCCAAGAGAAAATATTGCAGAGGCCGATGGCTCCAGAGAGCCGCCGACCCATCGGATACTTGGGAAGACATGAGAGGCTGACGTCGCCCTTTTCAAAGAGAATGACGAGCTGTTGCACGACGCCGAACGTCAGGCATATTTCGGCGTCGGCCCGTCCATACTCCGACTTATGGAGGATGTGAGGCGATAGGACCAGAGCTTCCGGCACAGAGCTTCTAGAACCAGAAGTTTCTAGACCTGAGCATGCAACGCCCCGACTTCTTGGATATCGAGATCACGCTCGAGCGACTGCAATGTTTCTTCGTCGATGGCTCCCGCACGATGCAGGCGCATGAGTTCATCCCGGCCGGCCTTTACAGCGGCTAGGATGACATCGAAGTGAGCATTGAGGCGATCAATGTGCTCGCTCTCGTTGCCCGCGTATTTTTCAGCCATCGTCGCGCGGCGTGTATATCGCTCGAGAAGCTGCGGATGAATGAGGTTGCCCTCGCTGTCGTAAGCGCGCGCTTCGACCGCCTTTTTCTGAGCCGCCATCATCATCGCTTCGGCCTGAGATTCCGACAGCTTTGTGCTGCTGTCGTCGTCTTCGACAAGGCCGAGCAGCCGAATAAGGGCTCCGAGTGTCGTCCCTTGCAGAAGAACGGTGACGAGGATCACCGCAAATGCCGTGACCAGCATGAAATCGCGACCCGGCACGGTTTCGGGCAACGTCAACGCCACGGCGAGCGTTACGACGCCGCGCATTCCCGCCCAGCTGAGGACTGTTGCCGCAGACGCCCCGAGGGGGTTCGCGCGTTTGACGCCGAGCGCCTTGAGAGAGGCAAGTACGGCCTCGCTGCCGAAGACCCAGGCGAACCGCGCGGCCGTCATCGCCAGGACAATAATCATCACTGGGAAAGCCATCTGCTGCAGCACGACGTCGATGCCGCCGACGCGGGCCAGCACAGCGCGGAGCGAGAGGCCGATGAGAATGAAAATGAAGGCTTCGAAAATGAAGACCATGATTTGCCAGAACGCCGTGGCGCGTATCCGGACGCGTGCCGAAAAAATCGTGTGTTGGAACCAGCCGAACAATAGACCTGCCGTAACGGTCGCGATGACACCGGAAACATGTACCGCCTCGGCAGAGATGTACGCGGCCCAGCATAACAGGACCGACGAAATGATAATCAGCTGTTCGTCTTTGAGACGCTTCATAACGAGCATCCAGACGCCGCTGAGGACGGCGCCGATCACGATGCCGCCGATCGCCAGCAGAAGGAATTGGCCGGCTGCAGCCGTCGCCGAGAACGTGCCGGTGAGAACTGCGGCGACGGCGAAGCGAAATAAGACGAGCCCGGTGGCATCGTTGAGAAGACTTTCGCCTTCGAGCAGCGTCGAAAGTCGCCGCGGCAATTTCACGGTCTGCAGTACCGCGCGAGCCGACACAGCGTCCGGCGGCGAGACGATTGCGCCGAGAGCGAAGCAAGCTGCCCAAGGCAGTTCCGGCAGCAGCCAGTGCGTGACGCCGCCGATAATAAGCGTCGTAAAGACGACGGCGCCGACCGCGAGGGAGAGAACGCCCGCAATGTGCCTGCGGAACTCCGCATGCGCCGTGAAATAGGCGCCATCCATGAGCAGAGGCGGAAGAAAGAGCACCAGCACCAGTTCGGGATCGAGTTCCATAACGGGTAGGCCAGGAATGAAGGCCAGCGCGCCCCCGCCGATCAGCAGCGCGACCGCCGGAGGCAGCTTCAATCGCAGCGCAATCCAGTGCAGCGCCAGTATCGCCAAGAGCATGACAAAGACGAGTTCAAAGACCTGGGCCGGATGCATGCTCGTCGAAGTCTCCTGCAGCGTTGCGAATTTTAGGCTGTCGTGTATGCGGGTCGCGTCGCCATGTAGCTGCCAACCGCCATTTTGTATAGCTTCGGACGCGTAGATTGTATTCTGGCTGATGATATGTGCCGTGAACACTAGGAGCCCGCCGTATGGCCGAGAAGAAGCCCGACGTTCTGCAAACCGTTGACGACAAGGTGCGACGGCTTGCAAAGGGCCTCGTTCGCAGCGCGCGCTATGGTGCGTTGGCGACGCTTGATCCGCTCGATGGTTCGCCGTCGGTTAGTCGCGTCAGCCTCGCGACCGCCATGGACGGTGCTCCCGTTTTCCTCATCTCGGCGCTTTCCAGTCATTGCACGAACTTGAAAGCGGATGGCCGTTGCTCGCTCCTGGTCGGCGAACCTGGTAAGGGCGATCCGTTGGCGCATCCGCGCATGACGCTGATCGGCAGAGCGATACAAATCGGCACCGAACCGGACCGAGCCTATTTGCGAAACCGCTATCTGGCGCGTCATCCTAAAGCTGCGCTGTATGTTGACTTCCCGGATTTTTCGTTTTGGCGGTTTGAAACCTTGCGCGCTTCGCTGAACGGCGGATTCGGCAAAGCCTACGCATTGGCAGCCGACGATCTGACGACATCACTCGCGGGCGTCGAAACTCTTGCGGAAATCGAAGAGGGGGCGGTCAGCCACATGAATGCCGATCATCTGCCCGCAATCGAGCGTTACGCCGAAAAAATCGGAGAGGACGGCACGAACTGGAGGCTGGCGACGCTCGATCCTGAGGGATTGGATCTCATATCCGGAGATCGCGTCGCCCGCCTTTGGTTCGACACGCCTCTTGCGTCGTCTGCGGAGCTTCGTCCGGTGCTCGTCTCTCTCGCGAAGAGTCCGTAACGGGGCGCTCGATATTCGCTGGTCTGGAATTATCGCTCGGAGCGCGAGGTAAGCGCGATCTGGCGCGCGAGATCCGTGACGTGCTGCTTGAGTTGGGCTAGCGCGTCGTCTGGGTGCGCCATGTCGATGTCATGGACGTGCCAATACGTGACCCGGTCTTCCCAGCCCGTGAAGCGTACGGCGAGCAATTCGCGATGCTCGTCTTCTTTGACCGCAACAATCATTTCCGCTGCCGCCAGATCGTCTGCGGTGCATGCGAGCGGCATCCGGTCGGCGCCGGACGGCGAAATCTCATCGGCGATTAAGGCCGCGACGGTGGTGCGCGCAATCGGGCCGACGTTGGCCGCTCCGCGCTCTATTGCAAGGGCGCGCGAAGTTGCTTCCCAGTCTAGATTCGATTGGACCGCAAGGTGATTGAAAAGTTCTTCAGCATACCGGCTGCGATAGTAATTTCCGGTACAGAGAAAGAGGATGCGTTTTTTGGACATCAGGATGAAACGTCTCGCTTTGGGGCGTGCCACAATAACAAGCGATATCAGATCGTCTCGTCAGATAGGCGACAAAAAACTTCGGACGTCTGGGCGGATCGTCGCCGGCTTGCACCTGAATACTCCGGATCGTTATTTCTGGGACGTCGGACTTTCACTTTGATCGCTGCCGCCGAGATTGTCTTGACGGCATTGGCCATCAAGGTTGCGATATTCGTTGCTTCGAAGGCCTGCGCCGACCCACAGTTCCCCGCGAGCTTCGGGCTTTAAGCCATAGAGCACGATGCGCGTGGCGCGGTCCGGCGACGTGATCATCGGGGCGCCGTCTTCGTCGATCACATACGTCCAATTCGGTCGTTGATTGTCTTCGAACGTCTTTCTTGTGCCGTCGCGCGCAGCTTCGGCCCGCTCATCAAAACGAGGCGGCTCGCCTTTTGCGAGAGTGACGGCGAAATCAAATCCGACCACGACGCTGGCATGCGTAAAGTCGTAGAAGACACAGTAGAGCGCGGGTGGCGATTGTTTAACTTGCGATTGGGGCGGAGGGGGTGCGGTTGAGCGAGCGAAGTACGTGGCAACGAATGCGGTCAGAAGTACGACCGCGGCGCCGACCGCAAGCAAGATCACGGACGTGCGGAAGCGGGGCGCTGTCATTGGGAAGCTCTTCGCAAACGATCATCGGCAAGCGTCGAAGCACATGTCGCCTAGGTCGTCCGGAAGATACAAGCCTTAAACGATCAGCATGGCAGAGGCACGAGTTCTATTTTCGAGGAAGTGCAGCGAGTGCCTTCCCGAACCTGCAACCACTATGATGACCATGGCGGGAAATGTGCTGAACCCTTTCGGGATATGTTCCCTGTGTGCGCGGGTGTTCGCGCGGAGGCAATAGAAACTGCCAAATATCCATCGACGTTCCGTCTGCCTTGCCGCCGATTAGAAGGCTAGAGTGCTTTGGTTTCGAGGGAACTGGATGACGGGAGACGGTCGTGACCTTCTTTTCGCAAAAGATAATTCTTCCGATGCTCTGCCTTTCGTTAGGCGTCGCAGTTCAAAGCGAGACGTCGTTTGCTGGATGCGATTGCAAATGCAGGGATGCCAACGGCACCGTCCATCTCGGCGACAAGTTGAATGCTCCGGGCATAAAGGATTATGCCGAACGCTGCCGAGATACCTGTGCCTATATCTATTCGCGGCCGACTGAACCGGTTGGAGCGTGCATGGCTGCAGCGAGTGCGGAGAACAATGCGTCCAAGACACCCTCTGACGTACCGGCGCAGGCACATTGAGCCATTGATTTCGGATGACGCCGGGATCGCCCGATAGTTGAGGGCGCTTGGAGACAGCGAGAAGCGAACCAGACAGATTATCTGCGTTTCGCGAGCTGTCTCCGGATCGTCCGCTTACATCATTCCCAGCTCAACGCGCCGCCGTTCTGATATTCGATGACGCGGGTTTCGAAGAAATTCTTTTCCTTCTTCAGATCCATTGCTTCCGACATCCACGGGAACGGGTTCTCCCGTTCCTTGAATACCGGCATGAGGCCGAGCTGAGCGCAACGGCGATTGGCGATGAACTCCATGTACTGTTCTGTCAACGCGCCGTTGAGACCGAGCAGTCCGGTTGGCATTGTGTCCCGGCCGTAAGCAGCTTCGAGACCTGCTGCATCGCGGAGCATCTGGCGAACTTCGTCCTGAAACGCTTTCGACCAGAGATCCGGATTTTCAGCCTTGATCTGATTGATGACGTCGATGCCGAAATTGAGATGAATGCTCTCGTCACGCAGAATGTACTGATACTGCTCGGCGATGCCGACCATCTTGTTGCGCCGTCCGAGCGACAGGATTTGAGCAAAACCCGTGTAGAACCACATCCCTTCGAATACGACATAGAACGCGACGAGATCGCGAAGAAACGCCTGATCCGTCTCCTTCGTACCGGTCTTGAAGGCTGGATCATCCAGATGCTTCGTGTACGCCAGCGCCCATGCAGCCTTGTCGGTGATCGAAGGTATTTCCCGGTACATATTGAAAAGCTCGCCCTCATCGAGCCCGAGGCTTTCAACGATGTACTGGAACGTGTGGGTATGCACCGCTTCCTCGAAGGACTGCCGCAATAGATATTGCCGGCATTCCGGATTGGTGAGGTGCCGATAAATCGCGAGCACGATGTTGTTCGCGACGAGTGATTCCGATGCAGCAAAGAAGCCGAGATTGCGCTTGACCATTCGACGCTCGTCCTCCGTCAAGCCATCCTTGGCTTTCCAAAGCGCGATGTCCGCCTGCATCGAGACTTCTGTCGGCATCCAATGATTGTTGCAGGCCGCAAGATATTTCTCCCAGGCCCAGCGGTATTTGAGGGGGAGAAGCTGATTGACGTCAGCACGGGCATTGATCATCGCCTTATCATCGACGCGCACGCGGCCGCCGTGACGATCGATATTGCCGAGGCCGGTGGCTGCTTCTGGATTGACGATCGGCGCGGGTTTGCGAGCCGACGGTGAAGGGGCGGCTGGCTCTGACCAGTCGAGCATGAGATATCTCCGTTTCTAGAATAGGTTACTGGCAGGCTTCGCAAGTCGGATCGTCGATCGAGCAGGCTTTGCCCTCGGCGGGTGAGGAAAGCAGAACGGGATTTGCGACTGCGTTGAGCTTGCCGTCCGTGCGCTTGAGCGTCGATTTCTCGACGTGCGTCGCGGCTTGAGCCCGCAAGTAGTATGTCGTCTTGAGGCCGCGTTCCCACGCGAGCCGATAAAGCGCATCGAGCTTTCGGCCATTCGGCGCCGCGATGTACAGATTGAGCGACTGCCCTTGATCGATCCATTTCTGCCGGCGCGCCGCCGCATCGACGAGCCAATGCGCATCGATCTCGAAGGCGGTCCCATAAAGCTCTTTGAGATCGTCCGGGACGCGATCGATGGCACCGAGGGAGCCATCGAAGTACTTGAGGTCCGACACCATCACCTCGTCCCACATACCGCGCGCTTTGAGATCGCGAACGAGGAATGCGTTCACGACGGTAAAGTCACCCGACATGTTGGATTTGACGTAAAGGTTGCGGAACGTCGGTTCTATCGACTGCGCCACGCCGCAGATGTTTGAGATTGTCGCGGTTGGCGCGATGGCCATGACGTTGGAATTGCGCATTCCGGTCGTCTTTACGCGGTCGCGAAGAGTGCCCCAGTCCAGCGTAGCGGACGTGTCGAGCTGAAGGTCCGCGCCGCGAGCGTCGCTGAGAATGCCGATGGAATCGATCGGCAAAATCGCTTTGCTCCAGAGAGAACCCTCGAACGAGGGATACCGGCCACGTTCCGCCGCGAGATCGACCGACGCCGAAATAGCATGATAGCTGATCGCTTCCATGCTGCTGTCGGCAAAGGCGACGGCCTCGTCCGAACCATACGGGATACGAAGCGTATGCAGCGCATCCTGGAATCCCATAAGTCCGAGACCGACGGGGCGATGGCGAAGGTTCGAGCGCCGTGCCTCGGGGATCGTGTAGAAATTGATGTCGACGACATTGTCGAGCATTCGCATCGCCGTCTTGATCGTGCGCGCAAGTTTCTCGTGATCGAGACCTTGCGCCGTGACATGCGCGGCAAGGTTGACCGAACCCAAATTGCAGACGGCGACCTCATCGTTCGAGGTGTTGAGCGTGATCTCCGTGCAGAGGTTCGACGAGTGCACGACGCCGCAATGCTGTTGCGGCGAGCGCAAATTGCATGGGTCCTTGAACGTGATCCACGGATGACCTGTCTCGAAGACCATAGTCAGCATCCGCCGCCAGAGATCAACCGCGCGGACGCGCCGGGCGATCTTCATTTCCATGCGTTCGGCTTTTCTCTCGTATTCTTCGTAACTTGCCGCGAATGCCGTGCCGTAGAGATCATGGAGATCCGGAACTTCATCGGGAGAGAAAAGCGTCCAGGGTCCGTCTTCGGCGACGCGCTTCATGAACAGGTCGGGAATCCAGTGCGCCGTGTTCATGTCGTGCGTGCGGCGTCTGTCGTCGCCGGTATTCTTCCGGAGATCCAGAAACTCTTCGATGTCGATGTGCCACGTTTCGAGGTAGGCGCAGACCGCACCCTTGCGCTTGCCGCCCTGGTTGACTGCAATCGCGGTGTCGTTGGCGACTTTCAGGAACGGCACGACACCCTGGCTTTCCCCGTTCGTGCCCTTTATGTGGGCTCCGAGGCCGCGAACGCGTGTCCAGTCGTTGCCGAGACCGCCAGAGTATTTGGCGAGCAGTGCGTTGTCCTTGATCGACTTGAAAATGCCATCGAGATCGTCCGGCACGGTCGTCAGGAAGCAAGAAGACAATTGCGGACGCGGTGTACCGGAATTGAAAAGCGTCGGCGTCGAGCACATGAAATCGAAAGACGAGATGAGGTCATAAAAAGCGATTGCCTTCTCCTCGCGGTCGATCTCGCGCAGCGCAAGGCCCATCGCTACTCGCATGAAGAAAGCTTGCGGCAGCTCGAAGCGGATGCCTTGTGTCTGCAGGAAATAGCGATCGTAAAGCGTCTGAAGACCGAGATACTGGAAGATACCGTCACGCTCCGGTCTCAGCGCGCGCCCGAGCCGGTCCAGGTCGAAGCGCGAGAGTTCAGAATCAAGCAGCTCGGTTGCAATTCCCTTTGAGATGAACTCGGCGAAATAGGTTGGGTAGAGCTCCGCCATTTCGGATTGGCGCGCGGATTCTGCGCGGCCGGCAACGAACGTCAGCGCTTCACTGCGCAGGCGATCCATTAACAATCGTGCCGCAACGAACGTGTAATTCGGCTCTGTCTCGATGAGAGTGCGCGCCGCAAGCACCGGAGCCTCGGCCAACTCGTCAATAGTGATGCCGTCGTAGAGATTACGCTGCGTTTCGGAAAGAACGGCATCTGCTGAGACGTCCGACAAACCTTCGCACGCTTCCGCGATCAGGAGGCGCAGGTGGTTTTGATCCAGCGGCGTGAGTTCGCCGTTCTTGGCTTTGATGTTGATCGCCGGAACGAGGGGAGCCTTTGGAACTTCGGCTGCTGCCGCACGTTCACGCGCGCGCTCTTCGCGATAAAGAACGTAGGCTCTCGCAACCTTGTGGTTTTCGCTGCGCATCAACGCAAGCTCGACTTGGTCTTGGATTTCTTCGATATGGAATGTGCGGCCCTGAGTGCCGCGGCGCGTCAGTGCGGTTACGATCTGCTCTGTCAATTCCTCGACGGTCTCGTGAACGCGCCGGGACGCCGCCGCGCGGCCGCCCTCGACGGCGAGAAAAGCCTTGGTGAGCGCCACGGTAATCTTGCGGGCGTCGAATGGCGTGACGCCGCCGCTGCGCCTGATGACCTGGAACAGCTGTTCCGTCCCGGCCTTCGGAGCGCCGATACCTGATACGTGATTGGATTGAGAGCTTCGTGCTTCGATTACGATAGACATCGGCAAACCCCTGAATTTAGGGGGCTTGGGCCGCATGGTACGCGCATTCATCCGCGCGCAGTGGCGGGATGAACCAATCCATCAGGACACCCCGCCCGAGGACGTGAAAAAACACCATCACAGGCAGGTCTCCTGACTCGCGGGTCGTTGCTCTCTGTCTGCCTTCCCGATGCGCGAAGCATCAGTGGCTTTGTCTGACAGGAACTCGCCGCTCACAGTTGCGGGGGCAGTCCCGGGATTATACCGCTCGAAAAGCGATGCGCACCGGATTCCCTCTTAGCGCTGAATGTTGAAGTCCAGCGACCTATGATGACTTCATAAAGACAGATTCGACTGAAGATCCGCAATATGTGGTGGCGTGGATTTTAAAGTTACCCCAGACCTTGTGAACCTTCTCCAAGGTCAAGACGTCGCGCACTCACGCGGCGCGCCAGCGGGACGGCATTCCGCGCTCGGAAAGCGAGACGAACGTCCGACTTTCCGGACCGATGTAGTTGGCCGTCGGACGTATGATCTTGTTGTCCTCGCGCTGCTCGATGATGTGCGCACTCCAGCCCGCAATGCGGGCCATTGCGAAAATCGGCGTGAACATCGAGGCTGGAATGCCGATAAGATCGTAGAGCACGGCGCTATACCAATCGACATTCGCGAACATGTTCTTGGAGTCCGCCATGACGACCTCGATCCGTTCGGCGATGGACATCACTTTGTGATCATTCGAGTGATCTGCCAGCTCATTCGCCAACGTACGTAGGATTTCGGTGCGGGGATCCGAAACCCGGTACACCGGATGGCCAAATCCCATGACGACCTGCTTATTGGCAACGCGGTTGCGCACGTCGGTCTCGGCTTCGTCTGCCGTCCGATAGCGCACGATCACCTCATATGCAGCCTGATTGGCACCGCCGTGCTTGGTGCCGCGCAACGCACCGATGGCGCCGACGATTGCGGAATAGAAATCGGAACCTGTCGCCGCAATCGAACGCGCCGTGAAGGTCGATGCATTGAACTCATGCTCGCCATAGAGCACCAGTGAAGCCTGTAGCGCCCGGACTTGATGACGGTCCGACTCTCGTCCGTGCAGGAGCGTGAGGAAATGGCCAGCAACGGTATCATCGTCCGTCTCGACGTCGATGCTTCGGCCGCTGCCCGAGAAATGATACCAGTAGAGCAGCATTGAGGGCGCCGATGCGATCAGGCGATCAGCGATAGCGCGCGCGATCTCGGGCTTTTGATCTGGCGATTCCGGAAAGACACATCCGAGTGCGGATACTCCTGTGCGCAAAACATCCATGGGGTGAGCGGCGGCCGGCAGAGCTTCGAGTGCGCGCCGAACGGCAAGCGGAAGATTGCGCTGCGCGCGCAACCTCCTTTGGTACGACCCAAGCTCTTCCGCAGAAGGCAGCGTGCCGTGAATCAGAAGATGCGCAACTTCTTCGAACGAGCAGCCCATGGCCAGGTCGCGAACATCGTAGCCGCGATACCTGAGGTGATCGCCGCCGGGGATAACCGACGATACGGCGGTCGAGCCGGCAACGATCCCTGAGAGCGCAACCGACTTCTTGTGAGCCGGTCGTTCAAGGTTTGCGAGATCGGAAGCCATCGATGTTCTCCATGAGCTATCGTGAAGTTCGGCAAAATTGCCGGACGCAAGCGCTGGGCGGCGTATGCGTTTCACGAAGTATCAAGGAACAGCGGCGATTTACGAAAGCGCTGAAAATGCGAAGATTTGCGAAGCCAGCCCGGTGAATCGGCAAACAGGAGAAAGGCGAGCGCTCACTTTACCATCAATTCATTGCCTTGCTCCGGTGTCAGAATGACGACGCCATCATCATCGCCGATAACGATGTCGCCAGCGTTTACCGGAATGCCCGCAAAGGTTATCGTAATTTCGCGCGTGCCTTCGCCACGGCGGGTCGAGCGGCGCGGGATCGCCCCGAGAGCCTTGATGGCAATGTCCAAGGTTTTTAGCGTTGCGACGTCACGTACACATCCGCTGATGACGACGCCTTCCCAATTATTGGCGACAGCACCCCTCGCAATCATGTCGCCCAACAGTGCGCAGCGCTTGCTTCCTCCGCCATCGACGACGAGGACCTTGCCGTGACCAGGCGAGGCGAGCGCTTCCTTGATACGGGAGTTGTCTTCAAAGCATTTGATCGTGACAGCGGAACCGCGAAAGGGCGTTTTACCGCCGAAATTTAGGAGTTCCGATCCCAACACGCGCGCCTCATCGCCGAAGCGGTCGCTGATATCCGTCGTCGATAGAAGCATAGCAACCTCTCAATGGGGAGGAGTTAAATGACCGGATAGGGTGTGAAACGCCGTTCGTTCTCGTCGACTGCGGTTCGGCGCCCGATGGGAGGAAACGCACGCTGCGGACAATTCGGCCGCTCGCACACCTTGCAGCCGACGCCGATCGGAACTGCTGCCTCTGCATCGGAAAGATTGAGACCTTTCGCATAAACAAGGCGGCCCGCGTGACTGAGGTCGCAGCCAAGGCCGATGGCAAAGGTTTTGACGGGCGTCCCGTAACCGCCATGTCCGCGCGAAACGGTGCGGGCAATCCAAAGATACGTCCGCCCGTCGGGCATCCGTGCAAGCTGGGTTAGGATGCGGCCTGGTGTCGAGAAGGCCTCATAGACGTTCCACAGTGGGCATGAACCGCCGACGCGCGAGAAATGGAAATCAGTTGCCGACTGACGTTTTGAAATGTTTCCGGCGCGATCGACGCGAATAAAGAAAAACGGGACGCCGCGCGCTTCCGGACGCTGCAAAGTACTGAGGCGATGGCAGATCGTTTCGAAGCCGACACCGAACCGCTGTCCCAGAAGATCGATATCGTATCGCAGGGCTTCCGCCGCTTCGAGAAACGGCTTGTAGGGCATCAAAAGCGCACCGGCAAAGTGGTTGGCAAGGCCAATGCGTAGCAGGCGCAAAGTCTCTTCACTACCCGATGCGGCGTCCTCGGCGAGCGCATCAAGAAGTTCTCCGATCTCAATGAAGGCGAGCTGTGTCGCCATCTCGAACGCTTGTTGTCCGGGCGTGAGGTTTGCCGCGAGCTCGAGCGTTCGCCGTGCTCGATGGAACCGCCGTTGCGGCGACAGCGCATCCATCGCGGGGGAGACGATGACGTCGACGCTGTGCTTGGCGCGAAGATAGTCCTTGAGCCCCGATGCCACGTCGGAGATGACGAGTTTCGCCCGGCCAAATAGCTTCTCGGCGGCTTCGTCCAACTCGGCGATGTAGTTGTGATGCGCGTAGAAATAATCGCGCACCTGTTCGTAGGGCATCAGAGGTGCAGGTTCGATGTCGCTCGCCTCAACTCCAAAACGCGAAGCGAGCGCATCGGCGCGCTCGGATGCCTGCTGGCTGCGCACATGCAGAGCGACTAGCGCTCGCCCAATGGCCGGCATGTTCGATGCGATCTCGCGAATTTCGGTCAAGGCGATCTGTTCGCCAAGCCCCGGATTGGCCAGCACATCTTTCAGGTCGGCGATCAATCGCGCCTCTTCGTCTTCCGAGAAGAGCTGAACGTCGACGCCGAACACAGCGTTGATTTTGAGTAGGATCGGAACCGTCAGAGGCCGCTGATTTTTTTCGAGCTGATTGAGATAGCTCGGAGAGAGTTCCAGCGCCCGGGCCAATGCGACCTGTGTGAGGCCACGCTCCTCGCGCAGCCGTTTCAGGCGGACGCCCATGAAGGCTTTCCTCATGTCGGCCTCCGCATTCGCAAAGTTCGCAAATTCGCAGTCATGTCCTCGCAAATCTCCGCAAATTCAGGCGTTTCGCGCATTCCTAGAATGCGGATATTGCGAATATCGGATCATTTGGCAAGCGAGGATCAGGCTATGAAGACGTCGGAAATGATTGAGCTCGGGATCGATGCGGCTCCCGACCGGTTCAATGGCATCGAGCGTCCATACTCTCTCGACGACGTCAAAAAGCTCCGGGGCTCCGTGCCAATCCGCTACACGCTCGCGGACCTAGCAGCCAAGCGCCTTTGGCACCTTCTGGATACCCAACCCTTCGTCAACGCACTTGGCGCCGTCACGGGCAATCAGGCGATGCAGATGGTGCGAGCCGGTCTGAAGGCAATCTACCTTTCCGGATGGCAAGTCGCGGCCGACGCCAACACGGCGAGCGCCATGTATCCCGATCAAAGCCTCTATCCGGCCAATGCTGGGCCGGAGCTCGCGCGCCGCATTAATAAGACCCTTCAGCGTGCGGATCAGATCGAACACATGGAAGGGAAAGCAAGCGTCCCAACGTGGTTCGCTCCCATCGTCGCCGATGCAGAGGCAGGTTTCGGCGGACCGCTCAATGCCTTTGAGATCATGAAGGCTTACATCGAGGCAGGTGTCGCCGGCGTACACTTCGAGGACCAGCTGGCATCCGAGAAAAAGTGCGGACACCTTGGCGGCAAAGTCTTGATCCCGACCGCCGCGCACATCCGCAACCTCGTTGCGGCTCGGCTTGCGGCCGACGTCATGGGAGTCGCGACTCTGATCATTGCTCGCACCGACGCTGAATCGGCAAAACTCATCACGTCAGACATCGATGATCGCGACCGCGAGTTCATCGTCAAGGGCGAGCGCACGCCGGAGGGCTTCTACACATTGTGCAATGGAGTCGATGCTTGCATAGCGCGGGGCCTGGCATATGCGCCCTATGCTGATCTGTTGTGGTGGGAGACATCAACGCCGAACCTCGCCGACGCCCGCCGCTTCGCGGAAGCAATCCATGCAAAGTTTCCCGGCAAGAGGCTGGCCTACAATTGCTCGCCATCCTTCAACTGGCAGAAGAAACTCGATGCCGCGACCATCGCTAAGTTCCAGGTCGAGCTTGGCGCTATGGGCTACAAGTTCCAGTTCGTGACGCTCGCCGGTTTCCATCAATTGAACCACGGCATGTTCGAATTGGCGCGCGGCTATAGCGACCGCGGCATGGCTGCTTATTCCGAACTGCAGCAGGCAGAGTTCGCAAGCGAAGCTAATGGCTACACGGCAACGCGACATCAGCGCGAGGTCGGCACAGGTTATTTCGATGCGGTGTCGCTCGCCATAACGGGCGGCAAATCCTCGACCACCGCAATGTCGGAATCGACCGAGGTCGATCAGTTTCACGCTGAAGCGCTCGTGCCCGCAGCGGAATAGAGCAACAGGAGCGAATTCCTTGAAATCAGCGGAAATCATTCAAATGGTCGAGCCATTCAACGGACCCAAGACCAACGATGTCGACTCCGCCATTCGGAAGGTCGCAGACACGCTGCACAGGCTCAATCTGCAGATCCATCAAGCCGTAGAAGCGGGCGCTTCAATCGAACTGATGCGGGCGCACCGCGTTCATAACGGACGCGGCCAGTGGGGCGACCAGATGGTCCCGATCGTCAGGGTTCCGGATTCCGCCGGAGAGGATTGAGCATGTCTCTCGATCCCGCCGAAACGCGCTTTGTCGAAATCGTGTTTCCCGAGCAGGCCAATCACTACGGTACCCTGTTCGGGGGCACGGCTTTGAACCTGATGAGCAAGGCGGCGGCCATCGCCGCCGCGCGCCGGGCTGGCGGCAGCGTCGTCATGGCGAGATCGGATCGCGTCGATTTTCACATGCCCGTCGCCGTGGGCCAACTTGTCGAGCTTGTGGCGCGCGTCGAGCGTGTTGGGCGCAGCTCGATGACCGTCATTGTCGAAGTCGTCGCCGAAACGCTTGGCAAGAAAGACCGCAAGGTCGCGATGCGCGGCAGCTTCGAGATGGTCGCGATCGATGAAAACGGTCGGCCCTTAGCCATAACCACAGCGAACGCTGTCTAATCCCTCGTAAATCTTCCGAAAGGCGAACTTCCATGGTTCAATCCGCAAACCTTGGCTTCCCCCGCATTGGCCTCAAACGAGAGCTGAAAAAAGCAACGGAATCCTATTGGAAGGGCGAGATCGATTACGTCACGCTCCGTAAGACCGGAGCAGAGCTTCGTGAGCGTCATTGGCGTCTGCAAAAGGACGCCGGTATCGAGATTATTCCGTCGAATGATTTTTCATTCTACGATCAAGTCCTCGACACCACCGCAATGGTCAGTGCGATACCGCGGCGCTATCGCACCAGTGGTGCTGCGAACGCCGGGCGGGTCGCCTCGTCGGCGCGCACCGCGAATGCCTACGCGATGATGGCCGATGTCGCCGGAACCGCCGAAATTCTCGGCTCGGTCGATCTGGATACCTATTTCGCCATGGCGCGAGGGTCTTCCGCTGCTCCCGCAATGGAAATGACGAAATGGTTCGACACCAATTATCACTACATCGTGCCTGAGTTCTACGAGGGGCAGGAATTTTGCCTGGCATCGCGCAAGCCGATCGATGAATTCAAGGAAGCCAAAGCTCTCGGCATCCACACGCGTCCCGTTCTGATAGGACCCGTGACCTATCTTTCTCTGGGGAAGGCGAAGAGCCCGGATCTTGAGCCGCTGACGCTTCTTGATCGTCTGCTGCCGGTTTACCGCGAAGTTCTTTCAGCCCTTGCCGATGCAGGTGCCGACTGGGTGCAAATCGACGAGCCGATCCTTGCACTCGATTTGTCCGATGCACAGCGTGAGGCACTCGGCGCGGCTTATCATGCCCTCTCGGGTACTCGCGTGAAGATTTTGCTCGCGACCTATTTCGAGAAGCTCGACGATAATTTGCCACTCGCGGCCTCGCTTCCCGTGCAGGGCCTTCATGTCGATCTTGTACGCGCGCCAGAGCAGCTCGATGCTGTACTGTCTGTCTGGCCGCGTACACGTGTTCTATCGCTCGGCGTTGTCGATGGCCGGAACATCTGGCGCACCGATCTTAGCGAGGCATTTAAGCTTGTCGAAAAGGCAATCGCCTCACGCGGCAGCGATCATCTCCAGATTTCGCCATCGTGCTCACTTCTGCACGCGCCCGTCGATCTCGATAGCGAAACCCAACTCGACACCGAATTGAAGTCCTGGCTCGCTTTCGCAAAGCAAAAGCTCATTGAGATCCACGCGCTGACGTGTGCCGCGAACCAAGGCAAATCGGCCGCCGCCGAAGCTTTCGATGCGAGCGATGCCGCCGCTCAATCACGTTCGCGTTCGCCTCGGGTTCACGATGACAACGTTGCGGCGCGCTTAGCACTTGTCACGCCTCAGGATGCGGTGCGTACAAGCTCGTATGCTACGCGACAAGAGAAGCAGCGGAAGCGATTTTCACTGCCGAAATTTCCTACGACCACGATCGGATCGTTCCCTCAAACCGATGAGGTTCGCAAGGCCCGCGCTGCTCATCGGCGGAACGAACTCGTTGATGCCGCATACGACACGTTCTTGCGGGAGGCCACTGAGAAGGCCATCCGCATCCAGGAAGAACTCGACATTGATGTGCTCGTTCACGGCGAGTTCGAGCGCAATGACATGGTCGAATATTTTGGCGAGCAGCTTTCAGGATTTGCATTCACGCAGAACGCATGGGTGCAGTCCTACGGTTCGCGCTATGTAAAGCCGCCGGTCATTTTTGGCGACGTCTCCCGCCCGAAGCCAATGACCGTCGGCTGGTCGGCTTACGCCCAGTCGCTCACAAAGCGGCCCGTGAAGGGCATGCTGACTGGCCCCGTGACGATCCTTCAATGGTCGTTCGTACGCGACGATCAACCTCGTTCGGTGACCTGCAAACAAATTGCACTTGCGATCCGAGATGAGGTCTCAGATCTCGAAAAAGCCGGGATTGGGATTATTCAGATTGATGAGCCCGCGCTTCGTGAAGGCCTGCCGCTGAGGCGCGCGCACTGGGACGCCTATCTCCATTGGGCGGTCGAATGCTTTCGATTAGCGGCCGGCGGTGCAGCCGATCAGACGCAGATTCACACGCATATGTGCTACTGCGAGTTCAATGACATCATGCCGGCGATTGCGGCGCTCGATGCCGACGTCATTTCAATCGAAACTTCGCGGTCGCAGATGGAATTGCTCGAAGCATTCTCGGATTTCCGGTACCCGAACGAGATTGGCCCGGGTGTCTACGACATCCACTCACCCCGGTGTCCCCATGTCCACGACATGACGGATCTGATCGGCAAAGCGCGCGCCCGTCTTCTACCCGAGCAGATCTGGATCAATCCGGATTGCGGACTCAAAACCCGAAAGTGGGAGGAAGTGTTGCCCGCGCTCAAGAACATGGTTGAAGCAGCCAAGAAGATGCGGGCAAGCGCGTAGGCAGAAACCCTCGCTGTGCGGGTCGAGAGCTGTGCTCTTGTCCTCGACCCAGGCCGCGGGCAGGCGGGCCTCCATCTGCTATATTTGCGAGCGAAACTCCCGCGGGCCACGGCCGGTCGCCTTTCGGAAGGCACGGGCGAAATTGGCAGGAGAAGAATATCCCATCTCCGCCGCAACACGGGTGATCGAACCTTCCGTGTGCCGGAGTAATTCGGTGGCTCTCTGAATCCTCGCAGCGCTCGCCAAGCTGCGAAAATCGGTGCCAGTTCGATTCAATTCACGTTGCAGCGTTCGGACACTGGTGTCCATCGATAGCGCCGCACTATCGATGGACACGCTGCCGGTAAGAACTTGGGCGCGGATCTGCTCCACGATGACATCGAGCAGATCTCGTGGAGCACCGCCGCGCCTGTCTCGCGCAACATCCTCGATAGTAATCATCGACCATGAAGCGCGCCTTGGAGCAGCATGCAGATGATGTCGTTCCATGACGACGGTCACCGCGGTTGCGTTGAAAGCGACGGGGCACTGGAAGACATCTTCGAATAGCCCAGGCTGGCGCGGCTTGCGGATATCAAGCTCGATGCGCAGCGGTCGCCAGTCAACGGGCAAATAGGCCCTAAGGACGCTCAGCAGGACGCCTGCCGCGGCGCTGGCGATAATGTCGTAGCCGGTGCGGCCGGCCAAGGCAAAGACGTAGCTATACCGTGCCTCGTCGCCGACGCTCGCGACCGACATCCTGTCATCTGTGCTATGGTAACCAAGGGCCGCAATGGCACGCTCGATGGATTGGCCGAGAGTGTCGGCTCCAAGCACGTAGCGCCCAAAACTGCCATAGTTGGCAGCGTTCATTACCGGAGCCAACAGGAGTCCGAGGTTGGGCTCACCCGCCGCTCTCGCCGCGGCATTCAGAAAGCCGACCACCGCAGCGTGCGGGATGAAGCAATTCCGGTCCTCGGTTAGTTCCGGATCGAATCCCGCGGCGCGGTTCGCCTGCAGAAGCGCCCTTTCTCCAATTTCTCGGCGCAGGAAAGCCGGCATCCCGTGCAATATGTGGTTGGAGATAACTGGAACCTCAGCCATGCGCGTGGTGCTCCGGGAATACTGCAATAGTGGCGCAAAATGAGTGGTTTCGAAATCCGATTGCTGCTTTGTGGCGCACTATAGGTGTGTCGGGCAGACAGGGAAACCTGCTTGCCGGCCGTTGGCACAGCTTTGGTTATCGGCCGTGCGCGCGAGAAAGTTGCTCATGCTGAACCGTGTGCTGATAAATCCGGGTGCGTCTGGAACGCCGGATGGCCATTCGTTTGCCAATAGCAGCGCAATAGCGGAAGTCGCCAGGGCCGACATGCAAGCGTGTCTGGATTGGCCGTTATTGCACTGTCAACCATAGCAATAGCCTTCTTTTGCTACGCAAGCGCGCATTACCTCAAGCTGCAAACTAGGAGGATTTGTCCAGATGCTTACGAAACGCGATCTGCTTCGCTCCGCTGCGACGGCCGCACTCGTTGCGGCGGCGGCGAAGTCCGTCCCGGTCATGGCGCAGAACAAAGCCGAATGGCCCAGCATTATCGAGGCCAAGGACATCGCCGAAGAGGGCTTCATCTACGGCCTGCCGCTCGTAATGAATTATGCGGTTATGCAAGAGTTCGCCGTGGACAAGAACTCGGGGCAGTTCAAGGCGCCGTTCAACGAAATCCAGAACGAGCACAAAGTCTCGACACCAGAAGACACGGCCGTCATCACACCGAACAGCGACACCCCGTACTCCGTTATGTGGCTGGATTTGCGCGCTGAGCCGATGGTGATCTCGGTGCCGGCGATCGAAAAGGACCGCTACTACGCGGTGCAGATGATCGACGGTAACACCTACAATTTCGGCTATATCGGATCGCGCACCACGGGAACCGAGCCGGGCGACTATTTGGTGGTTGGCCCCGATTGGAAAAGTGAAACGCCGACCGGGATCAAGAAGGTGTTCCAGTCGACGACGCCGTTCACGCTCGCGCTTATCCGCACTCAGCTCTTCAACCCAGATGACATGCCCAACGTCGAAAGAGTGCAGGCCGGATACAAGGTGCAGCCGCTTTCAGCTTTCCTCAAACAACCCCCGCCGCCCGCCGCACCGAAGATCGATTTCCTTCCAGCTACGACCGCAGGGATCAAAGATAACTTTTATCAGTACCTCGACGCTGCGTTGCAGTTCGTCCCTGAGACTTCGAAGGACAAGGCCATTCGTGCCAAGCTGGCGAGCATTGGCATCGGGCCGGGTAAGACCTTCGATTTCAAAGATTTGCCTCTGTTGCACAAGGCCGAGATACTGGTGGCGCTTAAGCAGGGCGACAACAAGGTAGACAAATTTCTGTCAAGCGGAATGAAGAACATCAACGGTTGGAACGTCGGTGCGTTCTTCGGTGATGAAGCTTTCTACGACGGCAATTGGCTGATGCGCGCCGGTGCAGCCAAGGGTGGTCTCTATGGCAACGATGCCGTAGAAGCCATGTATCCCTATACCCGAATCGACGCGGCCGGTGCGCCGCTCGACGGCAGCAAGCACAAGTACACAATCACCTTTGCACCCGGCCAGTTTCCGCCAGTGAATGCGTTCTGGTCCGTTACGATGTACGATGGCAAGAGCCAGCTCTTGGTCAAGAACCCGATCAATCGCTACCTCATCAACTCTCCGATGTTGCCGGATATGAAGAAGAACGAGGATGGTTCGCTTACTCTCTATATCCAGAAAGACAGTCCCGGCGCGGACAAGGAAGCAAATTGGCTTCCGGCGCCGGATGACAAAATCTATCTCGTGATGCGTCTATATTGGCCGAAGCCTACGCCACCTTCGGTCCTACCGGCGGGACAAGGGACATGGCAGCCTCCCGGTGTGAAACAGGTCTCGTAGAAGACGCAGGTTTCGTAGGTTTCTCCGTCGAAAGGCCGTTGCGATACCATCGCCGGTTCTTTCGACGGAGATTACTTTGCCCTTAGAAATGCAGTGTCGTGCCTATAACCGGCCCCTGCATAAGCACATCATATTTGTATTCGGTGTTTCCCGAACCCTGCGAGTAATCGACCGATAGCGCGCGGTAACCGAGATAACCGTCGACGAGGTAACCGCATAAGGTGCGCATCTCCCAGTTATAAGTCGCGAGCACCTGCCAGGAGGAATCACTGCCCGCGCCGAAGCCGCCGACATCGGCGCGCAACACGAGCGAGTCACTCGCGCCGATTTTCTGGCGAAGGCGAACGCCGATGAACGGGTCAACCCAGTCGACCGAGCCGGATCTGTCAGCGTTTAAAGGGCCGAGAGAGGCCGAGACTGTTACATCCTGATGCCAATAGCGGCCACCCGCCAGAAGATCGAGAGAAGAGGCTCCGGAAACTACCGGGTTCGCGCCTGACCAAATTTCATAGGCACCCCCAAACTCGACGATTGCCTGTTCGTAATCGACTGAAACACCGCCTGCTAAAGTTGGAAGCGGGCCCGGGAGCTCCTTAGCAAAGCCTTTCGATCCGGCGATGTTTGCGTAAACGATATCATTGAACAAGCCGATTGGACCATTACGCGCCTCCGCATAACTCATCCAGGCGGGCAGCGTAGACCAGTCGAGGTGTCCCAGGATCTCTGATGGATCGGCTTGAACATCGAATGAGCGTCCCTTGATTCCCATGCTTCCCGACATCCATGGAATCCAACCATAGGTCGTGAACGATAAGGTCCAAGGATTTTGTTCGGCCACGAGCTTGGGGTGGTCCGCCGCGCCAAGGTCGGCGCTGAACACGGGAGCCGTTGAACCGAGGATCATTGCTGCAATGCATGATGGTGCGAGGGCGTGTTTGCAGGCCTTAAACATGGGAGAACCTCGATCGGCCACGGAAGAAATTAAGCGTGAACAAGAGAGCAAGCGATTCGAAAAAAAACATTTGTTTATATTATCAGTGTTCGACCTTTCCCCGATATGGCGCTCGCGACACGACACGCACAATTCGAAGATTTCTCGGTTCACTTCTTCCAGATTTTTGTGACGGTGACCAATTGCAAAAGGCCGTTTGACGAAGCTCATGCAGCATGAGGCCGGCCGGTGCTCCGCTGTTTTATTGAGCGCTACCACCCGGTCTTCCGGGCACGGGGTAGCTGCAGATGACCCGCATCGGGGCAACTCGGACTTCAGCTTCTGCCTTGAGGGCTCAAGCCAGCCGGAAGCTACGAATCAATCGCGTCGGTTGGCACAAGTAAGATTTCAGCAGTTCATCATCCAAAAGCAGACGTCGCGCCTCAGGCAACATTCGTCCTTCTCCATTTCGTCGCTGACGTTCGCTAATGGAAATTTGCTGCCCAATATGACTTTCGGTGTTGATGGGATTAGTGCTCCGGCATCCCCGCGATGCGCAAACCTTTCGAGAAGACGTCGAAATCTTCCTGGCGGCAAATCGGTAGCCAATCCTTCAAATTTGAAATGCGGAGCGTCGGATCCAGCTCGCGGAGCTGAGCCATTGCTTGTTGGGCTTCACTGATCCGGCCGGAATGCGCTCTGGTCGCCGCGATGAGCGCAACCACCATCAGAAAGCCCGGCAAGTTCCTGTAGGATAATTCCGCCCAATGGGATGCTGCATCGACGCGACCCGCAAAGAGATGCGCCATTCCGATACCGGCCTGCATGCGGTAGAGTTCAGGATCCCGCGGATTGAGCTGCATAGCGCGCTCGAAATGCGCGATGGCGCTCTCACTCTCGCCATGCCACGTCCTCAGGAAGCCGCCGAGAAACCAGGCTGACGCAAGATTAGGATTGAGGAAGACCGCGCGGTCGAGAAGGGCAATCCCCGTATCGAGATCGCCCGCGAGATGTGCCAAGGCGTGAGCGCCGCGTGTTAGCGCTATATCGTCATCGCGCCCCAATTCGACAGCGCGACGCGCTAGTCGAGCACCCTCAGCCGTTTCCGCGTCGCGATCCGCACACCAGCCGTTGACTTTGCGCCAGAAATAGCACCAGCCCGCCATGGCATGGGCGGCCGCATAATCGGGATCGAGTTCGATACTTTTTTGAAACAATGGTAAGGCCTGCTCAATCGACTCTCGCGTCCCCCGATGCACGTGGGCGAGGCCGCGCAGATAAAAGTCATAGGCATTGAGGCTGCCAGTCGACTTATGCTTTGCGCGTTCGATCTCTGCGAGTTCGACGCGCGGGGCAATCGCTCCAGCAACTCCGGCGGCAATGCGATCCTGCAGCTCGAATATGTCATCGAGCGTCCCTTCAAAGCGTTCGGCCCAGAGCTGAGCCCCGGTTGTCGCATCGATCAGCTGGCCGGTGATGCGAACGCGCCCGGACGCTTTCCGCATGCTACCTTCCAGCACATAGCCAACGCCGAGTTCCTTACCGATCTGCTTTATGTCGAACGCGCAGTCTCGATAGATGAAGCTTGAGTTGCGAGCGATCACGAACAGCCAGCGCACGCGCGACAGGGCAGTGATGATTTCCTCGACGACGCCGTCGGTGAAATATGCCTGCTCCGGGTCACCACACAAACTTTGAAAGGGTAGAATCGCGATCGAAGGTTTGGTGGGAAGATTACTCATAGGGCGTGCAGGATCATCGAACGGAGCGGCGCCGAGTGCTGCCGAACCATTAAGGCGGTCAGCTTCTTTTACATCGCCGACAAAGCGAAATCCCTTGCGCGGGATCGTTTTCACAAGTTGCTGGGTATCTCCCGCATCGCCGATCGCTTTGCGGACGGCGTTGATATGGCTGGTGACCGTCGATTCCGAAACAATACGTCCGTCCCATACGGCGTCGAGCAGGTCGTCCTTGCTGACGACGCGGTCGCGGTTGCGGACGAGAAAGAGGAGGAGATCGAAGACCTGCGGACCGAGGGCGACCGCTTCGGAGGCGCGCGTCAATTCCCGCCGCTCCGGATCGAGTACGCAATCCCCGAAAAGAAAATGCACGTAACTGCTCCGACCAATCAACTAACGCTCACCCGTCCTTCGTATCGATAGCACAGGTTCGGCTAAAACGGGGAGCGCCGCTCCCCACCTCGCGCTTGGAAGAATTTTCAAGGAAAACGCAAGCCTTCTTCAAGATCCCGGCAAAGTCTTTGCGGCTGCATTCCGCCACTCTCTCCCGAAAGACGCCGTCACGCGCTGCGGCCAATTTTGGAGAGGTCTAATGAAAATCGTGGTTATCGGCGGGAGCGGTCTCATTGGATCGAAGCTCATTCGCCATCTCAAGGAAAAAGGTCACAACGCTGTCGCTGCGTCACCCGCCACGGGCGTCAACACGATCACGCGCGAGGGGTTGGCCGAGGCAATGTCTGGCACACAAGTGGTCGTCGACGTTGCCAACTCGCCTTCCTTCGAAGACAAGGCTGTTCTCGAATTCTTTGAGACGTCGGGACGCAATCTTCTCGCCGCCGAGGCCGCGGCGGGAGTCGGACATCATCTGGCTTTGTCGGTGGTTGGTGCCGAGCGCCTTCCCGAAAGCGGTTATCTCCGCGCCAAAGTTGCGCAGGAAGCGTTGATCAAGGCCTCGAAAATCCCCTTCACGATTTTACGGTCCACGCAGTTTTTCGAGTTCGTCGGAGCGATTGCACAGTCGGCCACCAAGGGTAACGATGTCCACCTATCTCCGGCCTTCCTGCAGCCCGTTTCGTCCGACGACGTGGCAGACGCGCTGGACAAGCTGACCGTTGGAAAGCCCGTGAACGGTATCGTCGAAGTAGCGGGTCCCGAGAAGATCCCTCTCGATGAAATCGGCCGTCGGTACCTCTCGGCGACAGGCGACCCGCGACGTGTGATCGCCGACGTTCATGCACGCTACTTCGGTACCGAACTCAACGACAAATCCTTGACGCCCGAAGCCAGCGCGATCCTCGGCAACATTCGGTTCGGAGACTGGCTACAGGCGCAGTCCGCGGCCTAGGCGCGCCGCGCATTCTTCTCGAAGAGGTCAGTCAACATGATGAAATCAATTTCTCTCGTCGTTGCGTTCACACTTGGAGTTGCGGCAATAGCGAACGGCATCTTCATGCTTTTCGCGCCGGAAAATTGGTACTTTGCCGTTCCCGGCGTAACGACGACGGGGCCTTTCAATCAGCACTTCGTGCGCGACATCGGGTTGATCTTCGTCTTCATCGGCGTCGCGTTTCTCCTGGGAATTGCGAGACCCGAACTCCGCGTTGTGTTCTGGGCTGCGCCGTCGCTTTGGCTCGCGGGGCATGCGCTTTTTCACTTTTGGGAGGTCGCCGTCGGTATCTGCGCGGCTTCCGTCATTCCGCGAGATTTTCCGGCTGTCACGTTGCCAGCAATCTTAGGACTGTCGATTACGGCCTGGGCCATCGCAGAGCAGCAGTCAGCCCAACCTTCGAAACAACTGAGCTTCCCGTGAGAAGCGAGCCACCTGAAAATTCAAGACATCAGCAGTCGCTCCCACAACTGCCTCCCACGTGCGACTGGCGGCCCGCTCGTCATCGGGCGCCAAGATAAAATGCCGATATTCAGCAGGAGATAGACATGAACTTACACGACACCTCACAAGCCGGTAGATCTCGACCAGAAGAATTGGTTTCATCGCGCTATGCAGTGCGTATTGGCGAGATTGATGTGCTGGTGATCAGCGATGGCGTGCTGCCGCTTCCGACCGAAATGTTGGCGCCTAACGCAGAACCCGCCGTCCGGGCGGCCTGGTTGGACGATATGTTTCTGCCCCGGGATGCGTTCGATTGGGCGCTGAACGCTGTCGTTGTACGCAGCGGCAATCAGACC
>JASBTM010000006.1 GCA_030148425.1 Hyphomicrobium sp. | reverse complement strand
TCAGCGCATTGACCGACTGCTGCGCGGCCTGCTGTGCCGCCGCCGCACCCTGTTGCGCCGCTGCCTGAGACGCCGCCGCCGCTGGAGCCGCCCCGCCGCCACCCTTCCCGCTCAGGATGTTCACCCCGCCCGCGTGGGCGGGAGAAACATCACCGAGAAAAACGAATACTCCGACCAGCAGCAAGCTGACGCCGCCAAGAGCCTGGCGCGACGGGGTCGAATGAGTATTGGCATCATAAAGCATGGACGATCCATCCGCTGGGCGGAGCACGCACGGAATGCGGCCGCCAATTCGGTCATTGCCCTTGGGATGATTGGCGAGGCACTCAACCGCACAACTTTCTCGACGACCTTTCAAATTGTCGCGGTCAGCGGCGTGGGTTGCGAGGCGTTCAGCTTAAAATGACGATGCCGCCCGGTAGAGTCGTGGCCTTGGCCCCGAATATGTGAACGATTTGATTCACGACCTTATCGACTTCCGTGATCCGGAGCCGTGCGCTTAACTGACGGCGGCCGATATCATCATTCATGAGAAGAATGCGGCCACCCCGGTAGCGATTGACTTCCTCGACCACTTGAGAAACCGGCGTGGCATCAAAAATGAGCAAGCCCTGTTTCCAGGCCGTCGCCGCCTCGGCACCGGCGGCCACCACCGGTCCCATACCGACGTCATTGTAGCTCACTTGCTGCCCGGCAACCAAGGTCTCGGACATGTTCTGCCATCCGACCTTGAGCGCTCCCGTCAGGCAGCAAATAGAAACGCTAGCGTCTTTCCGCCGAAGATTGAAGTTCGCCTCATCGGACGTTATCGACCCTTCTCCGGCAAACACCTTCACGTGAGTAGGAGTGAGCCCGGTCGAGATAAACGCCTCCCCGGAAATCAGCTCCAACTGCAGCGATTGCGGTGTCTGCGATCGAATAGCGACACTTGTTTGCGTGTTGAGGTCGAGCGATACATTTTGTGCGACGCTTATCTGTCGCTGCTCGCCCGTACCGGTTCGGTAATCCGCCGATAGCTCAGTGTAGGAGGGCCATAGATCCATTGGCGGCCGGACGATGAGATAGGCAGCCGATGCCGCCAAGGCACCACCGAGGAATGCTCGTCGGCCGAGCCGGCGCGAAGATGAGTGCAGGCCCAGCGGAAAACCAGGGTGGCCGACCGCCTCTTCGTTGGACCGCCGAGACATGCTTGCACTGGCGACCGGCCCAAGAGCATCCCACACGCGTCGCGCCTCGCGGTAGGCTTGAGCATGTACAGAGCTTTGTCCGAGCCACGCTTTGAGCGCCTTTAGATCGTCCGGTCCAACTTGTCCGGCAATCAAGCGAGCTACCCAATCATAAGCCTCGCCCCGGATTGCCTCAGGGATGGCACCTTCTGCTTCGGCCTTACCTGTTACGGGCTGTTCCATTCTTATTCCGAAACGCTGTCCGGTTTAGCAGCATGACTTGTCGAGTGCGCATCGACTGCCGATAGCGATGCTTGCTGTTGCTGCGAACCAGAACGTTGCACGGGATGCCGCCCAATGCTGGCGCCACAGGACTTCAGAGCAGCACTCAGTTCCTTTTCCGCTAGACGCTGAGAGACGCCAAGTTCGGCGGCAATCTCGCGGAGTTGTTTGCCCTCAACACGCGCAGCAAACAAAATTCGCTGTCGTCGGGGTGTCAAGCTATCGAAAGCCCGTTGCAGAGCCTCAATCTCCTCACGCGCTTCGGTGATTTGAAGAGGATTCGGCGCATCATCCACTAGGCCAATCGAATTTTCGATCGCTTCAAGGCTGCTCCAGCGCCTCTCCCTGCGAAAACTCATGCGCGCAATATTCGTCGCGATCACCAAGAGATATTCTTTGGGCCGCTTAACGACTCTCGCCGTATCCGACTGCTTAAGTTGCAGATAAGTTTCCTGCAAGGCTTCTCGCGCGAGGTCCTCGGATCCGAGGCGACGCGTCAAATGACCTTTGAGATCCTCATATTGCCCGATCAAAAATTCGCGCAAGATGGCGGAGCCGGCAGCATCACTCATTGGAGTGGTCCCGTTATGCTACGGCCAGCTCGCGGACATTCCGCGGCCTCTTGTGAATTCCGTGCCATCAGCAGAAGCGTGACGGGCTGGGGCATACCCTGGGGCGGCGGCTCTTCGATGGACATCGCGCGCAGGGCCTGCAGATAAGACTGTTGATGCTCGCTCGAAGAAAGCACTTCCGCGTTCGCCACCGCTCCCGATGCGGCGATCCATAGTCGGACGCGAACCTCGGCGCTATCGATGTGGATCTTGGGCGATCGGCACAGCGCGAGCCTCAAAGCACGCTGCAAGGAAGCAAAATAGGGAAGAAACCTCGCCGCCAGCGCCTTCGGTGCGCTCAAGTCATCGCCTTGATCGCCAGACTTGGGAAACAATGTCAGGGTTCCGGCGTCGAACGATTTTGCTGTGACGCCGCTGTCCCCGAGCAGAAGCTTCAGCGCTTGCTCAGCCTTGTAGCTTCCACGAACCGAAGAAGAAGAGCGTCCCGCAACCAAGTCGGTTTCGTAAAACAGCTGCAAGCCTGTCGCCGCCGAGAACGCTGACAAAGCCTCGCCGAGGGGGTTCGAGGGGATGTCAAAATAGGTTTCGACAATGGGATTCGCGCGGGTCGCACTATTCAGAACGTCGTCGCCGCGAACCGCGCCAACGGCACAGAAGAATGTAACAGCAGACGCAACCAACAGAAGAAAAGCGTATGCAGGCTTCTCGCCTTGGCACAGCAGAATTTCGCTCACCGCGCACCACACATAACGAGTCTGCAGTGCGCTACCCCACGAAACCAGCGCAGCCCCCAGCACGTCCCCCAGTTGCTCCCACCATTATTGTTGCGGGATGACGGTTTCACGACAGCATGCAATTGTCGGGTAAACCAGCGGCGACGTGCAGTGCAAAATTTATAGCGCAGCACGCGGGGACAGCTGCGCTAAAACTGGTGGGGACATGACTCTTCGGACGAACCGTGCGGCCTGGACGATTGTCGGCGTGCTGTGGGTTGTCTGCCTGCTCAATTATCTCGATCGGCAGCTTGTCGTCGCGATGCCGGGGATGATTAAAGCTGACCTCCAAATTGGAGATGAGAAATTCGGACTGCTGTCTTCCGTATTTCTATGGGTCTACGGTGTTTGTTCGCCAATCGCGGGCTATATCGCAGACCGTGTGGGAAAGCGGCCCATCATCATGGCCAGCCTTCTCATCTGGTCGGCAGCGACGTTTCTCAGCGGCATCGTGACGTCGTTCGAAGGGATGTTGTTGGCGAGGGCGACGCTGGGCATCAGCGAAGCCTTCTATATGCCGGCCGCCGTTTCGCTCATCGTTGATTTTCACCGAGGGCCAACACGCAGCCGCGCCACGGGACTCCATCTGAGCGGTGTCTATGTCGGCTCGATTCTCGGCGGGCTGGGCGGGGTCACGGCCGAACTTTTCGGCTGGCGCACTGTCTTCCTCGTCATGGGGGCACTCGGCGTCGCCTATGCGCTCGTCCTCTTGGTCCTATTTCCGCAGAAAAAGGAAGACGCTGATCCCTATTCCCAAGAAGATGCGGCGCCTTCATTCGCCAGTGGGGCCACGCTTTGGTCTCTTCTGTCGGCGCAAGGATTTCTTTTGCTGCTGTTGATGAACCTGCTCAACGGCGCCGCCTATTGGCCCGTACGCAATTGGCTTACCGAATTTTTTCGCGTTGAACTGGGCGTGACTTCGGCATTGGCGCCGGTTTACGGACCGATGACCTTCAACGGCGCGGCATTTGTAGGGATGCTCATTGCCAGCAATCTTTCGGATTGGTGGGCCGCGCGGGAGTTACGAGCCCGCGCTCTTGTTCCTGCTATCGGTTTTTTGGTCGCCGCGCCTTTTCTCTTCCTGCTCGGCACTGCGAATTCCATTCCTGTCATTCTCGCGTGCGTGCTGATTACTGGCATGTCGCAAGGCTTTCTCGACGCCAATTTGATGCCTGCGACATGCACGGTCGTGGATCCGCGTTGCCGGGCGATGGCCTATGGGCTGCTAAATTTTGTCGGAACGACAGCTGGCGGGATCATGACTTATGTCGGCGGCAGGCTCAAAGAGCAGAACATCCCATTTAGTGCCATGTTCCAATTCGCGAGTGCCCTCATCCTGATCGCGGGCGTTCTTCTTCTATTGGTGAGACCAGCCCGCAGGCAGCTCATATCTGAGCACGTATAGATGCTGACGTGGCTGCGCCGGAAAATGAACATTACGCACCACCGCAAACCGTACGCTAGCATTGTTGCGCAATATTCCTGGCGCAACGGAAGGCTTTGAGAGGCTAGCGCGACAGATCGGTTGCAGGATGGGACCAGTGGTGCAACCATCATCTCCGCGGCCATAACTTGCTCGCATCCGCTTGGGATGGCTGCATCAGTATTTCCAGAACCGGTCTCACGCCTTGAAGTTCGCCGTCTATAGTCGTGAAGAGCGCATCGCGGACGGGGTTCTGCACGTCGTCGGCGTTTCCATGGGCTGCATCGCTGTCGTTGCGATGATGGTGTCGGCGATATTGCTACAACCGTTGTCGATTATTGTGAGCCTTGGAATTTACGGCGCCGCCATGTTGGCAATGTTTAGTTGCTCAGCGGCTTACAATTTGAATCGCTCACCGAAGTGGGATGCCTTGCTCCGGCGCCTCGATCACGCTGCCATCTTCGTAAAGATTGCGGGCACCTACACGCCGTTTGCAGTTATCATGGGCGGACTTACCGGATATCTGCTCCTGAGTTTCGTCTGGGCCGTTGCACTGGTGGCGGCCGCTGGAAAGCTTCTCAAGGTGCACTGGAAGGGGATCGATATCGCGATCTACCTTTCCCTGGGGTGGGTGGGATTGCTTGCGTATCGTCCGCTTTCCGAAGCGGTGCCGACAGCAGCGCTGGTCCTGCTTGTGGTCGGTGGGGTGCTCTATTCGGCCGGCGTGGTTTTCCACCTATGGCGAGGCCTCAAGTATCAGAACGCCGTCTGGCACGCCTTCGTACTGGCCGCAACTGCCTGTCATTTCGGTGCGGTGACGACGGCTGCCTTTGCTTGATACGAGCCAAGCGTGAACATCAATCTATGCTCATGCGAAACCCGATGAAAGTTCCGGCACTTTAGGCGTTGAGTTGAAGTCGCGCGATTCACACCTGCGAGACGCTGAGGACATCGACGGCGCGCGCATCGATCCCAAGCCGGTCGGCGGAGTGAAGCACTGCGAGCCCTTCCGCACTTTCGGCATCCCGCGCCTTCAGGCGAAACACTTCGGGCTGGCCGCCTTCCGGACGGACGTGAACTTCGAACGTATGGACATGCGGGCTTGCAATTTTGCCGTCGGGATCCGCCTCGTATCCAGTGACGCCGACGTCTGCCGGGTTCCAGCCGAATTCAAATCCCGCCATGACGCGGGCGTTGTCTGAAACTTCGTGCACGCTCAACGCCTGCACCGGCAGCGTTCTCGTCTCGCCTTGATACGTCACCGTCGCCACATAGGAGGTCCAGACGTCGGACATTGCCATCTCCACACTACTTGCCTGATCTCCTGCTACGTTTCCGCTGGCGCGAGGTCAATGGGAAGGCCGCATACGCACTCGCCATACGATCGCGATGGCATGGTGATCGCGGAAAGTTTCGCTCGCACGGCTCGCTATTTCTTGGGCTCGGCCTGATCGTCGGGTTTCTTGTCGTCTCCGAAAAAGTATTCGTACGCCGCATACGTCATCAACGCGACGCCGACGACAGCCGCGCCGCGCCCAGCCTTCGCAATGCCGGACCGCGCTAGAATTCCGACGGCCCGATCGGCGGCGGACGTCTCGACGGCTCGCGGCAAAAGACCGATCGTCTTTTCGCTGAGCAATCCCTTCACCTCCGTGGAGGTCAGCAAGCCCGCAGACGCGCGCTTGCTTAGCTCAGCCGAGCGGCTGCCTCCGAGGTAGAGCGTGGCGCCGATCTGTCCGGGCCCCAAGTCCGTCAAGCTGTCGACGAGTTTGCAGGTATGGAAGCGTTCGTCCTTCGGGCAGGCGACCGTCACCGGAGCTGGAGGAACGAGAGGCGCCGCCGCAACCGTTGCCCCGTTTCGTTTGACAAGGAACGGATCGGCATTCCGGAGCAGCGGAGAGGTTCCGGTCGCCGAGGTATCCGGCAATGCGAAAAGCCGGCACGATGTCGCCGATCCGGTCAGGCCGCACAGAGGCGTAGGTTTTGTCTCGGCACGCTTGGTTATTGTCGCCAGAATTTCAGCGATTTGCTCGTTGGAAAGCCGTTTTGCCGGAAGCTCCTGAGCGACCGCCGACGACAAAAACGCGAGGATGCTCAACCCCAAGGCGTTGGCTGCCATACGGCGCATTGCGTAGCCCTCAATCGCGCTGATCTGCAGTTATCGTCCGACTACATCATAATACAGCAGCCGGTCGTGCGCATGATGACACCGGAAAAAATAACGGCGTTCTTTCGCGCCTGCTGGCGGGCCGCTTACCGCCCGGGAGCCACGCGCATCAACACTTCACGTGAATTTCGTAAGTCCGCGACGCGCCGCCGAATAAAGCCGCATTATCGCTGACGGTTTCCTTGACGATCTGCGGCGCCTCGCACTGATCCTTGAGCGCGGCGAGCGCAACGCGATCTCGCGCTGCCTGATCGTCAGGATTGTAACCCTGGCCTTTGGTATTTTGGATCGTGACGAGAAAGTCGTAGTCGGCAGCCTCGGGGGACCGAGACCTTTGAACAGTTATCGGCTTGGTGTCGCTGAAGCCCGATGATCCGACATCGTTCCCGGCGCAGGCCGAAACGCTTAACCCGAGGAGAGGAACGATCAGAACCCTCATTCCGGCATGCCCTCCCTGTAGACGGCGCTTCTTGACGAGCGCACTGACGAATTTCCCTTTCCCAATACGGCAACCCGGGAGGCCGTCAAAGACCCGGAACCAAGCTTTGGCGTCGCGATCGATCGGGCGCCGTGCTATCAGGTTCGAACAGGTGCGAAACATCGCGGACAGTACGTGAGGGGCGTTCTTCATGCTCCAACTGATGACAATGGTCCTGCTGTGGTTCTTGGCAATCGGCTGCGGTTTGATGGCCGGGCTCTATTTTGCCTTCTCGGCCTTCGTGATGACGTCTCTTGGCCGGATCGACCAGGCCTCCGGCGTTGCGGCGATGAACGCCATCAACATCGATATCGTTCGCTCGCTTTTCATGCCTCTCTTTCTCGGGACCACGCTTGCGAGCGTGGTGCTGGCCGTTGTCGTTATTCTGAACTGGGGACATGCGGGGACGGTCGCCGCTTTAACCGGCGCGCTTGTCTATGTCATCGGCATGTTTGTCATCACGATGGTTTTTAATGTGCCCCTGAATGACGCGCTAGCGGCGGTCGATCCGTCGGGTCCGGAAGCTTCGGCGCTATGGCGGCGCTACCTCGACGAATGGACGCGGTGGAACCATGTGCGAACGCTGGCGTCGACGCTCGCAAGCGCCTTATTCATCGTGGCTCTGACGCGCCCCGAGCTGACCTGACGCAGATTTGCCGAACGCCAGCCATATCGGATACATCGCAACCGCTCATTGCGGTATAGGCACGCGCGCCGATCCTCGCTATGAGGGCCGCACGAGCTCCTCCCTATCGTCAAAATGCGATGAATTCCCGATATGAACTCCCGGTGGTATAACGCGGTCTGGCGCTGGCATTTTTATGCTGGCCTTTTTTGTGTGCCGTTCGTCATTTGGCTGTCCTGTACGGGCGCGATGTACCTGTGGCGCCCGCAGATCGAGGCTTGGCTCGACCGCCCATACGACACGCTTTCGACCCAGGGTGCGCTCGCTTCTCCCGACGCACAGGTTGCAGCGGCGCTCGCAGCGGTTCCCGGATCGCAGTTGCGCCGATACCTCCTTCCCCAATCACCGTCGGAAGCAGTGCGCATTCTCGTCGGCAAGGGCGACGACGTTTCGCGCGTGTATCTCGATCCGCGCTCACTTCAGGTGCTGAATGTCGCGCAGGAAGAGCAGCGGCTATTCCGCGTGATCTTCCACCTTCACGGCGAGCTGCTGGCCGGTGCGCTGGGAAGCTATCTCGTCGAGATCGCAGCGTGCTGGACCATCGTGATGCTGCTGACCGGCATCTATCTCTGGTGGCCGCGCGGTCGCTCTGGCCTCGGCGGCGTACTCTACCCGCGCTTGTTCCGCGGCGGGCGCATGTTCTGGCGCGACATCCACGCGACTGCTGGGCTCTGGGTTTCGCTCTTTGCGCTCATCCTGATTTTGACCGGCCTGCCGTGGGCGAAGGGCTGGGGTACCTATCTCACGGAAATTCGCCAGCTCACCGGCACGGCGCGCGGCGCGGTCGACTGGACCATCGGCGGGAAACCGCAAAAGGAAGCGGCAGCGCCGATGGACATGTCCATGCCGCCGGAACACGCGATGCACATGGCGCCTCGTGGCGCAGCGCCCGCGATCCGCTCGGGTGAACTTGCGCGCGTCATCGAAACAGTCAGCCCGCTGGCGCTGGCCCCGCCCGTCGCGATCTCGCCACCGAAGAAGGACGGCGGACCCTGGTCCATCGCATCGGAAGCCGCCAACCGGCCGTTGCGCGCTGATCTCAAGATCAACGGCGAAACCGGAGACATCGTCGACCGCAAGAACTTCTCCGACCGTCATTGGATCGATCAGACGATCGGCTATGGCGTCGCCGCGCATGAAGGCATGCTGTTCGGGCTCGCCAACCAGATCATCGGCACGCTGACCGCGCTGTTCCTGGTTGTCCTGTCTGTTTCGGGCGTCGTGATGTGGTGGAAACGACGGCCGGAAGGTGCGCTTGGCGCGCCGATGGCGTTGCAGAGGCCTCAGACGGGCGCGATCCTGATCGCCTCGGTCCTCGCACTGGCGATTTATATGCCGATGTTCGGATTGACGCTCGTGTTGATGCTGCTTCTCGAGGTGCTCGTTCTACGCCGCGTGCCCCAACTCAGCAGATGGCTCGGGCTTCGCTCCGCCGAGAAAGCCGCTGTCGCGGGCTGATCGCGGCGGCGCCTCCCTCGCTGATTAGAATGCGCTGAATGCGGCGCGCGCCGCTTTGACCGACATTGCGCGCTCGGGCGGCGCGGTGAGGTCGAGGTTCGTCTCTCCCAGCAGCGCGGCAATGCTCTCGCGCGCCGGATTGATAATCTCGGTGACCGCGATTTTTCGCCCCTCGCCATTCGCACCCTGATTGATCGTCGTGGTTACAGGCGCAGTCTGGCGCGCCCGAAGCGGGCTCGGATAAGCCGAGAGGTTAGCCCCGGAGTTATCGCTGGCAATCGTCAAGGCCATGGCGCAACGCTCCATTAGGTCTCGAACGCCGCTGATTAGGCTTCAAGTCGCGGCGAATTCAGGAAGCGACATCGCGGGGATCAATCGCCACTGGCGATCTCCTAGGCGGCTTACATCAGCCAGACGCCCCTGCAAGGTCGTTAATAATTGATTCACTATTGCGGTGGTGTGTCGCTAATGCCGCAGTTGGTGCACTCAATATTGCTCTGCGAAAAGGCTCACGCTTCTTGCGGTGTCCGCCGCACGACTACCAAATCGATGACCAGCGCGAGCGTCATGGCGACGGCGCCGATCACAAACAGAATTTGATAATTCCCTCCGCTGTGCGCGAACACGAACGATAGCCCGTAAGCCGCCACGGCCTGGCACAGTGCGAAGGCGACGGTCGCCACGCTCCAGGCTGCCTTCTGCTCGTTCGGGTGATGGGGCAGGAGTTCGTGAATGCGACCGAGCACCAGCGGCACCGTTCCCGTCACGAAAGCCCCAATCACGATGCTCGACGCGAACAGCCACGGCGCGCTCGTGACGTTCATGGCTGGAATGGCGATGGCCATGATTTCGAGAAGAAAGGCGCCACGCAGTGCGAGGCTGAAGCCTATGCGATCGGCGACGTGTCCCGCGAGGATCGGACCAATCGTGGCGCTGATGCCGAAAACAACCCAGAATTCTGCGCCGACCGCCACACCCTTCCCGAGCCCCCGCGCCACGAAGTCGACGAGGAAAATCATGTGCGGGACCCAACCTGCAGCATTCAGCGCATATTCCACGTAAAGCGCACGCAACGCCGTCGATCGCGGCGGATGAACGTGTCCGGCAGGCGGCACATGCGGCGGCGAACCTTGCGGCCAACCGCGCCACGCAACGACAGACAGAAGTGCCGAGAGCACGCCCAGTCCGATCCAGGTCTGTTGCAGTCCACTCTGCAGCAGAATTGGGATGAGCGTTCCGGACGCGACAATCCCGCTTCCAACGCCCATGAAGATCAATCCGCCCGCGACGCCGCGCCGGTTGGATGGAACGTGAGCGAGAACGGCCGGTGCCGCGAGCACCATCATTGCACCCCCGGCAAACCCGGCAGCGAAACGCCAGACGAAGAACCAGAGAAAGCCGAGCGGTACACTGCATGCGAAGAAAGACACTGTCGCCAGCACCATCATCGCCCGCAGAAGCAGGACGACGGTCAGCCGGTGCGAAATCGGACGACCGAAAAACGCACCTGCGAGATAACCCGCGAGATTGGCGGCGCCGAGATACGCGGCATCCGATGGAGCAAACCAGTGCGCGCCGACCACGGCAGGGAGCAACGGCGTATAGGCGAAGCGCGCCAATCCTACGCCGATCAGCCCAGTGCAAAAGGCGCTGGCAATGGCTCGGCCGACGTTCAAGCTTTCTGTATGTAAGACGTCCGTGCGTGCCATTGCGGGGTCCGATCAGTTACAGAGCCCTGCATACTGTGATGGACCACCACTCCGAAATGGCGCTCGCTGAATAACACCCCTGCACAGGCGCGGGTTGACCTTTGCGGACGGCGCTCAGGTGACCGAAATGTCACTAAGCCAGGCTGAACATCCCTCGCCTGGCGCTATATGCGGACCTTTGTCCCATCCGGCGGCGTCTTCGACTTGCACTGGATGCATGTTCTGCATACTGAAAAAGCTGCAAAATCGAGGCGCGAAAAATAATTCAGTACTCTATTTTTCGCGAACTCTATTGGGGAGAAAATGTCCGCCGCGCCCTGAAGACAAAGTCTTTGTCGAACCTGCCTCGCTGACGGACATTTCGCTATGTGCACATGCTCGATCAGAATGACCCATTCGAACTGGCTCGCTTCGTCGCCGCGCAGGCGCATACTCACGAGCGCGTCGTGGCCGAACTCACCGCCGGAAAAAAGCAATCGCATTGGATGTGGTACACTTTTCCGCAGATGCGCGGCCTCGGCACGAGCGCGATGTCGGAAAAATTCGGCATCTCCGGCCACGAAGAAGCGCTCGCCTACATCTGCCATCCCATTCTCGGACCACGGCTTGCGCAGGCGACCGCGCTGATGCTCGAGCATCGCTACGACTCGCTGCTTCAAATTCTTGGCACGCCGGATAATCTCAAGTTTCATTCTTCGATGACGCTCTTCGCGGCGGTCACGGGTCACGAGAGCATCTACGCCAAAGCGCTCTTCACGTTCTGCAACGGACCCGATCCGAAGACGATGGCGCTGCTCGCGAAGTCCCGGAACCGGGATTGAACTTCGACCAAGTGACGCGCTGAAAATCTTCGCTCTTAACCGTTCGTTACCGCCCTATCGGTGACAATGAGCACATATCGGATGGCCATGCTCCGGCGTGGCTGACGATGAGCCATCGCTGTAGCGCGTCGTGTTTGATGGCGGTCCCACGCAGAATGCACATGTGAACGACCGGACGCGGATAGACCTCATGAAATCGCTTTTGGCTGTGACGGCAATTGCCCTCTCCGTCTTTGCGCCTTGCGCTGCATCGGCTGCTGATTTCGGCGGCGAGGAAGCGCCTCCAGCGGAAGCCTACATCGTTGCGCCGCCGCCGGTTCTGTTCGGCCGCCCGTATAACACCGTATACGAAGAGAATGGCGTGTATTACGCGCCTCCGTATCCGATGCCGTACTTCGGCCTTTTCCCGCAAGCTGGACCGCAGATCGCATTTTACCCGCAGCCAGCGTGGTGGGCGCGGCCTGCCCCGCCTCCGATGCCTCCGCGTCGCAACAACCGGCATCGCCGCTGGTAGATTTCGGCGTTCAGCAAAATTCATGTCAGCCCGCGCGTTGAAGCTGCAGCAATGTCGCTTCGCAGCGGGCTTTTGCCATGTTCCGTGCACACAGCACCGGCAGATATTCATCTTCTGGCGCGATGAACACGCCATGCGTAAAAATACTCAAGACAGATTTCTTGTGCAAAGAAACTCACTTCTCCTACTATAGCATCAGATCATCAATCATCTTGACGTCGGAGAATGACGGACGGGGACCGAACCACGGGGGACCACACAGCCATGCGGAGGACAACCGCCAGCGTGTTGAAAGGTGAGCGTGATCGGAATCTGCTTTGGCAGGACACTGCCGTCTCCAAGCGCCACCGGGCTGAAGCCAAAGGCCAAAAGGCGTGCTGCATCTGGTTGACCGGCCTTTCGGGCGCCGGAAAAACGACAATCGCCAACCTTCTCGATCAAAGGCTGCATCTGTCGGGACGGCATTCCTACGTGCTCGATGGCGATAGGTGTCGAACCGGGCTCTGCCGCGATCTCGACTTCACCGAATCGGGTCGCTTGGAGAACGTGCGCCGGATATCGGAAGTGGCGAAACTCATGGTCGATGCTGGGTTGATTGTCATCGTGTCGTTGATTTCGCCGTTGATTAGCCAGCGCGCACTTGCGCGCAGCAACTTCGACCCTGGCGAATTTTTCGAGGCTTTCGTCAATACGCCGCTTTCGGTCTGCGAAGGCCGCGACGCCAAGGGACTTTATGCCAAGGCACGGCAGGGCATCATCCCGGAGTTCACAGGCGTGTCCTCTCCGTATGAGCAACCGCTCAATCCTGAAATCGAGCTTGACGGGCGGATGAGCCCCGACGAGCTCGTGGCAATCATTCGGCAAACACTCGGTGTCGCGGCGGCGTTGCCGCGCCGTACGGCTTAAAGCAGACGCTTAAAAGCGCACGGCGCAGGGATTCGCGTCAGCCGTGCTTAGCCTTCCAGCTCTGTACTGCGGCCAGCGTATTCTTGACGTGATCCGAAGGATCGAGCGCCGTGTATTCGTATGAAATTCGCCCGTCCGGCGTGACGACGTAAGACGTCCGGCTGGCATACGGCATGAAGCCCATCATCACCGAGTCATAGGCGGTCATGATCCGCTGATCCTTGTCGGCGGCGACGGCAAATTTGCTGCGGCACTCCGATGTCGAGAACTTGTCGAGTGTCGCGATGTCGTCGTTGCTGACGCCGATGACGGTAGCGCCTAGTGCTCCAAACTTCGGCATGGCCTCTGCAAAATCATGGGCTTCGATGGTGCAGCCCGACGTAAATGCCTTGGGATAGAAATAGACGACGACCGGCCCTTTCTTCAGCGCCTCGGCGAGCGAGAATGTGAACTGTTTGCCACCAAGCGATGCTTGCGCCTTGAACATCGGCGCTTTGGTGCCGGGCTTGAGCTGCGCGAGAGCTGGAGTTGCGGTAAAAGCGAAAGCGATGAGCAGGCCAGCGAAAATACGGTTCGGCATGGTGACGGTCCTGAGTTGCGTCTATCGTTTCTGTATCGCGTTATATCGCGTCGCCGTCGCATCCACATCCACAATCGCGCGGCACGAAGTATGCGCGGTCAGGCGTTGGTGCTAATCCGTTCGACCACGGCTTTCGCCAGCGCGACGACGTCAGGTAGCGCATTTCCGTATTTCTGTCGCGCCGTTCTCGCCGAGCCGACGCCCGGATGCGCCGCGGCGTTCTGCAATGCGGACGTATAGGGAATGGGCTTGGAAATAGCGTTGAGATGCGCGAGCCCTTCTTTGATGTGCAGAAGCATTTCGCGCTGGATGGAATTCGTCGCCTGATATTGCGTGATCAGGGGATGAACCATTACGTGCGACGCGAGATCCAGATCGTCCGCAAGAATGAACTTCAGAAAATCGGTCAGCGTGGAATAAGCGTTGGTCTCGAGACTCGTCGGCGCCAGGATGTGATGCGCGAGCCGGATGCCGGTAAGACCGAGGACGCCCGGGCCTGCTGGACAGTCGACCAGAACGACATCGTATTCCGCGTCGATTTTCTTCACTTCCGCGCGGATCACGTTTGAAAGTTGCACGTCGAGACGGTCTCGGCGGCGCTTGCGATGCGCCGATCTTTCGAAATCCGCCATGTCGCCGAGAAGCTCGTGGTTCGAAGGCAGAATATCGATCAGGCCGTTCTGACGATCCTGCAGCTCAAGCAGATCGCTCGCCGCCACGCGATGAGACGCCAAGCGGATGTCGCGCCCACGTGCAAAGGCCTGCAGCATCGCGCCGAGACCGATCCGGCGGTCGCGCAATTCCTGCTCGGCGTCGATCCCGAGCAGCGATTTCGTGACACCCGCCTGCGGGTCGAGATCGATCACGAGAATGCGGGCGCCATACGAAAGCGCGAGCCCATCGGCCAGCATCATCGTCGTCAGGGATTTCCCGACCCCGCCCTTCGGATTAGCGATCGCGATTGTAATGCTCATTGCCGCCATACCCGGCAAACGAGATCGTTACGGGGATTGGCCCCGCAAGGCCGCCGTCTCCGGCGAACCAATCTACAGTTGTATAGAAGCCCGACAAGACCACGCTCGAGCATACCGAAACGCCCCCAACACTCGGCTGGGACACTACGTTTGGGGCTTGGCAAATGCTAGCGCGTCGTTGCCACAAACACGGCGGTCCGGACGCGATGTGATGGCCTACTTGCTGCCGACAGGCCGCCGCGACGGGCCGTCGTCGAATCTCCAGGGGCTGTTCTTGCGCGCCCGCTCTTTCGCGACTTCCGGATCAATTTTGGGACGCTTGTTGAGCGTCGGCGCGGCCTGCTTGATCTCTGGCTTTTGCGGCGGGCGTTTGCTTCCCCAGCCAAAAATACTCATTGGAAATACCTTTCGATATGAAAAGTGCGCCGACATTTTCGCTTTGCCGGAACGACAGAATCGATTTCGATGATAACAAATTTGAACTGATTGCAAGTACTCGTGAAACTCGAAGTTCGATCGTCCAGCCTTCAGGAAACGGTCCCACTTGCGCTCGATTTCAGGACCACCATTTGAACCGGCGACGACCGACCCCTGTGCGGACCGAAGACATGCGAAAACCCTCGATGCCCCGTAAAGCAATTCTCTTCGCACTTTCCGCGGTAGCTCTCTCCGTGGGAATGACCGGTGTCGCGAATGACGCTTGGGCGAAACACAAGAAGGACGCCAGCGCGCCGTCGTCCAGCGATCCGTGCGCCGCGCCGACCGCATTCGTTCAGGATCACATCGCGAAAATCCGCGCGCTGCAGGCGGCGCAAGGCGCGCATCCGAGCACCGTTGTCGGTCTCTTCGGTTCGAGCAGTCAATTCGATCAGGATACGAACACAAAGATCTCCGAGCTGCGCCACGATGCAGACGGCGTGAACGATCTTCTTCAGGCTGGCGGTTGCAAAACCATCGACATCGACACACAGCTCAAAGGCGCTTCGAGCGTCGCGCCCAAGACGGCCGCGCGCAAATCGTACTGAACGACACGCGGCCGTGAATTCGCTAGGGCACGATTATCCGTTCATGCCTTTCCATCGCTTGAATCCGCGATAAGCGAACCAAGCTGCAAAAAACGGCGAGAGCAGCGCGAGCAACGTCAGATCCGACGTGATCCCAACGGCACGGCGCAATGTATACACGGCAGCCGAACGCGGCGGCTCCGCGTACTCGCCAGGAATATAATCGCGCGCCGGCAACACCTCCGGTTTTCCACGCCGCACACGGCGCGGCGTCCACGTCGAGCGCCGAAATCGCTCGATGCGGCGCGGTCGATTGAAGACCTGCCGAGACAACATCAACGATTGCCGCATTGCTCCACCCTTATACTCAAAACGGAAACGCAGCTCGCGGCCAAACGTTCCGACACCAGAACAACGCTCAGGGTTGCAGACGATAGTGACGGAAAGTCGATGGGGCTTATTTCGATACGCCGTTTGATTTTACATCGCCGCGCGCACTCACACGAATGCGCGCTTTATCACAGATTTTCCCGCGTAAACGGCGACATCGCCCAGCTCTTCCTCGATGCGAATGAGCTGATTGTATTTCGCCAATCGATCCGAGCGCGAGAGCGATCCCGTCTTGATCTGACCACAATTCGTCGCAACCGCGAGGTCGGCGATCGTTGAATCTTCTGTTTCGCCTGAACGATGCGACATTACCGCAGTGTAGCCCGCGCGCTGCGCCATGCTGACCGCATCGAGCGTTTCAGAAAGCGAACCGATCTGGTTGACCTTCACGAGGATCGAGTTCGCTGTCCCCTTTGCGATGCCGTCCGCAAGCCGCTCAGTGTTCGTGACGAAGAGATCGTCGCCGACGAGCTGAATGCGCTTGCCGAGAAGATCCGTAAGGAGCTTCCAGCCCGCCCAATCGTCCTCCGCCATTCCGTCTTCGATGGAAATGATCGGGAAGCGGTTCACGAGGTCTTCGAGATATTTTGCGTTCGCCGCGCTGTCGAGCGACTTGCCCTCGCCCGCAAGCTCGTACTTTCCGTTCTTGAAGTATTCGGTCGAGGCGCAGTCGAGGGCCAGCATCACGTCTTCGCCCGGCTTGTAGCCCGCCTTCTCGATGGCCTTCATGATGAAGCTCAGCGCTTCGTCGGCGCTCTTGAGGTTCGGCGCGAAACCGCCCTCGTCGCCGACCGCCGTGTTGTGGCCCGCATCCTTGAGATTCTTCTTCAGCGTATGAAAGACTTCCGCGCCGATCCGGATCGCATCGGCGCACGTATCCGCCGAGACCGGCATGATCATGAATTCCTGGATGTCGATCGGATTGTCGGCGTGTGCGCCGCCGTTGATGATGTTCATCATCGGCACCGGCAGAATGTGCGCATTGACGCCGCCGACGTAACGATAAAGCGGCAGGTTGTTCGACGTCGAAGCGGCCTTCGCGACGGCCATCGAAACGCCGAGGATGGCGTTGGCGCCGAGGCGGCTCTTGTTGTCCGTTCCGTCGAGCTGGATCAAAGCTGCGTCGATGCCGCGCTGATCCTCGGCATCCAATCCGGACAGCGCATCGAAGATCTCGCCGTTGACCGCATCGACCGCCTTCTGCACGCCCTTGCCCTGGTAGCGCGACTTGTCGCCGTCGCGCAGCTCGATCGCTTCGTGCGCGCCTGTCGAAGCACCCGACGGCACGGCCGCCCGCCCCTCGGAGCCGTCTTCGAGCAGCACATCCACTTCGACGGTCGGATTACCCCGGCTGTCGAGGATTTCGCGTCCAATGATGTCAACGATGGCGGTCATGAGCGTTTCCGGTATTTTCTGGTTGGCTTGTCGAGACGCGACGGCTGTGAGAGGTTCGGGCGGGTTTTAGACGCAATCGCTTACGAGGCAAAGTCCCTGCGGGCAGGTAAAGCCTACCCCATCGGAGATTTGGTCGGGATCCCTCGTAATACCTATGTCTAAAACCACGTTTGGGACCGGAGGTTGCGGTTGCCGACATCCTCACCCAAACCTTTTTTTGACCGCAAGAGCCTTTCATCGTGTCAGAGACATCAGCACTCGTTCTTTTCTCCGGTGGCCAGGACTCGACCGTTTGCCTTGCATGGGCACTCGCCCGCTACGAGCGTGTCGAAACGATCGGCTTCCGGTATGGCCAGCGGCATAGTGTCGAACTGGCCCAGCGCGACATCATTCGCGACAAACTCGCGCGCCTTGGGGACGTGGGGAAGCGGCTCGGTCCCGATACGCTTCTCGATCTTCCCGCGCTACAGAGCATCAGCGATACGGCGCTGACGCGCGAAACCGAAATCACGTTCGCGGCCACAGGACTTCCGACGACGTTCGTGCCCGGGCGCAATCTCCTGTTCCTCACCTATGCCGCGGCGCTGGCCTACCGGCGCGGCATCGCAACGCTCGTTGGCGGCATGTGCGAGACGGATTTTTCCGGCTACCCGGATTGTCGAAACGAAACGATCCAGACGCTTGCGCAGGCGATCTCCCTCGGACTTGCCACGCCCGTCGTCATCGAAACGCCGCTGATGTTCATCGACAAGGCTGGAACGTGGGCCATGGCGTCGGAGCTCGGCGGCGACGATCTCATTCGCATCATCGTCGAAGACACGCACACCTGCTATATGGGTGATCGCATCCATCGTCATGACTGGGGTTATGGCTGCGGGGCCTGCCCGGCGTGCGAATTGCGGGCGAAAGGCTGGTCGGAATGGCAAGCACAGAAGACCTGAAACGCGCCGTCGCGTGCGCCATCGCCGGAGACTGGGACGGCGCGCATGCGATTGCCCAGCGCGACGAGCAAGACCCGCTGCATCGTTGGTTGCACGCCGTGTTGCACAAGATTGAAGGCGACGATTTCAACAGCCGTTACTGGTATCGTGGTTCCGGTCACGCCTACGAAGATTTCGCGTCGCCCGAAGACGAACTCAAAGCCATTCGTGCCGCGCTCGACGACACCAAAAACTGAAGATCAGACAGGCGGTCGTTCGTTCGCTATGTCCACAAATGTCATCCTCGGCTTTAGGCAAACTTCTCGAAGCTATCGCCTCAAGGTCGAAGACGCTCTCCCTCACGCATCGAGCTTGAACGGATTGAAGTCCGTCGTCCGGTCGAAGAAGTCCTCGTTCTCTGCCCGCTTCAAAGCATCGACCACACGCACCGTGATCGGCAGGAAAGCGATCTCGACCAGCGTCTTCACGATGAACTGCGAAACCATCAGCGTCAGGACGAGATCGTTCGGCATGATGCCGGAATTCAAAAACGCAAGCGGATAGAAGAGCGAAGAGTCGACTGCCTCGCCCGCAATTGTCGAAGCAATGAACCGCCAGCTCATATTGCGGCCCTCGCTCCGCACCTTCATCTTCGCAAGCACGTAAGAGTTGACGAACTCGCCGCAGAAATACGCGATCATCGACGCGCCCGCGATGCGCCACGTGTTACCGAAGGCGACCTCGTAGATATGCTGGTTCGGCCAACCGGGCGCAGGGGGTAAAGCGACGATGACGGATGCCATGACAGCCGCGAAGACAAGCGCCGCGAAGCCGGCCCAGATCACGCGCCGGGCGCGCGCATAGCCATAAACTTCGGTCAGGACGTCGCCGAAGATGTAGGAGATTGGGAAAAAGAGGACGCCCGCCCCGAACGTTACCGGCCCGATGACTGGCAGCGTCAACGTCGCGGCCTTGGCCGGACCGATCAAATTCGAGCAAATGAGGACGACGACGAACGCGACCATCACCAGGTCGAAGTAGCGGTAAGTGCGCTGCTCGGTCACCATCACCCCCTGTGAGACTTGACTGGCGCCGCCGTCGCCGTACGTATCCCGGCATGTATGCCGTGAAAGAGATCTTCTATACGCTGCAAGGCGAAGGCGCGAACGCCGGGACGCCTGCGGTCTTTTGTCGGTTCGCGGGATGCAATCTCTGGAGCGGCCGCGAGCAGGATCGCGCCAAGGCGACCTGCCAGTTCTGCGACACGGATTTCATCGGGACCGACGGCGTCGGCGGCGGCCGCTTCGCGACGGCGGAAGCCCTGGCCAAAGCCTGCAAAGCCGCAGCCGCACCCGAAACGGACGCCCCGAAGTTCGTCGTGTTGACGGGCGGCGAACCGATGCTGCAGGTCGATCAAGAGCTTGTCGATGCGCTTCACGCGGAAGGCTTTCGCATCGCCATCGAGACCAACGGCACGTTGCCGGTGCTCGATACCATCGACTGGATCTGCGTCTCGCCCAAAGCGGGTTCCGATTTGAAGCAGCGCCACGGGCATGAACTGAAGCTCGTCTTCCCGCAGGCGAGCATCGACCCGGCCGATTATGTGAAGCTGGCGTTCGAGCAGCGCTTCTTGCAGCCTATGGACGGCCCCGATCAGGCAGCGAACACGCGAAACGCCGTTGCCTACTGCAAGGCCAATCCGGCCTGGCGGCTTTCCGTCCAGACCCACAAACTCCTCGGAATCCCTTAACGATACGGCTTTCCGCGCCGGTTTGGCGCGGATTTGGGGCTCTACCGGGGGTAGCGCAACCTGGGGAAATCCCCTATTTGAGCCCCATGCAAATCTATAAGGAATTCCGGTTCGAGGCGGCCCATTTTCTGCCGTCGGCACCCCCAGGCTCGCCGAACTCGCGCGTGCACGGTCACTCTTTCCGCGCGCGCGTCGTCGTCGAGGGCGAGCCCGGTCCGAAGACTGGCTATATCTTCCATTTCGACGAGTTGGCCGCTGCGCTGAGCGATACCGAGGACGCGCTCGACCATCGCATGCTGAACGAGATCGACGGTCTAGAAGCGCCGACGCTCGAACGTATTGCGATGTGGATTTGGAACCGCCTCGCCAACCGCGTGCCGGGACTGACTCAGGTCGAAGTTCATCGCGACAGTTGCAACGAAGGCTGCATCTATCGCGGTCCCGCGCCCGAAGCGCGACTGGCCGCGGAGTAACGCGCCATGGCGGCGAAGCTGGACGTCTCGCAACTTGGCAAGCAGGTCGGCATTCCGGAAAGTCCCGAGAAGGCCGAACTTGAACGCGTAGCTAATCCACACAGCGATACGGATTACGTGGCACGCTTCACCGCGCCCGAGTTCACATCGCTCTGTCCGGTGACGGGGCAGCCGGATTTCGCGCACCTCGTCATCGACTACGTGCCGGGGAAATGGCTGCTCGAAAGCAAATCGCTGAAGCTTTATCTCGCGTCGTTCCGCAATCACGGGGCATTTCACGAGGATTGCACCGTCGCAATCGGCAAGCGCATCGCGGCGCTCATCAAGCCGAAATATCTGCGCATCGGCGGATATTGGTATCCGCGTGGCGGCATTCCGATCGACGTATTCTGGCAGACGGGCAGCGTGCCCAAAGACGTCTGGCTACCCGATCAAGGGGTACAAACCTACAGGGGACGAGGCTGAGCCCGTCCCCCTGAAAGCGCGTTCTACTTCATCATCCTACCAGCGATTGTAGTAACCGTGGCGCCAGTGGCGGCGGTAGTACGGACGATAGCCGTAATAGGGGCGGCGATAGTAGCGGCCGCGCCAATAAGGACGGCGATAGTAGCCGTGACGATAGTAGTAGCCGCGCCGATAATACGTCTTCTCGACAACGCCGGTGCCGGTCTTCGCGGCTGTTTCAACCGCCGCAAGATTACCGCTGACAGGCGCGGCTTGAGCGCCGGTGGCGGCGAAGCCGAGCCCCAAGGCCAGGGCTACGGCCAGAAACAAGTTTCGCATTTTGGTCTCCCAAGATTGTTGCTTCCCGAGTTCCGCCAGCCATCCCGTCGCCCTCACCCAAGCGCGAAAACGAAACGGCAGACGATGTGATCCGCACCCACCACGGATCCCTAAACTCCCTTCCACATATCTTAGTTGCGAACGCCTATTTTGCGTCGAGGAAAAATCGAATTCAGGGCTTTTTGCTGAACGTGAGATGTACGGGTCTGCGTGCAGGCCGGTATCGATTGTCATGCTCGGTCTGTCCCAAGAGTCTAGCGGAAAACGTGTAAGATGCGAAATGGATCTTTGGAGAGGATGACGGAGGTTCTCGTTTTCCCGAGGTGTCATGCTCGGGCTCGTCCCGAGCATCCATCAAACAGCAGCGCTGGCGGCAAAATGGATCCTCGGCCTAAAGCCGAGGATGACATTTGTGGGTCTGTTTACAGTTGTGGGTGGCGATCGCTCAACGATCGTCGGGCAGCGGGATGAACTCTGTATTGTCGCCCGGCACGATGTCGAAGCGCCCTTCGCGCCAATCGTTTTTTGCTGCTGCGATGCGATCCTCGGAGCTCGAAACGAAGTTCCACCAGATGTGTCGCGGCCCATCCATCGGTTCGCCGCCGAGCAGCATCAACCGCGCGTTCGACTCCGCAAGAATGGAAATGCGATCGCCCGGCTTGAAAAGGAGAAGCTGACCCGCCTCGAAAGATTGGCCCGCAATATCAACACGGCCAGACGCGATATAGATGGCGCGCTCATCGTAATCGGGATCGAGAGGCAGCACCGCGCCGGGCGCCAGGACAGCTTCGGCGTAGAATGACTCGTGCGGAAAGGCCGCTGGCGATTTCTCGCCGTAGAGGCTGCCCATGATGATGCGCACGCGTTTCCCGTCGCCCTCCAGTCTCGGCAGCTGGCTGCTGTCGATATGCACGAAGCCCGGCTCCGTCTCTTCGTGCGATTTCGGCAGCGCCATCCACGATTGAATGCCGAACAGATTTTGCCCGGACGTCCGCGCTTCGGGTCCTGTGCGCTCGGAATGGACGATACCCCGCCCCGCGGTCATCAGGTTGACTTCGCCCGGCCGGATCGAGAGCGCCGAGCCGAGACTGTCGCGATGCGTGATCTCGCCGTCGAAAAGATAGGTGACGGTCGCGAGGCCAATATGGGGATGCGGCCGGACGTCCATTCCCCTGCCCGCGATGAACTGAGCCGGACCCATCTGATCGAAAAAGATGAATGGCCCAACCATCTGCCGCTGTGGCGATGGCAACGCTCGGCGCACCGAAAATCCACCGAGATCACGGGCGCGCGGCACGATCACCTGCTCGATGGCATCACAGGACTGAGGGTCGCCTGGAAGAGGATCGTTATGGGTCAGCCAGCTCATCGAAGCCTCCAATGAATGATCTGCGATTTGAGAACGTCAACGCCCGGTCAGGAAGCGCGCTTTTTCCGCACTCTCCGGACGCCGGCACGCGTTGCGCGTTCCAAACCATTTGAACCGATTGCGCTGCACCCAATCGTAAAGCACGTCGCCGATGGCGTCGGGCACGATCCGGCCGAGATACCCGAGTCCGCGCCAGGGTTGCGGTAGCGTCTGCGCCGCTGCGAGGATGCCCGCCCACCTTGTATATGGCAAACCATCCTTCAGGACCATGAACGTGTCGAACGCCTCGGCGTCGAGACCGTAATGATGATAGAGGCCTTGAGCCAATGGGTCCTGGATCACCGCGAAACGGGTCTCGCCCTTGGGATCGCGGTCGAGCATCCAGCGCACGCCACCCGAACAAAGAACGCACATACCGTCGAAGATGACGATGGGGTGCGTATCATCGAACGCCGGAATGCGCGGATCATTGCGGTAACTGTAAGCTTCTGCGCGCATTCGAGATGTCAAACCGTATCCGTCCACCGCAAAGGGACCCGCCCGGATAAAAGATGGCAATTGCGTACAAAACTTTCCATTCGCCATGCTTCCGAAATTTGCATCCCGGCGATCTTTCGATGTCCGGCGGCTCCGTCTAACACAGGCCGGACGCGAAACGCGCTGCTCACCCGGAGATTGTCCGATGCCGAACACCCATCTCAAGACCGCTTTGGCCTTTGCCGGACTGGCATTGCTGGCCCTCTCCGGTCCCGCCGCCGCAGAAGCGAACAACTGCGCCGACGCCCAATCCACGGTCGAAATCAATTCCTGCTTCGACAAGGAATACCAAGCGGCCGACAAGGCGTTGAACGCGGCCTACGCGACTGCCCTGGATTTTGTCCGGGGACGCAAACTCGACGCCCCTTATGATGCGAAAAGCTTTGAAACGTCCCTCAAGTCCGCCCAACGCGCCTGGGTTGCCTATCGCGATGCCGACTGCAAAGACCTCGTGCCCCAGCAGTGGTCGGGCGGCACAGGCACAACCTCCGCGATACTGCAGTGCATGATGGAGAAGACCCGTCAGCGCACGAAAGAGCTCAAGGATTTGACCACGGAGCAGTAATCCTTTCGAATCAACAACAAAAGCCCTGTCTCCTCTGTCGACTATGCGTGGCGTTGCTCGGCTAATTGATAGGCGTCAATTCGGCCCTACTTCCGGCCTGGATAGTCGCTCTGCAGATGAGTTGCTGCCATCGACGTGTCAGTTTACGAAGCTAAGCCGCAGCATCTGCACGGGGCTCGAAATATCCGAACGTTCTGAGTTTTTTGGTTGCGTCCTGCGTGGTCAATGGTGGCCGCGCACGACCAAGGCGATGTCAGGAGAGACCACAATGAACCTTTCAAATCTTCGTTCGCGCGCAGTGGCCGCTGGCGCCGCATTGCTGGCGGCATCCGCCGCCGCGGTTTCGCCGGCACTCGCCGACACGCCGAAGATCGCTGTCGGCACATTGACGTGCACGGGCCACGGCAGCGTCGGCCTGATCTTCGGCTCGAAGGAAAACATGCGTTGCATGTTCCAGACGGCCATCGGCGGCCGCACCTATCCCTATAACGCTACGATCACCCAGGTTGGCATCGACATCGGCTTCACCGGCGAAAGCACGCTGGTGTGGACCGTCCTCGGCTCGACGACCGACATGCCCGCCAACGCTCTCGAGGGATCCTACGGCGGCGTGACGGCAGGCGCGACTGTCGGTATCGGCGCCAGCGCCAACGCCCTAATCGGTGGTTCGAACAAATCCGTCGTTTTGCAGCCGGTCAGCGTCCAAGGCCAGACGGGTCTCAATCTGTCTGCCGGTGTTGCGGGTCTGCAGCTCAACCGGTCGTAACACTGTGCGGGATTCGGGTTGAACTCGCCGCGGTCGATTGCTCGAAGCGATGCACTCGCTTCCGATCGCGCCGTGGCTTCCCGGTTTTCCCACAGGACATGCGACCAATTGAACTCAAACGAAGAATCAGCGCGTCGCGGTCCTCCTGCGGCGCGCTGATTATTTTTGCGCCGGAATCGCGCGAATTTCAGATTCGGCTTCCGCGCCGCAGCTTCGATTTTTGCACGCCGAATGCACGGCTTGAGCACATCGGCAATCTTTATTTCGTCACCCGAATCACACTGTTCTGTCTAGAAGGGCGAGCAACTGCGAGGAGAGATTAATGTCCGGTTTATCAAAAAACGTCGAAGAAATGCTGGGCCGCCTCGCGGAGAATGCGCGCACCGAACAGGACTTCGTCCAGACGCTCTCTGAAGCGCTGCGCCGCGTAGATGAGCAATTGCTGCGCGACGTCCGGAACGTCTCACTTCAGCATGAGCTTCGCCGCGAAGCCATCCTCGGTGAGCTGCAGGAACTTGCGACGCGTCTTTGCGCTCTGCCCGTTCGTGGCCCGGCGCCTGCCACCATCGAACAGCAGATGATGCATCCCGGTCAGGCTGAAATCGAGCCGCCGATGGGGATCCCTCCGGTCGGCGCCGATTGGCGGCAGGCCGCGCAGAATATGAACGACGAATTCGACTTCTCGTTCAACACGCCGCGCCATTGAGCAACATACGGCCGCGCTCAGCGGCCGATGTATCCCGGCATGCGAACAGCTTCACGCGACCGGGCGAGCCACATCGCCCGGTCGTGAGCGTAATCGAAGTCGCGACGCACCGTTGATCTCGTAATGCGCGTGCGAAAGAAATCGGCCCAGCGGAATTCCGCATAGGGCTTGCCTGTCTTGGCGAAGCCGCCGGCTTCACGCACCGACCAAGCAAGGTCGCGATAGATGTCCGAACGCAGGTCGTTCAGACTTTCCGGAAGCTTCGTCGGACTGACCGGACGGCCGTGTCCGTCGTAAGCGTGCAGCAAGCCGAGGCTCGCCATTTTCTGCAGAAACCGTTTGCGCGGCAGATGCGAGAGATCGCCGACCACGTTGATGAAGGCTTCGTCGACGTCGCTTTTCAGCAGCGCCAGGCTCAGGTGGTGGTGGTCCAGGATGAAGAAATCATCGTTGGGGCCGCGGACTGCCGGGATCGGCCTGTTTTCGAGAAAACGGCGGAGCTTGCGCGTGCTCTTGGCGCGCCGCTCCACTTTCTCGCGCTTGGCCGCTACGGCCCGCATTCCGACGGCCATTTGCGTCGGACGCAGATCCTCAAGCGGAACGCTGAGGAGCTCGGGTCGTCTTGAAGGAGAGCGGTGTGGAGCAAGTGCACATTGAAAGCCCAAGAGCTGGGGCGGAGCGGGCGCGGGTTCACGCGAGACGGCAAGTAGCGACATGACTTCCCAGTAAGCGAATTGAACAGTCGCTTAATAATCTCGTCGCGATGGTTAAAATTACGTTGCCGACTGTCTTGCCGCGCGTCGCCGCTTGTTCCCGCCAGACAGAAAAATCCGATTGAAAACGCTTGGCAATCTACTTTGCCGCAGTCTCGGATATCATGCTTCGGCGGTGGGCCACTTCGGCAGCCGATACCTCGCCCGCCGCAACCAGGGCATCGACGCACCGCTTCGACAAACTGGTTCCGACCGCGCGCATGCACGACCTCACCTGCGAACTGGTCGGGCTGTAGGCGCTGCAGTGGGCATAGTAGTCCGTCGCGCAGGCAATCTGCACACGAAGGCTGAGGGCGAACGCGCTGCCCGCGGGCAGGATCGCGGCCAGCGCCAGTAACGCAACGTAGGAAGAACGCGACGACGACCGGCGGCGGTTAAATAGTGCCATGTGTGCTCTCCTTCTCTCCTGGAAATGAGCCCGGGGACAGGCTCTCGCTGGAAAGAAAGATAGCGGCAGGCCACAACCTCCCGCTGTTCCCGAGGAGACCGATCGTCAGGCTGCAGACGATGCGCCGATCAGTTCGCCCCGTGTTTGCCCACCTGAGGCACTGGATAGGAAGCAGCCTTCGCGCCGTTCCGCCGGGCGACTCGGCAAACCTGCTCGTAGACCACCGTCGCGGCCGCGAGCGCGGTGACGCCGCCATGATCGTAAGCAGGCGCTACTTCGACGACGTCGCAGCCGACGATGTTCAAGCCGTCGAGCTTTCGCAGCATCGTAAACAGCTCCCGCGGCATCAGTCCGCCAGTCACCGGCGTTCCGGTGCCCGGCGCGAACGCGGGATCCAGGCAGTCGATGTCGACCGTGAGATAGCAGGGCGAATTGCCTGCGAGTTCCTTGACTGCCTCGGCGATAGCGGGTGCGCCCATCTCCGCGACCAACATGTTGTCGAAGATGTTCATGCCTTTCGGATCGTCGACCCATGTCCGGATGCCGATCTGGCTCGACCGGCTCGGGTCGATCAAACCGTCGTCGATGGCCTGCGCGAACATCGTGCCGTGGTTTAGTTCGACGCTGCCGTCCTTGCCGATCCGCGGCGTCCACGTGTCGGTATGGGCATCGAAATGGATGAGCGCCAACTGACCATGCTCGCGGGCATGCGCCTTGAGCAGCGGATAGCTGATGAAGTGATCGCCGCCGAGCGCACACAGGAACGCTCCCGCCGAGACGACGCTATGCGCCGCTTCTTCGATTGCTGCGGGGATCGTTTGCGGGAAACCGTAATCGAGCCATGCGTCGCCGAGATCGACAACGTTGACGTAGCTCATCGGATCGAAGCCGCCGGGATAAGCCTTGAGCTCGGCAAGCTGCGCCGATGCCGCTCTTACCGCATCGGGCCCGAGCCTCGCGCCGGGTCTATTCGATGTGGCGATATCGAGCGGAACGCCGAGGACTGCAAAATCTCCTGCCTTGGCAGCTTTCACCCTCGGCGCACGCGCGAACGTATGCGTTCCGGAATAGGTCTGCTCGGAGGCGATGCAAGAGAGCGACGGAGTAATGGATGTGAAATGCGCGTGCGCGCCGGACGTGGTGCCGGGAAGCATGACGACGACCTCGATTGTATCCGATGTCGTCCGGCCGACACCTGCACAATCTGCCGGGCCGAGCCCGGTGCCTCCGTTTCGCGGCTGTAGGAGGATGCCTCACCCAATAACCAAGTCAAGCCCCCGAACGCATGGCAGATTTGCCTGCGTGCAACGCTCAAATAAAAGAAAACCCAGAGACAAGCTCTGGGTTTCTGGGAGGTCGTGAAGATTAGTGTAGAAAACCAAACAGATGCAGCCCGACAATGACGACCAACGGGACACCTGCAAGCCATAGAATAACATCGCGTGCCATGCGTTTTCTTCCTCCTGTTCCACAGGCGGCGAGACGAAAACTTTAATCACCTCACCGATCCAACTGTGGCGTGAACGCACGCGGAATATTTTCGGTTCCGTTTCTCGATCCGTGCAACTAGGCAGTAGGTCTTGGCGTAATCCGACCCGGTCGGCGCGCATCCCGATTGCCAACAACGGACCTCAGATGATCCCTCAGTCTATCCTGCCCATCGTCCTGCTGACGATGTCGAACGTCTTCATGACCTTCGCCTGGTACGGCCACCTAAAGTTCACGAATAAGCCGCTCTGGCTCGTCGTCATCGTAAGCTGGGGAATTGCTTTCTTCGAATATTGCCTGGCCGTGCCGGCAAACCGCTACGGCGTCGCTGTCTACTCGCCGGCCGAGCTGAAGACGATGCAGGAGGTGATCACTCTTAGCGTGTTCGCCGTCTTCTCGGTTTTCTATCTTGGCGAGTCGCTCACGATCAATCACGCGGTCGGTTTCGCGCTGATAGCCTGCGGCGCCTTCTTCATCTTCAAGGGGCCGCTTTGAGACGCGCCGTCGTGCACCTGACTGCGAAGATTATCTCAGCGGCACGTTCAGCTGAAACTTGCTGCTGACGCTTTGCGTGTCTTCCGTCGCACCGAAATTGTCGACGTCGGCCGAAAGGCTCAGCGAATAAGCGTCCTGCTTCGTATAGGTGACGCCCGCTCCCGCCGACTGCGTGACGTCGGCGGCGGCGCCTGTGCCATCCTTGCGAGACGACGAGACATCGAATTGGCGCTGATAGGTCAGATACGGCGAAACCGTGGTGCCGCTGTCGAGCTTGAACGAGTGATTGATCTTCGGAGCCAGAATGAGCGCGCCATGCTCGGCCGCTCCGGTGCTCGTCGCAAACTCGTTGTTTCCCGCCTGCCATTCGGTGCGTGCATCGAAGCTCAGAAGCGGCGTGGCTTGCATCGATAGATAAGCCGAAGCCTTCTGATCCTCTTCCGTGCCCGTCACCGAAGCCGATCTCGCATCGCCACGTTCTATCGAGACGCCGACCGTCGTCACCTTGCTGAACTTGTAATCCGCGCCGACGCCCGCGCGGGTCGACTGATCGCGCGAGCCTTCGTAGCCGTTGACGTCGAGATTGGTCCAGACATCGACCTTCGACTTCGGCGCGACGGGCGCCTTCGGCATATCGAAGTTGGTCGTCGGGGGTGCACCGAACTCCGGTTGCTGGATTGCGGGCGACGCCGTACGCGCATTGTAGTCCCGCACCGTGCCGAGGCTGGTACGTACTGAAACGCCGCTATCGCTCGAGTTGAATTTCGCGGGCAAATCCTGCGGATTTGTTGCGATCCACGGCACCGCATCCGACGACGGTGCGGTTTGCGCGGGCATATTCTGCTCCAGGATCGCGGCGTTGAGATCGAGTTGCGTTTCCGCGGAGCACGGCTGGAAATCCGCAATGGCGGAAGCCGACGGCACATCGACACAGTCGTCGTCGGCGAGCGCCGGCATGGTGACGGCAACAAGGGCGGAGAGGCCAACGAAACCCAGGCGCAGGCTGCGAAGGCCAGAATCGAATTTGCGAGCTTTGACGATCATGAGGCGAAGTTAACGACGAACTTTGATCATCCTGTGGCGGCGCAGCAATTACATGGCTAACCCATAGGCTTAGGCCATTTGTTAAGAGTTCGTTCTCGCTTCGAGCATTTACTGCATTGTCTCTCAAGCATAGCATCAAACGTGCATGCTCGAAGTCGGCACTCACGGATTACAATCCAAGTTCGCTACGTCGAGACGACACCCAGCGGCATCTCTCTCGACGCCACCTTAACAGCAACGCCGTGGCCAATTGAAAGGGCAGACGATGACGTGGAGCGACGCGCTAAAGGGAGTTGTAGGAAACCTCGTTGGCCAAGCGGAGCAGGCCGCGCTGCCGGACGTCCTCAAAGGCATTCTCGGCAATGAAGGCCTGCAGACCATTCTTACGAAGCTGCAGGGCGCGGGCTTCGGAGACCAGGTTCAATCGTGGTTCGATAAGAACAAGGGCAACCTGCCGATCACGCCGGACCAGATCAAAACGGCGCTGGGCGACGAGCACGTACAGCAGATCGCGAAGTCCCTCGGCATTCCCGTCGACGCGATCCTCGCCGCACTCGCCGAGAAGCTTCCGGAAATTGCGAACGCTGCCGGTCCGGCAGCCAACCCTGAGGCTTCCGCGAACGCTTCGGCGACGCCAGACCCGAAGGGTTGATAAGGGTTCGGTGAGGACGGCGGAGAGAGCCGCGCGATACGTGTGTGCGGCTTGCTTCCTTCTCCCTTGGGGAGAGGCCGGATGATGGGACTTCGTGGACGAAGCTACTTACTACCCACTCCTTTCAAGTCCCTCACCTGCCTTTCGGGCATCCTCTCCCGTTTCCGGGAGAGGAAATTTTTTTGCCAAGGGCACGGACTGCACGTCACCGCAGCCAAGCAAAAAGTCCCGCGACTGATTTCAATCCGATGACGGCGCGGCGCGCGCGATGATGGCGCGGGTATCCGTGTTCGGTGGCAGCAGCCCGAAAACACCCTCCACATCGCCTGAAAGACGCGTGGCGCAGAAGGTATCCGAAATCTGGTGTGGCGCATGTTGAATGAGGAGCGCCGCTTGCAATGCGAGCACGAGGTTGCGAGTAAATACCCGCGCTTGCGATTCATCGAGACGCGCTGCGCTCTCCTGCAATTTCGAGACGAACGCGCCGAGCCTGCTATCCTCTTTCGCGGGCTCCTGCACTTCCGCAATGATCATCTCCATCGCCATCCGTGAACGCGCGAGGGCGCGCAACACGTCCAGACACATGATGTTGCCCGAGCCTTCCCAAATCGAGTTGACCGGCGCTTCGCGATAGATCCGCGCGAGGTTGAACTCTTCCACGTAGCCGTTGCCGCCTAACACTTCCATCGCCTCCGCCGCGAACATCGAAGCCCGCTTGCAGATCCAGAACTTGGCGGCAGGCGTCACGACGCGCCGGAACGCGAGGGAGACTTCGTCGCTTTCGTCATACGCGCGGGCTAGGCGCATCGTCAGCACAGTCGCCGCCTCGGACTCGATGGCGAGATCGGAAAGCACATTCGCCATCAAAGGCTGATCGACAAGAAACTTCTGAAACGCACGGCGGTGGCGCGCATGATGGATCGCCTGCGCCAGCCCCTGCCGCATCAGACCCGACGAACCGATGGCGCAATCGAGGCGCGTATAATTTCCCATTTCGATGATCGTCGGTATGCCCCGCCCCTCTTCGCCGATCAGCTCGCCGTGCGCGCCATCGAACTCCACTTCGCTCGATGCATTGGATCGATTGCCGAGCTTGTCTTTCAGGCGGCGAATGTGGATCGCGTTTGGCTCGCCCTCGGGCGTCCAGCGCGGCACGAGAAAGCATGTCGGTCCTGCGGATGTTTGCGCCAACACCAGGAACGCATCGCACATCGGCGCCGACATGAACCACTTGTGGCCCGTCAGCTTGTAGAAGCGCCTTTCACCGATGCCGCGATAGAATTCCGCGTGCGTGACGTTCGAACGCAAATCCGAACCGCCTTGGTTCTCGGTCATCGCCATGCCGATCAACGCCGATGCCTTGCGCGCAACGGGTCGAAAGCTGCGATCGTAGACGCGGGAATAAATCCGCGGCAGCCATTCCTCGGCAATCGCGGGCGCATGCTTCAGCGTCGCGACCGATGCGTATGTCATCGAGACGGGGCAATAAACTCCGCTCTCGATCTGGGCGAGCATGTAGCAACCTGCGGCACGCGCCACATGCGCTCCGGGACGCGGATCGACCCAGGGCGCAGTGTGAAGCCCTGACTTCAACGCAAGCTCGAGCAGCGTGTGCCAGCTGGCGTGAAACTCCACTTCGTCGCTGCGGTGGCCGTAGCGGTCATAAGTCTTTAAGACCGGCACGTGGCGATTGGCATCCGCTCCGGCTGCGATCATTTCCGCCGACCCAAGCCTCTCGCCGAGAAGACGTACGTCCGCTGCAGCCCAGCCAGCGTTCTCCCGTTCAAGCGCCTGCTTTAATACGGTGTCGCTCGAAAACAGATTGTAGTTCTCAAGCGGCGGCGGCTGGTTTGTCACCTCGATCATCGATGCGCCTTTTCCAAATGCCGGAGCGGACCGCGCGCGTGGCACCGCTCTTCCGTTCCGTGGTCGCAGTTGTCGGCTCGAACTGGGGTGATTTCAAGCGCAAGCACGAGAATGCGCCGGAGCATTAAATTCGCTGACAGGGAATAAAATTCGCGGCCCTCGAGTCTCCACTCTCGACAACACAAGCTCGAGAGGACGCGATGATTAAGAAAATTCGGCTCTGCATGCTGGCTGCCGCTACCGCGCTGGTTCTCCCCGCGTCGGCCAAGGCACACATTGTTTGTGACGGCACATTTCAAGTTTTGCCAACCGGCGAACTATCCACGCCGTTTTGCCAAGACGAAGACCTGGCGCGGAGGGCGCGCAGCCAAGGCGTCAAGATCACAGGCGATGCCGTCCGTCGAAATCCAAGCCTGAAGGTTGGCCTTTGCGCGGGATCGCAAGATTTAGCCGTGTGCGCGAATTACGCGAATGATTGAGCATATCGAAAAAATGGAAGAGCTGCAGGAACTTCTTCGACATGAACTTGCAAAAAATAGCTGCCGCATCTGCGATCGGTTTGCCTCTTGTGCTGCAAAGTGCGAGCGGAACGCTCGCACAAGTTCAGAAGTCCGGCCACGTTCTGAATTTGGTCGCTGCGGTGGAGGCTGCGAACGAGGCGATCAAGGTGTGTGCAAGCAAGGGCTGGCCAGTGAGCGTATCGATTGTCGATGCCGACGGTAACATCAAGTTACAGGAGAAAGGCGATTACAGTGCCGCCCACACCAGGGATGCCAGTTTTCGCAAGGCCTACACGACGGTGTCCTATGCGCCGCTTTTCCACTTCATCAGGCTGAGCGAATGGGTCGAGGCGTTGAAGACCAACCCGTTCGCGTCTTCCTATGCCACCCTGCCGAATATATTCCTGCTTCCGGGCGCGGTGGCGATCAAAGATGGCGATGAAGTCATTGCGGCTATCGGTGTCGCCGGAGCACCAGGCGGCGATAAGGACGAAATATGCGCAGAGGCGGGCATGGCGAAGATCAAGGATCGCGTTGCGGAGCAACCTTAAGCCGCCGATGCAAACAGAGGATCACTGACAGATATGCGAGTTCAACTTTATGACGGCTCGAGATCTGCCTTACTCCCATTCTTTCGGCTGGCTGATGAATCGGAACTTCACATCCGCAGCTATTTCGAAATTGGACATATCCTGGTCGCGCGGAAGGAAGATCGCGTGATCGGAATGATTCAGATTTCGAGAGAAAAGGAGGATGCGGAGATTGTCAGCCTTGCCGTTGATCCCGACAATCAACGCCAAGGAATTGGAACCGCGCTGATCCAGGCGGCGGCGAACGATTGTGCGCGAAACTCCGTTCGTCGACTGATCGTCTGCACTGGATCCTGGGAAGCAGACAACATCGCTTTTTATGAGAGCTGCGGGTTTCGGCTGTTCAACGTGGTGCGCGATTTCTTCTCACGTGAGAAGGGCTATGAGCTGGCGGTCCGCGATCAAGTCCAGCTGGAGAAGTTCCTATGACGGGGGGCTTAGCGAACCAATCGGAAGCGCGCCGGACTTCGCTAAAAAAAACTTATCCCCGCTTCTGCGGCCGGCCGCATACTCGTTTCACCTCGCCTCGAAGATACGACGGACAGTCTCGAGACCGTTTAAAGATTGGGGGTGAGTGGCTGGTCGAACGTTTGGCGCGCAAGGGGGTAACGGCCCGAGGCCCAAGCGGAGCGAACCGCCCGGCGATCAATGCGCACGCGGAACCCACCGCCGGAGGAGTAAGGCACCTCCCATGCCGGACCGGTCGATCAGAACGCCAGCTGCGGAGCGCGCTAAGGCGCTGTTTCTTTCTTAGGATCGAACGGCACCTGGTGCCGGCGCGCTCCGTATCCGTCTTTCGAAACGCCGGTGCCCACGCACGCGGCGATTGAAGTCGTTCGGCCATACTTCCTTCTCCCTTGGGGAGAAGGTGGCCGGAGGCCGGATGAGGGGCTTGTGTGCTCAATGCTCAAACTCGGCGGCAGCAACAATCTGATCGAGAACACCTTGCGGGTTGGTTTGAAGATCGATATTCCAGACGCGCAACACGCGGTAGCCAAGTTCGCTGAGACGTTGCGTTCGCTCGCTGTCCCCGCCGGCGTAGGCAGGCTCGCCATGCTGCGAACCGTCCAGCTCGATGATCAAACGTGCGGCTTCACAGAGAAAATCGGCGACGTAGGGTCCGCAAGGAGCCTGACGCCGAAATTTCAAACCGTTCAGCCGGCGATCGCGCAGGCGTGCCCAGAGTTTGCGCTCATCTTCGGTCTGGCGGCGGCGAAGGGCACGTACCGTTTTGATCAACGGATCGGTCATCGACTTAGAGATCTCGCATCATCAAGTCCCTCACCTGCCCTCCGGGCATCCTCTCCCGTTTCGGGAGAGGAAAGAAAGCAACTTCCTTCTCGCATGGGGGGGAAGGTGTCCCGCAGGGGTAGATCAGGCTTTTAACACCTGAATCCTTGAGCCCGTATGCGCGCTTAACGTTTCCGAAATTGGCACCTCGGGGCCCGACAGCGGCCCTGTTGACACCTGCCATACGTCCCTTAAAGGTGCGTGATCTTCCAGACTTTCAAGCAGGATAGAAGCCGATGGCCTCGACGCGCACGCCCGCCAAGCACTTTTCGCCACTCGCCATCGGCGCGCCGGAACCGTTCCGGGCTCTTCCCGTCAATCTCGAGCGCATGATCCACTTCGTGCCGCCCCATAACGAGAAGATCCGCTCCAAGATCAAGGAGCTGGCGTCCCAGGTCGACGTCGTGCTCGGCAACCTCGAAGACGCCGTCCCGCTCGACCAGAAGGAGAACGCCCGCAAAGGCTTCATCCAGATGGTGCGCGACAACGACTTCGGTTCGACGGGCGTCTGGACCCGCATCAACTGCCTGAATTCGCCGTGGGTGCTCGACGACATCACCGAGATCGTCGCGAACGTCGGCGACAAGCTTGACGTCATCATGCTGCCAAAGGTTGAAGGGCCGTGGGACATCCACTATCTCGACCAGCTGCTCGCGCAGCTTGAAGCCAAGCACGGCGTCAAGAAGCCGATCCTGATCCACGCCATTCTCGAAACCGCTGAAGGCGTCAACAACGTCGAAGCCATCGCGGCCGCTTCGCCGCGCATGCACGGCATGAGCCTCGGACCGGCCGACCTCGCGGCGTCTCGCGGCATGAAGACGACCCGCGTCGGCGGCGGTCACCCCGACTACGGCGTTCTGGCCGACGCACAGAAGGATAACCCCGCCGCTCCCCGCGCCTTCTACCAGCAGGATCTGTGGCACTATACGGTCGGCAAGATGGTCGACGCATGTCTCGCCTATGGCCTAAAGCCCTTCTACGGTCCGTTCGGCGATTTCTCGGATCTCGCGGCCTGCGAGGCGCAGTTCCGGAATGCGTTCCTGCAAGGCTGCCTCGGCGCATGGTCGCTGCACCCGACCCAGATTGAGATCGCGAAGCGCGTCTTCTCACCCGATCCGGCGGAAGTGAAATTCGCGAAGCGCATCCTCGATGCCATGCCCGACGGCACGGGCGCCGTCATGCTCGACGGCAAAATGCAGGACGACGCGACGTGGAAGCAGGCGAAAGTCATCGTCGACCTCGCCAAGATCGTGGCGTCGAAAGACGCTGAGCGCGCGGCCCTTTATGGCGATCTTTGAGCGCATCGCGTTAGACTTGCGCCTCGGGTTCCGCCAGCACACATTCCTGTCATGAGCGATATCAAGCACGCGAAATTTTCGATCGGCCAAGTCGTCCGCCACCGGCTCTATCCGTTTCGCGGATTGATCTTCGATATCGATCCGGAGTTTGCGAACACCGAGGAATGGTGGCTGTCGATCCCCGAGGACGTGCGTCCACGGAAGGATCAGCCCTTCTATCACCTCTACGCCGAGAACGCGGAGACGACGTATCTCGCATACGTGTCGGAACAGAACCTGCTGCTCGACGAGACGCAGCAGCCGCTCCGCCATCCCGACATCGAGGAAGATTTCATCAGCGACGGCAACGGCGGCTACAAGCTCCGCCCCGACACAGCTAACTGACGATAGGCTCTTACCTCACCGTCATCCCGGCGCAGGCCGGGATCTGTCCAGGCCCGAAGATTTCCGGTGTCCGTCTGCTTGGATGGATCCCCGCCTACGCGGGATGACGTGCATGGGAGGCGATTAGCTCGCCCCCATGTCATCCTCGGCTTTATGCCGATGGACTTGCCGCCCTCTTCTGGCCCCGATCAAAACCCAAACAAAAACCGCCCCGGATCTCTCCGGGACGGCTTAAAATGTTCGAAAGCGGCTTCGGGCCTTACTTCTTCTTCGTCGAGCCCGTGGTTGCCGGAGCCTGCGTCGTCGGCGGCGCGCCCGGAGCATCGAGCGGCAGATTCTTCATCTCGTCGGCCTTCCACTTATCGGCCATCTGCTGCTGACGCTGGCGGATCTGCGCCATCAGCTGGCTGCGCGCCTCGGCGTACTTCTTGTTGTCGACCGGAGGACCCGCAGCGGCTTCGTTATAGCCCTCAAGCGGAACGGGGAAGCCGATCGGCTGCGCCGCAGCGTTCATGGCCAGGATCATAAGGCCGCCGCCCTTCGACATCTGGTCGAGGATTTCCGGCGTCGCTTCGGTTTCCGCTGTACAGCCTGCCGGATGGCAGAGCGCGTAGCGAAGTTCGATCGGCTTCAGCGCCTTCTCGTCGATCTTGTCGCCCTTCGAAGCGGCAGCCCACTGATCTTTCGTGTACACAGCGGCGCGAATGCCCGGCGGGATCGCCATGCCGAGCGGCACCATGACCATCAGAGATTTTTTGTCGGAGCCTTCGACGGTGCGGATGGCTGCGGAAACGAGCACCATGCCCGTGTTGCCGTCGAGACGCTCATGATGCGTGAGGCAGAGTGACTTTTCCGTCTTCACTTCCTTGCCGTCCGGTCCCTTCGAGGCGACAGGAGCCTTTTCGCAAAGCTTGACCCAGGCGCTCTGGGGCTTCGCGGCGGCGGTCTTTGCAGCCGGCGCTGCCGCAGCCGGAGCCTTCTTCGTATCGGCCGCCTGAGCCATGGCGGGAACGGCGGCGAAAGCCACCGCAATCGCAACGGCTGAAGCGAGCGCCATGCCGCCCGCGCGCAATACTGCGTTTGCCATCTACGTAAAAATCCTCACTTGTTTTGAACCGGCCTCACCGGCTCGTCCCCTCATAGTCGCCGCGCCGAAGGCTCCACACACCAAGCCCGCGCAGACACGGCATAATCCTCTGCCGTTCCAGGCGCCGAGTAAGGCTCCGAATACGGCAATCCCGTGGCCGGGGCGAGTGCCAATTGGGGGCTTCGTCGCACCCTGTGCCGACGTGGCACGGCTGCAACTGCGACAAGCTGGACAGCAACGGTCCGCCGTCGGTAGAAGGGCGCTGCATCCCTATGCCGGAGACTGCCTTAGTGCCGGGATTATCTTGTGTTACCAAGCCTATGATGGATTTTCAGGTTCCGGCGATGGCATTCGGGAAATTTTCGCTCGTCGCGCTGTTCGCGCTCACTCTGGGCTTCGGCGCGGAAGCCGCACCGGTGCGTGCCGTCGCGCTGCATGGAAATCCGCTCTACAGCGACGATTTCACGGCGTTCTCATACGTAAATCCTACCGCCCCGAAAGGCGGAAAGCTGACGCTTGGCGTCCTCGGCTCCTATGAAAACGTCAATCCGCTGATTGTCGGCGGCACGCCGGCGTCCGGCATTCGTGAATTTGTCATCGAAGGTCTGATGGCGCGCAGTCTCGATGAGCCGTTCACCCTCTATGGGCTGCTGGCCGAGACGATCGACATCGCGGACGACCGGAAGTCGGTAACGTTCGCGCTCAATCCCGCGGCCCGGTTCTCCGACGGTCAGCCGGTTACCCCCGAAGATGTCCTCAATTCCTTCGAACTTCTGAAGGCAAAGGGCCGCCCGAACCACCGGACCTATTTTGCCAAGGTCACGAAGGCCGAAAAAGTCGGCGAGCGCGGCGTCCGGTTCACGTTCGACGATGCCAGCGATCGCGAGCTGCCGTTTATCCTCGGCGTGATGCCGGTCTTTGCGGCGCACGCGACAACGCCGGAAAAATTTGCAGCGGCCTCTATGACGCCGCTTGTCGGCTCCGGCCCTTACACGGTCTCGAAAGTCGACGCGGGGCGCTCGATCATCTATCAGCGCGCTCCCGGCTATTGGGGCAAGGACCTGCCCGTCAATCGCGGACGGTTCAATTTCGACGAGATCCGCTTCGACTATTACCGCGACGCGTCCGCCATGTTCGAAGCCTTCAAGGCCGGCGGCATCGATCTCCGCCTGGAAGAAGACCCGGGCCGCTGGGCGACCGGATATAATATCCCCGCTGTCCGCGATGGCCGTATCCTGAAAGCCGAATTCGACATTGGCTTACCGGCTGGCATGACCGCACTCGTTTTCAATACCCGGCGTTCCATTTTCGCGGATCCGCGTGTGCGGCGCGCGCTCATCATGCTTTTCGATTTCGAATGGTGCAACCGCACGCTCTATAATGGCCTCTACAGCCGCACCGAAAGCTATTTCGAGCGATCGTATCTGGCATCCACCGGGCACCCGGCCGATGCTTATGAGCGCAAGTTGCTCGCGCCTTTCCCCGATGCCGTCCGCCCCGAGATCCTCGAAGGCACATACCGGTTTCCGCAGAGCGACGGCACCGGCCAGGATCGCCCGAACCAGAAAGCGGCTTTCGCGCTGCTGAAGGAAGCCGGAATGGTTCTGAAGGGCGGCCGCATGGTGAACGGCAAGACAGGCGAGCCGCTCGCCTTCGAAATCCTGGCGAACAGCAATGCGCAGGAAGCCCTTCTTTTGAGCTATGCGCGCAGCCTCGCCCCGCTCGGAATTCAGGCTCGTGTCCGCGTCGTCGATAGCGCGCAGTATCAGGCGCGGTTGACCGAGTTCGACTACGACATGATCCAGAATACCTGGCAGTCTTCCTTGTCTCCGGGCAACGAGCAACTGTTCCGCTGGTCGGCGAAGACAGCGAACGCCAAGGGTTCTTTCAACTATGCTGGCGTCAGCAATCCCGCCGCCGACGCCATGATCGAAGCCATGCTTGCGGCCAACAGCGAAACCGATTTCATCTCGTCGGTACGCGCACTCGACCGCGTGCTTCTTTCGGGCGACTATGTCGTGCCGCTGTTCTACACGCCGCGCCAATGGGTGCCCTATTGGGAGCGCCTCAAGCATCCGGACAAAACGCCCCTTTTCGGCTACGCCGTCGATACGTGGTGGACCGAACAGAAATGACGCCTGCGGATTATTTGCCCTTCAACATGGCGGACTACGCCATCGGCCGCGCCGCACGCGAGACGCCGGCAAAAATTGCGCTGCTCGTCTACGATACGGGAGCACCGGAGCATCCGCTCGAAAGCTGGACGTTTGCGGAGATCGAAGACGCCGTACTGCGCTTGAGCTCCGGATTGGCGGAACGCGGCTTGACGCGTGGAGATCGCATCGCGATCCGGCTAGGCAATTCGAGCCAATCGGCGCTGCTGTTTTTCGCCGCGATGGCGGGCGGCTTCGTGGCGCTTCCCTTGTCCGACCAGCTCACGCCGATGGAATTGAAAGCGCTGCTCGACGACAGCGACGCGCGCGCGATCGCAACCTCGGGCAAGCTTGCGGAGGATGTCGCTGCGGCCGATGTTATCGTTCTCTCATCGGACGATATCGCTGCGATGATGCGCGGCCCCGTGCGCGCCGATTATGCACCGACTGCCGCCGACGATCCGGCCTTCCTCATCTACACATCCGGCACGACCTCGCGACCCAAAGGCGTGCTGCACGCGCAGCGTTCCGCGCTTGGCCGGAAGCCGATGTATCAAGGGTGGTATGGCATCACGGCTAACGACCGCATGCTGCACGCGGGTGCCTTTAACTGGACCTTCACGCTCGGCGTCGGTTTGACCGATCCGTGGGCGAACGGCGCGACGGCGATTGTCTGCGTCGGCGAGAAATCGCCCGAGCTTTGGCCGGATCTCATCGCCTCGACCGGCGCAACGCTGTTCGCGGCCGTGCCCGGCGTCTACCGCCAAATCCTGAAATACGCGAAGCCAGAGCACGGTGCGCTCGGCAATCTCCGCCACGGTCTAACGGCGGGGGAAACGCCGCCGCCGGGACTGATCGAGGAATGGACCGCAGTCACAGGCCTTCCGCTCTACGAAGCCCTCGGTATGAGCGAGATCTCGACGTACATTTCGACCGGCCCAACGGTTGCATATCGCCCTGGCACCATCGGCAAACCGCAAGCGGGACGCCGCGTCGCGATCCTGCCCGCCGAAGGCGAAGACAGATCGCTGGCTGCGGGCGAAGAAGGTCTCATCGCAGTCCATCGCTCCGATCCCGGGTTGATGCTCGGTTATTGGAACCGTCCGCAAGAGGAAGCCGAAGTGATGCGCGGCGAATGGTTCGTCGGCGGTGACTTGGGCACCATCGACGCCGACGGTTACGTCACGCATCTCGGCCGAGCCAACGAATTGATGAACGCGGGTGGCTATCGCGTTTCGCCGCTCGAGATCGAAGCGGCGCTCGGCGCGTGCCCCGGCGTTGCGGAAGTTGCGTGCACGGAAATTCGCGTGCGCAGCGATGTCTCGATTATCGGTGCGTTCGTCGTCCGCAGCGATGGGGCGGAAATCAACGCCGAGACCATCAAGGCCTTCGCTGCCGAACGCCTCGCCGCCTACAAGGTGCCGAAAGAGGTGACGTTCGTGGACAAGCTTCCGCGCACCGCCAACGGCAAGGTGCAGCGCAAGGCGCTCGCGCTTCCATCCAACTCCAAATAGCTGCAACTCATAACGTCATGGCCGCGGAGGCGGCCATCCACGACAAACCTCCGCATGTTGTTTGCGGATCGTTGCCATGAATCCCGGCCTTCGCCGGGATGACGCTGATAGGGATAGAAAAAACTAAGCAGCCTTTTTCGTTTTCGCGGCCAGATCCGCGAACTGCTGCACGAGCGCGCGCACGCCCTTCAAGCGAAGCTCGGGCAAATCCCAATCGGAGCGATAGACGAGCCGCTGATCGGGCTGAACCTTCAGAAGGCCGCGCGAATTCTGCACGAAGGTGATGAGCCCCTCGGGGTTCGCGAACCTGCCCTTATGCAGCGTGATGACCGCGCCCTTCGGTCCGGCATCGACCTTCGCGATACCCGCCGCACGGCAAAGCCCCTTGATCTCCATGACGTCGAGCAGATGGCCGACCTCGTCCGGCAGCGGGCCGAAACGATCCACCAATTCCGCCGCGAACGCATCTATATCGGAACGCTTCTCGAAGCTGGACAAGCGTCTGTAGAGCCCGAGGCGCAGCTGGAGATCCGTAACGTAGCTCTCGGGAATCATGATCGACGTGCCGAGCTGGATTTCCGGGCTCCACTTGTCGTCCGCTTCAAGATCGCCGCCCTTCATCGCAGCGACGGCCTCTTCGAGCATCGACTGATACAGCTCGAAGCCGACTTCGCGGATATGTCCCGACTGTTCCTCGCCCAACATGTTGCCCGCGCCGCGAATGTCGAGATCGTGCGACGCCAGCGAGAAACCCGCCCCGAGCGTATCGAGCGACTGCAAAACCTTGAGACGCTTTTCCGCGCCTTCCGTCAGCTTCTGGCCCGGTGGCGTAGTGATGTACGCGTAGGCGCGCGTCTTCGAACGTCCGACGCGGCCGCGAAGCTGATAAAGCTGCGCCAAACCGAACATATCGGAACGATGCACGATCAGCGTATTCGCGTTCGGCACGTCGAGACCGGACTCGACGATCGCCGTCGAGAGCAGAATGTCGTACTTGCCTTCGTAGAACGCGGTCATCACGTCTTCGAGTTCGGTCGGCGACATTTGTCCCGTGGCGCGGGCAAAAGCGAGATCGGGCACCGCCTCGCGCAAAAATTCCGCGATATCATCGAGATCTGAAATACGCGGCGCGACGTAATACGTCTGGCCGCCGCGGAAGCGTTCGCGCCGGAGCGCCTCCTTCAAAATAACCGGATCGAATGGCGAAATGAAAGTGCGCACGGCGAGACGGTCGACCGGCGGCGTCGTGATGAGCGACAGCTCGCGCACGCCCGTCAGCGCCAATTGCAGCGTGCGCGGGATCGGCGTCGCCGACAGCGTCAGCACGTGCACGTCCTCGCGCATCTTCTTCAGGCGTTCCTTGTGATTGACGCCGAAGTGCTGCTCTTCATCGATGATCAAAAGTCCGAGCCGCGCAAAGTCGATGGCTTTGCCGAGCAGCGCGTGCGTACCGACGACGATATCGACGTTGCCCGATTTCAACCCGGCCTTCACCTCGGCCAGTTCCTTCGGGCTGACCATGCGCGACGCCTGCGCGATCGTCACGGGCAAGCCTTGGAAGCGCTGGCTGAATGTCCGGAAATGCTGGCGCGCGAGTAGCGTCGTCGGCACCACGACCGCAACCTGCAAGCCGTTCATCGCCGCGACGAACGCGGCCCGAATGGCGACTTCCGTTTTGCCGAAACCGACGTCACCGCAAACGAGGCGATCCATCGGCTTGCCCGACGCCAAATCCGCGAGGACAGCATCAATGCTCGACGCTTGATCCTCTGTTTCCTCGTAAGGAAACCGGGCGACGAATTCGTCGTAAGCGCCTGTCGGCGGAACAAGAACCGGCGCCTCGCGCATCGCTCGCATCGCTGCGATCTTGATGAGTTCGTTCGCGATCTCGCGCAGGCGCTTCTTGAGCTTGGCCTTGCGCGTCTGCCAGCCAACACCGCCCAAGCGATCAAGCTGCGCATCGCCCTCGTCGGAGCCGTAGCGCGTCAGCAGCTCGATGTTCTCGACCGGCAGGAACAGCTTGTCGCCGCCGGCATAGTGCAACTCTAGGCAATCGTGCGGAGCGCCGAGCGCCGTGATCGTCTGCAATCCGTGGAAGCGGCCGATACCGTGGTCGCTATGAACAACGAGATCGCCGACCGAAAGGCTCGTTGCCTCCGTCAGAACGTCGGCCGCCTTTTTCGCGCGGCGGCGCTGGCGGACGAGCCTGTCGCCCAAGATATCCTGCTCGGCGATGACGGCGAAGTCGGGCGTCTCGAAGCCTTCCTCGATGCCGAACACCGCGAACGCCGTCTCGTTCGGACGCATCGCCTGCACGTCCGCGAAGCTCTCGACCTTCACGGTGTCCTTGAGGCCGTGATCCGCCATGAGCGTCATCAGACGCTCGCGCGCGCCGGGCGTCCAGCATGCGAGAATGACGCGACGATGATCGCCCTGGATACGCCGGATATGCGCGGCGGCGGCGTCGAAGACATTCGCATCCGGGTTCGCGCGCTCGGCCGCGAACGTGCGCCCGCGCTTGCCATGCATCTGATAGACGTTCGTCGTGCCCGGATCGTCGAACGGCGTCAGCCGCGAAACCGTGCGCGACTCGAGCGCAGCTTTCCAATCCTTGCCGTCGAGGAACATCTGATCCGGCGGCACGGGCTTATAAGGCGGCGCGCCGAAGCGCTGACCTTCGAGGGAATCGACGCGTGCTTCGTAGTGCTCGCGGATCTGCTCGAAGCGGCGCTGGACCGCTTCGTCCGACAGATGATCGAAGCTGATGCCGACGCCCGGCAAGTAGTCGAATAACGTCTCAAGGTTCGGATGGAAGAACGGCAGCCAGTGCTCTTGGCCGACATAGCGCCGGCCGCTGCTCACCGCTTCATAGAGCGGATCGTCGCCGGTATTGCCGCCGAACAGCGCGACGTAACGCGTGCGGAACAGCGCCGTCGCTGCCTCGCCGAACGCGACCTCGCTGACAGGCATCAAAGAGAACTTCGGCACCGGCTTCTGCGAGCGCTGCGTCTCGGGATCGAACGCCTTGATCGTCTCGAGCTGGTCGCCGAAGAAGTCGAGTCGTATCGGCAGGCTGCGCCCAGGCGGATAGAGGTCTACGATGCCGCCGCGCTGCGCATATTCGCCCGGCTCCATCACCGTGCTCGAACGGTCGTAACCGTAGGCCTCGAGCCGCTTGATGAGATCGGCCGGATCGAGCCGCTGGGCGGGCGCAATCGTCTTCACCGCGCCGCGGATGAAGCTCCGTGGCGGCACGCGCTGTAAAATCGAATTGACGGTCGTCAGCACCAGCGTCGGCTTTTTCCGGCCACCGACCGCGAGCTTGCCGAGCGCCGTAATGCGCTTCGACACGATCTCCGCGTTCGGGCTCGTGCGGTCGTAAGGAACCGTGTCCCACGATGGGAACGGCACGACCGCAACGTCGGGCGCGAAGAACGCTACTGCCGCTTGCAGCTCATCGAGCCGCCGGTCGTCGCGCGCAACATGAAGATGGATGCCCGGCTGATCGCCCGAGCGCGCGGCCTTGGTCACGTCCGCGATGACGCGGCCGTCGAAGCCTTCCGGGACGCCTGAAAAGATCGCGCGTGAATTTCGAACGTCTGTCGTCATCAAATCGTCTTAGCTCGCCTCGGCCGTAAGGCCATGAAAGGCGCGAATGTCATGCACAAGATCCTCGAACTCGATGCCGTCGAACCCTTCGCCGGAAAAGATCCACTGCTGCAGCGAGGGATCGGGAATGGACATGAACCGCTCGAAGCGCGCGATCTCGTCGCCGGAATAACCCGGCAGCCGGGCATCCGCATAATGCCCGACCAGCACGTCCATTTCCTTGGTGCCGCGATGGTGAGCGCGGTAAGAAGCGCGCCGTCTCCGCGTTTCCAGGTCGTCGGTCATGTGCGTCTCGGGTTGCATGGATGGTAATAAAGGCTTGCTGGCGGCTTGACTGAGCGCCGGCCGGCCGTCACGGTGCGCCATTCGCGAAGGGCTCGTATAGCGCCCGCCGCTCGCCGCGCCTAGCGCGACCGGCGATGCTTATTGCCGCGACCTTCGGTAGCGGCCGCGAAAACGAGCAACCGCGAGCCTTTCCGACGATGCGCCCTGCCCTCCTGAACCCGCTCTTCGCATCGGCACAGACGCTGGCGGGCATCGGCCCCCGCCTGATCCTGCTCCTGAAGAAGTGCCTCGTGCTGCCGCCCGGCGTTTCCGAGCCCCGCGTGGTCGACGTCCTGTGGCACATGCCGACCGGCGTCATCGATCGCCGCAGCCAGCCCCGGCTGACCGAGGCCATCCCCGGAACCATCGTTACGCTCGAACTCAGGGTGCTGAAACACAAGCCGTCGCCGCGGGGGAACACGAAGGCCCCCTACAAAGTGACCTGCGAGGACGATACCGGCCGCATCGATTTGGTGTTTTTCCACGCCGAGCACAAGTTCATCGAGCGCCAGCTGCCGGTGGGCGAAATCCGCTTCGTCTCCGGACGCATTGAGCGTTATGGCGACAATCTGCAAATGTCGCATCCCGATTATATCGTATCGCCGGAGGCTCGGGACGAGATGCCCATGCTCGAACCCGTCTATCCGCTGACGGCGGGCCTCTCCGGCAAGGTGGCGTTGAAGGCTGCGCGGCAAGCGGTCGGGCGTGTGCCCGAATTTCCGGAATGGCAGGAAACGCAGTGGCTGAAGGCGCGCGACTGGCCGGACTTCAAAGCCGCCGTCTGCCGTGTCCACCAGCCGAACGACGCCCAGGACGTTTCGAGCGGCGCCGGCCCATGGCAGCGCCTCGCCTTCGACGAGCTTCTGGCGGGCCAACTCGCCTTTGCCTTGGTGAGGCGCAATCTAAAGACCGAGCGCGGCAGGCGCCTGTCGGGCAATGGGGAGATCCGCGCGAAAATCGCAGCCGCGCTGCCGTTCTCGCTGACCGGCTCGCAGAAAACTGCGCTAGAAGAAATCTCGGCTGATCTTACAGCGTCGCACCGGATGCTGCGTTTGCTGCAAGGAGACGTCGGCTCGGGCAAGACCGTCGTCGCGCTGATGACGATGGCCGTTGCCGTCGAAGCCGGCGCGCAAGCCGCAATGATGGCTCCGACGGAAGTTCTCGCCCGCCAGCACATCGAAACGATTGCGCCGTTGGCGGAAGCCGCCGGGCTCCGTCTCGCGCTTCTCACGGGCCGCGAAAAGGGAAAGGCGCGCGAGGCAGTCATCTCGCGCCTGGCATCCGGCGAAATCGACATTCTCGTCGGCACACATGCGCTTTTTCAATCCGACGTCGTGTTCAAGGATCTCGCCGTCGCCGTCATCGACGAACAGCATCGCTTCGGCGTGCACCAGCGGATGGCATTGCAGGCCAAAGGTTCGAACGGCGACACCAACGTCCTCGTCATGACTGCGACGCCCATTCCGCGTACGCTTTTGATGACGCATTACGGCGATCTCGACGTTTCGAAGCTCACCGAAAAACCCGCTGGCCGAAAGCCGGTCGTCACCAAAGCTGCGCCGCTCGAACTTTTGGAGCGCCTGATCGACCGCATACGCGTGCAGCTCAAGGAAGGCGCGCAGGTCTACTGGGTCTGCCCGCTGATCGAGACTTCCGAGACGACAGATCTCGCCGCCGCCGAGGAACGCTTCGCCTATCTCCGTCAGCTCTTCGGCGATGTCGTCGGCCTGCTCCACGGCGGCATGGCCGCGAAGGAGAAAGACGAGACGATGGCGGCCTTCGCCGCGAACCAGCTCAAGATCCTCGTCGCGACAACGGTCATCGAAGTCGGCGTCAACGTCCCGAACGCTAACATCATGGTCATCGAGCACGCGGAACGTTTCGGCCTCGCCCAACTGCATCAGTTGCGCGGGCGCGTCGGGCGCGGATCGCGGGAGTCGTTCTGCATGCTGCTCTACAAGGCCCCTCTTGGGGAGACAGCCGAGCAGCGCCTCAAAATGATGGAAGAGACCGAGGACGGTTTCAAGATTGCCGAGAAGGATTTGGAGCTTCGCGGCGGCGGCGAAATTCTCGGTGCGCGGCAGAGCGGCGATCCGGGCTTTCGTATCGCGGATGTTCCGGGTCGTGACGCCCTGCTCGAAGCCGCGCGCGACGATGCCGTGATGCTACTCGATAAAGACCCGAACCTCGTCTCGCCGCGCGGACAAGCGCTCCGTACGCTGCTTTATCTCTTCGAGTGCGACGAAGCCGTGCGCCTCTTCCGCGCCGCGTAACATCATCTTTGTGCTGGATCCCCGACCATCATTCGCTTTGCTCATTCGGTCGAGGATGACGACTGGGTGTATTCTGAACACCTAAGCTGCAGGCTGGTCACTGCTGCGTCGAAACCGCGACTTTTTTTTCGCCGCCTCGGCCAACAGCTTCATCTTCTCCTGCTCCGTGTTCGGCATGACGATGCCGCCGGATAGGATGATCTTCGCGGCTTCCTCCACCGTCATGCTGAGAAACACGACGTTGGCACGCGGCACGAAACAGATGAACCCCGTCGGCGGCACGATGCCGGTCGGCATGAAGACCGTCAGCAGATCGGCCTCGCCTCCCGGCCGCACGTCCTTGATCTCGCCCGTCGTCTCGCCCGTTACGAAGACGAGGCTCCAGATCTCCTTCGAGGGGAACTCGATCATTCCCACTTTTTGGAAGCTCTGGTTCGATCCCGTTGTCGAGATCACGCTCTCGAAAATCTGCTTCAGCGCGCCGTAGACGTTCCGGACGATCGGCGTCCGCGACATCATCAGTTCGCCGGATGAAACAAGCGCGCGGCCAAGCAAGTTCGCGGCCAACGCGCCGATCACGGTCAAACCGGCGACGGCAATCACCAGACCCAACCCAGGCACGGGGAACGGCAAATAGGTATCGGGATTGAACGACGTCGGAAGAAGCGGTTTGATCCAGGCGTCGATCCAATGGATCACGCCCCACATCAGCCAGATCGTGATCGTGACAGGCCCCACGATAACGAGGCCGGTCAGAAAAGCATTTCGGATTCGGGATCCGAGGCGCCAGCCTGGTTTTCCGCCGTTGCTTGCAAGCCGCTTGAGGCCCGCTGTCAATTGCGCGTCTGACGGGGTAACGCCCGGGCCGCGCCGGGGATCGAACTCAGGATCAACCGGGGGAGGAACCATACTCTCCTACTCGAGCATCGTGCCCGACGGAAGGCGGGCCTCACTCAGTTTGTCACGACCAGACAGTCAAGGCCACTGCTTCTGAATTTGTTGCAGAGACCACGTGGTTCATCTTGTGAGGCATAGCCGCCGATGCGAACCCGGTAGAAAGTCCCCATGCTGCCGATGACAGCTTCGTCGACCGCGGGCACATGATTGCCAAGCTCGCTGCCGTGCTCCGTGACGAGCTTTTGCGCCAGCGCTTCAGCCTCGGCTTTCGACCGCAGCGCCGCGATATGAATCTTGAACTTTCCCTTGAGCGCCGCCGCCTTCGGCTTTGGCTCAGGCGCGTAATTAGCCTTCTCGGCTTTGACGACCTGATGCTGCGCGTGTGCGGCAACCGCGGTGTCGCTGCTCCAGCTCGACGTCTCCGGCGCCGAAGCCGTGGTTGAAGCCGTCGTAACGGCAATCGCCTGCGTGGCCGGAGCGGGAGCCTGCGTGCCGCCACCGAACATATTCGAGAAAAAGCCGGAGACGTTGCCGGGAATGTTCGTCACGGTCTGAGTAATAGACGAGCCACCACTCGGAGCAGGCTGCGGCTGCGGAGGCGCTGCGGCTTCGGATGACTGTCCCCAACCGAAAAAGCCCGACAGTCCCGACGAGGCCGGCTTGGCTTCGCTGCTTGCCACTCCGGAAGACGCCACTGATTGGAGTGTTGATTCGCCATCGACTGACTTGCTCGCGGTCGATGTAACCGTTGCGGATGTTCCCGCCGCCGACTTTTGAGCGCCCGCCGCTTCGGCGATTGCTCCGGCCGATAATCCGGCCGAGCCGGAGTCCGGTCCTGGGGCCGGATTGGCCACGACATTGGCGGTAGCAGGCGCGCTCGCTGCGGCCGATGCCGCCGGCGTGCCGATGGCACGCTGGTCCGGCGTGCTGCCCGTGTCCTGAAGACCGGCCATCTGATAAGCTTCGGAGCGTTCGTTGATCGCGGCCTTCTGCTCCGCGGGGCTCAGGCCGTTTTTAAGCCAGATCGCGCTCGTCAAATCCGAAATCGCCTGACCGGGCTTATTGTCCTTTTTGTAGGCGAGCCCGCGCGTGTAGAGCGCTTTGGCCATCTCCGACGGCTTCAGCACACCCGATTTCACGGCCGTTGTCAGTTGCTGGATGGCGGATGGATTGCGACCGGCGGCATATTCCTTGAGACCGGCGTCGTAGGCTTTGCGCGCAGCGTCGGCCAATTGGGCCTTCTGCTGCTCTTCGGCTGCATTGCCGTTCGCGGCCGGTGCTCCAGGCCCGGCAGGCCCTGCTGACTGAGCTCCCGCCTTCGTTTTGTGAGCCGCGGCAAATGCCGGACAGGTGGCGCTTACGAATACGCACGCCACAGTGGCAGCGAGCGCCGTACGGCGCGCGAGCACTTGGAATAGCGTCATGTACGTTACCTTCCCCTTGGTCACGCTCTTATTGGGCGGCAACTCTCCCTTCGCGCTATTGCAAACAGCGGAACGAGGCGAATTGAGGGCCCCTCCCCTCTAGCCACCGGATATTTTGTTACTCCACCGTAACGGATTTCGCCAGATTTCTCGGCTGATCCACGTCGGTGCCCATCAAGACCGCCGTCTGGTAGGCGACAAGCTGAGTCGGGACAGCATAGAGCATCGGCGTAACAAAGGGATCGACCTTCGGCATTTGGATGTGGGCGGCGAGCTTACAACCAGCTTTTTCCGGGGATGCATCGGATATCAGGATGACCTGACCTCCCCGCGCGGCGACCTCCTGCAGGTTCGAGACGGTTTTCTCGAACAGCTCATCCTCTGGTGCAACCACAACGACCGGAACGGATTCGTCGATCAGCGCGATGGGCCCGTGCTTCAGCTCGCCCGCTGCATAACCCTCGGCGTGGATATAGGAAATTTCCTTGAGCTTGAGCGCGCCCTCGAGCGCGATGGGGAAGCTCGACCCGCGGCCGAGATAAAGCACGTCATCAGCCTTCGCGAGTTCATGAGCGACGGCGACAAAGGCTTCATCGCTTTTCAGGATCGAGGCGACATGGCGGGGCACTTCCATCAGCGATTTCACCAGCGCCATCTCCTGCTCGACCGAGATTGCGTTTCGCGCGCGGGCGATGGCAAGGGCGAGGCAGGCCAGAACGGAAAGCTGGCAGGTGAAGGCTTTCGTCGACGCGACGCCGATTTCGGGGCCAGCCAACGTCGGCAACGCGGCATGTGATTCGCGCGCGATCGTCGACGTTCGGACGTTGACGATAGAGGCGATGCGTTGACCGTTCGCCTTCGCGTAACGGAGCGTCGCGAGCGTGTCGGCGGTCTCGCCCGATTGCGATACGAAGACCGCCAAGCCATTCTCCGGCATCGGCGCCTCGCGATAACGCATCTCGGACGCGACATCGATATCGACGGGCACGCGCGCAAACCGCTCGATCCAGTACTTTGCGACGAGGCCCGCATAATAAGCTGTGCCGCACGCTGAGATCGTCACGCGGCTGATCTTCGACAGATCGACGCCCAGATCGGGGAAGCGGACGCGCGCTTCGGTCATGTCGAGATAATTCGCCAGCGTGTGCGAAATCACCTCCGGCTGCTCGTGGATCTCCTTCGCCATAAAGTGGCGATAGTTGCCCTTGTCGATCAACAGAGCACTCGCAACAGCTTTGACGAGTGGCCGCTCGACGCGGACACCGTCGAGATTGAAGATCTCCGCGCCCGAACGGCGAAGAACCGCCCAGTCGCCTTCCTCAAGATACGTGATGGCATCGGTAAAAGGCGCAAGGGCGATGGCGTCGGAGCCGAGATACATTTCTCCCGATCCATGCCCGATCGCTAACGGCGAGCCCTTGCGGGCCGCAATCATCAAATCGTCTTCGCCCGCGAAAATGATGCCGAGCGCAAAGGCTCCCTGCAGGTGCTGCAGCGCGCTCTGAACCGCTGCAACCGGCTTCGCACCGCGGTCCATCTCATCGGTGATCAAATGGACGACGGCTTCCGTGTCGGTATCGGTCTCGAACTTGTGGCCCTTGGCCTCGAGCTGCAGGCGCAGCTCCCGGAAATTCTCGATGATGCCATTATGGACAACCGAGACCTTCGCCGTCATGTGCGGGTGGGCGTTGCGCTCCGTCGGCCGTCCGTGGGTCGCCCAGCGCGTATGGCCGATGCCGGTATGGCCGCCGAGCGGCTCCGCGATCAGGCGCTTTTCGAGATTGCGAAGTTTACCTTCGGCGCGACGGCGCTCGATCCCCGGCCCCTCGATCGTGGCGATGCCAGCCGAATCATATCCTCGGTATTCGAGCCGCCTCAGCGCATCGACCAGATTGGTCGAAACGGGCGTTTTTCCGAGTATTCCGACGATCCCACACATTGGGCCGGTCCCCCAAATTCGCTTCCCCCAATCCGACGATGAAGCCGGTTAAGGATCTTCTCAAATCACAGAATATTTCAAAGCCGCGCACGCCCACCGGGGCGAAAACGCAAGACTTGGTTAACAGTTATTATTTTTCGGCGGCTTTACGACGAGACATCATGATGCGGAACTTGTCCGCCCATCCCGGCCGCTCGTCCTGGCTGCTGCGCTCCAACGCCAGAGCCCCGGGGCTCACGTCCTTCGTGATGACGCTGCCAGAGCCGATGTAGGCCCCGCTCCCGATCTTGACCGGCGCAACCAGCGACGAATTCGATCCGACGAAGGCGCCCTCCCCGACTTCGGTCTTCGCCTTGTTGAAGCCGTCGTAATTGCAGAAAATCGTGCCCGCGCCGATGTTCGCACCCGCGCCGACGCTGCCATCGCCGAGATAGGACAGGTGATTGGCTTTCGCTCCCTCGCCGAGCGTGACGTTTTTCACTTCGACGTAGTTGCCGATATGGACGTTAGCGCCGAGGCGCGCGCCCGGACGCAGCCGCGCGAACGGACCCACCCGGGCTCCCGCGCCAATCGTTGCGCCTTCGATATGGCTGAAGCCCATGATGCGGGCGCCGGATTCCACCGTCACGCCGGGACCAAAGAACACATTCGGCTCAATTGTCACTTCGGCCGCGATCTTCGTATCGAAGCTCATCCATACGGTGTCGGGCGCGATCATCGTCACGCCGTTGGCCATCGCAAGGGATCTCGCCCGCGACTGCCAGACAGCCTCGGCCGCCGCCAATTGTTCCTGTGTGTTGATGCCGAGAACATCGTCGGCGTCGCATTGGACGACAGTCGCCTTGGCGCCGGCTTCGCGGCCGACAGCGACGGCATCCGTCAGATAGAATTCGCCTTTGGCATTCGCATTGCCGATCCGCGATAGCAAACTCGCGACGTCCGGCACGCGGAACGCCATAACGCCAGAGTTGCAGAGGTCGATCTGTTTTTCGGCAGTGCTCGCATCCTTGTCCTCGCGGATCGCCGTCAACACGCCGTCACCGTCCAGCAGAAGGCGGCCGTAGCCGGTTGGATCTTCCGGACGAAACCCGAGAACCGCTATTCCCGCGCCGCCATCGAGCGCCCCTCTGAGCCGAGCGAGCACATCCGGGCCAACAAGCGGCGTGTCGGCGAAAAGAACGACGACATCGCTGCCGGAATGCTCTTCCAGCGCTGGCTTCGCGGCCAACACCGCGTCCGCCGTTCCCCGCTGCTGCACCTGCTCGAAAACCTTAGCCCCCGGCGCGACGCGGAGTGCCTCTGCCGCGACCGCTTCACTTTCGGGCGCCGCGACGATGGCGATCTGCCCGCCCGCTTGCGATGCCGCTTGCAGCACGTGCGCCAGCATCGACTGCCCGGCAATCTTATGCAGCACCTTCGGCAGCGCCGACTTCATGCGCGTGCCCTTGCCAGCGGCGAGCACAACGAACAGACAGGGCCGAGAACTCATGGATGACCTTGTAGCATTTGCGACAGAGCCGGAGTTTGCTGGCGAACGGCCCGCGCCCTCCAGCGGCGTGTCCTGCCATACCGCCTGCACTCTATCGGCCGCAAGGGGCGCATCCCGCTACCGCGAAGCTTGCGACAACGTCTTTGCCGAGAAGTTACTGGCAGATAGCCAACTTGCAGCATCTCGGCCTCCGTCCACAGGTTCGCGCATTCGCCGCGTTCCACGCCATTGCGGCAGACGCAAGACCCACCCAACCTCGGTCACACAGTGAAAATGATTCGGGTCAGTCCGCTCGCGGAGCACCCGTTAGTCAGTAGGACGACAGACGCCATGACGAAGCCTGCAATCGAAAAGCCCGTAAGCAGGAAAGCTAATCCGCAGTCGAATTCGGTGGCCTGGGCCATACTCGGCGCCGCAGGTCTCGGATATCTCGGCATCGCCTTTTTCGCCCCCCACCTCCTGCCGGATCTCTCTGCCGGACGCACGCACGTCACCGAGACGACGGTGATGAAGGTATCGGCCGACGTGGAAAGCCTGAAATCCGAGCTGAGCAAGCTCGAAGCCGATATGTCCGGCGTCAAGGCAGATGTCGCGGCTCAGGCCAGCCAGACGCAGACGCTCAACACGCAAGTCTCCGCGCTTGAGGAGAAAGCCCGAACGGCCGAGGCGCCGCAGAACACGGCTTCAGCCGAGGTCGACCACGCCCAGATGCCAGCCGGTCTACCGGGCACCGCGTTCACGGCCACGACCAACGATTCGCCGCCCCCGCCTAAGATCATCAACGCACCACGTGTTGGCGCGCCGATCGAGACGGGAAGCGTCAACAGCGGAAGTAACGGGGCGCCGATCTCGTTCGGTCCGGCGGTCGTGAAGCCTGCTGCCTCGAAGCCTGTCGGCATTCAGATCGCGACCGATCCGTCGGTCGACGGCTTGCGCGTGACCTGGGGTGCACTGTCGCAAATCCATCCGGAAGAGCTGGGCAATCTCAAAGCGCGCTACGCAGATATCGGAACGGCATCAAACCCGAACTTCGGTCTGATTGCAGGCCCGGTGAAGTCGAAGGTCGAAGCGAAAAAGATCTGCAAGGCGCTGGCAGCTCAGAATATCAGCTGCAAAGTCAGCGACTACAAAGGCGAAGAACTCTAGCTCGGGTTTCCGAGAGAGAACTTCCGAACAAAAAAGGACGGGGATCGCAATCCCCGTCCTTTTTATTTGAGCGACTAGCTTGCGCTTGTAATGCCCGTCCCCTCAGGGATTTGCGGTGTTGAAGGTATCGCAGGCATCCATCCGACCCGAGTCGAGGCCCGCCTTGAACCAACGGACGCGCTGGGCAGCCGTTCCGTGGGTGAAGGCGTCGGGTACGACCCGCCCAGTCATGCGCTTCTGAATCATATCGTCGCCGATCTGCGATGCCGCGTTGAGCGCCTCTTCGACGTCACCCGGCTGCAGCCGCTTCTTCATCTGATCGTTGAGATTGGCCCAGACGCCCGCGAGGCAATCCGCTTGCAGCTCGGTGCGAACCTGAATCTGATTGGCCATCGCTTCGTCGCCCGCGCGCTCCTTCAGCTCCTGCACCTTGTCGAGAATGCCGAGCTGCTTCTGAACGTGATGGCCGACCTCGTGCGCAACGACGTAAGCCTGCGCGAAATCTCCAGCGACGTTAAAGCGGCGCTTCAGCTCATCGTAGAACGCAAGGTCGATGTAGACCTTTTGATCGAGCGGGCAATAAAACGGCCCCATCGCTGTCTGACCCTGACCGCACGCCGTTTTTGTCCAGCCGTTGTAAATCACCATTTTCGGATCGGGATAATTGCGGCCGAAGCTCTTGAAAACCGAGGTCCACACGTCCTCGGTATCCGCGAGCACCTTACCGATGAAGGCTTTCTCAGCGTCATCATTATCTGCCGTCTTCGTTTGCGAACCCGGCAACCCTGGAATGTTCGACGGCGTACGCTGCGGCCGTTCGGTCTGCGGCAGTTGCGGCATCTGAACCTGACTGTTTGGTCCGAGCAGCACGTCGAGCGGATTGATGCCGAAGAACAGCATGGCCGCGCCGATGATCAGCAGTGTCGTGATGCTGAACCCGCCACGGCCAATGGGAATTTGAATGCCATTGCCACCAGGAAACTGGAAACCACCACCGCTGCCGCCTTGGCCGCGACGGTCCTCGATATTCGAGCTTTCCCTATCATCTTGATCGTAGCGCATCGCGGACCTTCATTATGACGAATGCATTGCGGTCCGATGGCGGAAAATCAGCGCCGTCCGCAACGCTCCGCGCCCATACTGCACGGGCATATAGTCATTACAAGGGCCTCATTGGGCAGCTTCGGCGGCGATCGCCGCCTACTGCTGAGATTCCTCACTGCGCGTTCGTTTCGTTTTCGTGACACCCGGTAACGCCAGGAGATCCGGCACCGCAGCAAGTCCCTTGACCTTGGGCAACGGCCGCAAGAGAGCGCGGACCGCGCGAGACGCGGCGACAGTGCCCTCGTCGGCGTAAGCCTCATGATTGCGCTCGATTTCCGCAAGGTCGTAGCGGTAGTTGACCATGAGGCCGTGAGCCTCCCGCAACCCCTTTTCCGAAGTATCGCCCAGCCAGTTCAATCGCTCGAGACGAGCGCCGTTGCCGAGATGAAACCGCGCGACCTGATCGACAGGCCGCTCGTCGCTCGAACGCGCGGAAAGATAATAGTAGGCGGCGAGCCCCATCAGCGCGGATTTGAGTTCGTCCGTGCCGGGCGCATCCTTTGCAGCATCCTCCACCCAGCGCGGATCGCGAAGCTTCGCGAGCGCAGCGCGATCGTCGGGGCTGACAGGCACGTCGCTGCCGCTCGCCAAGGCGCGGTCGACCCAGCGCGCAAAACTCGGAGCCGGCGAGAGCGTTACGAACGTTTTGAGCGTCGAGACATCCCGCGCCAAATCCTCGACCACCTGCTTGAGCAGGAAGTTGCCGAACGAAACGCCTTTCAAACCCGCCTGACAGTTCGAGATCGAATAGAACACGGCGGTCGTCGGCGGCGCATCCTCGTCGGCTCGATGGCCGTCGAGCACCGTCGAAATTGCGTTCGGCATCTCGCGCGTCAGGGCGACCTCGACGAAAATCAGCGGTTCGTCGACGAGCGCCGGATGGAAGAACGCAAAACAGCGCCTGTCTTTCGGGTCGAGACGGCGGCGAAGATCGTCCCAGCCGCGAATTTCGTGGACGGCTTCGTACTGGATGATCTTCTCGAGGATCGCCGCCGGGGTCTGCCAGTCGATCCGGCGCAGAACGAGGAAGCCGCGATTGAACCAGGATGTCAGCAGCCGCTCGAGATCGCGGTCGACGGCGGCCAGCGCCTCGTCCGACTTGATGTGACGAACGAGATCGGCGCGAAGCGCGACGATCTCCGCCGTCGCGCCTGCAGCCAGGTTCAGCCGCCTGAAGAATTCGAGGCGCGGGCTGTAGGACGCTTTCTGGAGCATCGCCAGCGTTTTGTCCGATGGATGATCGAGATAGGCACGAGCCGCCTCGGCCACGTCTCCTGCGTCGGGCTGCAGGTCCTCAGCCAGAAAGCGATAGAACGCCAGGCGCTCGTCGCTGCTCGCCTTTCGGAGCTGGTTGAGGAGTTGCCGCGCAATCGCGACGCCGGAAGCCTCGCCGCGTCCCGACATCAGCGCCCGCGCCAGGACTTCGATCGATTCCGCATCGCCGTCGCGAAAGAGCGCCTTCGGCAGGAGCGCCCGCCCCTGCTCGGCGACCGCCGCCATCAGTTCCTGGAAAAATGAGACGTTGACGCGTTCAGCCATCAGTCGGTCGCGCTCCCTCTGTGTTAACTTTTGCTTAACCCTATAGGCCGAGCATTCCGTTCTCACTTGTATAGGGCAAATTTCGTCATGACCGACCGCTTTTCAATGGGTTGGCCGGCGTCGAGCCTCGACGCGGCAAAGAACGACACGGGTCGCGTCGCATTTTGCGGCCCCTATGTTCTGTCCGCCATCACGGGTTACGGGATTTCGAAGATCGAGGACGTGATCCGCGCCGGTCGCGAGTTGCCGCCACACCGCAAGCCCGTCGTCCGCGGGACATATTCCGACGAGGTCGAAGCCGCCCTCTCATATTTCGGCTACCGCATGGAGCTCAAAGAGAGCCACATGCACCGCGCCCGCAAGGAGCGGCCGACGGTCTGGACGTGGATGCAGAAGCCCAGAAGCGCCTGGGCCTACTACATTCTCGCGATCCATAAGGGCAAGGAAGGGCACTGGATCCTCGTGAAGGGCGTCAAAATGTGCGACACCTTCACAGAGGGCAAATGGACCTTCGTCGTCGATGGACCGCATCGCGGCTGTCGCATCATGGAGATATTCGAGGTCCGGAAGGCCCACGACGCCTGATTTTTCGGCCCATTCCAAACCTTGTCGGCGCCATGAACGTCGCCTGAACCCTGACTTCAGGGCCTATTCAAACCTTGAGCCTATGCTGTCCGGCAACATCGTCGCGACCTGGCAAAAGGAGAGAAATGGCCGTGTCCGAATTCATACGTTCAGGCGCCATCATGCTGATGGCGGTGGTTGTGCTTGCCGCAGGCGTCGCCGTGATTTTCTACGGCTAAGCGCGCAGTTTGACATGGTGCAAGCGAAGCGCCTTGTCGATGTCGGCAAGTTGCGCCACTTAAAGGGGCCTCAAGGCCCCTTTTTTTCATGACATGCGCGGCATCACTTGGCTGACACCTCCTATTCCGATCTCCTCAAAAATGCACAGACACGGCTGTCGGATTACCTGACACCGTCTGTCAGGCTTGGCGTGACGGGCCTCTCGCGGGCGGGAAAAACCGTATTCATCACGGCTCTCGTTCGTAATCTCATCAGCGGTGGCCGCCTGCCGTTCTTCGCGGCCGATGCCGAGCACCGGATCGTCCGCGCCTATCTCGAGCCGCAGCCCGACGACAGTGTTCCGCGCTTCGACTATGAAGCCCACCTCGCCGACCTGCTTGCGACGCCGCCGAGGTGGCCTGAGAGCACGAAGCGCATCTCGGAACTTCGCGTCACGATCGAATATCGCTCCGCCTATGCCCTCAAGCGCTTCGCCGGATATTCGAAGTTGCATGTCGACATCGTGGACTATCCGGGCGAATGGCTGACCGACCTTCCCTTGCTCGAGCAGAACTACCGCACCTTCTCGACCGAAGCGTTGGCACTTGCGGCATCACCCTCACGCGCGGACCTTGCAAAACCCTTCCTCGATTTTCTCGCCGGAACCGATCCTGCCGCGCCCGAAGACGAGCAGATCGCGATCACCGGCGCCAAGCTGTTCACCACCTATTTGCAGGCGATGCGTGATAGCGGCGCGCAATCGACGTTGGCTCCGGGCCGTTTCCTGCTACCGGGTGAACTCGACGGCTCGCCCCTGCTGACGTTCTTCCCGATGCCGCTGACCTCCGACGAGCGGCTGCCGCGCGGCTCGCTTGCAGCCATGATGGTCCGCCGCTTCGAGAGCTACAAATCGTCCGTCGTGAAGCCGTTCTTCAACGATCACTTCGCTCGGCTCGACCGCCAGATTGTGCTGGTCGACGTGCTGACGGCCCTTCATCGCGGAGCAGAGGCAGTCGGTGATCTCGAACGCGCGATGACAAACATTTTGCGCGCCTTCCGGCCGGGCACCAATTCCTGGCTGTCGATGTTCCTCGGACGGCGCATTGATCGCGTGCTGTTCGCTGCGACGAAGGCCGACCACTTGCCGGCGTCGAGCCACGACCGCCTCGAAGCCATCCTGAAAGAGATCGTCGACGAGGCGATCATGCGCGCACAGACGGAAGGTGCGGGCGTCAACGCGCTGGCGCTTTCCGCACTCCGCGCAACCCGCGAGGCGACCGCGAGACAACGCGGCGAGACCCTTCCCTGCCTGCGCGGAACGCCGATCAAGGGCGAACGCATCGACACAATCGTCTTCGACGGCGTGACCGAAGCCGCAATTTTTCCGGGCGACCTCCCGGCCGATCCCACCGCCGCGTTGAACGCAGCCCGTCACGCGGCCTCCGCCTCGCTCGAACTTGTCCGCTTCGCGCCGCCCAAACTTGCCGATAAGCTACCGGACGGCAAACCCGCGGCTTTCCCACATATCAGACTGGATCGCGCGCTCGATTTTCTGATTTCGGATTATCTCGCATGACGAACGGGAACGACACGACGCCTCCGAGGAAGCCCCGCGTTTTCAAAGCCGATGACGTCGCGGAAGACATCGACTTTACCGATGAAAGCATTCCCCTGGGCGGCGCCGTTACGACGAGGCGCTCGGAAACGCCGTCGCGCAGGCTGAGCGTCGGCGATATCAATCGCGGCTTTCGGTTCGGCGGCATCCTCTTCTCGGCGATGGCCGCGCTGGCGTCGCTGGCTGCCGGCCTCTGGTTCGCGCGTTTCGTATCGGTCGCGCTCGAGCGCCAGGATTGGATCGGCTGGGTCGCCTTCGGATTGCTCGTGATTATCGGCTTAGCCTTGCTCGGCATCGTGCTGCGCGAACTCTTGGGCTTCCGGCGGCTTGCGCGCCTTGCACGGCTTAGAACGCTGGTGCGGGGGACACTTGCGAAACCGGACGCTGCCTCCGAGCGCAAGGCGGTATCCGCACTCCTTGCTCATTATCGCGGAAGACCGGATCTCGCCTGGGGACTGGCGCGCGTAAAGGACCATTCCGGCGACGTTCTCGAACAAGGCGAACTGCTCAGACTCTCCGATCGCGAGTTGCTCCATCCGCTCGATGGCGAAGCCCGCAAGGCCATTCTCGCGTCGGCCAAGCGTGTGGCGACGGTGACGGCACTCTCGCCAATCATGTGGATCGCGATGGGCTTCGTGCTGGTCGAGAACGTGCGCATGTTTCGCGCCATCGCGACCCTTTACGGTGGCCGGCCTGGAATTCTTGGGTCGCTGCGCCTCGCGCGCAATGTCGTCGGTCACGTCATCGCGACGGGCGGCATCGCCATGACGGATGATCTACTCGGGCAATTCGTCGGGCAGGACGTGCTGCGGCGTCTCTCGCGGCGTCTCGGTGAAGGCGCATTCAACGGAGCCCTGACGTCGCGGCTTGGAGTCGTGGCCGTCGAGGTGATCCGTCCGCTGCCCTATCTTGATTCCGAGCCGCTCCGCGTCCGCGAAATCTTCAACGAGCTTGTCCGCTCGCTGCGCGGTGCGGACAAGCAGGCGGAAGGCTAGCTACTCGACACGCGCGACGCGAGATTTAGGCGGCGGCCGCCGCATCCGGCAAGGGCGTAAGGCCGCCCGGAGTTGCGATTTTGCGCTCCCAATCGCGCGATCTGTGCCCGGCATCGACGAGCACCGGCGGCGGCCGCCGGTCTTCGTTCGTCGCCAGCGCCCAGCGTTCGATCGGGCCCGCCCGGCGAGACGTCAGCCAGCTGACCGGCCCAGCCAGAACGAGGCCGAGGATTACCGGCGACATCCACATCAGGAGTGCGGGAGAAACCGTCCAGGTGATTGCGCCAACGATGCCGCCGATGGCGGTGTGCCAGCGCGCAAACCACATCGCATCGTCGAAGGTCAGCGCGCCATCGTTTCGCTTCTGCGGTTTCCAGCCGGAATCGCGTCCAGCAAGGATTTCCGCCGAGCCGACCGTCTGCGTCACCATAAAGATCGGAGCGATCAGCATCGAATAGATCGTCTCGATCAGCACGCCGACTGTCACCCGGATGGCGCCGAAGAAATTGCGCTCTTTCCGCATCTGCTTCCAGGCAAGCACCAATCCGAGAGCCTTCGGCAGCAGAACGACGACCATCGTTCCCATGAACAGGCGCAGCGCGGCGCCCGGATCGATTGTGGGCCAGATCGGAAACAACGTCTTGTCGTCGCGGAAATAGCTCGGGATCATCTGCTGGCCTTGCAGCGCCAGCACGACGCCAACGATGAGGGACATCGCCCATACGCCGGAGATGAGATAGGAAGCCGCCCCCATACCGAGATGCAAACGCCCCATCGGCGTCAGCCCCGGCTGCGAGACGATAGCGAGATGCTGCAGGTTGCCCTGCGCCCAGCGCCGGTCGCGCGCGACGACATCGATGATGTTCGGCGGCATGCCCTCGTACGAGCCTTCGAGCGAAGGCATCATGTGGACGCCATACCCGGCGCGCTGCAGAAGCACGGCTTCGACGAAGTCATGGCTGAGGATATGCCCACCGAACGGCTTGCGCCCCGGAAGGTCCGGCAGCCCGGCGGCGGATGCGAACGCCGACGTCCGAATTATCGCGTTGTGTCCCCAGTAGTTGCCCTGGTCACGATGCCAGAACGCCAGGCCCGCAGCGACGGAAGGGCCGTAGGTGTTGCATGCAAATTGCTGCAAGCGCTGCAGCAGGGTTTCCCCGCCGACAAGCCTTGGCACCGTCTGAATGAGGCCGGCCTTGGGATCGGCTTCCAGCGCGGCCGCAAGGGATACCAGCGTGCCGCCGGACATCACGCTGTCGCCGTCGAGAATGATGAACGATTGATAGGCGGCGCCGAACCGCTCGACCCAGTCGGCGATATTTCCGGATTTACGCGCGGTGTTCTGTAAGCGGCGGCGATAATAGACGGGCGCCAGATCGCTAAGCTCTGTCGAAAGCGCGCGATAGACGATCGCTTCTTTCGCGCCCGCATCGTCGCCGCGGGTGTCAGAGAGCACAAAGACGTCGAAGTATTGGTCGCGGCCGAGTTCAGCGAGCTCGCGCACCATCGCCTCGATAGCGCCGGAGATGCGCGCGGGGTCCTCATGGTAGACTGGAAACAGAAGAGCAGTCCGCGACTCGAGCGGAGATGTGGGCGGCGGCGGCTCGATCGTATCGGGATGCTCGTCGACGAAGAGCGGCAGGAAGCCCAGCGCCGCGCTCAGGCTGCCGATCGCGATCCATCCGAAAGCGATTGTCGATAGAATAAGAAAAAGGAACTGAACGGGCGTGATGACGACGAACGACAGGATGCTGAAAAGCTCATTCGCGAAAGCTGCCGTCATAACGGCGGCTCCTGCGAAGATCGCGGTGCGCGGCACCCAGTAGCCCCGGCGTTTCGCTGCGACGGCGGCAACTACCGGCGCCGCGAAATCCTGTGTTGGCATATCGAGCGGCGCCGCTGGCGGCAAATGCCACCACGGACCGGCGTCGGGAGGTGTCTTGGGCAGATGCTGCGTCACTTCCGGCACTATGCCTATGAAGTTTTCGTTTACGGCTTTGTCCATCGATAGAGCCAAGTCTCCGAGACTGGTTGTTCGCCTGCCTTCAGAACGCAACGTAGTTCGATGAGTTCATTGTCGCCGGGCGCCAAATTGAAGGAGACCCGGACGCCGGAGATTTCGGAGTTACGCTGGACCGACACATTGGAAATTTGACCGGCGCTTGCAGACAAATCGACGGCTGGAAGGTCCTTCGCATCTTTGACCGACGGACCCGCCAATTCGATGACGAATAGAATGATGCCTGCCTTTTTTGCATTTCCCACACGCGTCTTGACGACGCGGGCACCAGACCAAGATTCCGGTACGTCGCGCCCCCAATAGATTTTGTAGTTAAAGAGATGCGGTCCGCCGGCCGCGAGCTGCTTCGACGGCTTCCAGTAGACGGCGATGTTATCGTGGATTTCGTCCTCGATCGGGATTTCGATAAGCTCGACGAAACCTTCGCCCCATTGGCTTTGCGGTTCCACCCACACCGAAGGCCGACGCTCGAAATGGCTTTCGAGATCCTCATAATTGTGGAAATTGCGGTCGCGCTGCCAAAGGCCAAACCCCTTCGGGTCCCGCCCCATGAATGCGCTGAGCTGAAGCGTCTTCGGATTATTGAGCGGACGCCAAAGCCTCTCTCCCCCGCCCGTTATCATCGCGAGCCCTTCGCTGTCGTGCACGGCGGGACGGATGTCCTCAACCCGTCGCTGGCTCGCCTGACCATGGAAATACATGCTGGTTAAGGGGCCGATGCCGACGTGGCTCAGCGCGACGCGGGGATACAAAGTTGCCTCAACATCCATGACCGTCGTCTCTCCGGGCGTAATCGAGAACCGGTAAGCGCCGGTCGTGGAAGGACTGTCGAGTAACGCATGGACGACCAGTTCGGTTGCTATCGGCTTCGGCCGTTCGATCCAGAAGCTGCGGAAGAACGGAAATTCCTCGCCGCCGGGCTGCGCAGTGTTGAGCGCCAAGCCGCGCGCCGACGTGCCGTAGCCTTGGCCCCGCCCGACGCCTCGGAAATAGCTGGCACCCTGAAAGACGGTATATTCGTCGAAGGCGTCGGCGCGGTTGATCGGTCCATGAAGCCGGAAACCCGAAAATCCGAAAGGCGCAGCGTCGGGACCCGGCCCTATCAGAGGGCCGAAGGAAAACAGCTTGTTGTCGGCGACAAGGCGCGTCGCCTTTCCACTCTCCACGATCCACAGGTCGACGGGAACGTCGTAGAGCCAGCCCATCGCAAAGGGCTGAATCTGGAAATCGAGGTTCTCCCCCTTCCAAATCGCCTTCTCGGGGCGGAAACGGATATCGCGATACTGATCGTAGGACAGCTTATTAAAGGGGGGCGGCAAATCCATCGTCGGCTTGACGAACGGCTGGTCAGAAAGTCGCTTCGCCTCGGTTTTCACCGTCGTTCCGCTGAAAACGGTTCCTTGCGGAGCGGGCTGTGGCGGGGGCGTTGCCTCGTCTGCCTGCGCTGCCTCCGCCGCCAGGGCTAGCCGGACCAGCCCCATGGCAAAAGTTCCCGCAACCGCTTTCTCAAGCAGCACGCGGCGATCGACGATTTTTCCTGTCATTTCCGGTATCAGCCAACTCTTGCGGTGCGCACGTCCGCCCTCACGCTTTATCGCAAGCGCACCTGACGGCCAGTTCTCATTCAGCTAGCCGACGATTGTGGCAGATTTTCCACGTGCCGGCTGTTCCCGTGTGACTTTCTCGTCAACGAATTATGAAACCCACAATCCCTTTATCGTCGGTCACACACTTGGACGCATATCAAAATCCACTACCGGGTGCGCGCAAGTCATGTCGGTCGTTCGAAGACGGCTCTATTGACGCACGTAAGCTGCGGAAGCCGTTATCCTCTTGGTGTTCATCTCGCCGCGTTCTATTCAAAACGGGCGAAAGACGGATGGCAGATGTCGTCCCTCCGTTTGCCTCGATGATGACAGCTTCCTATCGGCTCATGGCCAGGCGAGCGGCATCGGGTCAATTCGGCTGAAATTAGATCGCCAAGCGGCGATCGTGTGGCATCGTCAACGCGCGTGGCTTTTCCATCACAAAGCTTCGCAATTCCACAGCCGAACAGCTGTCCTCTATTCCCCCACCGAATCAGATCTGCTTAAAACGTAACCCTGAGCGGTGATTCGGGGGGAAGCCCGTGTGCCGCAAAGACGGGTTTGAGGACGGTATAAAAAATACCACCGCGTAAAGAGTAAAAAATACCACGCGTAAAGACGAGTGTTCGGGCCGAACGTTGAGTTCCTTCCGGCATTCCTCAAGTCGAAGCAGACGGGAGTAGTTCTATGAACAAGTACAGTCTGAGTGCTCTGTTGGCAGCAGGCCTGATTGCGGGCAGCCTGTCGACCGGCAGTGCATCGGCGGCTGATCTCGGGGGGAATTGTTGCGCCGACCTCGAGGAGCGCATTGCGGAATTGGAAGCAACGACGGCACGTAAGGGCAACCGCAAGGTTTCGCTGACCGTGTCGGGCTGGGTTGGTCAGCAGGTTATGTGGTGGGACGACGGCAACGAGTCCAACGCCTACGTCACGGACCTGGGTTCCACGCTCGGTAGCCACGTGAAGTTCACCGGCCAGGCCACCATTCTTCCGGGCTGGACGGCAGGTTACGTCCTGCATCTCGAAGCCATCGGCTCCGACAGCTTGACCACCAACCAAAACCGCGTCGATGGTCCGAACGCCTTGACTGGCACGGCCAACGGCGTTTCGACACTGCAGTCGTTCTGGTTCATCAAGAGCGACCAGCTGGGTAAAGTCTCGGTCGGTAAGCAATCCGACGCGGCTGATAACTCGGCGATCTTGGTTGACGGTTCGGGCTCGCTCGTTCCTGCCAACTGGGTGGCGTTCGATGTCAACAGCTTCGCCATTCGCACGAAGGGCGGCCAGTTCGTTGGCGACGGTGCATTCACCAACAATGCCAATAACGCTGCTGTCAAATGGGGCGGCGCCTACTGCCAAAGCGCAGGCGGTGCATGGGGTGACTGCTTCGGCGTTCCGCGTAACGTCGTTCGTTACGACTCGCCCAGCTTTGGCGGCTTCTCGGTGTCGGCATCGTGGGGTGAAGACGACATCTGGGCCATCACGACCCGGTATGCTGGCGAATGGGCGGACTTCAAGGTTGCAGCCGTTGCCTCGTACGCTGAAAGCACCGACGAAAACCTGAACCTTGGTATCAGCGCGACGCAGCGCTACTTCCAGGCGGCTGGTTACGTTGAACACATCCCAACGGGTCTGTTCGCTTACGGCGCCTATGGTCACGACGACTACGATTTCGCTGGATCAGGTCAGTCTGAGACGTACTACCTGAAGGGCGGTATCCGTCAGCGTTGGGTTCCGCTGGGCCACACCGTGCTGTACGGCGAGTACGAGCACGTCAAGGGTTCGGGCGACTTCTCGCAGTCTGAGCTTGCTGGTCTCGATGCAACGCATGACCGTACGCAAGTTATCGGCGGCGGCATCGTTCAGGAAATCGACACGGCTGCGATGTCTGTCTGGGTCAAGTATCGTCACCTCGATTATGACGATAACAACACCAACGGCGTGGGCTACAAAGACTTCCAGTATGTCGGCATGGGCGCTCTGATCAACTTCTGATCTCCCCTCACCGGCTCCAGAAAATTTCAAAGGCCGTCCGAAAGGGCGGCCTTTTCGTTTGAGTCATTCGAGTTATTCGACCTGATGCGTGGAAAACTCATCGCACTGTCGCAGTTTTGAAAACTGACGTAAAAGCGATAAAAAACAAGGCTTTGGCCTGCTTTTTAGGCAAGCGCACAACAATCAAGCTAGTTGCGTCTGCGCCACATTGCCGGATTCGTCGCGGTCATTTCGAAGACCGCAATTGTTGCAAAACGACGAATCACGGACTTTCCCCCCATACGGCGAAGTCACTTTCGAAGGTGTAGCGCCGTGGATCGCTTTCGATGCGGCCGACAATACGGCGAACGCCAAGTACCGCGTCCACTACTAGAAGTGATTGAAGACGGGAGAAGGCAGAATGAAGAAATATGGGGTAGGCGTTCTGGTCGCTGCAGGCGTCCTCGCTGGCGGGTTCGCCACGAGTGCCTCTGCAGCGGACTTGGGCGGCAATTGCTGCGCAGATCTTGAAGAGCGCATTGCGGAATTAGAAGCAACGACGGCACGTAAGGGCAACCGCAAGGTTTCGCTGACCGTGTCGGGCTGGGTTGGCCAGCAGGTCATGTGGTGGGACGACGGACGTGAGTCCAACGCCTACGTCACGGACTTGGGTTCCACGCTCGGCAGCCACGTGAAGTTCACCGGTCAGGCGACCATTTTGCCCGGCTGGACGGCGGGTTACGTCCTGCACATCGAAGCCATCGGCTCTGACAGCTTGACCACCAGCCAGAGCCAGCCGGACGGCAAAAACGCACTGACGGGTACCTCGAATGGCGTTTCGACACTGCAGTCGTTCTGGTTCATCAAGAGCGACCAGCTGGGTAAAGTCTCGGTCGGTAAGCAATCCGACGCAGCTGATAACTCGGCGATCTTGGTTGACGGTTCGGGCTCGCTCGTTCCTGCCAACTGGGTGGCGTTCGACGTCAACAGCTTCGGTATCCGTACCAAGACCGGCGCTCTCTTCGGGCACTGGGGTGGCGACTATTGCCAGTCGGCAGGCGGTGCTTGGGGCGACTGCTTCGGCGTTCCGCGTAACGTCGTTCGCTACGACTCGCCAACGTTTGGCGGCTTCTCGGTGTCGGCATCGTGGGGTGAAGACGACATCTGGGCCATCACGACCCGGTATGCTGGCGAATGGCATGACTTCAAGGTCGCAGCTGTGGCGTCTTACGCTGAAAGCACCGATGAAGGACTTAATGGCTTCACGGGCGGCTTCGTAAACAACGCAACGCAGCAGTACTTCCAGACCGCTGCTTACGTAGAGCACACCCCGACAGGTCTGTTCATGTACGGCGCCTATGGCCATGATACCTACGACTTCAGCGGTTCGGGCCAGTCTGAGACGTACTACCTTAAGGGTGGTATTCGTCAGCGTTGGGTTCCGCTGGGCCACACGGTTCTCTACGGCGAGTACGAGAATATAAAGGGTTCAGGCTTCTTCTCGCAGTCTGAGAACCTAGGTCTTGAAGGCGCGACGCATGATAAGACCAAGGTTTGGGGTCTTGGTGTCGTCCAGGAAATTGACGCGGCGGCGATGTCTATCTGGCTTAAGTATCGTCACCTCGATTACGACGATAACAACACCGCAGGCCAACGTTACGACAACTTCCAGTACGTCGGCATGGGCGCTCTGATCAACTTCTGATCTCCCGCTACATTCACGGAAATACGAGAAGCCGCCTTACCGGGCGGCTTCTCTGCATTTTAAGCTCACTTCCGTCACGGATTGTCTCCCAGGCCGGAAGGCCGTAGGTCTAGCGGATGTTCGAAACATTCTTCGCTGAGCTGCGATCGGCCAAGCTTCCCGTTACGCTGAAGGAATACCTGACGCTTCTCGATGCCGTCGGCAGTGGTCTCGCGGGTGGCCGCGTGGAAGATTTCTATTACCTGGCTCGCGCCACGCTGGTGAAAGACGAACGCAACCTCGACCGCTTCGATCAGATCTTCGCTCACGTCTTCAAAGGCATCTCGAGTATGCCCGACGCGATCGAGGCCGAGATCCCTGAAGAATGGCTGCGCCGGATCAGCACCCTCCACCTTTCCGAAGACGACAAGAAGCGCATCGAAGCGCTCGGCGGCTGGGACAAGATCATGGAGGAGCTGAAGAAGCGCCTCGCCGAACAAAAGGAACGCCATCAGGGCGGCAACAAGTGGATCGGCACCGGCGGAACATCGCCCTTCGGCGCCTATGGCTATAATCCCGCGGGCATTCGCATCGGCCAGAAGGAAAGCCGCCATCGCCGTGCGATCAAAGTTTGGGACAAACGCGAATTCAAAGACCTTGCCGGTACGGCCGAAATCGGCACGCGCACGATCAAAGTCGCGCTGCGGCGGTTACGTCAGTTCGCGCGCACCGGCGCGGCGTCCGAACTCGACCTTGATGGCACGATCCGCGGTACAGCGGAAAAAGGCTATCTCGACATCAAGCTGCGAGCGGAGCGGCACAACACTATCAAGCTTCTGATGTTTTTCGATATCGGTGGCTCGATGGACGACCACGTCAAAGAAGTCGAGGAACTCTTTTCGGCGGCACGGGCCGAGTTCAAACACCTTGAATATTATTATTTCCACAACTGCCTTTACGAGAGCGTGTGGAAAGACAATGCCCGCCGCTACACCGACAAGATCGACACTTGGCAGGTGCTCCACACCTACCCGTCGGATTACAAAGTCATCTTTATCGGCGACGCCTCGATGAACCCCTACGAGATCACCGTGGCCGGGGGCTCCGTCGAGCACATGAACCCGGAACCCGGCGCGCTTTGGCTGAAGCGTGTTGCCGAGATCTACAAACACGCAATCTGGCTCAACCCGGTCGATGAGGCTCACTGGGGCTGGACATCCTCGATCGGCGTCGTGCGGAATTTGATGGGCGGACGCATGTTCCCCTTGACGCTCGACGGCCTGGACGCCGGGATGCGGGAATTAATGCGTTAGCCCACCTTCGGCCGCAGTGCTGGCCGATGATGACCGCAAAGTTGCATATCGCGGTTAATCTCGCGTCGTGGAAATGTCGTCGCGGCCATTGACCGGGCGGATCGTCTGGGCCATTGAATCTGCGTCTCGGGGGTGGGGGGACATTCCCAATGAAAAGCGCGCGATTAATTCTGATGGTGCTCACATCGGTGAGCATAGGCGGCTGCGGTGCGTCGCTGCCCACACTGCCGACGACGGGTTCGCTTCTGGGCGGCTCGAGCACAGCGAAGGAAAACCGGGATCCGAACGATCCCGTCGCGCGGGCTATGGGCGTCGCAGCGACGTCGGCGCGAGCGCTCAAGTGCGGTTACAATTTCGATCCCGGCAAACTCAAGAGCCAGTATCTCGCCTACGAGACGGCTGCGGCGCCGACCCTCGGCGACAAGCTTTCCCGCGTCTACGATACGTCATTCGCGGGCGTGACGAAGGCAATCGCCGATAAAGAAAAGGACGAAGACTATTGTGCGCCCGACCGCACCGCGCGCATCAAGACGGCGCTCACTCGAAACCTCGCAGGCGACTACTCGCCCCCGCCTTCCGAAGCGCCTGAAGACAGCGGCGGGATTTTCAGCGGCTTGGGTAGTGGTTCGACCAGTACCGAAGGTGTGAACTCGAAAGCCGTCTTCGAGAACTGATGATGGTGCCATCTCGCCTCCCGGAGCGGACGCGTGCAGCAAATTCTCTGGGCCGAAATTACAATCAAAGGGGCTGTCGGCGGCATCCTACTGCTCGCGCCTCTCATTGCCCTGTCGATTGCGGGACTGCGGAAACCTGACAGCGGCTTCTGGCCGAGAATCGCAGGTGGTCTCACACTGGCCATCGCGGCGAGCATTTGGATCGGTCTGCAATATCCAAATGCGCGTGGTTCCATCGGCCCCGCCGCGCTTGTTGCGATCAACCTGACGACGGCAGCGGTCTTAATTGCGGCGCTGGTGATGGGTGCCGCTGCCACGACGAGACGCGGCAAGCTCGTTGCTGCCGCCTGCACTGCCCTGCTTCTCGCGCTCGGCTTCCTCGAAATCGCCCACGCTTAAGCGGAGCGCTTCGGTAGCCTACTTCACGCCGAGCTTTTTCTGGAGGCTCGACGACGACGTCGTGTATTGGAACATCAACTTCTTATCAGGGTACACGATCTTGTGCGCAGCCTGGGCCATGAGCGCGGCCTCGTGGAAGCCCGAAAGGATGAGCTTTAGCTTGCCGGCATAAGTGTTGATGTCGCCGATGGCGAAGATGCCATGCTCGTTCGTTTCGAAGCGTTCCGTATCGACGACAATGAGGTTCTCATGGAGATTGAGCCCCCAGTCCGCGACCGGGCCAAGCTTCATCGTCAATCCGAAGAACGGCAGCATGGCCGTGCATGCGATCTTTTCCTGACCGGACGCCGTCTTGACGTCGAGTGCGGACAACTGCCCGTTGGAGCCTTCGATTCCGGTGACCTGTCCGATCAACAGACGAACCGACGCTTCCTCCACCATCTTCCGCATCTTCTCGACGGAATGCGGGGCGGCGCGGAACTCGTCGCGGCGATGGATCAACGTCAGACTCTTGGCGACCGGAGCGAGGTTGAGCGTCCAGTCGAGCGCGCTATCGCCGCCACCGACGATAACAATGTCGTGGCCGCGCATCGATTCGATCTTACGCACGGAATAGAAGACCGATTTGCCTTCATAGTCTTCGATGCCGTTGAGCGGCGGCCGCTTCGGTGTGAAGGATCCGCCGCCAGCCGCGATCACCACCACCTTGGCAATGAACTCAGTGCCTGCGTCGGTCACGAGACGAAATCGGCCGTCGGCTTCCTTATTCAAGCTGTCGATGCGCTCACTAAAATGGAACACCGGACTGAACGGCTTGATCTGCTCCATCAAGCGTTCCGTCAGCTCTTGGCCGGTGACGACCGGAAGCGCCGGAACATCGTAGATCGGCTTCTCCGGATAGAGCTCGGCGCACTGGCCGCCGGGCCGGTCGAGAATATCGATCACGTGCGCGCGGATATCGAGAAGGCCGAGTTCGAAAACCGCAAAGAGACCGCATGGACCAGCGCCAATGATGACGGCGTCCGTTTCGATCGGACCTGCAGCGTCTGCGCCGGATACGGTTGGGTTGGTCTCGGCCATAGTGATCGTCCGTTTATTGTTCTGCTTCAGAATTGCTTTGCGGGTACGCGGACGACCAAGCCGTCGATCGCGTCCGAAATCTTGATCTGGCAGGAAAGCCGGCTGCCCTCGCGCACGTCGAACGCGAAATCCAACATATCCTCTTCCATGTCGGTCGCCTTGCCGACCTTCTCGCGCCAAGCGTCGTCAACATAGACGTGGCAGGTCGCGCAGGCGCAGGCGCCGCCGCATTCGGCTTCGATGCCTGCGATGTCGTTGAGCTTCGCCGCTTCCATGACCGTTAGACCGTTTTCCGCGTCCACCGTCTGACTGTCGCCGTCGGGCTGGATGAACGTAATTTTCGTCATGGCTGCGCGCGTGTCCTCGATACTTGGAGCGGCCGCCTGGAAGCAGCCTTAAGCGGAAGGGGATCGTTGGTTAGCGCGCACACTTAGAGCGACGCAGCCGGTATTTCAAGCTGAACGGAATGAAAGGGTGGGATCGATACGCCACAGATGTGGCCCGCGGCGATTAGCGTCTATCGGCGCAGTTCTGTACGAAGATGCTGGCCTCGGAGGCCGCCGCTTCCAGTTTGGCGATCGCTTCGGAGCAGGCATCGGGCTCCCCGTGACCGGCCAGCGCTTCCGCCTCCTGGGCGAGCGAAGCGATGCGCCAAGCCCCGACCGCCCGGCTCGAACCCTTGAGCGCGTGGGCCGCAATCTTCCAGTCGCGTGGCGTCGTGGCCGTCCGCAGCGATGCAATCGTGACCGGAAGCTGGGCTAGAAAGAGCCCTAGAACCTCGTCTTCCAGCGCCTTATCCCCGAGGGTATATCGCCGCAGGTGCTCGAGATCGACCGGCTTATCGACAGCGGCATCGCGGAGAACCGGACTGCGCAAATCGCTCGACCGGGCCTGTGGGGCATCCATTGCTCATACCTGCATCAACGACAGCCACCGCTGGTGACTTCTGGGTTCATCATACTCACAGAAACGCGATAACTCTGGGTAAAGCCGCGACGGGTGTTTCGGAGCCACGCATAAACCGTTAGTTAACTAGGACGTGAGGCCGCAGCCAGTCCCATCGTCCCGCCTGCTGCCGCAATCCCGCCGTATTAACACGGCGGTGTCGCTAACCCACTAAGATGCATAGACATTTCTTATGATTACCAATGTCTTTCCATTTTGCGGGCTTTTAAAATTCTTATAGGGTGCGATTGGGAGTTCCGGTTGGCCTGAAGCGCACGGGCTTGTGCCGCGTACCGGATCGAGTGGGGGACATCGCGCGATGTCGCAAGATCAAGTTGCGAAACTAATGGCTATTGCGGGCCGCACGCCGCCCGTCGAGCCGACGCTCGGCAACGCGCCTGAGGGTCCGCAAGAGCCCGTGACTGACGAACAAGCGGCCGAACACGCCGAAACCGTCTCGCCAATTCTGTCTCTTCCCCCGCCTCTGCTTGGATCTGAGAATTCCGGCTTGGCGTCCAGACCGGCACTGTCAGACGACAAAGAATTGCTTTCCGACGAGCAGACGGCTCCCCCGCTCCGCCGTGTCGCGCGCCGCCGTCCGGCTGGTCCGGTCCGCGGAAAGATCGCCGCCAACGACGACGTTCCGAGCATCGGCGGGCTGATTTACGCGCTCGAACAAAAGCCGTCGCCCAAGGTCTTTCGCTACGCCGCCATCGGAAGCATCGTTTGGGCACTGGTCGGTCTCATCGTCGGTGCTCTGACAATCGCACCGGAATGGCAGGCGGGTCAGCCACTCTCGTCGCTTCTGCTGCAGCCGACGACGTTCTACACCGCGACCGCCATCATCGCGCCGATCGCCATCATCTGGCTGCTCGCGCTTTTGAGCTGGCACATCGCATCTTTGGCTCTCAAATCCGCGACGATGAGCGAAGTCGCGATCCGCCTCGCCGAACCCGACCGAACAGCGGAACAATCGATCGCAAGCCTTGGCCAAGCTGTTCGCCGGCAGGTTTCCTTCATGAACGACGCCGTTTCGCGCGCTCTCGGCCGCGCCGGCGAACTCGAAGCTCTCGTCCACAATCACGTTGCCGAGCTCGAACGCTCTTACGAGCACAATGAGCGGCGCATTCGCGAACTTATCAACGAACTCGGCGGCGAGCGGCACGCCCTACTCGACACCTCGACGAACGTTACCGAGACACTCAAGACTCTCGGAACCGAAATTCCCACGCTGATCGAAAAGCTGTCTACGCAGCAACTGACGCTTCGCGGCATCATCGCCAATGCCGGCGAAAATCTCGCCAATCTGGAAGGCTCGCTTGCCACGGCAACGGGCCGTTTCGAGAACGCCGTCGGCTCGCGGACACTGCAATTGCAGTCCGTTCTCGAAGATTACACCACAGCGTTCTCCTCGGCACTCGGCGTTCGCACCGAGCAGATGCGCGCGACGTTCGACGGCTATATGCAGACGCTCGACACGACGCTCGGAAATCGCACGGAAAACCTGCAAACCGTTTTCGAAGAATATGCGCGCGCCCTCGACACGACGCTTTCTAACCGCGCGCAAGCCCTCGACATTCAGCTCGTCGAGCGCACGCGTTCACTCGATGAAGCGTTCCAAAAACGCCTGGAGCTCTTCGACGACCAGATCATGCGGTCGACATCAGCTATCGATCATGCCGTCAGCGAGAAGGCGTCGCTTCTTACGAATGCACTCCAGCTGCATTCCGAGACGTTCCGCGAGACGATCGCGCATCAGGCTTCGGAACTCGACGATTCCGTGATGAATGGCATCAACGCCGTTCGCCGTACGAGTGAAAACATCACGCGTCAGACAATGAAGGCCATCGACGGTCTTTCGAAACAGTCGGGCGTCCTGCAGAACGTCGCCGACAATCTGTTCCAACAAATTCACGGCGTGACGAACCGCTTCGAAAATCAAGGCGAACAAATTCTCAAAGCAGCCACCGTGCTCGACTCCGCAAATTTGCGCATCGACTCGACGCTGCAAACGCGCCACGCAGAACTCACGCACACACTTGATCGACTGTCCGGCAAGGCCGACGAATTCGGCCGGACGATGGCTGGATATTCATCGAACCTCGAAGGCTCGCTTTCCAACATCGAACTCAAGGCTCGTGCCATCGCCGAAGAGCTGCGCGATTCCGCTGAGAACCGCTCGCAGGCCCTGATGCAGGAACTCGATCGGGTCAAGCACGAAACAGAGATGCAGAGCGATCGGGCCTTGGCGGACCTGCGGAACCGCTTCCATAACGTTTCCGGCGAGCTGTCGCGCGAGTTCGAGACGCTCTCCACCCGCCTCTCCACCGCATCCGAAGAAACCCGCATTCGCGCGGCGGAGGCTGCCGCCACATTGGCGCGCGAACAGGCGCGGATTCGCGAGGAAGCTGGGCGGCTTCCGTCATCTACACGTGACACGGCAGAATCTATGCGCCGTGCTCTGCAAGATCAGCTTCGCGCCATCGAGCAGCTCACGCAGATCTCGCAGCGGGCAAACGCGCCACGCGAAATCCTGCGTCCCGAGCCTGCACCCGCTCCGGCTCGCCTCGCGCCGACATCGCTCACGTCGGCGTTGCTGCAACAGGAAAGCGCGCCGAGCCGCGGACGCAACGCTCCGCAACAAGATCAACGCGAAGGCTGGTCGCTCGGCGATCTTCTCGCGCGCGCTTCACACGAAGAAGAATCGCAGCCGCCGCCGTCGCATGAGCCACCTCCGGCTGCCGCCCCGGTCCGCCTCGATGTCGGCATGATCGCCCGCGCCATCGATCCGCAAACGGCGGCCGCCATCTGGGGACGCATCCGCGCCGGACAGCGAAACGTCCTCGTACGCAGCATCTATGCGCCGGATGCGCGATCCTTGTTCGACGAGATTTCTAGCCGCGCACAGACCGACCATGATCTATCGCAGTCGATCTTCCGCTATCTCACGGACTTCGAGCGGATCATCAAGGAAGCCGACGCGCGGGATGCGTCGGGACGCACGGCGCAAAGCCATCTGGTCTCCGACACCGGCCGCGTGTACCTTTTTCTCGCGCATGCTGTCGGTCGCGTCCGCTAAGTGCGCGTTCCGCTGACGATTATTGCCCGGCACGAAAGCTGGCCGCTTCGCGAAGCCTTCGTCATATCCCGCGGAGCTAAAACGACGGCGGATGTCGTTGTTGCCGAGGTTTCAGACGGCACGCATACCGGACGCGGCGAAGCGGTGCCATACGCGCGTTACGGCGAAACGGTCGGAGGTGTTCTCGACGCCATCCATTCCGTCGCGAAGCACATCTCCTCCCACGCCGACCTCGTGCAGCAGCTAAAGCCCGGAGCCGCGCTCAACGCCCTCGACTGTGCTTTCTGGGATTTGGAAAGCAAGCGCGCGGGTATTCCTGTTTCGCAACTCGCGGGGCTTTCCGAGTCCATCAGCAAAGTCACGGCCTTCACGCTCAGCCTCGGCGTGCCCGAAGTCATGGCCGAAAAGGCGATGCGCGTTCCGCATCTTTCGCTGTTGAAATTGAAGCTCGGCGGCGATGGCGACGACCTCCGCATGCGTGCGATCCGCCACGCGCGACCGGACGCACATTTGATCGTCGATGCCAACGAAGCGTGGACCGCCGAAACTATTCGCCCTTTGCTCGACGTCGCAGCCGAATGCGGTATCGAGCTCATTGAGCAACCTCTGCCGGCCGGACACGACGACATGCTGCGAAGCCTTGCGCACATCGTTCCGCTGTGTGCGGACGAGAGCGTGCATACTGCCGACGATATCGAAGGATTGGTCGGGCGCTACGACGCCGTGAACGTCAAACTCGATAAGGCTGGCGGACTGACGGGAGCCATTCGACTTGTCGAAACCGCACGCCGTCACGACCTGAAGATCATGATCGGCTCGATGGTCGCCACATCGCTCGCTGCGGCCCCGGCGATGCTGCTCGCTCCCTCGGCCGATTGGATCGATCTCGACGGCCCGCTCCTCCTCGCGCGCGACCGCGATCACGGACTCCGCATCGATAACGGCATCGTCTCTCCGCCGGAGTCCGAACTCTGGGGTTGATACCGCTTAGACGGCGCCAACCGCGGCGACCGGCGCACCGCTTTTCCTTCTGACAAGCCAAATAGCCGCCGCGAGCGAAATCATCGAGATCGCGACCATCGCAAAATATGAAAAGGACCCGGCGCTGCTATAGAGCCATCCGGCTATCAGCGTGGCACACCCCATGGCGATGCCAGCAGCAATAGTTGCATAGAGCGCCTGCGCAGTGCCCTGCTTGTCGCGCGCCACCGTCTCGTGAATGAAATGGATCGCGCCAATGTGCGATGCTCCGTACGTCGCGCCGTGCAGAGCCTGCAGCGGAATAAGCACGGCGAGCGGCGGATCAAACGCCATCACGGTCCAGCGCACAATCGAGGCAGCCGCTCCAAGCGCGATCAGGCGGGCCGCTCCGATCCGCGCAACGGCCTTTCCCGATGCAGAGAAAAGCATCACCTCAGCGCATACCCCGATGGCCCAGAGCGTGCCCGACCACGCGGCCGACAGTCCCTGCTTTTCCCAAATCAATATGCCGAACGTGAAGAACGTGGCGTGCGCCGACATCACCAATCCGGCTGCGATCAAGAAAATACAGAAGTCCTTCCGCGCCAGCAGGTCACGCAACGCAGGAGAGCGCCACAACGGCAATGCGGGCTTGATTTCATCTTCGAAGCGCTCATCCGGCGGCAGGACATGCGCCGCAGCGACAGTGAGGATGCAGCCGAAGGCGATCAGCCATACGCCAGCACCACCCCCAAACGCAAAAATCGCTAACCCGCCCGCGAAGTTTGCCACGACGAAAGTCAACGAACCCCAGAGGCGCATCTGACCGTAATCGAGACCGCGATGGCGGACTCCCGCCACGGCGATCGTCTCGATCAGCGGCATGATCGTGGAGTTGCAAAGCATCAGCGCCGTAGCGAACAGCAGAACCGGCCAGAATGAATTGAACGGCGCAAGTGCCAGGACGAACGCCAAGCTCAGCCAGGACAGCGTGACAAGGTAGCGTCGATGCGCTCCGCTTCGGTCGGCAGCCATTGCGACGATGGGAGAAACGAACACCCTGAGGAAGAGAGGCGCCGCAACGATTGCACTCATCTCTTCAGGCGAAAGCCCGCGCCAGTTGAGCCAGACAGGCAAAAACGGCGTGTGCATTCCATAGAAGACGAACAGCGCGCCATAGAACAGCGCGACACGCACCGCGAAACTCCTGTTTGCGGCTCTGCCGATGTTCATTCCCATCTCCAAGCCCAATGCTCAGGCCACCGTACAAGGGACATTCACGATCATCGCATAAGTCCTGTTTAGTTCAGCCGGAGGTTGTGTCCGCTCCCCCAGCGAATCGCTTACCCGTTGAGACGATTTTTTGCGGAGCACAACACAGCCATGCAGGCTCTTCCTTCTCTCGCCGCTGACGACGTTGAAACCGAATATCGTGCCATTGAGGCGACACTGCTCGAAACCGCGCGCGGCCGTTGGTTCCTCGCCGAGCACGGCCGACGCGCCCGCAGGCTCGACAGCGCCTTGCTCGAGGACGCCATTCGCCGCCTCCAGGGCTCCTTGCGCGAGCCCCCCGCTCTGCTTGGACAGCTGAAAGCCGAAATCGAATCGATCAAAGCGCAGATGGCGGAGACGCGGGGCGCCTTGCTCGCACGGCCGACGGTCGACGAAAGCACGTTGCCGACGCATGCCATGCTCAAGGCCGCCGAGGATATCCATGACATCGCCTGGTCGCTGCAAGCCAATCCATTCGATCCCAAAGGGTGCGAGCAGATCGCCCGCAGCGCCAGCAAGCTCTACGCCATGAGCCAATCGCAGGCTTCCCAGTCGAACCGGGTGGTCGCGGCTGCGGACGCTCTGGAGACATCGGCACATAAGCTCGAAGGCATTCTCGAAAGCATCCTGCATGAGTTGCAGGTCGACGAGGAGGCGTAAGGCGTCGCCTTCGACATCGAACGAAACCTACAAAAAAACCGGGCCATGGCCCGGTTTTTTATTATGCGATGCTCGGCTTCCTACCACTTGGTGCGCATGCCGAGAGACACGAGATCCACCGCCGCTTGGGATGTACCCTTGAACGGTCCTATGTCGGTCGAGGTGAACAGATCCACACCGCCATCCTGGATGAAGATGTGCGAGTAGCCGATGTCCAATGTCGTCGACTCGCTCCACTGGTAGCTCGCGCCGACGCTTACCCAGACACGGTTGTTATCGGGGATCTGGACCAAGCGGCCGGTGGCAGAATCGATCGGGGAGATTTCATAGGCGACGCCGCCACGGAGCGTAAGACCCGGCGAATAATCGTATTCGCCACCAACTGAGAAAAACCACCCGTCATCCCAGTTCGCCGGGATCTTCAGCCCGCCAGCGGGTGTCGTCAGCGGAAGATCCTTGAAAACGCTCCAGTTCGTCCATTCGACTGTACCGAGCAGCCGCGTGGTGGGCGTTATGACCTGCCGTCCGCTCAACGTCACGATATCGGGAAGATTGACTGTGCCGGTCGCAGGAACATTAGCCCCTTGCGTGAACAGGGCCGAATGGAATGTGCCTTGGAGATCGTGGGAAATCTGCGAACGATAACCGAGACCGATGGTCGTTCCCGCTGTCGGTTCGAGCGTGATACCGGCGGTGCCGCCAAAGCCCCAATCGGTCCCGCCGAATTGCGCGATGGATCCTAAGACTGGATCGCGGAACTGCAGTTTCGCTTGCGCCCACTCAATCTGTACGCCCGCGCCGATCGTGATGCCTGGCGCGATGCGATAGGCGATCGTCGGATTGGCGTTGATTGTCAGAAGTTTGGTGGTCACTCCGAGATACGAGCCCGGATAGTCTACATTATCCGGCTTCGTCGCGAGCCCGAATGGCGAGTTGACCGCGATGCCAAGCCAGAGGTCCTTGCCTACCTGCATGGCGCCGTAGCTCGCGCTCGTCGTCGCGTCGATGCCGATATTGCCGCTGCTACCCGAGCCGAAAGGCGAACTTTTAATATCGATGTTCGCGTAGGGCAGGATCAGGGTGTACGAGGATTCCGTGTTGAGGCCCGAGAATTGCGCCGTCGCCGCGGGGTTCCAGAACATCGAGCCAAGGCTGCCGCCCGCCGCTGAGCCCGCCGAAGCCGACCCCAGGAAGACGGTTGATTGCTCGTGAATATCGAACCCGCCCGCGGACGCTGCCGTGGCAAATCCCCAGGAAAAGCCCAAACCGACGAATAACAAACGGAACGCTTTTTTATTTGTTGTGGAGTTCCGCATCGCTTTCGCCCCCTGACGAGATAGTCCGCCTTCCTCACATTTGACACATTAGCTGCGTCGCTGCCGACCTACATCAGGGTTTCCAACGTGAAATGCCATGGGAGCGAGCTAACACCGCCGCGCTGTGCCACTTCGGCAACAAAAAACCGGCCCGCCGAAGCGGACCGGTTCTTGCCAAGCCCCGTTTCAATCCCTCGAAACTAGCTTGGCGCTCCCCCCGGAGTCTTTGAGCTGCGGAGTAACCGCAGAAAACGCGGGCAAGCTGCCAAAGTCCATCTATGGGCGCAAGTCTTGACTCTTCTCACGCACGGCGAGTCGACGTTTCGAGATGCGCGCTCGCAACATGTCGAACGACTTAAGGCGGAACGTGCGAAACCTCGTCCGCACGTTATAATTTTCTGAGTGCGAAATTGTGGTCGATGGGGCCGTTCACACCTTTTCCAACATGCATATGTGAACCGGACGACAACGCGTTCCAAACAAAGTCTTTTGCTCGAGCAACGGCCTGAGCGAGGTCCATGCCTGTCGCCAATCCGGCGGCAATTGCGGCCGAGAGCGTGCAGCCGGTGCCATGCGTCTTGGTCGTCTCGATGCGCGGACGCCGAAACGCAGTGTGCGTTTGCCCATCGAAGAGGATATCGACCACCTCGGCCTCGCGGCCGTGGCCGCCTTTCAAAAGGACAGCGCCACATCCGAAAGCCATCAGCCCCTCAGCCTGAATGCGCATCTCGTCTTCGTTGACGGCTTCCGGCCGATCGAGCAACCGCGCGGCCTCCGGCAGATTGGGCGTAATCAACGCCGCGCGCGGGATGAGCATACTTCTGACGGCCTCGACAGCGTCGGGCCGAAGCAGCACGTCGCCGCTCGTCGCGACCATGACCGGATCGACGACCACCGGAACACCGGGCACTTCACCCAAGAGCTTCGAAACGACCTCCACGGTTTCCGCGTCACCCAGCATTCCAGTCTTCATCGCCGTTACGGAGAGATCCGAGACGACCGCCCGGAACTGGTCGGCAATAAAGTCCAGCGGAACCGAAAACACGCCCGTCACGCCGGATGTGTTTTGCGCGGTCAAAGCGGTCAGCACGCTCGCGCCGTAAACGCCGAGCGCGGAAAAGGTTTTGAGGTCGGCTTGAATGCCGGCGCCGCCGGAGGGATCCGAACCGGCAATCGTCAACGCGATGGGGTGCGCTCCGGCGCTCATGGCTTCGACCGCCTTCAGTGTCCGCCCTGCTTCAGGATTTCAGCGCCGAGATCAGCCGGAGTGACATAGGATTCAATCCTGCCGAGTGCCGGAAAATTCTCGAGCATCCACTGGCTGAACCAATTCTGCGCGCCGAATACGAACAGCAATCCGGTGACCACCAGCAGCAGACCCATCACCTTCTCGAGCGTCGCGAAATGCCGCTTGAACTTATGCATGAAGCCGAGAAACGGCCGTACCGCGACAGCCGCGAGAATGAAGGGGATGCCCAATCCGAGCGAATAGATGAAGAGCAGTTTCACTCCGGCGAGCATGCTCGACTCGCTCGCGGCGAGCGTTAGAACCGTCGCCAACACCGGCCCGATGCAGGGCGTCCAGCCGAACGCGAACGCCAGTCCCATGACATAGGCGCCAGCGAAGCTAGCCTCCGTTGCAGCTGCCGAGTACCGCGCTTCGCTATAGAAGAGATGCACTTTGAGTATGCCAAGAAAGTGCAGCCCGAACAGAATGATCACGATGCCAGCGAGCGTGCCGAGCGAAGCACGGTAGGAAAGCAGCACCTGCCCGATGGTGCTCGCGCCAGCGCCGAGACAGACGAATACCGTCGTGAAGCCCAATACGAAGAAGACGGCGGATGCGACGACGCGAAGCCAGACGCGGCGATCAACGCTCTCTTCGCCGGTCAACTGATCGAGTGTCGTGCCGCCAATGTATCCGAGATAAGGCGGCACCAGCGGCAACACGCAAGGCGAGAGAAAGCTCACCAAACCTGCAAGAGCGACACCGAGATAGATCTGCGCATCAATCAGCATGCCGCCTCTTTCAAAAGCCCATCGAGAGCTTAGTTCGCCTTCTCGCGCGCGAGCGCCATGACGCCGGGCAGTTCCCGGCCTTCCAGCCACTCGAGGAATGCGCCGCCTGCCGTCGAGACATATGTGAAGTCTTCGGTGACACCCGCAGCGTTGAGCGCCGCAACGGTATCGCCGCCGCCCGCAACGGAAACGAGCTTGCCTGCCTTCGTCAAATTCGCTGCCGCGCGAGCCAGTGCAAACGTGCCCTCGCCGAACGGCGAAATTTCGAACGCGCCAAGCGGGCCATTCCAGAGCAGCGTTTTGCAACTTTCGAGCACCGACGTTACCCGCGTGACCGACTTGGGGCCGACATCGAGGATCATCGCGTCGAACGGAACATTATCGACGGCGACGACCTCACTTGCCGCGCCTTCCTTGAATTCGCGCGCAATCACGGCGTCGACGGGGAGAATAATTTCGCAACCCTTGCGCTTGGCTTCCGTCATGATATCGCGCGCGGTCGCGTCGAACTCCGGTTCGGCGAGCGAATTGCCGACCATCACACCGGTCGCCTGCAAGAAGGTGTTTGCCATGCCGCCGCCGATGATCAGCTTGTCGACTTTAGCGACGAGGTTCGTCAGCACCGGAATTTTCGTTGACACCTTCGCGCCGCCGACCACCGCAGCCGTCGGACGCAGCGGCTTTTCGAGTGCCGTGCGCAGCGCGTTGATTTCCTCCATCAACAACGGACCGGCAAAAGACGGGAGAAAGTGCGTCAGTCCCTCGGTCGAAGCGTGGGCGCGATGTGCGCATGAGAATGCGTCGCCGACGAAAATGTCGCCGAGTTTCGCGAGCTCTTCCGCAAATTTCGGGTCGTTTTTCTCTTCGCCCTTGTGAAAGCGCAGGTTCTCGAGAAGCGCGACATCGCCGTTCTTCAGAGAGCCGACTGTCTTATCTGCATCCGCGCCGATGCTGTCGCTGCCAAATGCAACGGGCCGGCCAAGCAGATGCTGCATCGCTTCGGCGATCGGCTTCAATGAAAGCTCGGCCTCCGGGCCGTTCTTCGGCCGGCCGAAATGCGAGATCACGATGACCTTCGCGCCGCGATCGGCCAGCGCCTTGACGCCCGGCAATACGCGCTCTAGGCGCGTCGCGTCCGTCACCCTGCCGTCCTTGATAGGTACGTTGAGATCGGCACGCACGAGGACGCGCTTTCCGGAAACGTCGATCTCATCGATTGTCTTCAGCTTGTCGAGGTTCATTCAGAACACCAATACGAATTGCGCTGAGGGTGTGTTTCAGACGGTCAGGTGTCTATTTTTCGACAGCCTTGCGGGCGGCTTCGACTGCGTGCGCAGTCGTGATGCCGAAATGTTCATAGAGCTTGGCTGCCGGCGCCGAGGCGCCGAAGCCATGCATGCCGATGAACACGTCTGACGGACGGAGCCACTCATACCAACTCTGCGGCATACCTGCTTCGATAGCGATGCGCGGCGCGTCGCCCAACACATCGTTCCGGTAGCTCGCGGGCTGCGCACGGAAAAGCTCGAACGATGGCATCGAGACCACCGCCGCCTTGATCCCGTCCTTCGCCAAAGTTGCAGCAGCTTCGGCAGCAAGTCCGACTTCCGAACCCGTCGCGATGAACGTGACGTCGCGCGGACCGTCCGACGGCTTCAGCACGTATGCGCCCTTCGCGCTCAAGTTCTCCTCACCTTCAGCCCGAAGGTTTGGCACTCCCTGGCGAGAAAGAGCCAGAATGGATGGCGTGTCTTTCGTCGTGACCGCCAGTTCCCAGCATTCCGCCGTCTCTATTCCGTCGGCCGGACGGAAAACGTTCAAGTTCGGAATGGTGCGCAGCGCGCTCAGATGTTCGACCGGCTGGTGCGTCGGACCATCTTCGCCGAGGCCGATGGAATCGTGCGTCAGCACATAGATGACGCGCTGCTGCATCAGCGCCGAGAGGCGGATAGACGGACGACAGTAATCGGCGAAAACGAGGAATGTGCCGCCGTACGGAATGAACGAGCCAGACAGCGCAATGCCGTTCATCGCGGCGGCCATACCATGCTCACGAACACCGTAGTGAATGTAGTTGCCGCCGAAATTCTCTGGCGTCACCGACACATGATGCTTCGTGCGCGTGCCGTTCGATCCGGAGAGATCCGCCGAACCGCCGATCAGCTCAGGCAACACCGGTACCAATCGCTCGATTGTGAGCTGAGACCAGACGCGCGTCGCCCGCTTTGCCGTATCGGCCGCGAAATCCTTCTTCGCGGCAGCGATGGCCTTCGTGACGGCCTCTTTCGTATCGCGCCCGGAGATCAACGCTTTTACGTCGCCGCTGGCTTTCGCTTCGCGCCCTGCCCATTCGCCGCGAAGTTTCGCATGACGGCTACCGACTGCGCGCCAAGCCGACAAGATGTGCTCGGGCACATCAAAGGCCTCATACGGCCAACCGAGCTTCTCGCGGGTTGCTTTGATCTCGTCGACGCCCAGCGCCTCTCCGTGCGCCGACGCCTTGCCGGCTTTGTTCGGCGAGCCGTACCCGATCTGCGTTTTGCAAGCGATCAACCACGGCTTCGACGGGTCGTTTTTCGCTGTTTTGATGGCCGCCGAAATCGCGGCCATGTCGTGTCCGTCGACGCGCGCCGTATTCCAGCCCGAAGCCTCGAAGCGTTTGACTTCGCTGTCGGACACCGCAAGGCTCGTTGCGCCGTCGATGGTGATGGAGTTGTCGTCCCAGAAGACGATCAGCTTGCCGAGCTTCAGATGGCCCGCCAGCGAGATAGCTTCCTGGCTGATGCCTTCCATGAGGCAACCATCGCCCGCGATGACATAGGTATGATAATCGATGAGATCATCGCCAGCGCGCGCGGCGAGCAGCTTTTCCGAGAGCGCCATGCCGACGGCGTTGGCGATGCCTTGGCCGAGCGGGCCCGTGGTCGTCTCGATCCCCGGCGCATGGCCGTACTCGGGATGGCCTGCCGTCTTCGATCCGAACTGACGAAAGTTCTTGATCTCCTCGATCGTCATTTCCGGATAGCCGGTGAGATAAAGAAGTGAATAGAGAAGCATGGAGCCGTGTCCGGCCGACAGAACGAACCTGTCCCGGTTCGGCCACTGCGGCGCGCTCGCGTCGAATTTCAACGCCTCGGTGAACAGTACCGTCGCGACGTCCGCCATTCCCATCGGCATGCCCGGATGACCGGAGTTGGCCGCCTGAACGGCATCCATGGAAAGCGCGCGGATGGCGTTGGCCATGTCTTTCAGGTTTGCCGCCGGCGTGGTTTCCGCCTTGGTCTGGGCTTTGGTCATTGTCGTTGTGTATCCGTTTCCTTATGCGCCGCCGGCGTACCGTAAAAGTGGTGGACATTTACCGGGGGATTGAAGCCACGTCTACCGCGCGCGCAGCAGTGGTGCCCAGCCAAAAAACCACATCCTCAGATGGTCGCGGCTTAGCGATTTCATGAGGTTAGCCCACAGGCCTTCCCGCAAAGCCCGAGAGGTCCCTATCCTGCGGCATTCACCGCCCGGGCCGCATCTGCACGCAATCGCTAAACCGGAAGCCATCTCACGATGGCAAGACTCCCGCTTTGGACTTTTTCGGCTCCGCCTGGCTTTTCTCTGCCTGAGCGAGCTTAGCTTCCTCGACCTCGTCCTCGCGGAAGAGCTTATCGAGCATCGCTTGCGACGTGCGCGCGCGCTCCAATAGCTTCTCGACGTCGGACCCGAGCTTGTAATCCTCGTTGAGGCGCCGCTCGTCGTGATCCCGGAACGTCTGCACGGTCCGATTCGCGACGCGTTCGGAATATCCAAGTCCGAGCATCAGGAGGCGCGTGAGGTCGAGCGAGGCTAGGAATGTCTCTCGCCGCAGCGCCGCCACACCAAGGTCGAGCAGCCGATAAGCGTGCATACGGTCGCGTGCTCGCGCATAGATCGGCACGTGCGGATAGTTCGTTTTGACGATTTCAGCGGCGCGCATTGAAGCTTCGACGTCATCGATCGCAAGGACGAACGCGCGCGCTTTATCCGTCTGCGCGGCTTCGAGCACCTCGGGCCGGCTGGCATCGCCGTAGAAGGCTTTGTTGCCGAACCGCTTTACGAAATCCACCTGCTCGACGCTGATGTCCAATGCGGTGAATGGTACGCCCTTGGCACGGAGAACGCGCGCTACGATCTGTCCGAAACGGCCGAAACCGGCGATCACCACATGGCCGTCGTTTTCCGGCAGGTCATCAAACGCCCGCATCGCAACCTTCGACTTCTTCGAAAAAAACCGATCGAGTGCGAGAAGCAACGGCGTCATCGCCATCGAGAGCGTAACAATAACCGCCATGATTTGCGACGAACCGGTGCCGAGCACGCCAGCCGCATGTCCGACCGACAGCAAGACGAAGGCAAACTCTCCACCCTGAGAAAGCGCAAACGCCAAGCGGCGCGACGGCCCCGACTCGAGCCCCTGCCAGCGCCCTAGCAGGTAGAGAATGATCGACTTGACAACGATAAGCGCGATCGTCGCCGAGAGAATGATGATGGGAGCAGAAATCAGCAGTCCAAGATTGAGCGACATGCCGATGGCCGTGAAGAAAATGCCAAGCAACAGGCCCTCGAACGGAGCAATGTCCGCCTCGAGTTCATGACGGTAGCTGCTCTCGGCCAGAAGCGCGCCAGCAATAAATGCACCCAGCGACGCCGAAAGCCCGACCGACTCCATGATCAGCGTAACGCCAACGACCGTCAGCAGCGCGGCGGCGGTCATCGCCTCCTTGACTCGCGACAACGCCACGATACGCAGAAGCGCGTCGAGCAAATATCGTCCGACCACGACCACCAAAACGATCGTTCCCAGTCCCTTTGCGAACGCTATGTAGTCGATGGCCGGTGCGACCTTCGCGGCCGAGATCGCAAAATAAGGGGCGAGCGCAATAAGCGGAATGGCGGCGAGGTCCTGAAACAGCAACACGGAGAAACCCAGTCGTCCGTGTCGTGTCGAAAGCTCGCCGTTCTCCTCCATGACCTGTAAGGCGAAAGCTGTTGAGGACAACGCCAACGCAGCGCCGGCAAACAGCGAAGGTTGCCACTGCGTTCCGAAGAAGGCGACGCCGACGAATGCAAGTGCGAGCGCGGTCACAACGACCTGCATGGCCCCAAGACCGAAAATCGCCTGCCGCATCGCCCACAGACGCTTGGGGCGAAGTTCCAAGCCGATAAGAAACAGCAGCAGAACAACACCGAATTCGGCGAAATGCAGAACCTGCTCAGCATCCTGCTCCGAGAACATACGGCCGAACCCGTAGGGTCCTAGAATGACACCCGCGACCAGATAACCGAGCACCGCTGCAATGCCGAGCCAACGCGCCAAAGGCGCAGCGAGTGCTAATGCGGCTAACAAGACCGCGAGTTCATTCAGTGTCACGTCGTCCCCCGTTTTCCCGGCCCACGCGGGCCGTGCACGGCCAATTTAAGCAGTGATGCCCAATACGCCACCCCAACTCCTCTTATGACAACCCAAATTTGGATTGCGCATGAACGCCGCAAGCGCGACTGGGCAAGAAAAACCCAGCCCATGCCGCCAAAAGGTGCGACACATTGAAGTCAGATTGTGCCGGAGAAAAAAACCGGCGTACCGCGGTCCCGGCTAACAAACCTATGCAGCGACAATCACGGCAACGGATGAGCGTCGACCGTCAGACCGCCGATTTCCTGCCAACCGTCAGTGCCATCGCGAAACCAACCGACGTTTGAGTAGCCGTAGCCGAGTGCTCTTTTCGCCGCGTTCCAGCTCATCCAACAGTTGCGGAGGCAAAAGAAGACGATCGGCTTCGACGTATCGCCTTTCGTCAGCATCGCCAGATTGCGCCGGAAGTAGGCGTCGTATTCCGGCGAAAGACCTCCGTAGCCGACGTTCGGTAGCCACACGGCATCTTCGAGCGTCATGTGCGAAGGCTCACGCCAGATCGTGCCCGCGGGAAGACCGGCAGGCTTCGGCGGATGCGGATAGACGTCGATGAAGATCGCGCGATGTTCCGACCACGCTTGCATCGCATCGGCACTTGAAAGCACCTTCGCGCCTTTGAGCGTCAGCGGTACGGGCGAGCGGTACATGTCAGTACGATAGGTATCGGGCTCGGGAGGCGGCGGACCCGCAGGTGACGGTCCCGAAACATCCTCCGCACGCACAAGGAATGCAGGTCCCGCGACGAGCGCGAGGCCAACGGCGAGAAGCGCCAAAACGTCTCTGAGCTTACGGTACGGGGACGCCATAGCCCTCTCGTTACGTTGATGGCCGCAACAAAAAAAACTCTGCCGCTCAAGGAAGATCGGCAGAGCCCGAAAGTTCTCTTAGATGATCCGCGAGAGCCGCGGAACACTCTCGATGTCAGGGCGTGGGCGCGGCCGGTGAAGGCGACGCTGCCGTCGAAGCGCCGCCCGTCGCGGGCGACTCGGCTGATGCCGATGTTCGCGGCTTCGTGACCATCTCCGTCGAGGTGTCGTCATCGACGAGAAGCGGAACACCGTACTCGAGGAGCACCTTATCGATATCGCCCTGGCGCTTACGGATCACATCGTTGAGCGTGCGCTTCCAGTTATCATCGCCGTTGCGGACTCCCATGGTGATGCGAAAGGCAATGCGCGACGCGCCAGCGTCCTTCACGAGAGGAACGACGACGAGCGGATCGCCGTCCCGTTGCGCCCAGTAAGCTGCAATCGGTCCCCAGAGGATGCCCGCCGCAATGTCGCCCTTGCGGATGTCGTTCATCATGTCCTCGGCGGGGTTGGCGTATCTCCGATCGACGATCATCGGATAGCCGTGGACGTTGGCCATCAATCCATATTTCGCGGCAAGCGTCGCGCCGGCCGAACCCTGCTGCATGCCGATCGTCTTGCCCCGCAAGCGCGGATCACTGAGCGTCTCGACGCCGTCCAGACCGGTGCCCTTCTTGTAGATCAGAGCCGTCGTGGAGCGATAAATCGCGTTGGTGTTGAGCACCATGTCGTCGCCCTGGCCCCAGCCGATGACGAGGTCGCAACGCTTCGCATTGAGCGTCATGCGCACGAAGCCGGTTGCCTTGGGAAACCAAGTGTAGACGACGGGAAGTTTCAGCTCCTCGCCGATGATGTTGGCAATCTTATTTTCGAAGCCCTCGCCCTTCTGGTTCGAGAAGGGCAGATCGGCCGGATCGGCGCAGACGCGCAGCTCTTTCCTATTGACGAGATCTGCCTTGGGGACGTCTGCGGCGTTCGAAGAACTCGGGAATGCGAAGAACGTCGCGGCGGCTAATGCAAACATGCCAAACGCCAAGGCAGGCGTCGAAATGCTGAAATTCATGAGCGCTTGTTTCCTCACGTGAGTAACCTTTTTGTTATAGCGGCGTGAACGTCGCGGCCCCTGATATGGAGTGGGGGCACGCCGCTATCGCGACCCGCCCCCCGATCCAGTTTGCCGACATTTCCGATAGCATCACGCGACACCGACGCGAGAAGCTAGGTCATCATATGATGAGGTCTGGGAAAACTTCCAGGCCTCAACCCGTGCAATCGTCTGCAGCTTTCTTTGCGTCAGGCGAGATGTCTTCACGGCCGTTCGGGCGGCCCGGCGGTAAGGTGCCGAGCGAGCGAGCCTTGATGTACGTGTAGATGTCGTCGATGTAGCACATGATGTTCTTGTCTTCGCCGAATGCCGGCATCACGAAGTCAGTGCCACCTTTGTTTTCTTTCTTACCGCTCGAGACGGTCGCGATGAACGTGTTGTAGTCCATCGTCTTGAGCGAGTCGGCGAGCGCCGGCGCGAAGGTGCTGCCCAGCGCGTTCGGACCATGGCAGACGTGGCAGGCATCGTGGTAACGGCGGAAACCGTTCCATGTGCCCCAGTCGACCTGGAAGTCTTTCGTCACGACGGGAACGGGATCGCCGTCCTTGTTGCGATAACGCGCATCTTCGAATTTGATGCCTTCCGTTTTAGCGAGATCGCTCACGGGGTTCGGATAAACCGCGGTGCCATCAGCCTTGCGCGAGCCTGGCGGCGGGGCGTTGGGATCGTCGGGGTTCGGAGCCGCGTCTTCCGCGACCTGCATAAGCTTGGCAGCGGGCACTGCTGCAGGCTTGCTATCCGAGTTCGTCTGTTCCTTAGCAATGGCAACTCCCGCAGCCGCGAAAGTCACCGTTGCGACTGCAAGTGCCTGAATGAACTTGTTCACGAGGTTCCTCTTCTCCTGTCGATTGATACGCGTAGGTCGCCACCGCCCTTAAGTTTTTCAGCAGTCCCAGGTTCTGTGCCGGGGTTCTAACGAGCCATCGGGCGAGCTCATATTTGGATAATGTTGCATTCGCCTTCGGGAGATATGTGCAATTTGTCGCCCTGGTAGCAGATTGTGCCTTTTTCACGAAAGATGTTTTTTCGTACATCTTTCACGCGCCCCGTCTACACGGCAAAGAGCCGGCGCGGGTTTCCCCACGCCGGCCCCCTTATGTCTTGGCTTAAGCCTATGGGAGAGCGAACACGGTGAGCGAGCCACCGAGGTTCGTGTACTCCGAAAGACCGGCATAACCACCGACGGCACCGAGACCATCGGTCGGGTTGGTCAAGCCTGCAGCGAGACCGATACCGGCCCAGCCACCAACGCCCGAGAACACCGCAACGTACTGCTTACCGCCTTGCGAGTAAGTCATAGCGTTGCCGATGATGCCCGAAGGCGTCTTGAACTTGAACAGCTCCTTGCCGTCCTTCTGATCGACAGCTTTGAAGTAGCCCTCGAGCGTGCCGTAGAAGGCAACGCCGCCAGCCGTGGTCAGAGCACCCGACCAGACCGAGAACTGCTCAGGCTTCGACCAGACGATCTTGCCAGCAGAAGCGTCCCAAGCGATGAAGTTACCCATACGCTCCGGCTTGTCCGGACCCGGGAACATGGACAGCGTGGCGCCGACGTAAGGCTGACCAGCCGTATACGAAACCTTGAACGGTTCGTAGTCCATGCAAACGTGGTTCGTCGGAACGTAGAACAGACCTGTCTTCGGAGAGAAGGCAGCGGGCTGCTGGTCCTTCGAGCCGAGAGCCGCAGGGCAGATGCCCTTCGTGTTGAAGTCCGCGCCGTTCTTGAACGTCGAGTACTTCGCAACGCGGATCGGACGGCCGTAGTGAGGGCTCGACTTGTCGAGATCCACACCGGTTGCCCAGTTCACGACGGGGTCGTACTTCTCGGCGACGAGAGGTTCACCCGTGACACGATCCCAAGTGTAGCCGAAGCCGTTACGGTCGAAGTGAACCGCAACTTTCCGCTTCTCACCCTTGACGTCGATGTCAGCGAGGATCGGCTCGTTGATGCCGTCATAGTCCCATTCGTCGAACGGCGTCATCTGGTAAGCCCACTTGGCAACACCAGTGTCGACGTCACGAGCGAACATGGTCATCGACCACTTCTGATCGATCGGCTTGCCATCCGGTCCCGCACGCTGAGCGGGGTTCCAGGTGGAGGGGTTACCCGTCCCGTAGTAGATCAGGTTGAGGTCGGGATCGAAGGCCATGTAGCCCCACGTCGAACCGCCACCGATCTTCCACTGGTCGCCATTCCACGTCTTGAGAGACGAGTCCTTGCCGACCGGCTTGCCGAGCGAGATGGTCTTCTCCGGATCCACGAGGATGTCGGAGTCCGGACCCATCGAGTAGGCGCGCCAGACTTTCTTGCCGCTGTTGATGTCGTAAGCGGTGACGTGGCAGCGAACGCCGAATTCAGCGCCCGAGATGCCGATGATCACCTTATCCTTCGTGACAAGCGGAGCACCGGTGCCCGTCTCGCCCTTCTTCGGATCGCCGTCGACGACCTTCCACAGTTCCTTACCCGTCTTCGCATCGAGTGCTACGAGCGCGGTGTCGGCCTGATGGAGGAAGATCTTGCCTTCAGCATACTGCACGCCACGGTTGACCGTATCGCAGCACATCACGGGGATGACTGAAGGATCCTGCTTCGGCGTGTACTTCCAAATGATCTTCTGCTCGTCAGCAAGGTTCAGAGCAAACACGATGTTCGGAAATGCCGAATGAAGGTACATGACGTCGCCGATGACGAGCGGACCGCCTTCGTGACCACGAAGAACGCCCGTAGAGAACGTCCATGCCACTTTCAGCTGACCGACGTTTTCGGTCGTGATCTGGTCAAGCTTTGAATAGCGAGTACCAGCATAGTCACCGGACTGTTGAGCCCAGTTATTCGGATCGCTCGACAACTTGATCACGTCTTCGTTCGCCCATGCGGACGCCGAGAACGCGGCAGTTGCGAGCAAGCCGCATGCGAATGCACTTTTGCGCATCGCGCTTCCTCCGTTTTGAGATAGTCTTGCCACGCTTGCAAGTCGATCCCGAGGACTGCCGATATCTCCCGGCTCCAATCTCGAGTTTTGCGGGATTTCTTCCCGTCTTTGCCCGGCTGGAGAAGGAGTTCTTCACGAAACCGTGTAGAAACCGGTAGTCCTCGTGAACGGGGGCATGTAGACACTTTTTTTTTCAAGCCGCAACACGTAGTGCGACGATCATTCTCCTGCGGCAAATTAGGACAAGTCTTCTGACCCAAAAAATCCCCGTGTTTACGGGGATAAATTGCGCCGCACCAAAAATGGTGCACCGCACGTCTAGTTCTTTTCCGGCTGCGACAAGGACGGCTTTCGATCACAAATCCTCTCGTTTTCGTGAATTCGTCAAATCGAGGTTGGGTGATTTGGAATGATTAGCTCAATCGCGCTTTCGACACGGACCGCATGAACAAATATCCTCAGACCGTTGGAATACTTTCCCGAAAGGACTTTCTCCGCGCTGCCGCCTTCGCGGCGCTGATGCCGTGCTTACCGAGGCTTTCGCACGCGGAAGCTGAGCGCATAGGGGTTCTTGAAATTGCTCCCGGAATCTTCGTTCACGTCGGCAAATATCAGCTAGTAAATGCCCAAAACCGCGGGGATATTTCCAACCCGTGTTGTATCGTGGGGGGCAGTAGCGTTGCTGTGGTCGACACCAGCGGCTCTTACGCGATGGGCGTTGAACTCCGCGAGGCCATTACGCAGATCACGGACAAACCGATCCGTCATGTGATCAATACGCACATGCATCCCGATCACGTCATGGGAAATGCCGCCTTCAAAACGGCAGAAGCCGAGTTTGTCGGCCATTACAAGCTGCCCGCCGCGCTTGCCGCCCGTAAAGAAAGCTACCTATCGAATGCGCGCCAGCGCCTGGGTGAAACGGCATTTGCGGGCACTGAGATCATCCCGCCGACCGTCCTCGTCAGGGATACCCTTGAGATCGATCTGGGAGGCCGTGTCCTAATACTCAAAGCGCGGCCTACCGCCCATACCGACAACGATCTGACGATCTTCGACGGCGCGACAGGCACATTTTTTCTCGGCGATCTCTTATTCTCCGGCCACATCCCGACGCTCGACGGTTCTATCGTGGGCTGGCTGAAACTGCTTTCCGAGCTCTCGCTTGAAAAAGCCGAGCGTGCTGTTCCCGGCCATGGTCCGCAGTCGATGGCTTGGCCGGAGGCTGCGGAGCCGATCCAGCGCTATCTCAACGTCCTCGCGACAGACGTCCGCCGCATGATTAGAGACGGAAAAACCATCGAAGACGCCGTCGCGTCGGCCGCGCAGTCAGAACGGGACAAGTGGGCTCTCTTCGACGAGCACAATCCGCGCAACGTCACGGCGGCCTTTACCGAACTCGAATGGGAATAGGTTCTCGGAATAATTTCTCGAGCGGGCGTATCAGGTAGTCTGTCCCCGGCGGCCGGCTAGCGAATGCACGCGCCGGGCAGAAGGGTATAGAGCCGTCGCCTCCGACTCCGCTCCGCGGAGCCGGCCGGAGGCGACAATCAAAAGCTTAAAAGCAGCGCAATTCGCCTTCGACCTGAGCACGCCGCAGGTTTTTGACCTTTTCCTGAAATTCCGGCGCGTGCGCCCAGGCAACGTTCTCGCCGCCCCGAAGACCCACGGAGATCAGTGTCTCAGCCTCTTCGTACTTGTCGTAAGGTAGGATGCTCGCGATCTGGTCGATCGAGCACGAGCACTTTTCAAGAACCGCGCGCGTCTGTCCATTGACCGCCATGCACGCATAGACGTAGTCCGCCCGCGCAATGGTCGGATAGTCATTGGCTGGCAATTCCTGCGCCGAAGCACGCGTCATCAAAGCTGGAGCCGCGACGGCGGCAACCGCAAGAATTCCGCTAACAATCGCCGATCTGACGGGATTTCTCATTTCACGTCTCCGACACCGTCGAGTGTGGTCGTTTCCTCGAGCGTGGCGCTCTTCTTGTCCGAGTTGGTATATTCCGAAACCATTTTCGCGAAATATCCCGGGATCTTATCGGATAGCGCGATCGTGAAGGTCGAGCCTTCGAAACCGTTCATCTTGGACTTCGCGGGATCATTGATATAGGGCGTGATGCTCACGCGATAACCATCTACCGACTGACCTTTGTAGTCGATTTTCACGGGGACGATTTTGGCACCGTCCGCGATGCCCTGCTTGAACATGCCCTTAAGGTAGGCGGGGTCGCCTCCTGCCAAAAGCCGGAAATGCGCGACGGCGTTGTCCAGATAGACAATCAGAAGCGGGTTGCCATCCATGTCCGTGATTTCTTGCGGTTCCCGCGCGCGGTCGCCACTGTAAATCTGGAGGCGGATATTCTTCTTGCCCGGCTTCCCGTCGCTTTCGACCGTAAGGGTGATGTTGTCGGAAAAGCCTTCACCGAGAACCTTAGGGTCCGAAGGCTTTCGCTCGAACTTATAGACAAGCGCCGTTCCGGCAGCGACCGAGCCGATGTGCGGTGTTTCGAAAAGAATATCCGAGGGTTTTGGCGTCTCGGCTGCCGAAGCAGCAACGCTTAGACACGTCACCGCAAGCGCTGCAACGGCTGCTTTGCGGAAAATATGCATGGACATCAGGGGCGATCCTCCTAGATCGACAGGATTTTTTCCGGCTATTTAGCGGGACCCTGGTCACTTGAACAGGATGACGTCGCGTTTCCGTCAATAATCGGGGCCGCCGGCCGGTTTGCAAGATGTCCGGAAGGTTGCCGGAAGCTTGGCAACTCTCAACTTACAAGCCGGTAACCCACGCCGATTTAACGAAGAAACTTGCCGAATGCCCGCGGGCCGTCGCCGACGGCGGCCTTCCCCGTCACCGTGAGCGACTGGGGATCTATGCGAAGCAGAACGTCGTCGCCCCAGCACGAAACGTAAATCGCCTTTCGGTCCGCGTCGGCGTCTATGCCCTCAGCGTGATCGCAGGTGTTGATGCGTTTCACCGGTGCCAGGGTGGCCTCATCGAAGACAGTGACGGTGCCGCCATATTGGTCGGTCACGAACCCTTTGCCCTGAGCGAAAGCAATGGCGTAAGGGCGCCTCCCTGTGGGCACGCTCCCGACGACCTTGCGAGCCGCGATGTCGATCACGGTGACGTCGTCGCTCTTCACGTTCGCGGTATATGCGCGGGCGCCTTTATCATCGATGGTAATGCCGAAAGGCCGTTTTCCAACGGGTATCGAAACCAGACGCTGTCGGGTCGCCAAGTCGACGATCGAAACGGCGTCGCTGTCCCGGTCGGCCGACAGAAGCAGCTTGCCGTCCGGCGTCACGGCAAGACCTGAGGGAGATTCCCCCACCTTGATTTCCCCCGCGACCGCCATTTTGGCCGTGTCGACGATGGTCACCTTATGCGCAAACCAATCGGCGATATAAACCTCGGGAAGCGAGGGATGTGCAGCAATGCCGAGTGGCCCCCCGCCCAGCAGCAGACGCCGCTTCACCGCCCGGGAAACAGCATCGATTTCGATAAGCTCTTTGCTGTCCGGCGCCGTGACGAACGCTGTCGCCTTATCGGGAGAAAGCGCGATTCCGGCGGGCTTGCCGGTGACTTCGATCCGCGCGCTTTCCTTCATCGTATCGACGTCGACGAATGAAAGACTGTCGGACGATTGGTTGGTGAGAAGGGCTTCATGCGCCCAAGACGGCACGGCCAGCCCGCAAATGACGAGCAGGCCGAGCCCCAGTTTCAGCGCACGAAGACCAGTTTGCACTCAGCCGCCGCCTTCGACTTTTTTCTTCAGTGCGGCGAGGCCATCCTTGTAGAGACCCGTGACGGCCTTCAGAGCGGCCTCGTCGTTGAGTTCCGGCGGGGGATCATTCAGCATGTAGCCGCGATAGAAACCGCCCCACCAGGTGACGGTCGTCTTGTCGCCCTCACCTTCGACGGTGATGTGCGACGAGTAATCGGCGACCGGAAACACCTTCGGATCGACCTTAGTGATCTCGTAGCCGTACATGTGATCTTCGGCGCTGTACTTATCGAGCTGCTCTTCGATCGTGCCGCCACCCTTCAGCGTCAGCGTCCGGGTTGCATTGACGTCGTTGCCGCCCTTGCCTTCTAGCTTCTCGACAACCGGTAGCCAGCTCATGTCTTGGAAGTTGCCTACGACCTTCCAGACTTTGTCGACCGGCGCGTTAATCTCGATCGTTTCCGTTACCTTCTGGCGCGACGGGCCATGGGCCCATGCAGCGCCAGCCAAAGACAGCGGCGTCAGAGCCACGATCGTGGCCGCGATCACCAAGCGTTTCAGCATGAATTTCCTCCGGAGATTTCTAGTGCAAGGGCAGTCTTGGCACCCTGGGACGAGCGCCCGGACATTAGGGGCGTTCAATCTCGACGCAAAGACGGCAAAATGTGTCGCATTACCATCATCCTATTCGCAGTGCTTGACCGGCTGCACAACGTTGTTTTACCTGCCCGCGCGTGCTTTGGTCGAATCCCGGGATCGCCAGACCCCAGGGTCATGAGGAGTTGGATTTGAAATCCGAAATGTCGAGGAACGGCGCGAACCATCACGAGAATGTCGCCTGCCCCTTCTGCGGTATCCTTTGCGATGATCTCGACATCGGCCCGTCCGGAGATGGACTGAAAGTCCTGAAGAACGGCTGCGTTAAATCGGTTGCAGGCTTCGAACGGCCGTTAAGCGAGCCGAAGCCGCAAATCGACGGCAAGGACGTGTCTCTCGATGAGGCTATTACCGCCGCGGCGCGTCTGATCAAAGAGAGCCGTCTTCCGGTCTTCGGCGGCCTCGGAACCGATGTCGACGGCATCCGCGCTGCAATCGCCCTTGCCGAAAAGGGCGGCGGCGTCGTCGACCATGCGCTGAGCGAAGGACAATATCGCAATTTCCGCGTGCTCCAAAACTCCGGCTGGGTTCTGACGACGCTTACCGAAGCGCGTAACCGGGCCGATCTGTTTATCGTTGCGGGCAGCGACATCCATAAGCTTCACCCTCGCTTCTTCGAGCGCATCGTTTGCAACGAGGCCTCGATGTTCTCCGACAACCCGCCGAAGCGGACGGTCGTGTTTCTGGGTGAAGGTCTCGATCAGTCCGCCGTCGCGGGTAAGCGCATCGGCGAAGTTCTGACAATTCCGGCCAAAGCCGATCGCATCGCCGAAATTCTCGACGCCATGCGCGCGATGAACAAGGGCGGCGCGGTCTCCGGCGACACCATTGCCGGTCTTCCCCGCGCGGCTGTCGAAGATCTTCTCGAGCGCTGCAAGGCGGCGAGCTATGGCGTCATCGTCTGGGCGCCACCGAGCCTTACCTTCCCGAACGCCGATCTCACGGTTCAGGCCATCTCCGAGTTCGTAAAAGAGATCAACCTGACCTCGCGCTTCGCTGGCCTCTCGCTTGGCGGCAACGACGGCGCGACATCGGCCGGAGCGGTATGCAGCTGGCAATCGGGCTTCCCGCTTCGTGTGTCGTACGCGGATGGCACACCGGACTACGATCCCGTGCGCTTTTCAGCGACCAAACTGCTCGACGCCAAGGAAGCGGATCTGCTGTTGTGGCTGTCGTCGTTTTCGCCGGATATCCCACCGCCGGATACTGACATCCCGACGATCTTCCTCGCAGCGCCTGGCTTCAAGTCGGCTCGCACACCAAAGGTCTACATTCCCGTCGGCACGCCCGGCGTCGACCATGCCGGCACGATGGTGCGCGTCGACAACGTCGTATCGCTGCCGCTGAAGAAGCTGCGCCAGTCGAACCTTCCCAGCGCGGCCGACGTGCTCGAAAAAATCGAAGCTGCCCTCTAGGCCAATTTCCGAGATCGAAATGCTCATCAAGCTCACCGGCGGCAAAGTCTACGATCCCGCAAACGGGGTCGACGGCGAAGTCCGCGACATCTTCATTGAGGACGGCCGTATCGTCTCTCCGGATCCGAACGCCAAGGTCGACCACGAGTATGCGGTCCATGGCAAAGTGGTGATGGCGGGCGGCATCGACCCGCATTCGCACATCGGCGGCGGCAAGATGACGATCGCCCGCATGATGCTTCCCGAAGACCACATGCACGACACGGTCGCCCGCACAGACTTGACGCGCGCGGGCGTCGGCCACGCTGTCCCGTCAACGATGCTAACGGGCTATCGCTACGCCGAGATGGGCTACACCGCCGCTTTCGAGCCGGCGATGCTTCCCGCCAACGCCCGCCAGGCGCACATGGAGATGGCCGACACGTCGATCATCGACAAAGGCGCGTTTGTCATGCTCGGCTCGGATGACTTCTTCCTTCGCCAGCTTGCCGGCAAGAAAGATTTCTCGGCGATCAAGGATTACATCGCCTGGACGATGCACGCGGCGCAGGCAATCGCCGTCAAGGTCGTCAATCCCGGCGGGATCAGCGCCTTCAAGTTCAATCAGCGCAAGCTCGATCTCAACGAGAAGCACGTCTATTACGGCGTCACTCCGCGGGACATCATCGTGACCTTGGCGCGTGGCCTGAAAGAGCTCGGTGTCGTCCACCCGCTTCATATTCACGGCTGTAACCTTGGCGTTCCGGGCGGCTACGAAACGACCCTCGAAACGATCAAAGGCGCTGAGGGACTGCCGATCCATCTCACGCACATTCAGTTCCACAGCTATGGAACGGAAGGCGATCTGAAGTTTTCGTCCGCGGCCGCGCCGGTCGCAGAAGCGATCAACACCAATCCGAATGTCTCGTGCGACGTTGGCCAGGTTATGTTCGGCCAGACGTGCACGGCGTCGGGCGACTCAATGCGGCAGTTCATAACGTCGCGCTCCGCGACCCCGAAGAAATGGGTCGTGATGGACATCGAGTGCGATGCCGGTTGCGGCGTCGTCCCGTTCAAGTATCGCGACAAGAGCTTCGTCAACGCGCTGCAATGGGCTATCGGCCTCGAGTTGTTCCTGCTCATCAACGACCCGTGGCGCCTGTTCCTGACGACCGATCATCCGAACGGCGGTCCGTTCACCTGGTACCCGCATCTCATCCGCTTGCTGATGGATAAAGCTTTCCGCAACGACATGATGCAGAAGATCAACCCGGATGCGCTGAAGTATTCGACGCTGGCGTCCCTCGATCGCGAATATTCGCTCTACGAAATTGCGATCATGACGCGCGCTGGTCCGGCTCGCAGCCTCGGTCTCAAGGATCGTGGTCAGCTCGGCGTCGGCGCGTGGGCCGATATCACAGTCTACGATGACAATCCGGATCGCGAAGCGATGTTCACGACGCCGGAGCTGCTCTTCAAGAACGGCGAACTTATCGTGCGCAATGGCAAGATCATCAAGGTCGTCAACGGCGCAACGCACGTCGCGCGGCCGTCTTACGATCCAGGCATCGAGAAGTCGCTCAAGCCTTATTTCGATGATTATCATACGGTGCGCATGGATAACTTCCGCCTCTCCGATGACGAAATCATCAATGGCGGCCGTGGCTCGCTGATCATTCAACCGACCGGGGCCCGCGTAGCATGAGCAAGACCGTCAACGGCATCCTGATCGACGATACCTTCGCCGAAGCCTTCGGCATGAGCGGCACCGGTATCATCATCACCGCGGACTCGATGAAGTGGGCGAAAATCGCGGCCACTGTCGCAACCGGCTTCGGAACGTCCGTCATCGGCGCTGGCGCCGAATGCGGCATCGATAAGGAGCTCTCGGAAGACGAAACGCCGGACGGCCGTCCCGGCGTGCGCATTCTGATATTCGGTTTCTCGCCGGATGCGCTCCTTCCGCAGGTCCGCAATCGTATCGGTCAGTGCGTGCTAACGAGCCCCGGCTCGGCTTGCTACGCTGGCCTCAAAGCCGAGAAGACGATGCCGCTCGGCAAGGGCACGCGCCTGTTCGGTGACGGCTATCAAACCGCTAAGAAGCTTGGTGACAGCCGCTACTGGCGCGTTCCCGTCATGGACGGCGAGTTCATCATCGAGGAAGACACCGGCATTACGACGGACGCCGTCGGCGGCGGCAACATGCTGATCCTCGGCCGCGATCGCAAAGGTCTTCTCGAAACGGCGGAGCACGCCGTCGAAGAGATCGCCAAAATCGACGACGTCATCACGCCCTTCCCTGGCGGCATCGTCCGCTCGGGCTCGAAAGTCGGCGCGAAATACGCGGGCATGCACGCCTCCTCCAACGATGCGTTCTGTCCGACGCTTCGCGGAACGATCAAGCACAGTGAACTGTCACCCGATACGCTTGCGGTGCTCGAGATCGTCATCGACGGCCTGACGTCGAAGGCAGTCGCTGATGCCATGCGCGCTGGCCTCAAGGCCGTGACCGATGTCGGCGCCAGCCGCGGCGTCACCCGCATCACCGCCGGCAACTACGGCGGCAAGCTCGGCCAGCATCATTATCATTTGAAGGATCTGATCTGATGAGCGGTCTTACGCTGCGCTTGAAAGCGCCCGCGACGGAGCGGATCAACCTCGCCGGCATTACACCTGCCAAGCTTGCGGCCTTGTCGCCGTACGATCTCGCCCGGCTCGACGTCGGCATCGAAAAGGGCGGATTGGCGCTCGGCGATGCGTTTGAGATCTCGGGAACGGCCGGAGACACCTTAACCATCGAAGGCGCGACGTCGGCGATCGTTTTTGTCGGCGACGAGCTTGATGGCGGCACAATTCGCGTCGTCGGCAACGTTGGATCGTTTGCGGGCCGCAAGATGTCGGGCGGCAAGCTCGAAATTCGCGGCAACGCTGGCGACTTCCTTTCCTCGGGGTCGACCGGCGGCATGATCTTCGTCTCCGGCAACGCCGGTGACAACCTTGGCGGCGTGGCGACCGGTGAACGCTTCGGCATGCTCGGCGGCACTACGGTCGTCGAGGGTAGCGTCGGCGCCCGCGCCGGTGACAAGATGCGTCGCGGCGTCGTTGTCGTAAAAGGCAAGACAGGTCCCGGCACAGGGTCGCGCATGATCGGCGGCACGATCTGGGCAGAAGGCGGTTTCGGCGCGGAGCCCGGCCTCATGATGCGCCGCGGTACGCTGATCGGGCCGAGCGTCGAGAGCTTGCTGCCCACATTCGTCGATTGCGGCAAACACGATCTCGTGATCGTGCGCATCATCTCTCGCTATCTGAAATCCACGCTTGGAGCGTTGGCTCCGAAGCCTATGCCATTGTTTGTGCAGAAGATCGGCGGCGATACGGCAACGATCGGCCGGGGCGAGATCCTTCTTCCGTCAGCCTAAGCCGCATCTTTTTTGCCGGTCGGCGTGTTGAAACGAATTCCGGAAGCGTGACGTCACGGTATGGTGACGATTGACGACGCGCCTTCCGGGATCATCCTCATGCTTGCGATCATACTCTCCGCTTGCCTCGCAAACGATCCAAACGTTTGCCGCGATTACAAAATTCCGATTGATGCGGATATCGACGCCATGACCTGCATGGTCCAGGCACCCCCGCACTTCGCGAAATGGTCGGAAGAGCATCCAGGCTGGCAGGTCAAGCGCTGGCACTGCGGCTCGACCAGCGAAGACAAGATCTGAGCAAACGGCGAGAATTTATCGTTGGGAAGCCGTCATCGAATAGTGACGCGATGCCAAATCGCTCACTTCCACGATAAATTTTTGCCGAATGGCGCGCTCGAAATCGCCGTAGCCCTGCGCCGGCAGCACGAAGCTGCTCGGGCCGCCCATGACGTGCTGACGATACCACTGTTCCAGCGGATGTGCGCCGCCAGGCACCGCTTTCGGCAAAAAGGCTGAGTCCTCGGGCGTATTGAGCAATATCGGCAGGCCGTTGATCGTCACGCCATTGCTGACGAGTTCGTCGCGAACCTTTTCGATTGGCTCCTCGGCATTGCAGTTGTCCGGACCGTCCCCCGAGACGTCGATGATGATGCGCGCTGCTTTCGCCGGAATCTGCGGCACGATCTTATCGTTTGCCGAGCGCAGCATTCGCGTCATGCACGTGAATTCGCCACCCTGTTGAGGCAATGAGCGCACGCGCTTCGCAGCGGCGAGCGCATCGGCTTTGTTTGCAATTCTGATCCAGGGAATGACGAACGACGGCGTATCCGCCCACGTCACCATCGAAAAGAGAATGCCACCGCTCGATCCGCCCGTTATCGCCTCGATGACGCCCGGATCTTCGAGCGCCTTGGCGATGCCTTCCATTTGTAGCTTGTATCGACCTTCATCGACGGAATTGGAAACATCGACGGAAACGACAAGCGCGGTGTCGACTGGAGGGCCCTCCTGCGCGGTCGCCGGAAGCGCAACGCAAGCTGCTAAGCCGAGAGCTGAGATAACGGCGGCGACTGCCGCCCGTCCCTGTCGGATGAAATAAAAAATGCGAAACTCCCGCAGGCACGAGCGCGGCGCGACCGCCGTATTTTAAAGCCTAGCAAACCTGCAAATTTCAGCCAAGCGGTCCGTAAAGATACGCGGGCATGACCCTTGTGCGAAAATTTCGATGCCGCAACGCACCGTATCCTGTCGCCCTTGGAAGCATTACCCGTAACACTGGCGGCGGGCGAGATCATGTCGGCCAAAAGGTCGAAGAACAGACTGCTTCCGGTCCCCGCTAGTAGGCGTTCTTGCCCTTCAGAAGGGATACCGGCGTCATCGCGAGGATATAGAGATCAAGAAACATCGACCAATTGTCGATATAGTAGAGATCGTGCTCAACGCGTTGAACCAGCTTTTCGCGGGTGTCGGTTTCACCACGCCATCCGTTGATCTGCGCCCAGCCCGTAACACCAGGCTTCATGCGATGGCGGGCGAAATAGCCCTGCATGACATTCTCATATAGATCGCGGTCGGCCTTTGCGCCCGTGGCGTGCGGGCGTGGCCCGACGAGAGACATCTCACCCCTTACGACATTGATGAGTTGCGGTAACTCATCGATGCTCATCCGGCGAATGATGCGGCCGACCCGCGTCACGCGAGGATCGTCGCGGGTAACGAGATTGTCTGCTGTCACGTCCTGCTTCTCGACATACATCGAGCGGAACTTCAGGACCTCGATAAGCTCGTTGTTGAAGCCATATCGCTTCTGACGAAATAATATCGGACCGTTGCTGTCGAGACGGACTGCAATTGCAGTAAGCAGCATTACTGGAGCCGCCAGGATAAGCAGCAAAGCGCCGATGAGGCGATCCTCCAGATTCTTGAGGACGTGATCCCAATCATCCAACGGCTTGTCCATCGCCGCTAGCATCGGGACTTGACCGACATAGCTGTACGCGCGCGACGTGATACGCAGCTTGGAATTCAATGCCGAAATCCGCACATCGACTTCGAGAGTGAAAAGCTTTTCGAGAATGTGCATCAGCCGCTCTTCAGCTCGCGGCGGCAGCGTGACGATGAGGAGATCAACGCCTGCCCGGCGGCAGAATTCCGTTAGGTCTTGAAATGTGCCGAGACGGGCAATGCCGCCAAAGTCACCGGCAGACCGGTCTCCTTGACGGTCGTCGAAGATGCCCAGAATGCGCATGTGATTGTCGGCATCTGATTTCAGGGCGCGGATCAGGTCCTCGGCATCTTTGCCACCGCCCACAATGACGGTCCGCCGAACGAGTGCACCGGAACGCGTAAGCCGACGCATCGCGTCGCTTGCTACCACCCGAACGAAAAGCAGCAGCAGCGCCGATACTTCCATCCAGGCAGCGATCTCCCGCGCCGATGCAGCAGAGGCGTCAAACAGAAAAAGTATTCCCGATACGACGATCATCACGATGCAAACCGCCGCGATGACCTTGAACACCTGCGGTCCGAGCTTACGAAGCGCGGGTATTGTGTAGGACCACTGCGATCGAAGCGTCGCAATCGTCAGGATGGCTACGAACGACACCATCGCGAAGCTTGCCCAGCTCGGCGAGGCTCCCTCACCGAGAATAAGTCGAGCGATAGGCCAAGCTACTATGATCGATACAAAATCGGCGGCCGCCACCGCAAAAAGCAATCCTGGGCGGGAGGCGCTACCGCGTCGATTGAAAATGAGCGCTTTGAGCAAGCCGACGGCCCTCTCCCCGCGTGACGAGGCGCCTTGGAAGATCGAGTGGGCTGAATCCGATTTGTCGACCATCAAGAGAACCGCGCTACTCAGCAAATGCAGAGCACAGGCATAAATTGACAGCGGTGAGCCCTTGGTAAACGACTGCGACGCGCACGGCTGTCAAGCAACAGACAGAATTGGATCATGCGGCTTAGGGTTAGAAATCGGTTTCAACACACCGCAAATCGGGACGTTCAGCTGCGTCTTCGACGAAGAAAGCCGGTCCGCCGCTGATCGAAGTGTTCCCTGCGGAACAGGCGGTTCGGCAGTTGGGTGGTAAACATATCGCTAACGGGCGAACGCTCCGTTGGTCGGCCTTTGCAGACGCCGCGCGCTCCGCGCCCCGGTCCCATTGACCTAAACCCTCATCGCGAACGCACCCCTTTCAGGACGCCACGAAGGCCGGCGCAGTCCTACGTGATCAGGAGACACCCAATGTCGAACAAACCCTTATTGCTCATTGCTGCTGGTGGCCTGGCGATTACCGTCGCGACAGGTGCCGCAAACGCTTATCCCGCAGCCCAACTGCACTCCGGCGCGCAGGCGCCCTCAATATCGTTGGCAGAGCCTGTCAGGTCAGGCGGAGGCGGTGGTGGCGGTAACTTCGGCGGCTCCCATGGTGGCGGGGGCTTTGGAGGCTTCCACGGGGGCGGCGGATTTCGTGGCGGGGGCTTCCCCGGTGGAGGTTTTCGCGGCGGTCATTTCGCCGGCCGCTCGCGCTTCGCTGACGGCGGCATGGGCCGATTACACGGGTCCCATTTCCATGGCCACAATCATGATCACCGTCATCGCTTCATCTTCGGCGGCTATCCGTATTTCTATTATGATAACGGCTTTTATGACGACGACGACAGCTGCTTGTGGAGCAGGCGCTATCGCCGGTGGGTGTGCCCCGATTATTGAGGACTGAACGACCACACTCATAAGTGACACTTGGATGGGCTCTCAACGCATGCGTGCATTGGGGGCCCTATTCTTTTTTCACGCCCCTTGCTCGACGCGATTGCCGCGTAATCTTTTACTGCGGTGAGGCCGATAAACTTCATCGATGACAACGAAAGCGGGGCATGCGCTAATTAATGCTCAACCACCTTCAGACTACGCTGTAGTTCAAAGTTTCGCGTCGGCTGCCATAGGTTAAGGTCTGAAAAATGTTCAGTTTGCCAATCCGGCGACAGCATCTGGTGAAGCATTCCGCCACAATCGTGCTGGCCGCCTTCGCCTCAATCACGGCCATCCAATCGGCCGATGCAGAGAAACGCCGCTCACGGCCGGTCGTTGAGGACGTTCTTCAGGACACCATCTCCGGTCCCGCAGTGTTGGCCGTTGTCTCCATCAAGGATCAAAGGGTCTCCATTTACGACGCCGCTGGCGGCTCCATGAGCGCGCGAGTATCGAGCGGGCGAACCGACTACGAGACACCCGTCGGCGTCTACAGCGTCCTGCAAAAGGAAGAAGAACACCACTCGAACCTTTACGACGACGCATCGATGCCCTTTATGCAGCGACTGACGTGGTCGGGCATCGCCCTGCACGCTGGACAGCTTCCAGGCTACCCGGCCTCACACGGTTGCGTGCGCATGCCGGACAGCTTTGCTCAGCGCCTTTTTCCGATGACAAGAGTTGGGATGCGCGTGGTCGTCGCCTATGACGACGTTGCGCCGGTCGAAATTTCTCATCCTCTCCTCATGAAGCCGACTCCGCCGCAAGCCCTTCGCTCCGCGATTGCCATCCCGATGTCCTACCAGGACCCGGACGGCGGCGATGCGACGAACGCGGCATTCGAGCCTGATCTTCGCAATTGGCCTGCAAGGCAAGCCGAGTACGACGCGTTGAAATCCATCGCCGACGGCAAGCGTATCCTGGCCGACGCGGCCGTGGATCAGGCAAAGGAAATGGAACAAGCGATCGCGGACAAGAAAGAGCCGCGCGATCGGGCCACGAAGGCGCTTCGCAAAGCCGAGGCATCGAAGAAGGCCGCAGATACCCGGCTGGACAAAGCAGATAAGGCGTTGAATAGCGCCAAATCCGATAAGGCCAAGAAGAAATGGGAAGACGCTAAGGCACGCGCGCTCAAAGATGCTGAAAGCGCAACCGCGAAAGTTGCAGCCGCAGCAGAAGCGCTGAAGGCCGCCGATGCCGAATTTCAAGCTGCAACGCAGGCGGCCGCTCCCGCTCTCGCTGCGCGCGATGCTGCTGTCGCCGTTTTCGAAGAGGCCAAGCGCAAGACAAAACCGATATCGGTATTTATCAGCCTCAAGACGCAGCGCCTCTACGTTCGGCAGGGCTACGAACCTGTTTTCGAAGCCCCCGTAACGATCTCTGACCCCGACAAGCCAATTGGCACGCATGTCTTCACGGCAATGGACTATGCGAACGGCGCGCACGACGTCCGCTGGATGGCTGTGTCTCTCGGGCATCGCGAGGCGGATTATGCCTCTAACGACGACCGCCGGCGGCGTCTCAGCGATGCCGACACTCCTCCGCTGACCAATGCGGCCGAGGCAAGCGCCGCGTTGGATCGCATCACGATTCCGCCCGAGGTCGCAGAGAAGCTGTCGAGCGCCGTTTGGCCCGGTTCCTCTCTCATCGTCTCCGATGAGGCTGCAAGCAAAGAGACCGCGAAATCGACCGACTTTGTCGTACTCATCAGCACCGAACCGCAGGGCGGCATCAAGAAACGCCCGAAGCAGTTCTTCCGTAACGACAACTTCCAAGGCGACAGTGCCGACGACTTCTATTACGGCTACGACCGCTACGGCCGCCGTCAAGCATACCCGAGGCAAAAGTCGTTCTTCGGCTGGTGGTAAGCTCTTCTCGATAGGACGGCCGCGCGGACCCTTTATCGGCGCGGCCAATCGATGGTTCGGTGCGTCAGTGTTGGACTCTGGCGTTTACCGCCCTCAAGCGGTCATCGACGGCGAATGCCGGTATGGCACGCAGAACGCCGGACCCGACTTACAAGGCCACTCGCATACGCCAACGTCCGGTCCCAGATTCCGCTGCGCACCGTAACGTCAAACAATTCCTCAAATTCGGCCCTCGGCCGAAGACCCAATCGATAGCGGTGCGGATAGTAAAAGACGAGCGCGGGCGATCGCCTCCACCACACCTTGAATTCCGCGTCCGTCATTTTTCCGGGAGCCACCGGCCACAACAGCCCGCCGACCCTGGCCATGTCGGATGTGATGAGGTCGTAGACGGCGGTCGCGATGCCCTTTTGCTGGTCAGATCGCGAGACTTCGGCGTTTCGGATGCAGCAAATCCCGGCCGCGACTCTTCCAATTTCGCAGGCGCCGATCGCGTCTTCGCCCGAGATCGCGGTGATTTCGGAGCGGAAAACCTTATACGTCACCCCGGCATCCGAGATGGAACGCCTCACGTAGAATAGCTGCGGGCTCTTCGTCTTCATCTCGACGATGGGTTCTTCGCTGACCAGTTGCGCCAGCCGCCGTTCGACATCGGTCGATTCGAATGGCGTCTTCGCGTACTGCGCGAGCAGGCGAGAATACGTAGCGTCAGCCTGATTTAACCGCTTCGGCACACACTTATCCTCGGAAAATATCACTTTGCAGGATCCGGCGACGTCGCACGGTCCAGAATATCGGCCTCGACTGTCCCTCAAAATCGCTCGCGATCCGTTAAAGTTGGCGCGTACCCTTCCAACACCGGATGGCAAATCGCCGTTAATATTAAGGACCGAGACAGGGCGCCCGCGCCCCAAAACTGCTCCGCGACATTTGAGCGGATCACAATGGGAGATTGTCGCGTTGGCGAGCAAAGCCGGTAGGGCCTATAGAGAGGGCAGCGGTACGGCTTTTTGCATATGACACCCCACCACCTACCGGATGGAGCAATCCCCCCTGGGGCCGCTTCCGCGCGGACGGCATATATAGGCCGTCGCGCCGACAAGCATACACGCGTCTTAAAGCATGTTAATTGCAGCCGCGCCCGTCACGGCAACCTTAAAGGGACGACGTCAGTTGCAGCCTTCGAATAAGCGGAAAAAATCGATGCAGGACCGATTGCCAGATAAGAAACCGCCTGCGAACGGGTCCCAAGTCGCCACCGCCTCGCTTGAGCGCAAACCGCTACTTTCCAGGCGTGGCCTCGCCATCTTTGGCCTCCTCACCGTCATAGCCCTCATCGCTGCTGGCTACGCTTATTGGCAACACGAAACACTCTATCCGTCGACCGATAACGCTCAGGTTCAAGCCAACATCATCCAAATCACGCCGGTGGTCACCGGCCTCATCATGGATGTGAAGGTTCAGGAGTTTGCCGAGGTCAAGCAGGGCGACGTGATGGTCGAACTCAACCAGGGACCATTCCGGGCAACACTCAAGCGGGCCGAAATCCGCCGCGATATCGCCCAGCAACAGGCCGCCCAGGCTACCGGCGCGCAGGCGGCCGCTGCCAAGGGCAATGCCGAAGAGGCCGACATTGCGGTCGCGGAAGCCAATGCTGAGCTCGGCCACGCGACAATCAAAGCCCCAATCGATGGCACCGTCGGCAAAGTCCGCATCCGCCCCGGCGAAGTCGCAAAGGCCGGCGTTCCCTTGTTCCCGCTTGTCGATACCTCGACCTGGTGGGTCGACGCGAACTTCAAGGAAACCGACCTCGCGCGGATCAAGCCGGGCCAAAACGCTACTGTCTGGCTCGATAGCGATCCGTCGAAAAAGTTGACCGGCAAGGTCGAAGCGGTGAGCCGCGCCAGCTCGTCAGCATTCTCCCTGATGCCTTCCGAGAACGCGACGGGTAGCTGGGTTAAGGTCGTCCAGCGCTTTCCCGTTCGGATCGCACTGACACTCGATGCGGACGACCCGCCCCTCGGCGTCGGCGCCTCAGCATCGGTGACGATCGATACGACGTCGGATGGAGCAGGTAGTGGCGCCAAGTAATCAGGCCGGGGCGCTCGAAAGCGCCTCCGCCGGGCCCCACAGGCTTCTGAGTTCTCTCGCCGTTTTGCTTGCGGTGCTGATGGTCATTCTCGACATGACCATCGTCAACGTGGCGCTTCCCGACATGATGGGCACGCTCGGCGCTACGCCCGACCAAATCACCTGGGTGCTCACCTCTTACATCGTCGCGGAAGCCATTATCATTCCGATGAGCGGCTTTCTCGCGGAGCGCTTCGGGCGAAAACGCGTCCTGACCGTCAGCGTCGCTGGCTTCGTCGTTGCATCGATGCTTTGCGGACAAGCGCATTCGCTGATGCAAATGGTTGTCTTCCGTTTGCTGCAGGGCGCCTTCGGCGCAAGCGTCGTCCCTCTCTCTCAGGCGACGATGGTCGACAGCTTTGAGCCTGAGAAGCGCGGCAAGGCCATGGCGATCTGGGGCATTGGCGTTCTCCTCGGGCCGATCATGGGGCCGACCGTCGGCGGTTTCATTACCGATAACCTCGGCTGGCAATGGGTGTTCTACGTCAACCTGCCGATCGGGATCATCAATCTCATTTTGATCTCAGCCTATATCAAGGCGACGCCGTATTCCGGCGCGGCTTTCGATTGGATTGGCGCCCTGCTCCTAGCCGTCGGCGTTGGCAGCCTGCAGATGCTCCTGGATCGCGGCAACAGCGAAGGCTGGCTGCAGTCGCAGTTGATCGTTGCGCTCGCGGTCGTGTCGGCCTTTTGTCTAACCATGTTCGCGACGCGAAGCTTCAACCGGCCGGACGCGATCCTGAGGCTCAATCTTCTAAAGGACCGCAACCTCGCGACCTCGACGTTTCTGATTATGGCGTTTGGCGTGGGAATGCTCAGCACCATCGCGCTGCAGCCATTGTTCCTCGAGCATCTGCTCGGTTATCCGGCGAGCACCGCCGGACTGGTGATGGCTCCGAGAGGAATTGCGGTCGCCGTCGGAATGATCGTGGTTGCCACGCTCATCCAGCGCATCGATTCCCGCTGGCTCGTCTTTTTCGGTTTGACGCTATCCGCAGCCGGGACTTACGTGACAACGACTTACAATCTCGACGTCGACAGATTCTGGATCATTGCGCCAAGCATCGTGCAAGGCATCGGCATGGGCATGATCTTCGTTCCGCTGTCGACGCTCGCCTACCAGACGCTGCCCAAGACTGCGTCCGACCAAGCTGCGAGCATCTTCAATATCGCGAGAACGATTGGCGGGTCGCTTGGCATCGCCATCGGAGCGACGATCCTGACCCGGTCGACACACGAAAACCTGCAGACGCTCGCCGCCGGGATCAATCCTTACAATCCGGCATTTCAGGCCTGGCTCAATTCGACGGGCCTTCCGCCGTCCGACCCGAAAATAAGAGAACTCCTGGCCTCGGAGCTGACCCGACAGTCTACGATGATCGGCTTCATCGAGGCCTTCGGCTTCGTAACGCTGAGCTTCCTTCTGCTCATTCCGTTCGTTTTGCTCTTGAAGCAAACCGGCCGCGCGTCGCGATTTGCTGCGAGTGCAGATAAATAATCGCGCGAAGAGATGCGAGCGGCCGGCGTCCGATATCGGCGCGCGCCGCTCACCTTATCGTTGTTCTGTCTGATAGTTTGGATTGGACCACACCGGCACTTCCGCGGCCGGAAGCGGAGTGCGTCCCCGAATGGCGTCCGCCAACTTCTCCGCCATCATGATCGTCGGCACGTTCAGGTTTCCACTGACCACGTCAGGCATGATGGATGCGTCGACGACGCGGAGCCCTTCGACGCCATAGACACGGCCCGCACCGTCGACAACGGCCATCTCGTCGGTTCCCATCCGGCACGAACACGACGGGTGATAGGCGCTCTCGGCCTTTTCGCGAATGAACGCATCGATGGCATCGTCGCTGGTGGCCTCCGGCCCAGGGGCTAGCTCGGCGCCACGGTACGGATCGAACGCCTTCTGTGCGAAGATCTCCCGCGTCAGACGGATGCCCGCCCGCATTTCCTTCCGGTCCTGCTCTGTCTGCATATAGTTGAACAGCACCCGCGGATATTCGCGCGGATCGGACGACTTAAGCTTCACGTACCCTCGGCTCGTCGGCCGCATCGGCCCGATATGCGCCTGGAAGCCGTGCCCCTTGGCCGCCGACGTCCCGTCATAGCTGATCGCCATCGGGAAGAAGTGATACTGCAAATCAGGGTGCAGAACTCCGGCTTCGCTGCGAATGAAGCCCCCGGATTCGAAATGATTGGTGGCGCCAAGCCCCTTCCCCGTCAAAATCCATTCGATGCCGATCTTTAGCTTCGCCAGAGGATTGTTAGCGCTGTAGATCGAAACTGGCTTCGTGCATTCGTACTGCACATAAGCCTCGATGTGATCTTGGAGGTTCTCTCCGACGCCCGGAAGGTCCTGAACGACGGGAATGCCGAGCTTCTTCAATTCATCGGCCGGGCCAATGCCGGACAGCATGAGAACCTGCGGAGAGTTGATCGCGCCGCCGCTGACGATGACTTCGCGCCTGGCCCGCGCCGTCTCGATACGACCGCCGCGACTGAACTCGACGCCGACCGCGCGGCGCCCCTCGAACAAAATCCTCGTCACGAGGGTCTTCGCCTTCAGCTCGACCCTGCCGCGTTTTTGTGCGGGACGGAGAAAAGCCTGGGCTGCGCTCCATCGGCGGCCCTTGTAGACCGTCATGTCCATGCGGCCGAGGCCTTCCTGCTGGTAACCGTTCATATCTTCGGTCACCGGATATCCGGCCTCGCGGCCCGCTTCGATGAAGGTATCGTAGAGCGGGTTGGTACACGGCGCCGTCGTCACATAGAGCGGCCCGGAATCGCCACGATATTTGTCGCCGCCCTTAAGCCGCGTCTCGGCTTTCTTGAAATACGGCAGGCAGTTGAAATAGCTCCAGTCCTGCAGCCCCTGACGGCGCGCCCAGGCGTCATAGTCGAAGGCGTGACCGCGAATGTAGATCATGCCGTTGATCGACGAAGACCCGCCGACCACCCGCCCGCGGGGGCAATACATCCGGCGATTGTTGAGATAGGGCTCCGGCTCCGACTCGTACCACCAATTGTATTTCGTTCCTGCCAGCGGATAAGCGAAGGCCGACGGCATGTGAATGAAAATGCTGTTGTCCTGCGGACCCGCCTCGAGAACCAGAACGCGAACGCCAGCATCCTCCGACAGACGATTTGCCAGCACGCAACCCGCCGACCCCGCGCCGACGATAATGTAATCGTAGTCTTGGGTGGTGCTCATTGCTTCCTAGGTCCCGATCTCTATTCCGCTATTTCCAAATGCGCTGTCATTCGTAGGGACACTGCACGTCGCCGAGCTCGACATAGACGCTCTTCAACTGCGTATAGTGCTCGATCGCCGCTTGACCGTTCTCGTGTCCGAAGCCGGATTCCTTGATGCCGCCAAATGGCATCTCGACGGGCGTGATGTTGTAATTGTTGATCCAGCAGATGCCGGCTTCCAGCCGCGCGGCAACGCGATGAGCCCGCGCCAAATCACGTGTGAATACACCGGCCGCCAAGCCAAAGCGCGTAGCGTTGGCGCGCGTGATCACATCGTCTTCGTCGCGGAACCTCAAAACCGACATCACCGGTCCGAAAATCTCCTCGCGCACAATGCTCATCTCGTCGGTACACTCAGCGAAGACGGCCGGCCGCACGAAGTTTCCGCGATCGAGCGGCGCAACGTCGACCCGCTCGCCGCCATAGCACAGCCGCGCACCTTCTGCCTGGCCGGCAGCGATGAAACTCAGCACCCGCTCCATGTGCGGACGCGAGATGAGAGCCCCGACTTGGGTATCCGCTTCGAGCGGCAGGCCAATCCTGAGCTTCTTGGTCCGCTCGACGACCATTGCAATGAAGGCGTCGTAAATATCGTCGTGGACGAAAACGCGCGTGCAATTGGTGCAGATCTCGCCCTGCGTATAGAAATTTCCGAGCATCGCCGCCGAAACGGCTTGCCTGAGATCGGCATCGGGAAACACGACGAGCGCCGACTTGCCACTGAGTTCCATTGTCGTTCGCTTCAGCGTCGCCGCCGCGGCCGCAACGATTTTCTTACCGGTACCGACCGAGCCCGTCAGCGAGATTTTCGCCACGCGCGGATCGGTGGTCAGCATGGAACCCGTGCGGGCATCGCCATGCAAAACGTTAAATACGCCGTCTGGCACGCCTGCTTCGGTATAGATTTCGGCCAGCTTGACCGACGTCGTCGGCGTCAACTCCGAAGTTTTGAAAATCATGGCATTTCCGCATGCGAGCGCGGGAGCGGACTTCCAGCAGGCGATTTGAATGGGGTAATTCCACGAGCCAATCCCGACGCAAATGCCGATCGGCTCGCGTCGCGTGTAAACGAAAGCATTGTTCAGCGCGATCTGCTCGCCATGAAGCGTCGCCGCTACTCCGGCGAAGTACTCAATGCAGTCGGCTCCGCTGACGACGTCAACGACATCGGCTTCCTGGATCGGTTTGCCAGTGTCGCGAACTTCGATCTCAGCAAGCTCGCGGTTGCGATCTCTGAGGATCCGCGCCGCCCTGTTGAGAACGCGCCCACGCTCGGCACCAGACATCGCGGCCCAATGCGCTTGGCCCTTCTTTGCTGTTTGCAGTGCAGCGTCGACTTCGGGCGCGAGGGCGATCTCTACTTTGGAAATAACGTCTCCCGTGGCGGGATCGACATTGTCGAACATCTCGCTTTGTGCGGATGCGAGAAAGCTGCCTCCGATATAGTTCTGAAGCACCTTAGTCATCGACCCCATCCGTTCGATCCGCCAAGACAGCAAGATAAGCGTATCGCTCATCATTTCCGCTGCGCGTATCAGCAAACGCGACGCTGCCGAGCGGTTATTTTTCTATGGCGGGATCGTGCTTGGCGAGCCTTGTCAGATACGACGCAAATGTTGTCGGCGGCGACAGCAGGGAACCACGACGCGCGCGACTAAGGTCGGATGAACCGGCGGGCGCCCGCCGGCTTTTGCAGCACGAAAAGCCCATTTCCTCAGCAAGAATTAAACTTTCTGGAACTTGTCAAAAGACGACCAAGTGCTAAGATTTTGCGACGTGCCTCTGTTTGAGGTCACATCCACGAGTCATCCGTGCTCGGTTCGCCGCCGAGGCGGCACCTTGGATTTGCGGAGCACCGGGAGCTTTTGCTGCGTGAATGAGGTTTCGGAAAAGCTGAGCACGATCCGTCGGATCGGTTTTCTGACCCTGAACGAATATACGATGATCGCTCTTTCGAGCGCGATCGAGGTACTGCGGATGGCCAATCGCCTGAGTGGCGAGACGCATTACCACTGGACCATTCTATCACTCGACGGCAAACCGGTTTCATCCAGCAATGGGCTGTCTTACGCCGACGCGTCGACCTACGATGCCGCAGGCGATCCCGATATCGTGCTCGTTTGCGGCGGCACGAATGTCGAGCGCTTCGTCAACGACAGAGTCATCAATCTTCTGCGCCGCATGGCCCACGACGGTATCGTTCTCGGCGGCCTCTGTACTGGCACCTATGCGTTGGTGAAATCCGGCCTGTTGGATGGTTATAAATGCACCGTCCATTGGGAGAACATGGCCGGTCTTCGCGAATTCCACCCGCGCGTTCACTTCCAGGAAGAGCTATTCGTCATCGACCGTGACCGCGTGACCTGCTCCGGCGGGATCGCTCCCATCGACATGATGCTCTCGATCGTGCGGGCGGCTTTCGGCAAAACGCTGGTTGCCGACATATCCAACCAATTCATTCTCGAACGCGTGCGCGACGGCTACGATCGGCAGCATATCCCGATGGCGGCACGCCTCGGTTACAACAACAGCGCGCTTGTCGACATCGCCGCCCTGATGGAAGCCAACTTTGAGGAACCGCTGACTGCGGTCGAGCTTGCCAAGCTCGCCGGCCTTTCACTGCGACAGGTTCAGCGCATGTTCCAGGTGTCGCTCGATACCACGCCGACAAAATATTACCTCCAGCTCCGTCTGCGGCGCGCGCGCGAACTTTTGGTGCAGTCGCAAATGTCGATCACGCAAATCGCAATAACTTGCGGCTTCCAATCGACCTGTCATTTCAGCAAGTCATATCGAGCGCTTTACGGGCGGACTCCGCGCAGCGAACGCCATCCTCAAAATTCCGTCAATGAATTCGGCGCATCTCCGCCACTGCCGCGCAGAGCCGTGAGCCGGGCGCGCGCGTCCTCTATCTGACTCGAAGACCCACCCGCGGTTCTTCGAACGGCCTGTCTTGAAGCAGCATGCCTGCTGAAGGGAGCACGATAGAAGGCGCGTAAGCGCTAGATCGCGTCGCAATTGCAAAAATCGATAGTGCGCTGCTGCTATTAGCTATTGGTGTCGCCCATGCGGGTGGCGCCTTCAACAGACTACCGACAGTAGGGCGATCACGTTCCGATCCCCACAAGCGGACTGTTGTCATTAACGCCTGCCGTTGCCAACCACAGGAGTTGTCATGACACGCATTGCGATAGGGGCCACGCTAGCCTTGATCCTCGCTACCACTGCGGCGTACGCAGAAAGTGCAACGTGTAAGAACATCCGCTTTGCCGACGTCGGCTGGACCGACATTCAGGTTACCACCGGAACGACCGCCACCATCCTCGAAGCACTCGGCTACGAGCCGGAAGTGAAGACGCTTTCCGTCCCCGTGACCTACGCGTCCCTCAAGAACAAGGATATCGACGTTTTCCTCGGCAACTGGATGCCGAGCATGACCGCCGACATCAAACCGTACATTGACGACAAGTCCGTCGAAGTGCTCGGCGTAAATCTCGACAATGCCGGATACGGTCTCGTCGTTCCTCAATACGTCGCTGACGCTGGCGTCAAGAGCCTAAAGGATCTCGGCGCTCACAAAGATCAGTTCGGCGGCAAGATTTACGGCATCGAAGCCGGCAATGACGGCAACCGTATTATCAGCACGCTAATCTCCAAGCCGGAAAACAATTTGCAGGGCTTCGAACTCGTCGAAAGCTCGGAGGCCGGTATGCTGACCCAGGCTGAAAAGGCGATGAAGAAGAACGAATGGATCGTCTTCCTCGGTTGGACGCCACACCCCGTCATGGGCGCAATGAAAATTGCCTACCTCGATGGCATGGGTGATTCAGGCTTCGGCGCCGCGACCGTCAGCACAAACATTCGTGCGGGCTATGAAAAGGACTGCCCGAACGCCGCGAAGCTTCTCAAGAACCTGAAATTCAATCTCGCCATGGAAGGCGCGATGATGGAGCCGGTGCTGAAAAGCGGCGCCGACCCGAAAGCAACTGCCCTCGAGTGGCTGAAGAAGAATCCAGATGCTCCGGCAGCATGGCTCGAAGGCGTGACGACATTCGACGGCGGCGATGCGAAAGCCGCGTTGAAGACCGCTCTCGAGAAATAAGGGGGGCGTTGGCCCAACCACCCGGCAAGCACGGACGGTCGCCCGCGACGGCGGCCGTCATCCTCCCGACAGGCTTGAACACTGGGAACGGCGCATATGGATCCCATATCGAAGCTGATTACCGCTTGGAAAATACCGATCGGCCAACTCGGCAAGGCTATATTCGACTTCATTACCGATTATTTTCAGTGGTTCTTCGACGCCGTATCCGCAGTCCTTGAGACCCTCGTAGACGGCACCTCGGGCCTCCTGTTGAAAGTTCCGCCGATACTGCTCGCCATCGCGCTGGCTGGCTTCGCCTATTGGCTCCGGCGTTCCGCTACCCTGGCAATTGGCGTCCTCATCGGCCTTCTTTTCATTTTGAATCAAGGTCTCTGGAAGGAGACTGTACAAACGCTGGTTCTTGTTCTGTCGGCGACGGCTCTGTCGATGGCGATCGGTGTTCCTATCGGCATCTGGGCGGCGCACAAGCCGAACGTCTGGCGCATCACGCAGCCCGTCCTCGATCTCATGCAGACGATGCCGACGTTTGTTTATCTCATCCCTATTCTCATTCTGTTCGGGCTTGGGGCCGCACCCGCGTTGATCGTCACGATCATATTCGCCATGCCCGCGCCGGTCCGTATGACCTACCTCGGACTGACGTCTATCCCGAAGCCGATGCTGGAAGCCGGCGAAAGCTTCGGCGCAACGAAGCGTCAGCTGTTGTGGAAGGTTGAGCTTCCCGCCGCCCTGCCCTCGATCATGGCAGGCCTCACGCAATGCATCATGCTTTCGCTATCGATGGTCGTGTTCGCAACACTGATCGGCGCACCGAGCCTCGGCAACCCCGTCAACCGCGCTCTCGCGAACCGTAACATTCCGCTCGGCATCGAAGCGGGCCTCGCAATCGTGATCCTTGCCATTATCCTCGATCGCGCCCTCGCCGTCAGACCAGAGGTACGCAAATGAGCATCGCGGTCGATTTTAAGAACGTCGACATCATCTTCGGCAGGGACGTTCCGCGCACGCTCGCCATGGTCGACGCTGGCGCCACCCGGGCCGAGATCCTCGCGAAAACCGGTGCCGTGCTTGGGGCCGCAGGCGCCAATCTCACCGTGAATGAGGGTGAGATCTCCGTTCTGATGGGACTCTCCGGCTCAGGCAAATCGACGTTGCTGCGCGCCGTCAATGGCCTCAACAAGGTTTCCCGTGGCGCCCTTCTGGTGAAGGATGGCGACCGCATGGTCGATATCGCCTCCTGCGACGCGGCCACGCTTCGCCATATGCGGCAGAATCAGGTCGCGATGGTGTTTCAGCAATTCGCTCTGCTTCCCTGGCGCACGGTTCGTGAGAATGCTGGGCTCGGCCTCGAACTCGCGGGCGTTCCCCCTGCAGAAATCAAGGAGCGCGTCGACCGTCAGTTGCACCTTGTCGGACTGGATACCTGGGCCAACAAATACGTCCATGAGCTTTCGGGCGGCATGCAGCAGCGCGTCGGGCTTGCGCGCGCCTTCGCAACCGATGCACCGATCCTGTTGATGGATGAGCCGTTCTCGGCGCTCGATCCCCTCATTCGCACGAAGCTGCAGGACGAGCTTTTGCAACTGCAGAAGACCATCAAGAAAACGATTGTCTTCGTCAGTCACGACCTCGAGGAAGCTCTAAAGATCGGCAACCGCATCACGATCATGGAAAGCGGCCGCATCGTACAATCCGGCGCGCCGGAAGATATCGTGCTGAAACCCGCCGACGATTACGTGCGCGACTTCATCGCCAACGTGAACCCGCTGTCCGTGCTCACGGCCTGGAACGTCATGCGGAACAAGCATGACCTCGAAGAAGCTGACGAAAACTGGATCTGGCTCGACCAACGGAAGACGACGAAATTCCGGATCGGCGGCAACGGCATCGTCGAAGCGGCCGAGTGTGAAGGCCGCAAAGCCATCTGGGTGTCATGCACCAACGTTGAAGAAACTCTGCCCGAGAATACCTATCCGGTTTACTGGGCAAGGCCGGGGACAAGCCTCAAGACCGTTATTCTGGCGATGCACAAGACCGCCGCTGCGCCGGTCGCGCTTTTTGACGAAGGCGATCGCTTTGTGGGGGCGATCAGCGTACCGGACGTCCTGCAGGCGATCCTGCGCCGAAAGGAATAGCGCGGACGGCTATTTCTCGATCGTCACGTCGCCCAATGGCTTACTGCAGCAGATGAGGATCATACCCGCGTCGATCTCGCGCTGACGAATGCCGCCGCCGTGCGTCATGACCACCTGTCCGGCGATCTTCTTGCTCTTGCAGGTCCCGCAAACGCCCTTGCTGCAAGAAAACGGCAGGCGCATGCCCGCAGCTTTAGCCGCTTCGAGAAGGAACTGATCCGGGCGACAATCGATCGTCCGGCCCGATTTCGTGAATTCGATCTTGAAACCACCACTTTGCTTTTCGGCTTCGGTCTCTTGCGACTCTGTCTGTTCTTCCGGGCTCAGCTGTTCGAACGAGAAGCTTTCTTCGTGATAACGCGCCATGTCGAAGCCGGCTTCGCCCAGCATACGCCGGACGTTCTTCATGTAGGCATCCGGCCCGCAGCAAAAGATTTCGCGCTCGGCAAGATCCGGAACAATCGACGCCAACAGCGGTGATGAGAGATAACCCGTCGGCGCGCTCCAATCGCGGTGCTCACCCATCTGCTCGCAGACGAACGCGGTGCGAAACTTGGTCATGCCGTGCGCCATCATCGTCAGCTCATTACGGAAGATGATATCTCGCGGCGTGCGCGCACTATGCACGAAGACAATGTCGCGATCGTCGCCAAGCTCATAGAGGGTCCGCGACATCGACATCAGCGGCGTCACGCCAGAACCACCGGAAAGGAAGAGATACTTCGGCGCGGGATGGAGCGCACAGCTGAATTCGCCCGCAGGTCCTAATGCCTTGATCGCAACGCCAGGCTTTAGATTGTCGTGCAGCCAATTCGAAACCTTCCCTCCTGGAGCCCGCTTTACCGTGATCGACAGCGTATCCGGACGTGTCGGCGGCGAGGAAATCGTGTAGCAGCGGTTAATGACTTCACCGTCGATTTCGACCTCTATGGTGATGAACTGCCCTGGTCGAAACCGGAATAGCTTCGGCGACGGCGTCCGGAACAGGAAGCTCTTCACGTCGTGCGTTTCTGGCCGAACGTGCGTGCAGATGAGGACGTCATCTTCGTCGGGATTCCACCTAGCCGGCACGGCATCCCACAACGCGGGTCCCAACCTGCTTTGACTGGCTGCTTCACTCATGTTGTATCAGGCGCTCGCGGCGAAGGGGCTGACGGTCGCGGATTCATGTCCCGTGCCCGAGCGAAGCTGCTTGAAATACCACGACATGAATTTCTCGACCAATTCCTCCGTATAGGGCGAATACGGCCCCGGCTGATACGCCGAGTTATGAGATCCGATCTGCGTGCGCTCGACCAGCGAACCATCCTGAAGGTTCGTCGCATGCCAAACGGCACTCAATTCTTTTGGATCGTAGTCACGCCCCTCGACCGCATCCTTGTGAACGAGCCACTTCGTTCGCAGCAACGTATGTTCCGCGTCGATGGGCAAAACGCTGAACGTCACGATGTGATCGCTCATGAAGTGATGCCAGGAATTCGGCTGTGTCCAGAACGACAGGCCGCCAAGATTGCGCTGAGTTAAATCGCCGAGAAGCTTCTTGCACGCGACCTTGCTATCGAGCGTCTGCGATTCGCCCGCCTTATCGAGCGGCAAGCGTTCGGTGCGGTAAGCCGTGACACGGCTGTCGAGATACTCGCGCTCGACGGACGGTAGCCCGCAGGACTCCCAGCGCGCGTGCTCGCGCTTGATCAACTCCTTGAAGGCGTGAACCTCCTCGGCATTCTCAGGCGACGGCTGATACCCGAATCCAAACTCGTAAAGCGAGACTGTCAATTCGGGATGGTTTCCCTTGCAATGGTAGCATTCACGATTGTTCTCCATCGTGAGCTTCCAGTTGCCGTTCTCAATCAAATCCTCCTCGTACGCGACTTTGCAGTCGGCGATCCTGTGCGGCAGGATATAGGGCTCCATCTCGCGGCGCATTTGCTCGAAGTCGACCGGCGGCTTCTCCGCAAGACAAATGAAAATGAGGCCGCCAACATTGCCGACGTGCGCCATCTTCAATCCGAATTTGCTGCGATCGAACTCGTCGCCCATATGTTCGGTATGGATGAGGTTTCCACGTAAGTCGTACGTCCACTGATGGTAGGGACAGACGACATTACCGACGCTGCCCTTGGCACCATCGCAAAGGCGGGCGCCGCGGTGGCGGCAAACGTTGTGGAATGCGGTGATCGACATGTCGTCATCACGAGCGACGACGATCGACGTTTTGCCCAGCGGCACGGTGAAATAGTCGCCGGGCTCCGGAATGTCCGGTTCAGAGCCGACGTAGATCCACGTCTGTCCGAAAATGGCGTCCATATCGAGATCGAAGATTTCCTGGCTCTGATAGAACGGGGCCTCCAGGCTGTAGCCCGGCCGCCGGCGCGCAATCAGGGACCGCAGTTCATTGGATAATTGCATGTGGTCCTCCTATTCGAGGGCTCGGCTCAAAAATCGACGAGGCGATGTTCTCTCAGATAGTTCAGCACCACTTGTGCTTTATCGACGGTTGTCCCCTCAAAAGCGACAACACCGCCTTTCACCTCAGACACGATGGCGGAAAGCAGGCGCGCGTGTCCTGATTTCTTTTCCTGCGCTTTGAGGCGGACACGAGTGCGGGCGGCTTTTTCCAGGACCCAGTCCGGCTGCGGCGCGCCGCAAGTTGGGTTTGTCAGCGGAATAACCTCAATTTGCCCCGAAATCTGACGCGCATAGGCGTACTTGAGACTGACTGGAGCAAAAGGATGAACAGCAATAACAAGTGGCGTTGCGCAAGCGATCTGCCGCCGTTGGCCTTTCGGTAGGAATTGGCGGATCCGCGCATCGAAACTTGAGTCTTTGCGCTCAATCTTCACCTCAAGCGCGTTCGCTATCACCGGACGGGAGAGCGCTTCGGCGAGCAAGTAAGGAAGGAGACCGCTGCCTGCACCTTGCTCGGCCTTGCAGCCGGTCAGGATGACGTCCACGCCACGAAGCACACTTGCGAGCGCGGCAATTGCATCATCGCCCTCACGAACCGGAACGACTTCGATATTCTTTGCGCCGTACGCCATATAGTCCTTGAGCGATGGCTCGTCTTCCGTGCCGGCATGAAGGACGCGCAATGCACTTCCCGCGAGCGAATGGCCAATCGCCATCGCAACTGCATCTCCACGGCACGCACGTGGAACGCCGCTGACGGGATGCCGACCGGCGGAAACCAGAACGGCGATGGAGAACGGTGCGCTCATCGGTTCGCCTCCGTAGCGTCCGTCTGCTCGCGCGCTTGCGCCACACGCGTGATCAGGGCCTGCATCAGTTCTTCGGCGTCTGCGATAATGGTGAGATCAGCGCGCTTGACGATCGGAGCGCCCGCATCGCGATTGATCGCAATCACGTGGCGGCAAGCCTTGATGCCTTGTAGATGCTGGACAGCGCCGGAAATGCCGATCGCAAAATATGTTGTAGCGCTGACCGTTTTACCCGAAGCGCCAATCTGCTTGCTGCGCGGAAACTTTCCCTCATCGACCGCAACGCGGCTTGCACCGACTGCCGCGCCGAGCGAGCGCGCCAACTGTTCAAGCGTAGCGACTTCGCTGACACCATTTCCTGCCGACACGATGAAATCGGCTTCTTCCAAGGCGATCGCTTCGGCGGCAGATGGTTCCAGACCGAGATCCCGGAAGCGTTCGGCGATTTCAGGAAGTTGGGGCGGCGTGACCGTTTCACCTGCTCCCACGAACGGCAGATTCGTATCGACGATGCCCGCGTCGATAAGCACGATGCCCGGCAGAGGCGTGCTGGCAAGCACTGGGCCACTCGACCACGCCGTCGCGACATGCGCGGCATCGATCTCCGCGACGTGCGTCGCAGCCACCCCTTTTTGCTTGGCGATCAGACGCCGGCCGAGATCGCCGTCGCCGGAAAGATTATCGGGCATGAAGATATGCTCGGGCGCATAGTGTTCGACAAACGATTGCACCACGGCCTCTTCGCGCTGAGGCTCATAGCGCGATGCCTCCAGATCTTCGATAATCGCAATTTTGTCCGCGCCGAGCTCCGCTGCGTTCTCATGATAGGCGCCCAGGATCACCGCGAGAACGCCGACCTCTGGACCTGCGAGGATGGCTGCAGCCGCGATGGCTTCGCGGGCATGGTCGTCCAGACGTCCGCGATACGCATGTGCGACCGCTATATGCCAGCGGGTGGCGGCGACGGAGCTGCGGAGGGGTTTTGCCCTGCTGTCCGTTTGATTGCTCGTAAACCTAAGCGCGGCATCGCCCGCGCCGCTTTCTCCGAGGACAATCCGGCGAAGACCGGTGGATCCCATGCGATAAGCCCGTCGCGGATCGACGCGTTTCATCCCGGTCATGGGCGCGCCTCCAGCGAGGACGCCACAAGCTCGGCGATATCGAGCACTTCCGCGCGATCACCCGCAACACCCTCGAGCATTGCCGTGCATTGCGGACATGCAACAGCGACGATCTCAGCACCAGCGCCGCGGACGTCGCCCATCCGCATATCCGGAATGCGCCGCTCGCCAGGAATATCGGTCAACGGTGCACCGCCCCCACCGCCGCAACAACGTGCACGAGGTCCCGAACGGTCCATCTCGCGCACGTTCACGCCGAGCTTGCGCAGGACAGAGCGCGGTGCTTCGAACTCACCGTTGTAGCGCCCGAGATAACAGGGATCGTGATAAGTCAGCGCGCGCGAATTCCTGAACTCGAGAACCGGCAACTTTCCTGGCGTCATCAGTTCGTCGATCAAGGCCGTGTGGTGGACAACGGAATAATTCCCACCAAACGCGGGGTACTCGTTGCGAAGACTGTGAAGCACGTGTGGATCCGCCGTGACGATCCGCTTGAAATCGAGCCCGGCCAAAGTGGCAATGTTCGCTTTTGCCAGCCTCTGAAACGTCGCCTCATCGCCGAGTCGCCGCGCGGTATCGCCGGTATCGCACTCGCTTTCTCCGAGCACCGCAAAGTCGACTTTGGCCGCTTTCAGAATTTTCACGAGCGAGCGGAGCGTGCGCTGATAGCGCATGTCGAACGCACCTTCTCCTGCGAATAGCAAAAGATCGACGGGCTTTCCCGGCACCGCCGTCTGGACATCGAGGTCGATCGCCCAGTTATATCTCGCGGCGTTGTCGGAACCTCCCTGCGTCGCGGTTTCGCGCAGATTGGCGAGAATATCAGGGGCCGTGCCTGGCACGTCGCCACGCGCGAGGTTCAAATTGCGGCGAATTCCGACGATCGCATCGACGTGCTCGATCAGCATCGGGCATTCTTCCACGCACGCCCGGCACGTCGTGCATGACCAGAGCGTTTGCGGCTCGATGAGCTGAGGCACGATGGCTTTATCCGGCGCTCCGGCGTGTGTGCCGATCGCGATGCCTGGATAGGGGCTGCCTGCGTAGGCCGTGTCTCCGGTGCCCGACAGACCGCAGACGAGATCCTGGATAAGCTTTTTCGGGTTGAGCGGCTGACCTGCGGCAAAGGCGGGGCAAGATTGCTCGCACTTTCCGCATTGGACGCACGCATCGAAACTTAGAAGCTGGTTCCAATGGAAATCCGCAGGCGCATTCACACCAAGCTCTCGACCGTCAAGCGGAAGCGGCTTGAGCGCCGTGGAGCGAACTCCTGAAAAGCGCTCCGGCCTCGGATGGAATGCAAGATGCAGCAGCCCGGCAACCGCATGTTTCATTGGCGCGCCAACGCCAATTCCAAGCACAAGCTCAGCGGACCCCACGAGAAGAAAAAGCAGCGCGATGGCAGCAACAGCAGACGACAGAATTTGTGTCGGTAGAGCGTTCGCTATCAGCAAGCCTATCGCAAAGGCTGCAAGCGTATAGGGCAGCCGATCCCAGGCCCCGCGCGATAGTCGCGCTGGTGGATGCCGCCGCCGCTGCCACACAAAGAAGACACCGACGAGCATTACCAATGCGGCGAGAACGATGCCCCAGTCGAGAAACTCCGAATAAATTCCAAAGCCGTAATTCAGCGCAACGACGATGAGCGCGAGTACGGCACCACCCGCCGTCGCAACGTGTGCATGCGCGATGAACGGATCGCGCGCGACGACATGATGCAAATCGACGAAATAGCGCTTCGGAACCGCCAGCAGGCCCGACCGCGCGACCGGCGCGGGCTGCCCTGCCCGCCATAGCTGCGCACGGCGCGCAAGACCGACCGCCAGCGCCGCAACTGACAGCCAGAACAGAATCGTGATGGCGAGCGCGACCGGCACGATCAGAAATCCTTGCAGAGGCGGAGAGAGTCGTAGATCGCCGCGTGGATGTTGTGCATCGACACGCAATCGCCGACGCGAAACAGCACGAAGCGGTCACCGTCGGTCGCCTCATTCAATGCAGGCTGCGGCTCGTTAGCGTAGAGCGATCTGATATCCGTTTGGCCGCGATTAAGAGACCGCTCCTTCAACGACCAATAGAGTTCCGTGTTGGGCGTAATGCCATTTTCGATCACCACTTGATCTACGGCGCGCTCCTCAAGCTCGTCGGTATATTCATTGCGCAGAACTGCAATCTTCTTGTTCCCTTCCGCATACACGCGGTCGAGCCAGAAATTCGGAGTCGGGATTATGCCCTGCGCATACATGCGGCGATAGAAAATGGGGAACGTCGTGCCGCCAACGTCGTCGCCAACCTTCACATCCGGTGTCACGATTTCGACTGTGCAGCCGCGGCTGGCGAGAAAGTCAGCGGTCCCGAAACCGGCGTGCGCGCTGATGCCGTCGTAAACGAGCACGTTTTCCGCTGGCTGAACTTTTTCCGATAGAATGTCCCATGCACTGACCGATAGTCCTTCAGCCGCTCCCCAACCCTCGACTTGGCCGACATGGCTGCGCCCCCCCGTCGCCAGCACGACGATATCCGGGTCTTCCGCCAGGATCGTCTCGGCGGTGGCTTCGACACCCAATCGCCTGTCGACGCCCAGACGCTTCGTTTCAAGATCGAACCAGCGAACGATGCCGGCCATCTGTTCGCGCTGCGGAGCTTTCGCTGCGAGATTGATCTGACCGCCGACGACGCCGCTACGCTCGAACAGCACGACGTCATGTCCGCGCGAACGAGAAACGCGCGCCGCCTCAAGGCCAGCAGGCCCAGCGCCGACAACGACGACCCGCCGCTTCTTGCCCTTCGTCGGTGCGATGACGTGAGGCATCGTCGCCTCGCGCGAGGTCGCCGCGTTCTGAACGCAAAGCGTGTCGGAACCCGAGTACATCCGGTCGATACAATAGTTGGCGCCGACGCACTGGCGGATTTGATCCTCGCGACCTTCCCGCACTTTGTTCATGATGTGCGGATCGGCAATGTGCGCGCGAGTCATGCCGACGATATCGACCATACCGTTCGCCAGAATACGCTCGGCCTGCGTGATATCGCGAATTCCTTGCGCGTGAAGAACCGGGACATTCACGACGGATTTAATGCCCGCTGCCAGATGCACGAACGGCTCCGGCGGAAGCGCCATCGGCGGCATGCAGTTGGCGAGCGAGTTGTGCGTGTCGGCGCCCGATCCGATGACGCTGAAGAAATCGATCATTCCCGTCTCAGACATCGCATGCGCGATTTCCTTCAGCGTCTCGTGATCCAGGCCGTCGTCGTGGAATTCGTCTGCACACATCCGGATGCCGACGCAATAATCTCGGCCGACAGCCTCCCGCACCGCCTGCAACACCTCGACGCCGAAACGCATTCGGTTCGCGAGACTGCCGCCCCACTCGTCGGTCCGCATATTGCTGCGAGGCGACCAGAACTGATCGATCAGTTGCTGGTGCGCAGCGGAGATCTCGATGCCGTCGAAGCCTGACGCTTGCACGCGTTTCGCTGCCGCCGCGAAATCAGCGATGATCCGGCGGATTTCCTCGATCTCGATGGCCTTGGCGTTACCCCGATGCACGGGTTCGCGGACACCCGAGGGCGAAACGAGATGCGGCCACGGATCGCCCGCATAAGCCGAGCGTCGGCCCATGTGCGTTGCTTGAATCATGATCTTCATGCCATGGTGATGAACCGTGTCGGCCAAGCGCGCCATCGGCTCGATCACGCGGTCCGTCGTCAGATTGACGGGCTTCCATGAACCTTGCGGCACGTCGATCGACACCGGGCTCGACCCGCCGCAGATTGCCATGCCGAGACCGCCCTTCGCCTTCTCCTCGTAATAGCGAATATAGCGATCGCCCGGCATGCCGCCCGCATCGGCATAAACCTCGGCATGCGCCGTCGAATAGATGCGGTTTGGCAGCGTCAGCTGGTTGAGCTTGATCGGGGTGAAGATATGCGGATAAGCCGCCATCGCCTGATCCTCGGGTCGCGAGCCTCAGCAGTAAACAACCGTCGCGGCGAGGCCACCGAGCGACGTCTCTTTGTACTTCGATTGCAAATCGTGGCCGGTCTGCCGCATTGTTTCGATGACCGCATCGAGAGAAACGAGATGGCCGCCGTCGTCCATCATGGCGAGGCGCGCGGCGTTGATCGCTTTCAACGCTCCCATGCTGTTTCGCTCAATGCACGGAACCTGCACGAGACCGCCGATAGGGTCGCAGGTCATGCCGAGGTTATGCTCCATGCCGATCTCGGCAGCGTTCTCGACCTGCTCAGCCGTGGCACCCATCACTGCGGCGAGCCCGGCGGCCGCCATCGAGCACGAGACGCCAATCTCGCCTTGGCAACCCATTTCCGCAGCGGAAATCGAGGCATTCTTTTTGTAAAGCATCCCGATGCCTGCAGCGGTCAGCAGGAACGTGATGATGTGATCGTCGCGCGTATCGGGGTCGGTTGCGGCATCGCAGAAGCGTGTGTAATAGGCGAGCACCGCAGGAATGACTCCCGCAGAGCCGTTCGTTGGCGCGGTAACAACGCGGCCACCGGCGGCGTTTTCTTCGTTCACGGCTATGGCGAACGAGCTGACCATATCCATCGCGCGAAAGTCGGCCGTCAGCTTTCCGTCGACGTCGCATGCCTGCCGATAAAGTGCGGGCGCCCTCCGCTTGACCCTAAGGCCGCCGGGCAGCACACCCTCCGTGCTGAGACCACGCTGCAGGCAGCCATTCATGACGTCCCAGACTTTGAGAAGTTTCGTCCTCGTCGTCGCTTCATTCTGGTAAGCGAATTCATTGCGCCAGACGATATCGGCAATCGATAGGTTGTAGCGCTGACAGAGAGCGAGAAGCTCCTTCGCGCTGCTGAAGCTGTAACGCACCGGCCGATGCGGAACCTCGTCGGTACGACGGCTCGCTGCCAGCGCCGCCTTATCGAGCACCGCACCGCCGCCGATCGAAAAATACGTATTGCGATAAAGCGAAGCGCCAAGCTTGTCGAAAGCTTCGACGATCATGCCGTTCGGGTGTTCGCTGAGCATCCGGTCGCGGTGAAAAAGAAGATCGGTCTCGGGCGCAAAATCGATCTCTCGTTCGCCACCGAGCAAGAGCCGCTTCGTCCGGCGCACCTCATCAACGCGCTGCCAAAGCGCCAGGGGCTCGGCATCTTCCGGTGTCTCGCCGAGAAGGCCGCTGATGACTGCAAAGTCCGTCGCGTGGCCGACGCCCGTCAGGGCCAGCGACCCATAGAGCTCAACAGTGACACGCTCGACCAGATCTATAGCGTCTCTGTCCCGAAGCTCCGCGAGAAAGCTGTTTACGGCACTCATCGGTCCGACCGTGTGCGAGCTCGACGGGCCGATGCCAATGCGGAAGACTTCAAAGACGCTGTAGTTCATTCTGCCACTCCTTGCCCGGCGTGGCCCGTTGCCTCGATGGCGGCAATCCCCAGTCCATATGGCGCCGCGGCGCGGACAAGATAGCGCCAGATATAGTCGGCGAAACTGCGGCGCATTATGAGGCGGAAGCCGTTGTCCGCACGATACGCGTAGACCGAAGACTTCCCGAATGTGGTCCCAACCACACGTCCGGGCTGCAGGGCTGCAAAGTCATAAACGGAAGCGTGCTGAAGCACATCGAGTGCGTTCCGTCCCTGTAGCGATACCTGCGTGTAGCCTCCTGAATTATCGGCGACTTGGCTGCGGATGCCTTGTAGAATCGACTTTAGCCCGCTGGTTAATTCACTGAGCCGCTCGCGCCTGCAAACGATCATCCACTCGTCCGGCGACATCCAAAGGGCCGTGACGCCATTCGATGCCGCGAACGTACAGGGCGCGACAGGCAAAGGCATGCCGATCACGGACACAACCTTTTCGACGAACGCTGCGTCTCCTGCGTCGCCCCGCAGGCTGATATAGGCGAGAAGCGGGATCTCGCTCGCCCAGACACCCCGACTGTCATCAATCGCCCGGGCCTGTACTCCGAGGTCGAACGCGCTCAGCGGCGATTGCATCAACGGCTCAGCCATTCTGCCGCTCTCCCTTGGGATCAACGAACACGGGCGAAACCACCTTCACTTTATGCGTCGTCCCGCGCGAATAGGCAAAGAGCACGTCTCGCCCCGCCTTCCGGCTATCGTCGCTGCGGCGCTGAATGCCGTCACGCACCACTGCCATCGCAATCGACCGGTTAAGTTCCGGGCTGAAATAGCTCGACGTAACGTGACCGAGCATCGCAACGGGCAGAGACGCGTCGGGCCGTTCGATGATCTGTGCGCCTTCCGCGAGTACGACCGACGGATCGTCCGTCAATAGGCCAACGAGTTGCTTACGATTAGGCCCAGCAGTGTCGCTACGCGCGAACGATCGCTTGCCGATAAAGCTGAAAGGCTTTTTCATCGAGACGGCCCAGGCCATGTCGAGATCGAATGGCGTCATCGAACCATCCGTATCCTGACCCACAATGATGAAGCCCTTCTCCGCACGAAGGAGATGCATCGCGTCGGTGCCGTAAGGCGTAATACCGAACTCGGCGCCCGCCTCCATCAACGCTTCCCAAACGTGATGACCGTAGCTCGCATCGACGTTCACCTCGAATGCAAGCTCGCCTGAGAAGCTGATGCGAAACACGCGAGCCGGAACGCCCGCGACCGTGCCCTCCCGCCAGTCCATGAATTTGAAGGACCCAGGCGAGAGATCGATATCGGAGCAGAGCTTCTCCAGAACCTGGCGACTCTTCGGCCCGACGACCGCCGCCGTCGCCCAATGGTCGGTGACCGACGTCATGTAGACGTCGAGATCCGGCCACTCTGTCTGATGCCAATTCTCGAGCCAGCTCATCACACGCGCGGCGCCACCCGTCGTCGTCGTCATCACGAAATGCTCGTCCGAGATGCACGCGGTGACGCCGTCGTCCATCACCATGCCGTTCTCGTCCAGCATCAAGCCATAGCGGCATTTCCCAGGCGCGAGCTGCGTCCACGCGTTGGCGTAGACCCGATTGAGGAATTCGCGGACATTCTTGCCTTGAATGTCGATCTTGCCGAGTGTCGAAGCATCCATGAGGCCGACGCTCCGTCGCGTGGCAACGCACTCACGGCGGATTGCGGCTTCCTGATCTTCTCCGGGCTTCAGGAAGTATTGTGGACGCAGCCATTGCCCGACGTTCTCAAACACCGCGCCCCGCGCGACGTGGGACGCATGCATCGCCGTATAACGCCGCGGCTCGAAGGTATCTCCCTCGTGCGGCCCTGCGAGCGTTCCGAATGTCACCGGCGAATAGGCTGGACGATAGGTCGTCGTCCCGACCTCCGGAATGCTCTTGCTCAGCGCGTCCGCTGCAATCGCGAAACCGTTGACGTTCGAAAGTTTGCCCTGATCCGTACCGAAACCCAGCGCCGTGTAGCGCTTGATGTGTTCAATAGATCTATAGTTCTCGCGGATCGCGAGATGGATGTCGGCGGCGCTGACGTCGTTTTGGAAATCGACGAAGGCTTTCTGTCCGTGCCCCTCGGCCTTGCCATCAGGCACCCGGAAGATCCGCCGCGCGGGCGTCGCTTCCGGCTCATCCGTTTCGATCTTCCGCGTTTCTTGAGCCGGCGCTTTCCCGAAAGACGCGATGACTTCGCCTACTGTCTGCTGCGTTTGAGCGAGCGCCGCTTGCAAGCCGAAAGTTCCAGTGATGGAACCGACACAATAAATGCCTGCCGCGGCACGCCCGGTTGCGGAAACGACGAATGCCAGCTTCTCTTCGTCCCAGTATGGGCGGCCACCATCGTGACAATAGAGATGAACCGTCGGCGAAAGGCCGCCTGAGCTTCCCACCGCATCACACTCGACTGTCGGGCCTTCACCGGACATTACATTGCGATCAGCATCGAGCTTGACGAGCTTCACACCTTTGACCGCGCGTCCGCCTTGCGCGGCGGCAACCCCGTACCCGGGCCGGACATCGACTCCCGCTACGTGCGCGCGCTGTTCCCAAGCGGTATTGGGCCGCATTCGCGTATCGACAAGGACAACCGAGCACCCGCTGTTAGCAAGATCGCAGGCCCCTTGATAGGCATAGTCGTTGCTCGTCTGCAAAACGACGCGCTTGCCGACCCCGACGCCATAACGATTGAGATACGTCGTCAGCGCCGATGCTGTTAGAATACCAGGAAGGTCATTATTACCGAAAACCAGCGGACGCTCGATTGCGCCACTCGCGAGGATGATGCGATCCGCCCGAACGCGGTGCAGCCTCTGGCGCGGCTTCGTCTCCGATCGTTCGGCAAGCGGCAAATGATCTTGCAGCTGCTCGACAGCAACGATCAGGTTCATGTCGTGCAGAGCGAACGCACTGGTGCGCGTCAACATTTCGACGTTCGGCAAACTCCGCAACTCAGCGATGATCGTCTTGAGCCATTGTGCTGCAGGTTCGCCGCCGATCACGGTATTCGGCGAGGACAGCAACCAGCCGCCCATCTCATTCTGCTCGTCGAACAGGATTACCTGAAGTCCGGCGCGCCCGGCGTCGAGAGCGGCGAGCAGCCCGCACGCGCCGCCGCCGACAACGACGACCTCGGCGTGACGATGACGATGATCGTAGGTATCGGCGTCCGCTTCTTCAGGCGCGGAGCCATAACCCGCTGCCTGGCGGATAATGTGCTCGAAGCGCGGCCAGAGCGTCCGGTTCTGAAATGTCTTGTAGTAAAATCCTGCGGGCATAAAGCGCGAGAACGGTCCGCACAGGCTTTTCAGGTCGAAATCGAGTGTTGGCCAACCGGTTGTTCGCCGCGCAATCAAGCCGTCGTAAAGCTCGACCTGCGTCGCCTTGAGATTGGGAATCGTCGCGGCCCCGGTCTCGACTTGTGTCAGCGCATTGGGTTCTTCAGGGCCTGCGCCGACGATGCCTCGCGGCCTACCGTATTTAAAGCTTCGCCCCAGCATGCGGACGCCGTTCGCGAGCAACGCGGAAGCCAGCGTATCCCCCGCATATCCGCCGTAGGATTTGCCATCGAATGAAAACGCCAGAGGCCGGTCGAAATCGACCCGTGCGCCCGAATGCTTGACGCGATGGCTCATCACTGCGCTCCGCCTTCCGCATCGTAGACCTTCCGGCCTTCAGCGAGTGTCCATGACCCGGCAATGGCATTCGTTGCCGTGTTGCGCTTCACGACAAAAAACTTTCGGCAACCCGTCGCATGCGACCAGAGTTCCCAATTCCAACCCTTGGGGTTGGAACGCATGAAGAGGTAATCGCCCCAGGTTTCATCGTCGACGGTGTCGGGCGTCGAGGGACGGACGCGAAACGCTTCGCCGCCGTACCCGAACTCCTCTTCCTCGCGCTTTTCCTGACAATGCGGACAGAACAGTACGAACATCGAAAAGTCCCGGAATTAGTGAGCAACGGCAGCGGCGCCGTGCTCGTCGATCAGATGTCCCGTCGAAAAGCGATCCAGACTGAACGCTTTATTGAGCGGATGTGGATCGTCCTTCGCAATCGTGTGCGCGAAAACGTTGCCCGAGCCCGGCGTCGCCTTGAAACCTCCTGTCCCCCAACCGCAGTTGAAGTAGAGGCCCTTCACCTTCGTCTTGCTGATAATCGGACACGCATCCGGAGTGGTATCGACTATGCCGCCCCATTGCCGATTCATGCGCACGCGCGAAAAAATCGGAAACAGCTCGATGATCGCGGCTGCAGTATGCTCGATGATGTGAGGGCTGCCGCGCTGTGTGTAGCTCGTATAATGATCGATGCCCGCTCCGATCACCAATTCGCCTTTGTCAGACTGGCTGGCGTAGCCGTGCACGGCATTCGACATCACGATGGTATCGAGCACCGGCTTCATCGATTCAGACACGAATGCCTGAAGCGGATGGCTGTCGATCGGCAGACGAATGCCCGCCATCTTCGCCAGCACTGAAGAATGTCCGGACGCGACGCAGCCGACACGTTCGGCCCGAATGAAACCTCTGCTCGTTTGCAGTCCTTGAATACGACCGCCCGCGAGATCCATGCCGATGACTTCGCAATTCTCGACGATGTCCACGCCATATTTACTCGCTGCGCGCGCGAAACCCCAGGCGACCGCATCGTGGCGCGCGACGCCCGCGCGAGGCTGGTAGCTTGCGCCAAGCACGGGATAGCGTGCGTTCTTTGAAGTGTTTAGGATCGGGATCATCCGCTTGACTTCGGCGGTATCCAGCATCTGCGCGTCAATGCCATTTAGAACGTTGGCGTTCACGCGCCGCTCGATGTCACGCATATCCTGCAGGGTGTGACCGAGATTGAAGACTCCGCGCTGACTGAACATGACGTTGAAGTTCAGATCTTCGGTCAGCCCTTCCCAGAGCTTAAGCGCGTGCTCGTACAGCATCGTCGCTTCGTCCCAGAGATAGTTCGAGCGGACGATGGTCGTGTTGCGCGCCGTATTGCCGCCGCCGAGATACCCCTTCTCGATCACGGCGATATCCCGGACGCCATGTTCTTTCGCGAGATAGTAGGCGGTTGCGAGGCCGTGGCCGCCCGCCCCGACAATGACGACGTTGTAAGACGGCTTCGGGTCTGCACTTCGCCAAGCTGGATCCCAGCCTTCGTTATGCTTGAGGCCTTTCGTGAATAGCGACCAGAGAGAATAGTCTTTCTTCATCGAAGTCCCCGGCACGATCCCGCAGCACCATCGCAATCACGTTCCGATGCGCGACCACTTATTCGTTGATGTCAGTTAGCTGATGGCGAGGCGTCTTATTCTGCCAAGGAAGACGCAAATTTTGCTTTTTGCGACATGAGCTTGGACGCCCGTCGAAAGTAGCTATCCTGCTAATCCGTTGATCCATCTGCGCCTCACGGTCAGGGCGCTTGGACCGAAGCGAGCAGCGCAAGCGTCGGCTCAATGGAAATGTCAGCCCGGCCTTCGAGTTCCAGGTCGCAAAAGGCCTTCGTCACCACTTCATGCTCTGTTAGGAAGCGCAAGGTTGCGGCATCCTCGGATGCGCACAGGTGCTCCAGTTCAGCATAGCGTGCGATCACTGGTTCGAGTTCTCGGCTGTAGAGAAGCATGAAGTCGCGCCAGGGGAGGCCCGCATATCTCTGGACGCTATCAATGCCTTTCTGACGAAACGCCTCGCTCTCCTCGACATCCCCTCCGAGCTTGGCGACGAGATCGCGCATCTGTGCCTTCGTCACCACCTCGAGCTCTGCCAAGACGCGCCATTTCTCTGAACGTGCAGGATCTTCGATGGCAGCCGCGAGCCCGCGGTACAGGGCCTCTCCGTAGATCTCGCCCTGATAGGCCCGTTCTACCCTGCTGAGGAAACTCTGGCTTGGAGCTACTGGCATGACAGGCGTCCTGTTGAGAGGCAAAGATTTCGAGAAAGACTTCGATCCAAAAGCATTTCCGACAGCGCTGCGCGAGCGGCTGGCCACAATCCACTGGGCAACAAGCGGACAGCGAATACCCCTCGTGATGACCCGGATACTGACATCTATCCTGCATCCGCATCTAGTCCGTCCGATCAAAGAAAAAGGTGCATGAAGGGCGCAATCACGCCGGTTCCCTGTCGTGTCCGATTGGCGGGTAACCGGAGGCTCTCGCTGCCGCTCACGACGTGACCGCGTAGATGCCGCTACGCCTAGGCCAATCGTGCAACGGCACTTAAGAACCCCGACGCGATAGCCGCGGCAATTTCAGGCGAGACCCACGGCAAGTTGTCGATGCATTACCGTTAGAAGCCAGTCTTCGCATCACCTACAAACGCGCGGCTGAGGCAAGCGATTTGCGCCGACGTTTAAGAGACGCCAGTTCGAGATATTCGCTGATTTTATTAAGCTATTTTCGACTTACGGACTTCGGTCCACAAATCAGTCCACAAACGAGCAAAGAAGCGCTCGCTCAGCCACTCATCCTGTCAAGACATCGTTGCAAAGTCCGATCCGTCCCAAAAGCCGACATTTGCTTCACAGTGGTCGGCGACGTAGCCGGCGCCGCCGCCAACGTCCGGTATCGGGGGAACTCCGGCGGTCGCTTAGATGTCGATCTTCTCCGCAATTTCGATCGCGTCATCGACCTCGATGCCGAGGTATCTGACTGTGCTTTCGATCTTGGAATGCCCAAGCAAGAGTTGGACAGCTCGCAGATTTCCCATTCGCCGGTAGATGAGCACCGCTTTCGTCCGCCGCAGCGAGTGTGTGCCGAACTTCGCCGGGTCGAGACCGATGCTGGCTATCCACTCCAGCACCAGTCGCGCATACTGCCGCGTTACAGCCCGCCTCTATCGCCACGACCGACGAAGAGGAACTGGCCCGGATTGCGTCCAGTCAGGCGCAGGCACTCGTCAATTACCTGACGCGTCTGGTCGGTCAGCCCAAACCGAACCGGCCTTCCAGTCTTCTTCTGCCGAATGGTTGCACGGTCCATGGAGTATCCGCTCGGGGCAACGTCATCGACCCGGACAGCGACGACGTCGCAGCCGCGAAGTTTGCTGTCGATCGCGAGGTTGAAGAGCGAGAGATGCCTCTTCTCGTCCTCGATGCAGCTTAGTCCTGATCGACCAGACGTGGCTCGGCCCAAACGGCAGTTTCGCGCCAACGAGTTTGCCCTTATTCCAGGGTGTGTGAACGTGCTTCTCAATTGGGCATGCTTCGTACTTTTCGATGGTTTGTCTCCTTGTTCGAGGGACAAACGAGCATGCGCCGGTTCAGCCGATCCGGTTTGATCCGATGTCTGATTTTGTCAGCTATGTTCATCCAGTTAGTTGATGATCGACGTTTTTGACCCGTGCACGAATTGGTGCCCCGAAATCCGGCGGCTTCTGGATAGTTGGCCTTTAGTCAAAGCGCCTAGTGTCGTCTGGCTAACATCGATTTGTTAGCTTCTCGCGGCATTTCTTACGCACGAAGAAATCGCCATGCGCGCATCGAGGGAGCAAGCGATGAGAAGTTTTGCATGGGGCGCCGGCCTTGCTCTCGGCGTTCTTATTGGCCAGGCGACTGCGCAAGCTGGCGATGATGCGCCGTCAATTGCGATCTTGGATCGCGAGACGCTGCTCGATGGCGCGGACGGCCCTAAACAGGCATTGCGCGCGCGGGGGATTATTGTCGATGGTTCTCTCACGCAATTCTACCAAGGCGTCGTCTCGGGCGACGGCAACAAGGCGTGGCAGTATGGCGGCAAGGGCGATCTCATTGTTACCCTCGACGGCCATAAGCTGGGTCTATGGCAAGGATTTTACGTCAATGTGCATCAGGAATGGGTGTACGGAGAGGATGCCAATTCGCAAGGGGATGGGAGCGTGTTCCCAGTCAACACGGCCCTCGGTCTTCCTCCCCTCGGTGGCTCCGATCGCGATACATCCGTCACCGTAACCCAGAATTTCGGACGAGGCCTCACCGTCAGCGCCGGAAAATTCAACCTGCTCGACGCAGCAGCCAAGACTCCCCTCATGGGCGGCGGTGGGCTTGAAACTTTCTTGAACGTCGCGCTTGCCGCGCCGATAAGCGGCGTCACCCCACCATACATCGTCGGCGCGATCGCGACGCTCAAGACAGAGCCGGCGATATTCACACTGATGGTCTATGACCCGAGAAACGCCCAATCCTGGGACGTCATCGAACATCCGTTCGCCGACGGGACCACCATAAGTCTCGGGATGACAGTGCCGACGAAATTCGCGGGCTTGAACGGCTACTACGGGATGCGCGGCATCTACAGTTCGAAATCAGGTCTCGATCTCGCAAACATCCCGCAGCTGATCATTCCTTCACAAGGCGATGAGATCCTGTCCAAAGATGGCTACTGGTACCTCGGATGGACCGTCCAGCAATACCTTTATCAAGACTCTCGTAATCCCGCCGTCGGCTGGGGATTTTTCAGCGATATCGGTATTTCCGATGGAAATCCGAACCCTTTCGCATGGCATGTCGTTGCTGGCATCGGTGGCAACAACACCGCGCCGGGCCGTCAGCAAGATCGATGGGGCATCGCCTATTTCAAGTATGGCTGGAGCAACGATCTTCTCGCGGGCTTGAAGCAAATTGGTCTCACGTATGCTGACGAGTCAGGCGTAGCCGATATTCTCGCGTGACGTTCCGCCGGCGGCACCGTTGACGTCTATGGTACCCGTATTGTTGACGATCACATTGGTTGCACTATCGACGCGCAAGCCCACGGCGCCTTGCGTCAAACTGCCGATGACGATATCACCGGCATTGCTGACTGTACTGTTCGAGCGAACGAAAACGCCCGTCAGCAAACCACCTATATTCAGGGCGACATCGCCTGCGGGCGCGGTTGGGTCAGTCTGCTCGCCCCGGCCGATGTAGACCACAGCCCCCGCGGCGTTGGTGAAAGATCCACCAGCGACATTGACGCCGGTGGCCGATACGTTGGCGCTGCTTGCCGCAGTCCCTATGTTAATAATACCGTTGTTGGTCGTATCCGAGTTTGTCGAATTGATCGCAATCCCGCCGACACCTTGAGTGCTCGAAACCGTCTGGTTGATGATCGAGTTATTTTCGAAAGTCGAATTCGTCGTCTCGACCGCGTAGCTGTTGTCTCTCGAGTTGATGACAGCCTCGTTAGAACCCGAGCTGCCGCCCGTGAGCACCATTCCACGGCCGTTCGTCGTTGTGATGGTACCGTCATTGACAATGTTGGCACCGTTCTCGGCTCGTAGGACGCCACCGTTGGCGCCGTTGACCTGCAATGTGACCCCAGAGCTTACGGTCGCACTCGCATTGGCCCCCGTGGCCAACATCACGATGCGCTGACCCACGCCTTCGTAAATATCATCCGGCGGTGTGGGCTGCGGATATTGATATTCGACTGTGCCGCTATGCAGGTTCGCACCCTGAGCAATCAGCGCGTTGTACTGTGTCTGGTCGATCGTCCCATTTTCGATCAAGCTGACGAGTTGATCGTTGAAGGCCTTAAAATCGTTGAGATCGTTGATCGTGAAATCACCACTTGGGAGAGTGACCGTCGTAGGCCACCCCGCCAAAACAGAGGAATTGGCGATGATCGGCGTGCCGATCATCGCCATTGTCGCGCCGTACATGTTGATGACGTTGCTCGAACTCCAGGTGAGATTGCTATTCGCCGTGCCGGAGCCATCCGCCTCGAACAGCGTGGTTTGCTTTGCGGCGATGGAAATGCCGCCGTCGACATCAACAACAAGCGTACCCCCGGTGCTTTCCACGGTGCCGACGCGGGCATTGATGTATTGGTTGTCACCGACGCCGGTAATAGACGTCGTGGGGCGATCTCCAAACTGCGAGGCTGCAAAGTTTGCTGTGTCATAGACGTTGACCGTCCGAGTCGTTCCGGTGATCGGATCTGTGTACGTCGCCGTATCGTTCTGCGGTCCGCGATTGAGCTCGAGCGTATTCAAGTTGCCGTGGTCGTCCACGATATCGAAGTCACGTAGCGGTTGCTGGCCGTCTCCCCCATCTTGACCCGGCGCAAACTGGGTCGGGCCGCCAACGGTTACACTGTCGCCGCCGTTGACGATGACGGCTCCGACTTGCCCATCATTGTTGACGGGATTGTAGGGTTGTAGCGTGCAGCTTCCTCCAGCCGGTGAACTGCCGTCACCACACTCGGAGGCACGCGCATCCGAAAACGGTGAAGCCAGCACGGTTGCGAGGATCGAGACCGTTGAAAGCAGCCGTGCTCGGTTCAGGGGCGCGTTTGCCCAGCTGCGTCGCCGCGGGTTTGCCACGTCGGACTGCACTGAATCTTGACGATGATTGTCTTTCATCGAACGGCCTTTCAAACAATGCTTACCCGCCCGGCAAACGCCCCCGTTTGCCGCTTCTCAGTGTCCGTGAAGTTTGAAACCGCCGCTTCTAGCCCATACCCGCACCCGCCTCGGGGCTTTCGTTGCAACGAAGTGCGAATGGACAGAAACCGCAGAAAAATATAGGGAAAACGCTAGGTGATTCGCGGATTGGCGGACTATCCGGATCCCGCCGCGTTTCGATCTTCGGTCAGGGCAAATTTCACAGGATTGGGAAAACGTGACCTGAGCGCGCTACAATGGCTGCCCTCTATGTCCCCCAGAGATTTTCTGATTGTGACCTCGGCATAATTCAACGCATTGTGCAGTCGATGGGGGCCCCAGGTCATCTCATGAGCGTCTGACGCTCGTTCGCAATTGGTATTTATCGGACAGATGCCAGGTAAAAGTATTCGTTCCAATTTCTCCGGAAGCGCGAGATTTGAAGATCCCGACGCCGCGGCGGCTGGAATTCCCGGTGGTAATTTTGGCATGTTGCCGCTTGATCGGCTTCCTTTCGAAGCCAGCGTTCGGGTTACAGCGCTTGGGCAGGGCGTTTCGGCCCGCGGCGTGAAAACTCAAACCGCCGTTGCAATTCGATCCGAGTTCAAAGATTCCGAAGGAATTCAGCCAACAATTACGTATGTATTGCCAAGCCTGAATGCGGGTAAAATGCTTTTCGACGGGCGCGAGGTTGATGGACGTTCACTCGTCACGCGCATTGCGGGACACACGCCAAGCATGCGCACCTTTGGCCCGAACGAAGCTGGTGCTTTCACAATCACTCAAGACGTCTTGAGGCAAGCAGCCGAGTCATTGACTGGCCAGTCCCACAAAGACCTGCTTCTTGCTCCAGCCACCATATTCAAAACAGCTCCGGAGGTTGTAACCCGATTACGCACGCTCCATCGCTCTGCCGGTGATATTCTCAAACACTACAGCTCGCAGGAACTGAACGGCCTAAAACTCCCGGCTCTTGCCGTGCTCAGGGATCAGCTCTTCGCAATGCTTATCGACGGCGTGACAGGGCACCTCTCAAAACCAGATCATCGCGCTCGTCAGTTACAGACCCGTTCTATGGCGCGCATCGAGCGCTATCTCGACGATCATCGCGAGTCTGTTATCGACCTCCAGGAACTTTGCCTGGGAACAGGCCTGCCGCTTAGGACCGTGGAAACCATCATCCGTAGTCGTACCGGAATGCCGGCATTGGTGTATTTGCGCCGTAGGCGTCTCGCCTTCGTCCGGCATATGCTTCTGCATCCTGACGAAGGCACGACTGTCACCTCCGTAGCCATCCATTTCGGCTTTTGGCATCTGAGCCGATTTTCCCGGTACTACCAGGAAGTCTATGACGAGCTACCTTCCCAAACGCTTGCGCGAGTCCTCGCACGCTCAGTATCGAGAGCCTCTCGATACTGAGCGCCTGAATGACCTAGGTTATGCCATCGATATGGCTCGCGACCGGACGGTCTAGTGTCCACCTCCAAAGACGAACGGCTTTGCGTCTTCGAGTAACCCAGTCACGTTGCCGTTAAGCGAGAAGATGCGGCTCTCGACCGGAAGAACTTGCTCCGGCGCGCCCGCGCTGTAGTCGAGCTTGCCATAGTCGACCCAGACGACGTTGGGCGCGAATGTGCTCTCGAAGAAATACCGTTCGCCCGTTAAATCCGTCACCGTACGGAAAATTGTGTTCGCGACGTTGGGCTTGTCCGGATCGGCAGCGCCGAAGGGTACCGACACGTTGCGCATGACGCTCAGAATGTAGGCAGCGCCGACATCGCGGTTTGCCGGCTCTGGCAGCGCATTGACGTAATAAGCAGCGCGCACGAAACGATCGCTCGGTGTGCGCTCGCCGGGAAGCGCCTTGTCTCCGCCGAAGGAGCGGTACTGCTTCAGATTCTCGATCTGCTTATCGTAGGTCGGCTCGTTCGTCATGACCGTGTAGCGTCGGTCGTGATAGATGTCGATTTTTCCACCCGTGTATTCGAATACTGCGGAATCTCCGGTCTTATCCTCCAGAGAAATATGCAATAAGCTTGCTTTGCCATTCGGAAATACGACCGGAACGACTTGCAGGTCGCTGCTGCGCATAGCTTCTACCGCCTCAGCGACAGTGGCGTAATTATCAAGGAAGTACTGAACCCACTCCACGATGTTGAGACCTGGGCGTTTCGGGTCGCGTTTGCCGAAGTCCGTATCGCCGGCCAGGAACAGCAGGTGGGCGCTCAGCCCTTTCTCGTTTACGCCCTCATGGGAACCAATGTCGTAGCCGGTTACGACCAAGCTCCCGTATTTCGAAGTCCAGCGGAGCGGGTTCTCGTCAACGGGTGACACGCGCTCCAGTCCTCGCGGAAACTTGCGGAAGCTGCTGTTAACTTTCTCCGTCCAGTCTTGGGACCGGCCGACGAAAACTTCGCCACCCTTCGTCATCCAGAGGACCCGGCTGCATGCTTCGACGTTCACCGCCGGAACGGCGAGAACAAAACCAAGAGCTACTGCTGCTATAATGCATTTCGATGGCATGAGATCTTCTCCCTGGCGAAACTTTTAGTCGATTTCGCTACCTGAAGCCTATCCAGAACGCGCCGCGTTTTTACCTGCGGTTCCAGGACAAAACCACTTGTTCTGAACAATTCAAATGACATAGCCTACCGAGCAGGAACTCGGGCACGTGGGGCACAGTGAGCAAGAGCATCGACGAAGAGCTGCGTCTCGGTCACCTCGATGACCGAACACTTCGCCCGATGCATATCTTCATCCTTTTTGCATCAGCGCTCGGCCTGGCGATCGATTTTGCCGAGGTTGCTATCGGCGGCATTCTATCGGCCTTGTTCTCGGCTCCTCCAAACAAAGTTGATCCAAAAACGCTGTCAGTGTTGCTTGCCGCGGTCTACATCGGTGCAGTCGTCGGCGCCTCGCTCTCGGGATGGCTGGCCGATCGTTACGGTCGGCGTACCGTCATGATTGCTGCCGGCATCATCATCATGCTCACTGCCGTTGCCGCCGCGATTGCACCAGATGTGGCGATGCTGACCGTGGTGCGCGCACTCTCAGGACTGGCTCTTGGCGCCTATCCTCCGTTGGTGGCGACATACTTGACTGATGTGCTCCCGGCTGCGCGCCGTGGGACCTTGATCATGATGACCGCTGCAATCGGCACATTAGGCCCGCCCGCCTTAATCATGCTTGTCCGGTATTTAACCCCTCTCGAACCCTTGGGCATCCAATCTTGGCGTTGGGCTTTTTGGGTTTGCGCTGCCGGAGCCGTAATCAGCACGGCCATGGTGTGGCTCATTCCGGAATCGCCGCGCTGGCTCGCACGACAAGGGCGAACAGAGGATGCCAAGCGTGCCCTCGCGGCGTTCTCCGGCAGGTCCACGCTCGCGCCTCCCCCCACGCCAGATCGCCTGCATGAGATTGACATCGCTGCCGATACCTGGGAAGCGCGCAGCTTTGCTGTGCGCATCGGGTTTCTCATACTCGTCTATTTCCTCACGCCATGGTCGACGATCGGATTTCCTCTCCTCAGCGGCGCTGTCCTCGTCAACAAGGGCATCAATGTGAACGACTCGCTTCTCTACGTGGCGGTGGCGAATCTTGGACCGACCGCTGGAACTCTTCTTGCCGCATTATTTATCGACAGACTGGAACGCCGAACCGCCCTCGTCGTTTGTGCCGCTGCGATGATCATCGTTGGGTTCGCATTCTCCTCGACTGCCACGCCCATCGGATTGATGGCATCAGGACTGATCTTCAACATGATGTCGGCGATCCTGTTGGCCGTGCTCGTAATCTATGCCGCAGAACTTTTTCGGACGGAGGAGCGCGCAAGAGCCACATCCTGGCCTTGGGCATCACGCGGCTTTGGCGCGATTCTGGTCCCGATTGCTCTCTTACCGCTACTTCAATCGCACGGGCCTATCGTGATGTTCGCCGTCGTTGGGGTGTCGTTGCTCGCTCTGATCGTGATGCTTCTTGCATTCGGCGCGCAAGGTGCAGCCGGACGCAGCGTTCGATAATATCCGGCGGAAAGCGCCCCGTATGATGAATGACCGCGAAGATCTATCTTGGCTCAGAGAAAGACGTAGCCCAAACGGCAATGGGATTCGACGAACAATCTTTGGCGGGTAAAACCTGTCTCCCGGGACATCTAAGTTGGCTTATGTCAACGTCAGTTCATCGAGGCTCTATGAACGTGATTGTAGAAGCGCTCGACCTGAACCGGAAGAAAGCACGATGTCAGCTTTCTCGGCAAAGGAGACTGACTGCAGGACCGCCTCATCCCAAAAGCGGAATTTCGCCGCAGCATGATCGGCTAGGTGGTACCCATTGCATACTAGATCCGCTTACAGGGGAGCTGCCACCGTCAGATGTAGATCTTTCTCATGACCTCGATCGCATACCATTCGTTCAGCCGATATTGAAGTTAGGACGCACGTTATGCCGCTAAAACTATCATCCCAATATTCATCGAACACGTTTGGATTTTCGCTCATTTCTCACTATCAGGGGAACAAAAATAGAGCCTTGACGCCTATTGATCTGCAAGTGCTCTTATTTCGCGCTGCGTGAGCGCCCGCTTTTGTGTATCCGTTAACGCTCCATTTCCGACCATCTGAATAACGCTATTTGTGTTATAGCTTTGCTTTCCATTGGCCTTCCGCCTCTTGTCATCCTGTGAAGGCTCACTTCCATCTCCCCCGCCATAGCCAACGACCTCGACAATGATGATCGACGGCTGCTCAGCGGGCGCTTGATTGCCTGAGGGCAAAGTGTCTTTCGTCGTCGCGCTTGCCGTGTTCGTCGCCTGCGTCAACCCCGAAACATTTGGTGGCTGCACGACTGGGATGCCGCTCGTGGCACCCTGAACTTGGATGTTTGCCGCGTTGACGATCTGAAGCGCTGCGAGGTTGACGTTCCCCGACACGCGGATGCCCGCTTCGCCGGCATCGATCGTGCCGAGCGGCGCGATCAAGTCGATGTCTCCCGGTGGCACTTCCGGTATCGGGTTGAGGGTGGCGATACCTGCGCCCGATGACGGCACCTGCGGGGCCAGCGTCGCACGTCCATAGATGTCGTAGACGAGCTTCGGCGGCGTGAAGATCACCGTCGTCTTCGAGCCGCGGCCGGCGTTGATGTCGCCCTCAGCCGACCATGCCAGGATGTTGCCACCAAACGTCGTGAGAATGCGCGACAGGCCAAGCAGAACACTATCCTTCGAATAGATCTGGATGTTGCCCTGCCCCTGTGTGATCAAACCGGCATCCGCACCCGGAGCTATCCCTTCAGTGCCGATAGTTACACCGCCGCCTGGAGAGAGGAACTGGATGTCGCCGCCGAAGTCGGTGTGCACGGAACCGCTGAGCACCTTTGTTTTGTTCGAATCGTAGGCGCTGAACATCGTGATATCGCCATCATACGTTCCGCCTTTGCCGGGGAATAACGCCGCGATGACGTTACGGCCGCGTAGATACGATCCGGGACGCGGTCCCGTTTCGTCGTTGTATTCGCGACCGCTGGCCGTCAGTTCGGCGTAATAGACTTGCCGCAGGAAAATGCGTTGCTGCGCGGCAGGAAGACCGAGGAAATAGCCGAGCGCATCCTGCGTCGATCCGGTGTATCCAAAACGAGCCTTCAGCCACCCCACCAATTCGTCGTTGTAAGTCTTCGCCACCTTGCCCGGCTGATCCGCCAGCGGACCGTCCCCGGCCTGGTTGGCGGGATCGAGATAAAGCTTGGCGAAAGTCGTCCAATCAACCTGGCCGACGCCCGGCGCGCCTTCACTAGCGCCCGCTTGCAGGACGATACTCGCGCCAAGCCGCGTGTCACCGGCGACCTTCGCGCCGATACTCTCGATGCTGGCGCTGGAGCCCTGATAAATGTTCTTGCCGGCAGTGATTTCGAGCGTGCCTGGACCCGCAATCTGAAGACCGGCCGCGAATGCGGACGTGCCGCCGGCGCTGTAGCCCACATTCGTTCCGGCGTAGATCACGTCGCCACCCGCAGCGATCGTGGAGACGTCGGTGAGATCGGCATGGAGGATCAGTCCACCGATATTGACGATATCGCCGCCGGCCAGAATGTCGACCGGCTTCGCAGCGCGGTAGTACTCGGGCACGCTGGCGCCGATCTGAGGATCCCGGTAAATCTCACCATAGCGCAGACCGGTGACGTCGCCATTCACTGCGTAGATGAGCGACTTGACGCCATCGCTAGCGGCACTCGCATCGGTGATGGTGTTTGGCCCGAATGCGAACAGCCTACCCATATAAGTGCTCGGACCGCCCGATTGATCAAGCAAGCCAGCCTGCGCGGCCCAGAGATTGGAATCGAGCACGGTATCAGCCTGCCGAACGAAAGCGTGCTTAACCCAGGCGGGTCGGAGCGGCGTCGCAATGCTCGCGACCGATGTCGACAACGGACCGACAGCGGCTTGCGTATAATCCGCGATGACCGAACCTCGCGCCAGCAATTGCAACTCACCGTCTGGCGACGGCATCATTAGCGATACGCCATTACTGGCCGGTGTCAGGAAAATGCTGCCGCTGGCCGCGGCGACCCGCAGCAACGACGGCAGGAACTGTGTGGATTGAATCGGCGACAAAGGCGACGCATCGCCACCGGCGGCCATCAGATCGACCGCGGTGCGGCCGGTCCACAGCGTGAACCAGGTCGAGCCGCTGACGCCGGCCGCTCCGCCGTCGGTTTCCTGACCGAGAGGGACGCGGCCCGGATCGTCGATAGCGCCCATCGCCAGGTCGCCACGCGCACGCACGGCAATCGCACCGTCGCCGGGCGCGAAGGAGCCACCGGCCGCAGCGAACGTACCGAAGCTCTTTAACGGGTCGAGCGGCCGCGGATCGGAAAGTCCGTTATATCCGTAGTCCCTGCCGACAAGGCTGCCGAAATCGCCGGCCGCAACCGCAGTGTCGCCGCGCAGGTTGACAAACTGATTGCCGCCGGTGCCGACGTTACCGCCAGCCACGACTGACAGCGTGCCGCCGCCGGTCTGGATCAGCTTGCCATCCGTCGTCACCCGGCCGCTGCCGCCGATTGCCACCACAACGCCCTGTCCGCCATCGCCGATATCGCCGCCAGCCTTCAAGGTGACATTGCCGCCACCGAGCGCGCCCATGCCGGAGAAGGCATCGAGGTCGAGATGCGGTCCGCCCGCGTCAATATTGCCGACGTAGCTGCCGAAATTGATGCCCCACCCGGTGGCTTGGCCGTCGCCGCCCTGACGAAGAAGCCAGTTACCGATATTAGCCGACTCTTCTCCGTTCGCGGTGCTCCCTTTCAGATTACCTCCGATGTTGCCTTGGGCCATCAGCAGGAAATCGCCGCCGTTCTCGGTGTAGTATATGCGCTGCGGATTCAGCGTGTCCTCGTAGGCGGCATTGTTCGGATTGGAAATGCTACCAAGCACGGTGCCATCCGAAGCGAGTGCCCGACCCACGTTATAGGCGTCATCGACAGCGATCGCTGTGCCCGCCGTGTAGACGCCGTATGGCGAGTCCTGCCGGTAGCTTCCGCCGGCGAGAATTTCCAGATTGCCGGTGCCGGTGCGCACCACGCTGACGCCGGCGCTCGACGTTCCCGAGCCGAGCAGGTTGACTGTGAAGGGATCGCTCAGAACGACGTTGCCGGTGCCGGTTGCAAGCCGCGTCGTGGCTTGCAACGCGCGCGCGTCAGCCCCAGTGAGATCGGCACCACCGACCAACCGCATCGACCACGACTGCGCGCCGGGCGTCTGCATCGCGGAGGTCGCCCAGACCTTGCGGTCGCCCGGTCCAGTCAAGGTGATATCGGTGAGCGATATGTAGTACGGCAAAACGGTGCCCACAGGCAATGTGGTGGACTGCGTGACCGTGTTACCGAGCAACAGCGTCAGGTCGGTATTGGCCGGCCACTCCGTCAGCGCCGGCAAAACTCCCACCGCCAAGCCGATGTCGTGAATTCCCGCACCGAGTACGCTGCCCGCGGGAATGACCGTGCCGCCGGAGAGCGGAGTTCCGGCTTGGTACAATACGTGGCCGTCGGCAGCACGAATGTCCCCGCCTAGCAGCGTGAGATTCCACGGGATCGTGAAATCAGATGCAATCGGAATGTCGATGGGAAGAGGGTGATTCTCCGTGGCCTCAAAGAGAAGAACTGGATTCTCGCCCAAGGATAGTGGAACAGGGAGCGTAAAGGCAGGAGCCGAGTCGTCGAAGGTTCCGCCAATAATCCAACCTGCACCCAGCGTCACACCGGCTGTCGTTACCGTATAGTCCGAGCCTAGTGTTCCCGAAAACAACGTGGTCAAGGCATCGGGCGAGACCGGCGGCGGCGTGAAGCCATCATTGATGCTGCCCTTGACCGTGAGCGTGCCGCCTGCGCGGAAGTTGACGATACCCACTTCACCCGCACCGGTGTGGTTGAGCGTGTCGGCGCCCGTGCCATAGCGATAGTTCGAGAAGTCGAGATCGCCCTTGCTGGTGAGATTGCCGTCGGGAGTCTTGCTGGCAATCGTAACACCGGGGCGCATATGGAAGGCATTGCCGTAGGCCTTCAGCCCTGCGATGCGGTTTTGCAGGTCCGAGTTGGCAAGTGCGCCATCGTAAAAAGCAGTCGAGTCCTGATGGATCAGATCTAGCCAGTCCTGATTGACGATCTGGCCATTGGCGTCGTCGGGATCAGCGGGAGCGTTGGTGTAGGTGGCGAAGCCGTTGAGCGCGATGCTCGCCGCGCCACGGATATTGAGCGGCCCCGCAGCCGAGATCGCGATGTCGTTGCCGGTCGCGTTGTCCGGCGCGTCGGAACCTGTGGCGCTGCTACCTGAACCAAGACGCTGCGCGTTTATCTCGAGCTTGCCGCGCGCGACGCCATCCGCAGAGCGAATGTCGATGGTTGCGTCGGCGTTGAGATTAACCCAACCCTGCGACGACGTCAGATCGACATGCGCGGTGTTGTTGGCCTCGATCGGCGCGCCGTGGCTGTCAGTCTGCAGAACCGTGCTGTGCGTATCGAGGACAGCCGTAGAAGCTAGCGTGAGATCGTCGCGCGCCGCGAGCCGGATGCTGCCAGGCTTTTGGCCAGACGCGTCGATGGTGCCGTTGATGGCGAGGCTGCCATTATCGACGGAGATCGAAACCGCATGCGCGCGCACGCCGTCGCCAACCACGAGGTCGCCCTGTTTGAGCACAAAGGCGCGGCTGGCGAAGAAGCCGGTCTGGTTCAGCATCGTATTTAGCGCGGAGAAATCGCCCAGATTCGCAGCGCGCAGTGCGATCGTTCCGCTCTGCGCCTCATCGATGGCGCTGCCGCGCAGCGTGCCATTCAACGCGATAGAGCCATCATCGGCGACGGCAGCGATCGAGCCGGCTTGGTTGTAGGTTGCGGACACGTCGATCAGCGATCCAGCCGTCTGCTTGATGCTGCCATTGGCGCTCTGCATCACCAAATCGCCGCCCCAGCCATATTTGTTGACGTCGTAGAACGCTATTTTGCGGCCGGCGAGATCAACCCGTGCATTGCCGCCGAGTACGATGTCGTTCGTAGCGGTGAGCGTCAGCTTTCCGCTTGGCAGCGCGAAGGCCGTATCGACGAACACGCTATCGCCGTTGAACGATAAGGTGCCCCCCTGGTCGGCAACGACCGATGTTTCGGACGGCGCGACACCAGAGGGCGTCACGACGCGGATGGTACCACCGGCCTTATAGTCGATCGTCGAACCGGCCTCGGCAGTAATCAAAGGCGTCGTCAGGGTGAGATTGCTCCCGATCAGTTTGCCGGACGAATCCTTGCTAAGGCCGACTGACAGTGTGCCGTCGCTATTGCCGGTGATCCGGCTCGTAGCGTTGACCGCGACATTGGCAAAGCCGACCGCGATGCGATCCAGCGTGACGCCATCGGTCTGGCGGCTGTCCTTGTCATAGCCAAAGGTAATGTCCTGTGCCTGCAAAACGAGATTGCCGGCGCCTGTGCCCGCGCCATTGGGAGTAATGGCTGCGGGCGGCTGCACCCCGTAATGCGGCGTGCCATTGAAGTAGCCGGTGCGGATGCCGTTCCAAACCAGACGATCGGCGACGATGGCGGCCGTATCCGCCGATGTGCCGAGCCCATAGATGGCGGGTGTGTTGAGCACGAATTCAACGCCATCATCCGACTGGCTGCGCGCATCGAGGGTGACGTTGCCGAACATATTAATCGAACCACCCACGGTCAGCTTGAGCTGCTCGAGCGCTGGAACGCCAGCAGTCGAGGACGGCCGCAGCAGCCGATCGAGCGCGGCCTGGCTGAGCGTCCATCCGGTCGGCAGCACACCTGCGGCCTGCGCGGCCGACAGCGCTGCCGGGTCGCCGGCATTGATCGTATTCAGCGCGACGGCGAGATAGCGCGCTCCGAAATTTACGTCGCCCATGGCGAGCGAGCCCGACGCGCCGATCACGATACCGCCTTCGGTCAGCAGAGAAGCACCGCTAGCGATGGTCATGCTATTGCTTACGGTTCCCGTTGGCGGAAGGAAGTTCAGTCGCCCATTGGTAACTGCAAGGAAGTTTCCGCCGCGGAACGCATAGCCAAGGCCGGAATTGATCCCGGCGTTGCTCTGACCGCGCGTGTCGATCGCAGCACCGCTTGCCACGGTGATCGAGTTCCCGATGAGGAAAACCTGCCCCGCCTGCAGTTGTGCGCCATCTAGCAAGTTGATCGCCGAATCGATGCCGACAATTCTCGGGGTCAGCGTGACGCCGCTAACCTCAACCCCGCCCGAGGTGGTGCCCGGCGCGGTATAGATGAACCCGCCGCCAAGAAACAGAGACGCGGCGTGAAACGCGTTCAGATCGTCTGCAGAGATGGTGGCGTGGCCAATGATCGGTGCGGCGCCCGGCGCGGTAATATCGATGATGCCGTTATACGCGGACGAAGTAACCAGCAAGCTGCCGGCGATGCCGTCATTGACCGGATCGAACTTCGCGGTGCCGGCGAATTTCACCGATTGCGTCACTCCATCCGACGCGCCGATGCCGATCTGCAGGACGCCGCCATCGGCCGGCAGCCGTGGCCGCACGTTGCCGAACAGTGCTGCCTGGCTGCGCGCGAAATCAGCGTAACTGGTCTCGTTATATTGCGAGTAACTGCGTACGGCCTTGCCACCCGAGAGCACGATTTGCGTCGGCAGAGCATCGGCGATGCCGGTGTTCGAAACACCGAGATATCCCGAAGCGACCATAGAGCCGTTCGGCATGGCGACCGGCGACACGAGCGTAGGGCCGGTCTTACCCAATTCGACTCGGAACGCACCGGGCAGCAACGCGTAGCTCGAGGGCAGCAGTGTATATGTCCCGGCGGGAAGACCCGCGACGCCCTTGGCGATCGTGATCTGCTGGCCGATTGCGGGATCGCCAGCGCCGTTGGTTGCGATTACCGGCGCATAGGACGAAGCGTAGCCGGGAACGATCGCATAGACTTGATCGCTCTTACCACTGATCGAAGCATAAACCGGATTCGAGTTGATCAGCGGTGTCTTCAGCGTATCGACCGAACCGCCGCGGCCGGAGACGAAGCCGGCGCCAGTAAGCGTGCCACCACCGGACACGTCGAGCAGCGAACCGGGTTCCGCAACGATAGAGTTCCCAGCCACCGAGACGCCGGCGACGACAGCGTCGCCGTTCAACATTGTTGCGAGATTGATCAGCGTACCACCGCCATCATAGCTGACGCCGTCGGAGGTGCCTCCAAACGGCATGGTCAGGCCGTTTGCGCTCGCCGACGTGATGCTGCCAGCACGGAAGGTGACCGCGCTGGTGGTTCCAAAGCCCCCGTAAAAGTTGACGGCGCCAAGCGGCGCGCGGACCACACCGCCTTGATCAATTACCGGTGCAGTCAGGGTAATACTTCCAAACACCGAGGCTGGCGTTTGCGGCACGTCATCAGAGCTACGGCGAATCGTGATCGCCCAGGGCGTCGTGGTATCGAAAGAATCCGTCGACGTAGATGTCCCGCGCCCGCTCAACGGCGAAACAAGTCCCGCGTAAAGGGTCACGGCAGCTCCGCTCATCGGGTAGATCTGTGCAGCCGTCAAAGTAAGATCGCCACCGGTCTTGATAAACCCTTCGAGTGTATCGGTACCCGTGCTCGTACGTGCGTTCCCAAGCCGGATATCACCGCGGCTGGTCAGACTGACCTGCGCAAAGCCGGCTTTGTCGATGATGTTAGTCGGATTGAGGACGTGGTCTGAAGAACTTAGACCCCAGTTCACATACCCGCTGCCCTGATTGCCAGAGGCACCGAAACGTAGGCCACCCATGATGTCGAGCAGATCAGCGGTGAGCGAGAAGCTGCTCGGGCTAGGTTTATTGCTGGCAAGAACGCCGAAAAGGCTGGCGTAGTAAAATCCATCCTTTGCACCTTGCTCAAGGAAGCCGTTGATTTTCACATAAGGCGCGGCAAGCGCGACGGCGATGTCCGGCGTTGCATCGTCGACCACAAGAAGGCCGCCCGACAGCGTCAGGCTGCGCGGTAAAGACAAATTGAGATCGCCTTTGAAGACGAACATGTCAGAGGTCTTGAGGGCCAGTGATCCAAAGCCGCCTTGTGCAATCTGGTCGGCGCTGATCGAGGCGTTGCCAATCACAAGACCCGCATCAGCCTGCCCGGGTTGTGCACTATTGCTGAGACCGCTCGCCTCGCGCTGCTGAGTGATGGCGATGTTGTGCAACTTGCGCAGCGCGTCCGGAATCGGCCCGATGGAATCCGGTGATTGTGAATTCAAGGGCGTCGGAGAATAAATCCGACTCACCAGATTCATACTCAGCGTACCGCCCCACGCTCCTGCACCGCCGGCTGCCGCATGCATGGTTCCGTCGACGTAGATACCGCTGTTGGAGTTGAGCGCGATCGAGCCGCCGTCGCTGGCAACGAAGGTCGGCGTATAGCGGTTGCCGTCGAGCACATCGATCGTCGCCGCAGCGCCGGAGGCTTCGAGTACTGCACCGGGACGCACGATCACGAACGCATCGCTGGCGGTGCCGTTATCGCCGCCGAGCGCGATCGTGCCGCCGTCCGAGACCGAGCCGAAGGCATGACCCTGCAGATCCGTCGCCGTGTCGGCATAGCCCGAGACATCGAGCGTCACGCCATCGCCGATCCAGATCGAGTGCGTCAGCGAGAACTGGCCGGTGCCGCCCAGCGTGCGCCGCTGCTGGTTGCCGAACTCCGTCGCGCCGGCAACGAGGATCTTGCCGCCACGCGCCGAGATGTCGCCATCGATCGTGGTCTGGCCGTAAGCATAGATGTTGACGGCATGGCCGGGATCGACGGCAACCGCGGCGTTGTTGCCGAGCGTGAAGCCGCCGCGCGTCGAAACGAGCGTCAGGTCGGCTCCCGGCCGTTGCGTAAGGGTGCTTTTCAGCGGATCGACCAGCGACAGCGGCGGCGTCCACAGCTCGGCGGCATCGGCTGTCCGCGTGCCGCTCGGCGCGCGATAGCTCGCATCCGAGAAGCGATAGACCGGCACCGTCGGCGCCAGCGTCGTGCCGTCGGCAATCGTCATGCCGTTGGCCGAGGTGAGGTCGTAGCTCGTAAAGCCCGAAGCAAACAGCGACGGATCGAGACGCAGCGCGCCAGCAGGCGCTGCATCGCCGATCACCATCTGCTGCGCGCCCTGCAGCGTCAGCGTGCCGCCGCCGTTGAAGCCATAGCCGCGCACCGTGCCGTCGAACGTCAACGGCGCATTGCGCGCGGACGTGAAGAAGTTCGTCGCGTACTGGTAATCGTTGGCGATCAGGCTGATGCTGCCGCCCTTGCCGCCCTGCGTCTTGCCGGTGGCAAGAATGGCGCCGCCCGAGGAGACGTCGATGACGCTGCCCGCTTCGAAGTCGATGCCGCCCGTCGTCGTGGCGGTGAGCGTGCCGCCGTCGAGATAGGCGAGACGCGTCTGCGATGGATCGCCGGTGGCATTCGTCCACAGGCCCGTGAGATCGATATTGGCGGTATTGCCGATGCCGATCCCGGCATTGCCTTGGGCATCGAGCAGCGTCAGCCCCTGCGGCAGCTGGCCTTGCTCCTGCAGCACGTTGATATAGTTGCTGACCGCCATCGTGCCGCCATGCGCCGTGACGTTGGCATTGATGGCGACGTTCGGCGCGGCAAGGTTGATCTGCGCCCCGTTGGCGAGCGTCAGCGGCGCATCGACTGAGATCTCGTTCGTGCTCGTGAGGTCGAGGCCGCCGAGGTTCTGCTCCGAGAGATGGCCGGCATCGAGATAGACGGTGTTGGCGCGATCTGAAGCTAGCGCCGTCGATGCGTTCATGCTGGCGGTGATGGTTGCGACGTTGCCGATCTTGATGTCGCTGTTGTAGCCCCCGGCATAGCCGAGCGCGCCGTACTTGCCGACGACGAGTTGCCCAGCCAGCACGGCCGTGTTCTGCGTCGCCTTGTAACCGTCGGTGATGCCGGTGGGCCGCGCAGCAATCTGGCGTTCGCCCTGGATGACGCTGGCGAGAATGTCACCTTCGAACACCGACGTCGGCGTCGATAGGATG
>JASBTM010000015.1 GCA_030148425.1 Hyphomicrobium sp. | reverse complement strand
CTGCTCGATGGTGACGGTCACCTGGCCGTTCGTCACCTGCTGCGTCGGCTTGCTGGCATTGACCCAAAGACTCGGATCGGTGCCGACGCGCGGATCGACCACGAGACCGCCAGGCGACAAGCCGTTCGTGACGTTGGTCGGGGCCTGAATCGCCAAGCTTCGCGCCGCCGACTGCGCCGCGCGCATCGCCTGGATCGCTTGGCTCGCTTTCGTCAGCGCATTGACCGACTGCTGCGCGGCCTGCTGTGCCGCCGCCGCACCCTGTTGCGCCGCTGCCTGAGACGCCGCCGCCGCTGGAGCCGCCCCGCCGCCACCCTTCCCGCTTAGGATGTTCACGCCTCCGGCGTGGGCTGAAAGTGCTGCCAATGAAGCAGATGCGCTTATACCCGCAATCAGCACCGCCATAGACCGGGCACTCCGTTGCTTAAAGACGGGAGTGGACAAAGGTAGGCGAACGGACATCAGGCGGCTCCTAGAAACGACGGCGTGCGTCCGAGCCAGAAGCTGAAAGCTTACTGTCTCAGGTTACCGCTAAGACCGAATCCCGAGGACCGAACGTGCACACTTTGAAGAAATATTTTTGGGGAACTGTCGAACGCATCTCAACCTAAGAGCACGATGTCGCCCGGAAGTCGTTGCAACTTCGCACTAAATGCGCGCTGCAACTGCTCTAGAATTTGGTTCATCTGATCGATGTGAAAGCGACCACTGATCTGCTTCTGACTCAACGCATCGTTCATGAGAATGATGCGTCCAGGCCGATAGCGATTGATCTCCTCGACAGCATCTGTCAGTGAAGTGTCGTGAAATTCTACGATACCCCGCTGCCAATCAGATGCCGATTGCGAGTCGACAGTGGAAATTTGGCCGAAGCCAACACGGTCGTAGTGAACACGCTGTCCAGGCCGCAGGTTCACAACCTTGGCGCCGCACTCAATCCGTACGGTGCCCTCAAAACAGGTTACACTGACCGGCGAGTGTGTTTCATTCCGCGTATAACGCACATCGAATCGGCCGGATTCGGCAACGGATTTGCCTTCCGCCACCAGCACCGCAAATGTCCGTATCCTGCGCCTGTCCATTGCAAACGAGGCCTCACCGGAAATTAGTTCGACACGATCCTCCACGTCCTTTGCAGGCCGAATGGCGAGACTGGTCTGCGTATTCAGACAAATGGCAACCTCATCAGCGAACGTTATATTGCGCTGTTCGCCCGTGGCCGTGCGGTAGTCGGCCATCAATTCCGCGAGGGACGGCCAAAGCTTGTAAGGCGGATCGGATGCAGCGTAAACGGACACTGCGGCGATCATCGCAGCGCCGCCGCACATCATCGCACGCCTACTCATGATCTTGCGCTGGCCGAACGCGTCGAGTTCGCCGCTGAAATCCTGGCCAACCCCGAACGCCGCGAGCCCTACCGTACCTACTTTTTGCCACACGCGCTTGGTCGCAATGAAGGAGGCTTCATGCTCAGGGCTACGCGCCCGCCAGAGATTCAACGCAGTTACTTCGTCGGGCTCAATCTCCCCGGAAACGAGCTTTCGCACCCAGGTAACCGCTTCCTGTTCAATCTGGCTTAGCTCTGGGTGGTCCTTCGTCATTTTGCCTTTACGTTCCGCCCTCGAATAGATTGGCGGCCCTATGGAATTCTTATTACTTAGACGACTCACGACCGCTCGGAGCGCACGATCAGTCTTCCAATTCCTTATAGCGCACAACACAATGCTCGATGGCTAATTGCAGCTCTTTGGCGACGAGGCGTAAAGATATACCCATTCGGTCGGCAATCTCCTGACGAGGAACATTGCCGAACCGCGCAGCCAGAAAGATCGCCCGCCGTCGCGACGGAAGTTCATCTACTATAGATTTGAACGCCTCAAGGTCAGAGCGTGCAATTGCAGTCTGCTCAGGCGTTGGCGCACTATCGGGCAGATGCAGCAGACTTTCGATTTCAACGGGCAAAACTCGGCGCCTCTGCTCCGTCAAGCGACGGTCTTCCGCGACGTTTAGGGCTATTCTGAAGAGGTAGCTTCGCGGACTTTGAACAGCTCCGATCAGCTGCATGCGAGTGAGCCTCAACCACGTATCCTGCATGGCATCGTCCGCAAGATCCGCGCTACCGAGGCGTCGCGTCAACCGAGCCTTGATGTCATCGTAACGATCAAGAAACAGGTGGCGAAGGGCGAACAACCCATCAGTCATCGGGCCACCTGGCCGGACCGATGGTTCGTCAACATCTCATTGCAGCCTGTTACTTGAGTGGTCTCTGGCACAATCAACATTAGAACCGGTTGAGCAAACCCGGCAGGAGGAGGCTCGCTCACGCCCACACCCCGTAAAGCCGCTTCGATCCGCTGGTCCATATCGAGCGCACCGGTAGAGCCGATGCGTTGTGCTCTCCGAATTACACCGTCGGGATCTATCCAAATCAACGCCACGAAGCGATAATGAGCAGGTCGAGCACGTCGGGACCTGCAGAACGAGTTGAGTAGGCTTGCCTGTATAAGCCCAAAATAGCGCTGATCTTCACCGGATTGCCGCTGTCCGTCAGCGGGTTGAGCGGCCATCACAGATGCCGGAACCAGCACAAACGTGGTCTCATCAATAAACTCGACTGCCAGCCCCGTGCCGGCCAAGAGCATTCTGAGTCCCTTATCGGGCGTAACTGTTCCTCGGACGACGCCAGATAGGCGATCGCGTGTCAGACTTGCGTCATAGAGACCCTGACGTCCAGTTGCATCGCTGTATCGATCCAGCGCACTGTTCAAAGATTGGGAAGGAATGTCAAATTCGATTGGTGCATTGGTCCGCGTTTGGGCTGACGTGGACAAGGACCCCATAACGACGCCTGTGGCCAGCGCAAATGAAACCGAGCGGGACACAAATCGGCGCAAGGCAGATGCCGCGATAACGTACTTACCCCATTCAGGATTGAACTTCGAAACGATCGCTTTAAGCATTAGTATCCCCGCCACGCAGATCGGGAGGGGATTCAACCTCAAAGCGCCACGATCTACCTGCTGTCAGGTCCAACGACGCCATCCGCGCTCGTCAAGAACTGATGCTCCGGTTGATGGTAAAGAGAGAGCATTACGGTTTCACGACAACGCCCTATGTCTCAAATTCCACTGCGGCAGTTCCGCAACTAACCAACTGCCAGTGCAAGAGTTCTGTCCGCAGCGTACAACGCAGGTCAACAGCGTCGACCCGTCGAAGCTCCCCCGGGGGAGAGGATACACATTTCGGGTTTTGGCGTTGAAATAGAGCTTGCGCGATGCTGCAGGTCTGCTCATCGACAATTATCGGCACAGAAACGCCGATCCATTGCGATGGCGGACACGAGCGACCGATGCGACTAGTCCGGGAATAATCTCGCGACCGACCGCCCACTCGAAATGGAAATCGGTGCCGCTGTCGTAGTCCGTTGCATCGTTCTCGAAGTTGAAAGTTATGCCGAACGTGCCGTTGAACTGAAGTTTTGAAGTCTTCTCCGTCCAGGAACATGCCCAACCGGTATCAATTCCGGGTCTGTTCAATCCGATGTTGGGGTTGAATCCCGTATCGTAACGTGCGCTTGGTGCCACGACTTGGATATAAGCGAGATGCGCGAAATCATTTTGCTGCCAACCAAGCTGAAGCCTGATCGTGATATCGCCCTGGCCGCCGAACCTCAAGATGCAACCTGGCACCTCTCATTTCTCAGCGGGTCAATGACTGTTAAGAGGACCCCTCTCGCCCGACTTCTCGAATTTCGACACAGCCAATTCGCCTTTAACCTCGAATTCGCCCTTGAAGATTTTCGGCTGAGAACGACTGGACTTCGTCTCGAAAGCACGCATTGCTATCCTGGATAGATGATGTGGCCGCGACGCGCGGTGGGAACACACAGGCAAACCCCGCAATCTACGGGGCCTTCGGTAGTGCGGGCGCCAATTCTAGCGCCGTGAAACCCGGAGCCCTAATTATGTCTTCCCCCACTGTCGAGACTGCACCAAAGTCCCCGCGCACCATTCAAAAAGCCACCCGTGAAGCCAAAGCGGCCTCAGGTCCCTCGACCAGGACTTCGAAAAATCGAACCGCTTCCAAGAAGCCCAGCACCGTAGAAACTGGTCCGCAAACGACAAAACAGGAGCGCGTGTTGGCACTTCTGCGCCAACACGACGGCGCGAGCATCGAAGAGATCATGAAAGCGACGAATTGGCAGCAACACAGCGTGCGCGGCTTCTTCGCCGGAACCGTCAAAAAGAAACTCGGCTTGACACTCGCTTCATCGAAAGCCGACAGCCAATCACGCCGGTACCGGATCGAGACCCGGCGCGGTCGCTAACGTCATGACCGCAACCAAAGCCGCCTCCTTGGCGGGAAACGCGATGACAGCAGCACCTCGTGCCGCCGTCATCGCGTCCACGACCGCATCCGCCAAAGCAAAACGGAGCGCAAAGCAGAACGACCTCGCACAAGAGATCGCTGCGTTAAAAGATTTGGGCTACGCTGAACTCCACACGATGTGGAGCCGGCTCTTTCGCTATCGCGCCCCGAAAAAATTCGCCCGCGATCATTTGGAGCTCGGCATCGCCTGGAAGCTACAGGCGCAACTAAGCGGTGGCGTGAATAGCGCCACTCGGCGCCGTCTCGATGAACTGGCGCGCACACTTACGCCGAAATCCGATCTCACACAAAAGCGCACGGCAACCCTGAAACCAGGAGCCCGCCTGCTCCGAGAGTGGGCGGGCGAATCCCACGAAGTCCTTGTCATTGAGAAAGGTTTCGTTTGGCGCGGAAAGACTTGGAAATCCCTATCGGTCATTGCCCGCGAGATCACTGGCGCCCGCTGGTCCGGTCCTCGCTTCTTTGGTCTCAGAACCGCTGCTAAGCGAGACGGAGACATCGATGCGTAGCCGAAGCTCCCCTGCTACGGTCAAGAGCAATCGCTGCGCGATCTACACCCGTAAATCCTCCGAAGAGGGTCTCGAGCAGGACTTCAATTCGCTCGATGCTCAACGGGAGGCCTGCGAAGCCTATATCAAGAGTCAGAAATCCGTCGGCTGGGTTGCGCTACCAACGATGTACGATGACGGTGGCTTTTCCGGCGGCAATATCGAGCGGCCGGCACTACGCCGTCTCTTGGCGGACATCGAAGCTGGTCGGGTCGATACGGTCGTCGTCTATAAGGTCGATCGTCTGACACGCTCGCTTGCTGACTTTGCCAAGATTGTCGACGCCTTCGATGCCAAGAACGTGTCGTTCGTGTCCGTCACCCAGCAATTCAACACGACCACATCAATGGGTCGATTGACCCTCAATATGCTGCTCTCGTTTGCCCAGTTCGAGCGCGAGGTAACAGGTGAGCGCATTCGCGACAAGATCGCTGCGTCCAAGGCCAAAGGCATGTGGATGGGTGGCATGACACCGCTCGGCTACGATGCGAAAGATCGCAAGCTTTTCATCAATTCTGAAGAGGCCGATACCGTGCGCCATATCTTCCGGCGCTATGCGGCGCTCAAGTCGGTGCGTGCCCTCAAAGAAGACCTCTACGCCTCAGGCATCATCAGCAAAATCCGTATCTGCACCAACGGCACCCGACGCGGTGGCCTGCCGATGGCACGTGGTGCGCTCTATCTGATGCTGCAGAACCACATCTACCGGGGCCAGATCGTCCACAAAGGAGCCGTGCATCCTGGCCTGCATGACGCGATCATCGAAGAGGATCTCTGGAACGAAGTGCAAGATGCGCTGACCAAAAACCGTATCGAGAGGGCAACACAGTCGACGGCGACAGCGCCGAGCCTCCTCGCTGGCCTCGCCTACGATAGCAATGGGCAGCGGATGGTACCGACGCATGCCAACAAGAAGGGCGTTCGCTATCGCTACTATATCAGCCAATCGCTGATCAAACGCGGACGCCCAAGGATAACCGACACGGGCACTCGTGTTCCGGCGGCCGATCTTGAAGCTCTGGTTGAAAAGCGGATCCAAGGCCTTCTGAGGGATCAGACAGCGCTCGTCGATGCCGCCGGATCTTCATCCGTCGCTGCACGGAAAGCATTGATCGAGCATGCTGCAGACCTCGAGCAGCATTGGCCGACCTTACCTTTCGCACAGAAGCGCGTTGTGATTCACGCGCTCGTCGCACGAATCGACGTGATGCCGGACAGCGTAGAAGTCGCGACCCGACCCTCTAGGCTACAGCAAATCACGGCGCCCGATCTCGACCTCTCGCGACCACTCGAGCCGTCGGCGAGTCCGGTCACTATTCTCTCTATTCCCGCGCGCGTGCGACGAACCGGTATGGAGACGCGGCTATTGATTGAAGGAGCCGAGGAGCGTCGCGACCCAGATCGCAGTCTCGTGCGGCTGTTAGGACAGGCCCAGAGCTTTCACGATATGGTCGCGCGGAATACAGACATGTCTCTGTCAGAACTAGCCGAAGTCGCCGGTGTCACGCGGTCATACTTCACCAGAGTGTTCCGCTTGAGCTTTCTCGCGCCGCGCATCACCGCAGCTATTCTTGAAGGCTCCCAGCCAGTGGAATTGACCGCCAACAAGTTGAAGCAAACGGGCCTACTCAATCCGCTTTGGTCCGATCAACTTAGTCAGCTGAGCTTTCTGGAGGCGCACATCTCTCCCGCTTACGGTGATAAATAATATTCAATTTCAGCCACTTAACTTTCAGCTGAGATACACATCTCGATAGGTCTTGAAATTAGATATATCGAGATTTATATCAGCTTCATGAAAGACAGACACAGGGACGGCAGAGGCCGTCATTTTGGATCCTCCGACAATCCATCGAGCGATCATCCACTCCATCATCATGAGCATCACGGCAGACATCATCGCCATCGCGGTGGTCGACGGGGCCGGATGCTGGACTACGGCGAGCTTCGGCTCTTGCTTCTCGCGAGCATCGAGAAGCAGCCGAGCCACGGTTACGAACTCATCAAAGCTATCGAAGAGCAGTTCGGCGGCAGTTACAGCCCGAGCCCGGGTGTGGTTTACCCGACGCTGTCGTGGCTCGACGACATGGGCTACGCCCATGTTGAAGCAGAAGACGGCGGCCGCAAGCGCTACCGCATCACCCCGGAAGGTGAAGCGTTTCTCAAAGCAAACCGCGCTGCGATCGACGAGCTTGGCGCTCGCGCAGGCGAGGCGGCTTCAGAGGGTCCATTCTCGGCTCCAGCTCCGGTCATTCGCGCGATGGAGAACCTGAAGCTTGCGATGCGGCTTCGGATGAGGCGCGGAGCCATCGATCAAACTGCAGCCGATGCCATTGCCGCCGCGCTCGATGCGGCAGCGCAAGCCGTGGAGCGCACCTGATGAATGACCAAACATCGTTGCACAGCCAAAGCGTTGCGGAAATCGCAACGCCCAACGCCTCACGCTATCTCCAGCAGCTCTGCAAGCATTTCGCGCACAAGCTCCCTGTCAAGTTCGATGCCCGCGCCGGCGAGATCGACTTCCCGATGGGCAGATGCGCGCTCGATGCCTCCGATGAGGTCGTCTTGCGGATTTTGCTTTCGGCCCCGGATGCGGATCGGATGCCTGAACTTCAGAATGTCGTCGAACGGCACCTTGTTCGCTTCGCCTTCCGCGAACCCCTGACCATCGAGTGGCGCGCGATCGGCGCGAAGAAGGAGGAAACAAGTGCGCAAGGCCGTCCGCCCGTCCCCGTCATCAATCCCTTCGGGCCAATCCGCGATCCGAAAGTCCGCTCCGTCATCGAGACGATGAATAGCAACCGACGTTTTCCTCAGCGCGGAGGACCAAGGGGACAGCAAGGACATAAAGCGGAAGACTTCGCCGACTACGGTTTCTCCATTCACCCCGACCAGGGTGATCTTATCTACTTGCTCTGCCGACAGATGGGCGCGCGCCGTGTCGTGGACTTTGCGACATCGGTCGGCATGTCGGCGATCTATTTCGCCGCTGCTATCCGTGACAACGGCGGCGGCAAGGTGATCGGCTCCGAGCTCGTTCCAGCCAAAGCCGAGACCGCCTACCGCAATCTGGATGCGGCCGGCCTGAAGGAGTTCGTCGATATCCGTGTTGGAGACGCGCGGCAGACACTTCGCGACATCGGTGGTCCGGTAGACTTTGCCTTGATTGACGGCTGGCCCGCACCAACAGGCCCATCGCTCGCTCGCGAGGTGATCGAAATCCTGGCACCGCAGATCAGGGTTGGCGGCTATGTTCTCAACGACAACGCCGAGCCGGATTTCCTCGAGTTCATTCGCGACCCTGCAAATGGATTCATATCAATGACCCTGCCAATCAAGCGGGGCACGGAACTCGCGGTCAAAATCTCCTAAGACACGGGGCTCGAATGAAAACTTTACGCGAATTGGCGACGCCGCTGACCATCGGCGCCTTCGCCTTCATGAGCATCACCGGCGTGTTGATGTTCTTCCATCTCGACAGCGGCCTCAACAAGTTGGGGCACGAATGGCTTGGATGGGCCTTCATTACCGGCGTTGCCCTGCATGTCTTCGTCAACTGGAAGCCTTTTACCCGCTACTTTCTTTCGAGCGGGATCGCCCGCGCGATCATTGGGGCATTCGTGGTCGTCCTGGGTGGTTCATTCGTCTCGTTGTCCGGTTCGCGCAGCGACGGTGGGCCGCCCCCGGTGCTTGCGATGAAGGCCATCAGTCAGGCGCCCATCTCAAATGTTGCCGCCCTCACCGGCCGCCCGGTAGCTGAGATCATCGATGAACTGCGGAAAGCTGGGATTGAGCTGCCGAGCGAGAATGCCAGCATCAACAGCATTGTTCACGGTGATCGAGAGCTGGAATCGAAAGCAATGATGGTGCTGTTTCGCAGGTGAGAAAACCGCAGACCGCTTCGAGGATATTTGTTCTGCTACGCCGAGTTTGCTGACTCCCGCGATGCACAATGCTCGGCCTCAAGAGCGGGAGTGGCGTGCCGTCGATCGACCTCCGAATCCGGACATCGCTGAGCGGGCAGCAAGCCAGTTGAGCCCACCAGGCTAAGCCGTCCTTTCGGTTGGTGGCAGAATGCTCACGATCAGGATGTCGGCCGGTCAACGCGACGGGCTAAGAAGGGCGCGTCGGACTCTGGCCCACAGCAATCTCACCTCAGGTTACGACAGGTAGGACCGGGCTCTTCGAGCAGACAATCAGCTTGTTTGATCCACGTGTCAGAGCGACGTATAAGTTCTTGGCGTTCAACTTGTCCCCCTGAATGACGACGCACACCTCGGCCTCCAATCCCTTGAGCAGAAGCGTGCTGCCGACGCCTCGCTTAGGAAGGCTCCGGCCCGCCATGCGATATTGCTCGCGGGCGCGGACAGCAGCCTCCCGGAACTCGGGCCCATCGGCCTTGGCGCATTCATTCAAAGCTCGAAAACATGCCCGCAGCACAGCCGGGCGATGGACGCGCACGCCCGCTTGATTGTTGATCGCCGCGAACAACGCCGCAACACCGCCGTATGTGGGCGCCGCTTGGAAATCGAGTGCCAACTGTTCAAGTTCAGTGACGTCCTTGCGTGATCGTCCGGAGGTGATGGTTGCCAATCGCTTGATCAGGTCATCGGGCGAAGTACCGGTCATCAAGCTCGCCGCAAAGTGGGCTACACGATGCACGGCATCTGCGGCGGTTAGATCGAGCTGGGATGCGAAGTTGACCAGTTCCCGCAGATCGACGGCCTCGACCACAGTAGCGCCCGGGATTTGGCTGGCAAACAGCTGCTGGCTGCGCGGCTGGGTACTGTCGCCGATGATCAGCACGTTGCCATCGGGCGTGTGTGGCTTGGTGGCACCGGCCTTGAGCTGCTTCGGCCGATCACCGTTGCTGCCGTCGAGTTGCACCCATTCCACAGTTGACGGAGACTGGCGTAGATCAATGGTTTGTCCCGAGAGCAGACTGCCGCGCGCCGCGAGCACCCACTGTCCGAGTTCAGCGGCGCCGGCATTGATCCAACGGTGCGGCGTGGTGAGTTCTGCCGCGACGGGAAAATGGCCACCGACATGCTCCTGCCAATCAGCGAGCGCATCGTCACCAAAGCCGAAGATGGCCTGCAACTGGTCACCCAGAACGCAGGTCGGCAGCACATGAGACAGGTAGTAGACGATGGCATGCTGCCAATAAGAGCAATCCTGGTACTCGTCGACGAGTAGTCGAGAATAGGTGGCACGAATGGCGTCGTAGATGCGGTTCGTCTTCAGGACATTGCACGCCGCGGTCCGTATTTCAGGATAGGGAGGCCGTTCGACGGTAAGCTTGACGAGATCGATTTCTGCGCGCCCCGGAAACATACCGACGAGGCGGATGGCAAACCCATCGATGGTCGAGAGCCGAAAGGCAGAAGGCCGGATTTTCGCCTTTTCCAAGCGGTTACGGAGCGCCGCAACGCCTGCGTTCGTGTGCGTGAGAACGAGGATAGGCTTGGGTTCGACGTGACGCTTGAGCGCCTCTACGATGAGTTGCGTCTTGCCGCAACCGGCAGGAGCAATGACGAGTCCGCGTTGGACGGTCAACAGATCGATGTCATTTGGCGCCATCGGCGATCCACCCGAGCAGATCGTTGATCGGCTTGGTCAGCGACGCAGCAGACCCTTTGGCGCCGGGGCCGACGATGTCGCGGGCGACAGCCTCCATGTCCGTGACTGTCTTGTACCAACCGCTTGTCTTGGCTTTCGACGCCTTGCCCAAGACCGTGCGTGCTTCGACGGTCAAACTTGCGCGACAGCTTGCCAGAGTGTGCTTGGCGCCTGATGCAGAGCGAATCTGATCGTCGATCGCCTTCTCGCCGCGCCGCTCGACAGCGTACTCCAACAACTTCATTGCAGTCGGCTCGGGAAGCGCGAGAAATAGTTCTTCTTCGAGGGCGCATCCTTGGCGCCACGCAAATGTCGGCGCGCCTGCCGCCTCGATCTCGGCCTTGATATCGGGCGTCGGAATCTTGTCGCTATCGTGCAGCACGGCGGTTCGATAGCCGAGAAATTGGAACGAACGGGCGCGCTTGAAGACGTTCTCTCCGCCTCCGTCGATAATTGCGGCATTCTGGGCCGTGAAAGATATTTTGCCGTTGACGACTCGATGCTGATCCAGTCCGCGAAGCAGGCCATGCTCGGTGGCGCCTTCGCAGACGATGATAGAGCGCGCCAACAGCGCCTCGGGAAACATGCGAATGGTCCCTTGCACATCACCTGCACTCACGGCCGGATAGGCGAAGTGGTCCGTGTCACTAGTTCGCAGGAGATGAAGCTGCGCAGCATCCAGCTCACGCACCGCGACGGGTGAGTGGGTGGTCATGAACACCTGCAACGGCGGCTTGGCTTCCTTCGCCCCGAGTTCCCCCAAAAGTCGTATGATGCGATGGGGCTCCAGGCCGTGCTCGATTTCGTCGACCAGAACGATCGGAGACGAACTGGCAGCTGCGCGCTGCAACCCTGCAACCAGGAGGCGCTTCGAGCCGAGTCCGAGGACTTTGAGCGGAACTCCTGTCTCATCGTGAAGTGCAATGGTGCCGCCAGAAAAGGAGACCGACTGGGCATCGAGCATTGCCTTGACTGCGTCGCCGACGGGGACGCCTAGCTTTGCTGCGGTCGACTGCACGACCTTAAGGGCCTTCGGCAACCCTGCTTCGGCCTGCTGACCGAAGGCATCTCGGGCACTGCGTGCCAATTCGGCTAGTGCGGCGGAAGCGGCGATTGTCTCGTCGGACACTTTATTCAGGATCGACGCACGTCCCCAACTCAGATTGTGATCCGCGTAGGCACCGAGCCGCGTCGGCGCGATTGCCGATCGATCAGCCCAGACTAGCCCTCGCGATTGATCCTGTTGCGCGGCCCGGTCCGAGTAGAGCGCCCAAGACGGCTCGTGATCGGCTTCGACGCACAGCCGGTGCGTCAGAACGGTTTCGAGACCGGTGTCCGGCTCGTCGAGGATTATGCCCGATTTACCATCGAAGCCGCGCAGGTACATGCCGTAGGTTTCGAGGTTCTTCAGGCTGTCTCCAAGGCGCCCGATGGTGACCGATATCGAGATCGGCGTGTTCACATCGAGGCTATGAAAATCGGCGTCGCTCAAGGTAAGATTGCGGCGCGCCCCGAGGCAAAGGTCGATCGCATCCAGGATCGTCGTCTTGCAGCTGTCGCCGGGACCGACGAGACAGTTTACGCCCTCGCTCGGACACCAGTCGAGGCTGGCGATACCCCGGAAGTGACGGATTTCAAGTTTGCGAATGATGGCCAAGTTGCGCTCTGCTCCGCTACGTCAGGTTTCGTCCGCGCCTTGATCGGAAAAAAGCTCCGACAGGTACTTGGGATAGGTCGCCCTGAGGTAGGCCAGAGATTGGTCCCGATCGGGCACGATAGCGAGCTTGTCGGCCATGAATTGCAGGCGGGCGCGGGCATCGTTGATGATCTGACCCCAGGTCTTCACCCAAATCGTGATGCGCTGGCCGTCGTCCTGATGAAGCATGCCAGGAGGACGGTCCTTCTGCTTGGTCTTACGCTGTACGTTGGCATCGACCTTCGTGGAGATAGCCCAAAAGACCCACTTCACGTTGACATCGCGGAAGCGCTCGTCGTCGGCGACGGCGAAGGCATAGCTTTCGACCTGATTGGTCGCGTCGGTATCGATCGGAACCTTGGGACGCTTCAACTCGACCACGAGATGCTCGCGATCTGCCGAGCCTGATATCGACGTATTGCGCGAATACATGAGGTCCACGACGCCACGGCGGCCGTCTGCCCGCACGACGGGTTCATCCACCAAGACTTCGCGGCGCTGCAATTCAATATGCTTCTTCAGCACTTCAGTGAGTGATTGATCGTCGACAGACAGATGATACTGTTCGCCGAACAGCCAGGAGTTCTCGGCCACGATGCGATGGAGTTGCGTACGTTCCAGAACACGGTCTCTGAACTCGTCGTCGAAAACCAGTGTTTCGAGGCCCTTCAGGAAGTTTAGGCGATCTGCGATGATTCGGGAGGCGTTGATTACTGCTGTCAGCGTCGTTCGGCTCAGAAGTGTAGCAAGCTCCTTGCGCCGCTCCGCTGGAAGATCAAGCACCTCGACAAGGATCGTATTCAGGTCGTCGGCGCCGCGCTCGATGGCTTGACGGAGCAAGCGGAGTTGCAGGCGCTTCGTCTTGTGGTCGGTCTCCGCAAAGTCCGGGAGATAAGTATTAATGCTGAGCGCGACCAGATCGAAGACTTGGCGTTCGGCTTCCTCGATCGCATCCTTTGGCGCCGCATCGAACGGGTAGACTTTCTGCTCGAGCCATTCAGCGACGAGGCCAGTCGCGCGTTCGGCTGAACGCTGCCTGAAGTGATCCCGCAAGGCGGCCTTGGCCGCTGTGAGCACGGCCGACACTTGCGGGTCCATGCCAACGAGGTCGATGGCGTTGCTGTCCTGAAGCTCTGTGAAGTAGTCGCACTTGAGGTAAGCAGAGAATTCGAAGCTCGGGGCGGTGACACCCGGTGCCTGTTCGTCGATGGGAAATCCGTCGGCGCTGCACAGGAAAAGCTTGCGCGGAGTCCGAACCTTCCATTCGACCACTTCGAGCTGCGCCGGATAAACCTTGCCACTGCTGCTCTTCACTTCCGGGAGTGGGTAATTTTTTGAAAAGTCGACGACCGCGGCCGGATCGAGCAACCCGCCATTGATGGAAATCTCGATGCCGGGATGCTGCCGCAGGTAGAGCGCAAAAATCGCGGCGAGATCAGCCGGGGCGTCCTCCTTGCTGAGTGAACGGAAGTTGCTGACCAGTTCCGTGATGCGAACAGTGACGCCGGACGAATTGAGTTTCGGCGCTGGTGTCGGATCGTCGATCTCGCCGTGTCGGGGCTTCTCTTTGACCATCCGGACCGGATAAGCTAGGAGCTTGTCGCCGTCCTTGTAACGGATCGTCCAGTCGACGACGCGGCCGAGCGAGAACGCTCGAAGACGTCCCTTTCCTTCTTTTCCATGTAATATGCGCTGTCGTTCGATCGTGTAGCGCCGTGCCTTCTTCCATGAGCCGCCGAGCTTCTTGAACAGTGTCTCGACATCGGCATGGGGAATTCCGTGGCCGTTGTCGTCGACCTCGATGGCGGACAGGCCATTGAGCGCGTCGGTCTCCAAAGTAATGGTGACGCGCATGGCATCGGCGTCGAGGGAGTTCCAGATCAGCTCGGACAAGGCCAGCATCGGCTTGTTGGTGCGTGCAACCTTCTCAACGTGATCGTCCTGAACCTGGATCTCGAAGGTCTTCGTTGCCATTTCCTCCGGTTCCTGAACAAAGCCAAATTATGCGGTTCAGGCAATACCAGCAGAATGACGTCGACAGAACCGCCGACTGGTTCTGATCTGTGGATTCCCCAAAGCCTAGCTTCAAGGGGCTTCGACGCTAGGCCACGCGGAGGGCCAATTGATGTCTGCTGTCCACCCGAGAGCGAAGTGTCTTTGCAGCCGACTGTGAAGGGTTTCCAGGCGGCGTGGATGGCAGCTTCTGGGACGTTCCGGTCATGTCGAGAATGTAGCGATGCCGAGTAAGCCGACATCGCGGACCAACGTCAACGACGTGACATCGCTCAAAGTTTGGACGTCAGCAAATAAATTCAAAGCCGGCATCGGGTAGCGATCCGAGATAGACTGGGAGTGACCCGCACCGCCTACTAAATAAGGCTTTCTTATTAAGACCTACGGCATCATCCCGAGCAGGGGGAGTGCCAATGCGATTATGGTCGCGCCACCTCAAAGGAGTTTTTTTGGCTTCAGCAGATCGGACAGGCCGACGCGATAAAGCATTTCTGCACGAACGCGGTCGAGCACCGCAAAACCGACGTCGGCGCCGTCCTGGGTCGGATCAATGTGAACGCGGAAGGGCCGCCTACCGAACGGCATGTCAACAACATTGACGATGGCATCGGCGACAGCCGAGACGTCCGCGTCCGGAGGCACGATCTCCGCAAAGGCTTTTTGCACTTGTTCGCCGAAGCCTCGCAAAGGACCTTCCTCGTATTCCCGAACAACGGCTTCGTCTGCGGGGCGCCCGGCGTGCGCGAAGTGATTGGTGCCGGAGGTGAACGCGCCGGGCACGATCAGCGTCGTTTCGATTCCCCAGCGGCTAAGCTCACGCGCATATTGCACAGCGATGGCGTCCATCGCGGCTTTAGCACCGAAATAAGGCGCAAGGTAAGGGGGTGTGCCTCCCGCCGAACTCGACGACGATACCCACACAAGCAGGCCCTGCTTCTGGCGGCGGAGATGGGGAAGCACCGCGCGATTGACGCGTTGTGTGCTCAGGACATTGACGTCATATAGCTCGGCATACTGTTCGGGAGTGAAAGCCTCTGCGGGACCGAAAACCATGTGCCCCGCATTGTGCAGCAGGACATCGATATGTCCCGCGTCCTTGATAACCTGAGCAACGCCCCTGTCGACTGACGCTTGATCTTGAACGTCGATTTCCACGGTACGCAGATCAATGCCGCTGTCCTTAGCCAATTTTACCATTTGACTGGCGTTGTCGGCGTTTCGCGAGACAATGTCGCGCATCGAGGCGTATACGGTGTGGCCCGCCTTCGCCAAGGCTTCGGCGCTGAGGCGTCCGAAGCCGCTCGATGCTCCTGTGACGAGGACGATCTTTTTGCTCTTACCCATGGCCGGCTTTCTTTCGTTGCATTATTTTTCTGCGGAGAAATCAGATCATGCCGCCGTTCGCACGAAGCACCTGTCCATTGATCCAACCGGCATCTGGACCGGCAAGAAATGCAACCGCGGCTGCAATATCTTCCGGTGTCCCGAGGCGCTCGAGCGGGTTCATTTTTGCGAGATGGTCGATCGTCTCCTCGGACTTGCCATCTAGAAACAGCGCAGTCGCCGTGGGTCCCGGTGCCACCGCATTGACCGTGATGTTCTTGCCGCGAAGTTCTTTGGAAAGAACGCGCGTAAGAGATTCAACTCCGGCCTTCGTTGCCGTGTAGACGGCGTAGGACGGCATGTTGAGGCCCACGACGCTGGACGAAAGATTGATGATGCGGCCACCATTGCTGAGCCTCGATGCTGCAAGGCGCAACGTGTTCAATGTGCCCTTGAGATTGATGGCGAGTTGGCTATCGATGAGCTTGTCGTCACCGTCGGCAATCGTCGCGAGGCGCATGATGCCGGCGTTGTTGACCAGCACATCAATGCCCCCGAGGGCCGCATGGACATTGTCCCACATTTGGGCAACAGCTTTGAAGTCGCTGACATCGGCCTGCACCGCAATCGCCTTTCCTCCGTCGTCCTGGATCTTCTTCACGACCGCATCGGCCTCGGCGGATTTACCGGCAAAATTGATGGCGACGTTGAACCCATCTTTGGCGAGGCGCGCGGCGATCGCGGCTCCGATGCCACGGGACGCGCCCGTCACCAACGCAACCTTCGGTTTTGCGGAATTCATGTGCGAAGCTTTCTTTATTGAGTTTGCCGTGCGCGTAGGTTCTCTTCCGAGTCTCCTTCTGACTCAGATTTGGCCTAGCGGTGCAGATGACGATCTATTTGCGCTTATCGGTGCGGGTGGGTCCTTGCACACGAACTATGGCTCACGCGCGCTATCCGTGCATTCGCGATATTGCTTCACGTCATCGCGATATTGCTTTTTAGGCTGATCAGCATTGCCTTCGGAAGTCCTGTGGCGATGTGCCAACGACCCGGCGAAACGCCGTCGTGAAATGAGCGGGATTGTTATAACCACACGCCAACGCGATGTCGGTGATGGATTGCTTGCCTTGGAGTAACCGCCGCTGCGCCTCTTCCATGCGCAATCGGGTAAGCCTTCTGAAAGGTGTCTCGCCATAAGTCTCCTTGAACAGCCTCAGGAAGTGGAAACGACTGACCCCGGCTTCCTGCGCCATAGCATTGAGAGAGAGCTCTTCGTTGAAGTTCTCGCGCATCAATTCCTCGACGCGTTTCAGCCGTTGCGGCTCGTCCTTTGGGCTCGAGCGCGGTCCAATCTCTGCGACACGCATGACGAGGTGCGTCGCAAGAAACTGGGCGGCCGTTTCGGCATAAAGATCCGGCACGCCATTCGCCATGGCATCCGCAAGAGCCATCATCACATTGGTAATGAGGGGATCCTGGATGGATAAGTCACTTGGCATCGCGTAGGAGCTAGCGTCCCGGCCCGATATGTCTTCGAGCGCCGACTTCAGCGTGGCCGAAGGAAGATGTAACTGCAGGGTCTGGTGACGAGTTTGGCCGTGCCAGCGCAACGAAGCTTTCTGGCCTGGGGCTGTCATGCCAAGCGAACCTGCACGGTGGCTGGCCTTGTTCCAGCCGCCTTTGTACCGTGCCTCGACCTCGCAAGAACCTCCAGTCACCAACACCAACAGATGGTCGGCCGTCGCAGGTGTCGTGAACTCTTCGACAGTTGACGGATCATCGTACGCGCGAAGCAATAGGGACCGCCAACCAGAACGCCAGCTGCAGGCGGTCATGGTGGCCTTGAGGTGCTTATGGGCGTCCAGGCTGGGGATCAGGGTCATGACTCGCCTACCGCACTTTTCTAGACGTTATCTTGCTCTCACAAGAACGTCATGTCGACGACGAAGCGAGGGATCGCGCTCGTGACGCAAGATGAGTCCGGGCAGCCGCGCTTCGCATCCAAGCGCGTTTGATTAGGAGGAGGCAGTTTTGTCGCTCCACAGATCGACAGGGCCCAGACGGTCGGCGCCCTGGGTCGCAAGCATCCAGCCGGGATATTCCGGAGGCAGTTCGCTGACCGCATCGAGCTTGCGAAGCTCCTCCTGGCTCAGCGTGATGTCGATCGCCGCGATATTGTCCTCGAGCTGGCTCAGCCGCTTGGCTCCGACGATCACTGATGTCACGACGGGTTTTGACAAAAGCCAGGCAAGTGCAATCCGCGCCGGGCTGCAATTGTGTGCTTCGGCGATCGGACGCATCACGTCGACGACATTCCAGGCGCGTTCCTTGTTGACGATCGGGAAATCGAACTCCGAACGGCGGGAATCCTCGGGCGTCTGGTTGTCGCGGCTGAACTTGCCTGAGAGAAGCCCGCCCGCGAGAGGGCTCCAGACGAGCAGTCCCATCTTTTCTGCGTCGAGGAACGGCACGAGTTCCCGTTCCAGATCACGCCCGGCGATCGAATAATAGGCCTGCAGCGTCTCGAAGCGGGCGAGATTGAGGCGCGCCGAAATTCCGAGCGCGGTGGCGATGCGCCACGCCTGCCAATTGGAAACACCTATGTAGCGAACCTTGCCGTGACGGACGAGGTCGTCGAGCGCACGCAGCGTCTCTTCGGTCGGCGTCAGCGTGTCTGTCGCGTGAATCTGGTACAGGTCGATGTGATCGGTTTGGAGGCGACGCAAGCTGGCATCGATCGCGTCCATGATGTGGCCTCGCGAAGCGCCGACATCGTTGCGCCCCTGACCCATGCGACTGTAAGCCTTCGTGGCCAGCACGAAGTCCTTGCGGGCGATGCCGAGGTTCCGGAACGACTGGCCGAGCGTCTCCTCGCTCTCGCCATCCGAATAGACATCCGCAGTGTCGAAGAAGTTTATGCCGGCGTCGAGGCTTGTTTTCACCAGTTCATCCGCGCCGGATTGATCAACATTGCCGATCTTTTTGTAGATACCGTTTCTACCGCTGAACGTCATCGTTCCGAGGCAAAGCTGGGAAACCAGCAGTCCCGTATTCCCGAGTGTCCTGTATTCCATCATTGCCTCCTTTGGCCGGGATCACCCGCTGCTTTCTTTCGAGTTTGTCGGTCGGTTCGCCGCTCCGCCTTATTGCGCGCCCTGCACCTGTCGTGCGAACTGCAAGAACAAGCTCGCATCAAGATACCTTGATGACGACCTTCCCAAAGGCGCCGCGTGCAAGGTGCTCATACGCTTCGCGAGCTTGCTCGAAGGGATAGACATGATCGATCACGGGTCGGATATGGTGTTCGTCGAGAAAAGGATTCATGCGGTCGAAGGACGAGCGTGGTGCTACCGCGATCCCGCGCAACGTCGTCTGACGGAAGATCACGGGCATAAGCTGCAATGGTGTCGTTTGACCGGTCAAGAAGCCGATCACGGCGATGCGTCCGGCGGCTTTGGTGGCCGCTATCGATTGGTTGAGGCCTTCACCACCCGCCACATCGAGGAGGAGATCCACACCCTTGCCGTCGGTGAGCTTTAAGACCTCGTCTTCCCACTTCGGTGTCTTGCGGTAGTTGATGCCCTCCGACGCACCCAGCTTCAGAACGGCCTCAAGATTTTCGTCGCGGCTGGACGTCGCTATAACTTTGGCGCCCATGGCGTGAGCGATTTGAGTTGCAAAAATCGATACGCCGCCGGTGCCCTGAACTAGGACACTCTGACCAGCCTGAAGCTGACCGAAGTCCACAAGCGAGTACCAAGCGGTCAGTGCTGCAATCGGAAGCGTCGATGCCTCCTCGTCCGACATCGAGTCCGGCGCGCGAACGGCACTGTCTTCGTGAATGATCATGTACTCCGCCAAGCCGCCATGCAGCGGCGAGCCGAAGCAATAGGCAGGCTCGTCCGGTCCCGGAGGGCCATCGAGCCAGCGCGAGTAGAGGTGCGAGTTCACTCGATCGCCGACCTTGAAGCGCGTCACGCCTTCACCGACGGCGACAACAGCACCCGCGGCATCGCTGACCGGAATAAGGTCCTTCGGAACCAAATGCGGTTCGTAAATGCCATCAGCGATCGCCTTGTCGCGAAAGTTCAAAGAGACGGCGCCCACCTTGACCAACAGTTCGCCGGTCTTGGGCTGGGGCGTTTCCGTTTCGCCGAGGACGAGGTTTTTAAGGCCGAAACCCTTAAGCTGCCAAGCCTTCATTTGTTTGCACTCCCGATGAAAGTACGCCGCAGCGCCACGCGCCGGTGCGCTTCTTCTCGATCCTGAAAAAATGCTGGAGTCGCTGCAGAGCTCCTATTCTCGCAACATTTGCGAGGTTGTACGCCCTTCACTCAGGGGCTGACGCGCCGTATCAACGAGGACAATCCAAGCTCCAGCAAGAAGCAAAGTGTCTTTCAGCACCAATCGGCCGGCTCCGGAAAGATAGGGAAATCCATGGTGGGCATCACCAAGCGCAGGCACCCAAGCTTCAGGCGTCGTGAATAGGAAGGAGAGCGTGACAAACGGCGTAGCGAACGCCAAAACGGCTCCGACGAAGCCCAGTCTGATCGAAAAAAGCCCCGCTAAAGTCAGAAGGCCGATGATGAGTTCGACGGCCCCGAGGCCGATTGAAAACCCGTAGGTATTATTGGCGGTTTGCCACGCTCGCTTCTCGGGATCCAACTCCCCTTCACGCGTGAGGTGAGATTTGTAATCTGCCGGATCCTTGTAGAAGAAGTTCATCACGGGGCTGTTTGCGACGAACGGCGTGATGCTGTCTGCCTCGTAGGGCACAAATTTGAGTGCACCGATCCATAGGAAGACAATCGCAATGGCGACCTTCATCGCGGCGATGCCGAAACGTTGCGAGAAGGGTGATGCGATAGCCGTTAGCAATCTAACAAAAACAATATTCATGGGGGCACATCTGAGTTTTAGCGCTAATAAGTCATTTCCGATCGAGGCATCGCTCTTTTCATTTCGGAGCTCCGTTTGGGATTTCGATTGATGGTGGCGCAACAGACTTGGCCACCGTTTTCGTAAATGAACTGATCTGGGCGGAACGCCCCTTGAGCCACCAGCCTGATTGCGGCGGCCACGCGGCGAATAGTTCGTCTGCGGGCTTGAGCTGATCATGGGCGTGGAGCGCCCAATTCGGATTAAGGAGCGCTTCGCGGCCGATCGCGACGAGGTCGGCGCGACTGTCACTGACGATCGCTTCGGCCTGTTTGGCATCGACGATCAGACCAACAGCCACTGTCGCGATGCCGGCCTCCCGGCGTACAGCGTCGGCGTAGGGCACTTGGTAGCCCCAGCTCGAAGGAAAGTCGTATCGCGGGGCGATGCCACCGGAAGAGCAGTCGACGATATCGACGCCGATCTCCTTCAAGTGCCGCGCGAATGCGATGGTGTCGTCGATTGAGCCGCCTTCGCGAATACCGTCCACAGCGGAAACGCGAACGAAAAGCGGCTTTTCTTTCGGCCACGCGGCACGCACGGCTTGCACGACTTCGATCGGAAAGCGCATCCGCCGCTCGCGATCGCCGCCGTAGTCGTCTGTTCTCGTATTCGTCACCGCCGACAGAAAGCTGTTGAGAAGAAAGCCGTGCGCGCAGTGTACTTCGACAACGTCGAATCCCGCTTTCTGCGCTCGCGCGGCCGCGGCGACGAAGGCCTCTTTGACACTTTCCATTTCCGCAAGCGACAGCGCTGTTGGCGTAAGCCAGCCCGGCCCATAGGGATTTGCCGCAGCCGAGACAACCCGCCAATTCTCTTCTCCGCGTGCGAAGTCGGCTTCGTCAAGCGGGCCATTGCCTTGCCATGGCCTTTGCTCGCTGGCTTTGGGGCCCGCGTGGGCAAGCTGGATGGCGGCCGCCACGCCGTTTGCTTTCAGAAAGTGCGCGATGCGGGCCAGGCCTTCGATATGGTCGTCATCCCAGAGGCCAAGATCGCCGTGGGTGATGCGGCCTTCTGGAACGACCGCGGTCGCTTCGACCATTACCAGACCGAAGCCGCCGAGCGCAAAGCGCCCCAATTCGACGAGATGATAGTCGGTCGCAAATCCGTCCTTGGCCGAATACTGGCACATGGGCGAAAGCATCAGTCGATTGCGCAACGAGACTCCGCGCAACTGATGTTTTTCAAATAGCGTCGACATTGGATATTCCTTAGAGAACGTGTGATCGCAGATCGATGAGATGATCAGCGCTTCGCTGGCAGGAATTTGGATTTCATCGAGAAATGACGGAGGTCCATCTCACCATCGAGGACCTCGGCTATCGTCTCGACAAACGCCTTCATGTACGGAAGCGCGAAATGCGCATCGAGATCGGCTTGCGATCGCCAATTCTCGTAGAGCATCCAAACATCATCGTCGGTGTTGGATCGATGCAAATCGTAATTCACGTTTCCGGGCTCGGCGCGTGCGGGATCGACGAGGGCAAGTAAGCGCCTGCCGAGTTCGTCGCCTAGGCCGGGCTTCGCGCGGAGAAAAGCGACGAGCGTCAACCGCGATCCGCAGGGGTTTGTTGTGATGACACTAATCCTCTGAAAAATGAGGCACGGGACGAAGCGATCAATAACCTTCGTCCTCGCGCACTAGGCGATCGTGTAGCCGGCATCGACGAGAAGGCCGTGCCCGGAAACGAATGACGCATCGTCGGAAGCCAAAAAAGCAACGGCGGTAGCCACCTCTTCCGACGTGCCCATCCGACCCGGCACCGAAGCGGCGCCGAAGTCGTTCTTGGCCTGCGTTGATGGCCAGATACGATCTTGAAATGGCGTGTCGATCAGGCCGGGGCAGACCGCATTCACGCGGACACCTTGTTTGAAGAGCTCGATGGACGCCGTCTTCGTGAGGCCGAGGACGGCATGTTTGCTCGCGACATAGAGTGCGGCATTGCCGAAGCCGATGATGCCGCCCATAGAGGCATTGTTGATGATCGAGCCGCCGCCCTGCGCGAGCATCGCCTTGGCCTCGTGTTTCATCGACCAGAAGACACCACGAACATTGGCATTGAAGATCGTGTCGTAGGTGTCGTTCGATTGCTCAATGAACGGCGTGAATTGACCTTCTGTGCCGGCATTGTTGAAAGCGGCGTCGATGCGGCCATAGGTGCTGATGGTGGTGGCGACCAGGTTCTCAACGTCGCTTTCGACATTTACGTCCGCGACGACTGGGGTCGCCTCAAAACCTTCGGTCCTGATCTGGGTAACTAGGCTGTCGAGGGGAGCTTTGTGACGTGCGCTCGCGACGACCTTAGCACCGCGACGGGCAAGCTCGAGAGCACTGGCCCGCCCGATCCCCGAACTAGCGCCCGTGACCAAAATAACTTTGTTGTTCAGTGTTCTAAGCGGACGTGTATCCATCTTACCCTCTGCTGAAAAGCCAAGATTCGGCTCGCTTGCCGCTAAGGGATAAGAGGGCGTCATCACCCTGATTAGGGGTGCAATTTCGAACGGAGTAATGAATGAAGTAGATCAATCCGCGTCATGACAGGCTTGCGATTGATACGCGAGATAGGACAAAGTCTCTCCTATTGGTATGTTTCTCACATCAATCAACGAGACCTTTAGATGCATGGAAATGAGCTTGCGCAGCTCGCAGCATTTCTCGCAGTCGCGCGCCATCTCAATTTTCGCAAAGCCGCGTCGGAGCGAAACGTGGCTTCGTCGGCAATCAGCCACGCTGTGCGCGGGCTGGAGGAACGAGTAGGCGTCCGACTTTTCCATCGCACGACCCGAAATGTCTCCCTGACGGAAGCCGGAGAGCGTTTCCTGAGCGAACTTGGTCCCGCATTCGACCAGATCGACAAAGCATTGGACGGCTTGAACTCGTACCGAGGTACGCCGTTCGGAACCGTGCGCATCAGCGTCCCAAATTCTATTGCGCCCTTCATGCTAAAAAATGTGATGGGGCCATTAATCCGGAAAAATCCCGGCCTTCGGCTCGACATCGAAGCAACGGATCGTCTCGTAGACATCGTGAAGGAGGGATATGATGCAGGTGTTCGCTTCGGCGAACGGATAAGCCAGGACATGGTTGCCGTCCGCATCCAGCCGCGGCTTCGTTTTTCGGTCGTTGGCTCGCCCGAGTACTTCGCCGGGCGCTCCATCCCAGCGGAACCTGCAGATCTGCAGCAGCATTCTTGCATCCGCTACCGCTACCCGAGTGGAGCGATCTTCAACTGGCTCTTCGAACGCAACGGAGAAGAGCTTCACGTGGAGGTCGATGGCCCTGTCACGCTCGATGATCAATATCTGATGGTCGAAGCCGCTCTTCAGGGCTGCGGTTTGGCTTTCGTCTGGGAGGATTGGGCCGAGCCCCATATCGCAAGCGGGGCTCTAATCCGATGTCTCGACGATTGGTGTGCGCCCGACGATGGATTACAGCTCTACTATCCTAGCCGACACTATGTTTCAGCCGGCCTGCGTTCCCTCATCGAGATGCTACGTGCGCCCCGGTCCGCAAATGGTCAAACTTAAGTTGCTGGCCAACCGGATGGAGAGGCCGCCAAGATCAAATATCGGATCAACGAGCTGCTGCACCGGCGAATGCTTGGTCCAGTGAAATTTGGGACGTACTCGCTACGCCGAACCAAGGTAGTGCTGATCTATCGTCGAACCCGCAATCCTCGTGCCGTGCAGCTGCTGCTGGGTCATTCGAAGATAGAGAGCACAGTTGGCTATCTCGGCGTTGAGGTTGATGATGCGATCGAGATCGCGGAGAAGATCGACACCCGCTTTACTGCCGAGAGCAGACTTGGTCGGCGATTTCTAAGGCGCGCCGATCAGCGGTCGGCCGACTTCCGCTTCTGGGACGTTTCGGCGATGTGCAGCGCACTATGCCCTAACGCGTTCTCGGCAGCTTTCTCTGCATTGCGACCTCCGCCTCGGCGGAAGCCGCGAACTCTTTCTACGCAATTAGCTTTTTTTGTCCGGTAGCTCCCGACGGGGCACAATAGTGACCTGCACATCCGGGTGGGCCTTGCGGATCAATTGCAGAGCATCAGCAATTTGTAGAAATCGCTGTCGAGCAGACTGAGGATGATTGGATCGAGCCGAAAATTGTAATCGTAGGTGTACGTCGCAATGTCGGGAACAGTCATGAGGAATAATCTACGACGAGACGCAGCGGGCGAACGAGAAAATGATCAGTTCCAAAGCGTACATGGCGCGCTCTCAGGACCGGCAAACCGGCAACGCAGAAACGAACCCGGCGGATACCGGCACTCAAGACCAATTCCTTTCCGACGCACAGCGGTACCACCTGAAAGCCGATAGGAGACTTTCGACACGACGGCCTCGTAATTGCGGTCTGAAATCCGTCTCTCGGTCACGAGTCGGCGGTCCGCACGCGCTAAGTCCCGGATAGCGCGCAATAATACGCGACCACGGCGGAGATACGAATTTTCCTACTTATATTCAAGAATTTATGGCGGAGCGAGCGGGATTCGAACCTTCGGTATCGCTAGAAAAAGCTCCCGAAATATCGCACTACTCTCAATGTATTGGGGCCAGAGATATTGTCTGCATACGCCTCTTTCCGACTGGACTTCTCTGCTGATTGGAGCGGTACTGTCGTCATGCCTTGCAGCTGCGAGCGGCAAGGCGGCCGCCTCGGAGAGAAATTCCGGGGCTTCGGGTGGTGCAAGGCCATGCATAGGGCGTGGCCGCACATGAGGATCACCCGATGGCCAAATCTGGCAATACAAGCTCGAATGCATCACGAAAACCGCCAGCCGCGTTGACGCCTAACACCGAGCAAACTCTTCCTCAGCCGCACCCCGGCGGCAAACTCGGAGTGATTATCGACCGTCTGGCCACCAAACGCGGCGCGACGGCCGACGAACTCGTCGAAGCGACTGGATGGCAGCGGCATTCGGTGCTCGGCGCCCTGAGCCGGCTCAAAGCGCGCGGCTTCTCTTTCAATCTCGACACAATATCCGGCCGCCGAGCTTATCGGCTGCAGAAGGGTTGAGATATGTCGAGGGCATCTGATGAAACCAGCGCTACGATCGCGGCGGAGGTTGCCGCGCTTGCCTCGCTCAGCCATCGAGAGCTTCGCCTTGCATGGCGGCAATACTACAAGACCTATCCGCCGAAGTTCGTGAACCGCACCGTGATCGAACTCGGTGTTGCCTGGAAGATCCAGGAGCGGGCCTTCGGGGGACTAGGTGCGGCCACCAAGCGCCAACTCGATGCGCTTGCCGACGAGCTGGAGGCCAAATCCGATATCACCAGACCGAAACAACTGGAGCTGAGGCCCGGCGCCCGACTGATTCGAGACTGGCATGGCGAGACCCACGAGGTTGTGGTCACCGAGGATGGGTTTCGGTGGCAAGGCGAGAGTTGGAGCTCGCTTTCACTGATCGCGAAGGAGATCACGGGAACTCATTGGTCGGGACCACGCTTCTTCGGCTTGTCGGGTCCGACGAAGAAATCACATCCGAAACAAGCACCGGAATGCGTGACGGATGAGTAGGAAACCCGGGTCTCCCCGATCGAATGGCGCAGCGGTCATCCGCTGCGCCATCTACACCCGCAAGTCTTCCGAGGAGGGCCTCGAGCAGGAGTTCAACTCGCTCGATGCGCAGCGTGAGGCGTGCGAGGCCTATATCAGAAGCCAAAAGGCCGCTGCCTGGATCGCGCTTCCGGCGATGTATGATGATGGCGGCATATCGGGCGGGACCATGGAGAGACCTGCGCTTCAGCACCTGCTCGCCGACATTGCGGCTGGCCGCATCGACACGGTCGTCGTCTACAAAGTCGACCGGCTGACACGCTCGCTGCACGACTTCGCCAAGATCGTTGATGCCTTCGATGCCAAGGGCGTGTCGTTCGTCTCCGTGACGCAACAATTTAATACGACCACCTCGATGGGTCGCTTAACGCTCAACATGCTGCTCTCATTCGCCCAGTTCGAGCGTGAGGTCACAAGCGAGCGCATCCGCGATAAGATTGCAGCGTCGAAGCAGAAGGGCATGTGGATGGGCGGCAATCCACCCCTCGGCTACGACGTCCTTGACAGGAAGCTCGTCGTCAACGAGCAGGAAGCCGAGCGTGTCCGCGACATCTTTCGTCGTTATGCCAGCATCAAGTCCGTCCACGCCCTCAAGGAAGATCTCGATGCAGCCGGCATCATCAGCAAGAGCAGCGTCGATCGCTTTGGCAAGTCTCGGGGCGGGAAGCCCCTCGCCCGCGGCGCGCTCTACCTCATGCTCAAGAACCGCATCTACCGCGGCGAGATCGTCCACAAGGAAAAAACTTATCCCGGTCTGCACGAGGCGATTGTTGATGAAGTTCTGTGGGATATGGTCCAGGCCGCACTCGCCGAGAACCGCGTCGAGCGGGTGACACGATCAACAGCAACCAATCCGAGCTTGCTCGCCGGCCTCGTCTATGACGCGAGCGGTGATCGCATGTCGCCGACACACGCGAACAAGAAGGGCACGCGCTACCGCTATTACATTAGCCAATCGCTGATCAAACGCGGACGGCCACGAGCATCTGATGAAGCCTGCCGCGTTCCAGCATCCGATCTCGAAACGATCATCGATGACGGGATTGTTCGATTGATGCGTGACGAGGAGCTCATTCACGAAGTCGCCGGGCCTTCATCCGTCGCACAGCGGAAAGCCCTGATCACGCAAGCTGCAGAATTTGCCGAGCGCTGGCCAAGCCAATCGCCATCGCATCGACGTGCCATCGCAAGCATTTTGATTGAGCGCGTCGTGGTTAGCTCGAAAGAGGTTGCGCTGACCGTTCGGCTCGATGCCATCCGGCACGTCACAGTCCCTGACCTCGACGTCCGACGCCTGCCGCAGAGTCTCGACGGGCCAACAAAAATCCGGACAGTGCCGGCGCGCCTTCAGCGCACCGGCATGGAAACCAAACTGCTCATCCAAGGTCCGACCGGGCCAGTTCGCCGCAATGCCAATCGCAGTCTCATCCGTCTTATCGCGCAGGCACACCGCTGTCGCCGAATTCTGGATCGCGCCGCCTACGATCAAACCATGGAGATGCTCGCCGCAGAAGCAGGGACCAGCGCAACATATTTCACACGCGTCGTGCGCCTAAGTTTTCTCGCGCCAGAGATTATAAAAATGATCCTTCAGGGACGTCAGCCGCCGGAGCTGACAGCAAACGCGCTGAAAACGCAGGGTCCACCATCTGTATCATGGCAAGAACAGAAAAAGTCGCTGGGCTTCGCGTAATAACAATCCCAACCGTCATCTCGCAGAGCGCGCCCGCATCGAAAATGGTTCATTCCTCGTCCTGACATCGCCGCTAGAAAAGAGGATGCTCCACTACTTTCGGACCACTCAAAGTGCCGTTAGAGACGTTCGGCAATGAAGGACCAAAGAACCCGCACCAAAGCGGTCTCTGACGCGAGGCACTTGCAGCACCTGCCCACAACCCTTTGGAATTACCGACGAAGTCCGAAGCAGTCCAAGAAGACGAATTTTCTCTTCAGAATCAAGTAGTTGCTGGCGGAGAGGGAGACCAATCAAGTTACGTCCCCACTAGTACGCAGAAGTCCGCAGACGTTTGGAGATTCAACGTCTTATTTTATAATTTCGCAGAAAACCCTTTAATTTCAAAAACATGCGTTTTCGATCCTATCTTATGGCCATCTTATGGCTGGGATTGGCATCATTTCCTCGGCGGACGACTGCGGACGGAAGTTCGAATGCGGCGGGGGCATTCGAACTTCACACGGAAAGTTTGCGAAGTTCAGGGCTATGCAAAACCTCAAATGCCATAGACCGCAGAAACACCAAATGCGCGTCTTCAATTGGCGACATGCCGCCGCCATGATGAAACCACCCGAGCGCACCGGAAGCTTTGATCGCCGCGTATTCAGGCGGCAGCTCGGCATCAACGTGAGCGCCGCCGTCATTTTCGCATGCGCAAAGCACCAATCCCCGCCGAGTGTATTTTGCCCCATTAATGACGGCGAACGTCTCATCCCACCACTGCGGCGCCGGTATCATGCGATCGCTTTCTTGCTCCACCGCCTTGGGAAGCAGGCGAAGAGTGTCGGATAGTGTCGGCGTGCAAAGAGATATGAAGAACATCTCCAACTCTTCCGGTGGCGGCATATCGGGAAACATCGAAGTGGTGTCCGGAACCGTACTTCGAATTAGAACTTCTGACGCGCCGAGATGCGTGAGCAATGAGGTACTCTTGCGCGTCTGACGAAAGATAACGCGCAACGCGGTCGCAATACGGTATGCTTCATCGGACTGTCCGGAGTCGAAATCCCTAGCCGATCTCTCTAAGAAGCGAAGTTGCCTCGCGAGATGATCCTGAAAATCAGGCCTGTCGCACATCGTCATCCTCATTCCGCCGATACCGCCGATCCATCATGGCATAAAAGTTGGCATCGCGCGGCGCCCGCCGAACGTGCTTCTTGATGTCAGCGATCAATGTGTGGCGCGGCGGATTTCCTGGCCCGTTTGATCCGAGATTGTGCGCGAGTGTCGTCCGCGCGCCACGCGCGGTATATGCCAAGAAGGACGCGCCGTCTGGCTGTTCGCGCGGCACGATAAGACGTTCGACGCGGTGACCAACTACAATGCCTAAATCGTTGTGGCTGGCGATTGAGAGGTCGATCAAAAGGTCCGACGCTCGCTTGGCGACGATGCAAGTATTAGCGCTCATGCCTCGATCCTTTCGCGCCACCAAGCAACCGCACGCTCAAGTGCGTCGGCGCGCTCCAAGGGAAGATTTTTCGACTTAAACCTGATTCCAAAGTTTTCAGTCCCGACTCCCATGCCAACGCCGGGAAGATGATTGCCCCACCATCCGCCCGCGCCAGCGGAAAAAGTGATGTGCGAGAAGTCGAGTTTAGTCCTTTGGCGGAGTGCCGCAGAGAACTCGGCTTCCGTCACGACGCTCGCTCCGCAGCGAGGTTGGCTTGCTCAACAACAAGCAAAACCTCGGGATCGAACTTCACCGAATTCGAATTGGCCACCAGCCATTGAATGTAACCCGGCTCTGCGCGCGCAACGACTTCGACAAGCTCGCCCTGATATTTGCCGAAGGGGAATTGCGACGTGAGCGCGAGGGCTTTCGATCGTGCAACCGATGTCACCATTGAGCGAAGATAGAGTCGCACGACTTCATCGAGGGTCAGCCCGCGCGCAGCTAGGACGGGCTTGATACTCCGGACCAGATCGGCAGGGATTGAAACGTGAAGATCAATGTCATCTGCCACATCGGTCAAATCGGCCATCAGCGACGGCACATCATGAAACCGGGTGGTATTTCCCATCTCTGCATCGCGCATCGCAGCGCGCGTTTTTGCATTCGGCTTCTTCGTAGCTTCCTTCCTCACACGTAATTCCCTTCGCTTAGTGCGAATCCGCCCTAGCCGCGAAGAGATAATCAGTCAACGGATTATTCCGTTGTGCGTGCAAATTTGCCGAACGTCCACGGACACTCACGGACGTAAGTTCGACTCCGAATTGCTCCGCCATTGAGCCCAGAACGAAGAGTGGCCAAACACGATAGTCCGTATAAGGATTGATTTTCGGCCATAAGATGGGATCGGTGGATAAGCGTGTATAAGTCTGTGGATCGAAAAAGCGGAAGCAACCGGGTGCAGAGGGATAGCCGCAAAGGCTCAGACCGAATCTGACAAAAAATCCTATCTTATGGCTGGCTGTTACATTATCCGATTTTTTCTGAATAATATCAAAGACTTAGGTCGTTAACTGGCGGAGAGGGAGGGATTCGAACCCCCGGTACCCTTGCGAGTACTCCGCATTTCGAGTGCGGCGCGATCGACCACTCTGCCACCTCTCCGGAAGCCGTGGCGCCTGACGGCGAAGGGGGGCTTGTAACCTCGCTTTTCTCCGGACGCAAGCGGCTCAGGCCGCGGCATCCCATTCTAATTCGAGGGTTTGCGTCGCCGGCCCCGTCGCCTCGTATCCGCGCGCGACGAGACGGCCCGATTTGGCATCGGCAACCATCGCAAGCCGCGTCTTATCGTTCAGCACCGGCGGCGTAAGCCAATCGAAATCCCTGTCGAAGGAAGGAACAATGTCTTCCATGAGCCGGGATCGCTCGAGACTGTTGTCACCCCTCGCGCGGCCCTTCCATCCGGGCTCACCCCAGTGATTGGCCGCCACGGCCTCAGCGCCCCGACGGACGCGCGCATGATGCTCCGTCCGCTCGATCACAGCCGTCTCACCAGGCTTCGTCCCGGCAATCGTGAAAATTCCCGGCGTCGAAATCAACGCATCGGTTAATATGCGGCACGCCTCGTTGAAGTCGCGGGCATCCTCCGCGACCCGGCGCAAAAGATGTGCGGGCGTTGGAAAAGGCATCTTCCACACCCGGCCACGATTGACTGCCCAATCGAGATAAAAAAGCCCGGTCGGATCGCGCATCGGCGCCTGATTAAGGGCCGCTGAAAAACGTCCTGGCGCCATCACCTGCAAGACGCCCGTGTATCCGGGCCAAGTGAGAACGGCGAAAGGCCCGGCGGCCGCACCCCGGACTTTCGCGCAAACGAGATTGGCGCCAAGTCCCGGCGTCCGCCAGTCGAGAACGCGAATAAGCCGAGCTGAGGCTTCATCCTCGCAAGATGCCGCACGACAAGTGCAGCCCCACTCATAATTGATGGAAAAAAAATGCGCACCGGGCCGTCCTAGCGCGCCGGCAATAGTGTCGATTTCGGAAAGATGCCCGTTGTTCGAGCGAACGAGCCACGCGCGGGAAACTTTGTCCAGGCCGGAAAGAAACCGCCTTGGATACCGTCGGGTCGCTACGTCTAGGAGCGCATGCGTGCGCTCGCCGTACTTTTCCAAAGTCGCCATGGGGAAGTCGGGCCCGGTCTCGATGACCGGAATGGCCGGAAGGAGCTCACCCTTCGATGCAGCACGCAAAGCCGAAGCAGCAGATCCCATCATCGCCCCTGAAAACGACCTATCGAGCCGCTTAATCTGGCCCCGCAATATCCCTTTTGCGATGGCCTGCTCGAAACAAATTGCGCCAACCGAAATGCCGCACCGCGATTGACATCCGGCCTTAGTTCGACAATAAAGCCCGCTTCCGCGGAGCAGCAAAACTGCCCGTGCTGAACGCGCTGCCCGAGGCTCTTTGCTAGCTCTGACTAGCAACACATTGAAAGTTCACCTTTTTTGGTGACGCCACAGGGCGCGGCAACAGGCCTAAAAGGCCGAAAGGACGAGAACCATGTACGCTGTCATCAAGACAGGCGGCAAGCAATACCGCGTTTCCAAAGACGACGTTGTCACGATTGAGCGGGTGCCGGGCGACGCCGGCGCCAAGGTTGAATTCGGTGAAGTTTTGATGGTCGGCTCGGGTGCTGACGTCACGATCGGCGCTCCCTTCGTGTCGGGCGCTAAGGTTGTCGCCGAACTCGTCGGGCAGTCGCGCGGTCCGAAGCTGATCGCATTCAAGAAGCGCCGCCGCAAGAACTCGCGCCGTAAGAAGGGCCACCGTCAGGACCTCTCTGTCGTGCGCATCACTGACATCGCTGGCGCGTAACGAACCGCCGCTCCATTCGAGGATTTTGAAATGGCACAAAAGAAAGCTGGCGGTTCGACACGTAACGGCCGCGACTCAGAAAGCAAACGCCTTGGCATCAAACGCTATGGCGGCGAATACGTGATCCCGGGCAACATTCTCTGCCGCCAGCGCGGCACGCAGTGGCATCCGGGCTCTGGCGTCGGCATGGGCACCGACCACACGATCTTCGCGGTCGAAGAAGGCACCGTCGAGTTCGCAACCAAGCGTAACGGCCGCATCTATATCTCGGTGAAACCGGCCAAGGCGATCGCAGCGGAATAAATCCGCCCGCAATCGAATAAAGGTTGTAAGTGCTACGGGGATGGCTCTGCCGTCCCCTTTTGCCTTTTAGACACCCTCCTCATATCGTGAGCTTGCTTCGCGCAGCACAAACGGACGCCATGAAGACCGCACGCCTTCGCCTGAGAACTGTCACCCACGGAGATGCCCCGCGCATCGCCGTGCTGGCGGGCGACTGGGACGTCGCGAGCATGACGGGGCGAATTCCTTTTCCTTATTCGGAAGAAGCGGCCAATCACTGGGTCGACGGCGTCAGCGAGCAGGAAGAAGTCTTCGGCATCGACCTGGACGGCGAGCTGATCGGCATTTGCGGCTTCACCATCGACGACGACGGCGACGCCGAACTCGGCTACTGGATCGGCAAGCCCTATTGGGGCCGCGGCTATGCGACAGAGGCCGCGCGCGCCGTCATGGCTTACGGCTTCTCGAAGGGCGGCGTCCGCCGTTTCGTCTGCAAGCACCTCGACGGCAATGAAGCCTCGGCGCGCGTCATTAAGAAACTCGGCTTCAGGTTCACCGGTACCGCCACGGGCTGGTGTGAGGCACGGCAGTGCGAGCTTCCAGCGCTCGCTTACGAACGCCGTCGTCCATGGACCATGGCAATTCGGGCGCGCGCGTCATGAAATTTCTCGATCAGGCAAAAATCTACATTCGCTCAGGCGCCGGCGGCAACGGCTGCATCGCGTTTCGGCGTGAGAAGTTCATTGAATTCGGCGGCCCGAACGGCGGCGACGGCGGCAAGGGCGGCGACGTCTGGGTCGAGTGCGTCCAGAACCTCAACACGCTGATCGACTATCGCTACCAGCAGCATTTCTTCGCCCAGAACGGCACGCCCGGCATGGGCCAGAACCGCGCCGGACCGAACGGCAAGGACATGGTCATCAAAGTCCCGCCGGGCACCCAGGTTTTCGCCGAGGACGGCGAAACGCTGCTCGCCGACTTGACGTCTCCCGGCGAACGCGTCCGCCTCGCCAAAGGCGGTAATGGCGGCTTCGGTAACGCGCACTTCAAGAGCGCAACGAACCAGGCGCCTCGCCACGCCAATCCGGGCCAGCCACCAGAAGAACTGACGATCTGGCTTAAACTGAAGCTGATCGCGGACGCTGGCCTTGTCGGCCTGCCGAACGCGGGCAAATCGACATTCCTGGCTGCCGTCTCCGCGGCCAAGCCGAAAATTGCCGACTACCCCTTCACGACGCTGCATCCAAACCTCGGCGTCGTCCGCGCGGGCGAAATCGATTTCGTGCTGGCAGACATTCCCGGCTTGATCGAAGGCGCGCACGACGGCGCTGGCTTAGGCGACCGCTTCTTAAGCCACGTCGAGCGCTGCCGCGTTCTCCTTCACCTCGTCGACGCCACGTCGGAAGATGTCGCGGGCGACTACAAAACGGTGCGCCGCGAACTCAAAGCCTACGCTGGCGGCATCGAAAAGAAGAAAGAGATCGTCGCACTGTCGAAGTCCGACGCCCTCGATGAAGCGACGCTCAACGAGCGCCGTGAGCTTCTGAAGAAAGCCGCACGCAAAACGCCGCTCGTGCTTTCAGCCGTCTCGGGCCAAGGCGTAAAAGAGGCGCTCTTCGCCCTTGCGCGTGAGATCGGCCGCGCAAACGATGCCGACGACGAGACCGAAGGCGACGAAGCGGGTCCCTGGCAGCCCTAAAGAGCTGCTTCCGCGTCCACCTTCTTGCTGTCGTCGTCCAAGTCGCTCAGAATAGCGGCTCCGCCCCAAATTCATCCCCCGACAGCAGGATCTCCGACATGACTCATACGGCCCGCACACCGTTCTGGACCTGGGTTGTGCCGCTTCTGGGGTTGCTCCTCTTCATACTCGCAACGGCCACCGGCTACGGAGACGACTTCGCATCGCACCCGCTTGGCATCATTGAGACAGTGCTCCTCATTCCGCTTTTGCTCGTGACCGTCTTCGCCGCCGTCTACCACGCCGAGGATGTCGCCCATATCATGGGGGAACCGGCGGGAACGCTCGTCTTGACCATCGCGGTCACCGTTATCGAGCTGGCACTGATCATTTCGCTGATGCTGACGGGCAAGGCCACGCCGACATTGGTTCGAGAAACGGTTTTCGCGGTTATTATGATCGTGACGACAGGCCTAGTCGGGCTTTGCATTGTCGTCGGCGGGCTGCGCTACCGCGAGCAGACGTTTGACGTCACCTCGGCGAAAATTTATCTCGCCGTGCTGATCGTTTTGGCGACGCTTACTCTCATTCTCCCGAATTACACGACAACCGTCGCCGGCGGCGTCTATTCCGAAAGCCAGCTCACCTTCGTTAGCATCGTGACGATCGCGCTGTACTTGGTTTTCCTCTACACGCAGACGGTGCTGCACCGTGGCTATTTCGTCGGAGAACACACAGAAACTCACAAGGGGCCGAAGGAGGGAAAGCTCGCTCTAGCTGCCTTTTTTCTTTGCGTGGCATTGGTGGCCGTCGTCCTCCTCGCCAAGCTCATTGCCGTCGTAATCAACGTCGGCGTGTCTCACCTCGAAGCCCCGTCGAGCATCAGCGGTGTCATCATCGCGCTGATCGTCCTGTTGCCGGAATCGATTGCCGCCGCAAACGCCGCTAAGAAAAATGATCTCCAGAAAAGCCTGAACCTCGCGCTCGGCTCCTCTCTCGCGACGATCGGGCTGACGATCCCCGCCATCGCGGCGGCCAATATCTTTCTGCACACGCCTCTAATTCTGGGTCTCGATCAAGGCGACGTCGTCCTTATCGTCATGACTCTGGCGGCAAGCATGCTGACGTTCGCGACCGGAAGGACCAACGTTCTCTTCGGCTTTCTCCATCTCGTGATCTTCGGAACGTTCCTCTTTCTATCTTTCGTGCCGTAACGAAGCATTTGGCGACGTTTTCGATGCAGAAAGGGTAAAATCCGGCGGAGCATTACCGCTATGCTCAGGCTTCCCCTTGCCGGAAGGCCCGCATTTGCTGATAAGCACGCCGAGCACTTCCTTTTTGAACCCTCGAGATCACGATGTCCGGCTCTCCCGCTTTTGACGCTTCGACGCTCGCCCCCCGGCCCGAATGGACCGAGGCGAAGCGCATCGTCGTCAAAATCGGATCGGCGCTGCTGACCGACCGGGCGACGGGTGGCATCAAAACGGCGTGGCTGAACTCGCTGATGGATGATGTCTCGGCGCTGGCTGGCGCCGGGAAACAAATCATCCTTGTCTCGTCGGGCTCGATCGCAATCGGCCGCCACATGCTGAACCTACCGAAAGGCCCGCTGGCGCTTGAACAGAGCCAAGCGGCGGCGGCTGCCGGACAGATCAGCCTCGCGCACGCCTATCAGGAGCTTGCCGCCGCGCGCGGTCTGACCGCAGCTCAGATTCTTCTGACCCTCGGCGATACGGAAGAGCGTCGCCGCTATCTCAACGCGCGCAATACCATCGAGGTGCTCCTGAGCCTCAAGGCCATTCCGGTCGTCAACGAAAACGACACCGTCGCCACCACCGAAATTCGCTACGGCGATAACGACCGCCTCTCGGCGCGCGTTGCCTCCATGATGTCGGCCGATTGCCTGGTTTTGCTGTCCGACATCGACGGTCTTTACACGGCACCGCCGAACGAGCATCCCGACGCCAAGCATATCCCGCTCGTCACCGAGATCACGCCCGAGATCGAAGCCATGGCGGGCGATGCCGGAACTGAGCTGTCGAAAGGCGGCATGAAGACCAAGATCACCGCTGGTAAGATCGCGCTTGCGGCGGGAACCAACATGGTCATCACGACCGGTAAGATTCACCACCCGCTGCGCGCCATCTCGGAAGGCGCACGCGTGACGTGGTTCATCGCCAAGTCCGATCCGGTGACGGCGCGAAAACGCTGGATTTCAGGCCAACTCGTCCCTAACGGCCAGATTTTCCTCGATGAAGGCGCCGAAAGGGCTCTGTTGACGGGCAAAAGCCTCCTGCCCGCAGGCGTTACCCGCATTGACGGCTCGTTCGACAGAGGCGATGCCGTTATTATACGATCTGCCGACGGTCGCGAGCTTGGCCGAGGACTAGTTGCCTATGCGGCAGCCGATGCCCGGCGTATCATGGGAAAGCGATCGAGCGAGATTGTTGCGATCCTGGGCTATGAAGGTCGCAACACGCTCATCCACCGAGACGACATGGCGCTGACGAGGACTTGAACGATGAACAGACCCGAGCGCATCGAGGAGGAAACCGCAGCGCTGATGCGCGGCATCGGCGAAGCTGCGAAAGCCGCGAGCCATCGGCTCGCCATCGCTAAGCCGGAAGAGAAGAACGCAGCCCTCAGGGCCGCCGCAAAAGCGCTGCGCGCGGCAACACCGAAAATTCTCGAAGCAAATGTGCTCGACGTTGAAGCAGCGAAAGCCGCTGGCCGTCTCGCATCCTACGTCGACCGTCTCGAGCTCAACGAAAAGCGCGTTGAAGGCGTCGCGAAAGCGCTTGAAGAGATCGCCGATCTTCCCGATCCCATCGGCACCGTCCTTGCCGAATGGACGCGCCCCAACGGCCTTAAATTCCAGCGCGTCCGTGTGCCCCTGGGCACCATCGGCATCATTTACGAGAGCCGTCCGAACGTCACCGCCGATGCGGGCGCGCTGTCCCTCAAGGCGGGTAACGCTTCGATCCTGCGCGGTGGCTCGGACAGCCATCATTCGAGCGTCGCGATCCACGCCTGCCTTGTCGAAGGACTGCGCGCCGCCGGCCTTCCCGAAGCATCGATCCAACTCGTCCCGACCACCGATCGCGAAGCTGTCGGCTTGATGCTCCGCGGCCTCGATGGCGCGATCGACGTTATCGTTCCCCGTGGCGGAAAAAGCCTCGTCGAGCGCGTCCAGACCGAAGCGCGCGTCCCCGTCTTTGCGCACCTCGAAGGCATCTGCCACACCTACGTCGATAAAGCCGCGAACATGGACATCGCGGTGCCTATCGTCGTCAACGCCAAGATGCGCCGCATCGGCGTATGTGGCGCGACCGAGTGTCTTCTCCTCGATAAGAACGCAACGGCCGACATCGCCACCCCGCTCGTAAAAGCCCTGCTCGAAGCCGGTTGCGAAGTTCGCGGCGACGCCACGATCCAGAAAGCCGATCCTCGCGTCAAAGCCGTGACGCCCGACGATTTCGGCAAAGAGTTCCTCGACGCGATCATCGCAGTGAAGCTCGTTGACGGCGTCCCGGGCGCCATCGAGCACATCACGCGCTACGGCTCGCAGCACACCGACGCCATCATCACAGACGACGAAGCAGCCGCAGAACGCTTCCTGAATGAAGTCGACTCGGCCATCGTCCTCGTCAACGCCTCGACGCAATTCGCCGACGGCGGCGAATTCGGCTTCGGTGGCGAGATCGGCATCGCGACGGGCAAGATGCACGCACGCGGTCCTGTCGGCGTCGAGCAGCTGACAAGCTTCAAGTACAAGGTGCGCGGCACCGGCCAGATCCGGCCGAAGTGACGCGAGCGGAATGAGGCACGTCTGAGTTGACGCGAAAGATTCCGCCGCAAAGCTTTGGCTCCCTTCGCGTCCGCACGCCGCTCTCCCTTCCGGGACAGCGCATCGGCATCATGGGCGGCACATTCAATCCGCCGCACGAGGGGCACCGCATCGCGGCAGAAGCGGCGATGAAGCGGCTGCGTCTGGATCAGGTCTGGTGGCTGATCACGCCCGGCAATCCGCTGAAATCCCACAACGGCCTGCCGCCTCTCGAGGGCCGCATGAAGCTCGTCGAAGCCTTTGCGCACGGACCGCGCATGAAGATTACCGGCTTTGAGCGCGAGCTTGGCACGCGTTATACGGCGGGCACGTTATCGTTCCTGAAGCACCGCTTTCCGGCCACCCACTTCGTCTGGATCATGGGTGCCGATAACCTCGCAACGCTTCACCGCTGGCAGCATTGGCGCGACATCGCCGGGACGATGCCCATAGCCGTCGTCGACCGGCCCGGCTGGCGGCACGCCGCACTCTCGTCCCCTGCCGCTCAGGCCCTGAAGCGCTATCGTCTTCCCGAATCTGAAGCGGCCGGACTCGCAGGGAAAAAGCCTCCGGCGTGGATGCTGCTGACCATCCGCCTTTCCGGGCTGTCCTCGACGGCGTTGCGCACCGCAACCTCGCATACCACCTCGGCAACTCCCTAAGTCATTGGGAATTATTACACTTTTAAGACGGCCCTGTGCAGAATTTCAATTGCGGGGCGAGGCGACGCCCTTTAGTATCTGCAGTGTCCGGTCGCACGGACCCTAGTGACATGCGGGACCAACCAGCAAAGGACGCTCGCCGCTTGATCCGACCCACAACCGAGGCCGCTCGTAAGGGCTCCTCAATTGCCCCGTCCGCCGCCAAGGCGTCGGACTCGGCCGCTCTGCTCGATGACATCGTCCGTTGGCTGGACGAAACAAAAGCAGAAGAGATCGTCTCCATTCCCCTCGAAGGCAAATCAGCATTGGGCGACTTCATGGTCGTCGCTTCGGGCCGCAATGACCGGCACGTTGGCGCTATTGCCGAACAGCTTCGCGAGAAGCTCAAGGCGCGTGGCGAGGCCCGGGTGCGCGTCGAAGGCCTGAGTGCCTGCGACTGGGTGCTGATCGACACGGGCGATATCATCGTCCACGTCTTCCGCCCCGAGGTCCGTGAATTCTACAACCTCGAAAAGATGTGGCAGGCGGAGATCCCGCCGGATGCCGGCCGCGGCGACTCTTCGCAGCACTGAGCGGAGCGTCTGAAGTTTTTCGCATGAGACGCGGCCGAGTCCTCGGCCGCGGGGCCCCCCATTAATGCGCATCGCCATTTCAGCGATCGGCAAACTTAAGGACGCCGAGGAACGGGCGATCGTCGAGCGCTACGCCAAGCGCATGACCGGCGCAGGCAGGCCGCTTGGTCTCGGCCCTCTCGACATCCGCGAATATCCCGAAAGCCGCGCTGCTGGCGTTGCCGAGCGCAAGCGCGAGGAAGCTGCAAGGCTGCTGAAGGACGTCGCACCCGGCGATCTCGCCGTCACCCTCGAACCGACCGGGAAATCCCTGACGAGCGAAGCTTTCGCCGATTTCCTTCGCGTGACCCGCGATGGCGGCGCAAAATCCTGCATATTTCTCATCGGCGGGCCCGACGGCCATGGCGAAGCGGTGCTCGATGCCGCCGCCTTGAAACTATCGCTCGGCGCGCTGACGCTTCCCCACGGGCTCGCCCGCGTTGTATTGGCTGAACAGCTCTATCGGGCGACGACGATCCTCTCCGGCCACCCTTACCATCGCGCGTGATTTCAATGGCAGCAGCCGCGTCGACTGGCGCTCTCATCAAATACAGCTTTCCTCCCTTCGTGCCGGAGGGTTCCCGCCTGATGATCCTCGGCACCTTGCCGGGTGAAGAATCCCTCCGTCTCCGCCAGTACTACGGCCATCCGCGCAATGATTTCTGGCCCTTGGTTGCCGCCCTTTCTGGCAAGACTGTTCCAGCGATCTATGAAGAGCGTGTCGCGCTCCTCGTACACAATCGCTGGGCGCTGTGGGATGTGCTCAAAGGCGCCGAACGGATCGGAAGTTCCGACGCCGCCATCCGCAATCCAATAGCGAATGCATTCGACAAATTCTTCGCCGCCAATCCGGCGATCGACACGATTGCGTTCAACGGTCAGAAGGCGCGCGATCTGTTCCGCCGCTTCGTCTTGAAACCTGGCGTGGTTAGCACAGACCGCTTCTCAGCCATCGACTTGCCGTCGTCGAGTCCGCTTTACACGATACCCTTTGAGGAAAAACTCCTCCTTTGGCGCGCCCGCCTCAAAGCCTTCGTCCCTGCGCAGCCTCAGAAGCGCCGCGCGAAGTAATCGATCGCGAAATTGGGCAGCAGCCTGCGCATCGCAGCCGCAAGGTAAGTCGGCGTGGTGACGTAATAGTGCCGCCGGGGCCTCTTGCTTTCCACCGCATGGATCAGCTTTTTCGTCACCGCCTCAGGTTCGAGCTTGAACGTCTGCTGCCCGCCGGCCTGCATCGCTTCGAGCCGCGTCCGATAAACCTCGCGATGGGGCGAGTTATCGATATCGATTGTCGCCAGGAGCCGGTCCACCGAATGCTCGACGAAACGCGTGCGTATCGGCCCCGGTTCGATCAGCGAGACATGAATTCCCGAGCCTTCGAGTTCAAGCCGCAGCGACGTCGACAGCGCTTCGAGCGCGAACTTCGATGCGCAATAAGCGCCGCGATAAGGCGCGACAATCATTCCCAAAACGGATGAGCAATTCACGATCCGCCCCGATCCATTTTTTCGCATTGCCGGAATGAGCCGGCGCGTCAGGTCGTGCGTCCCGACGACATTGACTTCGAACTGCTCGCGCAAGAGCTTCGGCGTCAGATCCTCAACCGCGCCCGCTTGCCCGAAAGCCGCATTATTGAATAACGCGTCGAGCTTTCCGCGCGTCATCTCTAAAGCCCGGATCGCGCACGTCGCGATCGATTGCGGATCGGCAAGCTCGAGCGGCAGAGCTTCAACGTTGAGGAAATTCTTGAGCCGGGCCAGATCCTCCGGCTTCCGCGCCGTCGCAATCACCCGCCAGCCGCGCTCGCGCAGTGTTCGGGCCGCGTCAAGACCGATGCCGGAAGAGCATCCCGTGATGAGTATGGTGCGTGCCATGGAAGTCCAGCGATTGAGGCCACCTGCAGGTTTGCCTTACCACGAGGCCAACCGTGCGTCTTTCCTCGTCACGCTGAAAAATTGGATGTTTCCAGGAGTTTGAACGCGGAGTTCAGCCGCCCGCTGGCAGCGTTCATTTTCTAAATTTCGCCAGATCGTGGCCGTCCTCGGCCTTCAGCGTCAGAGTGTCGTCCTGGACGACGAACGATCGCGCTGCTTCGAGCGCGGCAAAATAGGCGCTCTCGGTCTCGAGTTTGCCGTCGCACATCATTTTCGTCGAAGCGAGCGGCCCAATTTGAATGGCGTCGTCCTCGATTGCGATCGGACCGTTGAATCGATTGCAACCGCCCGTACCCGACACCCGGTCCGTCGTATAATCGAGCGTCGGGCCCGAAACAGGTTTGCCGTCGAGCTCCACCGCAATCCATCTTGCGGTGAGAAACCCGTCGCCGTCTTCCTGTGCCGATGCAGGCGCACTCGTGATCACCAAGAGCGCGAGTGCAAAAAACACTTTCCGGTGCGTCATGTTCAGACTGTCTTCACGCGGCTGAACGTCTAGTTAGCGCCTTCGAGCAGACGGCGCGCGATAACCTGCGCCTGGATCTCAGCCGCTCCCTCGAAGATGTTCAGGATACGCGCATCGCACAGCACGCGGCTGATCGGATATTCGAGCGCAAAGCCGTTGCCGCCGTGGATCTGCAGCGCATTGTCGGCATTGGCCCACGCGACGCGCGCACCGAGCAGCTTCGCCATACCCGCTTCGAGATCGCACCGCCGGCCGGCATCTTTCTGGCGAGCAGAGAAATACGTCAGCTGCCGCGCCACCATCGTCTCGACGGCCATCATAACGATCTTGTTGCGCACGCGCGGAAACGAATAGATCGGCTTGCCGAACTGCACGCGATCGAGCGCATACTTGAGGCCAAGATCCATCGCACACTGCGCAACGCCGACTGCACGCGCAGCCGTCTGAATGCGGGCGCCCTCGAACGTATTCATCAGCTGCTTGAAACCCTGCCCCTCGACGCCGCCGAGGAGATTTTCGGCCGGGACTTCGAAGTTATCGAAGGAAATATCGTATTCCTTCATGCCGCGATAACCGAGCACCTCGATCTCGCCGCCAGTCATGCCCTTCGCCGGAAACGGCTCTTCGTCTGTGCCACGCGGCTTCTCGGCAAGCAGCATCGACAGGCCCTTGTAGCCCGGCTCATTCGGATTGGTACGCGTCAGCACCGTCATGATGTCGGCACGAACCGGATGCGTGATCCACGTCTTCTGGCCCGTGATCTTGTAAACATCGCCGTCCTTCACGGCGCGCGTCTTGAGCGACGCGAGATCCGATCCTGTGTTCGGCTCGGTGAAAACCGCTGTCGGCAGCATCTCACCGGACGCGATCTTCGGCAGATACTTTGCCTTCTGCTCGGGAGTTCCGTTGTTGTGGATCAGCTCGCCCGCTATCTCGGCGCGCGTTCCGAGCGAGCCGACGCCGATATAGCCGCGCGACAGCTCTTCCGAGGCGACGCACATCGATTCCTTGCCTAGCGCCATGCCGCCGAATTCTTCCGGCAGCGCGAGCCCGAACACGCCGAGCTCGGCGAGCTTCGAAATCACTTCGAGCGGAATATACTCATTCTTCAGATGCCACTTGTGCGCATAGGGAATGACCTCATCGAGACTGAAGGTGCGCATGAGATCCTGGATCTGCGCGTGCGTCTCGTCGAGACCAGTATCCCCGAACGTCATCGCGTCGGGCTGCGCGGCAATGAGTTCGCCGAGGCGCGCTTTGACCGCCTCTGACCCGCCTTCCGCCACGAGATTGGCAACGGAATCCTCATAGCGGCGAATCTCGACCTTCGGCACGCCCAGCGCATCCGCGCGCGCGATTTCGAGCTGGCTCATCGGGATGCCATTCGCAACCTGCGCCGCGTATTCGCCGAACGCGGCGATCAGCAGAAGCTGCTCGAATTCCCCGAAGCGCCCCTCGCCCTGAAGCCGGTTCGCCCAATCGTGCATTTGGCGAAGACCCTCGACAGTCGTCGCCAGCCACGCCAAACCGTGCGCCGCGTGTTGCGCCTGGTCAATATCGCCGGCTTCCTGAATCTTTATACGGACGCCAGCCTTAGCGGCCTGAAGGATCTTATCCGCGGCCGCGACGGCCTCCTCGCATCGCTCGATCAGCATTGCGGGACCGGCAGCAAGAAGGTTTTCTCCAGCCTTCATCGGCGTCACGGACATACGTTTCTCCTGAGGAACACAAATAGGTACGGCGGGAACGCCGGGAATTCGAAATAGTTTTGGGACCAATTCACCGCTCGGGAATGATTAGTCAACTGGTCTCAGACCACAACTGGCGGTCACGCGACGTATTCGCGCGAAAACGTCCGGCACTGGAGAATTTTGGGCGATCAGAGGTAGGTATTTTTTGCCATCGTTTACGAGAGCCGGCCCCCTCTTTCGGGCTGTGTCCAAAATGCCTCCTTTCTGCTTCGCTCGGGCATGTAACTGTGGACCCGCGGTGGTCGAAACACTAGGTTCCGCGCCATAAAACCAAAAAGCGTCGGGAGAAGAAGTTACTCATGAAGCGCATGCGAAGATTGCTCGAGGCCCTTTACCGGGTTTACGAGCACTCTGGCTTCGCGATGGCAGGCGCGGTGGCGTTCTCGTTCGTCGTCTCGATCTTTCCGTTCTGCATCTTTCTTGGCGCCCTTTCCGGTTACTTCGGCGGCCGCGAACTTGCGCAAGACGCGATCAATCAGCTTTTCGCCATCCTGCCCGAGCCTGTCGCCAAGGGCATCGCCCCGCAGATCGAAGCCGTGATGGGCACCCGGCGTATCGATCTCGCCACCCTCAGCGGTTTCCTCGCGCTCTTTTTTGCGACGAGCGCCGTCGAAACCCTTCGCGCGGCATTGAACGGCGCATACCGTGTTCGCGAAAAGCGCCCTTATCCGCTCTGCCTGCTGATCAGCATGCTTTTCGTCTTCGTGAACGGCATCTCGACCCTGGTGCTGACGTGGGCCGTCGTCGTCGGTCCGAGCGTCGTCGGTCCTTCGATCGCCTCGCATCTGCCTGATAACTGGGTCCGGATACTCGTTGACTCGAGCAGCATCGGCCCGGGCATTCGCTACGGATTGACGGCACTCGTCATGGCGGCGCAGCTTTTCGCGCTTCACCTTCTCCTCGCCGCCGGCCAGCGACGCATCGCCGACGTCTGGCCGGGCATTGCTCTGACGATCCTGCTCTGGCTGGCGCTCGCCGGACTTTGGTCGCACTATCTCGAAATTACGAACTATTCGCTGTTCTACGCCGGACTTTCGCAACTGATGATCGCGCTGATCTTCTTCCAGTTCACCGCCATCACGATCCTTCTCGGCGCCGAGTTCAATCGCGGCATCATGGAGATGAAACGCATGCGCCGCGAAGCCGCCGAACGCTCAGCCTCCCGGACAGACGCGCTTCGCCAGTCGGCCGTCGAACGCGCCAAGCTCGAGCGCACATAAAAAAAGCTCCTCCCGGTATTTTCGGGAGGAGCCCTGATCTTCTGTCGAACTTTATCTTTCGGCGTAATCTCAGCGCGGCTTTGGGCCTGCCTCGATGACATCCTCAATCGTACGCAGACCCGTCGTCGGCGCCTGAACGAGCACCGCCATGTTGCCGGGCTTATGCTCGTTCTTCATCATGCGCATGTGTGCCTTCGGAATTTGCTCCCACGAGAACACTTCCGACATGCACGGATCAATGCGCCGCTCGATGACGAGACGGTTCGCCTGGCTTGCCTGCATGAGGTTGGCGAAGTGCGAGCCCTGCACGCGCTTCTGGTGCATCCAGAGATAGCGTGCGTCCATCGTCAGGTTATAACCCGTCGTGCCGGCGCAGATCACGACCATGCCGCCGCGCTTCACCACCTGCACTGAAACCGGAATGGTCGTCTCACCCGGATGCTCGAACACGCAGTCGACGTTCACGCCCTTACCGGTGATGTCCCAGATGGCCTTGCCGAAGTTGCGCATCTCCTTGAGCCACGCGTTGTATTCCGGCGAATTGACCTTCGGAAGCTGACCCCAGCAGTTGAAGTTCTTGCGGTTGATGACGCCCTTGGCGCCAAGCTGCATGACGAAGTCGCGCTTGTCCTCATCCGACACGACGCCGATGGCGTTCGCGCCCGACGTAGCGCAAAGCTGCACAGCAAACGCGCCGAGACCGCCAGCAGCGCCCCAAACGAGCACGTTGTGGCCTGGGCGAAGCACATGCGGACGATGACCGAAGAGCATGCGATACGCAGTGGCGAGCGTCAGCGTATAGCAGGCGCTTTCTTCCCACGTCAGATGCTTCGGACGCTCGAGAAGCTGACGATCCTGCACGCGACAAAACTGCGCGAACGAACCATCCGGAGTCTCGTAGCCCCAGATCCGCTGGGACGTCGAAAACATCGGATCGCCGCCATTGCATTCTTCGTCGTCGCCGTCATCCTGGTTGCAATGGACGACGACCTCGTCGCCGACTTTCCAGCGCTTGACCTTGGAGCCGACGGCCCAGACAACGCCGGCCGCGTCCGATCCGGCGATGTGGTAGGGCTGTTTGTGCACATCAAACATCGAGATCGGCACGCCGAGCGACGCCCACACCCCGTTATAGTTGACGCCTGCCGCCATCACGAGAACGAGCACATCGTGGCTGTCGAGTTCCCACGTTGGCACCACCTCGACCTGCATTGCCTTATCGGGCTCGCCCTGACGCTCCTTGCGGATCGTCCATGCGTACATGTTTTTAGGAACATGTCCGAGCGGGGGAATCTCCCCGATTTCATAAAGGTCTTTCTTGATTCCACCCGATACCGAATGAGTATCGGCGACGTCGCTTTTAGCTGCCAAATTCTGGCTCGACATTGGTGTTGCGTCTCCCGACCTTTCCCCGCGATGAGGGCCGTTATGGCTCGTCTTCTTCGCGTTGGTCCCCAGCTCCACCGCGGGGATCGCAGTATGAAGCACGTTTTTGCGCTGCAATGAAGAGGGTTAGGTTGCAGTTAATCTCGGCTCAATTCCTCTTTAACGCGAGCGCGCTATATAAACTGCCTGTTTCGCCGGATATCGGCAGTTGGGTGCGCGTATGCAAGATCTCTGGTGGCAACTCAAAGCGACCGATTCCTTTACCGTTTACACCGCGATCGGGTTCGCGGTCGTCGTATCCTGGTTTATCCACGAAATCGTCGGATCGCCGATGCTGGCCTGGGTCTCAACGCCGCTGCTCGCGGCCGGAGGTATACTTTCTCCCACCCTTTTGGCCCAGGAGATGCTCACCCTTTCGTACGATAGGACGATAAATACGGTCTCCAGCGTCGCACTCGGCACGCTCGTTGCGCTTCTCCTGATCCTTCTCGGCAACTGGACTTGGACGCTTTGCGTCGAACACCGCGTGAAGCGGACGAAGCTCGTCACTGTCCCGACCCGCGCTCCCCGGATCCGGCGCTAATCCGGCCCTCATCCAATCGCCGCACGCGAAGCATGCGCGTCGAACTGCCGATTTTGCCTTTTTTCGGCATTCGGTTACTTTATTGTTTTTCCAAGTGTCATTGACCCGAGCCTAAGGGGCGCCCTCTCGATGTCGGATAAAATCGTGCGCGATAAGCCGTGGCTGTTCCGGACCTATGCCGGACACTCGACCGCTGCCAAGTCGAACGCGCTCTATAAGATGAACCTCGCGAAGGGCCAGACCGGACTTTCGATCGCTTTCGATCTGCCGACACAGACCGGCTATGATTCCGATCATGAACTTGCCCGCGGCGAGGTCGGCAAGGTCGGCGTTCCGGTCTCACACCTAGGTGATATGCGGACTCTGTTCGCAGACATCCCCATCGAGCAGATGAACACGTCGATGACGATCAACGCCACGGCTGCGTGGTTGCTATCGCTCTACATCGCCACCGCCGATGAGCAAGGTGCTGACCGCAGGAAGCTTCAGGGCACCATCCAGAACGACATCATCAAAGAATACCTGTCGCGAGGCACATACGTCTTTCCGCCTGAGCCCTCGCTGCGTCTCATCAAGGACACCATCGTTTATTCCTACCAGAACGTGCCGAAGTGGAACCCGACGAACGTCTGCTCCTACCATCTTCAAGAGGCAGGGGCGACGCCGGTGCAGGAGCTCGCCTACGCATTGGCGACCGGCATCGCTGTCCTCGACACGGTGAAGAACTCCGGCGAGGTCCCTGAAAAAGATTTCGGCACAGTCGTCGGGCGCGTCTCTTTCTTCGTAAACGCCGGCCTCAAGTTCATTACTGAGGTCTGCAAGATGCGCGCGTTCAACGAACTGTGGGAAGAAATCACGCTCAATCGCTACGGTGTCACCGATCCCAAGAACCGTATGTTCCGTTACGGCGTCCAGGTGAATTCGCTCGGCCTCACCGAACCGCAAGCGGAAAATAACGTCTATCGCATTTTGATAGCCGCGCTTGGCGTTACGCTCTCCAAGAACGCGCGCTGCCGTGCGCTCCAGCTCCCGGCATGGAACGAGGCGCTCGGCCTTCCGCGCCCTTGGGATCAGCAGTGGTCCCTGCGCATGCAGCAGGTCCTCGCCTACGAGACCGATTTGTTGGAGTTCGGAGACATCTTCGACGGCTCGGCCGAGATCAAGCGCAAAGTGGACGCCCTGAAAGAAGAGGCGACGAACGAACTGGAGACGATCGAGCGCATGGGTGGCGCGATCGCCTGCATCGATTACATGAAACGCAAGCTCGTCGAGAGCAACACGGCTCGGCTCTCCGCCATTGAATCGGGCGAACAAACTTTGGTCGGCGTCAACAAGTGGACCGAAACGGAAGTTTCGCCGCTCGGCGCTGGCGAGGGCTCCATCCTCGTCGTCGATCCTGCCGTAGAGATCGACCAGGTCGAACGTCTGAAGGCTTGGCGCGCGTCGCGCGACGACAAGGCCGTGGCAAAAGCCCTCGCGGATCTTGAAGCCGCTGCGAAAGAGGGGCGCAACATCATGGAGCCCTCGATCGCGGCAGCCAAGGCTGGTGTGACGACGGGAGAATGGGGCGGCCTGTTGCGCAAAATATTTGGCGAATACCGCGCTCCAACCGGCGTCTCGCAAGCCGCGGTCGCGCGCGATAGCGCCGCCTTGGAAGAAGTAAGAAAATCAGTTGATGCGGCCTCTCTGAAACTCGGCCGCCGCATGAAGTTCCTCGTCGGCAAGCCTGGGCTGGATGGCCACTCGAATGGCGCCGAACAGATTGCTGTCCGCGCACGCGATGTCGGCATGGAAGTCGTTTACGAAGGCATACGCCTCACGCCGAGCCAGATTGTGCGCGCCGCGGTCGACGAGTCCGTCCATGTTGTCGGCCTGTCGATCCTGTCGGGCTCCCACGTCCCGCTTGTGAAAGACGTGATGGAGCGCATGCGCAAGGAAGGCCTGGACGATGTGCCCTTGGTCGTCGGCGGCATTATCCCGCCCGAAGACGAGAAGACGCTCAAGGCTTTCGGCGTCGCCGCCGTCTATACGCCGAAAGATTTCCAGCTGAACGACATCATGGCCGACATCGTGAAGCTCGTGGACCGCTACGCCAAGGCCGCGTGATCATTCTGCCCTCCCGCATCCACTCCCCTCGGGGAGAGGATGCGGGCAAGGGAAACTGCCCAGTTTTCTTCACGTCGGGAAAATCGCACTTCCAGGGCGAAAGGGCTTGGTCCGGTCCCAATGAAACCTTGGCTCGTTTTCTTTCTGACTTTGCTGGTCGCAGGCATTGCCTTGGGCCTCGCCCGCGATCTCTTTTCCCGGCAAAGGGGTGCCCTTTCAGGCACCGTCATCGGCGTCGATCTCGGCAACCCGCTCCCCAAATGGTTTCCTGCCACCCCGCCCAGCTACAAGGTCCGGCTGGCGGACGACCGTCTGATCGATGTTGCAACCAAAACTCCCCATGCTGTCCCCCTCGGCGGCGCGATATCTGTAACGGAATGGGTGACACCCTGGGGACAGGTCTGGTACACGCAGCGCGATTAGGGAGGGGCCCTTGCGCGAAGAAACTCGAAAGCGGCTCGAAAGGGCACTCTGGATCGACCGCGCCAAAAAGGGCGGCATCGCCCTGGCCGTCGTGGCGGCGATTGGATTGGCGTTCCTCTATGAACAGCTCGATCTGACGGTCGAAAACAAGAATATCGGCGGAACGATCACCGATATCGAACCCTTGGTCTCCAAACAGGATTCCGCCGACGGCGAGAACGTGATCGTTCGCTTGATGGACGGCCAGCTTGTGCGGGTGCTTGCCTATAAGTCGCGAGGCCTCAAGGTCGGCGACAAAATCGATGTCGTCGAGCACCATCATGCGACGGGCCGGGTGACGCATACCCTCAAATAGCCCCTTCCCGCGTTGACGTGGCGATCTTGACCGGTATAAGACGCCGCTTCGCCCATTTTTCTGGGCGGTTTGCCTCAGTGGCGGAACGGTAGACGCGGCAGACTCAAAAAGTGGTTTGTCTACCAATCCACAGAAAAACACGATGAATTGAAAACGTCGTGTTTTCAGGGGTTTGAGAAGGAAGGAAAAGTGGCTGGCGATATTCGGTTTTCGCTCTAGGTGCAGTATAGGTGCAGAGAGCGTCGGCTAGAATCGGCGGCAAATGTGCGGGTGTGGTGGAACTGGTAGACGCGCCGGATTCAAAATCCGGTTCCGAAAGGAGTGTCGGTTCGATTCCGACCACCCGCACCATTCTTAAATCAGGTCAAACTCAGCAGGCTATCGCGGCGGACCGGCGGCGGTGGGTCGTTCGCGTTGACAATCCGGGAATATGTCGATACGCAGGCACTGGCTCGGGCCGCGCAGGTGGACGCGTCCGGGCCGGCATAGCGCTGACCATCTGCGGCCATCGCATCGGAGCATACGGTGGATCAGCCTTGCATCGCCTCTCGCACCCCGCGCGCCCTCGTCGACTGCTCAAACGTAAAGGAGAGCCCGATGTACGACCAATCCAAGCTATCCGAATTAATCCGGTTCGCACGCGTCGATGCGGGCTGCACCGTCATCGACGTTTACCCAGGCGACGGCGACTGGACCCGCCTCTTCTCCGACGTCGTGGGACCCGAAGGACGGGTCTACAGCTTCGTGCCGGCCGAAGTCGCCCACTTCAAGAACGATCCGGTCGGCAGCATGCGGACGCTTGCGAAGGAGCCGGGCCGAGAGAACGTCGAGGCCGTCTCGGCGGACCTCGTGGCGATGCCGAAGGCCACGCAGCCCGCGGATGTCCTGTGGCTGCACCTGTTTTACCACGATCTCCACACCGCGCTGATCCAGGACAAGGGCGCGACGGCGGCCAACTTCAATCGAGCCGTCTACGAGCGGCTTAAGCCGGGTGGGTCCTACGTCATCGTCGACCACGCCGCCGCCGCTGGGTCGGGCACGAGCGACGCCCAGTCGCTGCATCGGATCGATCCCGCGTCCGTCCGCGAGGAGGTCGAGGCGGCCGGCTTCGTGCTGGACGCGGTAAGCACCATACTCGCGAACGAGGACGATCCGCACTCGATCAAGGTGTTCGATCCCTCGATCAAGGGCAAAACCGATCGCTTCGCCTATCGGTTCGTGAAGCCCTGACAGGCCCCGGCTCCGACTTCATGTCGATCTCCCCGACAGTCGGCTTCGCTTCAGGGAGCGCCAGTTCCGAAAAGTGCCGTCGGATATGATCCAGCTTGGGATCGATGTAGCGGCGGCAGAAGGGCCTGCTCGGGTCGGTTCGATAGTAGTTCTGGTAACGCTCGTCCGACGCCCTGAAACCTTTAAACGGGAGGACCAGGGTGTGCACCGGCTTGCCCGACGCGTCGGTGAAGCGGTCGATCGCCAGTTCGGCCTCCGGCCGCTGGCTCTCTTCAAAGATGTAGATCGCGCTGCGGTACTTGCTGCGAGGTGAGCGGGCCCTGGCAGCGGAATGCGTTCTGAGATGCACCTCGGACAGCGTCGCCAACGGAACAACCGATGGATCGAAGGTGACGATCACCCCTTCTGACCAGGTATCTGCCGGCGCGTCCGACTGGACAAAGCCCTGGTCGACCTGGGCGACGCCGCGCAACGCCTGGAACACTCCTTCTGTGCACCAATGGCATCCCCCTCCAAAGCCGGCCTTCGCCATCATCACCTCCCACGCCCAGACGTCATTCCTGACGTAGGTTTGCCCTGCGCAGTGCTAGCGGCTGATTTCGAAGAGGAACCACGCACGGCGCTCAGCCTCGTCCGTCCAGGCATCGATAAGGCCGGACGTCGCATTATCCTTCGCCTTGTCCGCGACGTCCTTTGCGCGGCGAAATGACTCGACCATGTGGAGATTGTCGGCGCGGAGCTCGCCCAGCATGTCCTGCGGCGTCACGAACTCAGCATCATTGTCCTTGATGGTCTGGTGGCGCGCGATATCGCCGATCGATCGAATAGTGGTGTTACCCGTCTTTCGCGCGCGCTCGGCGATCGCATCGGTGGCGGCGAGGATCTCTGCGGCCTGCTCATCAAGAAGCAGATGATAGTCCCTGAAGTAGGGTCCGGAGACGTGCCAGTGGAAATTTTTTGTCTACAGGTAGATCGCGAAGCTGTTCGCGAGAATAATCTTCAGAGCGTCGGCGACAGTCATCGCTGCGCATTCGTCAAGATCAGAAGGTGTCGGAAGGGTGGCGGAATTGTTATTCGTCATCGCTTAGACTTTCTCAATCTGGCTTACACGGGAGCCAGCACCGATTTCCCCACGGATGGCGATGCATAGAAGATGAATTCATCGCCAGACGAAGTCCAATGACCAGCGGCTATAGTTTCGATACCTTTGAGCGACCTGCGCAGTCGTAGGGAGCGGGCGTCGCACGCGGACCGGTCGGCCGGGACCGCCACCTGCCCGTCAGGGGGCCGGTCTGAAATCCAGCACGAACGCCACGACCTTTTCGGCGGACATCTCGCACGGCTTCAGCAAGGTTTTGTCTGACGTAACGCGGTAGAGGTTGAAGCTGACAATGTCGGTCCCGGCCAACTCCCTGGCGAACAGGCTGTTGCGGCGCCCATCCCCGGATCGCCGGACAGTCAGGCCGAAACGCCGGCCTTCGTAGGCGCCTTCGCTGTATCCCTCCGCAAGCTTGGCGAAAGCGGCATCGAACCCGGCATGCTCCATCTCAATCCACCCGTCTTGATCCGGCAGAGACGCAAGGATTCGACGCTGTTGGCGCCGAACGGCCCGGGGCAGTGTCCTTCAGCCGAGCCGTTTCGGGATGGGCGGAAGATTTTAGATGCCGGCGCTTGCACAGGGCCATCAGCGAAGCCGCCGCCTGACCGGTCTGCTATGCAACGTCCACGCCCTTCCAGAAAGCGACGTGATCCCGAATGCCCTCGGCTTCCGGCGTCGGATCGGGATAGGTCCAGGCCGCGTTCGCGTTGAGCGCATCGCCCACACGAACATGGAAGTAGCGCGCGGTGCCCTTGATCGGACAGACGGACGTGTGCGGGCTCATCTCAAGCAGGCCAAAATCGACCGCCGACGGTGGGAAGTAGTGGTTTCCCTCGACGACGACCGTCTCGTTGCTTGTGGCGATGGTGGCGTCATTCCAGATAGCTGAGACCAACGGACTCTCCTTTCCCGTTCAAAAACCGGCGCGGGGTCATGGGGTGTCTGCCCGGGCCGCGCCCCCTCAGTTGGCGCGCGGCGTGCGCCCGAGGAGTTTGTCGAGTTCGCCTCTGACATCGAGCTCGAAAAGCTCGTCGGAGCCACCGACATGCGTGCCGTTGATGAAGATCTGCGGCACGGTGTTTCGACCCGACGCTTCCGTCATGGCCTGCCGGTGAACCGGATCCGCCTCGATATCGAGTTCCTTCCATTGCACGCCCTTCTCCTTGAGGAGCGTCTTCGCCCGGCGGCAGAACGGGCACCAATTCGTGCTGTACAGCAGCACATCAGTTGTCATATCGCGTCTCCGACAGTTGGAAGCGGATCGCTGTCATGGCGTTGATCTACCGTCAGCCGCGTTCGAGGAGGGCGACTGTGCCTTGACCGCCGACGGCGGACAGGCTTTATTCCACGTCTTCTACGGTGAGGTCCCGGCCGTTGAACTGCACGGTCTCCCCGGCTCGGGCACCCTCGATCGCTTCGAAGATCGGCGCCATCGTGGAAATGCCCATGAGCTCACGCCCCTGACAGGTAAACTTGCTCGTTGACACCGCGATCACAAAGTGGCGGCCGGACAGCTTGACGACAGCGCCTTCGCCGACGGCCAACTTGGGGCCGAAATCGATCGTCCTGAGCTTTTCGAGTTTATCCGCATAGTCATGGAGCGTGTCATCGAGCGCTTCAGCGAAGTCGCTCGCGACCTCGGCCTGAGCTAGTTCGTCGTTTTCGATCGGTTCGCTCCGGTCGAGCCGAGCGGTAGAGACATAGTCCAGGTAGTTCTCACGAGCACTGTGCAAGGCTGCGGTCTCCAGCGAGAGCATCGTTTGTCGGATGTGGTCCTTGTTCCAGTCCATAATCACCTCCTAATTTGCGATGTGTTTAAAGTTCAGCTTGCAGATGTGTAGCGCCCGGAGGTTAACCTCCCCCGGGCTAGGCGACACCGCTATTCGTCGCTGATGACGTCTTCGCCCTGGTATGGAACTCGGATCAGCCGAGGATCTCGAATGATACTCGTGACGAGCCAGACATATTCCTGCTCGGCAGTATCGAAGCCGAGGATGCTGAAGGATTGGCCGAAAGGGCATGGCGGGAAGTCTGGAAAGCCCTCGCGCAGAACGTAGCGCTCGGGATCGCTGTGAAACTCGCTCTTGTAGACTTTCCGTAGTCCGTGCTTGCTCGGCGCGTCCTGGTCACCTGCCGGTGCTGTTTCCCGATGCGCCACAAGGCGCTCGGACAAGTCGCGGGGGCAGATTTCGTGGAACACGTCGAAGGCGTCGATCAACAGGCCTTTATGCTCTGTCGCCGGATCGGTGATCGCGTAGATGTTGGAGGCATCTTCGCCGTCGTCCCCGCTCTCGAGGCGCAACGCCGCATCGACGCGAATGCTGCATGCATCGAGGGTTGACCCTAGTTCGAGATCGACGAGATTGCCGTCCTTGACGCGGTATTCGCGGTCATAGCCTTTGGCGATGAATGACTGGACTGCTTCTAGAACGTCGGTCACCTGGGAGGACATGGAAGTACCTTCATCTTGAACTGGATTGGACACGCTCGCGCACAAAGCGCGCTGCGACTCGGCAGCGGACGGAGAAGCTCGCGAAGTGCGTTACTCATAGCCACTTGGCCTTCTTGAAGCGCACGAACAGGAGAAGGCAGAACACCGCTATCACTCCGAGCACGACGAAGTAGCCATATGGCGTGTCCAGTTCCGGCATGTGCTTGAAGTTCATGCCGTATATTCCGGCGATCGCCGTCGGGACCGCCAAGATCGCCGCCCAGGCCGCGAGCTGGCGGGTGACCACACCGATCCTTTGCGCTTCCAGAAGGCTGCTGGCCTCAAAGACCGTGGACAGGACAAGCAGGAGGCCGTCGACCATGGACTGCACGCGGTGGACATGGTCCGCGACGTCGTGGAAATATGGTGTCATTTCGGCGCTGATGCAGGGAAAGTGGCCGCGAACGAGCTTTCGCACCAGCTCGGCCATAGCCCCGAGCGTGCGCTGGAACCGCGTGAGTTCGGACCTTAGTTCGAAGATTCGCGCCACCTCTTCTGGCCCGAGGAAATCGTGCAGCGACCGTCGCTCCATCGCCAGGACGTCGTCCTCGATCATTTCGAAGATGGGCAGATACTGGTCGACCACGCGATGCAAGATCGCGTGCAGCACATAGTCGACACCCTTGCCGAACTGCGTCGGCGATGCCTCGAGTTGCTCCCGAAGTTTGCCCAGCGCTCCGGCATTGCCGTGCCGCACGGTGATAAGGTGATTGTGACCGGTGAAGATCGCCATCTTGCCGTAGCTGATCCGGTCGCCGACCAGCTCGGCGGTCTGCGCGACGACGTACAACTCATCGTTGTAGACCTCGAGCTTGGGCGGGCACAGCGGGTGCATCGCGTTGTCGATCGCCAACGGATGAAGATTATATGTCCTTTGGATCGCGAGTAGTTCCTCGGGGGTGGGTTCGCTAAGCGCGATCCAGCAGAAGCCCGAGCGACTCTCGCCCAACTTGACGTGCTCATCGAGCGCGATTTCGCGAACTCGCTTGCCTTCGTTGTAATAATAGGCGGCGATGATGCTCATGCTGGCCTCGCGGGAATGTGGAGGCCACGCTGGACGGCCGGTCGAGCCAGCCCGCGTCCAAGCCATGCGCGGACGTTCGAAAAGCTGCTGAGGCCAAGGATGTCACCCGCAGCGTAGAATTCCACCAGCGCATTCACCCAGCCGAGCGTCGCGATGTCCGCGATCGAATAGTCGTCGACGATCCAGTCGCGGCCTTCCAGCCGGCGATCCAGAATCCCCAGCAGACGCGTGGATTCGTCGATAAAGCGCTGTTGCGGCCGCTTGTCCTCATAGTCCTTGCCGCCAAATCGCAGGAAGAAGCCGAGCTGACCGAACATCGGCCCGATGGCCGACATCTGAAAGAACACCCACGCTAGGGTCTCGTAACGCTGGCCTGGTTCGGTGGAGATGAACTGACCCGTCTTGTCGGCCAGATAGAGGAGGATCGCACCGGATTCCCATAAGGCGATGGGTCTACCGTCAGGGCCAGCCGGATCGATGATCGCCGGTATGCGTCCGTTCGGGTTCAGCGACACGAACGCCGGATCCTTCGACTCGTTGTTCGAGATGTCGATCAGGTGGGGCTCGTACGCCAGGCCAGTCTCCTCAAGCATGATCGAGACCTTGACGCCATTGGGCGTAGGGGCTGCGTAGAGTTGCAGGCGATCGGGATGAGATGCCGGCCAGCGCTGCGTGATCGGAAAGGACGAGAGGTCTGGCATAAATCTGCGATCCTGGTGTTGCGATGGCGACTGACTGGAACGAGCCGTCACTCTGAAGTAGGGTTCGATGACCGCGTCGCTGAACGACGCGGTCACGAAGATTGCGGACCGGACCGGCGCAGTGGCAACGGCAGTGAAGCCTATTCCGCCGCGGTCCCGGCCGCTGGCTGTACGTCGTCAACCTTTTGGCGCTTCGGAAGCACCCAGCCGGGACGGACGAAGTGGCAGGTGTAGCCGCCCGGGCGCTTCTCCAGATAATCCTGGTGATCGGGCTCGGCCTCCCAGAACTCGCCGACCGGCTGGACCTCGGTCACCACTTTGCCATCCCACAGCCCCGAGGCATCCACATCGGCGATCGTATCCTCGGCGACGCGCTTCTGCTCCTCGTCGACATAATAGATGCCCGACCGGTAGGAGAGCCCACGATCATTGCCCTGGCGGTTCAGCGTCGTCGGATCGTGGATCTGGAAGAAGAATTCCAGGATGTTCCGGTAGCTCGTCACTGTCGGGTCGAAGACAATCTCGATCCCCTCGGCATGCGTGCCGTGATTACGATACGTGGCGTTCGGAATATCGCCGCCCGTGTAACCCACACGGGTCGAGATGATGCCGGGCCGCTTGCGGATCAGATCCTGCATGCCCCAGAAACATCCTCCTGCGAGAACAGCGCGCTGATGCATGTTAAGCCTCCTCTACTTGATCGAGATATTCACCGTATCCCTCGGACTCCATCTCGTCGCGCGGGATGAAGCGAAGGGACGCAGAGTTGATGCAGTAGCGCAGACCGCCGCGGTCGGAAGGACCGTCCGGGAACACGTGGCCCAGATGGCTGTCGGCGTGTACCGACCTGACCTCCGTCCGGACCATGCCGTGTGCACTGTCCCGCACCTCGTTCACGTTTGCCGGAACGATCGGCTTGGTGAAGCTGGGCCAGCCAGTACCCGAATCGAACTTGTCCGTTGAAGCGAACAGCGGCTCTCCCGACACTATGTCGACGTAGATGCCAGGCTCCTTGTTGTCGTTGTGCTCACCCGTGAAGGGCCTTTCGGTCCCCGAATCCTGGGTAATCCGGCGTTGCTCGGGGGTCAGGCGGTCAACTGCTGCCTGTGACTTCTCAAACTTCATGATAGTCTCCAATACTTAATCTAGAGAGCTCGACACGCTGTCATTTATCTTTGCAGTCATTGCGCCGACTATCGCAGTGCGCCCCAGATTTATCCAATACGCTGCGCGTATAGTTTCCATAGCGCCGAAGCTCTTCACGTCGTGATTCAGTTCCACTCGTACCGGGCTGCCAGCTGCGCGATGTTCCGTATCTCGACCGTTGCCGTGGAGCCGGATACTGTCGCGATCACGACTTCGCGCTCCAAGACAAATCCGTCGATCGGCCGAGTCACGAGGCCTTGCACGGTCGGCGATCGTTCCGGAAGAATGCATATGGCGTGGCCGTCAGCGACGACCCGTTGCACCCAGTCCTCGCGATCTGATCGAAAGCGAGGTCGCATGAGCAAGTCCCGTCGCGCGAAGTGATCGAGGATCCGATCGCGAAACTCGCATTTCAGGCGATCGACGAATGGAAACTCGAGCAGGTCTTCGCCGCGCACGATCTCGTTGGCCGCCAAGGGATGGTTTGCAGAACAGCCGAGCACGAAGCGCTCCCGAAATAGAGGATGCACATCCAGCTTGCGTTCCGGTCTTGTTTCACGCGGCATGATGCACGCGTGGTATTTTCCTGAAAGCACCTCCGATGTGTCCTCGTTCGACTGGAGCGAGTGCAGCTTAATTTCGATGGATGGCATCTCCGCCAATGCGCTCTCGAAGAATGCCGTAAATTCCTTTGGTCCGACGGTGGGCGCGACGGCGACATCCAGCACGCGGTGCCCCCCATCGCCCAGTGCTCCGAGTGATTGCGAACGCTCTTCATCGCGACCACCATGCGCCGGAATTCTGCCTCGACGTCATGGCCAAGGCCAGTCAGGCGGCTGTTCTTCCCGTCGCGATAGATCAGCGGCCCGCCAAGCTCATCTTCCAAGCGGCGGATCGCGCGGGTCAGACTTGGCTGTGACACACCGCTCAAGCGAGCGGCCGCTGTGAAATTCAGCGTCTCGGCCAAGTTGATGAAATAGCTGACTTGATTGAGTTCCATAGTCCTTTGGCCCACGCGCCTGACTGATACCTCTTCCGTGAGACCGCCTTTGGAAAGCAGGTCGCAGAAGTATGCTTGGCGCATATAATCATGATATAGGGGCTTGTCTATATGCGCCAGACATATAAATGATAGCCTGAGATGACGATTACCGGTTGGCGGTGCGCTCCGCTCAGCTCCGTCGAAGGTTCTGAGAGCGCAACCGCCAAGCCGCGTGCTGGAGGTTTGATGGACATGGCAGGAAGATCATTTACGTTTGTCAGTGGGGCTGGCTCTCCGCTGTCCGGGCACCTCGAACCGCCGGAAGGGACGCCGCGGGGCTGGGCGATCTTCGCCCACTGCTTCACGTGCGGGAAAGACAGTCGCGCCGCTGTTCACATCTCGCGCGCGCTGTCGCGTGCGGGCATCGGGGTCTTGAGGTTCGATTTCGCCGGGACCGGGATCGGCGGTGGGACGGGAGAACCTGTGAACTTCGCGTCGGACGTCGAGGACCTTCGGGCCGCCGCAAAGGCGATGGCGGCGGCGGGCATGTCACCGTCCCTCCTCGTCGGGCACAGCCTGGGTGGCACCGCTGCGATCGTAGCCGCCGCCGACATGCCTGATATTGCGGCGGTAGCGACGATTGGTGCGCCGGCCGACCTTCAGCATATCTTGCGCCTCTTCGGACCGAATGATCTGGACACCATCGCGAGCGAGGGCGAGGCCTCGGTGGAGATTGCCGGTAGGCCCTTCCTCATTCGCCGAGGGTTCCTTGAGGCGGTTGAGGGGATCGACGTCGAGAAGGCCATTGCCTCCCTGCGACGGCCGGTGCTGGTCATGCACTCTCCGCTGGATCAGGTGGTCGGCATCGACCACGCGTCGCGCATCTTCGTCGCGTCCAGGCACCCTAAAAGCTTCATCTCGCTCGACAACGCGGATCACCTTCTCACCGACGTCGCGGACGCGAACTACGCCGCGGCCATGGTGGCGGTTTGGGCGAGCCGCTTTCTCCCACCACTCAGCGCGGATCTTCCGCAGGTCGAGGTTGCGGAGGGCGTCGTCGCCACCGAAACTCTTGCAGGGACGTTCCAGCTCAAGGTCCGCAGCGGCGAGCACACTCTGTTCGCCGACGAGCCAGCATCGGTCGGTGGCCTCGGGACCGGACTATCTCCCTACGAACTCGTATCTGCCGGCCTCGCAGCCTGCACGGTGATGACGATGCGTCTCTATGCGAACCGCAAGGGCTTTCCGCTCGAACGGGCGAGCACGACCGTGCAGCACGAGAAGGTGCCGGACATGATGCCACCCGACCGGTTCACCCGCACCATTGTCCTCGATGGGCCGCTGAGTGATGATCAGCGCGCTCGGATCCTCGCGATCGCTGATCGATGTCCCGTCGATCTGAGTCTCATCCGGGGTTCGGACGTGCAGACCGAGCTCTTGAGCGCCAGTCAGGCTGCGGATCCCGCGAGGCTGGCTTGACCGTGGCGCACACGGAGGAGGGCGAACGGACTGTGAGCCAATCGCCTACCGGCAATAGGGCGGCCGCGACAGAGCGAGCAATTCTAGCAGGCGGCTGCTTCTGGGGCATGGAGGATTTGCTGCGCCGAGCCAGGGGAGTCATTTCGACGCGTGTCGGTTACACAGGCGGAGAAATGCCTGATCCGACCTACGCGAGACATTACGGCCATGCGGAAGCAGTGGAAGTGACCTTCGACCCTTCCGTTCTCGCCTATCGCTCGCTCTTGGAACTCTTCTTCCAGATCCATGACCCCACGACCTACGAGCAACAAGGCAGCGATGTCGGTCCGAGCTATCGATCGGCGATTTTCTACACCACCGAAGTGCAGAAGGAAGTCGCCCTCACAACCATCGCGGAAATCGAGGCATCAGGAAGCTGGCCTGGCCCGGTCGTGTCGGAGATCAACCCAGAAGAACCCTTTTGGGAGGCGGAGCCAGAGCACCAAGAATACCTGGTGCGCTATCCTGGGGGCTATAGCTGCCACTTCGTGCGCCCGACCTGGCGGTTGGACCGCTCAGACGAACGCCCAGCTGTATACTTGACAAAAAGAGTTGATGATGACCGAAACCGTGACTAATCAGGCCGCCTGGCAGAAAGCGCCGAGGCAGCCACTGAGGATCGGTGTCACCGCTCTGCCGCATCTGGCGGCGAACGAGATATTGATCCGCAACGCGGCCATCGCGATCAACCCACTCGACTGGATTCTGCAGGACGTCGCGCTTTTGCCATGGCTCGACTATCCCGCGATTCTCGGCAGCGACGTCTCCGGTGAGGTCGCGGCGGTCGGTGGCGCGGTCGAGCGGTTCAAGGTCGGCGATCGAGTCATCGGACAGGCGGTCGGGACAACCGTAAATCAACCTGCGCAGGGTGCGTTCCAGCACCACACGATCGTGCTGGACCACATGGCGGCGCCGATCCCCAACAACATGGCCTTCGCTGATGCGGCAGTCCTCCCGCTTGGCCTTGGCACCGCCGCAAGCGGGCTCTACGGAAGGACACAGTTGGCTCTCGCGCCACCGTTACACTCGCCGACCGCGCGTCCAGAGGTCGTTCTGGTCTGGGGTGGATCGTCGAGCGTTGGCTGCAACGCCATCCAGCTCGCGGTGGCGTCGGGCTACAGGTGCGTCGCCACCGCTTCGGCGCGCAACGCCGGCCTGTTGAAGGAGCTGGGTGCAAGCGAGGTTCTTGACCACTCGAGTCCAGCCATCGTGGAAGACGTGATTGAGGCAATGCGCGGGCGCAGTCTCGCTGGAACGCTTCACGCGACCGGTCACATGAAAGACTGTTTTGCCGTCATTGCGAGATGCGAGGGCTCGCGCCGCGTGGCAGCGACGCTGGCCCCGCCCGACGAGCGTCCATTTGGAGTCGAGGCGACGCACATCTCCGGGACGAGCCTCAAGGATGACGAGGTTGGTCCAATGATCTACCGCGAATTCCTGCCGCAGGCTCTCGCGGCGCGCACGTTCGTCCCCGCCCCTCCGGCGAAGGTCGTGGGCCAGGGCCTTGAAATGCTCCAGGCTGCCTTGGAAGCCCTGAAGGCGGGTGTATCCGCAGCGAAAATCGTCGTTACCCTGCCTTGAGTGACCAGCCAGGCGGTTTTTCGCGTTCGCAGTCTGAGGTGGCCCGCACTTTGCCGATTGGGAAGCTCTACCGGGAAAACGCGCTTGGGACGCGCGCTGCGCTCCTGCCGGAGCATGCGTTCCCGAAACCTGTTCCCGACTGCTTTTCCCCGAAACTACCTATCGGACATAGAGAAATGGGAATGCAGCGAGTGGTTTGAACGGCCGCTTCCGAAACCGCGTTCCGATCAACTGAGCGGCTAAAAGTGGGGCGATCACCGACATATTAGAATGAGACCGCCATGCCCGATCGGCCGGCTTGACGCGTAGCCAAAAGAATGCGGCTGATGGTAGGCTCGCTGGCATTATGAAGCCCCGCCATCTGAGCAGCGTTGAGCTGCCGCAATTGCGAGTCTCCTACGCGTCGTCGTTCTTCTCGCGGTCCACACCTCGCTCATGCAATTCGGCATCGACGGGGCAGTTCGTGCAGCCCTCGTAGCAGCACAAGCGGCAGATGCGGTATGACTGCTCGAGGTTTTCCAAGCGATTTCGGAGAACGCGTTCAGCGATGTCCGATAAGGTTTTCAGTTCGTCTGGATTAAGGATCGATAGCCCTTCGGCAATCACTTGATCGCGCGAGGCCAGGACCTCGTCGCTCGCGACCTTGCCAGTTGGAGTAAGATAGAGGGATCGCGCGCGCCCGTCTGTCGAATGCTCCCTACGCTCGATCAATCCCTCGCTTACCAATCTATCCACCAGGCGAACAGTTCCAGCATGTGAAAGGCCCACCCCGATCGCAAGCATACGGATCGAGAGCCCGGGCTTGTGCGCGAGCAACGCCAGCGCTGAGGCGGCGGGTCCAGCTTCCGGCGCCCGCGATGAACTAGCGCGAACGATGTCGTCGCTGATCATGAGTGCGAACGCCCCGAAAATGTTTCGATCTCGAGGTCCATCCATTGCCACATCTATATGTGCGCGGAGCATAGACAGCAAGCCATACCGTGGTCCTCTTCCGCCGCGCGGCTTGTGGAAAATGTCCTGTTTTAAAAGGGTTTCGGAGGATTTCGACTGATCGAGCGCGCCGAAAAAAACGGGTCCGGCTCGCTAAGGCCGCGGAACCGTTGATACCTGGCGGCTATAGGGCAAGCCTTTTCGCTCGGAATCGCCGTAGGTCGCGCCTGAGAATCACTCCGCGTCAGCGCTGTCATCCAGGCCGCGCAGGTGCAGATCAGCGAGACCTCGCTTGCCCCCGGCGTCGCACTTCCATCGTGTCACCGCGCGCGATCACGATTGTATCAATCCCATTGAGGAACAGTCCGTGCTCCACGACGTCGGGGATTGCGGCGATCGCTGCTACGATTTCGGTCGGCATGGTTATCTCGTCGAGGGCCGCGTCCATCCGTACAGGCTGGACGTTTGCCAACGGGCTATAGGCCCACCCGGAGCGCCAGCCCCATCAAGTCAAAATCCCGCAAGGTCGCGCGTTTGCTGGGTAAAGGCATCGCCGATGAGGATGGCTTCGTGAGGCAGCGAAGCGCGAGCCAGCCGCTCGACATATCTCGCTTATTAGTATATGCGTCGCGCATATACTGCAACGCCTGCCCGAAGCACGTAGACGACGTTCGTGACGTTCCCACGGGACCACTGTTGAGGAATTTTAGATGAGCATTTTCGACCGTTATGAATTTCTTGTCCCCGAGCACGGTCGGAGGGATCTTGGCCTGCTTAGATGGGCTCTCGTGATCGTATTTCTGTGGTTCGGCGCGATGAAGTTCACAGCGTACGAGGCCTATGGTATCGCCCCGTTTATCGAACACAGCCCGATCATGAATTGGCTGGGCATGTTCGGGATGCAGGGGCAAAGCTATTTCATCGGCGTTATCGAGTTATCGACCGGTCTCGTTCTGATCCTTGGTGCATTTCGTCCACTCTTCTCTGCGCTCGGCGCACTGATGTCAGCGGCGACATATCTGATCACGCTGACCTTTTTCATCACCACTCCAGGTGTCGCGGAGCAGACTGCCGGCGGCTTTCCTGCGATTTCGGCTGCACCAGGGCAGTTTCTACTGAAGGACGCAGTTCTGCTAGCGGCGTCCCTCGTGCTGCTGCGTGCTTCGGTCCGCCACAGAGGGGCGCTTGCGCCCTCGTGACTGTGGTCCTCTCGTGACGGCGGGCGTGCAAATCCTGCAGAACCTCCGCGGGGCATGGATGCTCCGTCGCGATATCGAGCCCGGAGGCGCTCAGCTGCATGGCGACGCGGTCTTCGCCCGTTTCGGCGAAGGCGCGCTCGCTTATCGAGAGAGCAGCATTCTCACACTGGCAGATGGCAGAGTATTCTCCGCGTGCCGACAGTATCGCTATCGCTGAGCGAGGACAGTGTTGTCGTCGAGTTCGCAGACGGACCTCATATCGGGACGCAGTTCCTCAGCGTGAGTTTCTCGCGGACGGATACCGGGTTGGAAGCGAGTGGCGTCTATGCCTGCGGAGACGACACCTACCATGCAACCTACAGGATTCTGGGGCCGGCGGCCTTTGAAGTGGTCATCATGGTCCAAGGGCCTGCAAAGGCATACGAGCTAGTCAGCCGATATTCCCGGTCGGGATAAATGCTCATGTCAGGAGGGCAAGTCCTCTGTTGCCCTTATCATGGCCGTGAAAGGCAGCGCCGGAATAACTTACCACGCGCTGCAAATCCGAAGACGATTGTCGTCGTCATCAGAAGGTAGGCGACTATCCCACCAGGTGAAAGAGTCGGAACCGCTGCGAGGATCAACCCATCATTCCCGCCGGGTATGAGCGCTATTCCGATACCCATCAATGTGCCGCCGACGACAGATCGCAGAATGCCATTGGCTGTCGGCAGTTGGAGACGCAGATTTCCTTGGCGAAAGGAGGCGGTAAGGGCGCCTGCGATCGAAGAGATCACCGCAGTGAGCGCGACCTCGCCGGCCGGCGACATTCTGAGAGGAAGGGCGCGTTGAATCACGTCTGCGAAGGTCCAGGCCGGCGAGAGTGCATATAGAAGTCCGCCAGTGATACCGAGTCCAATCATCGAAGCGCCGAACGACCAACCCGGCTTTGTTCGCAGAACGCTCTTCGTGGAAACGAAAACGAGTGCCAGCACGAGCACAACTAGGAAGGCTAGGAGAGTAACGAGGCCTGTTGCGCTCGGTTTGGAGATTAAGCTTGGCCATGTTGAATCGTAGCCGAACCTGCCATGGTTGGCAGCCAAGATACCAATCGCCAATCCCAAGGGTAGAGCTAGAAGTCGCATCTCCCCATCCCCAAGCCGCGCCAGCGATCCGAGCAGGCATGTGTCATTAATGAGTGCGCCGAGGCCGAAGGCGATGGCGCCGATGAGCGGTAGGAAATTGATGCTAGTCGAGGGTGCGAGTGTTGCGCCCAGTGTTCCCGTCCAGACTATCGGGACCGCAACCAGGCCTGCCGCTGCCGACGCTGCGAGAAATCCGACGAACATTTTCGGCGGCTGTCTTCTGTGTAACTCATGAGCGGCCACCACTAAACAGGTTCCGCCTTGGTTCGCCGCATATCCGAACCCGAAGGCAAGTACGCATAGAAGAAGTTCGAGCGCAAACGATCCCATTATATCAAGCCTGCCTGATCATATCGTCAGCCTTCTGATGCGACGTTCCAGCGTGGCGAGCGCCCCGGCTTAGCTTTACCACGGGAAGGCGCGATCCTGCTGTAGCCGCACAGATGGCAAAGGCTGACCGAGCCATCTTTGTCGAAGCCGTTTGCCACAAGGAGCCGCTCCGACAGCATGCCTAGAATGTCGAGGTCATTGGGCGACAGGGGCGAAACACATTCGGAGATCACCTGCTCCCGTGCCTTGAGCAAGGCTTCCGTTATCTTCTTCCCCGAATTGGTGAGGTGAATGAAGCGCGCCCGCCTGTCGGTGATTTGTCTTCGTCGTTCCACCAACTGTCCGCGCTCGAGCCTATCGATCAATCGCACCGTCCCGGCATGAGAAAGCCCGATCGAGGTAGCCAAAACGCTGATCGGCAGTCCGGGCTCCATGCTGAGTAACACCATCACGGCGGTCCCCCGGCCGCTTGGTGAAAACGAGGCCGAGACACTGGCGATGCTGTCTGCAACCGCCAACGCGAGTGCACCTAAATGGTACTTGGCGACCTCAGGCTCCATACCGCAAGAATATATGCTTCGCGCATAGACTTCAAGCGTGTGAAAATGTATGACCGCCGCATGCATCTATGACAGATTCGGACATGGTCATGCTCATTGAGGGGCTCAGCTCGGATTCCACATCTGAGATCAACGGACGTGCTCGTTCCCCAGGCGCTAGCGGGGGTGGGCTCGATGAAAGTGGACGTGCATGGGTGCCGCTCACCGGGCGCAGGCGGTTCGCCGATGAGACCGCCGGTATGATCGGACGGGTCTCATGCCCGACCTGACTCTTGATCTCCGATACCTGAAGTACGCCGTTCAGGTCGCCGAGGCCGGCAGCTTCCGCCGAGCGGCGGAGCGCCTATCGATATCGCAATCCACCGTCAGCCGACGTGTGCAGCTGTTTGAGCGCCAGCTTGGCTTTTCTCTCTTCAAGCGTACGCGAGCGGGGGCAGGGCTGACTCCAGAAGGTGAGCGCTTCCTTCAACAAGCGGTGGTGGGAGCGCGCTACCTTCGTAACGCCGCAACGGAGATCCGCTCCGCACGAAAGCTCAAGACCGGGCTAGTGAGGTTTGGAATGCTCGAAGCGTTTCCGGCGTGCCCGATCATCGACATTCTCGCGGCATTCAGAAATCGACATCCGACGATCGAGGTAAAGCTTGAGGAAGGCACTTCAGAAGAAAACTCTTTGGGGGTGAAGCGCGGATTACTGGACGCAGCAATCAGCCTGAGTGCGAGCAAAAGTCCTCAGTTCCAAGTTCGACGTCTCTGCGAACCAGATCTGTTCGTAGCATTGTCCCCGCTTCACGAGTTGGCAGCACGGCCAGAGCTGTCGTGGGAGGACATTTGTGACGAAGTCTTCCTCGTTCGCTCGGATGGCGCTGGGCGTGAGCTCGCTGGCATACTCCGGCGCATGGTGGGCGCCGGAGACGGAGCGGTTCAACTCTCGATCCAACAAGTCAGCCGAGAAACCCTGCTGACGATGGTCGAACAGGGCTTCGGCTTGACCATCACCAGCGTGATCTACCGGCCGGATATCGCGTTGATCCCGCTCCCATCGGCGCAGGCGCCGACGGCCGCTATAATTTCTTCCAGTGACAACGAGAACCCGACTCTGCCGCTGCTGCTGAAGTGTTTCGACACCCCCTCTAGAGCGGGGACCACGGATTAATCGGCGCTCCCCGGCGTCAACGTTCGCCTGGCTTTGGCGAAGCCACGGTCTGTCGCGATGAACCGTTGTAACATCGGGACGATTAACCGAGCTGGGTCAACAGCGGACTGACCTTGCTCTCGGCCCAATAGGTGGGCGTAGTCAACAAGGTCCTGGTGGAGAGCTGCAGGTAGCTCGACCTGTACCTTAAGCGGCTTGTCGTCCGCGATGGGGCCTAGCTTAAGCTTCGACATCATCACCCTCCATATGGCTCCAGTACCAAGTCTCGCGTCACGATAACGCGCACGGGAAATCCGGGCCGAATAGTGATCGTGGGCGCGACGTTGAGCTGACGCCTCACAATCTGCTGCCCTGCGTCGTTGATGGTGTCCTGCCCACCGTTCCGGATCGCCTGAACGAGCCGATCGTCGTTGTCGACCGCGAGTTCGGCGCCGACGCTCAGCAGTGTCGACAATCCCGCAGCCTTGGCCAGATCCCACCAATGGTAATCGACGCCATCCTGAAGCCCGGCGAACCCTTCAGCGTCAGCACCAGGCTGGCGCTCGAGAACGATCGAGCGCCCGTTCGGGAAGACGAGCCGAGTCCAGACGAGCAGGACTCGGCTCTGGCCGAACTGCACGTTGTTGTCGTACTGCCCGACCACACGAGTGCCTTGCGGCACAAGCAAGATACGGCCGGTTGGGCTGTCGTAGATGTTTTCGGTGACCTGCGCGGTGATCTGGCCGGGTAGATCGGATCGGATGCCGGTGATCAGCGCCGCGGATATCACTGCTCCCGCCTGAAGGACGTTCGGCGATACTGGCGCAGCGACGCGATCGGGCGCAACCGTCCTGCGATCGGCCGCGGCGTTCAGAAACGCGTTCTGCCGGTCCTGCGCCGAGGGCGTGGCGGGCGGCGGAGCGAGGCCAATGCTCGCCAAATCCGGCGCCGGCGCGAGCGCTGGGGCAGCTCCCGCAGCAGCGGGTGTGCCCCGGCTTTCCGATCCGGAGAAGAGACGGCTGGTGCGCGCGGTCTCGATTTCCTGAAGGCGGCGCTGCTCTTCCGGGCTGATGCCGGGATTGGGCGTGGCCGTCCCGGGTGTGGGCACCGGCTGTCCGCGATCCTGGGTACTAAGGATCGGCCGGCCGAGGTCACCGGGAAGAGGGGGACCGAGCTGTGGCACGCCACTGTAATCTCGCGGCAGGCCGGCCAGTCCGTCAGCGGTCGAGCGGTTCTCGGTCGAATAGAGTTCGTCGTTCGGCCGACCGGCGTCGCGGGTCTGAAGCGCGTAGATCAGCGCACCTCCGAGCCCGACGCTGGCGACAAGACCGAGGCCGGCGAGAACCTTCCGCGACAACCGGGTGACGCGGGGCGGTTCGGCCCGCAGTCGCATCGGCGCAGGCCCGACCGGCTCGCCGGTCAGGGGCTGCGCATCGTCGTCCGGCACTTCCTCAATCCGGGGCGGGTTCTCGCTCACGAGGTCGGCCTCCCGTCTGTGCGGACGATCCTGACGCGCTTCTGCTCGCGGCCGGAGCCGAAGCGAAGTTCGGCAGCCGCGAACAGACGATCAACGATCATGTGGTGGCCGCGAACGCGATAGTTCACGAGCTCAGAGGTGTTGCCCTCGGGGCCGACGACGAAGAGTGGCGGCATCTCGCCCTGACCGATGCCGCGCGGAAACTCGATGAAGACCTGGCGACCGTCGTCGAAGGCGCGCAGAGGCCGCCACGGCGCACGGTCGCCCTCGATCGCATAGCGGAAGTTGACGTTCGCGAGATCGACGCCGCTCGCCACCGGCTGGGCCGCCTGCGCCTCGGCGTTCTGCCGACGCAGCGCGATGAGCTGGTCCTGCGGATACTGCCACGAGACCGACGCCATATAGGTGCGCTCTGTCGAGCGCAGTTCCATGTGATAGGTGCGCATATTGGTGTTGATGACGAGGTTGGTCATCAGGTCGGCGCGGGTGGGCTTCACGAGGATGTGGATCTGGCGCGTTGCGCCTGATCCGCTCTCGGTGTCGCCGATGATCCAGCGCACTGTGTCGCCGGCGGCCACCGGGCCTGCGCCGACAAGCTGCTCCCCGGGTTGGAGCGCGATGTCGGTGATCTGCCCGACGGCGGTATAGACTTGATAAAGCGCCCCTTGAGTCCACGGGTAGACCTGCATCGAGTTAATGAAGCCGTCGCGCACCGGCTGGACTCGTGCCGCCTCGTTTGCCTGGTTGACGCGAGCGGTCGGATTAGAAGGCTCCGGGGCACGCCGCGTCTCCTCCACACGCTGCAATTGGCCAGGCAGCGGTAGCGGTCGGGGCAGTTCGACCACGGTGACCGGCGCAGGTGGGTCGACCGTCTGCACGGCGGGAGCCGCATTGTCGTAGGAGATTTCCGGCGGCGGATTGGTGGTCGCGCAGCCGGCGAGCGCAGTCGTCGCCAACAGGACAAAGGGGACTGCGGCTCGACGGAGAGCCGGGAGTACGTGCGTGTGTGAAGCCGGATTTCCGGCTTTACGGAAAGACGGCTTCATTGCCCAAGCTCCCGTGACCAGTTGATGGCGTTGACGTAGATGCCGAGCGGGTTCGCCCTGAGCCGGTCGGCATTGCGGGGGACCTGCACCACGATCGTCAGGATCGCGGTCCAGCGCGTGGTGTCGGCGAGCTGGCCGTTCTCGTAGCGACGCTCGACCCAGGCGACACGGAAGCTGTCCGGCGAGGCACGGATGACGCTGGAGACGTCGACGGCGACCTGCTGGCGGCCGACCCGCGTGAACGGGTCGTTGGACCGGGCATAATCATTGAGCGCCATGGCTCCGCGATCGGTCGTGAAGTCGTAGGCCCGCAACCAGTTCTGGCGCACGATGATCGCATCGGCGGGAATGCTCCGGACCTGCTCGATGAAACGCGCCAGGTGGAAGGCGATCTGTGGATCGGTGGGACGATAGTCCGCCTCGGCGGGCGCAACGGCCTGAGCCTGTCCAAGGCGATCGACCTGAACTACCCACGGTACGATCGTTCCCCGGGCAGACTGCACGACGAGCGCGGTAGCGAACCCGGCCGAGAGGATCAGCGAGCCAAACGCCATCAGGCGCCAGTTTTTGGCCTGCACGCGCGAGGCGCCGATGCGCTCATCCCAGACCTGGGCGGCGCGCTGATAGGGCGTCTCCGGCTCGAGAGCCTTGCCGTAATGGGTGGAGGGTCGTTTGAACATCAGCGGTCCCCTTCGGAGAGATTGACGGAGGAGCCGCCGCCATGGGCGTCGCCGGAACGGACGGCGTGGGCTGTGGCCTGAGCGGCATGGGTCATGTGTTGTGAGCGGCGCATCCGCTGCGCCCAGGCGGGCGGGCCTCCGGCGCTCGCGGAACCTGCGGAAGCGGCGCCGTCACCGGCGGCATCTCCCCCGATCGAGCCCATCGTGGATGTTCCGCCCGTCGCCTCGAAGGCGGCTTTGCCGCCAGCATTGAAGCTGGACTTCATGCTTTCGGCGGCGCGCGATGCCGCCCTGCGGAGCGGCGAGACGGCGGCGCTGCCGCCAGCGCGGGCAACGCCGCCAAGCCCGGAAGCGACGCCGGCCGCACCAGACTGTCCGGCGGCGCCAAGGCTGTATGCGGTGGATGCGCCGCCTGCGACCGCAGCACCGCCGCGGGCGGCAGCGGCCGCACCGCCAGCCAAGGCCGCTCCCCCGGATGCAGCGGCGCCGACGGCGCCAGCACCGAGGGCCACCATGCCGCCTGCGGCCAAGCCGGTGCCGACCGCAGCGCCGGCGCTGAGCTGCGGGCCACCGGAAACGATGCCGCTGGCGATACCGGGACCGAAGATGCCGAGGCCGAGCAGCGACAGCGCGGCGAGCACGATCGCCATGGCTTCATCGATCGAGGGATTCTGGCCACCGAAGCCGGACGTAAACTCGGAGAAGAGCGTCGAGCCGATGCCGATGATGACGGCCAGCACCAGCACCTTGATGCCGGAGGAGATGACGTTGCCGAGCACGCGTTCGGCCATGAAGGCCGACTTGCCGAACAGGCCGAACGGGATCAGCACGAAGCCGGCGAGCGTCGTCAGCTTGAACTCGATGAGCGTGACGAAGAGCTGGATGGCGAGGATGAAAAAAGCGAGCAGCACCAGCGCCCAGGCCAGGAACATGCAGGCGATCTGGATGAAGTTCTCGAAGAACGACCAGTAGCCCATGAGGCTGGAGATGGAATCGAGCAGCGGCCGTCCGGCGTCGAGCCCGGTCTGAGCGACCTTGCCAGGGCGCAAGAGGTCGGCCGTGGTGAACCCGGTGCCGCTAGCCTTCAGGCCGAGGCCGGCGAAGCTCTCGAAAATGATCCGGGCGAGGTTGTTCCAATTACCGATGATGTAGGCGAACACGCCGACGAACAGCGTCTTCTTCACCAGGCGGGCCATGATGTCGTCGTCGGCGCCCCAGCTCCAGAACAGCGCCGCCAGCGTCACGTCGATGACGATCAGGGTGGTGGCGATGAAGGCGACTTCGCCGCTGAGTAGCCCGAATCCGCTGTCGATGTAGCGGGTGAAGACCTCAAGAAAATGGTCAATGACGCCGGTGCCGCCCATGATCTTATCTCGCCTCGTCGAACTGCGGCGGCGCGATCGGTGCGGCGGGCTCGAAGGCCGGCTGATCGGTGCGGTCCGATTGGGGTATGAGAGTGTTTCGCGGCGCTGGCGGGATGTCCGGCAAGCGCTCGGTAGGTCGCGCGCCGGGCGCGAGGAAGCGGTTGCGGTTTTCGGCCCAGGCCCGCAGGCACGCCGGATCGCGCGGCCCCGCTTCGCCGAGCACCTGGCAGCGGATCAGTTCGTCGCGCAACGGATCGCCCTGCGCTTGGGTGGTCCGGCCGGACGGCCACGCCTCCCGCACTTCCTCTTTCCGGTTCATCTCGATCGCGGTCGCAGTGATCGCGACGGCCACGAACACCACAGCGCCGAGCCGTGCGAGCATCTTGCCGTCCATGGCCGCGCCCTCAGTTGCCGTTCGGGAACATGCGGGCGTTGCCGGGCTGGTAGCCGCTGCCCGGCGTCAGGAATCGGCGGCGCTGCTCGCGACCCTGTTCGGCCGCGGCGGCGCGCTCGGCCTCGGACAGGCTCTGTGCGCGACCATTGGCGGCGACAACCGCGGTAAGGTCGGCGAGCTGCTGGGTTTGAAGCGCCAGGAGCTGATTGCCCGCTTGCGTTGCCTGCAAAGCGCCGGTTGCGCCCTGACTCTGGCCGACCAGTGACGACATCTCGGCACGGTTGGTATCGATGTTGCCGACGACGCCAGCCTGAACGCGCATCGCATCCTGCAGGCCGCCAACCGTGTTCTGCCAGCGCTCCCGCGCCTGCGCCACGAGCGCTTGGTCGGAGGCCGACATCGAGGCGTTGCCGTAGGTCGATGTGAAGGCCTGGTCGATGCGTTGGACGTCATAGGCGATGCCCTGCGCCTGTTGCAGGAGCTGTTGGGTGCGCTGTACCGACTGCTGAAGCTGCTGGAGCGATGAATATGGCAGGCTCGCCAGATTGCGGGCCTGGTTGATCAGCATGGTGGCTTCATTCTGAAGCTGGGTGATCTGCTGATTGACCTGCTGGAGCGTGCGCGCCGCCGTCAGGACGTTCTGCGCATAGTTTGTTGGATCGTAGACGATCCACTGCGCGGCCGCGGGCGGCGCGAAGACTGGCGACAGCGCGATCGGCGCGGCAAGCATTGCGGCCGTCATGCGCAGCGCGCGCGAGCGGGAGCGAACGGAACGGGTCATGGGCGTGCCTCCGGATCAATTTGGGGGGTGACGTTGGTAAGGTCTGCGATGAGGTCTGCGGCCCAACCGAGCCGGTTCTCGCCGAGCCAGTCGGCGAGGAAGCCGTCTGTGCCACTGCGGGCGTGAACCTCGGCGATGAGCGCCTGGTGCTGCTTCGACGACGCGGCGCAAAGCGCCAGCGCGACGTCCGACAGGCCCAGTTCGAACAGCCGGTTGCCGCGCCGCGACTGGCAGTAGTAATCGCGTTTGGGCATTGCCCGCGCGAGGATCTCGATCTGGCGATCGTTCAGCCCGAAGCGGCGATAGATCGCGGTGATCTGCGGCTCGATCGCGCGTTCGTTGGGGAGCAGGATGCGCGTCTGGCAGCTCTCGATGATGGCCGGCGCGATCGCTGAGGCGTCGATATCGGAGAGCGATTGGGTGGCGAAGATGACGCTGGCGTTCTTCTTGCGCAGTGTCTTCAGCCATTCGCGGAGCTGACCGGCGAAGCCCTCATCGTCGAGGGCGAGCCATCCTTCGTCGACGATGAGGAGCGTCGGCCGACCGTCGAGGCGGTCCTCGATGCGATGGAAGAGATAGGCAAGCACAGCGGCAGCCGCGCCGGTGCCGATCAGGCCTTCGGTCTCGAAGGCCTGGACGTTGGCTTCGCCGAGATGTTCGGCCTCGGCGTCGAGCAGTCGACCATAGGGACCGCCCACGCAGTATGGCCGCAACGCCTGCTTCAGGTCGTTCGACTGGAGGAGGACCGAGAGGCCTGTCAGTGTGCGCTCGGTGATCGGCGCTGAGGCCAAGGACGTCAGCGATGACCAGAGATGCTCCTTGACCTCGGGCGTAACGGGCACGCTCTCACGCCCAAGGATCGCGAGCAGCCAGTCCGCGGCCCAGGCGCGCTCGGCGACGTCGTCGATGCGGGCGAGCGGCTGAAGGGACACGCTGTCGTCGGCGCCTTCGGTCAGGCCGCCGCCGAGATCATGCCAGTCGCCGCGCATGGCGAGCGCGGCGGCGCGGATCGATCCGCCGAAGTCGAAGGCGAAAACCTGAGACTGCGGATAGCGCCGGAACTGCAGCGCCATGAGCGCTAGGAGAACTGACTTGCCAGCGCCGGTCGGGCCGACGATCAGCGTATGGCCGACATCGCCGACATGGATGGAAAGCCGGAACGGGGTCGAGCCCTCGGTTCTGCCGTAGAGCAGTGGGGGTGCATCGAAGTGCTCGTCCCGTTCCGGTCCCGCCCACACCGCCGACAGCGGGATCATGTGAGCGAGATTCAATGTGCTGATGGGAGGTTGGCGGACATTGGCGTAGACATGGCCGGGCAGTGAGCCGAACCACGCATCAACCGCGTTGATCGTCTCCGGCATGGCGGTGAAGTCACGGCCCTGGATGACCTTCTCGACCAACCGAAGCTTCTCTGCGGCGATGCGGGGGTCATTGTCCCAGACGGTGATAGTCGCCGTCACATAGGCCTGGCCCGCATAGTCAGCGCCCAGCTCCTGCAACGCCATGTCGGCGTCGGCGGCCTTGTTGGCCGCATCGGTATCGACCAGCGCAGAGGCCTCGTTGGTCATCACCTCCTTGAGGATGGCGGCGATCGACTTGCGCTTGGCGAACCACTGACGCCTGATCTTCGTCAGCAGCTTGGTGGCGTCGGTCTTGTCGAGCAGGACGGCGCGTGTTGACCAGCGATAGGGAAAGGCCAGCCGGTTCAGCTCATCGAGGATGCCGGGCGTGGTCGCGGTCGGGAAGCCGACAATGGTGAGGATGCGGACATGTGCGTTGCCGAGCCGGGGTTCGAGCCCGCCGGTCAACGGCTGATCGGCGAGCAGCGCGTCGAGATACATCGGCGTCTCGGGCACGCGGACGCGGTGCCGCTTCGTCGAAACCGTCGAGTGCAGATAGGTCAGGGTCTCGCCGTCATCGAGCCAGGCGCATTCCGGCATGAAGGCGTCGATGAGCTGGAGGATGCGGTCGGTGCGGTCAGCGAAGCCGCGCAGGATCTCGTGGGCGTCGACGCCCGCGTGATCGCGGCCCTCGTAGAGCCAGGTCTCAGCGCGCGCGGCGTCCTCGGCCGGCGGCAGATAGAGGAAGGTGAGGAAGTAGCTGGACTCAAAATGCGCGCCGGCTTCCTCGAAATCGGCTTTGCGTTCGGCGTCGACCAGGGCGGAGGCGCTGTCGGCGAACATGCTTGCCGGATAGGTGGCGGCGCCATGGCGCTGCGCCTCGACGAAGATCGCCCAACCAGAGCCGAGGCGGCGAAACGCGTTGTTGAGCCGGCCGGCGACGGCGACCAGCTCGGCCGGTACGGCGCTGTCGAGGTCCGGGCCGCGGAAGCGTGCCGTGCGCTGCAGGCTCCCGTCCTTGTTCAGCACGATCCCTTCGCCGACCAGCGCGACCCAGGGCAGGAAGTCAGCGAGCCGGGTATTGCGGTTGCGATATTCGGCAAGGTTCATCATCGTCGTTCCTCCTCAAACCGACAGGTGGCCGGGGATGCGCAGATGCTTGCGCACGACATCGACGAACTGCGGATCGCGCTTGGCTGCCCAGACGGCCGCGAAGTGGCCGAGAGCCCAGAGGCCGAGACCGACCAGCCAGAGGCGCAGGCCGAGGCCGAGCGCTGCCGCCAGCGTGCCGTTGAGGATGGCGAGCGAGCGCGGCGCGCCGCCGAGCAGGATGTGCTCGGTCAGCGCCCGATGGACCGGGACTGAGAAGCCTGCCAGCTCGCCATGATGATCCGCGCCGTTGGCCATCAGACGAGCGCCCCGCCGCCGAACGAGAAGAACGACAGGAAGAAGCTGGACGCGGCGAAGGCGATCGACAGGCCGAAGACGATCTGGATCAGCTTGCGGGCACCGCCGGAAGTGTCGCCGAAGGCCAGCGTCAGGCCGGTGATGATGATGATCATCACCGCGATGATCTTGGCGACCGGCCCCTCGATCGACTCGAGGATGGATTGCAGCGGTGCTTCCCAGGGCATGGAGGAACCGGACGCGTGCGCGGCGGGCGCCATCGCCAGCGAGACGAAGGCGACGGACACCGCCGTAGCGATATGCCGGCGGATGCGCCGGGCGTGCTTAATCATGACGGGTCTCCTGTAAGGGGCTGGGTTGCGGGGGTGACGCGGTAGTCGCCGCCGGGGCCGAGCCCCTCGATGCGGGCGAGTTCGGCGAGGTGGCGCGATGCGCCACGGCCGGACAGCACGGCGATGAGATCAATCGTCTCCGCGATCAGCGCGCGCGGGACGGTGACGACTGCTTCCTGGATTAGCTGCTCCATGCGACGAAGCGCGCCGATGGCGGTGCCGGCGTGGATGGTGCCGACTCCACCGGGGTGGCCGGTGCCCCAGGCTTTCAGCAGATCGAGCGCCTCGGCCCCGCGCACCTCGCCGATCGGGATGCGGTCTGGGCGGAGGCGAAGCGAAGAGCGGACGAGATCGGAAAGTGAGGCGATGCCATCCTTCGTCCGCATGGCGACAAGATTGGGCGCGGCGCATTGCAGTTCGCGCGTGTCCTCGATGAGCACGACGCGGTCGGAGGTCTTCGCGACTTCGGCCAGCAGCGCGTTGGTGAGGGTCGTCTTGCCGGTGGATGTGCCGCCGGCAACGAGGATGTTACGGCGGTCGGCGACGGCCTGGCGCAGCGTCTCGGCCTGACCTGCGGCCATGATGCCGGCGGCGACATAATCGTCGAGAGTGAACACGGCGACAGCGGGCTTGCGGATTGCGAAGGCTGGCGCTGACACCACGGGGGGCAGCAGCCCCTCGAATCTTTCCCCCGTCTCGGGAAGCTCGGCCGACACACGCGGGGCTCCGGGATGAACCTCGGCGCCGACATGATGGGCGACGAGACGGATGATCCGCTCGCCGTCTGAAGGCGACAGCAGCTCACCCGTATCGGAAAGCCCTTCGGAAAGCCGGTCGACCCAGAGCCGCCCATCGGGATTGAGCATCACCTCGACGATCGCGGGATCTTCCAGAAAGCGGGCGATCGCCGGCCCGAGGGCCGTGCGCAGCATGCGGGCACCGCGAAGGAGCGCTTCCGATTTCTGTTGAGTTGCCGCCACGTCGTCCCCGTTCTCTTGCGGGACCGCGACATGCGGCCCTGGATCGGGGATGAGTAGAAGAGGCAGAAATTAGGGCCTGACAACAACCGTGCTGTGGTCGTCGTACTGTGGCGTACAAATACAGGGAAACGGCGGAACGCAGGAATACTTGTGGTAGGCGCGGTCGTGATTAGTCCGTGTCGCGCGCGGGCGCGATGTCTTCCGAAATCTCCTGGCGAAGCTTCGGCCCGTGAGCGAGTCGCCGGCCGAGGGCGGTGACGAACGCCTCGTAGCGCTCGCCTGCTTTCGAGCGCGCCGCAGCCTGTGCGGGCTCCGGCAGCGGCGGGTTTGTCGTCAGCCAGAAGCGGATGAACACGGCCAGCGTTTCGACGCTGATTCCGAGATCGCGCTCCATCCGCGCCATTCGCCGGTCGATCTGGTCGAGCCGCTTCGTCGTCGCAGCCTCCTGCCGTTCGGCAGCATCAGGCGACAGGAAGGAGGCGATGCCGGCTTCCGCGATCAGCGAGAGGGATTGATCACGACGGCCCGCGTGCGCGGCGAGCGCCTTCATGACCTCCGGTTCGAGATATACAGACAGGCGCTGCTTTTTGGGGGGCTTCGCCATTGTGCCTCCTAAAGATCGATGCCGTCGCCGGGATCAAGCGACGCCTGCCGCGCCACCTGGCGCATCGTCTGGTTCATGCGCGAGAGACGTGCGGCGTCCTCATCGGCGTCGTCGCGAGGATCGATCTCGAACTCGTTTTCGATGGGTTGCTTAGGCTCAACGGGTTTTGAGCGACTTAGCTCCGGCTGGTGCCGGCGCTCGGAGTCGGTCGTATCCTCGTCCTCCGATCCGTCGCCGCTGGTGGCCATCGCGACCGCAGGCGTCGCGGGAAGTGGCAGCGTGCTCCAGTCGTCCGGCCGAGCCGTTGCCGGTTTCACGAGGTTCGGCGGTGGCAGGATGCGTTCCTGAAACCGGCGATCCTCATAGTATCGCGCCTTCTTCGCGCGGATCGGCGGGGTGCCGGCGACCATGACGATTTCGTCGGACGGCGGGAGCTGCATGATCTCGCCGGGCGTCATCAGTTGCCGGGCTGTCTCCGAGCGCGAGACCATCATGTGACCGAGCCAGGGCGACAGGCGATGACCGGCATAGTTCTTCATCGCGCGCATCTCGGTCGCGGTGCCGAGCGCGTCGGAGACACGCTTGGCGGTCCGCTCGTCATTGGTCGCGAAGCTGACGCGGACATGGCAGTTGTCGAGGATCGAGTTGTTCGGCCCGTAGGCCTTCTCGATCTGGTTCAGCGACTGGGCGATGAGGAAGGCTTTGAGGCCGTAGCCGGCCATGAAGGCAAGCGCGCTCTCAAAGAAGTCGAGGCGGCCGAGGGCCGGGAATTCGTCGAGCATCAGGAGAAGCCGGTGGCGGTTGCCCTTCGCGTTCAGATCCTCCGTGAGCCGCCGGCCGATCTGATTGAGGATCAGACGGATCAGCGGCTTGGTGCGGTTGATGTCCGACGGCGGCACGACGAGATAGAGCGTCGTCGGATGCTTGCCGCCGACTATGTCGGTGATGCGCCAGTCGCAGCGGCGTGTGACTTCGGCGACGACGGGATCGCGATAGAGGCCGAGGAACGACATCGCGGTGGACAGCACGCCCGATCGCTCGTTGTCGGATTTGTTCAGCAACTCGCGGGCCGCGCTAGCGATTACCGGATGCGGGCCAGCCTCGCCGAGATGGGCGGTCCTCATCATGGCGGCGAGCGTCGAGTCGATCGGCCGCTTCGGGTCGGAGAGGAAGGCGGCGACGCCAGCCAGGGTCTTGTCGGCCTCGGCGTAGAGGACGTGCAGGATGGCGCCGACCAGCAGCGCGTGGCTGGTTTTTTCCCAGTGGTTCCTTTTCTCGAGCGAGCCTTCCGGGTCGACCAAAATGTCGGCGATGTTCTGGACGTCTCTAACCTCCCACTCGCCGCGGCGGACTTCGAGCAGAGGATTGTAGGCGGCCGACTTCGCGTTGGTAGGATCGAACAGCAGCACGCGGCCGTGCCGGGATCGAAAGCCTGCCGTCAGCGTCCAGTTCTCCCCCTTGATGTCGTGGACGATGGCGGAACCCGGCCAGGTCAGCAGTGATGGCACGACCAGGCCGACACCCTTGCCGGACCGGGTTGGCGCAAAGCACAGCACATGCTCGGGACCGTCATGGCGGAGATAGTCGCGCTCGAACTTTCCCAGGATGACGCCATCCGCGCCCAGCAGGCCGGCGGCACTCACTTCGCGAGCAGCGGCCCATCGGGCGGAGCCGAAGGTCTCGGCGTTCTTGGCTTCGCGCGCCCGCCAGACGGACATGCCGATCGCGACGGCGATGGAGATGAAGCCGCCGGACGCGGCGATATAGGCGCCCTCGATGAAGATCGGTGGGGCATAGGCATCGTAGAAATACCACCACCAGAAGAAGGCGGGCGGATAGTAGATCGGCCAGCCAGCCAGTTCGAACCACGGAAGTCCGAGCTGTGGCTGGAAGCCGAGCCGATAGGCCGTCCACTGCGTCGCTGCCCAGGTCGTCATGAGCACGATCAGGAAGACGGTGAGGATCTGGCCCCAGAGGATTTTGGTCGCCGACATGGCGGGCACTCCTTTCTTGATTGGGCTACATGCCGAGCCCGCGGTTGCGGCCGAAGCTCCAGTCGACGCCACCCGCGCCGCGCGACACGCCGGAGACGTGCTGGCCGATCTGACGTTCGAGGGACGGCGACCAGGGCACGAGCTGGAAGCCGAGGCCGTCGTCGATCATGGCGAAGCGGCCAGACGCGAGCGCAAAGCGCTGGCGATAGGTCCCCGCCACATACTCGCCCGTTGCGGCCTTCGAGAATTGTCGGCCGGTCTCGGCGGCGAGCTTCTCGCCGAGGGCGTCGACCTCGCGCTGCCGTAGCGTGTCGATCAGCCCGGGCGAGAAGCTGACGCCGCGCGTCTGCCGCTCGGCAAGGCCTTGGCCGACGAGATGGTCGGCCCGCCTGTCCATCGCCTGGCGAACCTCAGCGCCGAAGCCGCCGCCGCCGAGCGGAACGGGATCGCGGGCGATCGCTTGCCGGTCGAGCCAGGTGGCGCCGGTGGCATGGACTTGCCTCTCGATGTCGAGATCGGAGCGGACGGCGAGCGCGACCCGTCTGCGTCCCTGCGCGTCGTCGAATTTGCGCAGCTCGACGATCGAGCCCGGCGCGCTATCGCCGGCCGCGTCGAGGTCGGGCAACTTGATGTGATGGGTTCGTCCGTCCGTGGCATCGACGATGGCATAGGCCGTGCCCTTCAGCTCATCGTCGAGACCACGATCGACCAGCCGGCCGACGACGGGATCGTTGAGGCTCTCGCCGGCCAGCACGTAGCTGGCGGCGCCGCGCTCGATACCGCGTTCCGTCAGGCCGCGATGAATGCGTTTGATGATGTCGCCACGCTCGCCCAGCTCGCGCAGCGTCGCCTCGGCGTTCTCCGATACGACCCATTGGCCGGGACCGACCTGATCGGCGAGGCCAAGCGTTTCCAGCTTCCGCAGCCGGCCGACCTTCATCGCATGGAATTCGTCCGGCTGGCGGTCGGGGTGCGGGGCAAGATCGACGACGCCGGTGCGGTAGCTGTCCCGCGCAAGCTGGCGGTCGAGGTTGGTCCAGCGCTCCGACTCGATCTGGCGTTCGAGATTGCGGCGGATCTCGTGATCGGTGCGCGGCCCCAGCTCTTGGGTGACGAGATCCTGCGCGCGAGCGCGCATGCCTTCCTTGATGTAGTCGCGCGAGATGACGAGGTCCTGGCCGTCATCGGTGCGCCCGCGCAGGATGATGTGGACGTGCGGATTATCCGTGTTCCAGTGATCGACACCGACCCAGTCGAGCTTCGTGCCGAGGTCTTTCTCCATCTGCCCCATCAGGTCGCGGGCATAGGTCTTGAGGTCGGACATCTCCGTCGCGTCCTCGGGCGAGACGATGAACCGGAAATGATGCCGATCATCCTGGGTCCGCTCGGCGAAGGCCTTGGGATCGGCGTCCTCGGTCTCGGGACCGAACAGCCGCGCCTTCTCCCCATCCCGGGTGACACCCTCGCGCCGCAGGTAGCTGAGGTGGGCGGAAAGCGGCGCGGCCCGCGCGCTATGACGGACGACGCGCGTCTTGATGATGGTGTTGCGCGATCGGCTGGTGAGTAGCCGGTTGGCCTGAACGGTCGCGCGCTGCCCGCGCCCGAACCGCGAGCGGTTGCCCGAGCTGATCTTGCCGGAGCGCGAGACGCTGCCGCCGGCCCGCTGGGCGGCGGCGAGCGCCTGGGCGATGAAGGGCCGCGCCTGCTGCGCTCGGGTCGAGCGGATGCGGCCTGGCCGGATGCGGAAATCGTCCTCGCCGCTCATCGCCGAGGCCCCGCACATCGCGCAAACGCGCGAAAATCCTTGGCGAAATGGCAATTGCGCAGGCTGCGCCGATCAGGCGCACCTCGCGCAGATGCGCCATAAGCCCCTGAAAACACACGACCGCACCAAGCCGCACCTCGCGCGCTTTTATCTCGCCATCGTGCGGTTGTGTTGCCTGCTCCTCCTCCTCGGACCGCCATCCTTCCGCCAGAGCACGCTATTCCACGAAATGCTGCGAACACCGTCATCGCGGCCCTCCATCGCCGTTTCTAGCCACGAAGAGGCCTCCGGATTGTGGAGCGATGGCTGTGGCATCGCGCACCGGAGTTGCAGCGGGAGTGTCATTGGAAGTGCGATCGCCGGCCGTCGGAACAGCGGTGGCGGTGCGCTCGGACTGCACGATGAACAGCGGCGAGCGTGTCCAGGCGTTGGGATCGGCCGCCGCGACCGTGACGGGAGCAAGGGCATCTCCGCCGCCGATAATAGGTGCCAGCGCGGCGACATAGGCGCGCGTTTCGGCGGGCAACGGACGGCCGGCGAGATACTCTTCGTAGCGGCCGGGACCAGCATTGTAGGCTGCGAGAAATCCCGGCGAACCATAGCGGTCGTGCATCTCGCGGAGATAAGCCGCGCCCGCCAGAATGTTGTCGCGTGGATCGTAGGGATTCGCGCCGAGCCGGTGACGGGCGCGCAGATCGGTCCATGTGGCGGGCATGATCTGCATCAGTCCCATCGCGCCGGCTGACGAGATCGCTCGCACGTCGCCAGCGCTTTCGACGCGCATGACGGCGCGTATCCAGTGCTCGGGAACGCCGAACCGTTGCGCGGCCTCGGTGATGAATGTGGCGTAGGAATCGGCACGAGAGGGGCGCTCGGCCGACACGGTCTGCGCATTCGCGGTGGCGCAAAGCGGCGCGGAAAGCAGAAGGCCGGAAAGGAGAAGGAGGGCTGTGCGCCGGGCGGTGTTTGACCACCCGGCGACAGCTTTGGGGAGCGGGACCGACATCGTTCAGTCCCGCTCTGCGCGCTTGGGCGGCCGGTTCCAGTGCAAGCCCCAGGCGGACTTGTCGTCGGCGGATTGGAAGAGGTTGGCGCGGATCGGATGACCGAAGGTCGGATCATCGATCTGCAGCGAAACGTAGTCGCCGGCCTTCTCGCCGGTGCGCTTCCACCCTGCACCGATCTCCGCGCCGGTTTCGTTGTTCATGCTGTCGAGAACATGGACACGGAAGTCCGGCGCGTTCTCGGCATCGGACGGTTCAGCCGGAACGATGATGATGTCCTGGTGCAATGACAGCGTCATCAGGTGGCCGATGAAGCCGTCATTTTCGCGCGTGAATTGACCGATAACGGACATGGGGCGTCTCCTTCATATTGCGGTGGCTAAGGTCATGGGCGTGCCGTCACCGCGTCGGCGCGCGCCAGACGAAGCGGTCATCGCCGTCCTCGTCAGTGTAGAGGGGGGTGGCCCGGCCGATGACCGAGCTGGCGGGGAGCGGGCCGAAGTAACGCCCGTCGAGACTGTCGCGGACCTGCCAGTTCATCAGGAACAGTTCGTCGTCGGCGATGACGCGGCATCCCTGCCAGATCGGGAGTTCGCGGCCCCGCCGGTCGCGGTCGAGCGCATCGCCGATGGCCTGGCCATCGACGGTGATCGTGTGGCCGGTTCGGCACACACGTTGACCGGGCAAGCCCGCGACTCGCTTCAGCAGCGGCACGCCGCGCGGCAGATATCCGCCATCGGCAAGGAACGTGGCGATTGGCTCCGGCGCCGCTACGGCGACGAGGTCGGTTGCTTCCAATCCGTCGCTGGCGCTGATCGCATAGAGGCCGATCGGCGTGCTCGCGGAGGCATTCCAGATGAGCTTCGGCGCGAACGACACGATCGACAGGATGCCCATCAGCATCACTGCGAAGTACGTCGTCATGACGTATCCAAAGCGGCTCATGGCATGATCCTCCGGCGCAGGAGGAAGGCGCGATGCTGCTGTGCGTCGTAGGCGCGCGGTGCTTCACCGACCGCCAGACGGTTGTGGACGTGCCGCCAGTGATCGGGCGAAACGTCGATCGCACCGATGCCCCGCGCCTCGATGGCATCAATGAGCTGGAGGACGCGCTCGACCTTCGGCCAGCCATCGGCGCGCAAAAGGATGTCGCCGCCGGGGCGCACGAATGGCAGGGTCTGGCAGCGCTCGCCCGCACCGACGGCGCGCACGATGTCGAGCCGAGAAAGTGCGGTGCCGTAGTCGTTGGAGGTCCAGCGAACGAAGGCGAAAACGCTGTCCGGCGCGAACGACACGACGCGCTGGCGGCGGTCGAGAATCTGTTCGGCGGTCTCGCGACCGAACCTGATCCAGAATTCGATCTTCTTCTCGACCCACGTCAACTCGACATGGGTCAGAGCATCGGCCGCGAGCGCGGGCGGCAAGCCGCTGCGCAGCGACGGATCGGCGACACCGATCATCGTGGCTCTCCTTCGCTGGTCGGGAACTCGCGCTCGAACAGGGCGCGCAGCATGTCGGCGACGGTCTGCCCGCGCTGGAAGGCGGCGATCTTGATCCGGCCGCGCATGTCGGCGGTGACGTCGATCGTCAGCCTGGCGGTGAAATCGGCGGCGGCCTCCGCGCGCGGCGACGGACGGTCCGGCGCCTTGATCCAGCTTTCCGGATCGGCAGGGCGGGACGCGAAGCGGCGTTTCGAGGACTGCTCGCTCATGCCCCGATCCTCGTGACTTCGGCAGCGAGCGCGGCGATCTCGCGCGCGGCGGGCGATGTATCGTCCTGTTCGGCTGCGAGCCGTCCGGTCTGCACGACATCGGCGAAAGCGATGCGCTGACCGATGGTGGTCAGGAGTGGCGGCGGGTCGTGGTCGGCGAGCGTCTCGGCGGTTTCTCTGGCAAGCACCGTGCGGGCTGCGCATCGATTCAGCACGAACCGCGCCTTGAGTTCCGGCCGGTAAATCCGCGCTTCGCCGAGTAGCGTCAGCATCTCGGCCGACGCCCAGCCATCAAGCGGCGAAGGCTGCACCGGGATCAGCACAAGATCGGCGGCGAGCAGCGCCGAACGCATCAGACCGGCGACACGCGGCGGTCCGTCGATGACGACATGATCGACGTCGCGCGCCAGCTCCGGCGCTTCGCGGTGGAGCGTGTCGCGGGCCAGGCCAACAACACCGAACAGCCGCTCCAATCCCTCCCGGCCGCGCTGCTGTGACCAGTCGAGCGCCGATCCCTGTGGGTCGGCGTCGATCAGCGTGACGCGCTGCCCGTGCCGAGCCCATTCACCGGCTAGGTGGAGGGCGAGCGTCGTCTTTCCGACGCCGCCCTTCTGGTTGAGGAACGCGACGATCATGACGGTCTCCCGGCGATCGGGGACTCGTCCACAGCGGTCGAAAAACGCGTTTGCGTTAGAAAGATTCCGTAGGAATCTAGGTTAGATAAGTTACGGTGCTCGCAAGCTGCTGATTCAGCGCGATGAATCGACGATTCCGGTCCCCGATAGCACGAGAGTCCGGTCCCCGATGGCACGATAGCGCCGGTCCCTGATAGCACGAGATGATTCACAGCTTATCCCCAGGTCGAGTTGTCGAGCGGCGACGGCGGCGCGGGATGCCGAGCGCGTCGGGATCGGTGGGTACGAAGGACAGGATTTCGGGGCCGCCGAGGCACTGCTCGATGGTCAGCCGATAGCCCGGCAGCGGCTGGCGGCGGACGATGTCGCGCAGGTCGTAGGCGAAATGCTTGAGCGGCGAGAGACTGCCGGACTTCGCGTGCAGATGCGGAAAGTCGAAGCTCCAGCCGTATTCCTGCTTGCCGCCATGCTTGCGCACGAGGCGGTAGAGCCAGCGCTCCAGGCCGCCGGTCAGCCTGAAATAGTTGCGGTCGATCGTGAGGACGAGCGCATCATCGAGGACAGCCGCGTAGAACCAGTCGGGTACGATCAGTTCGAGCCCGAGCGGGCGGCCGCGGTGATCGGCTCGCTCCTTCCATTCGTTGATCCAGGAGAAGCGGTGCATCCGCCGCTCGGTCGGCTGGCGGATTGAGGTCGCTATGGTGGTGGACTGGAGGCGGTCGAGCGCGGCCTTAAGCCGGTCGTAATCGCGCAGCGAGACACCGCGTCCAATGAAGTTCAGAATCTCGTAAGGCGTGGTCGCCATCAGGCGTGACGGGCGCAGGCCGACGTCACGGGCCTCGACGATTTGCGAGGCCGCCCAGATCAGAACGTCCGCGTCCCAGATCGTCGCCATGCCGTGCTCGGGCACGGCTTCGACACGGATTTTCACCGAACCCGCCTTGAAGTCGATCGGCGTCAGGCGCTTCGACTTGGCAAGCGAGAAGAACGGATAGGCCATGAGGTCCTGCGCGTCGCGCGGCGCGAGATCGCCGGGCAGCGCCCGGAACAGATCGAGCTGCGCACGCTCGTCGTGCTGTGTGTGACGGGACGACATGGCGTGTCGTCTCAGCGCGGCTGGCGGCCGGCGAAGCGGCGATCCGACGGCTCCTGCCGCTTGGCGGGGAGCACCGTGCCGCGCGGATCAGAGGTCGAATTGACGAGGCCGCGATCGGCCCACGTCTGGAGATCCTCTATGGCGTAGACGACTCGGCCGCCGAGCTTCCTGTAAGACGGGCCGGTGCCGTAGGTGCGGTGCTTCTCCAGTGTGCGCTCGGACAGTCCGAGGAAGCGAGCGGCCTCCTGCGTGCGCAGGTAGCGTGGCGGGATGCCGGCGGTCGTATCGGCCATTGTCGAGCCTCCGTGGTCTCATCGGGGGCCGCTGCCGTCAGGCGGCGGTTCGAGAGCACGGTGGCGTGAAGGCGGTGGGTCGGACGATGTCGGAGATAGGAATCTAGTTTCGACACGCCGCAGGCGGTCGATGGCGGGCTATGATCGGCGGGGTCGGCGCAGGAGGGAGCGGTAGCCGCCTTCAACGAGTTTCACGCCGTCGCGCGCCAGCCGGATCGTGATTTCGCGCAGCGCGTCCCCGGCCCAGGAGGCGGCGTCGATTTTATGACCAGGGAACAGAACCTGCCCGATCGATCGATATGTCGCGCCGGCACGACGTCCATCGACCGCACGCAGCATTTGGCGCGCGCGCTCGCGGCGTTGCGGCGTCATTCGAGGGTCGTTCGGGACGCGCTTGCCTTTGATCGCGCTCCAGAACCGGGTCAGCGCGGTCTGTCGATCCGGTGTGAGGTCATCGAACATGACCATCGCCGCGAGCGGGTTCTCGTCCTGCGGGTCTGCGAGCGTGACGTCATACTGCTCGCCGCGGATATCGAGCCTGAGATGAGCAGGGTCGTGCTGGAATATGGTACGGAGGCGTAACTCGTCGGCAGTGATGGAAAACCCTTCAGGGCGCGGACCTGCGGCGAACATTATTGCCGACGGATCGACTTGAGGGGTCCAAAAAATCTGCTGGGCATGAGCCGCGATGAGCGGGTCGGCGCCGAAATCGCAACCCCCATAGGTTCGCAAATTCTTCGGCCGTTTCGAGTGAGAGTCGGCCGCTGGACACAAGCTCCCGATAGGCTTTCCGGTAGTCGGGGTTTCGGCGCAGAAATTCCCAGGCAAGGTCACCCGGAGTTAGATTGTCGATATAGTTGTAGGCGGTCTCAGACCGCCAACTTTCATCTTCGGACATCCTCCACCGCCTCCGCGAAATTATGACGCAACGCGAGTCAAGCAGCGGTTACGATCCCAAGTTGAGCGTGGCGTGGGAAGAACGAAGTCGGATCAACGTGATGCAGGTTCTGCATCACCTCAATGGAGGCGGGGGCCGAGAAGCTCGCAAAAGCCGTTCTCGGTCATCCATTTCGCGCGAGCGAGGTGGGCGGCATGAATTTTCGCTGCACGGTTGGGGTCCGCTGCGGGATCGAGGCCGAAGAGAAGCTCGACGACTTCCTCCCAGGTCGCACCGTCCGCCTCGGCGTCGAGCAGCCTCAGGTACAGCTTCAGATGCGCCTGGTCATAGGCGGTGAGCGCCGCGCCGAGCGGCGGTTCGTCCAGATATTCTGCGTTGGTCACAATGAGCCCCACGAGTCATTCGTATCCAATTTGGAGCAGTTTGTTAACCGTAATGATATCCCGCGCCACACCGCCGCGGTTTGACGCAAAATCAGGATGGTCGGGCGGGTTCGCCCGAAAAAGTCGTCAAGGGTTGTCCTTGTCACCAACCAGCATCACTCCCACGCTTTGGCCGGAGTTGAGCAGGACGATGCCACCGCCTTCAAAGGCTCGACGGACCTGATCGCGTGTTGATTCATACACCTCGAGCCCGCTGTCGGATTCAAGGCGCTTCAACGCGGTCAGTGATACCCGGGCCTTGTCAGCGAGCGTCTCCTGTGTCCAGCCGAGCAACGCGCGTGCGGCCCGTGATTGTCGGGCGGTGATCATGCATGATCACCTCCCACTCGGACCTACGCGTACGCCAGAACTACGGCTATAATAGTCGTTCTTACTGGAAAAGACCAGCGGTTCTGGCTTTAGCGGGCGCGATTCCGGTGTCCAGAACCAGAGGTGATTCGTTCCACCGTCAGGCGTTTGGCCCCGCCCGGATTGTCCGGGCGGGGCGTCGCGCTGGCCTTACTCGCCGTTGCGGCGGCCGCTAGGGCGGGACCAGATGAGGCTGAAGCCTTCGCCTTCCTCGTCGTCGAAGAGGTTGGCGTAGATCGGGGCATTGAAGCTGGGATCGTCGAGCTTCAGGCCCAGATAGGCGCGCCCCTCGTTGGAGGTCTTGGACCAGGCGGCGCCGATCTCGGCGCGGCCGACGAAGACGCGGTGGCTGGGGGCGTTCTCTCCGGTAGCGCGGGCCTCGGAGACGATGCGGACGTTCTTGGTCTGCAGGCTGAGGGTGACGATTTCGCCGGTGTACTCGTTGTTGCCGGTCTTCTTGAAGGTGCCGATGGTCGCCATGGTAGTTCTCCTTGAACTCTGTTCCGAGCCCGCACCATTGCGGCCTCGATGGCGATCGACAGGCCGGAGGCGATTGACGGCGCACCCCGCAGGGGCCTGACAGCAAAGGAGGGGCTTTCTTGGCTCGCGAGGAATGACGGCGCAGCCGGCAGGGGAAGAAAGTTTCGACGCCGCTGTTGCGGCATAGGCGATCGAGGCGCAGCCGACCTTCGGCCAGATCAGCCCATTGAAGAGGCCGTTTTGGAGCGGTCGACCTGACAGAGACGGCATCACAGGAGAACGCGGCGACCGCCCCGGACCGATGGACCGTGACGACGCCTGACACCGCGGTTCAAACCAGCTCCGGCGGACGCTCCGTTCCGCCGGCTCCTGCCCGTCGCCCACGCGATCGCCCCCTCTCAGCACTCGCACCGTCGTTGGGCGCGCCGTCAGGGCATTGCCCCCACCACCGTCACCGAGGGCATGGCGCGTCAGTTGGGTTAGCCGTTGATCCGATCAACGCGATTGCGAACGACCCTGCCGACGAAGAGCGCGACACGTAAGACATCAACCCACCGTCCTGCCGCCGCCGGCAACGATGTCAGGCGCGCGCGACGTTCTGCCCGGTTGGCCCGGGCGCGGCCATTGCTGTCACCCGAATCAGCGCCGTGACACCAACGGCGACTGCGCCGATGACGGAGAAGATGATCTGCCAGGTGTCGGAGGGCATGGTGTGTTTCACGATGCCATGTGTCGCATGGTAGCCGGCGAGCGCCGCAGGCGCGACGAAAGCGAGTGCGATCGCGAGCCGTATCCAGAGCGGACGGATGAAGGCGAGCAGGAACTGCCCGAGGCCGAGCGTCAGTGCGGCGGCGGCGAGGCCGACGAGGATTGCCCCGAGCCAACCGGCGCCGGTCTGGAAGGCCCAAGTCCCGGCACTGACGCCCGCGAAGAACGGAAGCGCGAAGACAGCCAGTGTGAATAGAAGCCAGCACAGGGCGCCGATCGCCACGATGCTGGAGAGGATGCCGATGAAAACCATGGTGGTGTTCTCCGTGAGATAGAGGTCTGACGGTCGCGCCTCCACCACCACCACGGCGCGTTGCCAGTATAGCCGAAGAGAAGGCGGGACGGGAGCGGAAATCCCGTAGGATTCCCGCTTGCAGTCGCGACGCCTTGCCCGCGGTCAGCGGGCGAAGGGATCGATCTCGTGAACGATGGCGGCGAGTTCGCCGTCATATTCGCCGGCCGGCATGACGCCCATGGTGCCGTCGCCGGCCTGGAAGATGACGATGGTGACCATGAGGCTGGTAGCGAGGCTGAAGGCGAAGGCGTGAGCTTGATTGAGGGACATCTGACCGGCTCCTGTCTTGGAGGCGGGAGACCATCTCCCGCGCGACAGGCGCCCGATGTGTCCGGCCGATGGCCGCGATCACCGCGCAGGCGAAGCCGGAGCGGCGGCACGCTTTGCGTAGTCCGACCCTTTACGGGTTGATGGCGTCAGGCCAGCGGCTGGACCAAGGATCAGCGCATTGGAAGCGGGGGATGGTTTTCCGCCATGACCGGGGCCACCATGGAAACGCCCGTTCAATGCTTTCGCGCCAAAGCATCGCCGCCATGCTGCCGGTCGTGATGCTGCCGACATGGCCGGGTATGATCATGCAAAGCGCAGTTGTCGAAGAGAATGCCCATGCCGAAGGTGCCTGAGAAGACCGACTTCCCCGTCAGCCAGGTGCGGCGCTATCTGGAGCCCGGTCCGATCGTGCTGGTGTCATCAAAGTGGCAGGGCGCGACCAACATCATGACGCTCGGTTGGCACACGATCCTGGAATTCTCGCCGTCTCTGGTCGGCCTGATGATCTCCGGCGGCAATCACAGCCACCACATGATCCGCGAAAGCCGGGAATGCGTGGTGAACCTGCCGACGACGGCGCTGACCGATACCGTGGTGGGGATCGGCAACACGTCGGGGGCCGAGATCGACAAGTTCGCCAAGTTCAATCTCACGCGGCAAGAGGCGAGCAAGGTCGATGCGCCGTTGATCGGCGAATGCCATGCCAGCTTCGAATGCCGCCTTCACGACGACGCGCTGGTCGACAAGTACAATTTCTTCATCTTCGAGGTGGTGAAGGTGCATGTCGCCACGTCGCCAAAGCATCCCGAGACGCTGCATTACACCGGCGATGGCGTGTTCGTGGTGTCCGGCAAGGTCATCAGCCGCAGATCGCTGTTTCGACCCGAGATGCTGTGAGAGGCAGCGCTCACGCGCCACCTCCCTTCGGGCGGAAGTCGAACAGCGGGATGCCGAGCTTCCTCGCCTTGTCGGCGAGATTGTCCTGAATGCCGGTGCCAGGGAAGACGATGACCCCGATCGGCAGGACGTCCAGCATCTGATCGTTGCGCTTGAACGGTGCGGCCTTGGCGTGTTTCGTCCAGTCGGGGGCGAAGCCGACCTGCGGCACCTTGCGGGCGTCGGCCCATTTGGCCGCGATCTTCTCGGCGCCCTTCGGCGACTTGCCGTGCAGCAGCACCATGTCGGGGTGCTTGGCGTGGACCTGATCGAGCTTGGCCCAGATCAGGTGGTGATCGTTGAAGTCGAGCCCACCGGTAAAGGCGATCTTTGCACCGGCAGGTAGTAGCACCTGATTGTCGGCGCGCTTCTTGGCGGCGAGGAAGTCGCGGCTGTCGATCATCGCCGAGGTCAGGTTGCGGTGGTTGACCATCGATCCGCTGCGCGGTCGCCAGTTCGATCCGGTGTGGCGCTCGTAGTGCTCGGCGGCCTGGTCGCGCATCAGCTCGAAGGCGTTGCGGCGTTCGATCATGGTCTGGCCCTCGGCCGTCAGGCGTTCCAGCTCGACGGCCTTCACTTCGCTGCCGTCCTGTTCGCGCTGGCCGCGGCGCTGCGCCTGCTCGTTGTCGTCCAGCTCGCGCTCGATCCGGTCGGTGGCTCGGTGGAAGACGTTGACCGTCGACCAGAGGAGATCGTCGAGGTCGGGCTCGAGGCGGGTGTCCTCAAGGGTGACGATCAGGGCGTCAAAGATGTCGGCGATGGCGCCGGCGACATGGTCGCCTTCCGGAAGCGGTCGGGGATCGGGTTCATCCGTGAAGGGACGGTAGCCGTAAAGCTGGAGTTCGCTGAGGACATGGTCGGTGGGTGAAGAGGCGTGGTGCGGTTCGTAGTCGTCGTGCTCGCTCATCGGGATGCTCCGTCGGTTCGACCGCGACCCTCGCGGCCTTCATGGCGACGAAAGCCGGCGGGCGGGCCGGACCTGCACCCGCAGCGAGGCGGAGGGCCGGAGCACAGCGGAGGATGACGAAGGCGGGCTATTTTGCCTCGCGATGGAAAGGCCCGCAGGGCCGCCGGAAAATAGTCCGCCGCAGGCATTGCGGGTCCAGGCCGTTTGCTGGCCGATCGCCCTCTCGAAGGCCGGGGCGCGGTTCTCTCCGACATCAAGATCATCCGAGCGACGCCGACGACGGCGCTCCCGCCGTCTGCATTCTCCTGTCGGCCTATGCCGCCAGCGCCATGAAGCGTGCGACGTCCTGGGGCGCGATCTGCACCCGGGCCGCTGCCCGGAGGCTGTCCAGACCAGCCAGGCGGAGATCCTCGTTGAAGTCGCCCAGGCGCGGAGACACCACGACCGCCTCGATCCCGGCGGCGTTCGCCCGTTCGATCAAGGTCGTCATCGCACCGTCGCCGGCCGGATCATTGTCGCGGGCGATGTAGAGCCGGCGCAGCGTGTCGGGGAACAGGATGGCCGAGAGATGCGCCGCCGAGAGCGCCGCCGCCATCGGCATAGTGGGCAGCGCCATTCTGAGCGACAGCATCGTCTCTATGCCTTCGCCCGCCGCCATCACTTCGCCCGCCACACCGAAGCGAACGGCGTGTCCCAGGAGGTCGCCCATCGCCCGTCTCGGTGTGTCGATCGGGGCCTTGTCCGAGCCGTCAGGGGCGAGCCAGGTGCGATGCGCGCCGGTCTGATGCTCGGCGAGATCGGTGACCGATGCGATCATCGCCGGCCAGGTCTCCGTCGGGGAATACTCGTCGGGCCGATAATAGCACCTGGGATGAAAACGCAGGCTTCCGGTTCCGTGCAAAGCCGTAATCGCACGGTTCCGTAGATACGTTTCCACGACAGTGCCCAAAATCGGCTGCGACATCCCGACGAGCCGCCGCGCTGCTTCCGGCGATCCGATCGGCGCTGGTGCTTTGCGTTCGCCATCATGCCGGCGGTCCGGCTCGGGATGCGGCATCGACAGGAAGGCGCGCGCCTCATCGGCGACGTCCTTGAAGTCGACCAGGCCGCAGCTCTCGCGGATGACGTCGAGGAGATCGCCATGCTCGCCGGTGGCGGCGTCGGTCCATTTGCCGGCGGTGCCCTTGCCGGTTTCGCCGCCCTTTAGCCGCACGAACATCGAGCGGCCGGGCGTGTTGCGCACATCGCCGACCAGCCAATAGCGGCCCTCCCGATGACCGGCAGAGAGGTAGTGGCGGCACACCGCCTCGGCCTGCCGGCCGAGACGGATTGCCAGTTCGGAGGCGTCCTGCCGTGCCATCACGCCGCCTCCCGCTCGCCGATACGCTCGACGGGATAGCGCTCCAGCACCTTGGCGAGGATGGTCGCCCCGGTCGTATCGGTCGGCACAAACATTCGCAGCTTCCACGAGATGATTTCGTGGAATAGGCCATATGCCCGCAGGCGATCGCGCATGGCGTCGGTGAAGCCCGACAGTTCGATGCGGTTGGCGCCCATGACCCGGACGCGGCGAAGCTGGAGACCCTCGGTCAGATCGAGGATGGTCTTGCCGTCCATCAGCGCCATGAACGCGTAGTCGGGCGTCAGGGTTGACGTGCCAGCCGCGAGCGCGCCGGCCACCCATGCCGGGGAGACGCGGCGGCCAACGATGCGCTCGCCGTCATCTGTCTGGAGTCGATAGACCCGCGTCGACTCGTTCGGCAGCCGCTTCCAGATCGGCAGCAAGAGCCCGCTGACGACATGGATGGTGCTATCGGCATATTCCGGCACCTCGGCGGCCTCGGCATTCCAGGCCGCTGTGAAGCCAGCCCGATCCGCGTCGACCCAATGGGTCTCGTCCATCATCTTGATGGGGATGTTGTGCGCCTCCATGGGCCGGATCAGCCGCACGCGCCGTTCGATCTCGCCATCGTCCAGCATGATGCTGGTGGTTGGTATCTGCACGGCGGCGCGGCCCGAACGCTCGTTGACCAGCAGCTTCGCGCCTGCGTCATCGAGATGGTCGAGCGCCTCGGCCAGCGTCACGGGACGGTTGCGCTGGCGCTGGTTGATGGTCAGCAGCCGGGCCTCGGCCCCGGTGCCAGGATGAACGTGGATCGTTCGGCGGTCGGTGACGATGAAGCTCTCGGCCTGCAGCGTCTCCAGCCCGACGTCGTAGCTGCCGGAAGCGATAGCGCCTTCGATCTTGGCGTTCAGCAGCCGCTCGAACGCCGTGAACAGGACGCCCTGAAGTTCGATGGTCAGCGCAAGCAGCCGGTTGAGAAAGGTGGTGATCGGCGGCAGTTCGTCCTTGATGCCGGTGGAATCCATCAGCGAGAGGCCGGTGGCATCCTCGAACATCTGGAGCGAGCAGCCGTCGACCTTGCCGCGCACCAGCAGCAGGTAGAGTTGCCGCAGGGCGTCGCGGGCGTAGTGGCTTTCCAGATTGTCTTCGGGCCGGAACAAGCCCTGGCCGCCGGTCTGGCGCTGGCCGCGCGTGATCGCGCCCAGGGTGTCGAGGCGGCGGGCGATGGTCGAGAGGAAGCGCTTTTCCGCCTTCACGTCGGTCGAGATTGGCCGGAACAGCGGCGGCTGCGCCTGGTTAGTCCGGTTGGTGCGGCCCAGGCCCTGAATGGCGGCGTCGGCCTTCCACCCCGGCTCCAGCAGGTAGTGGACGCGCAGTCGCTGGTTCCGCGCCGACAGGTCAGCATGGTAGCTGCGCCCGGTGCCGCCGGCGTCGGAGAAGATCAGGATGCGTTTTTGATCGTCCATGAACGCTTGGGTCTCGGCCAGATTGGCCGAGACGGCACGGTTCTCCACGGCGAGGCGGTCAATGCCGCCGGGACTGGTCTTGCGAACAATGCGCCGCGAACGTCCCGTCACCTCCGCTACGACATCGGTTCCGAAGCGCTGGACAATCTGGTCGAGCGCGCCGGGGACCGGTGGCAGCGAAGCGAGCCTCTCGATCAAACGGTCTCGACGGGCAACAGCGTCACGGCTCTCGACCGGCTGGCCGTCGCGAAACACCGGTCGCGACGACAGATTGCCCTCGCTGTCGGTGAACGGCTCGTAGAGCTGCACCGGAAAGGAATGGGCGAGGTAATCCAGAACGTAATATGCCGCGTCGGCGTTATGCTGAGTTCGGGGTTTCAAGGTGTTGTTCTTCTGATTCATTTTCGGGTTTCCGCTTTGGATAATCATGATGCCTCTGCTCTCAACCGCAGAAGGACATCCCCTCATGAACTCCCCCTCGAACTCTCCGCTCGGCGGCCATCTCGAAGCCGACGACCGCACTCTCGTCCGCACCTATTGCGCGGACAATCCCCGACTTTCGGCGGGCGCGCTGAGCGCCGCCCGGCATTTCCTGAAGTGGGCACGCGCGCGGAAGATCCCGATCAGAGACCTCGACGCATCGGCCGTTGATCGGTTCTTGCGCCATCGCTGCCGCTGCGACCGCTACAGCCCTACCCAGTTGAAGTGCCCCGTGTATGCGGCCGACACGCGCCGGTTTCTTCGATATCTGGAAGATTCCGGGGTGGTCATGATTGCCGATGATGTCGCACGGCTCGGGCAATATCTGCAGGCCTATGCCGGGAAGCTCAGCGCCGCCCGTTACAGCGAAGTGACTTATTCGATGCGACTGAGCCAGGCCCGCCATTTCGCGGAATGGGCGCTGCAGATGCGTGTTCCGGCCCACGGGATCGACGATGCCATTGGCGACCAATTCGCACATCATGATTGTCGCTGCGGGATCAAGACCAAGCACGGCAAACGGGTCGAAGGTTCCGGCACCAGGGATCGTCGTCGTGGCGCTCGTGCTTTTGTCCGGTTCCTGCGGGAGCAGAGTTTGATCCCGCCCGCAGCGCCTGACTGTGTCACCGCCTGCGATCCGCGCCTGACCGAGTTCTCGGAATGGCTACGCCGCGAACGTGGGGTAACGTCCGAGACCGTGCGGCGCTATGTGAACGAAGCGGGCCGCTGGCTGGATCGCCTTGTGGCAGCCCAGAAGGATTACGACGCGGCGGCAATCCGGTCGATCGTTCTGGATCAGGGCGAAGAGCGCTCCCGATCATCCGTGCGCATGACGGTCACCGTGCTGCGCTCCTTCCTGCGCTTCACCATCATTCAAGGTGAATGCGCCCCGTCGCTCCTCCATGCGGTGCCACCCGCTGTTCGTCGCAGGCTTTCGACCGTCCCGCGCACCATACCCACCGCAAAGATCGAAGAGATCATAGCCTCCTGTCGCACCGATACGCCGGTCGAGATACGGGACCGCGCTATTCTTCTCCTCCTCGCCCGGCTGGCCCTGCGCGCGGGAGATATCTGGCAGCTGCGCCTGTCCGACATCGACTGGCGCGCGAGCCGGTTGCGATTGCATGGCAAGGACAGACGGGGTGTCTTGATGCCCCTGCCGCAGGATGCAGGCGATGCGCTGCTGGCCTATATCGAGAATGCGCGTCCGGTGGTCGCCACGGACAGGGTTTTTCTCCGAACCCAGGCCCCTTTCACCCCGCTGCGATCCGCCGCCGAGATCGCCGGGATCGTTTCCCGTGTACTTAACCGGGGCGGCTTCGCTGGCTTGCCGACCGGCTCACATGTATTTCGCCATTCACTGGCGTCGGCCTGGTTGCGCGGCGGTGCGGATCTCGACCAGATCGGTGTCGCGCTGCGCCACACCTCGCGCGATACGACATCGATCTATGCGAAGGTAGATGTGGAGATGCTGGCAGACGTGGCTCAGCCATGGCCGGGGTGTGCATCATGATGCATCACCATGTCGACCGCTTCGTCCGTCTCAACCGCGCCCTCGGAATGAAGTTTGCCGCGCAGGAGACATCCCTGCACGCTTTTGCGGATTTTACCGCAGAACGATCCATCACGCACGTGACGGCCGCGCTGATACTGGAATGGGCCGGTGGCGCATCGACGCCGGATGCCGCGCAGGCCCGGTTTGATCGCGCTCGCGCGCTCGCGGTGTTCCTGCATGCGGAAGATGCGCAGCACGAGATTCCGGCGATGGGCCTGCTGGGCCGTTCACGACGACGGCGACCCGCCCCGCATATTCTGAGGCGGGACCAGATCAGTCGGATCATGCAGGAAGCGCTTCTGGTGCCCGGTCTGACGCCGATCAGCCCGCTGACATACCACAACCTGTTCGGGCTGCTTGCTTCGACAGGCTTGCGGATTTCGGAAGCCTTGTCCCTGCAGCGCGATGACCTGACAGAGGACGGTCTCATGATCCGCAAAGGCAAGTTCGGCAAAAGCCGCCTCGTGCCGATACATCCTTCAACCCGCGCCGCTCTGGACCGGTATCTCGATGCCCGCAACAGCATGCGCAATGCGAGTGATGACCTCTTCGTTCTGGGCCATGGCCGTGCCCCGACGGCGACCAGGGTTTACGTGGTCTTTGTTCAGATCGTGCGCAAGCTCGGCTATCGCAACCCGACAGGTCCTGGCCCCCGTGTGCACGATCTGCGCCATACATTCGCGGTGCGGTCTCTCGAAGCTTGCGGGACCGATCCACAGGCGGTCTTGCGGCACATGAAGGCTCTGAGCACCTATCTCGGCCATCTCGGCCATGTCGATATCGCCAATACCTACTGGTATCTTGAGGCCACGCCGGTCCTGCTGAAGATAATCGCGTCGACTGCCGAAGAGACCTGGATCGGAGGTGTGGCATGACCCCGCTCGCTCCCGACCTTTCAGCCTTCCTGCAAACCCACCTCCCGGGCGAATGCGGAGCAAGCCGACATACCATCGCGGCCTATGCCCATGCATTCACCCTCCTATTGCGTTTCGCCGCCGGGCGGCTCAAGCGAACCCCTTCCGAACTTGCCATCGAGGACCTCGACGTTCAGATGGTCAGGGCGTTCCTCGAACACATCGAAGAAGGGCGTGCCAATTCAGTCCGGTCTCGCAACGCGCGACTGGCGGCGATCAAATCGTTCTTCCGCTTCGTCGAGCACCGGCACGCGGTATGCCTTGAGCAGGCGATGATGATCCGGGCCATGCCGATCAAGCGGACAGAAGCCAAGCTGATCGACTATCTCACCAAGGAAGAAGTCCGAGCCTTGCTTGCGGCACCGAACCGCCACACGCCAGGTGGATTGCGGGACCGGGCCATGCTGCATCTGGCCTACGCAGCAGGGTTGAGGGCCTCCGAGTTGCTCGCGGTGCGGATGAATGACTTTCCCGAGGGGTCGTTTTCCAGCGTGCGGATTCTGGGCAAGGGGCGACGCGAGCGCATCCTGCCTCTCTGGAAAGAGACCCAGTCTACCATTCGCGCTTGGCTGGCCGTCCGCCTAAGCAATGTGGGGCCTGAACTGTTCCTGAACCGTGATGGCCGTCAGATGACGCGGGACGGGTTCGCCTACAGGCTCAGGCAGCATGTGGCGACAGCAGAACGCTCGGCCCCGTCGATCGCCGCAAAGCGCGTCACCCCGCATGTGTTGCGGCACAGCTGCGCCATGCATACGCTTCAGGCCACGGGCGATATCCGCAAGGTCGCGCTCTGGCTCGGTCATGCCAGCATCCAGACGACGGAGATATATCTGCGCGCGAATCCGACCGAGAAGCTCGCGCTTCTGGATGCGCATCATGCTCCGCTGATCAAACCCGGCAAGTTCCGGGAACCCTCGGACAAGCTGATGCAGATATTGGCCGTCGCCACACAGAGATCCTGACTGATCGGGCAGAATTGGCGTCCCGCTTTCGGCGGGGCGCTATTCCATCACATAGCCGAGCGCCCGATAACCGGTTCTTCGTTTGGCGGCCATCTTGGCAAGGACCGGGACCGAACTGTCGACATAGTCAACCACCAGCACGTCTTTCTTTTCGTCGTGCCGCCGATGCAACCTGCCGACATATTGCGCCAACGTGCCTTTCCAGGCGATCGGCATGGTCAGGAACAGGGCATCGAGCCGGGCGTCATCAAAGCCCTCGCCGATATAGCGCCCTGTCGCGAGGATCAGCCGTTCCTCATCGTCATCGACATTCAGCGCCGCATGCGCGGCCTTCCGGTCCTTTGCGGACATGCCGCCACGGAGTACGACAATGTTCTTCGCAAATCGGGAGAACCGCTGCTTGAGATACTCAAGGTGATCCTTCCGCTCAGTCAGTACGATCGGTGAGCGTTTGGCCTCAAGCGATTTCAGCACGTCATTGAAGATCAGATCGTTTCGGGCTTCGTCCTCCGCCAAAGCGGCATAGATCGCGGGCATGGACGGGCGTTCGGCCATGGCGAGGGCCTCCGGCAATCTAAATCTCGTGTGACGTTCCCGCGCCCGATGGTGAATGCCGCTTTCTGCGGCCTGTGATTTGGCACTCACTTGATGGCGCACCGGACCGCATTGCATGAAGATGATCGGGTGATGCCCGTCTTTTCGGGCGACCGTTGCCGACAATCCCGTGACATAGCGCGCCTTCGATCTGCGGGCGACAAGCTCAAAGCTTGCAGCGGACAGGTGATGGCACTCATCAACGACAAGATGGCCGTAATCGGCAACGATATCGTCAACTTCGCCCTTGCGAACCAGGCTCTGGATCAGCGCCACGTCGATCACACCGGTGGGTTTGCGCTTTCCGGCGCCAATGGTGCCGATCTGCTTCGGGTCGATCTGCAGAAAGGACCGAAGGCGCTCAACCCATTGGCTAAGGAGTTCGCGACGGTGAACCAGAACCAGCGTACCGCGGCCACGATGTGCGATCAGCGCCGAGGCCACGACCGTCTTGCCGAATGCGGTCGTGGCGGCAAGCACGCCGGTATCGTGTTCGGCCAATGCGTCAAACGCTCGCGATTGCGGCTGGCGAAGTTCGCCACGGAAGCGGACCGTCGCCGGCAAGCGGGTTCCGTCTTCGCGCAAATCGTCCAGATCGGCTGTCGCACCGTGATCGGACAGGAATCCGATCGCTTCGTCGAAGCTGCCGCGCGGCAGGGCGACGTGTCGGGGATGCAGTTCGGCACAGGACACAATTCGCGGCTTGCCGAATGTCGGCAGTCGCATCGCCTGCGCGCGATAGAATTCAGGGTTCTGGAACGCGGCCAACCGCACCAGTTGGGCAATCATGGCCGAAGGCAGCTCCGAACGGTCGATATAGACCTGGTCTGCGAGCGTCACCTTGATGGTCGGTGGAACGGGAACATCGAGGCGGCGCGCCGTGCTGCGACGTGACGGAGACATCTTCCAGGGTTCGTCTGCCTGTTCGTCATCCACCGGCATGCGCACGCCCAGCACCCGCCCGGAAAGCTCGGCGGCTTCGACGAGCTTGGTCACCGCTGCCGCCGACAATCTCGGCAGAGAGGACAAATAGGCCCACTGATCGTCATATGGCCGCATGCCCGCGTCCACAAAGACGCTGTTGCCAGCCTTGCGCGCAGTGCTCTGGAGCGGCAGTGCGATCAGGTTTCCGAAGCCGCCAAGCGGCATGATATCCTGGTTTGGAAACAGCCGGTCATAGGAAGCAAAGCCGATTTCCGGCCGCCGTTCCATCGTTTCCGTGATCAGAACCGACCCAAGCTGGCGTGCCAGACGGGCGGCTACCGGTTCGGAGAAGAAGATCCAGATATGACCGCCGTTCCCAGACCTCGATCGTTCCAGCGCTGCAGGGACTCCCTTTGCCCGACAGGTTTCGAGCAGCGCATTGGCGTCTTCCGCCCAGGATGCCTTGTCAAAATCCGCCGCCAGGAACCAGCACGTATCACCCGATAGCAGCGGATAGACGCCGGCGACAAAATCTCCGCTTCGGCCATCATCACCGCGCAGGTGTTTTTCAATGGCGCTTTCGTCCAGCGGGATGAACTTCTGATGGGGGCATTCGCCACATTTGACCTTCGGCTTGCCGCATATGCCCTTCACCCATTCGTTGGCACAAGCAGGCGAATATCCTGAGCGACCGGTCTTCCTGTTTTCCCATCGCACCGGGAATACGTCAGGCCGACCGGTGAACAGGCGGCGGAACAGATCAACCTTTTCGTGCGACGGCGAGGCATTCGTGACGGGGGCGTTCTCGAAGGAGGGCTGTTTCACAGTTGGCACGGGCTCTGCAACGAGACGAACCTCAAGTGCCTCCATCTCGCGCTGAAGCTCACGCCGCTCGGCATCCAGATCGGCCAGGCGCGCTCGAACCCGCGCCAGGTTCGCCTCAATATCGCTCTTGTCGGTCACTCGTGATTTCCACCCAGTCTCTTCCGTCCCGCCCAGCATAATGCGCGGAAGAGACTGGCGTAAGAAGGTTGGCATGACCGCCGAGCGGAGAGTTCGAGGGGGAGTTCATGAGGGGATGTCCTTCTGCGGTTGAGAGCAGAGGCATCATGATTATCCAAAGCGGAAACCCGAAAATGAATCAGAAGAACAATACCTTGAAACCCCGAACTCAGCATAACGCCGACGCGGCATATTATGTGTTATCCGGAACTCCGGATAAGACGTATTCGCGCGGAGTGATGTCCACCCGGACGTCGTTCCATTCCTCGGTGGGGATTTCCGCCAGGCGGCGCTCCATCAGGGCTTCGCCGGTCGACACGATCTGGATCACGGCGGCATGGCCGTCGATCAGGTCCTGCTCGATCGAGCGGATCAGGGTTGGCGTCTTCATCGAGGTCAGCAGATGGCCGAAGAACCGCTGCTTGGCGGATTCGAAGGCTGAGCGCGCCGCGGACTTGGCCTGGCGGTTCAGCGTGCCGCCGTCGCCGGTGATGTTGGCGGCCTGCATCGCCGCGTCGAGATTGTTATGGATGACAGCGAAGGCGCCGGCATAGGCGTCGTAGATGCCGGTCTGCTCGGGGGTGAGCTGGTGCTCGACCAGTTCGTATTCGACGCCGTCGTAGGAGAGCGACCGGGCCGTGTAGAGCCCGAGCGAGCGCAGGTCGCGGGCCAGCACCTCCATCGCCGCCACGCCGCCGTCCTCGATCGCCTCGACGAATTCGGCGCGGGTCGAAAACGGGAAGTCCTCGCCGCCCCAGAGACCGAGGCGCTGGGCGTAGGCGAGATTGTGGACGGTGGTCGCGCCGGTCGCTGAGACATAGACGACACGCGCGTTCGGCAGGGCGTGCTGGAGCCGGAGGCCCGCACGGCCCTGCTGCGAGGCGGCGACGTCGCCGCGTTCGCCCTTTCCACCAGCGGCGTTCTGCATGGCGTGGCTCTCGTCGAAAATGATCACTCCATCGAAGTCGGAGCCCAACCATTCGACGATCTGCTTGACGCGGGAAAGCTTCTCGCCGCGATCGTCGGACCGTAGCGTGGCATAGGTGGTAAATAGGACGGCTTCCGAGAGCGTGATGTCCTTGCCCTGCGGGAAGCGCGACAGCGGCGTGACCAGCAGCCGCTCCATGCCGAGGGCGGACCAGTCGCGCTGGGCATCCTCCAGCAGCTTGTCGGATTTGGAGATCCACACCGCCTTGTGGCGGCCCTGCATCCAGTTGTCGAGGATGATGCCAGCCGACTGGCGACCCTTGCCAGCGCCGGTGCCGTCGCCAAGCATGAAGCCCCGGCGGAAGCGCACGGCGTTCGGCGCATCGTCGGGCGCGGCCGAGACGACGTCGAAGGCCTCATCGAGCGTCCATGATCCCGCGAGGAAGTCGGAATGCGCCTCGCCGGCGTAGATGACGGTTTCGAGCTGAGCATCGGAAAGAAGACCATCTGGGACGATGTTGGCGGGCAGCCGGGGCCGATAGCTGGGCTTCGGCGGCGCGACCGAGGCCATCGCCACGGATTGCACCAGCTTGGTCGGATGGGCCTGCGCCCCGGGAATAAGGATCGCCTGCAATCGGTATTCTTCATAAATTGCATCGGTGATCCGGCCGTCTTCGGCGGGCGTCCAGTCCACGGTTTCATAGGCGAGTTCGACGCCTTCGGGCTCGATGGACGCGGGCGTGGCGGGACGTGCAGCAGTGGTGCGCGCGAGATATCCGCGAACGGTCCGGGGCGTCGCGGCGGGTGCCAGGGCCGCCGCTGGCGGGAGGGCCGCAGTCTGGCGCGGTGGAACTTGCGCCTCGATCCAGCCGAGCAGCGTGGCGACGTCGGGCGCGGTGCCTGGCGAAGGGGGAAACGTAGCCTGATCGTCGGCCGGCAGCTTGTCGATGACTGTCAGCCGGGTGTCGATGGTCGTGCCGTGCTTGGCATAGACCGAGCCGTCCACAGCCGCTGTGAAGACGACGCGGCCACGCTCCTGAAGCCGGATGAAGGCCGCAGCCCAAGCCGGATGGTCGGGGCTGAAGTTGGCACCAGTGATCGCCACCAGCCGCCCGCCATCGGAGAGCCGGGCCAGCGCGGAAGCGACATGGCGATAGACTGTATCGGCCACGCGGCCGGTGACGTTTGCCATGGCAGAGAATGGCGGATTCATCAGCACGACGGAGGGGACGGATCCAGTCGCGAGATGATCATTGATCTGGGCAGCGTCGAAGCGCATGACGGCGACAGCCGGAAACAGCGCAGCGAGCAGATCAGCTCGGGTCTCGGCCAGCTCGTTGAGGAGGAGCGTTCCGCCTGATATCTCGGCCAGGATGGCGAGAAGACCCGTGCCAGCAGACGGCTCCAGCACGATGTCGCCAGCAGCAATGGAGGCGGCCGCCACGGCGGCGAGACCGAGCGGCGCCGGCGTCGAGAACTGCTGGAGCGCCTGCGATTCTTCCGAGCGCCGCGTATGCGTCGGCAGGAGTTCGGCGATCTTCGCGAGAGCGGAAAGCCGTGAAGCCGGAGACGCGGCCTTACGGAAAAGCGCCTTTCCGTATTTGCGCAGGAAGAGGACTGTCGCGACCTCGCACGCCTCATAGGCGGCCTTCCAGTTCCAGGCGCCGCTGGTGTCGGATGCGCCGAAGGCTTCTTCCATCGCTGCACGGAGGATCGCGGCGTCGATACGCTGGCCGCGCTCTAGATGATCGAGAAGCTGTAGCGCTACGTTGAGGATCGAGGACGCGGGGGTGACGGGCGCGGCCGGAAGGGCCACGGGAGACAGAATGTTCATGGAGGAACCTCGGGAGAGCGGAAGGGACAAACCCGGACGGCGCTCTCTCTCAACCGCCCGGACTCGACCCGTCCCGGCCGTCCTCTTCCTCTGATCAGCCGACATAAAAAAACGCCCGACCGTGAGGCCGGGCGCTGAGGGAGAGGGCAAATTTCAGTCGATCGCCTGGAAGATCTCGGCGGCTTCCAGATGGTCCGCGGCGTAGTCGTAGAGGCGGCCATATCCTTCCGACATCGCGTCGATCGGATATTTGAAGGAGAGATGGGAGAAGGCGAACAGCGTCGCGATGATGCCCGCGGCGTCGGCCGATACCTCGCCCTCATAGCCGTTAGTGTCGCAGACGATCTGAAAGCGGGGCTTAGAGGTCGGCGCGAGGTAGAGCGGCCTCCCGCCGCGCTCATAGAAGTCCCAGAGACCGCCACGATAATCGAGCGGGCTCAGGCGTCCCATCAGGTGATAGACGGTCATCTCCGCCACCAGGACGTGCTCACGGCCGAAGAGCAGCGGCAGGAAGCCCATCCGGCGACCCTCCGGTACGATTGCCACGGCGCGCGCCGCGGAATCGTCAGTGCTGGGGTTGGTGTCGGGCATGGGGGTTCTCCGGAGAGCGGATCGGGACGAACCGGCGGCGCTCTCTCTCGACCGGGCCGGCTCGAACCCGTCCCGGCAAACCTCTCGCTCTGACGCGCCGCATGAACGCCTGATCGCGCGGCCTTCCGAAGCGGGCCGCGCGCCACTACACTCCTTCATCTAACACATGGCGGACGGCGACCCTGGCGATCGGGGACGCATGTCCGCCCGACCAAGTGAGGTTCCGGAAGGAGACGGTGATGAAGGGAAGTGTGATCGGCATCGTGCCGCGGGCTGCCTCGTTGTGGGCTTCGGGGCGGGCTTTGCGCTCCGCCCGGTGATCGCACCGGGCGACGCATCGGCCGCTGCGGTCGCGGGCGTGGCTCAGCCGACGGAAGAAGAGGCCATCGCAGCCGTCCGCCGCCATCGCCCCTTCACGGGGACGTCGCTCGCAAATGCGACACTCAAGCTCGGTGATTGCTCGCCGGGCGGTGTTGGACCCGGCGTGACGTGCATGACGCAGCTCACGATGGATGTGACCCGGGCGAACGCCACGCCCCAGAACCGACCGGTCGGCTTCGCGCGCGTCAACGGTCAATGGGAAGTGGCCGTCTGGTAGAATTCAGGCAGCTATTTCGCCACCCGTATTGGGCGGAAGGTAGGCGTCGTAAGGATTGCCATCTGCCAGATGGCCGAACGGCGTGAACATATAGTCGCCACCGTCACGGCCGACCGCACAGATGACATAGCGCGGCTCGCCGGTCGCGGCGTCCGTGCATTCCATCAGCGCCAGATCGCCGCTTTCCGCGGCGCGCAGCAGGGTTTGGAAATTGGCTCGCGCATGGTCGGGGATCATCGCGCACCTCTTTCGGCGAGCCAGCGGCCCGTGCTCATCCATTCGATCGTGTGGCCTGTGGAGAGATCGAGCAGATGGGCGCCGCCGGAGAAACCGTCGACGACAGGTTCCGAGGCGACGCCGGCCCACTGAAAGCCCCAGGTGCCGGTGAGCCCGAACGTCTCCGCGCAGCGGGTGACGAAGGTGATCAGCAACTGCGGATCGGCGGTCCCGGGGTCGCGAAGCCAAAGTCGCGTGGCGCCATGCTCGGGCGTCAGCGAGAGCAGGAACGGCTCGGCGGGCGGATCCTCGCGACCGTTCTCGGCCATCAGCGCGGTGTAGATGTCGAAGGCCCGCGCGACATTGGCGACTGAGCCGACGTCGAGCAGGCAGGAGAAGCGGGTGAGAAAATCGGGCATGTCGGGCTCCTGAAACGAAAAGAGCCCGACGCTGGGCCGGGCTCGGGTGGATCGGGATCGTGGTTGAGAGGGGCTAGTAGCCGAATTGCCATGACGGCCACGATTGGCCGTCGTCGGCAGCCGCCGCGGCCTGGGTGAGGTATTCGGGATCGCGGTCGGCCACGGTGGGGTTGCGGACAGGCGTCTCGTCGATGACGGTCACGCGGGAAACGAGGCCATCCTCGACCTCGACGTGGACCGGCACGAAATACTGGAAGACGACACGCCGGATCGGCGCGGGGCTGAATTGCACCATGTGAACGCTCCTTCGATTGGGGGAGAGGTGCGGAGCGGCCGAAGCCGCCCCGCGAGCCACTCATTCGGCGGCTACGAGGTGACGGTCGTCATCCTCGCCATCGGCCGGCGATTCCGAGTCGTCGTCGGCGCTGAGGAAGTCGGGCAGCTCGGCCCCCTCGGCTTCGCTGCCGCCGTCCGCGCCCGCTGCAGAATCGCCGTCAACGCCAGCAAGCCGAAGCGGCTCAGGCAGCCAACCGCTATCGGCCAGGAGACGCTCGGCCTCCTTGGCCATGTCGCCCTTTTTCAGATGACCGATAAGCTCGGCCGCTCGCTCGCCGGCGCCTTCGCGGACGGCTTGGAGGATGCGCGGCTTGGTGACACGGTTGAGGTAGTTGCCGAAGGTCGGGCGCCAACCAGCCTCCACTATGTCGAGCCCGGTCGTCCGCGTCAGCCGGTCGGCCTGCGCGAGCCTCATGTCGAGCGTGTGCTGCGACACGCCGCCAGCGCTGTGCGGGTTCGGCCGCTCATAGAGCGCGTTGACCCCATAGCTGACGCAATGTGCCAGCAGCGCCATACGGCTGGCATCGTCGAGACCGGCGAGCCAATCCCACAGGGCGTCGTCGTCCTTCGGGATGTCAGTGGCCCAGGCGTCGTGACGCTCCTGCACGGCCCGCGCGGAGGGGCTGTCCTTCAGCGCCTCGTCCTGAACGGGGAAGAAGATGTGCTTCACCCCGGCCTCCATAGCGCCCGTGTACATGCGGGTCATGAAGTTGTCCGAGACGAGTTTGTGGAGAAGCGCCGTCATGGCGATGTGCGGGTTTTCAGCCACCGCGTTGCGCAGCGCGAGGGTGCGGTAGGCGGTCAGCTCGACGACGAGGCGTTCGGGCAACGGTTTGATGCTGTCGTCATCATCGTCCTCCTCCGGTTCGACAGGCCGGCCGCCGATAGTGATGACAGCGCGTTGCACCGAGGGGCTCGCGGTGCCGGCGGATTCGGTATCGGTCTCCGATCCTTCCTCACCATCGGTCCGGACCTGAGGCACATCCTCGGGCCGGACGAAGCCGCGATCGACCGAAAGCGATCCGTCGGCGTCGATGCTGACAAAGACGCCGGCGATGGCGATGTCGGCCGGATCGAAGTGCTCGGGGCGATCGTCGAACGCGGCCAGAGCCGTCTCGATCTCGCCCATGCGCTCGTCGACCTCATCGGGCAGTTCGTCGGCGTCCTGATATTCCGCTTCGAGCCTGGCCTGCTCGGCGGTGAGCGCCTCGATGGTCGCCTGTTCCTCCGCCGATAGATCGATCGGCGTGCCGGAGATTTCCTGCAGACCGCGCACGGCGTCGTAGGGGAAACTGACCGCGACCTCGATCCACTTCCAACCCTCGGCGGCGATCACCTCAGCCTCGGCCTTCAGCTTCTCGGCGACGAGGCGATCGAGAAGCCCGACGTCCTGCAGCCAGCCGCCATCGTCGGCCTGGAACAGGTCGCGCATGACGATGCCGCCAGCCGCCTCATAGGCTTCGAGGCCGAGGAAGACGGCACGCTTGTCGGAGGCGCGCACCGTGGTCTCGGTCAGCATGCGCCGGATCTGATAGGGCTCCTTCGACCAGGCGTCCTTGATCGCGTCCCAGACCTGGGTCTGACGCTCGTGGTCTTCGGAGACGGTGAAGGCCATGAGCTGCTCCAGCGTCATGCCGTCGTCGGCATAGACCTCGTGGAGGACGGGCGAGACGGCTGCGAGGCGCAGCCGCTGCTTGACCACGTTGACGGGGACGAAGAAAGCCGCAGCGATCTCCTCCTCGGTCATGCCTTTGGTCAGCATGTCGTGGAAGGCGCGGAACTGATCGAGCGGATGGAGCGGCGCGCGCTCGATATTCTCGGCCAGCGACACCTCTTCGGGGAGGATGGCGCCATCGCGATCACGGACCACGCAGGGCACTGGAGCGATCTTGGCGAGACGCTTCTGCTTCACCAGCAGTTCGAGCGCCCGGAAGCGGCGACCGCCGGCGGGCACCTCGAACATGCCGGTCTCCACGCCCTCGGCGTCAACGACGGGAAAGACGCTGAGACTCTGGATCAGGCCGCGACGAGCGATCGAGGCCGCAAGGTCCTCGATCGAGACGCCGGCCTTCACGCGCCGGACGTTGGACTGGCTGAGCACCAGCTTGTTGAAGGGGATGTCGCGCGAGGACGACAGGATGATCTTCTGAACGGCAGTAGCCATCGGGATTTACTCCGCGACGGGCGGCCGAGAGACTCTCTCTCAACCTCCAACCCGTCACGAAGCGAAGCGCCGCCCTCTTCCTCTAAAGGGGGCAGCGCAACGGACCGGCGAACCAGAAAGGCACGGAAGCGCAAAGCCGGAGATACGGAAAACCGCATCCCCGGCTTCGCGGAAATCAGGCGGCTCGATCGAGCAGCTTCTTCGCCTTGCCCTCCATGTCGAGGCGGGCGTCCTGATGGGGCTTGTCGCGCGCGACGGCGGTGATGCCCTGCACGAAATCGAAGATGGACTCCGGAGGGCGGCCTTCCTCGGCCAGCACTCTGTCGATGATCTTGCCAGTCTCGGCCTTGGAGAAGCCGCGCCGACGCAGGAAGTCGGTGCGGTCTTCGTCGGTCCTGGCGACGATCCGCTCGCGGGCGGCCCTGATGCCGTTGACGAACGGCAGGGGTGAGGAATTCGCGAAGTTCAGCAGCGCCGGGGCCGCCTCGTGCGCGAAGCGGTTGGCGGCATATTTGGAGTGGCGGATGGTGATTTCCTCGAAATCCTCCACGCCCCACAAATTGCGATTCTGGCAGACCGCCCGGAGATAGAAGCTCGCCATGCCGAGCGTCTTGGCGCCAACCTCGGAATTCCAACAATAGAATCCGCGGAAATAGAGATCCGGCGAGCCGTCAGGCAGGCGGCCAGCTTCGATCGGATTCAGGTCGTCGACCAGGAACAGGAAGACGTCGCGGTCGGAGGCATAGAGCGTGGTCGTATCCTTGGTGATGTCGACCCGCGGATTGTAGATGCCGGTCGACCAATCGAGCACGCCCGGCACCTTCCAGCGGGTGTCGCCCGTGCCATTGCCCGCGATACGCTGCACCGCCTCGACCAGTTCGTGGTCGAAGATCCGGCCGTAATCCGGGCCGGTGACGGCGCGCAGTTCGACGCGGCCAGTATCGGTTTCCAGCGTCTTGATCTGCTCGGCCCGACTGGAGGTCAGGCCGTATTGCAGGTTGATGGCGGCGAGCGCGGCCGGGAGCTGTCGCAAATAGGCGGCTGGTGCGCCGACCAGGCTGGCGAGCTGGCCGAAGGACCAGTGCGTCGGCGCGATTGACGCATCGGTGCCTGGCAGGATCAGCGCCAGCCGCTCCGAATCGTTGCGGTTCGCCTCGACGTGGATGAGCGCGCTTTCCACCACCCGCGTCCGGCTTCGTTCGGTGCGGTCGCGAACCGTGTGGGCCAGTTCCGACAGGGAGAGATAGCGCTCGTCGGCCGGACGCGAGAACCATTCCGACGAGACGCGGCCGATCCACTCCCCCCGGCTGACATCGACCTTGTAACCGCCGTTTGTGTCGCGGCGGGCGTCGAGGACTGAATCTTGGGACATGGGAACAATCTCCATGACGGGCGCCGGAGACCTCTTCTCCAGTCCTCAACCCGTCACGGAAATCAGTCCACTCTCTCACTCTCAGCAGGGCGTTGCGGGGCAGCCGCCCCGCAGAAGGGGTCGGTCGAGACCAGCGGGCTCGGGCGCAGGGGAAGGCTTTCCCCTCAAGGTCTAGTCCGGAGTAGAGATGCCTACTCTGGGCACGTTTCATGTCGAGCAAGTCGGATAGTGAAGAATCGTGTATTGGAAGAGTTAGTGCGATCGCAAAGGAAAACAGGTGGGCGACGTTTCAACCGAGAAAGAAACTTTCCGGGTGCTCAGCTTAGATGGCGGAGGCGCAAAGGGCTTCTACACACTGGGCGCGCTGAAGGAGATTGAAGCGCTCGCGGGTTGTAGATTGTGCGAGAAATTCGACCTGATCTACGGGACTTCGACTGGCTCCATCATCGCCGCGCTACTAGGCCTTGGGAAATCGGTGGACGAAATTGAGGCGCTCTACCGCAAGCATGTGGTGACCGTCATGTCGGCTTGGCGCCCGAGCCAAAAGACCGCGGCACTCGATGCGCTCGCAGCAGATGTTTTCCGGGAGCTGCGTTTCGACGCCTTCAAGACGGACATCGGCATTGTTGGCACGAGATGGAAGGAGGAGCGTCCCATCATCTTCAAGACGAACCGGCGTCAGGCTTTTCGTGGCAAGGCGACGTTTGAGCCCGGCTTTGGTTGTACGATCGCCGACGCGGTGATCGGGTCGTGCTCGGCGTATCCATTCTTCGAGAAGAAATTTGTAACTACCTCCGCAGGTGAGAGGATCGAGGTCCGGGACGGCGGTTTTGTCGCGAACAATCCTACGCTCTACGCAATCGTTGACGCGATTGAATCGTTGGGGATCGCGAGGAGCGATGTTCGCGTGGTGAGCATCGGCGTTGGCGAATATCCGTCACCGAAGCTTCCGACCTGGAGCGTTCGAAAATGGGCAAGCAAGCTGCCGACGATGGTCTTCCTTCAAAAGACGATGGAGATCAGCGCCCAGTCGATGGATCAGTTGCGGCGCGTGATGTTTCGAGATGTTGCGACGGTTCGGGTTCACGCCCGATATACCCAGCCAGAGATGGCGACGGACATGTTGGAAGTCGATTTGGAAAAGCTTGGCTTGCTGTGGCAGCGCGGGCGCGATTGCGCGCGCGAGGCGGAGGAGGAACTGAAGTCGTATTTGGCTTAAACGGGGGGAATTATGGCGATCGCGGAAGCGCAACTCGAGACGTGGTCTCAGCAAGGCAAGACGGGCCAGTTCACGGACACCTATAATTCAATTAGGGGGAATCTTCTCGACGGGTCGGCCTTCTATCCGGTGAAGGACATAGAAGTTCACCTGCAGGGCTCTTACGGCAACGATACGAACGTGTGGGCGGACAGCGACGTGGACGTCGTCCTCTGCCACAATGGCGCGTTCTACTACGATATTTCCGCGATGAGCCAAGCCGAACAGGATGCCTTCAAGGGCGTCTTTTCAGCAAATGCCGCATACGGTTATAACGAGTTCAAAGGCGATGCCGAGAGGTACATCAATCAACTGTACAACGGTGTCGTTGCGGGCGGAAAGGCGCTGCATGTTCCGGGAAATAATGGTCGCCGCAACGCGGACATACTCATCTGCCAGCAATTCCGGCGTTACTATTCCTATCAATCCGGCGTTCACGGCTACCATTCCGGGGTAGCGTTTTACGTGAACGGATCACGGATCGAGAATTTTCCGAAGCAACACTCGGACAACTGCACCGCAAAGCATCAGGCCACGAACCAGAACTTCAAGCGTGTGGTCCGGATCTTCAAGAACATGCGCAACACGATGATCGGCAAGGGGTTGCTCGCCGACAAGATCGCGCCCTCATACTTCATCGAGGGGATGCTTTCGAATGTGCCGAACGACAAATTCGTGGGCAGCTATCAGGATATGTTCGTCGAGTGCTTCAATTGGGTCGTGAACGCGGATCGGACGAAGTTGACGACCGCGAGCCAACTCCATTGGCTCGTAAGGGATGGTTCCTCGGTCTGCTGGTCGACGGCTAGCTTCGATGACTTCACGGCAGCGCTCAAGGAATTTTGGGAGAGTTGACGAACAGCGCGTAGTCGGGATCGGGACGAGACAGGTCGAGGATTTCGGGATCAAAGGTGTAACCGACGAAGTCGCGGACGTGCGGAGGCAGTTTACAGGCGAAGACCTGGCGGCAGGTGCAGGTCAAAGCCTCGTTTCGTTAGGAACAGGAACCGGGTGACGGCTGCGATCGCTTCCCGGCCGATGGCCGCGCGTGGACGTGTTTGCGATGCTGTCGATCAGCGTTCGTTATTGTCGTCTTCATAGTTGGACCAATCGTCGGCAGGCGCATAATATTCTGCCGCGTCGTAGGTCTGGGTTTTCTTGTAGCGATCGCTGAGACCCACGACAGCGAGTCTTGAGAGACCGGCGATCTTGAGACCGCATGCGACGCATTCGAAGTGGGTCGGAAGATACTCTTGGGTTTCGATGATTTCGTCGTCGTCGAGCTTCTGTGTTGGAGCAGAAACTGGCTCCCCCAGGACAAGAGCCGCCGAGCCGCACGATGGGCAGTCGACTCGGTGGCCGTTCTGACGGGTGGCCCACACTGCGGCCTGGGTTTGTAGCGTCGAGCGGTCGTCATCGAGCTTGGCGTTCCAGACCTTTTTGTGCGCCTCTACATCGCCCTTTACGGCCTTCGCGCTTTCGTCGTCGGCTGCGTCGATAAGCTTTTTTGCAACCTCCGCTTCGTCTTCACCTACGAACTCTGGGAGCGTCACTCCCATTGATGTCAGGAGGATCGCACAAGTCTGATAAAAACGTGGCTGCCAAGTCGACCCCTTGACGCCGTCGAATGCCAGTTCGCCGGAGTGGAGTTCGGCATTGCGCTTGCCGGTATGTACGACCCCGAAGCTCTCATGCTCCTTGGTAAATTCCGGCAGGATGCCTGAAAGGCGCTTGAACACCTCACTGATTGGAATGGATCTTGGTGAGAACCTCTCTTCGAAGGGAGCGAACCCCAACGCGAACAGGAGATTTGATCCGTTTTTATCGGCCTCAGCTAGCAGCGCTGGGCTGACATTCGCCAAAGCTGCGCGAGCGAGGAATTCCAGGGAGAAGCTAGACCAGAGCGCGTATTCCCATTCATCGCTGTCATAGTCATCCATGTTTTGAATGTAGCGCTCGGCCTTCGCGTATAGCGCTTCTGGATGATATGTTGCCGGTGTTGCGCCCGGCTCGATAGTCTTCTTCATTTAAGTGCCCCCAAATATACCCTTTGTATTGAACGATCCTCGCGCCCGGGTGGGATCGGAGACCGAGCGTGCAACATGCGCCAGTTGTCGATGATCAGAGTATCGCCAGGATGGGCGAGCGCGATCGACAATGGGACGCTCTTAGCGAGCCAATCGCGGATCTGCGTGTCGGCCGCGTCGCCAATTCTGCTTGCTGGCCGAAGGAATATTTCATCCCACCGTAATAGGTCGGCGCCATCCGCAGATTCGAAAAGGTGAAGCAGCGCAAGGGTGCCGTCGCGTGGACGCCGCGGTTTGAAGATTGCCCGTGTGAGAGTGTCGCGGGAAACGGCATCGATGAGCGCGCGACCGTCAAACAGCAGCGTGGGGACGTCGTCATATCCCACTTGGCATCGCAGCAACAGATAGCGCGGGGGCCGGCGCCAGTGTGCAAGATCGGTATGGAACGGAAAGCTGCCCAAGCCGAAGTTCCCGCTATAGGTATTTGGAGCAGCGTCCTCGCGAGGCACCAGGGTTTGAACAAGGCCTCCTTCCCAGGGCGTCAACGGATCGCCAAAATCGCTGGCGACTTCGACAGTACCGATGCCCAAGCGATGCCGTGGAATGAAGGAGTAACCGTTTTCGGCAATTTTGCTTCTGAGATCGGACGCTGTCACTTTTGCAGTCCCTCAGATTGCGTTCTCGGCCTTCAGCAGATCCCGAACACGGGCGCCGAGCGGCGTGAGGATGTAGACGGTTCCGCGATAAGCGCCATCGGGGAAGTGTGTCTTCTTGGGGATTGCGAGGCGGCGGACTGCTTGGTCGTGGGCGAAGACGGTTTTCAGTGCTTTAGAAATCGCCCCCATGGCGTTTCTGAGGGCGGGATCGGCTTGGCCGGTTTGGTTGCTGAAGGTGTCGTGGCCACTGAGAAGCTTTTGGAGCGCTTCTCTCCGCAGGGGCTGGCTGGGTTTGGGACGAACTGCGTCTACGACCTTTTGTGCAAGTTTCGCCAGTTCGTCGTCACCTTGGTCCTTTGGGACCGCAATCGGGCTGAAAAGCTTGAGATTTTCGGGCTTAACGTACGGAGACAAGGCCTCAAGCGCGCCCTTCAGACTGTGATCTGGTATCTCTGCAATAAGCGTCGCCATAGCTCTTCTCATTAGATCTGACTAACGAGAAACCTAAGGGGGTCGCTTGCCGCTTTCAAGGCCGATCGTTAAAAATCATCGAAAATCCCGCGTCTTCACCTTGATCGAGTCGATGTGCAGATCGCGGACGTAGATGTCGCGTGTGCGCAGCCCCTTCGGTGCCAGACCGCGCGGATCGGGGGTCGGCGAGCCATGGTGGAATTCGTCACCGCGTCCATGCGGCAGCGGGAATGCGGCGTCGCGATCGCCGACACTGGCGAGGTCCGCCGAGAGATCAGTCAGGCGCTGGGCGACGAGATGCACGACTTCGCCCTCGCGCTGGATGCGGCCGCGCACGGCGAACATGCCGGCTGACAGTATGATGCGCCGGTTCGGGACGATTTAGCGCTGTCTGCTTTTCGGGAAAACGGGACCGAAACGCTTGGCCCTCGCGAGGCGCTCGGCGCTCTCCAGTCTGCGCCGCGGCGCATCGGCGTCCTGACGGCACCTCAAAGATTGCCGCATCGGGACAATCTGAGTTTGCTAATCGGGCGACGCGACGGGATCATCCATCGAGCACACGAAATCAGTGAGGCCGAACTGGACGATGGAATGCGCCACGCAAGGCGCTTCATCGAGCGGTTTGCGAAATCGCTGCTCGATCTGAATCTTCTGCAGTAGGCGATCGTAGGGCCAGGCTGGGTGCCTATGGATTCTGCAGTTTCCATAGGCGGTATTGCTCGCGCAGCTTCGCTTCTATCGCCATCAGTTGGGCGGGATAGTGGTATCCTTCGAAGCCACGCGCTGCAATATCGGTTGACAACTGGACTAGGCGCCAAGGTGTGTATTCGTGAAATGGGTTTAGACCGATGACATTGCCAAGAGACAGGTCAGCCGGCGCCGGCGCCGTCAAGAGCTTCGCAAACGTTGCGATTGCCGCGTTCATATCCCACCGGCAGACAAACAACGACAGTGCGCAGAGGGCAAGGAGTGGAATCGGCGGTCCCTTCCACCTGTAGGAATCAGGATTGATCGGACTGAACTTGATGCCAGCGTTCTTCGCGACAAAACCACAGAGCGTGAGCGCTGCGTCGTAGTGCGGCCGCAAGGCACTGACGTCGAAAACCTCCTGATCCTTGTGCTTCGTGGCCAGTTCCTGGGCCCGACGCCAATGCGGCGGCTCGACCGGCGTCTCCCTGAGAAGTTCAAACAGGGCAAGGTGCTCTTCTGTGAATTGGTACTTTGCCGCGGCTGCCCAATCGAAGCCTGGCATTTCTGCTTGGGCAGGATGGAAGGTCCAGCGTTGATAATGCGAGTGGCGCCGTAGGCATCGGGTCCATTCAATTTGCTCAGGTGTGACCGTCACCCGGACGCGGCTAGAGGCTTTCAGTTCGAAAAACCATTGGCGCATGGCGCGGATCGTCGACTGATCGAATAGCTTCTGCTCGATACCTTTGCACACAAGCTCTCTGATCAGTCGTGTTTCTGCAGATTTCTCAGACCCGAGATTCACGAGCCCGTCAGGTTGGGTGAGCACGCCATCGTCTTCGCCATAGAATTCACAGAAAGGATGATGCGCGTCGTTGCCGTCCTGCCCGACGAACCGGAAGTGAGATTGCCTGATCAGCTTTTGCGTTGCGCGGGCGCGAGCCGAACGCACGACATGAGCGCCGGTGCTGCCGCACGACGAACATCGAACGTCCGAGCGAATCCAGTCGCTCCATTTGGGATCTATTTCGGGAACCTGCTCGGCGGCAATGGGCTGCCTTCCGCTCAGCAACCATGCGAGTTGCTCGACGTCGATCTCGCGAGCGTAGTGTTGCGAGTAAGCAGTGGTTGCCATAAATCCTCCTAGAATGACCTTCTATGTTCGTTGGACGTGTTGCCATTTGTCTTGGCGCAATGCTTCCACCGAGTTGTTGTTCTGAGTGAGAAGCGCGCTCTACGCCGCAGGCGTGAAGCGGACGCTCGGCGATATAATTCTTATAGTTTTCGTCGCGCGCGTGAGCGCTACATACAAATCCTTGCCGCTCATTGCGTCGGTTGATGTCACGATGGCTCGGTCGAACTCCAAACCTTTCACCAAGAGCGTGCTTCCAATACTGCGGATTCCCAATCGGCGACCGGCGTGACGACTTCGATTTTGAACCTCCCAGATCGACGCGTGGAGGCTCGGGGGTTGGGTCTTCGTCGTGGTCTGGAGGGCCGATTGCATCGCAAAGTACATTTCGCGGCGGTAGATGCGGACGCCCGGCCGATCTCGCAGCGCCTGGAGGAAGGCGAGCATCGAGTCATCGCCACCGTCCTGGATGATCGCATCGGTGAGCTGCAAAAGATCGCCGAATTTAGCCTGGCCCAAGCGGCGGCCCTGTTGGCGGGCGTCAACGGCGCGCTGGAGTTCTGCCTTGTCGGCCCCGATCATACATTTGGCGGCGAAAGCCAGGAGCATCTTGAAACGCGCTTGTCCGACCGACCCATCAATGGCTCTGGCCGTGGCGAAAAGCGTCTTGCAGCCGACCGCCTCGATATTGACGAACCCTTGCTGTGCGAGCTTCTGCGCCAGCGCCGATCGACGGTTTTCGCTAGTGCTGTCGCCGATGACTATGAGGTTTCCAAGCAGGTCATCGCGCATCGATTCGAGGCATTGCCGGACTACTGTAGCCTGCTGATGGCGCGGATCGGCGGGCAAGGCGGTCCAGGTTACGCAACTTGGACGATTGCTGAGATCAAGAATTTCGCCCTTCTGAAGCGCCAGCCGCACGGCTCGAAGCCATTCGGCGAGATCCTCGTTCCCGGCGTTCTTCCATCGCCATGGAGTTGCCAGTTCGGCTGCTTGTCCAAAGTTTGGAAAGACATCCTTCTCCCAGCTAACCGGCGTTTGGCCCCGGAAGTCGAAGATGGCCTGAAGCGGGTCGCCAAAAACGCACGTCGGCAAATGATTGGCGAGCCGTCGGATCACATCGTGCTGCTGCAGGGTGCAATCTTGGTACTCGTCAACGAAGCAGCCACCATATGAAGAATTGATCACCCCATCCACGGCGCCACTATCGAGTAGGCAGGCTCCGGCGGCATAAACTGCGTCCCACTCCGCCGTGGAGTTGGGGGCGGTCGAAAGGATGCCGGAGCGCCGAGGAAAGGAAGCCGCAAACCGGAGGCACCAGCCGGCGATCGTGTCGATGCGATACTTACCGCTAGGAATTTGAAGTTTCTTGAGGCGTCGCGTGAGCGCGTCGACGCCGGCATGCGTGTGCGTAAGAATGAGCCGGCGATGTTCGGACACGCCCACCGCACGGGCAATTTGCTCGGTTTTCCCGCAGCCAGCGGCCGCAATGATGCTCCCCCGTCGAACGCCGGCCGCCAATCGCGCAATATCTGCGTCTACCTCAGGAGCCATCGATCCATGTCCGCATGGCATCGAGCCCTTGGGCGAGTGGAGTTGCAGCCACGTTGGCCAAATGGGGGCCGACAACTGATGCCAACCCTTCGCCGCGTGAAATGTCCTTGAACCAACTCTTGTCGTTCGCGACCTTACCAATCAGCTGACGCAAATCCACGGTGTCGCGCTCCGGTCCCAGCTTGGCGGCGGAAACGGTCGGAAGGCCGGCGGCGTTCAAGGCATTGTCGAGGACGGCGATGACGCTGTCCTGTCCGACGCACTCGATTGCGAGGGCAATCAGTGCGCGTACTCCGGCCCAGGGTAGGTCGAGAAACAGCCGTTGCTCGGTCGAGCAGTTGTCAGGCCATTGCCAGAAGGCCGCGCCTTTGTCGGTCGCTCTGCGCAAGGCCTCCGCGTTTGGCGGCTGGTCGGAGTCCAGAAGAAGCCAGACCTCGTATCCAAGATCGCGAAGATGCTCGGCGATAAGTGGGGCCTTATCCTTGCCCCCGCCATCGATCGGGACCGCTCCCTGCAATGCGAACGAATCTCGGCCGCTAGTATGCCACCATCCATCTAGCCCGCGCATAAGGCCCTGTTCCGTTCGCCCCTCGCCAACAAGAACCTTGCGCGCGAGGAAGGCCTCAGGCGTTCCGCGAAGGTGACGCTGCGCCGTGTCGAGGTCTCTGGCCAGTCCCGAAACTGACGCCACGGTCGTCACACCCGCTGACGATCGAACGGCAAAAATATCCGAGGCGGTTAGCTCGCGGATGACGACTGGCGAGTGTGTCGTCACGAACATCTGCGGCTGGACGGCACCTTCCCCGCCCTTGGGCGTTTTCAGATACTTGAGCAGCCGGGCGACGCGATGCGGTTCCAGACCATGTTCGATTTCGTCGACGATAGCGATATGAGGCGGGCCGGCGTCGTGCTGAAGCGCGGACACGAGAAGGCGAGAGGACCCAGTTCCAAGTCGGCGGAGTGGAAGGTTGCCGTCATGCAATGCAATCCCGCCAGAGGTGATGCTGACCCCTTGAACGTCCAGTTCGGCTGTGAATTTCCCTCGGACGGGCACGGCGAATAGCTTGCTCAGCTCCTCTGCCCGGTCGACGGCTTTTTTGAAGATACCTTGATCGCCGGCCTTGAAGGCTGTGCGGGCCGCCCGGCCGGCTTCCGCCAGTTGAAGGCTATATCCCTCACCAGCCTCGCCGATGCGTGTCAGGACGGAGGTTCGGCCCCAGCCGAGATGTCGTTCGGCATACGGTCCCAAGCGATTGGTGCCCATCCGCTTGGCGTCTTTGTAACGTACGGTCGGTGGGTCCTTGTCGATGGCATCGATACGATCATTGTGGATCGACCATCGCGCCTCTAGCGATTGATCGATAACTACGGTGATGGATAGCGCGTTCCACACCATGGCTTCGTAATTCTCGCCGTAATAGCGCAGCGCCTCGCCATAGAGCGCCTCCTTCGAGCCAAACGCCGCATAGAGGCTGGGCGAGCCGATGCCCATGGCCTCGGTGAGATCGGAGATCGACGTCGCGGCATAGCCCTTCTGCCAGAACAGATGAGTCGCAGCCGAAAGGGCTGCGTCTCGATCGAAGGCACGAGGCCGGCCACGGGCGGGCTTGGGTGCGACGGGGGCTTTTTCTGAATTCTGCATCGTTCGATATATAATCCCTTGACGGGCGCCTGCAACGCGCTTAGTTCATTTCTGTATCGTTTAATACAGAAAGAAATGACCATGAGTGAGCTGACTGGAAAACGTGCCCTTGTCACCGGCGCATCACGCGGCATCGGAGCCGCCATCGCACTGACGCTCGCCGAAAAAGGTGCAGATGTTGCGATCACTTACGAGCGTTCGGCCGATAAAGCCAACGAGGTCGTTCGGGCCATCGAGGCCAAGGGCCGGCGCGGCTTCGCGATCCAGGCCGACAGCGCTGACGCGGCTGCCGTGAAAGCCTCGGTGCAGGAGGCCGCCGCAAAGCTCGGTGGCCTCGACATCCTCGTCAACAATGCTGGCATCGCGCGCCGTGGTCCGGTCGCCGAGATGAGCCTCGCGGATATCGATGCAATCCTCGACGTGAATGTGCGCTCGGTGGTGCTGGCCTCGCAGGCCGCCATTCCGTTGCTTGGACAGGGCGGCCGCATCATCTCGATCGGAGCGAACCTCGCCGAACGCGTGCCGTTTCCGGGCGTCACCGTCTATTCGATGTCAAAGTCGGCGCTGCTGTCCTTCACCCGCGGTCTGGCCCGCGAGCTTGGCCCGCGCGGTATCACCGTCAATCTGGTCCATCCCGGATCGACCGACACCGACATGAACCCTGCCCAGGGCGAAACCGCGGACGCGCAGCGCGCGCTGTCGGCGCTCGGCCATTACGGCAAGCCGGAAGATATCGGAGCCGCGGTTGCTTTCCTGGCAAGCCCTGCCGCGCGGCAGATCACCGGCACCGGCCTTCTGGTGGATGGCGGCGCCAACGCCTGAGCGCTCATACCCAGAAACGAAAAAGGGCCCGGCAGATTGCCGGGCCCTTTTTGTTATCTGGCTTGCTCTGCCGCGCTTAAGGCTGAACCGCTTCCGCGTCGCGGCTGGCGAACTGGCGGTTGATCGAGATCGCCAGCAGCGTGCAGACCGCGCCCGAGAGCAGATAGATGCCCGACGATGGCAGGCCGAAATGGCTCGACATCACGAGTGCGACCAGCGGTGCGAAGCCGGCGCCGAACAGCCAGGCAAGGTCGGTGGTCAGCGCCGAGGCGGTGTAGCGATAGCGCTTGCGGAAGCTCGATGCGACCGAACCCGAGGACTGGCCGAGCGACAGGCCGAGCAAGATGAAGCCAAGGATCATGAAGGCGAGTTCGCCAGCGAGGCCGCCATCGAGCATCTGAGGAGCGAAGCCCGAGAACACCGCGATCGCGATCGCCGAGCCGGCGAGCAGGGTACGGCGACCGACCTTGTCCGCGATATAGCCCGAGAACAGCATCGCGATGATGCCGACAACGGCGCCGATGCATTCGATCACGAGGAAGCGGCCGGGCGTTTCACGGGTGAACAGGAACACCCAGGACAGCGGAAACACCGTGACCATGTGAAAGAGAGCGAAAGACGCGAGCGGTGCGAAGGCGCCGACGACGATGGTGCGGCCCTGCTGTGCCAGGGTCTCCGGCACCGACGACGGCTCGAGCTCACGGCTTTCGAACAGTTCGGTATAGCCCGGCGTCACCACCATGCGGAGACGGGCGAACAGTGCGACGACGTTGATGGCGAAGGCCACGAAGAACGGATAGCGCCAGCCCCAGTCGAGGAAATCTTCAGCAGAGAGCGTATCGACGAAGAAGGCGAACAGCGCGGAGGCGACGATCAGGCCGATCGGTGCGCCCAGCTGCGGGATCATGGCGTACCAGCCCTTGCGGCCTTCCGGCGCGTTCAGCGCGAGAAGCGACGCAAGGCCATCCCAGGTGCCGCCCCAGGACAGGCCCTGGCCGATGCGGGCCGCGGCCAGCAACCAAGCGGATGCGATGCCAATGGTCTCATAACCGGGCAGGAAGGCGATGGCGACGGTGGAGACGCCGAGCAGGAACAGCGCAATGGTCATCTTCGCGCCCTTGCCCTGGCGGCGATCGATCTCGGTGAAGATCATCGTACCGATCGGGCGCGCAATGAAAGCCAGCGCAAAGATCGCGAAAGAATAGAGTGTGCCGGTCAACGGGTCGTGGTTCGGAAACACCAGTTTCGGGAAAACCAGCACCGAGGCGATCGCGTAGACGAAGAAGTCGAAGAATTCCGACGTGCGCCCGATGATGACCCCGATGGCGATCTCGCCCGGGTTCACCTGGCCGTGGCTGTCCGCGTTCAGGCGACGGGCATCCTCTTCCATCGTCGATTGCGCTTGCGCCATATCTTCAATCCATTTGTATCGTAGGTTGCGTATACTGAATTCGGCGCAAGAATGCATGCCGGCCAGTTGACGATTTGTCGTGAAGCGCAGTTCCGAACCATTGGACAAATTGTCCAATGTTGCCCTGCAGCAAATGCGCCTAACCGTGCGCGCAAACGGACATCATCGAATGGGTAAGACCTTGAGCCGCCTGAGAATCCTCCTTTTGCTGCCACTGGTTGCCCTGCTTGGCGGCTGCAATTTCGTCGTGATGAATCCTGCGGGTGACATCGCAGTGCAGCAGCGCGATCTCGTGGTCGTCTCCGTGGTTTTGATGCTGCTCATCATTATCCCGGTGATGTTCCTGATCGTGTTCTTCTCCTGGAAATACCGACAGGCGAACACCGAAGCGAAATATGAGCCGGACTGGGATCACTCCACCCATCTCGAGCTCGTCATCTGGGCGATCCCGCTGCTGATCATCATCTGCCTCGGTGCGATCACCTGGAGCAGCACCCATCTGCTCGATCCGTATCGCCGCCTCGACCGCATCAGCCCCGGCAATGCCGCGACGCTGAATGACCCGTTGCTCGTCGAGGTCGTGGCGCTCGACTGGAAGTGGCTGTTTATCTATCCGGAATATGGCGTGGCTGCGGTCAACGAACTCGCTGCTCCGGTGGATCGCCAGATCCGCTTCAAGATCACGGCCACTTCGGTGATGAACTCGTTCTACATCCCCGCGCTGGCCGGCCAGATCTATGCGATGCCGGGCATGGAGACAAAGCTGCACGCCGTCATCAACAAGGCCGGCAAGTATGAAGGCTTCTCGGCCAATTATTCGGGCGCCGGCTTCTCCAACATGCGCTTCGCCTTCCACGGTGTGGATCAGGCTGGTTTCGACGCCTGGATCGCCAAGGCCAAGGGCAGCCAGGACAAGCTGAGCCGCGACGTCTATCTCGAGCTCGAAAAGCCGAGCGAGAAGGTGCCGGTGAAGCTCTACAACAGCGTCGATGCCGATCTGTACAAGCTGATCCTCAACCAGTGTGCTCAGCCCGGCAAGATGTGCATGAGCGAGATGATGGCAATCGACTCGAAGGGTGGCATGGGTCTCGCCAGCGCCCGCAATATCCTGCCGCTCAAGTACAATGTCTCGCAGCTCGATGGCTCGGCTTCGGTCAAGAACTACGTCGCCAGCGTCTGCACCGTGGCAGATGCGATCCGCGAAGCTGCCGACCGCACCTTCACGCCAGGCGACTCGACACCAATGAGCGGTGCCGGCCTGCCGCGTCGTCGCAATGCGACTGAGCCCTTCCAATTCACGCCTGCGCCGTCGCCCGCTGAGCGACGTGCGTCCAACACCTGATCCGGATCAATTCTCATGTCTGCTGCAACCGGAATTGCTGAAAACACCGGG
>JASBTM010000010.1 GCA_030148425.1 Hyphomicrobium sp. | reverse complement strand
CGCCGAAGCTCTGGACGCTCTAGCGGCCTTATCGCCGGGTTGCCGCCAAAAGGCGTTTGATGTGCGCCGCAACGCGTTCGGGGTCATAGGGTCTTCGAAGATGCGGACCGTCATCGCACATTTGGCCTGCGGCCTTGGCGGCCGAATCGATATTGCCAGCAAGGACGACCTGGACATCGGGATAATGGTCCCGGACCCAAATGCGCAGCTCGAACGCATTGTGGCGCCCGGTCAACTCTGCGTCGGCCAGCACTGCGTCGATCTTGGCCGCGCCCTCATCGAGGGCGATGATGACCTCGTCGGACGTCGCCGCTTCGAAAACCTTGTAGCCGCAGTGTCTGAGATATTCGGCGAGCGCGTTCCGGATGAGAACGTCGGCGTCGGCGACGATCAGGCACTGAGCGTCTGAGAGCTCTTTTGCCATGGGTCTCCGATCAGCCGGGCAATCACGTCAGCGAGGGCGGCGAAAGTATAGGGTTTTGCAAGAAATTCGTCGGCCGGATGCGATTCGGATCTGAACAGGTGGGCTGAGCAGACGATGACGGGACGACCGGGCGCCAGCGACTTTGAGCGTCGTGTCAGTTCCATGCCATCGATGCCCCCGGGCATTCGGACATCGGTGACGACGAGATCGACGACCTGACCAGACCTCAGAACGTCGAACCCCTCTTCTCCGTCCGCCGCTTCCAACACCTGATAGCCAATGTCGCGCAAGCCATCTGCCAGCATAAATCGGATCAGAAATTCGTCCTCGACGACGAGAATCGTCTGTACGCCCACCTTTGGCCTCCATCCACAATCCGATTTTAGCGATACCGATTGGACCGCTCCCGTCACGTTGTGGATGAAAGCTAAACGTCTGTCGACAAAGGACAGTTCCCAGCCTGCACGCTGCGTCCCACGCGCGAGCAGACTATGGCCGTTTGAGAGCAGCCGGCTGACTATCCGAAAAACGGAAAGCGCGACAATGCATCGGATTTTTACGATGCGTGTTGACAGCGTCCAACGCATCGAATAATTCCGATGAATGAACTGCGATGCAGCCCTGTCGGCCTTGGCCGCACTCGCCCACCCCACGCGCCTGAACGCGTACCGCCTGCTCGTCCGGCGCGAGCCGGACGGACTGTCCACAGGCGAGCTGGTGGAAGCGTCGGGCCTATCGCAAAGCACCTTCTCGACCCATCTAGCGGTCCTCGCGAAAGCGGGGCTCGTGACATCGCAGAAGCGCGGCCGGCACATCAATCAGCGCGCGGATCTCGATACGCTGCGCGGCCTCATGCTCTTCCTGGCAAAGGACTGCTGCCAGGGGCGACCGGAGCTTTGCGAACCGCTGCTCGCCGAACTCGCCTGCTGCTGAAGGACCTCATGCCGTGACCGACATCATCATTTACCACAACCCCGAATGCGGAACGTCGCGCAACGCGCTCGCAATGATCCGCAACGCCGGCATCGAGCCGCACGTCGTCGAATATCTGAAGACACCGCCATCGCGCGAGATGCTCGAACAATTGATAGCGCGCGCGGGAATCGCGCCCCGCGCGCTCCTCCGCGAGAAAGGGACGCCTTTTGCCGAACTCGGTCTCGGCGACGAAAGCCTCGACGATGAGGCGCTCGTCGATGCCATGATGCTGCATCCGATCCTCATCAACCGGCCGATCGTGGTCTCGCCGCTCGGGGTGAAACTCTGCCGCCCCTCCGAGGCGGTGCTCGACCTTATCCCGGCGCGGCAGCGCAGCGGCTTTGCCAAGGAAGATGGCGAGCAGGTCGTCGACGACGCCGGCGATCGCGTCGGCCGCTGATCGATGGCCAGCAAGCGCGAACGCCTGTCGTTCCTCGATCGCTATCTGACCCTGTGGATTTTTCTTGCCATGGCGCTGGGCGTGCTGCTTGGCTCGACCTTCGCCGGGCTTCCCGCCGCGATCGACAGCCTCTCTTGGGGTTCGACCAACATCCCTATCGCGATCGGCCTGATACTGATGATGTATCCACCGCTCGCGCGCGTCCGCTACGAGGAGCTCCCGCGCGTTTTCGAGGATAAGCGCGTCCTAGCTATCTCGCTGGTCCAGAACTGGATCATCGGTCCGGTGCTGATGTTCGCGCTCGCGGTGATCTTCCTGTCCGATAAGCCCGAATATATGACAGGCCTCATCCTTATCGGCCTCGCGCGCTGCATCGCGATGGTAATCGTCTGGAACCAGCTCGCGAAGGGCGACAATCAATATGTCGCCGCGCTCGTCGCCTTCAACTCGATCTTCCAGATCCTGTTCTTCAGCATCTATGCTTGGTTTTTCCTCACGATCCTCCCGCCGCTCTTCGGGCTCGAAAGCAGCGTGATCGACGTCAGCTTCTGGGCCGTTGCCGAGGCGGTGCTGATCTATCTCGGCATCCCCTTCCTCGCTGGCTATCTGACCCGCAAATGGCTCGCCGGCGCCAAAGGCAATGACTGGTACGAGACGCGCTTCCTGCCGAGGATCGCGCCGATTACGCTCGTCGCCCT
>JASBTM010000004.1 GCA_030148425.1 Hyphomicrobium sp. | reverse complement strand
GGCACAGCAAGCCGCGCAGCAGTCGGTCAACGCGCTGACGAAGGCGAGCCAAGCCATCCAGGCGATGCGCGCGGCGCAGTCGGCGGCGCGAAGCTTGGCAATTCAAGCGCCAACCAACGTCACGAACGGCTTGTCGCCCGGCGGTCTCGTCGTCGATCCGCGCGTCGGCACCGACCCGAGCTTGTGGGTCAACGCGGCGAAGCCGACGCAGCAGGTGACGAACGGTCAGGTGACGGTCACCATCGAGCAGCAGGCGCAGAAAGCCTTGCTGACATGGCAGCAGTTCAACGTCGGCCGCGAGACGACGGTGCGCTTCGATCAGTCCAAGGGCAACGCCGCGAGCGGCAACAATTGGGTGGCGTTGAACCGCATCAACGCTAGCGGCGCCCCGAGCCAGATCCTCGGCCAGATCAAGGCCGAAGGCACGGTGCTATTGATCAACCCGAACGGCATCATCTTCAACGGCTCGAGCCAGGTGAATGTCGGTTCGCTGATTGCATCGAGTGCCAGCATCGATCCGGCAGCCTTCATGAGCACCGGCATCTATTCGACGCAAAGCGGCAGCAGCTATCTGCCGAGCTTCACCAATGCCGGTGGCAAGATCAGCGTTGAAGCCGGCGCCGAGATCACGACCGCCGCGCCGAAGTCCGTCACCAGCGGCGGCGGTTATGTCATGCTGATGGGCACGGAAGTGTCGAACAGCGGCAGCATCAGCACGCCGAAGGGCCAAGCGCTTCTCTCGGCGGGCGACAGCTTCATTCTGCGCTCGGGCTACAGCACGGCCAGCAATCAGTTCTCGACCACGCGCGGCACGGAGATCTCGCCCGTCATCGCCGTCGGCAGCGCCAGCGGCAAGGTGACGAACGCGGGATTGATCTTCTCGCAGCAGGGCGACATCACGCTGGCCGGTCATGACGTGACGCAGGGCGGCATTCTCGTTGCTACGACGTCCGTCAACCAGCGTGGCACGATCCATCTGTTGAACGCGATGAGCGACGTGAGCGGCAGCGTCACGCTCACCGGCGATGCCGTCACCGCGATTCTGCCCGAACTCGACTCCAAGGACACCGCACTCGATTCCCAACGCGACGCGTTGATCGCGGCGTCGGCGGCGCAGAACCTTCTTCGCGCACAAGCGACGCTCGGCCAGTTCAACAATCTCTCGACGCTCGCGGATCGTCTCGATCAATCGCGCGTCGAGATCGTGACCGGCGGCAACGCCGTGTTCGAGGGCGGCTCCTATACCGCGGCACAGGGCGGCCAGATCGCCGTGCAGGCGGGCAAACGCATCTTCACTGAGGCCGGCGCGACGCTCGACGTCTCGGGCGTGCGGAACGTGGCTCTCGCGATGGGATCGAACAACATCTCCATCAACGTCCAGGGCAACGAACTGCGCGACAGTCCGCAGAACCGCGACAGCGGCTATCTCGCCAACGAGAACGTATGGATCGATGTGCGGAATCTCACGCTGCTTCCGGCGGGCGCGGGCGGGTATGCCTCGGATCGTTATTACACGCCGGGCGGCTTGCTCGAGGTCGGCGGCTATCTCGGCAATACCGCGCATAGCATCGGTGAATGGACAGCCGTCGGCGGCACGGTCACGCTGTCGGCACCCGAGGTCGTGACGCAGAAGGGTTCGATCTTCAATCTCTCCGGCGGGTCGGTCGCGTATCAGGGCGGCTATATTCGGACGACGAATTTCCTCGGCGCCGATGGCCGGCTCTACAACATCGGCGACAACGCGCCCGCCGACATGAAGTACTACGGTGTCGGCGAAGGCTTCATCCGCGATCACGAGCACTGGGGCCAGGTCGAAGTCTGGATGAATCCGTTCGGACTCAATCGCGACAGCTACCGTTGGGAAGACGGCTACACCGTCGGCCGCGATGCGGGCCGTTTGATCCTGTCGACGCCGACGTCTGTGTTCGAAGGTGACATCCTCGCCAGCGTCATCCGGGGCGAACGCCAGATCAATTCACGGCCAAATGGCATCACCGACGGCTACAAGGCAACGCAGAACACGGCGGCGCTGGATGGGCAGTTGGCGGTAGGCGCATATGGTTCCGTCGGCCGTGCCGACGCTTATGCCAGCGACGTGCGCATCGGCGACATCGCCGGAGTGACGCCAGGCCTGGGCGCCACCGATGCGCTCGATCCAAACCGCACAAGCACCGTTTGGCTCGATGCCGATTGGCTCAATCGGCAGAAGCTTGGCGGGATCGACATCGCCACCAAATACGACGCCGTCACGGACATCGGTGGCAGAATCGTCGTCGAAAGCGACCTTGCGCTTGCCGATGGCGGTGCGCTCAATCTCACCGCGCCGATCATCGACATCAACGCCAACATCACCGCGCGGGGCGGCAGCATCATCGCAAGCAATCAGCTCGCGACGAACGAAGCTCAGAGCACTTCTGTCTTGACGCGCATCACCGACCTCGCGCCGGGAAGCGGCACCCCCGGCGTGACATTGCACGCGAACAAGGCCATCGACATGGGTGGCGTATGGACGAACGTGCAGCTTAATCCGAACGATCTTTCCGGGCTAGCTTTTATCAATGGCGGCAGCGTTACGCTGCGCTCTACCGGCGATGTGACGCTGGAAAATGGGTCGCTGGTCAACGCGTCGTCGGGTGGCGCCATCCTCGCCACCGGTAAAACCCAAGGCGGCAAGGGCGGCGATGTCTCCCTGCTGGCCGGATACAATGGCAGCAGCGGTGCACTAACGCTGAACGGCACGGTTGCTGGTTATGGTGCGAAGGGCGGCGGCGTACTGTCGTTGTCGACTGGTGGCCTCGTTGTGATTGGCGACGCCAACTACAAAATCGGCGATGTGTTGCCGGCCGGAACGGTGACGCCAGCCGATGTTACACTGAGCGCATCACTGGTTATTCCCGCCGGCGTGCCGCTTCCCGCTACGTACAATCGCACTGTCAATAGGATCGACCCAGGCACGGCGCTCCCGGCCGATATCGCCGTTCCCGCAGTCACGCTACAGGCGAACTGGCTGGTGCCTGATGGTGTTGTGAATGTCTGGTACACCTACAGCGGCGGATTCTACCAAGCGTTATCCGGCGCGACAGTGCCCTCCGGTGCGACGCTGCTAGGCGCCAACGGCCTGAACGTGCGCACGCTGCCTGCGGGCTATGTTTTGCCAGCAGATGTGTTTCCCGCGGGCCTCTCGCTGCTTTCGTCTATCACCGTCGTCTATCAGGCGGGTACAGCCGCGCCTGTTGGCGGTGTCACGTTCGGTGCCGGCACACAGATCGCCGCCGGCACGCGGCTTCCGACGGACATCAACATCAATCCGATCGCGACGCTGCTTATTTCCGACAATCATCTGCGCAGTGGCTTCTCCAAATACTCGATCAACGGGCAAGCAGGCCTGCGTGTGGCGGATGGGGCTGTGGTTGCACCGATAATGCCGGTCTTCGAGTTCACCGCCGCAGCCTCCAGCGCGCCTACCGGCTCCGACGCGTCGAAGGCGCTTGGACTGTGGCTGCCAGATACCTTTATGGCGGATCCCATCAAGGCAAGACTGACGCAGCGCGGCGGTGTCGATCTCGAATTTCTGTCAGGACACAACAACAGCGGCAATGATCTGCTGATCGGCGGCAGTGTCACCATCGGCAACGGCGCATCGGTCACGGTCGATCCCAGTCGCAAGGTCACGATTGCCAGCGGCGGACAGATCACCGTCGATGGCCATATAACCGCCCATGGCGGCGAGATTGCTATTCTGAACCGCAACCAATACGTCAACAGCGACGGCGATATCGGCGGTCGCTCGGTGTGGATTGGCGAACACGCAAGGCTAGATGTTTCCGCGCGGGCAATAACGGCCATAGACGCGAGCGGACATCTTTACGGCACAGTACCTGACGGCGGCTCAGTGCTGTTGGGCAGCAACCGCGTCGACAAGAAGCTTCAGCAATCCGATAACTCCTATTCGCTCGCCGAGGCCTATGTGGTTGTGCGTGACGGCGCGGTGATCGACGCCTCCGGCACAAGCGCCAATCTCGATATGCTTTTCGTCGGAGACGATGGCCGAAGTGCTTATCAACGCCGAAGTGTGGCCAGCAGCGGTGGTACGATCTCGCTCGGTTCCAAATGGGGATTGTATAACGATGGCATGCTTCTCGCTCGAGCGGGTGGTGTAGGAGCGTCGGGCGGCACGTTGGCGCTCAATCTTGAATCGCGGGTTTACGCCAGAGATGACAGTGCCTCGTCTTCCGCGCGGCTGATAGCCGGGCGGGTATTGCATATTTCCGACGCCAAACAATCGGACGGGTTGCCGGCGAATCTTTTCCCCGGCGCAGCGGCCGATGGCCTCAAGCCGGGATATGCCAGCCTCAGTGCGGAAGAGGTTGCGCGTGGAGGCTTCGACACGCTGTATCTGTTCGCGCGCACCGCCATCGTGTTCGAGGGCGACGCTAATCTTGCCGCCGGGCGCAGCATCACGCTCAACACCTCCGCGCTCTATAATTCCGTAGCTGGCGGAAAGGCGACCGTCTCCGCGCCCTATGTGAAGCTCGACGGAGCGTTCGTCATCGATCCGGGTTACAGCGTGATGACCTCGGTGCTCCCGGCCTATCCGAACAGCGGGACGATCGTCTTCAAAGGAGATCTGATCGACGTCGTCAATCATATGAACGCGAACGTCGCGAACTTGACGCTCCACAGCGCTGGAGACTTGCGCTTCCTAGCTTTCGACAAAACGCAGGGCGATAGCAGCGTCGGCGATTGGACAGTGCTCGGCGCGGCCGGAGATCTCGATCTCATTGCACAACGGATCTATCCGGCGACGGACGCCAAGGTGCAGCTCTATGCCGGCACCCCAATCGACGTGAACGGTGCGCCGATTATCAATCCGAATAGCATCACACCAAACACCGGAACGGTTACGATTGGCCGCCACGAAGATGGGGCCGTGAGGACGCCGCATTCCGTATTCGGACGGTTTGAGGTCACGGCTGGCACGATCCGGCAGGGCGGCAACCTGTTCGCGCCGCTCGGCGCGATCTCGCTGCAAGCACTTACGCCATATACGGCTGACTTGCAGACTCGAGTCGATCAAGGTCTCGTCGAGTTTTCGCCGGGCGGCATAACTTCGGTCAGCGCCAAGGGACTAGTGATTCCTTATGGCGGCACGGTGGACGGCGTAAGCTTCACCGTGAATGGCAGCGCGCCGTTACCCTACGATCTGCTGACCGGCATGATCGTCAAGAATGCGGCCGGCGACTACATCGCTAATAGTACCAGCGGCCGACAGGGCATTACGGTCACCGGCAACACAATCGTCGCCCAGAGCGGCGCGGTCCTCGATCTTTCTGGCGGCGGTACATTGTCCGGCGCTGCCTTTGTTTCCGGTAGAGGCGGCTCAGTAGATACGCTTCTTTATCCGCTGATCGCGTCCAACCCGGGCAACACCATCAGTTCTTCGGGCAACAAGGTCTACGCAATTGTTCCGGGCATCGTCGCCGCGCCGGTGGGCAATTCGTACTACAACACCTGGACGGGCTCCGTGGCAGGCGTCGGCGAGCAGATCACAATTCCCGCCGGCGTTCCTGGTCTTTCCGCTGGCACCTACACATTATTGCCGGCGAACTATGCGCTCTTGCCGGGTGGCTATCGCGTCGAACTCGGAAGTCGCGGAACGACGAATTACGGATCGGCGCTCAACCTTCAGAACGGTTCCTACATCACCAGTGCCACGCGCAGCGTCGGCGGGACGTCGATCAGCGACGCACTGTTCACTAACGCTATCGTCACTCCCGGCCGCGCCTTGCGCACCTATTCGAAATACAACGAGCAGGGCTACGCTGACTTCCAACTCGCGAATGCGGCGACGTTCGGCACCGTGCGGCCGCTGTTGCCGGCTGACGGAAAATTCCTGAACTTTAATCTCGGTGCTCTAGCGGGGGGGAGTGCCCCGCGTATCGAATCCGCGTTGCGCTTCGACGGTGAGGCGTTGTTCTCGCCTAGCGAGCGCGGCTATGCCGGCACATTGGCGGTATCCGGCAAAGGCTCCTGGAGTTCGTATCAAACGGATATGTTCATCACCGCTCTCGGCAGCACAGCGGCGCGCAGCGACAGCGTCATTACAGTGGCAGCATCCGAGATCGCGAAGATCGGCGCATCGAATCTCTATCTCGGCAGCACTCCGGCGAGCGGTTATGCAGCGGACTTGCCGATTTTCAACATCACCGTCAACGACGGGCTGGTGCGATCACTGACGCTCGAGAGTGGCGTCGCTCTCACGGGCTCGCAGATCATTCTGACAGCGGATCAGGATATTACGGTGAAGTCCGGCGCCTCGATCAATACGATAGGTCGAGGGCTTTCCGCTCCAGATACCGTTGCGACGGGCTTGCTCTTCGGCGCGCCTGCGATGCTGGCCGTTTCCAACGGCTCTGTTTCGCTCAATCCGAACAACTCGACCACGTCGAAGATTACCCTCGAAAACGATTCCGCTCTCTATAGCGAAGGTTCGATCGCCTTCACGGCGGGGCAGGGCGTGATCATGGGGGACAGGGCCAGGTTCGGCACGCGCGATATCGAGCTGGCGTTGCCCTACATCAATATTGGGACGACGGAAACGCTGGCTGCTGCCGCCGCGGCGAACATCCTGCCAGGCGGCCTAGCGCTCAATCAGGCAGTACTCGATCGCCTGTTCCGCGGCGATCCGGAAACCGGCTCGCCAGCCGTGAAGAACCTGATCCTGTCGGCTGCGAACTCGATTAATTTCTACGGCTCGGTCAATCTTTCGACCCTCGACGCCAGTGGAAAATCCATTCTCGATAGCTTCGCGCTAAGCACGCCCGCTATCTACGGGTACGGTACTGACAGGGACAGCGTGATGCTGACCACGGATCGACTGATCTGGTCGAGCCGCTCTCTGTATGCCGGTGCGACCGCTACAGGCGAGCCGATTTACAACGCCGTCGCGCCCGGCGCGATTATTGCTAACGGCCCGGGCACCGGACATGGCGTCTTCAATGTCAAGGCGCGCGAGATCCTGTTCGGTTATCCGGAAAATTCGCAGCCGCAGAACAGGCTGCAATTCAATCGCCTGATGCTCGGCTTCGAGACCGTCAATCTCAACGCATCAGAACGCATCACCTCTAATAACACCAACACGCTTTCTGTGTGGCGCGCAGGGGATAGCCCGACCTCGGCGTTCGATCCTGCGACCTACACTGGCGAGCAGGCTGCACTGAAGCTCATCACGCCGCTGCTGACCGGCGCCAACGGATCGGTGATGTCTATTTATTCCAGTGGTGTGCTCAGCGTGCTCGCGCCGGACGATGGATCGCGCGCGAACACCGTCGCAGTGAATACATTGGGTGCGACGCTCAATCTCAAATCCGTGTATTCGAACGTCATACTGGATACGGCGGTCGTGCTGCCTTCGGGCAGGCTCACCGTGAACGCGCAGGATACCATCCAGATCAACGAAGGAACGCGAATCGATCTCTCTGGTCGATCTATCCCGTTCAACGATGTCGCCAAATATTCCTGGGGCGGCGATGTCTCGTTCGAAAGCTCGCAGGGCAGCATTATTGTCTTTAATGGTGCGACCTTCGACGTCTCGGCCGTGAATAACAACGCGGGTTCAATCGCGTTCTCGGCAGCTAACGGATACACGGGCGGCAACTTCGTCTTCATCGACAGGCACGGCGCGCCGCTCGTTTCCCTCGATGGGATGTTTAAGGGATCGTCGACCGACGGCTACAAGAGCGGATCTTTCGCGCTCAGCACCCTTTATATGGGGTCGCTGGATCTTCCGTCGTGGTCGCAGGACACAAATTTCGCGCGAATGAATCGTGCGCTGAATGCCGGCGGCTTCTTCGAGACACGAGATTTTTCTCTCAAGAAGGGCAATCTCACCATCGGCGATGAGGTGAGAGCGCATCACGTGATTGTCTCGTTGGATGACGGCAACCTCACGGTCAACGGCAGGATCGACGCCACCGGAGAGGCGCCCGGTTCGATCCGGCTTTCCGCCAAGGACGATCTGACACTTACCTCCAACGCAGTGCTCGACGTGCGGGGTACAAAACTTCAGGTCGATGGCGACGGAGTTGCCATTGAGGCTAAGAACCGCGGTCACGTCGAGCTGACCTCGACGAGGGGCGTGATGCGCCTCAACGGGGGGGCTACGCTCGATTTGAGATCGACGGATGGCGCGGCTCGCGGCGATGTGGTCCTGAATGTCAGCCGCTTGAGCGAGACCGCCGGCGCGCGCATCGATGCCCGTGCCCCAGTGACGATCCGGGGAGCGGGCGGCATTACGCTGAATGCATTCTGGACTTATTCACCGGCTGATGCCGATGGTTCAATCGTGCAGGATAACGGCACGGGCAAATTCGGATCGCCGGTCAATGCTGCGGGCGTCCTCGGCCTAAAGCAGATCGATACGCGCAACGTGCAATACATGAACGCGGCACTCGCCGATATGGATCTTGTAGGCCGGCTCGAGGGCTTGTCGGACTACGGCTCAACCTTCCATTTCCGTCCTGGCGTCAACATCACGAGTTCAGGGGCGTCCGGCAATCTGACGGTCAAGGGCGATCTCGACCTGTCGAGTTATCGTTACGGTCCAAGCGCGAACCGTGATCCGAATTCGTCAAGTTATGGCGCGGGCGAACCGCTGACGCTGTGGATGCGCGCCAGGAACGAACTCACCATCAACGGAAGCATTTCCGATGGGTTCAAGGGCGTGCCGGGTATGCCTGCGCAATACGCCAACGTCGTAACGACATCGACGCCAAATCTTTTCGCGCGCGACTTTTTCAACGGGATTCCGTTTTTCTACGCGTCCTGGTTCTCAGGCACCACGTTCATAGTGATGAATGACGGCGGGTGGACGGTTCCAAATACCACCTTCTATCAACAATTGACGCAACAAGGTTTCGCTCTGCGCTCGATCGGCGGAACGCTTTACGGGCCGGGCAGCACTATTCCTCAATACACTGCATTGTATTCTGAATACCTTAACCTTGAAGATGCGCCGTCATCCGCAAATCTCCAACTGGCGACCCAGATCGTTAATCCAGGGATGCCAGCGCAGAGCGCAACATCGGCGGCCGCGGCCATGCTTACCGCTGAAAGCCAGTCCGCTTCCATCCGCCTCGTCAGTGGCGCCGATCTTGGCTCGGCCGACGGCCGCGCGGTTCAAACGCTGACCCAGCTCGGCAGCAAGGGCAACCTAGTGCTGTCCGATATGCATACAAATGCCAGTGACGGCTTGCCGTTGCCGAGCGTGATCCGCACCGGCACCGGTGAGCTCGATCTCATCGCCGGGCGAGATCTGAGGCAGGACTCTCCGTTCGGCATTTATACCGCCGGTACCCAGATCACCGTCGGTTCGGAATATTCCGGCGTCACATCGCAGGGCGGTTACTTCACACAAAACGGCGGCGACGTACGGATTGCGGCCGGACATGATCTAACCGGCTATATCTGGCAGGATTATCCCAACTCGTTCGGAACGAGCAATTATGCGGTCAACAACTGGTTGGTGCGCCAGGGCGACGCGACAACTCCGGCGGCCTGGGGCACCCGCTTTGGCTCCTACGTCGGCGGCAAATTCTTCGGCTTCTCGGGGATCGGAACACTGGGCGGCGGCAACCTCGCTGTCGACGTCGGCAACGACGCCGGTGCTTTCAACACGCTTGTCAATATTCCGTCTTCTTCTAATCAGACTTACATGACCACGGGCCTCGTCCTCGCCGTTGGAGGGAGTGGTCGGGTCACTTCCGTGGCGAAGACTCCGGGCGGCGCAATTACCGGCGGCACGCTTGCGCAGACCGGCGGCGGCGATCTTTCGCTCGATGTCGGCGGGCGACTCAATCCGCTTACGATCGGGAGCTATTTCGGGTCGGACGACTTCAATGGATCATTCACAAACGTTCGCGGCGACATCGCGGTTCAGGCCGGTTCCATTGGCGCAGCCATGCTGCGTTACGGCGTCGGCGCGCCGAACGATCCGCGCGCTGTGGAGCTTTACCGGGCCGCGCGCCTTGTAAACAATGGTGGTGTTGGCGGTCCGGTGGTCGTGATCGGCGACGGGAGCGTGGCGCTTCAGGCGCGAGGCGATCTCGTCTTCGGCGGCGCGGGCGATCCCGGCATGGTCAATGCAGTCAGAACTGGAGGATCCTACTTCTCGCTTTGGCGCTCGAATACCGCGATCTCGCTGCTGTCGGCGGGCGGCAATATGGTGCCGTTGAATGTCTCGGGTAACGGGCTGAACGAGTATTGGAGCAGCGAAATAAACGGGACGAACCGGACGATGCTGCCACCGGTTTTCGAGGCCGTCGCCGCCAATGGCAGCCTATACTGGGCCGGTGCCCAGAGAATTGAGCTTGCACCCTCGCGTGACGGCTCTCTCGAATTACTGGCCGGCGATTCCTTATACGCGAATGGCGGCGGCAATAACTATTCGGCAGCCTGGAGCGTATCCGGTGCGATCAACGATCCAAACTCAATTCCCAATCCGTTCCGGCCAGGCACGAGCAATGCATACTTCCAGTTCCAGTCGGACACGGTGACGACCAACCTGCATGAAGGCGACGACAAGATTATTCGCGTCTATGCGCGCGACGGCGATATCGTCAACTTTACGCTCGGCGATCCCACGCCGCTTTACGACGATGGCTGGCAACCCCGTTATGCGGCGGCGATGCCTGCGCGCATCATTGCTGGACGCGACATCGTCAATTTCGGCAGGAACGCTTACCGCAGTCTCTACGGTGACAACGAGCTACAGAACACCCCGAGCCTGATCCTCAACAACGACCCGACCGACGTATCCGTCATCCAAGCTGGTCGCGATATTCTTTATGCGCAGGTCCAGATCGCCGGTCCCGGTTCTCTGGAGGTGAAAGCTGGCCGCAATCTCTATCTCGGCGATAAGGGCTCGATCGTATCGATCGGTGCTTTGGCCACCGGCGACACGCGTCCCGGTGCGTCGATCCTGATGCAGGCGGGTGCGGGCAAGGCAGGTCCGAACTACGCCGGTCTGCTGCCCTATCTCGATGCGGCCAATCTCGCCGTCGCCGGAACGCCGCTTGTCGATCAGCCCGGCAAGGTAGCGAAAACCTACGAGAAAGAGTTGCAGGCGTGGCTGAAGGAGCGTTACGCCGACGACTACACGGGGACGACCGACGAGGCAGCGCGCAGCTACTTCGGTAAGCTCGCACCCGAGCAGCAGGCGATCTTCTTGCGGCAGGTGTACTTCGCCGAATTGAAAGCCGGTGGCCGCGAATACAACGATGCGAGCAGCTCTCGTTACGGCTCGTATCTGCGCGGCCGCTATGCCATCGAGGCGCTGTTCCCGGAAAAGGACGCGAGCGGCAACCCGATCGCCTATCTCGGCAACATCACCATGTTCGGCGGCTCTGGCGTGCGCACGCAGTTCGGCGGCGACATCGAGATGCTGACGCCGGGTGGCCAGCAGGTTGTCGGCGTCGAAGGCCTCGTGCCGCCCGCATCGGCGGGAATCGTCACGCTAGGATCCGGCAACATCAGTCTTTATTCGAAGGGCTCGATCCTGCTCGGCCTCTCGCGCGTCATGACCACGTACGGCGGCAATATCGTCGCCTGGTCGGCGGAGGGCGACATCAACGCCGGTCGCGGCGCCAAGACGACGGTGGTCTACACACCGCCGAAGCGCATCTACGATGCCTACGGTCATGTGACGCTGTCGCCGGTGGCTCCGAGTTCTGGCGCCGGTATCGCAACGCTCAATCCTATTCCTGAAGTGCCACCGGGCGATATCGATCTCATCGCGCCGCTCGGCACCATCGATGCCGGGGAAGCGGGTATCCGCGTCTCAGGCAACGTCAACCTCGCAGCGCTGCAGATCATCAACGCAGCAAATATTCAGGTTCAAGGAAGCACGAGTGGCATCCCAGTGGTGCAGCCGCCGAACATCTCAGGGCTGACGCAGGCGACAACCGTCGCCAGCGCCACAACCAAAGACACTGCGCCTGTGGGCCAAGGCGCAGGCACCGAGCAGCCGTCGATCATCATCGTCGAGGTGGTGGGATATGGCGGGGGAGACGGCAGCAGTGAGTCGCCGTCTGACGACAAGCGGCGGAAGACCAGCGGCAAGCAGAGCCAAAACTACGATCAAAACAGTTCGGTCCAATTTGTGGGACTGGGAACTCTGTCGGAAGACGAGAAGGCTAAATTGACCCCAGTCGAGAAGCGAAATCTGGAGAACCGGGCGCAATGACGTTTGATTGCCGTGGAATTAGTGCCGCTTTTTGTAGTTGGCCCCAGAGAATATGCTCAAGCGCATCGGCTTGGGGGCCTGCTTTCCAGAACTGATCAAGCTTGAGATGCGAATTCGGCTCTTTCCGACTCCTTGGACGGAGAGGGATATGCACTCGGCTTCTGACGGCTGTCGTGTGTTCCTCTCGGTCCGAAAAGGTTGGCTCCGGTCTGCCGAGCGCAATCGGCGGCATTTTGGATGTGGCGTAAATTGATGGTTTCTCTTATTAGACGTCATCATGCATCACATCGGATTTTTTGTCTGTTCAGAGTATGAGCCGCTGGATCTTGCCGGTCCGCTTAGCGCTTTCAATCAAGCCGTCCGCGCAAGCGGCGTGCCCACATATAAACTTCATGTCATCTCGGAGCAGGGTGGTGCTGTCGTCGGTATCGGCGGCTTATCGATTGAGACGCGACCTTATCGGAAGACCAAGCTGGACACAGTGATCTTTGTTGGTGGGGAGATCGCGCCCCTGCAGGCATCGAATAACGTCGCCGCCGCCAAAGTTCTCGCCAAGCGGACCCCGCGCATCGCCAGTGTCTGCACAGGGGCTTTCATTCTGGCCGAAGCGGGCCTGCTCGATGGTTTGCGCGCCACCACACATTGGCAATATACCGCCCACCTTCAGACTCGCTTCCCGCGCATCAAGGTGGTTGGCGACCGCATCTTTGTTACGGACGGGAGGGCGTGGACTTCAGCGGGAATTGCTGCGGGCATCGATTTGGCACTGGCGTTGATCGAAAAGGATAACGGCTCGGACTTGGCGCGTGAGGTCGCGCGCCTGCTTGTCGTTCCATACAGGAGGTCCGGTGGGCAGTCCCAATTCTCTGCAATGTCACAGATGGAGCCAGAGTCCGATCGTATCCGTATATCCCTCAATTTCGCTAGGGAGCACCTTGGAGAGTCCTTGCCGATCGAGCGATTGGCCGATGCGGCGCGTCTTAGCGTTCGACAGTTCGGTCGAGCCTTTCGCCGTGAAACTGGAGAAACACCGGCGAAGGCAGTCGAGCGGTTGCGCGTCGAGGCTGCTCGGATGCGTCTTCAGGACGGAACCGAGCCAATAGAGCAGATTGCAGTTGCCGTCGGATTTATCGATCCGGAGCGGATGCGCCGCGCTTTCGTAAAATTGCACGGACATCCGCCCCAGTCGATCAGAAGAGCCAGAAGACTGAATGCCGAAGTCTGAACGAACGCGGTCAGTTTTCGGGCACCGCGTCTCTGGGTCTCGTTGTCGTTGTCGGATCAGCGCTCGTCCGGCTTTAGCGGAGCGTTGTCGTTCCACATGTCACGGTGAAGCTTCCAAGCGCCGCCCTGTTTCAGAAAGATGAGGGTCTGTTTGCCGAGATACTCCACCTTTCCATCATGACTTCGTACCGTGGCGTCTGAGACTTCGGTCACGACGTCATCGTTTCCGTAAAACTCGAAATTGCTGAAGGTGACGGTGGCAGGGGGCTTTCCGGCATAGCCCTTCGTGAAATATTCCGCGATCGCTGTGCGGCCTTTGATCCGTTCGCCTCCGGGCTGCAAAAGCGTCCCGTCTTCGGTGTAGAGGTTCCCGATCGCCTGATAGTCGCCCCGTTTGAAAGCGTCGGCAAAGCGATCGTTTTCAGCCTTGATAGCGGCCTGCGTAGAGAGTTGCGGGCCTTCTGCATAAGCGGGGGCCGACACAGCAGTGAGAGTGAAGACGACAGGCAGCAGAGCCAGTCGAGCAAAAATTGGTCGCATCTAGATTTTCCTATCTGATTGTAGTTCTCGTGAAAGCCTCGGAAGAGGCAGGCGGCCAGAGAGACAGGCTGCGTCCGCAAGGCACTCGGACTCAGAGGTCAGTCCAACCCGGGAATCTGCCAGAGCCCCTTGGTGCCGCCAGGGAGTTCCTTCTCTGTCATTGCCAGGATCTCCGGCCGCGCGTCGCGCGGATGACCCGACTTGAAGGGTGGGTTGGGATCATATTCTATCAAGAGCTGCACGAGCTGGGCGGCTGCAGGGCCACGCAGCTTTTCAACCACGCGCAGGGCGAAATCGATACCGGAGGTGACGCCACCGCCGCTCATGAAGCGGCCATCGTCTTCGGACACGAAGCGCTGAGGGTCGGGGATGGCGCCATATTTCGCAAGCATATTGACGGTGGCCCAATGGGAAGCGCTGCGTTTGCCCTTGAGAATTCCGGTCTTCGCCAGCACGAGCGAGCCGGTGCACACTGACGTCACGTGTTTCGCGCCCTGCGCCAAACGAAGGATTTCTTTTTGTGCGGAAGGCTTGTTGGCCGCCGTGAGGTCTGCTGCGCCTGGAACAAGAAGAAGATCGGTGCTTTCGATATCGGCCAGCCGCTCCGACTTTCCCCAAACGATCCCATATTGCAATTCGACCGGACCGCCATCTGGGCTCGCGAAGCGAATGCGGGTGTTAGGCACCAGTGCGAACACCTCGTTGGGACCGGCGAAATCCAGCAGCGTTCCACCCGGATAGATCACAATCAGAATATCGAAGGGCTTGTCTGTTGCCGATCCGATCGCGCCTGGCGCTTGCGCGAAAGATGAGGTCGGCCCGCCTAGAAGCGCACTCCCGCCGACCAAAGCACCAAGCGCCGAGAGACCGCCCAACATCAAGGCGTCGCGTCGAGACCGCCCTTTCCCGAATGGAAAATCGCCCGTCGCGTTATCGCGATCGTCACTCATATTCGTCTCCTGAGTATCGCCCCAGATTTGATTGGACCGGAACACGGGGCGCGGGTGTCGGGTCGCAAAGTTGCAGCTTCAGAACTGCGAAGCCGCTCGAACGCTCAGAGCTGTGAAGCACCGCCATCGACAACAAGCTCGGTGCCGACGACGTAAGAGGATTCATCGCTGGCGAGATAGAGCGCCGCGTAGGCGATATCCTCGGCCTTACCCATGTGTCCAACGGGGATGGACTTCGCGAACTCGCTCTTGAAATTCCGGACATCCTCGTCAGGCATTCCCCATCTGCTGATCAATGGGGTGTCCATCCCGCCGGGCGCGATCGCGTTCACGCGGATCTTGCGATCGAGGAACTCGAACGACCAACTGCGCGCAAGCGACCGTAGCGCGGCTTTCGCAGCCGCCGTCAACGAAATCCCGTGCTTGCCAGTCTGCGCAACGAATGACGTGTTGAGGATCACCGACGCACCCTCCCGCAGCTGCGGCAGGACGGCCTGAAGAGTCAGCACCGTTCCCTTCACGTTGATGTCCATGATGTCGTCGTAGAGTTTGTCGTCGATGTCGTTGATCGCCGACGGGAAGGCCCATCCCGCGTTCGCGAATAGGATATCCAATCCCCCGAGCTTGGACTTGGTCTCGGCCGCAATCGCGCGCATGTCATCGATCGAACGGACATCGCCCTTGAGGATGAGCGCGGTGTCGCCGAGCTCTGCCCTGACGGCCTTGAAGGCCGCTTCGTCGCGCCCCGTGACGGCAACGCGAGCTCCTTCGGAGATAAACAGCTTGGCCGTAGCCAAGCCGATGCCGCTCGTACCTCCCGTTATCAAAGCAGTCTTGTTTGCAAGTCTCATTTCGTAATCGCCCTTCTCAACCAACTGGCAGATGTTGAGCTACCTATCGGCCTAAAGGCGTGTGTCTTAAAGGACGAATAACCCTCATAAAACGACGTGACGTCAGACTGCTGACTGGACGGCAGCAATGAGAGCAGGATCGCATAAATCGAGGTCAGCCCTTCCTGTTCGCAATGCTGCTGCAGGGCTAGTTGTTCACGCAGTCATCAAGGCCGTTTCTCCACGGTGTTGGAAAGAACTAGCTCGAACTCCAGGTCGGGATGCCGCTGCCGCAGCCCGGCCAGCATGGGCGGCAGAATCTCAGCGCCGACCATCTCGCTCGCGCTGATGCGCACAGTTCCCTTGACGGCGGCGCCAAGGCCGGAAGCCGTACGCAGCATCGCCGCCGCGTTCGTCTCAAGGTTCTCTGCGTAGGGCGCCAACTCTAGAGCCGCCTCTGTCGGCGAAAGTCCCTGCTGGGAACGAGTGAACAGCTCGAGTCCCAACGCACTTTCAAGGGCGCCGATATGACGGGCCAGCGTCGGTTGCGTCAAATCCAGCGCCCGAGCTGCCGCCGAAAGCGATTGCTCGCGAAGCACGGCCAAGAAGCTGCGAAAGAGGTTCCAATCAGGCTGGGAGTTGTTCATCTATTTTAGTATAGATACCGCACGGTTTTCGGCAATTCCGTTTAATGAGTTTGTTCGCCAATTTGGGTCCGCACCCAAACGGCGGAGACAAATCATGTCAGATCAAACAGCTCTGGTACTCGGCGCGACTGGCGGCATCGGCGGTGAGGTGGCTCGCCGTCTCCTAGGCCGGAGCTGGACAGTTCGAGGGCTGATCCGGAATCCGAATCGGCTGTCGTCAGCCGAGACGTCATCCGGCATTTGCTGGCTCCAAGGCGATGCGATGTCCACGGATGACGTGGTGACCGCCGCTGACGGAGCCTCGGTTATCGTCCATGCGGTCAACCCACCCGGTTACCGCAACTGGGGCCAACTAGTGCTCCCCATGCTGGACAATACGATTGCCGCCGCCCGCACTGTTGGGGCGCGGATCGTACTCCCGGGCACCGTTTACAATTTCGGACCCGACGCCTTTCCCGAGTTGCACGAGGCTTCGCCGCAACGTCCGATCACCGTCAAGGGCGCCATCAGGGTGGAGATGGAACGGCGGCTGCGAGCCGCCGCCGATGCGGGAACGCCGGTGCTGATCGTCCGGGCCGGCGATTTCTTTGGTCCCAAAGCCGCCAATAATTGGTTCTCTCTAGGTCTCGTGAAGCCTGGAAAGCCAGTGATCTCTGTGAGCTACCCGGGCAAGCGCGGTGTCGGTCATCAATGGGCGTATCTGCCCGACGTTGCCGAGACGATGGTGCGGCTTCTCGAAAAGGCGCCCGCACTCGGGACCTTCGCTGTCTTCCACATGGAAGGGCATTGGGACGCAGACGGAACCGCGATGATTGCCGCGATTCGTGAGGCAAGCGGCAATCGCAATATGAAGGTGCGGGCCTTCCCCTGGCTGGCCGTCCGCCTACTTTCACCGTTCGTGCCATTGTTCCGGGAATTGGCAGAAATGCGCTACCTTTGGACCGGGCCAGTCCGCTTGCGCAATGAGCGGCTCGTCGGGACGCTCGGCTCCGAACCGCACACGCCTCTGACCATGGCGGTCCGCGAAACCTTGGATGGCCTGAGATGCCTACGACGCTTCGACACTCATCGAGGAAAAACGTAAGCAAATAGAGCGCCGATAAAATTCGAGCGCTCCTGCTTGTAATTTTTGTAGTGACAATAGCGACTGTGGGCGTTCACCCAAAGATAGGCCCATCAATCATTACCTTGCCCCCAAATGTTCGCTCTGTCTTCGAGGGCAATCGGAAATGTTGCGAGCACTCACGGTCTCACCAAGCAATCGGGTGACTTGGCCGGTCAAGATCGAGATCTTAAGCCAAGACGATAGTTCCGGCTTTCGTATCCAACACGTCTTGGGCCTGCTGGAGCGACCCGATAACAGCCAAGCGGCCGGTTCGTTCGACAAAGCTGCAAGCGGCATTTACCTTCGGGCCCATTGAGCCTTCGGCAAATGCGTGGCTTCTCAGATCCGACGCTGAGATTCGACTAAGAGCCTTTTGCCGTGGTGCTCCCCAGTTAAGGTAGACGGCATCCACATCTGTTAGAATCACGAGTTTGTCCGCTTGCACTCTCTCCGCAAGTAAAGCCGCGGCTAAATCCTTATCGATCACAGCCTCCATGCCAGCAATTTCACCATCGGACTGACGACAGACGGGTATGCCGCCGCCGCCGGTGCAGACGACAAGCACGCCGCTCTGGAGGAGAGATTCGATAATTGGTAGTTCAACGATTTCCTTCGGTTCCGGCGAGGCAACAACTCTGCGCCATGACGCCCCGTCCAATGCAAACATCCATCGGCTTTGTGCGCGAATCGCCTGGACCTCGGCTTCCGTATAGACCGGGCCAACCGGCTTAGTCGGACGTTGGAACGCCGGGTCGTGCTCATCTACGACTGTCTGCGTTATGAGTGCCGCAATCGGCCGAGTCGGGATTTTATTCCGCAATTCCTGCACAATGACGTAGCCGATCATGCCCTGTGACTCCGCTCCCAGTACGTCGAGGGGATAAGGCGGAAGGGCTTTGTAAGCATCGGCCTCGAGGGCGAGCAGGCCCACTTGTGGACCGTTGCCGTGCACGATGATGATCTCATGGCCCTCGCAGGCGCGTACCAGTGCGGCAGCAGCGGCGCGCATATTGCGCCGCTGATTTTCGGCAGACAAAGGCTCGCCGCGTTTCAATAACGCGTTGCCACCAAGGGCAATGACAATCCGCATTGGCTATGCGGCCCCTTTTGCCCGGAGCACGCGCCGGCCGAGTGCTTCTTGCTGCGTGATGCAATGGATATTGCCGCCGCCAAGCAGAATTTCGCGTCCGGGGACGGTCACGATGCGCCGCGTCGGGAAGAGCCGCGCCAAAATTTCCTGCGCAGGGCCGTCGGCGGGATCATCGAAGCGCGGCATCACGATCACGTCGTTGGCAATGTAGAAATTGACATAGGACGCCGCCAACCGGTTGCCGGCCTCGCGTGGCAATGTTCCCGCCACTTTATCGACGCCAGCGGCTTCTTCTGCCGTGATCAAGACAGGACGCGGCGTAATCAGCTTGTGAATTTTTAGCGAGCGACCGCGGGCATCAGTCGTCTTCTGCAGGCGTTCCAGTGCGCCAGCCGAAATCGCATACTGTGGATCGGAGCGGTCTTCGGTCCACGCCAGCACCACTTCGCCGGGCGCGACGAAGCGGCAGAAGTTATCGATGTGGCCGCTGGTCTCGTCGAGATAGATGCCTTTCTCGAGCCAGAGAATCTTTTCGAGGTTGAGATAGTCGCAGAGGAAGCGCTCGATCTCGGACCGGCTCTTGTCGGGATTGCGATTGGGATTGAGTAGGCATTCTTCCGTAGTCAGCAGCGTGCCCTCGCCATCGACGTCGATTGATCCACCCTCGAGGATGAAGTCGGGTGCGTAGCGGTCGTCGCGTTCGAGCTCGATGACTTTCTCGCCGACTAGATCGTCCTGGTCCCAGGGGAAGTAAAGTCCCCCGGCAAGACCGCCCCAGGCGTTGAATTTCCAATCAATGCCGCGCACTTGTCTCGCGTCGTTCACGACGAACGTCGGCCCGCAATCGCGGATCCAACTGTCGTTGCTCGTCATCTCGACCAGGCGGATAGAAGGGTCGAGCATTTCGCGAGCGATAAGGTACTGCGCGGGCGAGGCGCAGACCGTCACCGGTTCGCCCTCGGCTATCGCGGCGGCGACCGCCGCGAAAGCGCGTTGAGCGGGCTTGGCGCCACTCCGCCAATTGTCGGAGCGCTCCGGCCAGAGCATCCAGCACCCGACGTGAGGCTCCCATTCCGCCGGCATCCAAAAGCCATCCTGTCGAGGCGTAGTGGTGAGGACCTTAGACATGTGCGACCTCCTTCGCTGGTTGTGGACGCTGGCCGTGGACGAGGAACTCGCCAACGATCACGGTCAAAAACACGCCACCCAAGACCGCGCCTACGTAGGTCATGTCGACTGCGCCGGGCTTATAGATGAAGAAGACGATCGCCTGCAGCACGAAGAGCATGCAGATGCCGCTCAGGAGTACCGCGACCGGATAGCCGCCCGGGACACGATAGGGACGACGGACATCCGGATCTTCTCTACGAAGCTTGAGGAACGAGAGAAACAGCAGGAAGTAGGGGAGAAGGAAAACGACCGATGAGAACGCGAAGGTCGTCCAGAAGAGATCTTCCGAGCTTTTCGCAAGCCAGCCGTAGATAAGCAGCACGATGCTCGCGATGACACCGCACAGTATCGCAGAGTTAGTGGGCGTTTTATAAACGGGGTGGAGCTTGCCGAAGATGGACGGGAGATCGCCACGGTCCGCCGCTTCAGCGGCCGACCGGTTTGCGCCGATCGTCCACGTCGTCATGTTGGCGACCAGCGTGTAGAGCGTCATTACGCAGAGGACGATAACCGGGATATTGCCCGAGATACCTTGGCCGAAGATCTTCTGGAACGTATCCGGCAGGCCTTTGATCAGACCGATATCGGCAATCGGGAGCGCGAGTAGAATTCCGACCGTCGCGAAAATGTAGAAGAAGGCGATGATCGAGCCCGAACGGACGATTGCCCAAGGCACGTCGCGCGCCGGGTTCTCCATTTCTTCGGACGCGCCGGACATCAGCTCGAAGCCGAGGAAATTGTAGATGATGACCGGAAGAAACGCGAGGCTGTCGCCCCAATGCGGTGTCAGCGTCGAAAGGCTGAACTCGTTGGCAGCTCCGTGATTCATCGCGTAAGCGGTGCCACCGAGGCCGAGTGCGAGCATAATGATGACCTTGAATACGGCGCCGATATTCGGAACCCATTTGCCGACTTCAAGTGTCATGATGTTGATGCCGACGGTCAGCCAAGTAAGACCAAGCGTGATGAAGATCTTCGTCCAAAGGCTCATGTCGGGTGCTATGAGCTGAGCCAGAATGCCGGCGAAGAGGATGTAGACGGACGGCATCCAGAAGGCGACGTTGACCCACCAAAGCCAGGCGACGCGTCCCGCCCAGATCGGTCCGAAAGCGCGTCGCACCCAGGCGTAGATACCACCTTCTTCGGTATAGGTGCTGCCCAGCTCCGCGGTGATCAGGCCGTAAGGAATGAAAAACAGGATCAGCGTGAAGATCCACCAGAAGATCGACTGCACACCGATCGAGGCCGCAGCCGTCAATTGGTCGATGACGAGGATCGCGCAGACCGTAAATAACGTCATGTCCAAGCCGCGGAGGACTTTACTGAAGCGCTCCGGTGCTTCTGGTTTGCTCTGGACGGAATTGCCCATGGTAGAGATCCTGTTGCAATTAACTGACAAGGTCGGCGGCGCGAATGTGGAAGTCATCGACCGCGGATCGGTAGCGGTTGACGGTGCTCGGGTCGGCAATTTTCAGGCGGGGATAGACAAAATAAGCGAGCAGCGCCTTCTCGGTGTGAAGCCGGTTTTCCGACTGGTCGTAGATGATCGATTGGGGACCATCCATGACGGCATCGGTGACTTCGACGCCGCGTGAGGCCGGAAGACAGTGCATGAATTTCGCGTGTGCGGGCGCGCGCGCGAGTAGATTTTCGTTGACCTGATAGGTTGGCATGAATGCGCGCTGCCGGTCGGGGATTTCAGCTTCCTGGCCGACCCACCACCAGAGATCCGTGTAGATGAAGTCGGCATCTTTTACTGCGGCATCGACGTCGTCGGTGACGGTCAGCGTACCGCCGGACTTCGCGATGTTGGCGCGAGCGATGTCCTGCCAGGCCTTCGGGGCCTGATAGTGCGCCGGTGCAACGTGGGTGAAATGCATACCCATCTGGGTGCAAATCATCATCAGTGAGGAGCAAACGTTGGTGGCATCACCGACGAACGTGACGTGGAGATCGGTGAGTGATTTTCCCGGGAGCTTGTGCTCCATCATCGTGAAGACGTCACACACAACTTGGGTCGGATGATTGTAGTCCGTCAATCCGTTCATCACGGGTACTGACGAATTTGCTGCGAGGTCGAGAACGGTTTGGTGTTTGAGGGTGCGCGCCTCGATCACGTCCACCATCCGGCTAATCACACGCGCGGTATCCTTCAGACTTTCGCGTATGCCAAGATGGATTTCACCGGGGCGTAGATAAAGCGCATGGCCGCCGAGTTTGGCCATAGCGACTTCAAATGAAACTCGAGTTCGTGTCGATGGCTCCTCGAAGATCATCCCCAATGATGCACCCTGCAGAAGTCGAGGGCATGCGCCTGCTTTATCTGCGTCCTTAAGGAGACGGATAAGGTCCATTATCCGTAAGAGTTCTTCGCGGGACAAATCCTGGGTGTCGATGAAATGTCTGAGGGAAGCTGGCATGCATGTTCTCCGAAAAGCAGAACTGGTATTGCCCCTCGAAGCTTCTTCTTCTTTGACACCCATCAAGTTAACGTAACTCAGAGAAATGCCGGCGCTCAGGGTTTTGCGAGCACTTCCCAACTTCGATGCAGCTATTAAAGAAGCTCTATAATTGGGAGACTTGTCCGAGCTTCTAGATAGGACAGAAGTGATCCGCCCCGCTGAGTGGTCCAAGGCGAGATGAACACGATGTTGTGGGACGTCGACGGGGCCTTATTGCAAGGGTTACCCAGTGGGCGAGGGCAATAGGAGCGTTCAAACTCCGTTCAACTGATTCACGCACATCAATCAACGGCTGTTAGATCGCTGTCAGCAGCTTCCGCTGATTGAAGTGATCGGCGGCGAAGCCGGTCCACGGCAGCAGCAGAAGCTGGGGCGCGAATTGTAGCGCCATGACCAGTCCAACGGCCGAAGCGTCATGGTGGGTGAGCTGGGTGAATACCAGCCAGTCCTGTGCCGTCCGCTGAATCCACGTGCCGACATTTGAGACGAAGGCGCCGGCCGCTCAGATTCGATAGTTGAAGATGCGCAGGGACCGGAAGGTGCCCACAGTGCGCGCCTTCATGATCGTTCCGGCCGATTGCCGCCGTTGAATCGACCGAAATGCCTCGCCGAGAACAACGCGATGAGGAAAGAGCCAAGGCCGAAGGCAATGATGTCGGCCGTATCCTTCAGGCCGAAATCACCGACACGGATGACAAGCACGTAGCCGGCGGCAAGGTTGAGAAATCCCCAGAGCACATTGACGGTCGAAGACGATAACCCTTCGCCGGGCGGTTTGGCGAACGGGCTCTGGAATGGCCTGCCCGTCATGCCGTTGACGACATGGGGCACGGCGTTTGCGAGGAAGGCGCCGCCAACAAAGTAGGAAAGAAGGGGAAGCCAGGACATTTCATGCGCTCCTTGCCGCCAGGAGGTCGATGATCTCTTGGGTGGCGCCGGTCTCGCCGAGGCGCGGGAAGACGCTTTTGAGGCAGTAGTCGTGGGCGCCCGGGCGCGTGTCGGTCATGGCATCAACGGCGAGAGTGACGTTAAAGCCCGCCTCATAGGCTTGTCGCGCTGTCGATTCGACACCCGCGCCAGTCGCCACGCCCGCGATCACCACCTGGGTGACACCGCGATCCTTCAACTGATTTTCGAGATCGGTGCTGGCGAAGGCGCCCCACGTCCGCTTTGTCACGACGATGTCGCTCGGCTGCCGCTCAAGCTCGGGCACAAAGTCCGTGAAGTCTGCGGGCAACGGACCCTCATGGCGCCGGGGCTGCTCCGTGCGACCCGGCGCGCCACCGTCGACGTTGATCAGCACCACCGGCAAGTTCAGTCCGCGGAAGGTGTCGATCAGCGCGCGGGCTCGCGCCACGATCTCGCCGACAGGAGGGGCGAACGACGAGCCGAGAATGCCCTTCTGGAGGTCCACGACCAGCAGTGCGGTCCTCGGATCCAGGGTGGTCAAGGTCATGGGTTGTTCTCCTGAGTGATATGGTGCGTTCAAGCGGGCGCGAACGAGTCGGCGTCAATCGTCGACAAGCCGCCTGAGCAACTCGACGGCCCTTGCAACGTCGCCGATTTCCTCGGGCGAGAGCCGTGCCTGGAGCGAGCGGGTCAACCAGTCCTGACGCGCGGCGCGGCCCGTCTCAATCCACTTGCGAAAGGCATCTGTGAGCGACAGGAGCGTCTGCCGTCCATCAGTCGGATCTGGCGCACCCCGCACGAAGCCGGCGCCCTCCAGCGCGGCGATGACCGACGCCATGGATTGCGGGCGCATGCCTTCGGCCCGGGCGAGGTTGGATGCCGTAGCGGCCCCATCCTTCTCCAGGCGAAGCAGCACCGACACTTGGGACGGCGTCAGATCTCCAACATGCGCTTGATCACGCAGGCGGCGTTTCAGCTTGCCGATAACAGCCCGCAGATCCTGCGCCAAGACCGATGCGCGAGCGGTTCGCTTACTGTCCGATTTGATGCTCATGTCCAACCGTACACATATATGTAGCTAAGCTGTAAAGTTTATATGTTCAGATAAACTGTCTATTGTAAAGACGCAGTGGGGCGCCACTCAGTGAGCTTGATGAGTTCCTCCACCAGACGGGGAGGAAAAAACCGCGAGACAATTGAGAATTATTGAGACGTCAAGCTGCGACGGTCGTTGCCCGACGATGAGATGCTCGTCATCGCGCGCCGGCGATGATGAAGATGAGAACTTTTGCCGTGTAACGTGTGGGGTCTCGGTCACGCGATGAACTGCGAACTTACTTATGCGCAAGGCGGTGTTCAGCAGACGAACTACAATCATCACGAAGCGATGCGCATCTATCAATGTCCAGTGATCGAGGTTCGCGGGCTGGAGAACGACGAGAAGGTCCGTGGCATTGGTGAGCCGCCTGTTCCTCCTGCCGCGCCGGCGCTAGCCAACGCGATATTTGCTGCGACCGGGAAGCGCATTCGCGAAATGCCCTTCAACAAGTTCATCGACTTCGTTTGAGAGCAGGCCATGAAGAGATCTTTGGTTGCAATCGCCCTTGCCGCTTCGTCAATCTCGGCGCTCGCAGGATTTGTCCTCGCCAAGGACAGCTCCAATAAAGACGCGCTGCCGCCAGGCAGCGTAAGCCAAACAGACGGTCTTAAGGCTTGGAAGCGGATAGAGGCAGTGGTCACTCATCCCCGCTGCGCAAACTGCCATGTCGATGCAAATGCAATCCCGATCTGGACACCGGCTGGCGAAACCAAACCTCGCGTCCATGGTATGAACATCCACGGGGGCGAGAGCCGCATTGGCGCTGAGGCGCTTGTCTGTTCCACTTGCCACGTGACGTCGACGTTTCCTAATGAGCCCGCACCGGCGCCACCTCACGCTGGAATCGATTGGCAACTCGCGCCGGTGGAATTTATCTGGTTCGGCAAAACTGGTGCTGAGATCTGCACGCAGCTTAGGGATCCCAAGAGAAACGGTGGTCGCGACGCAGTCGGCTTACTTGAGCATTTAAGGCACGATGCATCACTCAACGGCTTTATCCCTCGGAGTTGGGACCCCGGCACAGGCCGTACGACGCCGCCTGGAACGTTCGAAGATCACGTAAAAGATGTGGCACTCTGGGGAGCGGCAGGGTAACCCTGTCCAGACTGATTTTCCGCCTGTCGTTCGCCGGTTGGGTGTCTGCTTTCTCTGCGAAGCGGCGATCGGTCGGCATGATATGATGCGGTTGACCAAGTCGCCTTCTGGGATTTCACCGGGTGCCGAAGCTCACAGATCTATTGTCCCCTCGATAAGCTTGCGGTTGCGTTCCGCAAGCTCGAGTGCATCCGCTGGAAACAGCAGCGACATGCCGTCTGTAGCTGCTCTCTCTTGTACTTCTTCCACAAAGGGTCGCAGCTTGTCTTCGTATTCCTGGAACGCGGCGGCATGATCGCCGGGATGGAGCGTAATAGCGTCGGCTAGCCGCGCCGCGCCGATCAAAGCCATCGAGCCTCCCATGCCGGCGACAGGAGAAACGCAGTATCCTGCATCACCAACGAGCACCACGCGCCCCTTTGACCAGCTCTTCATCCTGATCTGGTTCGCCCTGTCAAAGTAGAAATCGCCATCCGTATCGACGTAAGCGAGCATGGACGGCACCTTCCATCCGAGCCCGTCGAAGTGATCATGAATGAGGCGGCGCTGCTGGGCCTTGTCGCGATAGTCGTAGTCGATCTGGCGATCGGAGCGAAACGCCAGGGCTATATCCGTGCGGTCCTCGTAACCATTCAGCATCGCCGTTAGACCTGGGACGCTGAAAACCTCCGTCCTGTTTGCCGGAAGAAGGCCAGTGTCCGGCACCACTCGCAGATAAAAGTAGCCGCCCATGAAGTAGGCCGATGCGTCAGCGTCTCCGAACACGAGGTTTCTGGTATTGGAGCGATTGCCATCGCACCCGAATACCAGCGCATATTCGCTTTGAGAGCCATCGCTGAACATGACCGTGACGCCTGTTGGCCCATCCTCAATTTGGGTCAAGGATCGTCCGAATTTCATTTCGACTGAGCCCTCGACCGCTTCGAACAGGATGTCGAGCAGATCGTCCCGATGGATCTCGTATCGCCGCGCCGATAGATCGTCGGAACTTGAGGCTTTAAGCCCTCCCAAGGTGCCGTCGTTCTCATCTTTGAACTCGAAGTCGCGCGGAGGAAGCGTCTTTGTGCGTACGGCTTCCATCATCCCCATGCGGGAAAGAACCTCTATCGTCTCGCCCTCGATATCGACGGGGGTTCCGCCTCGCCGCAAACCGCTCGCTAGTTCGACGATCGTGACGCGGTAGCCGAGCTTCGTCATCCAATAGGCGGTGGCCAAGCCGGCAAAGCTTGCGCCGCTAATCAGCACTGACGCTTGGGGAATCCCCATGGGAACGACGAAGGTTGAAGGATTGGCCACGAGATCGTCCTTTCAGACTAAGAATTAATGGACTTGATCTATAAATATACTGAGTATACAAATCAAGACATGTCTGAGCTAGCTATCAAGCGACAAGCGCGAAAGCGCCTGGCAACGCGCCAAACCATCTCCGATGTTGCGACTCGACTTTTCTTTGAACGGGGCTTCGAGAACGTGACGATCGACGAGATCGCCGAGGCGGCGGACGTCGGACGAATGACGGTGTTCAACCACTTTCCCCGCAAGGAGGACATGTTCTTCGATCGCGAACTGGAGATGAGGGACATTGCATTCACGGCCATTCAAACTCGTGGCGCGGATACCTCGCCCATTCGAGCGTTGGGCGCTTTAGCACATCGTTTGATCGAGCAGCCTCTTGCGTCCTATCCGCTCTTTGGCGGCACATACCTGTTTGTGGAAACGGCTATCGCGAGCGAATCTCTCAAGGCGCGTGCACGTCAGATGCGCGACGACTTTGTCCACGCGCTGGCAGACGTCATGGCCGATGCCGTCCGCCGTCCGCGTGGCGATCCCGATGCGCATCTCGCTGCCGGAATGATGGCATCGGCGTGGAGCGTGGCATTCATTCAGGCGCATGAACTCTATGGCCGCACACGAGACAAGAAAGATTCAGATCATATTTTTCTGGACCTGATTGATCGGGGGACAGTTGGGATCGAAGCGGCACTCGCCGGTACACCCTATGCCTGATCCGGCACTTGATGCTTTTCGACACCACGCCGATCATCACCGCCCGTGGACTGCATGGCGCCGCAACCAGAATGCTTAGACCGATCCTCTTAAAGCGGCCTGGAAAACCTGTGCGGCAGATGTCGATAGCGACGGCGTAGCGTCCGAGGCTGAGCGCGGAAGCAGTGACCTACCCCGCGCATCCTCCATGAGCCCAGTTCGACGGTAGAGATCCCCAGAATTCTGCAACCGACAGTGCGATTGAATTCTGCACACGGTCACGGCTTGTCCGCTGTCGAAGGTCGAGCAGCCGTGGCCCTTCGCCGAGGCCGGCGGCGAATGGCGTGGGGAATCGATGTCCGCCAACTCTGCCAAGCGGACGTGAGCTGATAGCGATCCGAACATCCGCTTTGCCCCCGTGAGCAGGTGGGCTCGCGCAGTCTCCCAGCTATGCCGCGCAACGTCTCAGGCTGCCCTCACCCCACATCACGCGGATCAGCCGACCATCGCGGGGAGAAGCGGATCGGTATTCGTCGCCCTGCCCGTGCACCCCTCCCCCGCGCACGGGACAGACCGGATCCTGCCCCCACGTAGGCACGAAGCACGGGAGCGGCGGGAACGGAAATAGTAGGGAGGGCATCTGGACCGCGATCTGGAATGCGGCGCGCCTATACCCATATCCCATGCCAAGGAGTTCTGGGCGTGAAACTGACGCGCGCGACCCTTCTTGTTGCAGCGGCTTTCGCGGCTGCCATGTCGACTTCCTCGCCACTCTTCGCGGCAGAGGAGGCCGGTCCGGTCAAGCTTGCCTTTGAAATCGAGATCGACGGCGCGATTGGTCCCGCGACGGCTCGGCATGCGAAGGAGGCACTGGCGATCGCAGCCAGGCGTCACGCTGAAATCGTCATCCTGCGTCTCAACACGCCCGGCGGCCTCGTCACCAGCATGCGCGAGATCATCGCCGATGTGCTCGCCTCGCCGGTTCCGGTGGTCGGTTACGTCGCGCCACCCGGCGCCCATGCGGCGAGCGCCGGCACCTACATTCTCTATGCGACGCATGTTGCGGCGATGGCGCCCGGGACCAATCTCGGCGCCGCGACACCGGTCGAGATCGGAGAGCCCATACCGGGCCTTCCTGGCCAGCCCGACAAGCGCGACAAGGGTGGCGACGACAAAGGCAGCGGCGCGGCACCGGGAGCGCCGCAGGATGCCATGACGGCGAAGATGACCAACGATGCCGTCGCCTTCATCCGCAGCCTCGCTGAGCTGCGCGGCCGCAACGCCGACTGGGCGGAGAAGGCTGTGCACGAGGCCGCGAGCCTTTCGGCCAACGCCGCGCTGCAACAGGGCGTGATCGATCTGGTCGCGGGCGATACGACGGAGCTGCTCGCGAAAATCGACAACCGCACCGTCACGGTGGCTGGTGGCGTGTCGCGGCCGCTCGCGACGCGCGGTCTGACCGTCGAGACGCTCCAGCCGGGGTGGCTCCTCCGGCTGCTCTCGGTGATCACCGATCCCAACGTCGCCGTCATTATGATACTTGTCGGCGTCTACGGCCTGATCTTCGAGTTTTCCTCTCCCGGCGCCATCGCGCCCGGCGTTGTCGGCACGATCGCACTCCTGCTCGGGCTCTATGCGCTCAATCTGCTGCCGATCGACTATGCGGGCCTCGCTTTGATGCTGCTTGGATTGATCTTTCTGATTATCGAGGCATTCAATCCCACCTTTATACTTGGTCTCGGCGGTCTCGCCGCCTTCCTGCTCGGCATGGCCATGCTGTTCAAGGTCGAGGCACCCGGCTTCCACCTGTCTCCGACGGTCGTCGGTCTCTCCGCCGTGCTGGTCTTCACTCTCGTCGCCTTCGTTGGCCGTGTGCTCTGGCGCGCCCGCCGTCGGCCGCCACTCGTCGGCACGCTGGCGATGCGCGGCCTGCCGGCGGAGATCCTCGACTGGCGGACTGGGATAGGTCACGTGCGCGTCGACGGCGAACGCTGGCAGGCCCATGGAGACGAAACCTTCGCGCCCGGTGAGACGGTCGAGGTCGCGACCGTCAACGGCCTAACCCTGATGGTGCGGCGCCGGCCGGGCGCGGCGACCGCCGAAGGAGAGCTCCGATGACCCTCGATTATCTGCCCTACCTGCTCGTCGCCGTGGTCGCCGTCATCTTCCTGTCCTCGGCTATCCGCATCCTGCGCGAATATCAGCGCGGCGTGATCTTCACGCTCGGCCGCTTCACCGGCGTCAAGGGCCCGGGCCTCATCATCCTGGTGCCCTTTGTGCAGCAGATGGTGAGGGTGGATCTCCGGGTCGTCGTCCACAATGTGCCGCCGCAGGATGTGATCTCGCGCGACAACGTCTCGGTCAAAGTCAATGCCGTACTTTATTTCCGGATCATCGATCCCGAGCGGGCGATCATCAAGGTCGAGGACTTCATGGCCGCGACCAGCCAGCTCGCACAGACGACTCTGCGCTCCGTCCTCGGCAAGCACGAACTCGACGAGATGCTAGCGGAGCGCGATCGACTCAACGCCGCCATCCAGGAGATCCTCGACCAGCAGACCGACGCGTGGGGCATCAAGGTGGCGAACATCGAGATCAAGGACATCGACCTCGCCGAAAACATGGTGCGCGCTATCGCCAAGCAAGCCGAGGCCGAACGCCTTCGCCGCGCTAAGGTGATCAACGCCGAAGGTGAGCAGCAGGCGGCGGAGAAACTCGTCGAGGCCGGTCGCATCATGGCGCAGGAGCCGCAGGCTATGCAGTTGCGCTATTTCGCGGCGCTGCACGACGTCGCCGGCGAGCGCTCATCGACCCTCGTATTTCCGCTGCCTATGGACCTCCTCGGCCATTTTGATAAACGCTCGGGCGAGGGGAGCAACCGCCCGGTCATGCCTTGACCGCATATGCCCGAACCTATTCAGCTCATGCTCGCAGAAAACAATTGCGCCCTGCACATGGCGGTTCCTGCAACGAGTGCAAGCTCTTAGTCGTCGTTCAAATTGGAGGCTGCCGGCATGCGCGGAACCCGGATGGCGGACTAGGGTTTGCCCTTCAATGCGGGCGGTAGATGCCCGCCAAAAAGGAGACCCAGAAATGCTCAAGAGTATGTTGGCAGGCACAGCCATTTTGGCCGGTGCGGCCCTGATCGTGAGTACGGCTGGTATTCAAGCCGCTACTGCAGCAATGAAACTGTCGCAAGCCGAATGCGACACTTTATGGAACCAAGCGAACCCATCGAAGGGCGCCACCATTTCGATGTCGCAAGCCCAACCATATGTCAGCAATTTCAAGAGTGTCGACATCGACAACGACGGCTCGATTTCGCAGGTTGAGTTCAGAAAAGGTTGCAACAACGGCCTCGTAAAGAGTTCCAGTTCGTCAGGAAGCAGCTCCGGTACGAGCGGTTCCTCGACCGGTTCTCCCAGCAAGTCTAACAAATACTGAGACAAAGAGGGGCGGCGAAGGCCGCTCATTGGCGTTTGCTGCCCCGATGTCCGGCGCATCAGTTTTTTCCATTGCCGGTCCACACTGCTAGCAAGATGCACGCCGTAAAGAGTGGACTTGATTGGCTTGCCAGCTGAGTTTCGATCAGCTTATCGCCGTTACAATCACAGACCCCAGCCCGTGACCGGAAGAATCTGTCCTGTCACGCCGGCAGCTGCAGACGAGGCAAGGAATACGACAGCGGCAGCGATGTCCTCGCGCTTGGTCCATCGCTTGAGGTCCTTCGGTTTCATTGCAGCAATGTTGGACCCTGTATCCACTAGCCCCGGCGCAATCGCGTTGACGCGGACACCGGCATCGCGTCCTTCCAGGGCAAGCGTGCGTGTGAGGGCTTCCACGCCCGCCTTGGCGCAGTTGTAAGCAACCATGTTCGCTTGCGGGCCGCCGGCACGCGCAAAATTTATGATCGATCCGCCGCCGACCTTGGTCATGTGAGGCAAGACTTCGCGAGATGTGAGGAATGCGCTGAGCAAATTATTGTCGACCTCGGCGCGCCAATCCTCCAGGCTGTGATCGACCGCAGGCTTGTATCGCGTCAATCCTCCGGCGAGATTGACGAGGATATCGATGCGCTGAAACTCCTTCACCACGTCGGCAATCAGCCCGCGCACCTGGCCCTCATCAGTCAAGGACGCGGAGACCCCGAGGACATGTGTGCCACCTTGCCGGAGCTCGGCAGCGCGGGCATCAACATTCTCTCGCGTGCGGGCACAAATGGCCAGAGTGGCGCCCTCTGCCGCGAGCGCCTTGGCTACGGCCTGCCCGACTTGACCATCGTGGCTCACGCCGGTCACAATCGCTACTTTACCTTGAAGAGTGTTGGTCATTTTCGATAGGCCTCGCTGGGATTGTTACTGTAGTTCCTATGCCAGTGTGCCCGCCTTTCCGACCTCATATCAGACTCCGACACCCCCCTTGGCAAATATCGACGAAGCTCTGATCGGCAAGTTCATAGGTAGCTTCAGCGACCGCCCTGAATGTAATGTTCGAGCTGTTCGATAATGAACTTCTGATCCGCGATGACACTTTTGACCATATCGCCGATCGAGACCAAACCGACGATCTTCTCATGCTCTAGGACCGGGAGATGACGCACGGCCTTCGCGGTCATGATGGCCATGCATTCCTCCACGGTTTGAAACGGCTGGACACAGATCACTCTGGTCGACATGATCTCTCGGACTGCCGTTTTAGGCGACGTTCGACCTTTCAAGACAATCTTCTGCGCATAATCCCGCTCGGTTATGATTCCGACGAGATTGCCGGCATCCAACACGACGAGGGCCCCGATATCGTGCTCCGCCATAATCCGGAGCGCCGCAAGCACAGTTGCGTCCGGATCAATGCAGTAGACACGGTGGCCTTTGCGATTGAGCACATCTCTTACACTAGCCATCTTGCACGACCTCTCGCGCCTTCCTCGGCGCTCCAGTCGTGATGCAACTGGACCACCTATGTCGCCCCCTGAAGTTCACTCGTTTAGTGACAACCCGCGCGCACTGACTGCACATCGCTGAAGAGCGCGCTGCTCGTGTGCCAGCTCCTCGCAACGGCACCTCGCGCGTCGAGATAGTGCTTGAGTAAAAGTACGACACTCATGGCATGCCATGCCATTCGGCCTTTATTGGCCGGTCACTTCAAAAAGCGAAAGGTACGGCATCACTTGCCGGAGGCCTGTGGCCGCTAACCTACGATACAGTTTATTCCGTTGTTTCCGCCCTCGCAACTCGTCCGAAGGGCGTTAACGAAGTGACCATCGCCCGACCGGCCGGACCAATCTACATAGGCGTGTTGCATCGCAAGAACGCCGGCCCGATCGGGCAAATTTTTCGAATCCACCTCGGGCGTCCTTGAACGCGTTCGACGATCAATTACCTCAAATATATAGACGCGAATTCCCATCATGGGATCGCGATGTCAACCGAAGGAGGTTGGCAATGGATGCAAAGCAAAACATTACTAGCGATTGGCAGGACTCGCTGAACGTCCTGCTTGGATTGGGGCTGTTCCTCTCGCCGTGGACGCTAGGCTACGGAACGGAAGTCAGTGCCGTGCTGAACGCGCACATCGTTGGTGCCATCATATGCGTGATGGCTCTGGCAGCTCTGTTTGCCTTCCGTTTTTGGGAGGAATGGATCAGTGCCATCTTGGGTGCCTGGCTGATCATTGCACCATGGGTCTTGAACTTCAGCGGTCATGCGACAGCGACGCGTACGAGCGTAGTGATCGGTGTCGCCACGTTGGTGCTTGCGATGTGGTCGGCAGCCCTGCACGGTTCGGGCCATATAAGTGCCGGACATTAGCGGATAAGGGCGGCGAGTCGAGGTCGTCCTTACTCGCATTGAACGTTTGAATTCGGGATTGTTGGCCGTCGAGGCGTAAAACACGCCTTCGTCATAGATGAGTGCACGTCTACTCGGTTCGCACGATTCGAGCGCTCGCACGTTTCTTGCTGCGCTCCATTCACAATTTTGGTTGGAATTTTCTAACCAGTCCATTGCCCGTTGCTCCTAGCTCCAGGACCCCCGACATGCAAATCCAAGAGACAAAAGGCCGGTTCGGTTACCATCTTTCAGCAGGCGAGGATGGGCTGCATCCGACAGAAGCTTTCGTGCAATTCTATGTGAAATCCAGCGCCCTAAGCCGCGCAGCCGATCTCGCGATTTCACGGCACTTGACCACGGCGGCCGAAATCGACCGGTTTGTCGACGATGCGATCGCAGATCTAAAAGCCGTCGGCGATACCGCGAAAGGTGCGCTGGCGACAACGTAATCCGGCCAAGAGATTTAAGCGCCACGCACCATCCCACCATTCCGATGCGATGCTAGGTTTTCTCCGGGCCACTGTGAGTGCTCAGGGAATTGGAGCTTCAGCGACTTGCGTGTCGGGCACGCCGATTGACACAAAGAATTCGCAAGCTCATACAGCTGAGCATTTGCCCGTCTGAATAAGAGACGTGCCACAGGTCTCCGCGTATATTGCCCCAATACCGAGAAGCAGGGGTTCGGAACGATCGAACGCAGCTATTGCGCCTTCGAGTTCGACCAGCGTGCAGCGGGCAATCTGCTGATTGGTGCGGCTCAGTGATGCCGCGATGCCGACAGGCGTCTCCTCCGGCATTCCGAGCTTGATCAACCGCTCGGCGATCTCGCCTGCAAAGGGGCCTCCCATATAAAAAACCGTCGTCGCCGAGGGATCGGCGATTGCCCTCCAGTCGAGATCCTCGGGCAATCCGCCATTCTTAGAATGTCCGGTGACGAACCTCAACGATCTAGCCTGATTGCGGTGCGTGAGTGAAACGCCGAACGCCGCGGCCATTGCGGACGCCGAGGTGATGCCGGGTACGATTTGTGCTTCGACCCCCTCGCGTTCCAGGAAAGACATTTCTTCTCCAGCCCTGCCGAAGATCGCAGGGTCTCCGGCTTTCAAACGGACGACGCGCTTGCCGGTGCGCGCATGGCTGAGCATCAAGGCGTTGATGTCATCCTGTCTGCAGCTCCGCCGTCCCCCTCGCTTGCCGACACAAATTAGCTCGACGTGCGAAGGCGCCAATTTGAGGATCTCATCCGATACCAGGGCATCGAATAAGATCGTATCGGCGCTTTCGATCGCGCGCACAGCCTTTATCGTCAAAAGCTCGGGGTCACCCGGACCGGAACCGACAAGCGTCACCCGGCCGCGCGGCGGATCGCGGTTGATTGCGTACCCGTGTTGGGATTCCGAGCCCGAGGCTTTTCCGCTTCGATGGACGAGAGCCTCCATTGCCGCTCTCGAAACGTATTCAAAGATGCGGAGCAGGGCATGGCTCGTGCTCAAAGCGCGTCCCGGCAATGATGTGACGTTAGCGTGCATTTGCAATCCTCGACTATCGCCGGTCAAAAACCTCTGTTTCAGAAATTGATCAAACCGCCAACGCTGACGAGATCCAATCCCTCTAGAGCGGTCAATGAGGGCGCACCGGAAACATCGGCATCATAGCGCTGGACTTTGAGATAGACCGTCATCGCCGCGGCATCGATCTCTTGTGCAATGCCGCCGCCATATCGTGAGAACGTGCTTCCGGTTGCGCCCAAAGCGAGCGCGTTGGGGCCAAGCTGGTCAACGTATTCGGCATAGTCGCCGTAAATTACGGTTGGACCGAGCGGCAGCCATTTTCTGCGAATGCCGGATTTGACGTACCAATGGTGACTGTCGGGCGCGACCTGGCCGTTTGTCAAAACGGCATCGTTGTTATCTTCGTGGCCATACGCAGCATGGACGAAAAGCCCAGATGGTTCATGCTCGACGTAGCCGCCGGCCTGAAAGAATTGCGAATCCTTGGAGACCATCACGGTAGTGCCGCTGATACGCTCATCGGAATTCTCAGAGTAACCCGCGCCGAGCTGAACCTTGAAATCGTTCCATCGGCCCGCATAACGAGCAGCGATCTCCCAATCGTCGTCTTCGCCCCAGCTCGCGGATACGGAGAAACCGCTGAACACAGGAGAATCGTAACGAACGGAATTCATCACCAAGCCATCACAGTCACCTCCCAGCGGAACGTTCTGCGAATAGCAATAACCCAGCTGACCCCAAGTGATTCCCGGCACGAGGGCGCCATTCCGGCGAATGCCAAACTGCGGAAAGCCGGCGAGAAACGTGTAGTTGTCAATGATCTGCGTGCCTGATTGATCAGTGAACATGGCGACGCTTTTCGAAGCGGCGGCCTGTCTTCCGATGCTGATCTTGCCGAGGTCCTTGCTCTGCAGGTACCAGTACGACATCTGGACATTGAGCCCCTGATCGAAATCGGGCGAGGACTGATTTATTCCTGCGCCGGTCGAGGGGTTGCGTCCGAACGCATTGTCAGCGAGATTTTGGATGCGCAGCGTATATCCCGCCTTCCAACCGGGCGCGAATTGAGCTTCGCCTGTGAATTTCACATGCGTGGCCTGCGTCGGTCCGAGCCCGTGCAGATAAGTGTTGCTCTCGGCGCCATCGTCCCACCATGTCAGTTCCTGAGCGACGTAACCAGAAATCGTCAGGGAGACCTTGCGATTACCTTTGCGGGCTGTTGTGGCTTCGAGTTCGGCCACGCGCTCTTCAAGATCGCTGCAGCAATCGCCACCGAGATCGGCCGCTTGTGACGCGTCGGACAAACTCGCAAATACACCGACGATGAGCGATACGCGAAGAAGTTCGGTGACTCGTTTCAAGCGCTCACTCCGCTGCTTCAAGATTCTGTGCTTCAATGATCGTTCGAATTTCAGCGCGGCATGAGCCGCAATTCGTGCCGGCTTGAAGAGCTTCTCCAATGGCTGCCACGGTTCGGCATCCGCGGCGCGCTGCGGCTGCGATTTCGTTGGCGCCGACGCCAAAACACGAGCACACCGTCGCGCCTTTGTCGGCGCTGCCCGCGCCAGGACGTCCGGCGATGATCTTGAAGCGGGCATGGGCTTTGGGATGCGGAGCCGCAAGTTGCGCAACTGCCCAATCGCGCGAGACAGCGACAGGTTCGGGGGCAAGAAAGAGGGCGCCCAACAATCTTTCATCGCGGTAGCAAGAAAAGCGGAAGGTCCCGCTATGGCGATCTTGGAAAGCGATGGTTTCGGCATCTGGTCCTGCGCCGAAAAGCGCGGTCGCGAACGCCGCCCAATCCTGGTGTCCAGATGCGAAGCCAAGCTCCACGCGCCAGCCGTCTAAGCACTTTGCAAGCGCCCAATATTCCGCGTTTATTTGTTCAGGCTTCGAGGCAAGAACGGCGAAGCCATATGTTGACGCGACGAAGCGCTCAATGCGGACAGGAATGTTCTTAGATGCAGGCTGGCCCGACACGGCATCGACGACCGACGGCACGAGCGTATCGACGCGAGCCCTCGAGGCGAAGTGATCGGTCCAGTGCATCGGAACGAAGATTGATCCCGGCTGTTGGCGGGATGAAATAAGCGCACGCACCAAAATGAATGCTGAACCGGCGGAGACGCGGACAAGATCGGCGTCTTTGATATTGTGGCGAGCGGCGTCTTCTGGGTGGATCTCCGCGAATGGTTCGCCGTAGTGCTGCGAGAGGCGCTGGCTTTTTCCGGTACGCGTCAGCGTGTGCCAATGGTCGCGGATGCGGCCGGTGTTGAGGGTCATTGGGAAGGCCGGATTTTTCCAATGCGAGCCTTTGATCTCAACTGCAAGGAAGCGGGCCTTCCGGTCCGGGGTGAAGAATTGTCCGTCCGAAAACAGTCGGGTCCGCGACTCCGAGGCTGCTGGACGCGGCCACTGAAACGGTTCGAGACTATCGAACTCATCGTTCGTTACGTTTTCAAATGCGCCGATATCGAAGTCGCGTGCGCCGTCGTTTTCATAGGCAGACAGGGCCGCGTGCTCCGCGAAGATTTCCGCGGGAGATTTGAATTCAAAGCCCGCGCCGAAGCCCATGCGCTTCGCCACCTCGCACATGATCAGCCAATCCGGCAACGCTTCGCCGGGAAAAGGGAGGAAACTTCGTTGTCGGGAGATCCGCCTCTCCGAATTGGTGACAGTGCCGCTCTTCTCGCCCCACGCCGCTGCTGGCAGACGGACATGCGCGTGGCGCACGGTGTCGGTTTTGGCGATGACGTCAGAGACGACGACAAAGGGGCAATTGCGTAGCGCCTCCTCGACGTTCCCTGCTTCCGGCATCGACACGACCGGGTTGGTCGCCACGATCCAAAGCGCCTTAATGCGTCCGTCTGCAACGGCGCTGAACATATCGACAGCCTTGAGGCCAGGCTTTGACGCTATGGCAGGGGATTGCCAGAAGCGCTGAACGCGGTCGCAATCGCCACTCCTGTCAAATTCCATATGAGCCGCGAGCGTGTTCGCCAGACCGCCAACTTCGCGTCCGCCCATCGCGTTCGGCTGGCCGGTGATGGAGAATGGTGTGGCTCCTGGCTTACCGATACGGCCGGTTGCGAGATGGCAATTGATGATGGCGTTGACCTTGTCGGTGCCGCAGGACGACTGGTTGACGCCTTGACTGAAGACTGTGACCGTCTTCTCGGTTCGCGCAAAAAGTTCAAAGAAGGTGTCGAGAACGGCGTGGCCGAGGCCGGTCTGCTTGATAATTGTGAGTGTGTCGACCGCTTCTGCAGCGCGAAGCGCATCCGCAAAACCCGATGTGTGAGCGGCGATGAAATCACGATCAAGGGTCCCTGCCTCGAACAGGTGCTTTAGGAGGCCGATGAAGAGCGCGACGTCGCCGTCCGGGTTGATCGGCAGATGTAAGTCGGCGATGTCGGCCGTCATCGTGCGGCGCGGATCGATCAACACGATCTTCATGTCCGGCCGCTTCTCTTTGGCGGCCGCAATGCGCTGGTAGATGACGGGATGGCACCAGGCGAGGTTCGAGCCGACGAGCACGACGAGATCGGCAAGCTCGAGATCCTCGTAGCAGCCGGGTACCGTATCGGACCCGAACGCGCGTTTGTGGCCCGCTACCGACGACGCCATGCAGAGTCGCGAGTTAGTGTCGATATTCGCGGAGCCGATGAAGCCTTTCATCAGCTTGTTGGCGACGTAATAATCTTCCGTGAGCAACTGGCCCGAGACATAGAACGCGACCGCGTCCGGCCCGTGTTCTGAGATCGTTTCCGAGAAGCGCGATGCAACCAGATCGAGCGCTGTGTCCCAAGTCGTTCGTTGCCCTCGAACCTCCGGATAAAGCAGACGATCTTCGAGATCGACGGTCTCGCCGAGCGCAGAGCCCTTGGAGCAGAGCCTGCCGAAATTGGCCGGATGGACCTTGTCGCCGCTCACCACGACCTTGCCGTCGGCGGTCACATCCGCGACGATGCCGCAGCCGACACCGCAGTACGGACAGGTCGTTTTTACAGATTGAGGCGCCGGCATTGAAGCTTTTCCGCCTTACGCTGCGCAATCGGATAAGGCAGCCAAAGCGATGAAAAGCATCTCGCCTTCGACCTTGATTGGAATGGTGCGGACCGCGCCTTCATCGGCGCCAAGCGCTTTGCCGGTTTCGAGCGAAATCACCCAGTTGTGCAGCGGACACGTCACGGCCGCACCGTGGACGATGCCTTGGCTCAGCGGGCCGCCTTTGTGCGGACAATGATCCTCGATGGCGAAGACGCGATCTTCCGCCGTCCGAAACACCGCGATCTTGCCTTGAGGGGTCTCAATGCAGCGCGCGCCGCGGCGAGGTATGTCGGTGATGCGGCCGATCATTGCCCAGGTCATGAGATCACTCCGCCGCTTGAGGCATGCCGATGGTCGCCATCGGTTTGAATTCATGCTTGTGAAGGCCGGAGACGCGCTCCGACCATGGATCGACTTGGGCAAATTTCTGCGAGTAGACGAAGCGCTCGTAGTAGCCCTGGCGCTTTTCGAGATCGTCAAGCACCTGCCGCCGGATCTCCGCGATGGTGACGCGCTTGGCCCATTTGTAGATGCGTTCGAGATAGCGCGCCTGCTCGCGGTACATCTGGACGAGCGCGACGATGACCTTGAGGGCTTCATCCTCGGTCTTGACGAGACCCAGAACTTCGGTGCCCTTGATGTCGAGACCGGCCGCTCCCGCGAAGTGAATTTCGTAACCGGAATCGACGCAAATGACGCCGACATCCTTACAAGTCGCTTCGGCACAATTTCGCGGACAGCCCGAGACCGCCATCTTGACCTTGGCGGGCGTCCAAGACCCCCACATGAATTTCTCGATGCGGATGCCGAAGCCAGTCGAATCTTGCGTACCGAAGCGGCACCAATCCGTTCCGACACAGGTTTTCACGGTACGCAGGCCCTTGGCGTATGCGTGGCCCGATACGAAACCAGCTTTTCCCAAATCGGCCCAGACGGCGGGAAGATCTTCTTTCTTGATTCCGAGCATGTCGATGCGCTGGCCGCCCGTCACCTTCACGGTCGGGATGTCGAATTTGTCGACGACGTCGGCTATGGCGCGCAGCTCTTTCGCGCTTGTCACGCCGCCCCACATCCGCGGCACTACGGAATAGGTGCCGTCTTTCTGGATGTTGGCGTGAACGCGCTCGTTGATGAAGCGCGACTGATAGTCGTCGGCGTATTCGCCTGGCCAGTCGCACACGAGATAGTAATTCAGCGCCGGGCGGCACTTGGCGCAGCCGCACGACGTCGTCCACTCGAGTTCCTGCATGACCGCGAAGACATTCTTCAGGTTCTTGGCCTTGATGAGGCGTCGCACGTCGTCGTGGCCGAGCGTCGTGCAACCGCACATGGGCTGAACCGCAGCAGGATTGTAAGACTCGCCAAGCGTTAGCGCCATCAGTTGCTCGACGAGGCCGGTGCACGATCCGCATGACGCCGAAGCTTTGGTGTGCGCGCGGACGTCGTCGAGCGAGGTCAGTCCCTTCTCTTGAATGACTCCGACGATTCTGCCCTTGCATACGCCGTTGCAGCCGCAGATCTCTGCGTCATCGGGCAAGGCTGCAACGGCCGCCATAGGGTCCAGGGGGGACCCTCCCTGATAAGCCTGACCGAAGATCAGGGTGTCGCGCATGTCGGTGATGTCGACCTGCTTCTTCTTCAGGTCGTTGAACCAGGCGCCGTCGGCTGTTTCGCCGTAGAGCACGGTGCCGATGATGCGGTTGTCTTTCAGGATGATGCGTTTGTAGACACCGGCTGAAGCGTCGCGGAGCACGATTTCGTTGCGGTCTTCGCCGTCAGCGAAATCCCCGATGGAGAAAAGATCGATGCCGGTGACTTTCAGCTTCGTCGGCGTATCGCTGTGGACGAAGGCTGCGGTGCTGGATGAATCGACAAGGTGCTCGGCGGCGACCCGAGCCATTTCGTAGAGCGGTGCGACGAGGCCGTAGACGTGGCCTCCAACTTCGGCGCACTCACCGACCGCGAAGATGTTCGGGTCCGTAGTTCGCATTCCGGCATCGACGACGATGCCCCGGTTGGATGAGAGGCCTGCGTCTTTCGCGAGGCCTGCATTCGGCTTGATGCCGGCGGCCATGACGACGAGCGTCGCTGGAATGAGGCGGCCGTCGGCAAGCTCGACGCCTTCGACTTTCTTTTCCCCGATGATTGCTTTCGTACTGGCCTTGCAGATGACTTTAATGCCGCGGTCTTCTATGGCTTTCTGCAGCAGATACCCGGCCGCCGGATCGAGTTGGCGCTCCATCAGCGTCGGCATCAGATGCAGCACAGTGACGTCCATGCCCTGAGCTTCGAGACCCGCAGCGGCTTCAAGTCCGAGCAGTCCGCCGCCGATGACGATGGCTTTTGTGCGGGATTGCGCCGCGAGCAACATGGCGTTGACGTCGTCGAGATCGCGATAGCTCAAGACGCCCGCGAGGTTGTTGCCCGGTACCGGCAGAATGAACGGCACCGAGCCTGTCGCGATCACGAGCTTGTCGTAGGGTTCTACAACGCCGCGATCCGACGTCACGGTCTTGGCGTCCCGATCGATCGATACGATCTTGTGGCCCTTGTAGAGCGTGATGCCGTTCTTGATGTACCAACCGTCGCCGTGAATGATGATTTGCTCGTAGCTCTTTTCGCCTGAGAGCACCGGCGACAGCATGATGCGATCGTAATTGACGCGCGGTTCAGCGTTGAAGATCGTGACCGTGTAGCGTCCGGGCGCGCGCTCGAACAAATGCTCAAGCATCCGGCCCGGCGCCATGCCATTGCCGACGATGACGAGTCTTTCTGTCTTAGTGACTGCGCTTGCGTCTTTTTCGGCGGCGTCCGCTATCGGCGCGGTTTTCGCAGACGATGTTTGAACTCGTGCGATATCATGCGGGGTCATGCCTGGCCTCCAATATGGGCGAGAGCCTTGTCTGATCCCGAAGCTTTCGGCGCGCCCTTTTCCATGCTGCGGATGGAGAGGTGCATCCAGACGAGCAGCGTTACGACAATTACGAAGAGCAGCATGAAGCAGCTGGTCCAAAGTCCGGTGGCTTGATTGAGAATGCCGAATGCGATCGGCAGAATGAAACCGCCGAGGCCGCCGATCATGCCGACAAGCCCGCCGACCGAGCCGACGTTGTCCGGGTAATAGGATGCGACGTGCTTGTAGACCGCGGCCTTGCCGATGCTCATGAAGAAACCGAGCACGAAGGCGATGCCGACAAAAAGTACGGGGCTGATTTCAAAGTGCGCCGTGATCGGTCCGTGCGTACCGTGGACGACATAATCGGCAGTGGGCAGCGACAGTGCCAATGTCGCGATGGCGGATACGCCGAAGCACCAGTACATGACGGCGCGAGCACCGATGCGGTCCGACAGGACGCCGCCGTAAGCACGGAAGATGCTGGCTGGAATGGAGTAGGCCGCAGCGATCATGCCGGCGGTTTCGATGTCGAAGCCGTAGACGCCGATCAGGTAGCGCGGCAGCCACAAGGCGAGAGCGACGAAGGCGCCGAACGCGAAGAAATAATACAGCGAGAAACGCCAGACGCGAATGTCCTTCAGCGGTGCGAATTCCATCCCGTAGGCCTTGGGAGCAGCACCCGTTCGCCGGCGTTCCACGAGGGCAGGGTCGTCAGTTGTCGTGAACCAGAACACGACCGCCATAACGGCCAGGATTGCCGCCCATATCAGGGCGACAGCGTGCCAACCCCACGCGACGAGCACGAACGGAGCGATAAACTTCGTGACTGCGGCACCGACGTTACCGGCTCCGAAAATACCGAGCACGGTGCCCTGCTGTCGCGATTGGAAAAAGCGCGAAACATAGGCAATTCCGACCGCGAATGAGCCACCTGCCAAGCCGACTCCAAGCGCCGCCACCAGCATTTGCGGATACGTGTGAGCGAAGACGAGAAGTGCGGTCGCGACGGCCGCAGCGAGCATATTCAGCGTGAAGACAAGCCGGCCGCCGTAGCGATCCGTCCAGACGCCGAGGAAGACGCGCGCCAAAGATCCGGTAAGGATCGGCGTGCCTGCGAGGAGGCCGAATTCGGCTTCGTTCAATCCGAGTTGTTCTTTGATACGAATGCCGATGATCGCGAAGATGGTCCAGACTGCGAAGCAGGCCGTGAACGCGATCGTCGAAATCCAAAGGGCGCGCCCCTCGGGGGTGGATAGTGTGAGGACGGAACTTTCTTGTGTGCGCATCGAATGCTCCCGGTCGTCGCGCGAAAAAACAAAAAAGCTGCCGGCCAAGCGCTCGCACCCTGTCGATGAGGGTAAGAAGGCTTGATCGGCAGCTTTGCCTGTGAGGAGCGCCCGCCATTGGACGCGATAGAAATCCTAAGAGCGAAATTTCAGCTTCTTAGGAGAGTTGAGAAACACACATTCAACTCTGTCAGAGTTCGGTCAGCTAACGGCTGCAGCGATTGATTGGCAAGGCCAAACATTTAGCAAAATTGGCCATTGGCCGCGCAAATTTTGTGCAGTGCGCTTTGGGGCTGAATGGGGAATCAGGACTTTTGGCTATCGATATAAGCGTCAAGCTTATCGGGATCGAATAAGCCGCCGTCGAAGAAACCATCCGGCCCGAGCACGAGACTCGCGCCTGCCGAGCCAACGGGAGTCGCGGCGGTCAGCGCGCCTTCGACCTTGGCGTTCGCCACTGGAAGCGCAATTCCGAAGGGCTTAAGCGCCGCACGGTAAATATCGGGGCGATAGGTCTCGCGAGCGATGCGCGCGTTCTCGGCGTTGTGCTGCACCTGTCCCCAGCGGACCATCTGTGAATAGAACCAGAGCGCGTGACTCTTCCACGGAAACGTCGCGGCATTTGCAAACGGCGTGAAGAAGTTCGCGACGGCACGGGCGCTGTCCGGGCCTGTCGGAAGCTCGTCTCGGAGGGCGGGTAGCATCCACGCCGTCGGCTGCGCAACATATGCTTTCGCAGCGAGAATTCCGGCGAGCTGTTCGCGGTTGGCGGCCTTTCCACACCATTCCGCGGATTTGCAAAGCGCGCGCAGCAGAGCAAAAAGCTGATCGGAATTGCCGTCAGCCCAGTGCGCGCTAACACCAAGAACCTTTTCGGGACTTGATCTCCAGATCTCCGACTTGACGGTGACTATGTGTCCTTTTCCGAGCAGGGCAGCGGCCGTGTTCCAAGGCTCACCGACGCAATATCCGTCGATGGTACCGCTCATCAAGGCATCCACCATCAAGGGGGGGGGAACGATGATAATCTCGATATCGCGCGACGGATCAATGCCGCAAGCCGCCAGCCAATAGCGAAGCTCATAGTTGTGGCCCGAGTACGGATGAACCACGGCGAAGCGCAACGGCGGCTTGCCCTTGGCGGCGCGTTCCTCGACGGCCTCTTTCAACGCGCCGCCGCTTTTCGCCGGATCGAAACCGGCTTTCGCGCCGTGCGCGGACATGACATCCCAGAGTGCATTCGACACCGTGACCGCGTTGCCGCCGAGACCGAGCGCCATCGGTACGATGGTGGGAACGGCCAAGGGTGTCAGGCCGAGATTGCATGCGATGGGCATTGGGGCCAGGACATGGGCAATCTGGAAATGACCGACGGCCAAACGGTCGCGGATGTTCGCCCATGAGGTTTCGCGCACCAATGTTAGATCAATGCCCTCGGCTTCTGCGAAGCCCATTTCCTTAGCGATAACAAGTACGGCGCTGTCGAGGAGCGGCATGAAGCCTGCGGTGATTTGATTGGTGCCGCTCATCGTCACGATTCCTCGTCGGGTGGCGCCAGGAGACCGGCGGCCGTAATCAAACTTTCAGCGATCTCCGAAAGTTTGCGGTTCTGGTTCATGGCGGTCTTACGCAGCAGCGCATAGGCCTGCTGCTCGGATAGGCCCCGCGTCGACATCAGGATGCCTTTGGCCCGATCAATCAGCTTACGATTTTCAAGCTCTGAGCGCGCTTCTTCAAGTTCTCGTGCCATGCGCGAGAAAGCATTGAATCGGCTTATCGCCATGTCGAGAATCGGCTTGACGCGCTCTTGTTTCAGGCCGTCGACAACATAGGCAGAGACCCCGGCATCGACGGCTGCCGCGATCGAAGCGCTGTCAGAGCGATCGACGAACATCGCAATCGGACGTTTGACGGCGCGCGATAGCTGGAACATGTTTTCGAGCATATCGCGGTTGGGGTTCCCGAGGTCGATCACAATGACGTCGGGTTGGACCTCCTCAATGCGGCGAGCAATTCCGACGACGTCGTGCACGATCGTCAGATTGGCATAGCCCCCTTCTCGTAGCCCGGCCTCGATAACGGAGGCGCGCAATCGATTTTCATCAATGAGTAAGATAGAAAGAGGATTCGGCCCCGCTTGCATGCTTCCGTCCATCTAGGATGGCTTTTCGGAGAACATCATTTGTGCGCTCGGTCAACTACCAAAATGTGCGCAAACTCGGTGCTGGCGACTGAGATTCGTCAGGTGCAGAACGTTTTGTCAGCTCATCTAGACGTTTGTAGCGGATGTAAACTGGTCGCTTCGCCTTTCGGCGGAAGGAATTAAGCGCCGGGTTCTTGGTATCTGCTCGTCGCTGATTGTGCTGGATGTGCGCTGATGGAGGTCTTTCTGGCGGGATGTTTATAATAGTAATGAGATCGCCTCTCGACGACGACACTTCCACTTTCTCTGCGGAACGGAACTCGAGTCAGAAACCGCTTGAAAAACTGTTCTTATGAAATTTGTGCGAATCCCGCGAGCCACCTCCTCGGTCGGCTTTGTAGAGATAGCGGACGTCGTGCTTTCTTTTGGTTCAGGTCGAGCGCTTCTACAATCACGTCAATAGAGCCTCGATGAACTGACGTTGACATAAGCCAACTTAGATGTCCCAGCAGAAGTCAGCAGGCATGTGATCGGCGACCAAGACCCGGTCGCAAACTTTGTCCGCTAAACGATGAAGACCCGTCAAAATCGCCGCAACATTGATGAGTGCTTATGACCCCAAGCGGACGTGGGTCTAGCCCGATCCCGTAAATGTCAATTTGAAGAGAAAGCGTGCCAATTAACCGTTGCGGGCGCTCTGAAGCGGAAGTCCGCTGCCCATCAACGTAGCGTCATCTTATAGGACGTCAGCTTCTTAACGAGCCACGTCGGTTCAAGTTGTGAAAACATCGACATGATGTGCCGCCCGGCCACGCGGAACTCGTCGTCGCTGTCGGTGAGGTCGTCGCTCGCCACGGGGTCATCTGCCGAAGTTTATTGGCTGGATTCGCATCACCCGAAGACAAGTTAAGCGCACCGTCGCTAACGCGAATCGGCAGATCCGCGCGACGCAATTTGTTTCATGAAAGGCGAAGCGCCACGCTTGAAGCGCTAATACCACCGCCACCTGCGGCAGACGCGACCAACGCCCCACAAAACACATCTGCGAACTCCGCGGATGTTTCGCCTCGATACACAGACACCGTTAACTCGAGTGCGACCGACGCCGCACCCATACGCCACTTGCGTCGTTATGGTGTTTGATTGAAGAAGAGAAGCGCGGGGTAAAGCTTGGGCGGACGCGCCTAGCGTCACAGCAATGGCAGCAACACAGAATACTTTGATCATCCTTTTCTCCTATCGATTCCTGTCCGCATGCAAAGGTCACCTTACAAGCCTCGGAACCGGCTCAATGGGACTTCACGACAGCGCTCGCCGCTGAGAGATGAAATTTCCGATGCTTGCAAAGGGCAACTTATCGATCGAATTGCGTGCACCGGCGACTGGGAGAAATCCAGCCGCCTCGTTTGAATGAACGCGTCTTACAATGTGCGTTGTCTGAAACGCGCTTAATGATCAGCCGCAGATCCAGACGTAGTAGCCGTCAGGCGTTATGCGCCAGCATGAGCCGACGCCATACGGCCACCAGCGACCACGCCAATAGCGACGTCTATGACCATAATAGACTCCGCCATAGTAACGGCGACCCACAATCGCTCCGGCGGCGACGCCGCGATAAATATTGCGGCGCGCAACTCCACGATAAACTCCACGACGAGCGACGCTGCGATAGGCGCCACGCCGCGCGAAACCACCACGATTGAAGCCGCCGCCACGGCCACGAAACCCGCCGCCACGACCACCGCGGCGCACTGGCTCCGCGATAGACTTAGTCGCTGCCGCGGCCCAACTATGCGGAATGTTAAACTGACTGGCTTGAACAGCTTCGAACATCGGAGGCACGAAGAGCGTTGCACTCACGACGAATGGCAACAATAGCCCGGGTATGCGATATGATGACAGCATCTGACACCTACCCACTGAGCACCGATTTTTCTCGACGTGCTATTTTGGCATGGATCACTACCGTTTTGCGATGTGGTGCCACGAATTATTTTTCACAGAGTTAGCGCATGCGCTCAAAGGTTGGCGGCCGGATCGCCACAACGGCAGTGCAATATAGCGACCGCAAGCACTGATAGACGGTATAGCTTTTTGGCTTATCGCTCGCCGAACCGCCCGATTTGGGAAAAATTTGTCGTTGTGAAAGTCAGTCGATGACGGATGTGGCGCACAGATTAATGAGCCGCATCTGGCGGCGATGCCTTCGATCCTTGATAACTGTCGATCAGTTGACCGCTTCACTCAGGGAAATGGTCTTCATTTCCGTCTCCAATGCTTAGTCTAAAGCATTGCGAGTTCGCTGCCTCGATCATTGCATTCTGAGAACACGGCTGCCATCGGAGATTCACGCGGACTTTGCTTACTGAACACGCGACTAAGTCAGGGGTGGAAAAATCGTCACGTGAACGACGTTCCCGTTCGATAGCGTCTTCATCTCTAAACCGCTCCCGCGAAATGCGGCGAGCATTGCGGGATTTTGCGCCAAGACGTCTGCTTCGAATATCCTGATTCCGCGCTCCCGGCCAATCTGGACGAGATGTTTCAATATAATGCCTGCGATTCCTCGGCCGCGATAATGCGTGCTCGTTACAAATGCCAGCTCAGCGGTTCGATGCGAAGCATCGCAAATGTACCGTCCGCCGCCTACCAGCTTTTCCCCTGCTTCGCTTGCGACCGAGGCCACCAGAGCGACCGTTCGATCGGGATCAACCTCTGTAAGTGCCGAAAGCTCTGTCTCCGTAAGCGATGACTTACAAGTAAAAAAGCGCGTGTAGATCGATTCCGGATCAAGATCTCCGAATACGGCGAGAACGCTTTCCCTATCACTTTTCTCGATCGCACGAATGGTGACGGCCGTTCCGTCCTTTAAAACTTCTGAAGCGACGTGGCTTGGCGCGCTGGTCACAAGGCAATCCGTTGTCTCAGGCGACAGCTAGTTTAACCGAAATTCCATTTTGCCACACCGACGATCAATGCTGTGATACGCTTGACCTCCGGGGATGCAAAGGTGGTTCGCCATGCGTCCAAAGTTTTTCGCCCTTATTGGATCACTTTCGTTGGCCTTAGGATCGCCGGAGGTCGCCGCAGGTTCATTGAGCGGTGCGATCGATCTTGAGCCGGCACGGGCCAATGCACGCGCGGGCGGCCCCACAAGTGAGTATGATAGGGACCTTCTGCGCCGTTACGGATGCTCCAGCGGCACGCACAGCAAATATTGCCCGTCGTATCGAAAGCGATCGCATCGTATCCACCGACGGCACGTGTATCATAAATGATTAAGGCGGCGGACCCGCGTCCTCCGCCCTATCGTCGCCAGCCTCGGCCGCTGCCCTTGTAGACGGAATCATTATTCGCTGGCTCCCTCAGCGGGGTTCTTCAACACAATTGGCCCTAGGCGGTCCTCGCTACCGATCGAAGCCGCTTCCGCTGACCTCATCTTCATGATCTCCGGCGCGCCATAGAAAAAGCAATCAAATCAGCTTCTCAAACGGTGCGCCGTTGAGAAAAGATGAGAACTCTTGGTCCAGTTAGTCCGACTGCAACCAAAATCGATGCAGCTGATTTCTGCAGCCCGCGTGCGCGCATTCCGCACGCAATTGGAAATCAATCCTACCTGGCGGATTGAAAACCGATCTACCGTCCCTATTTCGGCGTGACGGTGAGCGCAATTTTATAGCTTACCGTTACAAGCTATAAGGGATGACCGCCCCATAAAGCGGCGGACATCGCGAACCGCGAGTGGATGAGGAAATTTGTGCAAAAGCCTCCCGATCATAAGGATGAAGCCACCCCAGATCATTTGAGTATCGTTTTGGGGTTTACTGGAATGCTGACTGGCGGTGGCAACGCGGACGATGTGACACGCTTCGCAACCGATCATGATTGGCTCGACGCAAGTGGTCAGCTTACAGCCGCCGGAGACCAGCTTGCTCGCGCGCTCCTGCAACAAAGCGGAACGCGAACAGTATTTCGTATTTAATGACTTCGGCACGGCTGTTCCTGGCCCTGAGCTGACAATTCCCAAATGTCCGCTTGCTGGTCCGCAGCTGACGCGCTCCTCATCAATCTAATTTTCAGCAGCGATCGAGGAGTCGATGTCCGCATTCTCGGCAAAGGAGACAGATCGCAAGGCCGCATTGCCGAGTTTGCGGATAACTGGAAATCACTTCCATCGAAAGATTATCCGGGTTTGTTCATGCCCGCATTGGCTTCGTCAGCAGACATCAGGAGCGGTGGCCAATGATAAGGTGCTATTTCATCAAGAAGTTTCTGGGTACGACCGCTCCATTGTGCTCGGCATCTCGCGCACCGAACTTCAGCGTCAGCGTATTCTTGGAGCGATTGGGCTCGCAACTCGGCGAATTCGACACTGGCCTCAGATAGCCGAAGACCCGTTTCTGCCATCAAATAAATAACCCCTCGCGCTTCCGCGTTCAGATCATCAAACATCCCTTCCGCAAGAATACAATTCTGGATGTGGTCCAGCGAGAAAGCTTCACGCTGCTCGCATTCCTCCTTCTTGAAGGCCAGCTTCTGAAAAATCGGCTGTAGGTCCAGCTGATGATACTGGTCAATCACCGAGAACATGCCCGTCAACCGGAAGAGATAACTATTAGCAGTGCTAGTGGTGATCTCATCATCGAGCACGCGGTTCTGCAAATACAAACGGAACGTCTTGGCGTCATCCCGGCTAACCTCGGATACGCGCTTGTCACCGCCAATGACTTCGATGAAATTTTTGATCTGGTCCTCGCGAATATCGGGCCACTTCTTCTGCTGGTGTGGGGACATCTCCTTCTGGTCCGTGGCGTTAATTTTTGCCACTTCATCGATCATGTCCGACAACATAATGCCGCCCGCCACCGGCTTTACGCCGCCAAGCACCGCGCTCACGATTTTTTCATCATCAAGCAACTTTGGCGCCAGCAGCATCTTGAAGCGACTGACTACTTCTTCGACACCCTTTTGGACGATCTCATCAGCCGACAGGTAGGGGACACCAAATTGACGAGCCGTCGCTACAGCGTTCTCAAACTTTGCCTTCGCGTCGGGATCGCGACCGGCCTTGCGATCCTCCCAAAACCGCGTGAGTTCGGCAAACATCCGGTCGACTGCCTTCTGCGCCGCAATTCCCCGAGGATCATCGGCAATTCGAATGCCGGTGCTCAATACAACCGTCCCGCGTTTGTCAAAGGCGGCATATTGCTTTGGAACGCGGCGAACAAATTGCCAAAGCCATTACGCCTGGAAGGCTGAGGATCTTGAGCGGGTCGTGCCATTTGAAATCCATTTGCTGGGGGATTTGCTCGACGTTTTCGCCGCTATTTCTGCAGGCGATTCCTGGCAAATCCGAGGAACCCAATATTTCCAAATGGTTGAGAGGATTTTTTGATGGCGCACCCGGCAGGATTCGAACCTGCGGCCTCTGCCTTCGGAGGGCAGCGCTCTATCCAGCTGAGCTACGGGTGCTTCGGGCGAGACTGATAGCCCATTCGGGCTCGAGCCGCAAACGCCATGCGTTGCGGCCCACAGCCACTGGTTCCGGCCCCCGGTTTGCACGCAAAACGGGGGTGTCCCGCTCGCGGGTACAACTTCCGAAGGCCGGTCTGTTGAACCCTTAATATCGGCAGGGGCGGGCGACGACGACGCACTTCGCGAGGAGGATTGCGCCCTTCTTGCAATCCCACTGCTTGTTCTGGGCATTATAGAAGTCAGCATAGCGGGGCCCGTAGAGCCGGCGGACGGTCAACTTCCAGTTTTCGCGGGCCTGGATGCTCGCCTTCTCGGAGCCGGCACCCAGAATTCCGGTGGCGGAGGCAAGGCCTTCGACCGGCGGACGGCAACGCGGCAGGGCGCTTGCCTCTGTAGCGAACATGCCGAATAGCATTCCAGCAGCAGTTACCGCGAGAGCGGCGAGTTTGACGGTCGTGCGCATGACCAATACTCTCCCAAGAGCGACGATTTGCAACTTTGCCGGCCGGCATCCTAGATAGGAACGGCGGACATCAGCCATGGGGAGGGTCCGCTGTCAACGGACGTCTGACCCAAGGAACAGAATGATCCGATAGCGTGGGATAATGGCCGCGATTTCGCGGCGGCGGGACGCACTTTCCGAGGCATTTCGATAAACATCTCCCAACGCAGCCGGTCGCGTGTGCCATGGCCAACAGAGAAAAAATGCAGACGAAAATTGAATCTTCTTCAGAAGCGAGCAGCGCCGAGATCGTTCCGGTCATCAAGGGCAGCCACGTCTATCTGATCGATGGCTCGGGCTATATCTTCCGCGCTTTTCATGCGCTGCCGCCTTTGACGCGGCCGTCGGATGGATTGCCGGTCGGCGCGGTGCACGGCTTTTGCGCCATGCTCTGGAAGCTGCTGCGCGAAACGAAGGTGTCGGAAGCTCCGACGCACATCGCTGTCATTTTCGATGCCGGGCGGGAGACGTTCCGGAACGAGATCTATCCGAAATACAAGGCGCAGCGGCCGCCGCCGCCAGAGGAACTGGTTCCTCAGTTTCCTCTCATCCGGGATGCGGTGAAAGCCTTCAACGTTGCCTGCGTCGAACGCGATGGCTATGAGGCGGACGATATCATCGCGACATATGCTCGGTTGGCCGTCGATGCGGGCGGCGACGTGACGATCGTGTCGTCGGACAAAGACCTCATGCAGCTCGTGCGTCCGGGCGTCACTATGTTCGATGGGATGAAATCCAAGCGTATCGGCCGCGACGAGGTGATCGAAAAGTTTGGGGTGCCGCCGGAGAAGGTCATCGACGTCCAGGCGCTGGCGGGGGATTCCGTCGACAACGTGCCGGGCGTGCCGGGCATTGGCATCAAGACGGCGGCAGAGCTGATTACGAGTTACGGCGATCTCGATACGCTACTGGCGCAGGCCGGAGAGATCAAGCAACCGAAGCGGCGAGAGAAGCTCATTGAGTTCGCCGAGCAAGCGCGCGTCTCGCGCCAGCTCGTTTCGCTGAAGGACGACGTGCCGCTCGAAGAAAACATCCAAACGCTCGGCGTGCGAGACCCGGTCGCGGAGCCGCTGCTTGGTTTTCTGCGCACGATGGAATTCAACACGCTGACGAAGCGGATCGCCGAAGCGCTTGGCACGGAAGCGCCGCCGCCGCTTGCGGTATCTGTTGGTGCAAGCCTCAAAAGCGGGCCGCAGGGTATCGCTGAAAAGATCGAAGCGCTGGGGGAAGAGGCCGCCTCGGAAGATGCATCTCCTGCTGCAGCAGTTGCCGCGGGAACGGCTCTCCTCAGAGGAATTCCCGTCGATCGCTCACGTTATAAGACAGTCACGACTCGTGCGGACCTCGAAGCGTGGATCGCGAAAGCGATGGGCGCGGGGCGCGTGGCATTCGACACGGAGACCTCGCGGCTCAGTGCGACGGAAGCGGATCTCGTCGGCTTTTCGCTTGCTGTTGCGCCCGGTGAGGCGTGCTACGTTCCGGTCGGCCATCAGTCGGGCGGAGGCGATCTTTTCGGCGGAGGCGACAGCGGACCGCCGCAGCTTGCCGTGGCCGAAGCCGTCGCGCTGATGAAGCCCATGCTCGAAGATCCGTCGATCCTGAAGATCGGGCAGAACATCAAATACGATACTTTGGTGATGAGGCGGTACGGCGTCGAAGTGGCGCCGTTCGACGACACGCTGCTGCTCTCCTATGCGCTCGATGGCGGACGGGGACAGCATGGGATGGACTCTCTGGCTGAGCGCCATCTTGGCCATACCTGCCTGTCGTTCTCACAAGTCATCGAGCATGCGCCCGGCGCGAAGAAGTCGGACAAATCCTTCGCGGGCGTTCCGATCGACAAGGCGACGGAGTATGCCGCCGAAGACGCGGATATTACGCTACGGCTTTGGATGGCTCTGAAGCCACGCCTTGCCGCCGAGCATATGGCGACGGTCTATGAAACGCTTGAACGTCCGCTCGTGCCGGTCATTGTCGGGATGGAGCACGCGGGCATCAAAGTCGATCGCGATATTCTCGCGCGGTTGTCGAGTGCGTTCGCGCAACGCACCGTACAGCTCGAAGAAGAGATCTATGAGCTGGTCGGACATAAATTCAATCTCGGCTCGCCGAAGCAACTTGGCGAGTTGCTCTTCGATCGACTGAAACTTCCGGGCGGCAAGAAGACGAAGACGGGCCAGTGGGAGACGCGCGCCAATCTTCTCGACGATCTTGCAGCAAACGAGGACCTTCACGGCGACGCACGCCGGCTCGTCAACACGATGCTCGAATGGCGTCAGCTGATGAAGCTCAAGTCGACGTATACCGATGCGCTGCCGACTTACATCAACCCCGAGACGGGGCGCATCCATACCTGTTATTCGCTGGCTTCGACGACGACAGGGCGTCTCGCATCGTCTGAACCCAATCTGCAGAACATTCCGATCCGCACGAAGGAAGGACGTGAAATCCGCACCGCCTTCATCGCGGAGAATGGAAAAAAGCTCGTTTCGGCCGACTATTCGCAGATCGAATTGCGTGTGTTGGCGCACGTTGCAGATATTCCGCAATTGAAAAAGGCATTTGCGGATGGGCTCGACATTCATGCCATGACGGCGTCGGAAATGTTCGGTGTGCCGGTGAAGGACATGCCGAGCGAAGTGCGGCGACGCGCGAAAGCGATCAACTTCGGCATCATCTACGGCATATCGGCGTTCGGGCTTGCAAATCAGCTCAGCATCAGCCGCGAGGAGGCGGGCGAGTATATCAAGACGTACTTCCAGCGCTTCCCGGGCATCCGCGATTACATGGACGCGACGAAGAAGCAGGCGCACGCGCGCGGGCATGTCGAGACGATCTTCGGGCGGCGCATCCACTATCCCGAGATCAACACGAAGAATCCGTCGATGCGCGGGTTTCTGGAACGGGCCGCGATCAACGCGCCGATCCAAGGTTCGGCCGCCGACATTATCCGGCGCGCGATGATCCGCATGCCGGACGCGCTCGAGGCCGCGAACCTTTCATCCGCGCGGATGCTGCTGCAGGTTCACGACGAACTCGTCTTCGAGGTGGGGGCAGACGATGCCGCGGCGCTTATCAAGACGGCGCGCCACGTCATGGAAACAGCGGCGGAGCCTGCCATCAGGCTTTCCGTTCTGATCCATGTCGACGCGAAATCCGCCGACAACTGGGACGAAGCGCATTAATCGTTATCGCGCGATGTGAGCTCGTCTTCGTGTGGCTCCGGTTTCGCCTGCTTCGGCCAGAGCCGCGAACCAAAATAGTCGAGGAGCAGCACAAGGATTGCGAGAACTGTCGCGAGGATCGCGAGCTTCAGTTCTCCGATTCCGCATAGTAGGCCGATGGCGGCTGTCAGCCAGATCGCGGCGGCGGTTGTCAGGCCTTTCACGTGCCGGATCTTGTCATGCTGCAGGATCACGCCTGCGCCGAGAAACCCGATGCCCGTCACCACGCCCTGTGCAACTCGGCTGAAGCCGTCCGAGTCACCGTGGCGCACGGCGCCGACTGCTACGATGCAAGCTCCAAGGCTAACAATTGCCATGGTGCGAAAGCCCGTCGGCATGCGCCGTAGGTCGCGCTCGAGGCCGATAAAGCCGCCGCACAGCACAGCTGTGACCAATCGCAAGACGATGTCAAAATCTGAAAGGTCGCTCATGCGAATAAGCCTAGCAAAGACCGGCTTCGTGCGACACGAGAGAAAGCGACTTTATTCCCCTGCAGCAGACGGCGGGTGCTTGCCGTTGACGCCGTTCAACACGCCGTTCGCCTTCGCGCGCCAATCGGGAGCGACGTCGGGCGCATCTGTCAGGGCCCGATAAGGCTTCGGCATGCGCGTCTGCTGGCCGCCGGTCAGGCGCTTATAGTTGATGGTGCGGATAAATTCGCGGATGCGCGGTTGAATTTCGGTGCGCCAGCGCGTGCCGTTGAAAACGCCGTAATGGCCGACGCCCTGCTGCACATAATGCACCTGCTCGTCGTTGGGGACGCCGATACAAAGATCGTGTGCAGCTTCCGTCTGACCGAGGCCGCAGATGTCGTCGCGCTCGCCCTCGACGGTCATCAGGGCGGTCTTGCGAATTGCCCCGCAGTCGACAAACTCGTCGCGGTGCATCAGTTTTTTATCGGCGAGCAAGTGGTCTTGGAAGACCGTCTGCACGGTCTGCAGATAGAACTCGGCAGTGAGATCCATCACCGAGAGATATTCCTCGTAGAAGGTTTGATGCTGCTTGACGCTGTCGCAATCGCCTTTGACGAGGTTGTTGAAGAGATCGACGTGGGCATTCATGTGCCGTTCGAGGTTCATGGTCATGAAGCCCGTAAGCTGCATGAAGCCCGGATAGACGGGACGCATGAAACCTGCATGCGGGAAGGGTACCGTCGAGATCACGTTGTTCTCGAACCACGAGATCGATTTTTCGGCCGCGAGGTCGTTGACCTTCGTCGGATTGCGTCGCGTGTCGATAGGGCCGCCCATCAGCACCAGCGAAGCCGGTTGGCACTGCTCGCCGCGGGACGCCATCACCGCAGTTGCAACAAGGGCAGGGACGGCGGGCTGGCACACTGCGATGACGTGTGTGTTGGTGCCGATGAAACGCATGAAGTCGATGAGGTAATCGACGAAGTCGTCGAAGTCGAAACGTCCGGCCGCGATAGGCACGTTACGGGCGTCAGCCCAGTCGGTGATGTAGACGTCGTGCTCGGGCAGCATGGCTTCCACCGTGCCGCGCAGCAGCGTCGCGTAGTGCCCGGACATCGGTGCGACGATCAACACCTTCGGATCGTAGCGCTTGCCGGTTTCCGTCTGGTCGCGATCGAAGTGGACGAGATTGCAGAACGGCTTGGAGAGAACGGTTTCCTCTCGAACCGGGATCGTCAGTCCAGCGAGTTGCACGCTCTTGATGCCGAACTCGGGCTTGCCATACCGGCGGGTGATATTTTCGAACACCTCGCACGCGGCGATCATATTCTTGCCGGCGGTCGTATAGGCAACAGGATTAAGCGGCCAACCGAGCGTCTGGCGGAGCGTCTGCACGCCGAATCGTACTGGGGACATGAACGCATGGGCCATTTCATAGGCATAATAGTTCATATCGGTTCCAAGCCTTTGTTTTAGCGTTCGTTTCTCTGGGCCGGTCAGCGTTGCACGGCAGCATGTTGTTGCTGCACTGCATAAGTATAGAACTATTACAGATAGTCACAATCTAGAAATAGATCGAATGCCTAATGATAAGGCAGGGGTATGCAGGAAGGGTACACTGTTCGATGGTGGGCCTTTTCGTCCAAATTGTTCGTTGCGCCGCATCATTTGCTTGACGCGCCAAAGGCCGTGACTGTTCCCTCCGTTCCGTACGAGAGGGACAGGCGAGGCTCCGGGTAAAAATGTCGACAGAAAATTCTCCGCCGGCCTCCGACGGGGCTTCGTGGCTGCGGCGATTCGTTATCGTAGAGCCTGAGGAGGTGGCGGCGCTTCTCTCGTCGTTCGCGATGTTTTTCGCGTTGCTCTCGGCCTATTACATTGTGCGGCCGGTGCGTGATGATATCGGCGTCACGCTGGGCAAGGATTCGCTGCATCAGCTTTTCACGATCGTCTTTTTCGTGATGCTGCTGCTCGTGCCTCTGTTCGGATTTGTGGCCGCGCGATTTCCGCGCCGTTACGTGCTCCCTGCCATCTACATTTTCTTCGCGTCGAACCTGGTCGTCTTCTGGGGCGTGATGAAATCGACCCCTGACAATCACATCGCGCTTGCAACGTTCTTCGTCTGGGGAAGCGTCTTCAATCTTTTCGTCGTGTCTTTGTTCTGGAGCTTGATGTCGGAGCTCTGGTCGCACGCTGCCGCGAAGCGGCTTTATGGCTTCATCTCCGCGGGTGGAACAGCAGGTGCACTTGCAGGGCCGCTTATCACACAAGGCCTGGTGCGGATTTTCGCGCCGGTCGATCTCATGCTCGTCTCGGCTGCGTTGCTGATTGCGGCGATGGTCGCGAGCTTGGTGCTGCGTCGCGTGAGGCCTGCGGGTGAAGCGACCGGCGGCGAAGAGGAGCCTGCGGGCGGCGGCATCCTCGATGGCGTAGTCAAGGTATTCACGACGCCGATGTTCGCGCGCATCGCGCTTTTCATTTTCATCGCCAACGTCGTCGGGACGTTCTTTTACCTCGAGCAAGCGCGGCTCGTCGCGGCATCGATCAGCGGTAACGCGGAGCGCGTGTTGTTCTTTTCGGGACGTGACCTCGTCGTCAGCATCGCAACGATTCTGATCGAAATCTTCGGGACGGCGAGAATTCTAAACCGCTTCGGCGTGACGGTGGCTCTGTTGGCGCTCCCGGTGACTGCGGCGGTTGGAGCGCTCCTTTTGTCGACCGACGCGGCGCTGGGTGTCGTCGCCGCCGTAATGGTCGCGGAGCGCATCACATCGTTTGCACTCGCAAATCCGGCGATCAAAGTCATCTACACACTGGCGACGCCGGACGAGAAATACAAGGTGCAGAACTTCATCGACACCGTCGTGTTCCGAGGTGGCGATGCTACATCCGGTTGGCTTTATTCCTGGCTCGGCGGAGGGCTCGGATTTGCGGCCGGGACCATGGGGGCCGTTGCTCTTCCCCTTGTCGCCGCTTGGATCTGGATCGCACGGCAGCTCGGTGCGGATCACAAGCGGCGTGTCGCCGAAAGTGCGGCGCCCTCCTGATCCATAGCGGCGCGCACAGATCGTAGCGTGTTAGCGACCGCCGCCGCGACGCGGGGGACCGCCGCCAGTGCGCTGCCCAGGCGAGGATGCGTCGCCAGGACCACCGCCGGGACGTCCGTCCTTGTGACGGAAATTAATGCGGCCCTTGGTGAGATCGTAAGGCGTCATCTCGACTGTCACGCGGTCGCCAGCGAGAATGCGGATACGATTCTTCTTCATGCGGCCGGATGTGTAGGCGACAACTTCGTGTCCGTTGTCGAGTTTTACGCGACAGCGGGCGTCAGGCAGAACTTCGTCCACCACACCCTCGAACTCGAGCATCTCTTCTTTCGCCATTCGGTCTCCGAACTTTGTTTGATTTCTGAATAAGAAAAGCGGGGAGCAGCGCAGCTGCTCCCCGCAATTGGTGGAGTGGTCTCGAAAACCTTAGAGCGGACGGAGGTTCACGGCAGCGATCTTGCCGTTACGTCCACGCTCGGTTTCGAAATAGATCTTCTGGCCTTCGCGGAGCGATTGAAGGCCTGCACGCTCGACAGCCGAGATGTGGACGAACACATCGTTTCCACCTTCTTCAGGCTGAATGAAGCCATAGCCCTTCTGACCATTGAACCACTTCACAGTCCCGTTCGACATCAATTGCCTCCAAAGCAAACATCAATTCTCCGGCAATAGACCGGAGGCTTAATCAAATCGCGCGATGGAGACGTCTTAGGGCAGGCGGTAGCGCTGTCGAAGAGTAAGCCAAGGCGTGTTCGATGGCGATCTATATGCCTTGCTCGGGTGAGAAAGGCAAGATCGTCGCAGGCTCGTCGGGGTAGGTGCGCTCGATGGAATTCGTTTGAAATCCAGATCGTTCGTTCGCGCTGTCGGCATTCATTTACGACGTCCTGAGGAAAAAACAAGGCGGGCATTCGATGCCCGCCTTCAACTTTCAGGTGCGGCCGCTTGCGGCATTCAGCGCCACGAAGCGCGGACCGATGTCGACGTGGATGTGATCCATGTCCCGGTAGGTCATAATTCCCCCCAAGCGATCGTTGGCGATCAGCCAGCGAACGACCTCGGCTTTACGGCCGGGGACGCGGAAGTCGATCGCTTGGCCCGAGGCGTGCCTGGAAGGAGCGTTGGTGCCGGCGATCTTGGCGCCGGGACGGCAGGTCGAGACGATCTCAAGATTTCCGAACTGTCCGCGAATGCGCGCGAGGAGGTTGCGCGCGGCAGATGTTAGACACGCAGTCGATGTACCGGAGAGCCCGGAAATGTTCTTGCTGGTCATGGCGCGGTCCCTGTAGCGGCCGCTGTCGTCGTTATAGGTTCTCGCGTCGGCAAGGCCCGGCAGGGCTGCGGCGAACGCAATAGAGAGCACAGCAATCGTTCCCTTACGCATGGGAAGTCCTCGTGTTGGCAATTGATGGGAAAAGGCTCAATCGGGTCCGCTCCGCTTTCTTAGAAAGCGGCTGAAGGCGAGCCTCGGGCTCGAGCGGTCTGTCGATTGGATTTCTGCAGGGAACCGCGAGCGCCAGCCCCCCGACGCGCGCAGCCATTCCGGATCTCATCCGAGATCGGAGGGCGCCTTATCCCCGTGGATTAAAAGGCACCGGTGCGCGGCGCGCTTTCAAAGCCGGACCCAAAGGGCGAAAATAGGGCCAGTCGTGTCAAGCGGAGCATAACCGTTGCTCTAGGCGAACATCGACGGCGCGAAATCTCGATGTTGAGCATCGAGCAATGGATTTGCTTCCTCAGGCGGAGTAGCAAGAAAGTCGCGGGGTTCGACGCGAACAAGGGGATAATCTGGAGGGGGCACGACCATGAATGCCTTGAAAAGTCTCGTGCTGGGCTTCGTCGCGGGGGTCATCGCGGCGGCGACTGTCGGAGAGGCGATTAGCTGGCTTTTCGTCCATTACTGGACGGGCTGGGACGCTGAGCCATGGAGCCTCCGGCCGATGCCGAGTCTCCTCATTCCGCAGCTTGTGCTGCCTTGGTTGATTGGGAATTCCATCACGGCGGGGCTGTGGGGCGCTCTTTTCGGTCTCATCCTTGGATGGAAGCCGATTGGAATGATGACGATCCGAGGCGCCATCCTGGGGCTATTTGGACCCGGTCTCATTGGATCGTTTATCGTCGTCCCTTACCTCGCCGGCCGGACGTCGCCGCTGCTTGCAGGGAACATCAGCGAGATCGTGCCGATCCTGTGCATCTCGGCGGGCTTCGGAGCGGTGGCGGCGTGGTTCTATGGCCTCTTCAGCTGGGGCCGTCTGCCGTAACCCGTTCGACGCAGCATCTGTTCATCGGTGGCATCACAACCTACTTCAATTACGGCGCGTCTTCGTGGGAAGGTGCGCCGCGCAATTGTACGGAAGGTCAGAGATGCGAGGATTAGTTGCTGCAGTCGTCGCCACATTTTTAGTTTCGGCGGTTTTGCCATCGATGGCGGGGGCCAAGACGCCTCGGGCTAAATCCAAGCATTCCTGGCAAAAACCCAAGCCTCGCGCCGAGCGCGACTGCACGCCGATCAACGGCCGCTTCGGATATTACGGCAATCCGTGGTGCGATACGGGCTCGTCGCGGCCTCCGGATGTCGATTTTCGAGCCAGGCAGCGGGCGCGCGGTCAATAGTTTATGGGCCAGCTTTCAAGCGCGGGGCAGCGGCGGCTCGTGCTTTGAGACGTTCCAAAAGCCAGACGCGGACTGCGCTCGAAAGCCCGGCTTCTCCGCGTGTCTTATCGATAGCGTTGATCAGCCCCGCGAGCGTCATGCCGTCTTCGGCAGCGGCCTCTTTCAGCGCGGTCCAGAATGCCGTCTCGAGAGAAACGGAGGTGCGGTGGCCTTCAATCGAGAACGAGCGCTTCTCGGGCCTCATCAGGAGGCGGTAGTGGGATCGTTGTCGTCGGCATCGTCTTCGGCGTGGCTGCCGCCGCGCTGTGCGCCATCGAGATCGGCTTGCGATTTACGATGCTGAGCGTCGGCGAGATTGCGCTCAACCTTCGACTGTCCGTACTTCAGCCTGTTCTCATGCGCCTCCTTTTCGCGATCGGCGCGCTCGCGGGCTTTACGAACCTTATTGAGATTGATGATCTCGGCGGTCATAAAATGCTCTCCGCAAAGGATGCGGTTTGCATCCTTTCATGTGTCCCATTTTATGTGCAGTGACACGAATGCGTCAAACGCGCAGGTGCATTTTGTAGACCGAGTGCCGTTCGGTCGCAACGCATGACGACAACGACGAGCGTCATTCGGGGCCGATCATCTTCTCCGGTCGCACGATCTCGTCGAACTCCTTGTCGGTTACATAGCCGCCGCCAACGGCTTCGTCGCGCAGCGTCGTGCCCTTCTTGTGCGCGGTCTTGGCGATCTTGGCGGCGTTATCGTAGCCGATCTTCGGAGCGAGGGCCGTGACAAGCATTAACGAGCGCTCAAGCCCCGCCTTGATGTTGTCTTCCCGAGGTTCGATGCCGACGACGCAATTGTCGGAGAACGACACGGCGGCATCGCTCAGCAGGCGCACGGACTGCAGGAAATTATACGCCATCACGGGATTGTAGACGTTGAGTTCGAAATGGCCCTGGCTGCCTGCGAAGCTCAGCGCGGCGTTGTTGCCGAACACTTGGACGCAGACTTGCGTCAGCGCTTCGCACTGCGTCGGGTTAACCTTGCCTGGCATGATCGAAGAGCCGGGCTCATTCTCCGGCAGGGAGAGTTCGCCGAGGCCAGACCGCGGACCGGAGCCGAGCAAGCGGATATCATTCGCGATTTTGAACAGCGAGACCGCGACCGTGTTGATCGCGCCATGCGAGAAAACCATCGCGTCGTGGGCGGCGAGGGCCTCGAATTTATTCGGCGCCGACGTGAACGGCAATTGCGTGATCGCGGCGATCCGCTCGGCAACGCCTTCCGCGAAGCCTTTCGGCGCGTTGAGGCCGGTGCCGACGGCCGTGCCGCCTTGTGCCAGCTCCATCAGCTTCGGCAACGTCTGCTCGATGCGCGCAATGCCGTTTTCGACCTGCTGGGCATAACCAGAAAACTCCTGGCCGAGCGTCAGCGGTGTTGCGTCCTGCGTGTGCGTGCGGCCGATCTTGATGATTTTCGCCCACGCCTGCGCCTTGTCGTTCAAGTCGTTGCGCAGCTTTTGCAAGGCCGGGATCAGTCGATGGACAATCTCTTCCGAGCAGGCGATGTGCATCGCGGTCGGATAGGTGTCGTTCGACGACTGGCTCATGTTGACGTGGTCGTTCGGATGGACTGGCTTCTTCGAGCCCATCTCGCCGCCGAGCATCTCGATGGCGCGGTTCGAGATGACCTCGTTGGCGTTCATGTTCGACTGCGTGCCGGAACCCGTCTGCCAGACCGCGAGCGGAAAGTGCGCGTCGAGCTTGCCCTCGATTACTTCCTGCGCCGCCTTGATAATGGTTTCACCGATTTTCGGATCGAGCCGCCCGAGTGCCATGTTGGCCTCGGCGGCGGCGCGCTTCACGATGCCCAGGGCGCGGACGACGGGCAGCGGTTGCTTTTCCCAGCCGATCTTGAAGTTTCCGAGGCTGCGCTGGGCCTGTGCGCCCCAATATTTGTCGGCGGCGACGTCGATGGGGCCAAAGGTATCGGTTTCGGTGCGGGTCTTGGTCATGGCGTCGGTCCCATCCGTGGCTGCTCGAAAGTCCGAGCTTCGTCGCGCATGGGGCGGTCTTTGTCGAGTGGTTTTCGGGGTGTGGCTGTTCTCCGTCATGCCGACGAAGGTCGTGCCCAGACGAGCATCATCAATCTCACGATTGGAGACTTGCTTGGATCCCGGCCTTTGCCGGGATGACGGGGAAGGGGGCGAGAGGAGCGCGTCGAGCCGACTTGGGGCACGATATTGCGTCTTCGACGACTCTCTCGCTGGATCCCCGGCCTTCACTTCGCTCGGCCGAGGATGACGAAGTGAGCATGCGGTCGGCTCTGTGAAGCGGGAATCTCGAACCGCAAAACAGCCAACGCGATCGGCGGCTGGCGGGCACAAGTGATGCGCAACCGGCCGGCCCCGCGAAGCGGAGTCGGTTGCGCCAAACAAAGAGACGGGACAGCACGGCCTCGCGCTTTGTATTTTTTGATTGGGGATGCGGACCATTGCCGTCCCGCGCATGCCAACTCTCCGCCTCGTCCCCGGCCCATATGTCCGGAGCCTCTCGTATGAGTGCGGATCGCTTTTGAAGGCGATCACTGAGCCGTCGAACCCGCCATCCGCCCCGCATCCCAAGTTGCAAGAAGCGTTTCACCACGCCGAGCACCCGATTGTGCTTGTCGCGCGGCAGGCAGAGAACCCGCGGCATACCGATTTCTCCGCGCGGCCCCACATGCTCTTCCCACTCACGTCTCGCGGCACGAGCTCATGCCCTTTGTCAGCGCGGGAAGATGCGAGGAGTATGCGGGGGCGAGAGAGAGCGGGGATAAGTTTTTCACCCCACAATTTTGATTGATGTTAATTCTGCACACATGGAAGAGTTCCTCGCCTTGCTCATAGGCGATGAACTCTTCCATGTTGTCGCCGGTTTTATTTGCTGAAAAAAGGGATGATCACCGACGGCTACTTAGCGCGCTCTTCATTTGGCGAGAGCGGTGCGAAGGGTAGCGTGAGACACCCCTGAGTAAGTTCGACGGCACTGCGTTCGTGATAGCCTCCGAACTCATCGGCCATCTCTGCTGGAGAGAGCCTCAATAGACTACCTCAATGAGGTAGACGCAAATGCGTCCACTCACTTCTTCCTAAACTGATCCAGGCTCAGGATCTTTGCGCCGCCTTCGGGCAAAGGTTCTTTGTCGGAAGAGGAATCGCCTTCGTTCGGAGCTTGCTCGCCGGCGCGTGTTGCGGGCTCGGGATTTGGCGGCAACGGCAGCGGCTGCGAGGGTTCGACGGCCGCTAGTGCGGGCGCGTTGCCTGCCGCTTCCTTGTCGGCGGACCGGGCCTTGCGCGGCGCGCGCGGCTTTTTCATGCGCGGCGTCTCGGTGGTTACGTCGTCGTATGTCGCGTCGATGGCGCGAGGTGCGGGAGCGGCATCGCGCTCAGCGGCTTCCTCGTCGAACTGCAGGCCGTAGCGCACGCTCGGGTCGATGAAGACCTTGATGGACGAGAAGGGCACGACGAGACGTTCCGGAATGCCGTCGAACGTCAGCTTCACCTCGAAGCGGTCGTCCGAGATGATGAGGTCCCAGAAGCGATGCTGGAGGACGATCGTCATCTCAGTCGGATATTTTTCCTTGAGCCGCTTCGACAGGATCACGCCCGGCGCCTGCGTCAGGAACGAAATATAGAAATGATGTTCGCCGGGAAGTCCGGTCTTGACGATCTGTTGCAGAACGGCGCGCACGACGCCGCGCATCGCCTCTTGCTGCAACTTCGCATAATCTATGGACGGCCCCGATGCCATGCCTCTGCCTTCGATCTCAATCAAATTCCGCCTGACCTCTGAAAACAGATTTGGCGTTCCGTCAAGTCCGTCTCGCCAGGTAGACGAAAGGTGGAGGGCTTCTGTTGCCCGGTGCCCTCCGGACCGCGCCTTACCCTGCTAGGGGCAAGGGCTTCAAGTTCAGGCTAGTCGCACTGCATTACGCAGCGAGAGCGGCCTCAGCATAGTTGTCATTGGCAACTATTCTGTATGACCCGATAACGGTGGTATCATGCCGGGCAAAAGCTAAGTCCTTTACGCCTTCGTCGATCCTATTTCGCCCCCATAATGTCGGGCCTTGCGGCCGGCTCCCCGAAGGGGAGTCGCAAGGCCCGAACAGAAATTGGTGGAGGCGCCGGGTACCGCCCCCGGGTCCGATCGGCTTATTACGACCGCGTTTATCACCATAGCTGGCAGAGCCAGCACCTCGAATATAAGGGGCAATGCTTACGAAAAAAAGCTTTTCCGTCTCGGTGGCTTCGCTGTCCTCAAAAACCTGTGACCGGACGGTGACGTCCAGGCGACGCGGGTCGCACGAGGTCTTCTGGCGTCGGCCGTATTTTGGCATAGCGTTTGGACGAGGGTTCAGCTCCGCTGATCGCCTAACCCCTGACGGCACGGAGACCTTATAGAGTGAGCCTTTCGTCGCAAGAAAAGGCCCGGGATAACCCTCCGGCGGACAATGGATTTCAGACCTGGAAGGGTTTGGCGGCCATGTCGGTTGCGGCGGTCGTCATCGTGGCGCTGGCAACGGCCTCCGGATATGGCGCAGCGGCTCTTTTCGATACGTGGAGCCAGATCCATGAACCTCGCGCATTTGCCGCAGGTGAATACGACGCGCTGATCACCGCGCGGGTGGCGTCGTCCCTCTTCGCGTTCCAGATCGCCACCATCGTCTCGGTGCTGCTGGTCGATGCTTACGGGCGGCGCGTCACGGGGGCGAGCCTGCTGAGTTTCTCGATGCCGAAGGGCGGTTTCCGGACGCTGGCGCTCGCGATCGTGGCGCTCATCGCACTTGCGACGTGCTTTGCTTCGCTGGTGTTCGCGTTCAATCCCGAGGCGCTACGCCACGATCTCGCGCCTTTCGCCGAGATGATGAAGTCTCGGACATGGTGGCTGATTCTGATTGCGGCGGGGGTCGGCGCGCCGCTGGCGGAAGAATTGCTGTTCCGAGGGCTGATTTTCGGCGTTCTAAGGCGCTCAGTCTTCGGATTTTCCGGAGCGGTGCTTATCTCCGCTGTGTCGTGGGCGGTGCTTCACGCCAATTATTCGGTCTACGGTTTGGCCGCGATCACGCTCATTGGGCTATATCTCGCTTGGCTGCGCGAGCGAACGGGCAGCCTGTTAGCGCCGATCGTCTGCCATGGCGCCTACAACTCTCTGATTATTTTCCTTATGGTTCTCGCGCCGAACAGCTCGCTGACGACGGGCTAGCTTAAGAAGCCATCTAGAATCGCATAGTGCTTTCCTCATGCAGCAGTATCTCGATCTCTTGCGCCGCGTGCGCACCGAAGGCGTCAAAAAGACGGATCGCACCGGGACGGGCACGCTTTCCGTGTTCGGGCATCAGATGCGTTTCGATCTCGGCCAAGGGTTTCCGCTGGTCACGACGAAGAAGCTGCATGTGAAGTCGATCGCTGTCGAATTGCTGTGGTTTCTCTCAGGCGCGACGAACACCCAATATCTCAAAGAGCATGGCGTCAGCATCTGGGACGAGTGGGCGGATTCGGATGGCAATCTGGGTCCGGTCTACGGCAAGCAGTGGCGAAGCTGGGAGACGCCGGACGGGGCGACGATCGATCAGATCGCGAGCGCTGTTTCGGATCTGAAAAGAAATCCGGATTCGCGGCGCATTATCGTGACGGCGTGGAATCCGAGCGATCTTTCGAAAATGGCGCTGGCGCCCTGCCACTGCCTGTTTCAGTTCTACGTCGCCGAGGGGCGTCTCTCGTGTCAGCTCTATCAGCGCTCGGCGGACATCTTTCTCGGCGTGCCGTTCAACATTGCGAGCTATGCGCTGCTGACCATGATGATGGCGCAGGTGACGGGACTGAAGCCCGGCGATTTCGTGCATACATTCGGCGATGCACACCTTTATCTCAATCATATCGAGCAGGCGGAGCTACAGCTCTCGCGCACGCCGCTGGCGCTGCCGACGATGACGATCAATCCGGACGTGACCTCGATCTTTGATTTCAAGTACGAAGACTTCGAGCTGACGGGCTACGATCCGTGGCCGCACATCAAGGCGCCTGTGGCAGTGTAGAACTTCATTTTTCAGTCTACTGAAGGCTGGACCGGCAGGCACAGGCCTCCTAACCTCATTTTGAAATAGTGGGGTGGGGAGTCGGGGGAATGGGGAAGCTTAGCCAATTAGCGTACGCACTTTTGTGCGCTGCTCACTTGCCTGGATGTGCAACAATTACAAAAGGGACGACGCAAGCCGTCGCGATCGACACGCCCGGCGCGGCCGGTGCAACGTGCACCCTTGCCTCTCCGGGGATCGGTTCCAAAAGCATCGTGACCCCCGCAAGCTTGGTATTGGACAAGAGCCAACAGAATATCACTGTGACATGTAGGAAGAAATGCTACCAGGATGCGGTGGGTATCATTCCCTCGTACACCGAGACGATGACGGCCGGAAACGTCTTGGTTGGTGGCGTCGTTGGATTGGGAGTCGATGCTGCGACCGGTGCGATGAACAAATACGTCGATAACAATCAGTTCACGATGATCCCTATTCAGGGATGCAAGACCGAAACCTAACTGTGCGAATGCTCATCGTTGCGGTGAAGGTCGCCTGAGGTAAAGTCGAAATACCGGATTTGCTTCTTCCGCGTGCCGTTGCTATGCGGTCGACGATGAATGACATGACCGTATCTCTGATCGTCGCCGTTTCGGAAAATGGCGTTATCGGCCGGGCCGGAGGGTTGCCGTGGCGGCTTTCTTCCGACCTCAAGACATTTCGGCGACTGACGATGGACAAGCCCATCGTCATGGGGCGCAAGACGTTCCAATCGATAGGCAAGCCGCTCGACGGCCGCGATAACATCGTCGTCACACGCGACCCAACGTTTGAGGCGCCGGGCATCTCGACATGCGAGTCCGTGGCCGACGCGCTGACGCTTGCCCGCGTTCTGGCCAAGACGCGTGGCGCGGAAGAGATCATGGTTATCGGCGGTGCCGAGGTTTACGAGCGCGCTTTCTCCGTTGCTGATAGAATTTATCTGACGCGTGTTCACGCCGAAGTCGAAGGCGACCGGCATTTTGCACCGCTCGACGCCGCGGAATGGCGGGAGACGAGCCGCGAAGCCCTGCCGCAAGGGCCGAAAGACGATCACGCCTCGACACTTTTCGTCTACGATCGGCAAAAGCAGGATGCGTGACAGCGCAATTGCCCTTGAAGGCGCGCGCTTGAGCCCCAAATTGCGATTAGCCAAAAAAGCGGGAATTTGCGAACGACGGGGCGCTGCCCTATAAGCTCCGCGAAATCTGGTTTTCTCTACGTTGCTCAGGCCTTTGCAGAGCATGACTTACATTTGGCGACATCTTGGCGCCATGAACGGCTCGAAAGGCAGGGGGGCACAATTTTAATCTTCAGCTCAAATCCGAAAGAGGCCCTGATTTATGCCCTGGAGTAGTCAAGGCGGTGGCGGCAGCAGCGGCGGCGGGAACGGCGGCGGCCGCAAGGGCGGCGGCGGTCCGTGGGGCCAGGGACCGTGGGGTCCACAAGGCGGCGGTGGTGGCGGCGGCAAGGAGCCTCCCGATCTCGATGAAATTTTGCGTCGTGGCCAGGACCGCATGCGCCAAGTGATGCGCGGTGGCGGCGGCAATGGCGCGGGTGGCGGCGGCTTCAGCGGGGGCGTGCCGAAATCGTTTCTCTTCTTCATTGCGATGCTGCTTCTCGCGGGCGTCGCCTTCTATGGCTTCTTCTTCCGGGTCAATCCGGACGAGCAGGGCATCGTGATGCGGTTCGGCAAGTTCGAGCGCTGGGAAGGGCCGGGCCTGCACTGGCGTCTTCCCTATCCGATCGAAGAAGTCCGCCTGCCGAAAGTCACGCAGCAGCGGACCATCGAAGTCGGCGCGGGCCGGAGCATCATCGGCGGACGCGACAGCGGCCTCATGCTGACAGGCGACGGCAGCGTCGTCGATGTCCGGTTCGTCGTGTTCTGGCGCATCAAGCTCGATAAAGACCGCCCCGATGGGGAAACCGGCGTCGAGCAATTCCTGTTCAACATCGCTCAGCCCGAGACGACGGTTCGTGAGGTGGCGGAAAGCGCCATGCGCGAGGTCGTGGGACAGTCCAACCTGCAGCCGCTCCTCACGGGCGGTCGTCAGAAAACGCAGGAAGGCGTGCAGCAGTTGATGCAGAAGACGCTCGATTACTACGGCGCGGGTATCAAGATCGACCAGATTCAGCTGAAAGAGGTCGATCCGCCTGAGGAAGTCATCCGTTCGTTCCGCGAGGTCGCGGCGGCGGCTCAGGAAAAGGAAACGCTCATCAAGCAGGCGCAGACCTATGCCGATCAGGTGACACCGCGCGCACGCGGCGACGCCGACCGGATCGTCGCTGCTGCCGAAGGCTATCGCGATCAGACGGTCGCGGAGGCAACGGGTCAGGCTGCGCGCTTCTTGAAGGTCTACGAGGAATACAAGAAAGCTCCCGACGTAACGCGTGAGCGACTCTACCTCGAAATGCAGGAGCGCGTGCTCTCAGGCGCCGACAAGATCATCATCAATCAGAAGGGCAACGGACAGGGCGTCGTGCCGTTCCTACCGCTCGAACAGCTGCAAAAACGCAGCACTGATCAACAGCAGTCTACCGATACGGATGGAGCGAAATAACATGCGTTCGTTCTTCGCTTTCATTCTCGCGGTTCTCGCTCTCGGTGCGATCGCGCTCTATTCGTCGGCCTTTATTGTCCATCAGAACGAGCAAGCGCTCGTTCTGCGGTTCGGTGAGCCGCTGCCGGCGATCACGACGCCGGGTCTCAAATGGAAGATGCCGTTCATTGATACCGTCGAGAAATTCGACAAGCGTATCCTCGATCTCGACACGACCGAGCAGGAAGTGACGGCGTCAGATCAGCAGCGTCTCATCGTCGATGCGTATGCCCGCTACCGGATCGTGAACTTGCTGAAGTTCTATCAGAACGTCCGCAATGAAGAGCGTGTCCGTGAAGTGGTCGGGCCGCTGATCGAATCGGAAATCCGGCGCGTTCTCGGCTCCGCGACCCTGCAAGAGGTCGTGAAGGACAAGCGCGAGGCGCTGATGAAGCAGATTGCGGCGCAGGTGAACTCCGAAGGTCGCGATTACGGCCTCGAGGTTGTCGACGTCCGCATCAAGCGCGCAGACCTTCCGCAGGAAAACCTCGTCAAGGTCTACGACCGCATGCGCGCCGACCGTGTTCGCGAGGCGACCGAGCTTCGCGCTCAGGGCGAGGCCGAAAGTAATCGCGTCCGCGCCAATGCCGACAAGGATGTGACGATCATCAAGGCGACGGCGACGCAAAAGTCGGATGAAATCCGCGGCGAAGGCGAGGCCAATCGCAGCCGCATCTTCGCGGACGCCTTCGGCCAGGATCCGGACTTCTTCCGCTTCTACCGGTCGATGCAGGCCTATACGGCGGCATTGAAGCCGGAGGATACGCGGATGCTGCTGTCTCCCGACAGCGAATTCTTCCGGTATTTTGAAGACCCTGCCGGTAAGCCTCGTGCCCCTGCCGCGCCTGCCGCCCCACGATGAGCGATATCCTCGCTGGGTTGGGCGTCGCCCTCGTGCTTGAGGGCCTGTTATGGGCCGCCGCGCCGCAAATGGCGCGGCGAGCCGTTGAAGAGATTGCAACTTTTCCGACGGGACGTATCCAGGTCTTCGCCGTTGCCGCAGTGGCGCTCGGCGTATTTGTCGTCTGGCTCGCCAGGGGATAAGCGGGGGCTGCAACTTATCCCCGCAGTCCGGCAGTATGCTACCTTGCCATGTTCACGCTTTGATGTTGGGCGAGCTAGCATGGGTTGCGCGGCTTGCCTTCCGGCGAGGCCGGTCCGACTTGGAGTTCTTGTACGATGATTGAGAGAAGTTCGGCGCTTCTTATCGGCTTGGGTTTGGGTCTGATGCTCGCGGTCACGGGCGCCGGAGCCGAGACGTTTCAGTTTGGCCCCGCGTCGGTCGCCCCGCTCGCGAAGCGCCTGTCGGATGCCGTCGTCAACATCTCGACATCGCAAACGGTCAAGGGGCCGGCCGGTGTGCCGCTGCCGAAGGTTCCGAAGGGAGCGCCGTTCGAAGATTTCTTCGATGATTTCTTCAACAAGCGCGGTGGCGTTCCGCACGGCGACCGCAAGATCTCGTCGCTGGGCTCGGGGTTCGTGATCGACGGCAAGGAAGGCTTGATCGTCACCAACAACCACGTCATCGAGGGCGCCGAGGAAATCGACATCAATTTCCACGACGGCTCCAAGCTGGTCGTCGAAAAGATTCTCGGCCGCGATACGAAAGCCGATCTGGCGCTTCTCAAAGTCTCGCCGAAGAAGCCGCTCACCGACGTGAAATTCGGATCTTCAGACTCAATCGAGGTTGGCGACTGGGTGATGGCGATCGGCAATCCGTTCGGGCTCGGTGGATCGGTGTCCGTCGGCATCATCTCGGCGAAAAGCCGCGACATCAACTCCGGCCCTTATGACGACTATCTGCAGACGGATGCGGCCATCAACAAAGGCAACTCCGGCGGTCCACTGTTCAACATGAACGGAGAGGTGATCGGCGTGAATACCGCGATCATCTCGCCGACCGGCGGATCGATCGGCATCGGCTTTGCGGTGCCGTCGGACACGGTCTCGAACGTCGTCGATCAGTTGAAGCAATATGGCGAGGTCCGCCGCGGCTGGCTTGGCGTCAAGATTCAATCCGTTACGGGCGATATCGCCGAAACGCTGGGACTTGAAGAAAACATGGGCGCGCTCGTCGCGGCCGTTACGCCCGACAGCCCGGCGTCGAAAGCCGGATTGCAGCCGGGAGACGTTATCCTGAAGTTCGATGGCAAAGAAGTTTCGAGCATGCGCGGCTTGCCGAAGATCGTGGCGCAGGCACCGATCGGCAAGGCCGTCGAAATGGAGCTTCTGCGCAAGGGCAAGAAGGAAAACGCGCAAGTTACGGTCGGACGTCTTGAAGAGCAGGACGACAACGCGAGCGATCTCAAGAGCGACGACGACGAGGGAGATGAAGATCCGAAGGGATCGGCGATCATCGGTCTGACGCTTTCGCCTTTGACCGATGACCTGCGCAAGAAATACAGCCTCGATAAGAATATCAAAGGCGTGGTGGTCGAGGCGGTGGATCCGCAAAGTCCGGCGGCGACGAAGGGACTGAAGCCCGGCGATGTCATCGTCGAAGCGGCGCAGGATACGGTTTCCGATCCCGACGACCTGGCCAAGAGCATCGAGAAAGTGAAAAAAGCCGGCCGTAAGGCTGTTCTGCTAAGGGTCGAGGATTCGAAGGGCGACCTTCGCTTCGTCGCCGTACCCGTGTCGTAACCGGCGTGCTATTCGCCATTTGAAAATTCACGCAGGAGGTTCTCGTGTCTGAGGGTCACAGCATTCTCGATACCATCTTCGATCAGCTGTCGCCCGTGCATCCAGATGGACACAAGTTCATAGTGATCGCGGCGGCGGTGACGCTGCTGTTCTTTTTTCTCTATCCGCCGCTCGGCTGGGTTGCGGCAGGCATTACGGCCTGGGTCGTCTATTTCTTCCGCGATCCGCCGCGTGTGACGCCGCTGCGCGCTGGTCTCGTCGTTTCCTCGGCGGATGGCAAGATCTCGGGCATCGAGAAGATCGTACCGCCGGCCGAACTCGGCATGGGTTCGGAAGAGCGCGTCAGGATCTCGACGTTCCTGTCGGTGTTCGACGTCCATATCAACCGGTCGCCGGTTGCGGGAAAGATCATCCGGTCGCTCTATGTACCGGGCAAGTTTCTCAATGCGGCGCTGGATAAGGCGAGCGAAGACAACGAGCGGCGCATCCTCGTGATCGAGACGCCGACGGACGGCGATGTCGGCGTGGTGCAGATCGCGGGGCTCGTGGCGCGGCGGATCGTGACGTTCTCGCAGATCGGCGACACGCTGGGTGCGGGGCAGCGCTTCGGCCTGATCCGCTTCGGATCGCGGGTCGATATCTATCTGCCGCCCGGCAAGCAGGCGCTTGTCAGCGTCGGGCAGCGGGCCGTTGCGGGCGAAACGGTTTTCGCCGATCTCCATTCGGCAGAACCTGAACGCGAGGCGCGGCGGGCCTGATGATTTGCCTGCGGATAAAATCGTTCGCGGGGCAATACGCCTTCAACAGGGCGCAATTCGGAATGATGCAAATTAGCCCGGTCAAGATTGGGCTTTTTGCAATCGGCGTGGAGCAAGGAGGCTGCCATGGATCCCGATGAACCCTTTATCGAGACGGAAACCCGCAGGCGCAGGCGAAGGTCGCTGTTTCGTCACCGGCGCGTTCCGGTCCGCATGTTGGTTCCGAACTTCTTTACGCTGCTCGGGCTGTGCGCTGGGCTAACGTCGATCCGTATGGGCATCGAGGGCCGCTACGATCTCGCGGTCGCCGCCATCGTTTTTGCGGCCTGTCTCGATGGCATCGACGGGCGCATCGCGCGCCTTCTGAAAGCGTCGTCGCGCTTCGGCGCCGAATTGGACAGCCTCGCTGACTTCGTGAACTTCGGCGTCGCGCCCGCCTTTCTGATTTTCAATTGGGGGCTAGGCGATCTCAAGAGCGCGGGCTGGATCTGCGTCATGATCTTCGCGCTTGCCTCGGCGCTACGGCTTGCGCGCTTCAACGCGGCGCTCGACGAAGAAAAACCGAAGTGGCAGTCGAACTACTTCATGGGTGTGCCGACGCCGGCCGCGGCCATTGCGGTGCTGCTGCCGCTCTATATCGATCAGCTTGGCTTCGGTGACGCGAAGGCGCAGTGGGTGCTCAAGATCGTGCTCGTCTATACGGTCTTCATCGCGTTCATGATGGTGTCGAACATTCCGACCTATTCGGGAAAGTTGCTCGGAGAGCGCGTCGGACGGGAATGGGTGCTGCCGATCTTCGTCCTTGCGATCGGGGTCGTGTCGTTTCTCTTTACCTATCCCTACGAGACACTGACCGTCCTGACCGTGCTCTATCTCGGATTTATTCCGGTGAGCTGGCGGGCATTCCGGGATAAGTGCGAGAAGGGTGAGGGCGCGTTATCAACCGTGGTGGGACCCGCGCCGCCGATCGAGCCTGCCGGCGATGGCTCCGGCGACCCTAAGACGTCGGGGCGCATTTTTGCGTTCCGGCCGACCGATCCGGGCAAGTGAGCGGGGCCGGGGGGAATTCAATTGGTGGCTTGGATTGACTGCGCGTTCTGAGCTACGCTCGCCCTGACGGCGAACTTTTCCGGGGGGAAGAGGAGTTGCAGAAGAACTACGCGCTCCAGGCACTTCGCGGGCTTGCTGCCCTCGTGGTCGCGGTTGGCCATTGCTTCTGGCACCCATTCAGCGACGCGCACACTTACACGTACGGTGGAAAAACCCTTGACCAGATCGCGGGCGGCGCAATCGATCATCCTTTTCGGCTTTATGAGTATTTTCCGAGCGGGATGTTTCCGGTGGCCGTTTTCTTCTTGCTCAGCGGTTACGTGATCGAAATTTCGCTACGGAAACTGGGCGCCCTGCCATTTCTCGTCGCCCGCGGCTTTCGAATCTACCCGACCTTTGCCGTCTGCCTGCTGGCTTATCTTGTAGTCTATTATCTTCTCGGACGGGAATTGCCGCCGACGGGAAAAATCTTCTCGAACTTGTTTCTATACGGGTCTTTTGCCGTCGTTCCCGTTTCATGGACGCTGATCGCAGAGGTCAAATACTATGTGGTCGTCGCTCTGCTCTCGATGATCGTGACGAACGGGCCCGCTCGCCATCTGGTCATCATTGGCGCATTCGTGGTTTTTGGGAGACCGGACGGATTCTGGCTGGGATTTATGTCGATCGGGGCGCTGATGTACTATGTGCATCAGCAAAAAGACGAGAGCGCGTACCCCTCAGTCGCATTAATTGTCGGCATAACGGCTTGGTATATTGCGCGCTTCCTGCTGCATCCTACTGATTACCCGTACAAGTCGGAGCTGGAGGCGGCCTTGGTGGTTTTCACGATCACCGTTACGCTCATACGAAATGCCGCTGTGCCTCGGGTTCTTGTCTACCTCGGCGATATTTCCTACCCGCTCTACTGTATCCATTACATCGTGATCGTGGCGGTTGCGTATTTCCTGGGCGCACATCTGCCGGGAATTGCGGTGCAGATTTTGCCGCTGCCGATCGCAATCGCGCTGGCGCACGTCATTCACGTCTTCATTGAGAAGCCGAGTAATGAGGCTGGGAAATCAATCGCGATCTGGCTCGACCAGAATGTGATCCAGGCTTTCAAGCAGCGTCGCTTTTTCAGGGGCGGCGCCGGAGGAATGCCGGATACGAATTCGCCTCAGGAGAGTGTTGCCTGAGGCGACCGCGTTTTCGAGATCGATGATAAATCGAAGCCTCCCGCGTTCGAACGCAAGGCTTCCGGCAATCGCTTACTTCGTCTCTTCGGGCTGGCGATTGTAGACGTCATCGGTGCGCATGATGTCGTCCTCGCCGAGGTACGAGCCGATCTGAACCTCGATGATCTCGACCGGCACCTTGCCGGGGTTCTGCAGCCGGTGCCATTGCGTCGCGAAGATATAGACGCTCTCGTTCTCGCGAACGAGCTGC